>CAVPIA010000007.1:0-212498 GCA_963704875.1 uncultured Gammaproteobacteria bacterium | reverse complement strand
GGCATAGGTGACGGCCACATCACCCTGACTGACGAAGCCGGTCTGGTGGTAGCGGTGGCCGTGTTGCTGCACGACTGGGCCAGCGGACAGGGGCGCGGGGTGGCATAGATCCATGCATTGCCTGGTTTTCGACATCGAGACGATCCCGGACGTGGACTTCGGTCGCCGCTACAACGGCTTGAGCGGAATGGATGACGATACCGTCGCCAAAGTAATGTTCGCACAGCGTCGGGAGAAAGCCGGTACCGAGTTTCTGCCCTTACATCAGCACCAGGTTGTGGCTATCTCTGTCCTGTTGCGCAGTCGCCAGGAACTCAGGCTGTGGAGTCTTGGCGAGCCCGATTCCGATGAAGCCGAACTGATACAGCGTTTTTATGACGGCATCGATCGTTACTCACCCGATCTGGTGTCATGGAACGGCTCCGGTTTCGATCTTCCGTTGCTGCATTATCGCGCGCTGCGTCATGGAATCTCCGCGCCGCGTTACTGGGAGACGGGGACGTCGGACCAGTCATTCCGATGGAATAACTATCTCAGTCGCTATCACTGGCGCCATACCGATGTGATGGATGTGCTGGCCGGATTTCAGCCGCGCGCTGCAGCCAGGCTGGATGAGATAGCCGTATTGCTCGGCCTTCCCGGAAAGCTGGGCATGAGCGGGGACAAAGTGTGGCCCTGTTTCCAGGATGGTGGGATCACCCGGATACGGGATTATTGTGAGACCGATGTTCTCAATACATTTCTCGTGTATTTGCGCTTTGAGTTGATGCGCGGCCACCTCAATCGCGATGAACATGAAGCGGAACTGGAACGGGTCCGGGCGATGCTGACAACAGATGAGCGGCCACATATCCAGGCGTTCCTGGCGGCGTGGGAGCAGCCTGGATGAGAGCTGCCACCGATGCGATACCCGAGCAGGTGACCATCATCGACCTTAGCCACGATGGCCGCGGTGTGGCCCGCTGCGATGGAAAGACCTTGTTTGTTGATGGCGGTCTTACCGGAGAAACGGTAGAAATCTTGAGGATCCGACGCCGTCGGCACCATGACGAGGGCCGCGTGGTAAATGTGCTCGATGCGGCTGCGGATCGGGTAGCGCCGGTGTGCGCGCATTTCGGCGTGTGTGGTGGCTGCACGCTGCAGCATCTGTCCGCTGATGGGCAGCTTGAGGCCAAGCAGAAAGTACTGCTGGAAAACCTGGAGCGGATTGGCAAGGTCTGCCCGGGGTCTGTGTTTGAGCCATTGAGTGGCCCGGACAGCGCATATCGCCGCCGGGCGAGGCTTGGCGTTCGTTATGTGCAAAAGAAAGGGCGGGTGCTGGTGGGCTTCCGTGAGCGGGCGAAGTCCTTTGTCGCGGATCTCGACGCCTGCCCGGTGCTGGCTAAGCCGGCCGGCGACCTTATCCAGCCTCTGGCCGAGTTGATCGGCAGCCTGACCATCCGCCGTCGCCTGGCTCAGGTCGAAGTCTGCATAGCCGATAATCGGTGTGCGTTCGTGCTGCGTGTGCTGGACCCGCCAAGCGATGCGGATCTCGAGCAGATGAGAGCCTTTGAACTGGATCATGACATAGACCTGTATCTGCAACCGAAAGGGCCTGATTCAATCAGACCCTTGTCAGAATCAGCGCGCGACCTGCATTACCGCTTGCCCGAGTTCGACCTGGATTTCCGTTTCCTGCCAACGGATTTCATCCAGGTCAACGCTGAACTCAACCGCAAGATGGTAAGCAGGGCGATGGCACTGCTGGCACCTGCGCCGGGGCAACGGATCCTCGATCTGTTTTGTGGTCTGGGTAACTTCAGCTTGCCGATCGCTCGTCTTGGTGCCCAGGTGGTCGGGGTCGAAGGTGATGCCGCACTGGTCAGGCGCGCCCGGGAGAACGCCCGGTCCAATGGCCTGGATAGCCTGGCCGAGTTTCACGTCGCCAATCTGTTTGAGGACTGTACCGGTCTTGGGTGGCTCGATCAGGCGGCGGATAGCGTGTTCCTGGATCCCCCCAGGGCCGGCGCTCAGGAGATACTGCCTGCTGTGGCCAGGACAGGCGCCCGGCGCATCGTCTATGTGTCCTGTCATCCGGCAACACTGGCCAGAGACGCCGGGACGCTGGTGAACGAACTCGGATTTGATTTGCGTGGTGCTGGCGTGATGGATATGTTTCCGCATACCGCGCATGTAGAGTCGATTGCCTTGTTCGAGCGCAGTTAGCGTAATGGCGATGGAGATCGAGAGGAAGTTCTTGCTCGCCTCTGAAGATTGGCGTGAGCAGGCGCATTCGTCGCAGCCGATCATTCAGGGCTATCTTGCCGACAATGAACGATGCTCGGTGCGGGTGCGGCTGGCGGGTGAGCAGGCCAATCTGAATCTCAAAGGCGTGACCGTCGGTGCAAGTCGCAGCGAATTCGAGTATCCGTTGTCACTTGCTGATGGCCGCTTCATGCTCAAGCACTACTGCGCCGATCGTGTGGTGGAAAAGGTACGCCATCTTGTCGACTTTGCCGGCAAGCGTTGGGAGATAGACGAGTTCAGCGGCCGCAATCTCGGGCTGTTAGTAGCGGAGATTGAGCTGGACAGCGAGCACGAGCATTTTCTTCGCCCGCCGTGGTTGGGTGAAGAGGTTACCGGGGAACCGCGGTACTACAATCTGATGCTGGCCGATGCGCCTTACCAGAGCTGGCCGCATGTCTGAATCTCAGAATCGGCGGATCGAAGTTGATCTGGCCGCACAGCGTTTGCGCTTGTTTGAGGGCGGCTGCGAGATCAGGGCGTATGCGGTGTCGACCGCGCGGCGGGGCGCCGGGGAGCAGCGCAACAGCGAGTGCACGCCCAGAGGGCGGCATGTGATTCGCGCCAGGATCGGTGCGGGTCTGCCTTCGGGTGCGGTGCTGGTGGGGCGGCGCCCGACCGGCGAAGTGTGGAGCCTGGATCTGGCAAGACGCCATCCGGACCGGGATTGGATATTGAGCCGGATACTATGGCTCAGCGGCACAGAGCCAGGACGCAATCGTTTTGGGGCGGTGGACAGTATGCAGCGGTATATCTATATCCATGGCACGCCGGAAAGCGAGCCGATCGGTGTGCCCGCATCGCATGGCTGTGTGCGGATGACGAATGCGGATGTGATCGAATTGTTCGATCTGGTCCGGGTTGGGGACAGGGTCGATATCAGGGAGCAGCAATGACGCTTGGGCCGGTAATGCTTGATCTGGCCGGAGTCGAGCTGGAGGCCGAGGACAGAGACCTGTTGCGCCACCCTGCAGTCGGCGGCGTCATTCTCTTTTCACGCAATTATGAGTCGCCGGCCCAGTTGACTGCACTTACCGCCGAGATCCACGCCCTGCGAAAGCCCGCGCTGTTGATCGCGGTCGATCAGGAGGGCGGCCGGGTGCAGCGCTTTCGCGAAGGTTTCACGGCGCTACCGCCGGTGCATCTGATCGGACGTCACTACGATATCGACCACGACGCCGGGCGCCGCAGCGCTGCAGCTGCCGGCTGGTTGATGGCTGCCGAGCTCAGGGCCTGCGGTGTGGATTTGAGCTTTGCTCCGGTGCTTGACCTGGATTATGGCGTTAGCACGGTGATTGGTGACCGCGCATTTCATCGCTCAGCCGAGGTCGTGGCAGAGCTTGCGGGAAGGTTTATTCGCGGGATGAGAGACGCCGGCATGATGGCCACTGGTAAACACTTCCCGGGTCACGGCGCGGTAGTCGCGGACTCCCATCTTGCGCTTCCGGAAGATCACCGGCCGTATGTGGATATCGCCGAGGACATCCAGCCCTACGAGCGCCTGATCGGCGCCGGTCTGGAGGCGGTCATGGTCGCACATGTGGTCTATGTCGAACTCGATCCGGCGCCCGCGGGGTTCTCGCGTTGGTGGTTAACTGAGGAGCTGAGGCGACGCATGCGCTTTCATGGGGTCATTTTTTCGGATGACCTGAGTATGGCCGCGGCAGCGGCCATGGGGGATATGCCGGAGCGCGCGCGCCGGGCGCTGGCAGCGGGCTGCGACATGATCCTGGTGTGCAATGACCGGCCCGCCGCGATCAGCGTGGTGGAATCGCTTGCTGCCCATTCGGAACCCGCCAGCCAGGTACGTCTGGCGCATCTGCATGGGCGGGGTGCCCGGACGCTGGACTCCCTGTGTACATCGAAAGACTGGAGTCAGGCGTGCAGCATCGTCGCCCATTTGCTGGAGCGACCGGATCTGGTGCTGGACGGATGAGCGGCCAATCCGATCGCAAGCCGTATGGTAGCGACAGCCCCGCAGCATTGGCGCGTATCCGCCGCGATGCGACGCTGATTCATCCCCGACAACAGGTGGAGGAGGCCCTCGACAGGATGGCGTCCGCCATCACCACTGAGTTTGCGCCCGACGCCGCGGCCGGATCTGAAGAAGGTGCGCCGCTGGTGCTGATTGCGGTGATGACCGGCGGGATGATACCGGCGGTATGGCTCAGCACCCGACTGGATTTTCCCCACCAGCTCGATTATGTGCACGCCTCGCGCTACGCCGGAGGGACCCGGGGCGGCGAGCTGAACTGGCTTGCCCGGCCACGTCTGCCGCTGGCTGGGCGCAGGGTTCTGATTGTTGATGACATTCTTGACGAAGGGGTCACGCTCAAGAGCATTGCCAGCTATTGTCGACAGGCACAGGCAGCGCAAGTGAGCACTGCAGTGCTGGTGCAAAAGATCCACGGTCGTTGTGGGGAAGGCATCGCGGCTGATTTTGTCGGGCTGGAGGTCCCGGACCTCTATGTGTTTGGTTGCGGTATGGACTACAACGAACACTTCCGTGATCTGACCAGCATCTATGCGCTGGCGCCAGGCAGCGGTGTGCAGCGATGAGCGTCGATGCGGTTGGCATCATCTGCGGTAGCGGCATGAACCGCTTGCATGGTCTGGAGATGATCGAAAGCCAGTCTGTGGACACGCCGTTTGGCGCGCCCTCAGGCTCCGTCATCCATGCGCGGCTCGGTGGTGGTCAGGGTTACTTTATGGCCCGGCATGGCAACGATCACACGCTCGCGCCGCACGAGGTAAATTATCGCGCCAACATCTGGGCCTTGAAACACATTGGCATCGACCGGATCGTGGCGGTCAATACGGTCGGCGCGATTAATCCTCGGCTGGCGCCTGGCGAACTGCTGTTGCCGGATCAGATCGTCGATTACACCTGGGGTCGCGCCCAGACCTTCCACGAGGCCCTAAACGGACCCGTGGCACATATCGATTTCACCGAGCCGTATTCTGAATCGGTTCGGAGGATGCTGACCCGGGCAGCAGCAGATGCAGGCGTGCCGCTGAGGGCGGGAGGCGTCTACGGTGCGACGCAGGGCCCCAGGCTGGAGACCAGATCTGAGATCAACCGCATGGAAAAAGATGGTTGCGACGTGGTAGGAATGACCGGGATGCCCGAGGCAGCGCTGGCCCGGGAGCTGGAAATCGAATACGCGTGCTGTGCGGTAGTGGTGAACATGGCCGCCGGACGTGGAGATAGCGAGCGGAGTATCCATAGTGAGATCGAGTTGCATATGGATCAGGGCATGGGCAGGGTGTCGAACATTCTTGCGCAATTGCTGAACGACCTTTGATTATTGGTGAAGATTTGAGCCGCCGACTCAACAACACTTTGCTGCAAGCGATTGTCAGTGCCTCACGTGACGGTGTGGTGGTGGCAGACGCGCGTAAACCTGATGTACCGATAGTCTATGTCAACCCGGCTTTCGAGCAGATGAGCGGCTACAGGGCAGACGAAATGCTGGGGCAAAATTGTCGCTTCCTGCAGGGGGAAGACCGGGCGCAGCGGCCGGTATCCGAGTTACGCGAGGCGATTGCTCAGGGTGACTCCTGTGATGTCCTGTTGCGCAATTATCGCAAAGACGGAAGTCTGTTCTGGAACCAGCTCCATCTGCAGCCGCTGATGGAAAACGACCAGATCAGGTGGTGGATCGGCATCGCGCGCGATGTGGGCGCGCTGCATGAATTGAAAGACCGTCTGAAGCATCGTCAGCGCTCGCTGACCGAGGCGCGTACGAAGATGCCCGTTGACCGCCTTACCGGGCTCCACAGCCGGGTGTATTTCGATCAGGCGCTGATCCGGGAATGGGGCTTGTGCGTGCGCGAGAAACGGGTCCTGAACCTGTTTCTTTTTGCGATCGATCATTTTGATCGCTACCTTGAGACCTTCGGGCGTCGAGCAGGAGATTCCATTCTGCGCCAGGTCGCCGGCGCGGTACGGGCCGGCTTCAAACGCAGCAGCGATTTCTGTTCCCGTTATGACGAGCAACGTATCGCCTGCTTTGCCAGTGATACTGGTGGATCAGCTCTGGATGACTTTGTAGCGGGCATTTGTGAACGGGTGAAGGCCTTGTGCATTCATCACCCGCATTCGCCGACAAGTCGCTTTATCACGGTGAGCGGCGCTGCCTTGAGCGTTGCGCCGGACAACACCGGCTCGCTTGAGCAGATGGTTGAAGGTCTGGAAAATCAGCTCGAACAAGCCGTCATTGACGGTGGCGACCGTGCTGTGACCGGTCGGTTTGACGATCACGCCGCCGCTGACTAGCCGCAGCACCGGGTTGCTCGTGTTTTAGTTGGCCGCCGGCTCGTTGGTCGAAGTCCCGCTGCTGCTCGCAGCATCGTTAGCGATATCTGTTTCGGCAGTCTCGTTGACCCTGGTCACCATCGCGATAACACCGAGTTTTGGCGCGTCAAAATAGCCGGCCTCACCGATGCGCACCCTGCGGCGCTCCTGCAACAGACGTCCGGCGCCTTCACCCAGGCTCAGGTCCAGATCCAGATGCAGGTAGCGACCGCGGTAGAAAGTTACGCTACCGGATAGCATTGCGCCTTCGCTGGCAGCGTTGCGGCGGCTGTCGCTGGCGACGGGAGCCATTTGTTCCAGCAAACCAATGTCGACCGCCCGCGTTGCGTCTCCCTCATAGCCGTCCTGGATCCAGGCATCATGCAGCAGCACCCGATAGGCGGAATCGCGCTGCAGACTGGCGGCAATGTTGCTCATCCCCAGTTCAGCAGCAAGTGCGAAAAAGATCGGGTCTGGCTGATCAGCATCTATCTCCTCCGTCTGCGCTGGCGATAGCCGCGAGGAGTCCGCGCCGGGTTCCTCAGCGCCGGGCAGCGGGAAGGGTCCTTCGATGACCGGCGGCGGGATTTCTATCGGCGAAATGACCGGAGCCTCCGGAGTAGAGGGCAACGACAGATGTTCGAATACCACCAGTTCGATCTGGAAACGAGGCAGCGCCGTCTCCTGTGCCTGGGCCCCGGCGGCAATCGACAATGCGATCAGTCCGATGATCGTTCGCCATGTCCTGGCCAGTTCCGGCATCAGCATTCCTCCATCGACACTTCAGGCGGCCGCGGATTTCGCGCCAAGATCGTCGAGTAAGCCATGCGACCATGCAAATCGGCGCTCGACATCCGCCAGATCCAGACTGAATCGTAACTTGGTCTGGCCATCGAGGCGAAAGATTCGGGACTGCTCCTGAATCAGCCTGATCAACCGGACCGGATCTACCTGGGTGTGGGAAGAGAAGTGGACCAGGCCACCGCGCTCGCCGACCTCAAGCCGGCGGATACCCAGCTCGCTGGCTTTGAGCCGCAGCTCGGCGAGTTTGAACAACATCTGCGCGGGCTCCGGAAGCAGCCCAAACCGATCGATGAATTCCACTTGCAGATCCCTCAGAGCCGCGTTATCGCTGGCCGCCGAGATCCGCTTATACAGCACCAGCCGGGTATGCACATCCGGTACAAAGTCCGCTGGCAATAGTGCGCTGACGCCCAGTCCGATCTCGGTGCCATGCTCCAGCGGGTTGCTCAGATCCGGATCCCTGCCGTTCTTTATCGCGCTCACTGCCCGTTCAAGCATCTCTGTGTACATCGCAAAGCCGACCTCGTGGATCTGACCGCTCTGGCCCTCACCAAGCAATTCACCCGCGCCACGTATTTCCAGATCATGGGTCGCCAGCATAAAGCCGGCCCCGAGATCCTCGAGTGATTCAATCGCCTCAAGCCGCTTTATCGCATCAGCGGTCATCGCCTTGCGCGGCGGCGTAAGCAGATAGGCGTATGCCCGATGATGAGAGCGGCCGACGCGCCCGCGTAGCTGATGCAACTGGGCCAGGCCGAGACGGTCTGCCCGATCTATGACAATCGTATTGGCAGTAGGCACGTCGATGCCGCTTTCGATAATCGTCGTGCACACCAGCACATTGAATCGTCGATGGTAGAAGTCGAGCATGATCTGCTCCAGATCACGCTCGCGCATTTGACCGTGTGCGATCCGCACCCTGGCCTCAGGCACGAGCTGCTCGAGTTTGCGCGCTGTCTGATCGATCGTCTCGACGCGATTGTGCAGAAAGTAGATCTGACCACCGCGACGGATCTCACGCAGGAATGCCTCGCGTATCACCGCGTCCTGCCATTGACTGACAAAGGTTTTTACCGCCAAACGCTCCGAGGGCGGAGTGGCAATCAGGGACAGGTCGCGCAGCCCCCCCATGGCCATATTCAGCGTCCGCGGGATCGGGGTGGCAGTCAGGGTCAACACGTCGACTTCTGCGCGCAGCTTTTTCAGTCGTTCCTTATGTCGGACTCCGAAGCGATGCTCTTCATCAATGATGACGAGACCCAGGTCAGCAAACTTGACATCGTTCTGCAATATCTTGTGAGTGCCGATGACGATGTCGACCTTGCCGGCTTCGAGCTCGCTGAGAATGCGGCTGGTTTCTGCGCCGCTGCGGAAACGCGACAAAACCTCCACATGTACCGGCCAGTCGGCAAAACGATCGGAAAACGTCTGGAAGTGTTGCTGTGCAAGCAGGGTAGTTGGAACCAGGATGGCGACCTGGCGCCCAGCCTGGGTCGCGGCGAACGCGGCGCGCATCGCGACCTCGGTCTTGCCGAAACCGACATCACCACAAACCACTCTGTCCATCGGCAACGGTGCGCTCAGATCCTGCAATACCTGCTCAATGGTCTCTGCCTGGTCGGCGGTTTCGTCGAACGGGAACTGGTCCCGGAACGCACGATAGTCGCGCTCGTCGTAGCGATGTGCCTTGCCGCTGCGGGCGGCCCTGCGCGCATAGACATCGAGCAGTTCCGCGGCAACATCGCGCGCCTGGAGCGCGGCCTTCTGACGAGCCTTCTGCCATTGTTCGCTGCCGAGTCGATGCAGCGGCGCGTGCTCTGCGGCCGCACCCATATAGCGGGTTATCAGATCAAGCGCCTGGACCGGCACATATAGCCGATCGCCGCCGGCATACTCGAGACTGAGGAACTCACCGGTATGGCCGCCGGCACTGAGCGTCTCCAGTCCCAGATAACGCCCGATTCCATGTTCCTCATGGACGACCGGGGCGCCGATATTGAGATCTGACAATTCACGAATAATGGCTTCCGGGTCGCGTTCGTGGCGTCGACGCCGGCGCCGACGAACACGCTCCCCGAATAATTGTGCCTCGGGCACGATGGCAACACCGGCGGTCGGGAAGCACGCGCCTTGCTCCAGCTGAGCGATAGCCAGACCGGTCTTTGTGTCTGTCTCGGCAAAATCCGCCCAGCTGTCGAATATTGGCAACGGGATCGAGTATTCGGTCAATAACTGGCGCAACATTTCACGGCGGCCCGGTGACTCTGCTGTAAACAGCACGCGGCCATCGAAGGTCGACAGGAAAGATTTCAGCGCCGCAGCCGGTTGCGGTGCGCGGCTGGCAAGCTGCACCGGTGGCAAGGCGCCGCCACCGAGATTGATCCCTCCGTCGATGGCAAAAGTCTGCAGCCTGATGCAGGCAAATGACGCGATAGATGACGCCAGTTGCTCGCCGTCAATAAACAGCATGCGTGGTGGCAGGCGCGGCTGCGAGAGATCGTGGCGCAACTGCTCGTAGCGGTCCTCTATGTTGCGCCAGGTTTCACTGGCGCCAGCACTTGCCTGATCCAGGTCTGCCACTGTGGATCCGGGAGGCAGGTAGTCGAACAGTGTTGCCGTATGCTCGAAGAACAGCGGCAGATAGTATTCGATGCCGCCTGGCGCGATGCCGTCGGAAACGTCTTTATAGATCTGTACCTGGCTGAGGTCGCCAGGAAACGCCTCGCGGAAGCGTTCCCGGAAGGAGGCGATGGCGGCCTCGGTAAACGGAAATTCCCGCGCCGGAAGGATGCTGACTGCGTCCTGGGGCGCATCCGAGCGCTGGCTCTCAGGGTCAAAGCGGCGGATGGTGTCGATCTCGTCGTCAAACAGGTCAATCCGATAGGGACGGTCCGAGCCCATCGGGAAGATGTCCAGCAGGGATCCGCGAACAGCCAGTTCTCCATGACTGGTGACCTCGGAAACCGTGGCGTATCCGGCCTCGGCCATGCCCTTGCGGAAACGTTGGATGTCGAGTTTGTCTCCTACCTCCACCTGCAGGCTGCTGCCGACCACCCAGGTTTGGGGTGCCAGACGCTGAAGCAGGCTGGGGACCGCTGCGACAACGATCCCTTGCTCCATGCCAGCGAGCCGTTTCAGCGCGGCCAGGCGCTGCGAGGTAATGTCGGGATGCGGGGAGAAGGCGTCGTAGGGGAGGGTTTCGCTGTCCGGAAACAGCACCACATCGAGGTCTTCGGGCGCGAAGAAGCGCAGTTCGTCCCACAGCCGGTCTGCGGCCCTTGGTTCGGCTACCAAGGCCAGCACCGGCGCCTGTTGGTTTAACGCGAGCTCGACCAGCGTCGGCGCCTGTGCACATCCGTAGGCCTGTCCCCAGGACTGGCTGGCGCCGGCAGCGGGCAATGGGGGCAGCTTGATCAAGGCAGTCGTTGAGGGCGGCTGGCGGGACATCTTATTTGCTGCTGGTTATTCGTTGGTGGTATTCGCTGGATCGGGAGGTGAGGTTCGCAGATCGGCGATTATCTCACAGGACGAGGGGCCTGGCGGGGCCGCCAAGGGGCGCCCACAGACACATAAAAAAAGCCCGCTGCGTCATCGCATCGGGCCATTTTATATTTTAAAAACAGATAATTATAAAATATATGTAATGTTAATTATTAGCTAAGGCCGGCTTTTCAACCGCGTGCAGCACCCGGTCATACTCGAAGTACACCACGTAGTCAGTGTATTCCCAGCTCGAAATCGGCGGATCACCAACTGCGGCGACTTTTTTCGCCGGCGTGCCAAAACGGGTTTCAACCCTGGCCTTGGTCATCCCGCGCTGGGGTCGCGTGTCGCTGGCGGCCGCGGTTTCGTCCACGTTCTCCACCAGCAGGGTGTCAGCCCGGGCCAGCCCGGTGATCATCAGGGCGGAGGCGACAAGAGCGGCTAACTTCATGTTCATGCTCGAAATCTCCAGACAGATTCCGGGCGACTATAACAATGCTGAGCATACATTGTCAGTATGTGCGTCACACTCCTGCGTGTTGCCCAAACGGGCACAGGGCCACGGGCAGTGGGGGCAACCCGGAAAAGGGCAAGGATGAGATCGGCCTGAGACCGGGGTTTGGCAGCAGGAGGTCCTGAGCTATCCGTAATATCACGCTGATCTGCGGTTTCCGGGCTGGGGGATGTGGTTTAATTGCGCGCCATGTTCCGTCCATTGGAAACCTTTGTCGGATTGCGCTATCTGCGTGCGCGTCGCCGCAGCCAGTTCGTGTCCTTCATCTCGCTGATGTCTCTGTTCGGGGTCGCCATCGGTGTGGCTGCACTGATCGTGGTGTTGTCAGTGATGAACGGTTTCGAGAATGAGCTGCGCCAACGTCTGTTGGCGATGACCGCGCATGGGGCTGTCAGCGCTACTGACGGTAGCCTGGCGGACTGGTCTCGGGTCAGAGAGGAGGTGCTGGATGTGCCCGGCGTGTTGGCTGCGGCTCCGTTCGTCGAGATCCAGGGAATGCTTGGCAACGGGGCCAGCCTGAAAGCCGCGGTTGTCCGCGGCATCGAGCCAGGATTGGAGCCAGGCGTTTCCCGGATAAGTGACCACCTGGTCGAGGGTCAGCTGGCCGACCTGCAGCCCGGGTCGAATCGCATCATTCTCGGTCGCTTGCTGGCCGCGCAGCTGGCGCTTCTGCCTGGTGATTCAGTTGTGCTGATGGTGCCTCAGGGTCGCGGCGCTAATCTGGTGCCGCGCTTGCGACGGTTTCAGGTTTCAGGTCTGTTCGAAGTGGGCATGGAAGAGCACGACGGCTTGCTCGCGCTGGTGAATCTCGCGGATGCAGCGGGTGCACTGGGAATCGGAGATGCGGTCACCGGTGTGCGGTTTGAACTGGCCGACATGTTCCAGGCGCCTGGTGTCAGCCGGCTGATTGCCGAGCGCCTGAGCGACGATGTGCGTACGCGCGACTGGACCGAGGAAAACGCCAGCTACTTCCGCGCTGTGCGGATCGAAAAGACGATGATGACGATTATTCTGCTGCTGGTAGTGGCGGTTGCGGCATTCAATATTGTGGCGACGCTGGTCATGGTGGTGACGGACAAGCGCGGCGAGATCGCCATATTCCGCACGCTCGGGCTGACCCCGGGTGCGGTGATGAGAATTTTCCTGGTCCAGGGCGTGATTATCGGCCTGGTCGGAACCGCCCTCGGCGGGGCGCTGGGCGTGCCGCTTGCGCTGAATATCGAGAGCATAGTGCCGTGGATCGAGGGCTTGCTCGGACTAGAGTTTATGCCTGCCGACGTTTACTACATCGCTCGATTGCCATCTGATGTTCGCTGGTCCGATGTTGCCAGTATCCTCGGTCTGGCTTTTGCGTTGTGCTCGCTGGCCACCCTGTACCCGGCCTGGCGCGCAGCCCAGGTGGAACCTGCAGAGGCGCTCCGTTATGACCATGGCTGAACGGCGCCGGCGACTGTCGGGGGGCGGGCGTTTCGAGACATTTATCGGTCGCCGCTATATCCATTCGCGCAGTGGCAACCGCTTCATTTCGTTTATTTCACTGATTTCGATGTTGGGCATCGCGGTAGGTGTCGCCGTGCTGGTGGTTGTGTTGTCGGTGGTGAATGGTTTCGAACAGGAACTGCGCCTGCGCATTCTGAGCATGACCTCGCATGCGGCGATTACTGCCTACGAGGGGGGCTTGGAGGCCTGGGAACAGGCGGCCGCTCAGGCACAGCAAGATCCCAGAGTGTTGGAGACTGCCCCGTTTATCGAAGGGGAAGGCATGCTGGTCAATGGCGACCGGGTCAGCGGCGTGGCTGTCCGCGGGATCCTGCCGCTGGAAGAGCAGCGTGTATCTGGCGTGGCAGACAAGATGGTCAGCGGCACACTGGCCGATCTGCAAGCCGGAGAATATGGCATCGTGCTGGGCTCGGCACTCGCGGAGGTACTCGATGTGGTACCGGGCGACAAGGTTATTCTCGCGGTCAATCAGGGCATTGTTACGCCGGCAGGCCTGATGCCGCGTCTGCGGCGTTTCCGGGTGACCGGGGTGTTTTCCGCCGGCATGTATGAATACGATCGCGGCACGGCGTTTGTTCATATGGCAGATGCGAGCCGCCTGTTCCGGCTCGGTGATCAGGTGACTGGCATCCGTCTTCGCCTGACGGATCTGTTCGAGGCGCCGGTGGTAGTGCGGGATGTGGCTCTGGATCTTGGCGGCGCTTACTACGTCACTGACTGGACCCGGCAGCACCGGAATTTCTTTCGATCAATCGCGATGAGCAAGCGCATGTTGTTTATTATCCTGCTGCTGGTGGTCGCCGTGGCGGCTTTCAATATCGTATCTACCCTGGTCATGGTAGTTAAGGACAAGCAGGGCGATATCGCGATCCTGCGCACGCTCGGTGCCAGTAGTCGAAGCATCATGACGATATTTTCAGTTCAGGGGAGTCTGATCGGGGTACTCGGGGTTGCCGCAGGCGTATTGCTTGGCGTCGGAATTGCGCTCAACACCGAAACTCTGATTCACGCACTTGAACGTATCTCGAATACCAGTTTTCTTGCTGCCGATGTTTATTTCATAACCGATCTGCCCTCTGAAATCCGCTGGGCAGATGTCACCATGGTGTCGGCAATAGCGCTTGCTCTGTGCGTGTTGTCGACCCTGTACCCGGCATGGCGCGCGACCCGTGTCGATCCTGCAGAGGCCTTGCGCTATGAATGAGAGCGTCCACGCGCCGGGATCGACACCGGTTCTGAGTTGCCATGATCTGGGCAAGAGTTTCCGCGAAGGCGGACAGCTGTTATCCGTGCTCAGTGGGGTCGATCTCGAGATCATGCCGGCGGATCTTGTCGCTATTGTCGGTGCCTCCGGTTCCGGCAAGACCACGCTGTTGCAGTTGCTGGGTGGTCTCGACCAGCCCAGCTCCGGGTCTGTCAGCGTATTGGGCCAGAATCTCGCGGACATCGACGCGAGCGCCCGCGGCCTGCTGCGCAATCGGCACATGGGTTTCGTGTATCAATTCCACCATTTGTTGCCCGAGTTCAGCGCGCTGGAGAATGTCGCCATGCCGCTACTGGTCCGGCGGACAGCGCCGCGGGAAGCGGCCGAACAGGCTGCGGCCTTGTTGCAGCGTGTGGGACTGGGCGAGCGCCTGGATCACCGGCCAGGTCAGCTATCCGGCGGTGAGCGTCAGCGTGCGGCGGTCGCGCGCGCGCTGATCACCCGGCCTGCGCTGGTGCTGGCCGATGAGCCCACCGGCAATCTTGATGGGCGTACCGGCGATCAGGTGTTTGAACAGATGCTGGAGCTGAATCGGGAGCTGGGCACCAGTCTGGTGCTGGTCACGCACGACCCGGGCATCGCCGCGCGCATGGATCGGATACTGACCCTCACTGACGGACGTCTGGTGGCGACGGACTAGTGTCCTGTTTGCTTTGCAGGCTTTCTGAAAGTTAGCGAACTAAGCAAACAGGACACTAGGCTCTGGTCTGGCGCCGCGTCCGGTCGCGATTACGGAAACGCCGCCTGGCCTGGATGATCCACACCTGGTTTAGTATCAGGTAGCTTATTGCCGCCACACTGACCCCACTTATCGCGCATCCGAGCAGCAGTGGCTGCCAGACTTCCGCCAGATTCGCGGTCATGCCTTCCATAGTGAACGAGATCGGGCCAGCGACTGTGTCCCTGCCCAGCGCCAGCAACCCGACTCTGTACGCGCCGTAATACATCGGTCCCATGGTCAGCGGGTTGCTCACCAGCGTGGCAACGATCGCCACGGGCAGATTCATCCGCAGCAGCACCGCGAGCGCAGCCGCCAGCCCGGTATGGATCGGAAACGGTATAAATCCGACCATTAAGCCCACTGCCAGGGCCCTCAATACGTTCCTACGATGAGTAGCCCACAACGCCGGGTCATGCAACACGGCGCGAAACGGGCGCAGGAACCATCGGCCTCTGATATTGGCGTGGCTGGGGAGTATCCGGCTCAGGGTGGGCCTGGGCATGCTCTGTCACGTCTCCGATTTCGGGTCTCGCGGGTTTCGCCGCCGTTCCGGGAACTGTCTTTACGGGAGGAACCGTATGCGCACGGTCACCCTGGGTTTTCTGCTCGGTATCCTAGCCGCGTCACGGCTTCCCGTCATGCCGGATCCGAAATGGGCCTGGCTGAGCCTTGCCGCCAGCCTGGGCTTGCTGTTGTTTCGCGGTCGCGCGCGGCATCCGCGAATCGTTCCAATGTCGGCCGCCTTTCTTGTCGGTGCTGCCCTGTTCGTCTCGGCCGCCGGTCGGGCATTGGACCAGCGCCTGACCATTCCGGCCGCGGGCGTCGACCGGGTGGTCAGCGGGCGGGTGATCGGGCTGCCTGAGAGCGACCCCAATAAATTGCGCTTCATGTTCGCGCCGGATGTAGTCCAGGGGCAGCAGGATCTGCCCTCACAAGTGCTCATCAGCTGGTATTACCGGGGTGCAAAGGAAACGCGGATCGCGCTCCCCAAAGCCGGTGAGCGCTGGTGTTTGACCCTGCGTCTGCGCCGGCCGCGTGGACAGGCGAATCCGGGCGGATTCGATTACGAGCAGTGGTTGCTGAATCAGGGAATCGGCGCCACCGCCTATGTGCGCAAGTCAGAGCTCAATCGCAGGCTTTCCGAGGCAGGATATTCGTGGGCGGGTCTCCGCGCCGCGCTGGCCCAGGGTGTGGACACAGCGTTGCCGGACAGCCCGCGAGCGGGAATGATCAGCGCCTTGCTGATTGGCAGCGGTCAGATCAGCGCAGCGCAACGCCAGCTCCTTCAGCAAACGGGTACCTCGCATTTGATGGCGATATCCGGGCTGCATGTGGGCATCGCCGCCGCGGTGGGCGCACTTCTTGGCCGCCTGCTATGGCACCTGCTGCCACTGCGCCTGGCCCGCGTGCGGCAACTGTCGACGATTTCCGGCGCGCTGATCTTTGCGTTTGTCTATGCGGGTCTGGCCGGGTTTCAGTTACCGACCAGTCGCGCGCTGACGATGACCCTGGTCGTCACGATGGCGCTGGCCTCGCGCCGCTCTATCGCCCCCTGGACCGCGTATGCGGCAGCAATGACAGGCGCTCTTGCGCTGAATCCGCTTGCACCTCTTGGCGCCGGGTTCTGGTTGTCCTTTGGTGCCGTTGCAGGATTGTTGCTGGCCGCGCCTGTGTTGCGCCGTGCGGGCCCAGGGCGTGGTTTGCTGCTCGCACAGTGGAGCGTCAGCGTGGTGCTGGCGCCTGTGACGCTGGCGATCTATGCCCAATTACCGTTGTTGTCGCCATTGGCGAACCTGGTGGCGGTACCGCTGTTTACGGTTGTGCTGGTGCCGCTGGTTCTGTTGGCCGGATTAATCGAGATGATCCCGGCCCTGACCCCAATACCGGCAGCGGCCGGATTATTCGTGATTGCCGATATTGTGTTGGAGAGATTTCTCGCATGCCTGGACTGGCTGCTCAGGGTCGGTCCCGAACCCTTACGCCCGGCGCAGGCAACGGCTCGGGCTGTGCTGGCCGCGAGCCTGGGCGCCTGCCTGTTGCTTTTGCCCGGGATTCGCGGCCGGCTTGCGGCGGCCTGCGCACTGCTGTTGCCGCTGCTGTTCTGGCAAGGGACGCGACCCGCAAGTGGCGGTTTCGATATGACCGTGCTGGATGTGGGCCAGGGTCTGTCGGCGGTGATCCGGACCCGCGAGCATGCGCTGGTCTTCGACACCGGCCCCGCCTGGCCGGGGGGCGATAGCGGCTCGCGGACCCTGGTCCCTTTTCTGCGCGCGGTCGGCGCGGACAGAGTTGATCTGTTGCTCATCAGTCACCCGGATCTGGACCATCGCGGCGGTTTCCCTGGCTTGATCGATGGAATCCGCGTTCGTCGCGCCAGCGGCAGTGTTCATGTCGGTATGCCGATCCTGCCAGAGCATGGATGCCGGCGCGGGCAATCGTGGATATGGGATCAGGTCGAGTTCCGAATGGTCCATCCTGTCAGCGTTGGTGGTGGCGGGAGCAATAACCAGTCCTGTGTGTTGCGTGTCACCGCTGGAGGTGGCAGCGGCGCGACAATCCTGATTACCGGTGATATAGAAGCCCGCGCCGAGCGGCAGCTGGTCGCCAGGGAGAGTAATCTGCATGCTGACCTGGTGGTCGCCCCGCATCATGGCAGCAAGACTTCATCCAGTGCGGCTCTGGTGGCGGCAACGAGGCCGGAGTGGGTGGTGTATCCGGCCGGCTATGGCAACCGCTGGGGATTTCCGCATGCCGATGTGGTCCGGCGCTGGGGCGGGGCAGGATCCCTGCTGACCGGGGTTCACGGCGCGGTGAACATCATCGTCCCGGCGGACGGCTCGCGCCCCAGCGTAACGGCCTGGCGCTGTGAGGCGCGGCGCTTCTGGCGCTGGCGCCAGTGTGAAGCGTCGTCGATACCGATGCTGGATTTTCTGGCCAGCGAATTTAGCAGTATCATGCGACACATCCGCGGGTTCCTCACCCGCGACAACAAGGACGACAGCATCAAGGATGTTTGAAATCGTACGCGCTGGCGGCTGGCTGATGCTGCCCTTGCTCCTGTGTTCCGTGGTGGCTGTCGCCATCATTATCGAGCGCCTGTGGACCCTCAGACGCCGCCGGGTGTTGCCTGATGATCTGACGGTCAAGGTCTGGGAATGGGCGCATAACCGGAAACTGGATGAAGCTCACCTGCGTGCTTTGTCGGAGAGTTCACCGCTGGGGCAGATTCTTGCCGCTGGATTGCTCAATCGCGGGCGCAGCCGCGAGATCATGAAAGAGAGTATCGAGGACACCGGCCGCCATGTGGTGCATGAACTCGCGCGTTATCTGAACACCCTGGGAACAATTGCCGCGATCACGCCCTTGCTGGGCCTGCTTGGCACCGTGATCGGCATGGTCAAGGTGTTCACCGCGATTACCACGCATGGCGTCGGCAACCCCGGAGTGCTTGCGGGCGGTATTTCTGAAGCCTTACTGACAACGGCGGCGGGTTTGTCCATCGCTATCCCGGCGCTGATCGGCTACCGATATCTGCGCGGACGCGTCGACGGCCTGGTGGTGCAGATGGAGAAAGAAGCAATGAAACTCGTCGACACCATCCATCGCGGCGAGGTGCAACCGGTGGTCCAGGGGTGAATCTCCGGCCCAATGTCCCCGAGGAACCCGAAGTCAATCTGACTTCGTTGATTGATGTTGTATTGCTGTTGCTGATCTTCTTTATGGTCACCACCAGCTTTGTACGGGAAACCGAAATCCGCCTGCAGCTGCCGGAAGCGGAGACTGCACCCGAGGCGAGTTTCGATGACAGCCTTGAGATCACGATCACTGCGCAGGGCGACTATCTGGTCAATGGCAGGCAGGTGATCAACCGCCGGCCGGCCACGCTGCGTCGCGCTATGGCGCAGGAGGCCGGAGAGCGACGCGATCTGTCTGTGGTCATCCGCGCGGACGCCAGGGCAGCGCATCAGTCGGTTATCACGGCCATGGATATGGCCGGGCGGCTCGGCTTTGGCAAGATCAACATCGCCACCGTGGAGCAGCCGGTAGGCGACGTCAAATGAGCCGCCGCCGTGATGAGCGCGGCGCCAGCATTTATCGCCGGCTGCTTGGCTATACCACCGCGCATTGGGCCATGTTTGTCCTGGCGCTGTCCGGCATGGTGGTCTATGCGCTGACCGAAACCGGTTTTGCCGCGCTGATCAAACCGCTCCTCGATCAGAGTTTTGTCGAGCGGGATCCCACTTATATCCGGCTCATGCCGTTGGCGATTCTGGCAATTTTTGTGATCCGTGGAATCGCGAGTTTTGCCTCAACCTACTGTATGGCGGTGGTAGGGAGGCGCGTTGTAAAACAGATACGGCACGAAGTGTTTGAGAAATTCCTGCATTTGCCGACTGCCTATTTTGACCGCAATTCCTCGGGCATGTTGCTATCGAAGCTGACCTACAACATCGAACAGGTCGCGCACTGTACCTCCCAGGTCATAACAATTCTGGTCCGGGACACGCTGACCATAGCCGGGCTGGTGGGCTACATGTTCTGGGTAAATCTGCGCCTGTCGCTGTTTATTCTTGTCGTCGGCCCGGTAATCGCAGGTCTGGTGCGACTGGTCAGCCACCATTTTCGGCGTTACAGCGCGCGTATCCAGACATCGATGGGAAATGTGACCCGGGCCGCTGAAGAAGTGCTCGAAGCGAACAAGGTGGTGAAGATCTTCAGCGGGCAGGAGAAGGAGAGCCGCGATTTCGATGTGGTCAACGAAGAGAACCAGCGGCTCAACATGAAGCTCACGGCGGCAAAAGGCGGCAGCACGCCGGTGATCCAATTTATCGCTGCGCTTGGTCTCGCCGGGGTGGTCTACGTGGCGACTATGAACGCCGGCGACCAGGTCATCACGGTCGGCGACTTCGGCTCGTTCCTCAGCGCCATGCTGCTGATGATGACGCCGCTCAAACGCCTGACCAATGTCAATGCGCCATTGCAGCAAGGCATAGCTGCCGGCCAGAGCATCTTTGAACTGATCGACGAGCCGGTGGAAGACCAGGGCGGCGATCTGCGTTTACAACGGGCCGCGGGTGAGGTCTGCTACCGCGATGTGGGTTTCGTCTATCAGAAAGACAAGGGCCCGGTACTGCGTAACGTCAGTCTCGAAGTGCCCGCTGGTCAGCGACTCGCAATCGTGGGGCGTTCCGGCAGCGGCAAGACAACCCTGGTCAGTTTGTTACCTCGTTTTTATGATGCTGGCAGCGGATCGATCCTGCTCGACGGAGCCGACATTCGAGACTATCGCCTGACTGATTTGCGGCGACAGATTGCGCTGGTCAGCCAGGACGTCAAACTCTTCAACGATACGATCTATAACAACATTGCCTACGGCAGTGCGGCGGATTCTCTGCCTGCAGCTGTCGAAGCTGCTGCCGATGCGGCGCATGTGATGGAATTCGTGCGCCAGCTGCCTGATGGTCTGGAGACGGTGGTAGGTGACCGGGGGGTGCTGCTCTCTGGTGGTCAACGCCAGCGGATTGCCATCGCGCGGGCCATCCTGAAGGATGCGCCGATCCTGATTCTGGACGAAGCTACTTCAGCGCTGGACAGCGAAGCCGAGCGTCATATCCAGGCGGCGCTGGAAACCTTGATGACGAATCGTACGACACTGGTTATCGCCCATCGCCTGTCGACTATCGAGCGTGCGGACCGGATCGTCGTGATGGATCAGGGCCGGATCGTGGAGTCCGGCACGCACGCCGAGCTGCTGGCTCAGGATGGTCAGTATGCAACCCTGCACAGGATGCAGTTCCAGGCGGCCTGAATGTGCTGAAATTCCGTCAGTGGTTACAAAGGACATGGTGGGATGACGGCTCTGGCGGGTTCGTGCTGGTTCCCTTAAGCCTGTTTTTCATTATTGCCAGTGCTGGCCGCCGCCTGGCCTATCGCTGCGGTTTGTTGCGCCGTTGGCATCCCGGAATTCCGGTGATCGTGGTCGGCAATATCACTGTCGGCGGCGCGGGCAAGACGCCGCTGGTGATGTGGCTGGCCAATACCCTGGTGCAGTCAGGCATCCGCGTCGGCATTGTCAGCCGGGGCTATGGTGCGCGACGGGCAGGCAAGGCCCCGATGCTGGTGAGCAAAGACGCGGACGCCGATCTCGTGGGTGACGAACCCTTGTTGATGGCGTTGCGCACCGGCGTGCCGGTAGCGATTAGTGCTGACCGCGCGGCAGCGGCCGCGCTGATGCGAGAGCAGGGTGTTCAGGTCATTCTCAGCGACGATGGTTTGCAGCACTATGCGCTGGCCAGGGATGTTGAAATCGCGGTTGTCGACGGCCGCAGGCGGTTCGGCAATGGGCGTTTGTTGCCCGCCGGCCCCTTGCGCGAACCGACTTCACGTCTGGACGTTGTGGACGCGGTCGTGATCAACGGTGGCGAGGCCCGTGGCAGCGCGGAAATACGCATGGATCTGGTCGGGGATACTATGGTGAATATACTCAGCGGCGAAACCAGAATCCTGGCCGAATGCCGTGGGCAGCTCTGGCATTCGGTCGCGGGGATTGGTCACCCGGAGCAGTTTTTCAACGCTGCCGAAGCGGCAGGTTTAAAGCTTCTGCGCCACCCGTTTCCGGATCACGCGGGGTTTCAGCCCGAAGACTTCGATTTCGGCGATGAGCTGCCGATTCTTATGACGGAGAAGGATGCCGTAAAATGCCGCTCATTCGCTGACAAGCGCCTCTGGTATCTGCCGGTTGAGCCTGAAATCGCGGCTGCTGATGCGGAACGTCTGCTGGCACCGATAATGGCCTGCTGCAGAACTGATGACGTCAAGACAGGATAGAACCATGGACAAGAAATTGCTTGATCTCCTTGCCTGCCCCGTATGCAAGGGAACGCTGCGTTACCGCAAGCAGCCTGAGGAACTGATCTGTCGGGGCGATCGCCTGGCGTATCCGGTGCGCGATGGCATCCCGGTGATGCTGGTGGAGGAGGCCAGAGAGCTCAGCCTCGAGGATCTGGACCAGCTGGAGGCGAGCGGCTCAAGCGTGTAGACCGCCGAGCCACCTCACACCGGGCACTCTGAAAACAACCATCAGGTCATCCGCATGAAATTCAATGTCGTCATCCCGGCTCGCTATCAGTCTCAGCGCCTGCCGGGGAAACCGCTTGAGGACATCGCTGGCAAGCCCATGATCCGGCATGTTTGGGAACGAGCGGGCCAGGCGGGTGCGAACGAGGTGGTCATCGCGACCGATGACACGCGCATCCTTGACGCCTGCGAGGAATTCGGCGCCAGAGTAGCGATGACCTCCAAAGAGCATGCTTCGGGAACAGATCGAATTGCAGAGGTCAGCCGCCAACTGGACTGGACCGACGATGAGCTTGTGGTCAACGTTCAGGGCGACGAGCCTCTGATCCCGCCAGCGGTGATCATGCAAGTGGCAGAACTACTGGTCGGCCGGTCGGACGCACAGATGGCGACACTGTGTACGCCGATTCACGATCTTGACGAGTACATGGATCCCAACGTGGTCAAGCTGGTCGCGCGTGAGGATGGCAGCGCTTTGTACTTTAGTCGGGCACCGATTCCCTGGTATCGGGAAACGGCAGCGGCAGGACTGGCCTCGCAGACGCGTTGTCGGGACGCGCTGCGCCACATCGGTATGTATGCCTATCGGGTGGGAGCGTTGCGCGGATTGGCGGCGACACCGCCATGTCCGCTTGAGCTGATTGAGCGGCTTGAACAATTGCGCGCCCTCTGGCTTGGCTACACCATCCTGACCGAGATCGCCGACGAAATACCCGGCCCCGGGGTAGATACACAGGCGCAGCTTGAACAGGTGCGTCGCCTTCTTGGGTCCATAGATATCGGCAGCCAGACCCGGTCAGATCTGTGACGATGCCAGGTAGCTGAGTCGCTTTGATCGGATCTGCCACCGATGCCGGGTCAGAACGCGGATAACTGATTGCCCGGAGGAAAGGGATGAAAGAGTTCGACTATGTGATCGTAGGCGCCGGTTCGGCAGGATGCGTTCTGGCCAGCAGATTGTCGGCTAATCCGGGCATCAGCGTGTGTCTGCTGGAGGCAGGCCCGGAAGATCGATCGCCGTTTATTGGTATCCCCGGTGCCTTCGCGTATTTCATGTTCAGCAAGAAATACAACTGGCAATACGATGCGGCATCGGATCCCTCGGTACGCAACGGCCAGCCGGTTTTCTGTCCGCGCGGCAAAACACTTGGCGGGTCCAGCGCAGTCAACGCAATGGTATATATCAGGGGGCATGCCAGCGACTACGATCATTGGGCCGAACTGGGGAACACCGGCTGGGGCTGGGCCGACGTGTTGCCTTATTTTCGCCGCTCGGAGGGTAATGTGCGGGGCCCGTCTGACTACCACGGTGCCGACGGGCCGCTGACAGTCAGCGACTGTGAGCCGAAGTATCCGCTGAGCAAGGTCTTTGTGCAGGCAGCCGCCGAGGCTGGTTTCCCGCTGACTGACGATTTCAACGGCGCCCAGTTTGAAGGCGCCGGTGTGTTCCAGTTCACTATCCGCGATGGCCGCCGTTGCGGCGTCTCCCGCGCGTTTCTCAGACCGGCACGATCGCGCGCCAACCTCACCGTCATTACCGGAGCGATGGTCACCCGGGTGATGCTTGAAGCAGGGTCGGCAACAGGGATCGTATACCGAAAGCCGGTTCGGGAAACCGGGTCCGGAGAGGAAGAGGTGGTCAGGGCCAGGCGCGAAGTGATCCTCTGCGGCGGTGCTTTCAATTCACCGCAGTTGTTGATGTTGTCTGGCATCGGTGATCCGGATCACCTGCGCGAGGTCGGCGTCTCTTTGGCGCACGAGCTGCCGGGTGTTGGCAAGAATCTGCAAGAGCACGCAGACGCCTGTGTACTCCAGGCCAGCACCCGATCTGATGGCTTTTCCGCATCGGCCCGAGGCCTGTTCCGAATGCTGCCGGAAGGTCTGCGTTATCTTTTCGGGCGTCGGGGCAAACTGGCAGCATCGATTACAGATACCGGGGCATTTTTGAAAACCCGGCCGGATCTGGAGGTGCCCGATGTGCAGATGCATTTTGTACCGCTGCTTTTCGACGACAGCGGCCGCGACCTTAAGTTACTGCGTGGCGAAGGTTACACCTGCCATGTGTGCGTGCTCAGGCCGCACAGTCGCGGACGGCTGCGCCTGCGAACAACCGATCCGCTCGCGGCGCCTTTGATTGACCTTAATCTGTTAGCCGATGAGGAAGACGGCCGCACGCTGGTGGAGGGCTTGAAGCTCGCGCGGCGAATCCTGGCGGCGCCGGCGTTTGACGGCTGGAGAGGAGAGGAATTGCATCCGGGCCCGGACGCCCAATCCGACCAGCAGTTGCTGAGCAGGGCCAGAGAACGCATCGGTGTGGTTTACCACCCTGTGGGCACCTGCAAGATGGGTCAGGATGAGATGTCCGTGGTGGACGAGCGATTGCGTGTCAGAGGGGTGAGTGGACTCCGGGTGGTCGATGCGTCGATCATGCCGACGCTGGTCAGCGGCAATACCAATGCACCCACCATCATGATTGCGGAGAAGGCGGCCGACATGATTGTTGAGGACTGGTCGCCTTAGGCCGGATCCGTCGCATCGTCCGCCTGAACAGTGGTGATCAGACGCAATTCCGCACTCACGCAACCGCGCTCGTCAAGGATCGACAGATCGAGGTACCCGGTTCCCAGAGAACGCGGCTGACCGTAGTTGTCAGCCTGGATTCTTGTATGGTTGTCGGCGGCCTGCAGCACCAGCATGGGAGGCGCCTCAAGCACGTCGCGAATGGTGTAATCCATCCCCTGGTAGCGGACCGGCTGTCCGATCAGCGCGCGCAGCTGGGCCAACAACTCGGCGAGTTCGGCGGGTGTCGGCGTTATCGGGTCCATGCTCGATGGCCAGTGGCGACGTCGATTTCGTCCGGATTTGGCTTAGAATATCTGTTCCGAGACATTCAATCCATCTTAAGTGTGTTTTATAAGTGACTGAAAATAAAGATATCAAGGCGATACTGTTTGTCTGCATGGGCAATATCTGCCGCTCTCCAACCGCCGAGGGCGTGGTACGCGAACTGTTGCGCCGGGAGGCCCCTGATTTGCGGCTGGACCTGGATTCGGCCGGTACCCATAGCTATCACATTGGTCATCCGCCCGATGCGCGCTCCGTGGCCGCGGCGCGCAATCGCGGGATTGACCTGTCCGGACTGAGGGCACGCAAAGTGTCTGACGACGACTTCTCGCGCTTCGATCTGGTGCTGGCGATGGATCGGGACAATCTGGCAGAAATGGAAGCATCTTGCGCTCCGGAGTTCAGATCACGGCTGCGCCTGTTCATGTCATATGCCGTCGACACCGAGATCGACGAAGTGCCGGATCCATACTACGGCGGCGACAATGGGTTCGAGCAGGTACTGGATCTGATCGAAGCGGCTGGCCGTGGCCTTATCGAGGCACTGCGCGGGTCTCCGCGCAGTGCCTCCAAGGTCTGATTTCAGCGCGTCCCGCCGGTCCTATTCGCCACCGCCCGGCGCCGAACTTTCCGGCTTCGTTGCTGGCGAGGCTCTCTCCGCCGCCGGCTTTGACTGTCTCGCGGCTGCCGGTTCGGGCAGTTTGCCGGAGCGTCCCTGATTTTCCGCTTTTGCCTCGCCTGATGGCTGCCGCGATGACTGCCCCGGTGGCTGACCAGAACTCACGCCTGGTGTTGGCTGAGCAGGCCGGGTGCCTGCGGCCCCGCTCGGACGTGGATTGCTGACCGGTCCTGGCGGACGTGGCGGCGTGTTCGACGGGGCCGGATTGCTCACTGGACCCACGGCTCGGGGCAGCGGGTTCGTTACCGGTCCCGGTCGGGAGGCCTGCTGGGCCGGTGGTGACGGGCGTGCTGCTGGCGCGGACGATTGTTCGGCCGATGGTCCGGACTTTGTCGCCGGGCTCGCATCAGTAGCTGTCGTTGCCGCCCGGGCCGATGGTGACGGCGAGGGCGCAGTCTGCGCGGACGCCGAAACCGTGGGCGGGACGGGTGCCGCCGGTCTGGCCGGCGCAGAGCCGGAGTATTCAGCGGGCGGCGATGCTGGACGCTGTTTTTGTTCCGGCGCCGGGCCAGTCGCAGCACCAGATACCGGCCTGGGGGCTGTGGCGCTGCCTGGCGATGGCTTTGCTGCCGGTGCCGATGTCGCCACCGATTCCGGTCTGGGCGATTCCTTGCTGCTGTCGGCAGGCGGTTGTGGGCGCGAATCTGGCCGCCGCGCTGATGAGTCCTGTAAGCCTTGCGACTTCGCCTGGGCCGTCGAGGATTCGGGCTGTCGGGTCGGAGCAGGTGCCTTGTCCACGCCAGGCGCGTCGCTGCGTTTAGCTGCTGCTGCAGTTGACCCGCGGGCGCTTTGCCCAGCGGCCGCGCCATCTTTGTCAGCGGCACCGTTTTTGCCAGCGCCTTGTTCCTGGCGCTCGGGTTTTTGTGCAGCCGATTTCTGCTCTGACCCTGCTGCGTCGTGAGTCGGTGCTGGTGGTCTGGTCTGTGCTGCAGGTGCTGGCCTGGCAGTGCCCGTTGTCTCGGCGTTGCGATCTGTCTGGGTTTCGCCCGACCGATTCTCTGCGCCCTGCCGTGCACCCGATTCGCCGCTGGCGTCCTTCTGCGCCGGCTTTGGCGCCTGATTCTCGGGCTGGTTCTGGGACTGATTCTGGCCCTGATTCTGGCCTTGATTCTGGCCTTGATTCTGGGCTGGCGCTCCAGATTGCTGCTGACCGTCGGCGCTGTTCGCTGCCGCATTCTGATTACGTTTGCGCCCACCCCGACGCCGCCGCCGTCCACCCCGACGGCTGCGTGGTTTGCCGTCCTCGCCCTGTGCGGCGGGGCCAGCTTCGTTCTGGTTCGGGCCTGGCTTGGAATCGGTATCGCTGGCGTTCGCCTGCTGAGTCTTGTCCTGCGATCCGGACCGTGGCCCTTTCTTGCGCCGGCCGCGATTGCTAGCGGAACGCGCCTCACCGTCGCCGCGGGCCTTGTCTCTGCTGGAGCGATTGCGATCTCGCGAGCGACTCTGCTGGCCACCGCGACCGCCGCGCTTGTCTGATTTGGTATCGCCGCCAGACGACTTGCGTTTGTCTTTGCCGGCATCTGCTTTTGATCTGGAACGAGCAGTCTTCGATTCCTCGCCCGTCGTCCGGAACCAGGCAAGCAACCGCGCAATCAGTCCTGGCCGCTCCGGTCTTGCGTCACCAGCGCTTTGAGCACTACGGTGTGTCGGGGTCGGTGCAGGCGTGCTTGGAACGATGTTACCGACCGCCGGTTTTTGCGCCATCGGCTGATTGCGAATAGCGCGTTCAATTACGTCACTGGTCTCAGCCTCAGACTCGGGCAACATGTAGCTGACCGGCGCGTTCTCCGGCAAGGTGGCCGCATCGTCGCGAACGCGGCGCAGTTGGTAGTGGGGTGATTCCAGATTGCTGCGCGGAACAATCACCATCTCCACTTGCTCGCGTTGCTCGATGGTCGTCAACCAGTCGCGCTTCTCGTTGAGCAGGTATGTCGCGACATCGATTGGCAATTCGGCGATGATCTTGGAGGTGCGATCCTTACGCGCTTCCTCGCCCAACAGCCGCAGGATAGACAGCGACAGCGACTCCACGCCGCGGACAGTGCCGCGTCCGAGACAGCGGGGACAGATACTATGCGCCGATTCGCCGAGTGATGGCCGCAGCCGCTGGCGCGACATCTCAAGCAGGCCGAATTTCGAGATACGTCCGATCTGGATTCTCGCCCGATCCATTTTCACCGCATCCCGCAGGCGGTTCTCGACTTCTCGCTGGGCCTTT
This sequence comes from uncultured Gammaproteobacteria bacterium, assembly GCA_963704875.1. Lineage (GTDB taxonomy): Bacteria > Pseudomonadota > Gammaproteobacteria > Steroidobacterales > XN24 > CAMYOC01. Next base: position 184,814 of record CAVPIA010000007.1, on the reverse strand, counting down.
TGCGGCCCCATATCGATAAAGTCGATCACAATCAGCCCGCCGAGGTCACGCAATCGCAATTGGCGTGGAATCTCCTCCGCGGCTTCCAGGTTCGTGTTCAGTGCAGTCGCTTCGATGTCTTCGCCCTTGGTCGACCGGGCGGAGTTGATATCGATCGAGACCAGTGCCTCGGTGTGGTCAATGACGACGCTGCCGCCGGATGGCAGATCGACGGAATGAGCGAACGCGGATTCGATCTGACTCTCGATCTGGAAGCGGGTGAACAGAGGGACCGGGTCCTGATAAAACTTCAGCTTGCGCTGATTGTGCGGCATCACTCGTTCGACGAATTCCTGCGCTTCCTTGAAGGCAGTGTCGCCATCAATCAGGATCTCGCCCACATCGTTGGAGAAATGATCGCGTAGCGCGCGGATGATGGTATTGCTTTCCTGATAGATCAGGAAAGGTGCGGGCCGCTGGACTGCTGAGGTCTTGACTGCTTCCCAAACCTGCAGCAGATAGTCCAGGTCCCACTGCAGTTCTTCATTGCCGCGACCTACACCTGCGGTACGCACGATGGCGCCCATGCCCTCTGGGATTTCAACCTCCTTCAAGGCATCCCGGACTTCATCCCGGTCAGCGCCGGTAATGCGTCTTGAAACACCGCCGGCTCTGGGATTGTTGGGCATCAGGACCAGGAAACGTCCGGCGAGGCTCAGAAAGGTGGTCAGCGCGGCACCCTTGTTGCCGCGCTCCTCTTTCTCTACCTGGACGACGATGTCCTGGCCTTCTTTAAGCACATCCCGGATATTGACGCGCCCGCTGGTATCCGCCCCGGCGATGAAGTACTCGCTGGAGATTTCCTTTAGCGGCAGAAAGCCGTGTCGGGTGGAACCGTATTCGACGAAGGCTGCTTCGAGACTGGGCTCGATGCGGGTAATCCGGCCCTTATATATGTTGGCCTTTTTCTGTTCCCTGGCCGGCGTTTCGATATCGAGGTCTATCAACCTCTGACCATCGACCATGGCCACGCGCAACTCTTCTTCCTGAGTTGCGTTTACAAGCATTCTTTTCATTGTAATCAGCTCTTGTCAGTGCAAAAGCCGTGAAACCGGAACGGGCGGGGATCGACATAACAACCGCAAAGTGTCCGGGGCCACGGTGGCCCCGGCCTCTCACATAAAGCCATGCGCCTGCAGTCAATGCGAGCGTCAGCAAAAGGATTGTCATCATAGTGTCTGGTCCTGCCTGAGTCCGTTTGTGGCGCGCGTGGCTCGTGGCCGCTGCGCCCGGTTCCTCGGCATCTCGATGGATTGAACGTTCAATTCCAACAACTACGGCGATCCGACGTTTGCCGGGTCGCCACGTGTATTCCGTCTCGCGACCGACCTATTGCCAGCGTAAACTGCGGCTCGGGCGTCGCTCGGCCGGTACTATAGCAACGCATCGCCCTCTCAATCAACGACAATGATCTCGCATAAGGTCCTGAAAAGGGGAATATTTTGACTGCCGGGCAGACAAACCGAAACGTGTCGGTAGAGTTCGTGACCATCAGCGATGATCAGGCCGGTCAGCGGATTGACAATTTTCTTGCCACAAAGCTCAAGGGCCTGCCCAAGAGCCGAATCTACAGGATGCTGCGCAAAGGCGAGGTGCGGGTGAACAAGGGCCGGATAGGCCCCGCCTATCGGCTTCAGCCCGGAGACATGGTCCGGGTGCCTCCTGTCCGGCTGAGCGCAAAGACTGATGATGAACGGTCCAGGCCCTCCCCGGCGGCGCTCGAATACCTTTCCAGCCGGGTCATTTTCGAAGACAAACAGCTGCTGGTGCTGGACAAGCCGTCAGGCATGGCGGTGCATGGTGGCAGTGGCTTGAGCTACGGCGTAATCGAAGCGCTGCGCGCAAGCAGACCCGACTGTCATTATCTGGAGCTGGTCCATCGCCTGGACCGCGAGACCAGCGGCTGTCTGCTGATCGCGAAGCGGCGCAGCTATTTGCGCAGCCTGCATGTCCTGCTGCGGGCCGGTTCAATGGAAAAAAACTATATGACCCTGGTCCGCGGCGACTGGCAGCTCGGCAAAGTGCTGCTGGAAGACCACCTGAGCACCCACCAGCGGCGTGACGGTGAGCGTCATGTCGAGGTAGGCGCGGAGGGCAAGGCCTCGGCCAGTCGATTCCGGCCACTGCAGTCTTTTTCGCGAGCGACACTGATGGAAGTGAGTCTGTTGACCGGTCGGACCCACCAGATCCGGGTTCAGGCGGAGGCGGCCGGTCACCCGGTGGCCGGCGACGAAAAGTACGGCGATCCGGTATTCAACCGTCAGATGTCCCGACTCGGGCTCAAGCGTATGTTCCTGCATGCGCACGCGCTGGCGTTTGAGGATCCTGGCAGCGGCGAGTGGAGGGCGTATAGCGCACCACTGCCCGTGGACCTGCGTGAGGTCGTCGACCGGCTGGAGGCACCGCGTTGAATCCGGCTGACCGGCGGCAATTGCGGTTGCTCGTCTTCGACTGGGACGGCACGCTAATGGATTCGACCGCGTCTATTGTGCGGGCAGCCCGGGCCGCTATCCGCGAGCTTGGCCTGCCGGAGCGCAGTTCGGACGCGATCAGAGACATCATCGGTCTGGGTTTGAAGGAATCCTGGACCGCCTTGTTTCCGGAACTGGATGCCAGCTCGTATCTGCCGTTTGTCGACCGCTATCGGGAGCACTTTGTGCTCAGGGAGCGCGATCGTTCAGCGTTGTATCCGGGGGTAGAACATACGCTCGGTCGCCTGCGCGCCAGCGGCTGGAGCCTGGCGGTCGCAACGGGCAAAAGCCGGGCTGGCCTGGATCACGATCTGCAGCGGACCGGGCTGAGCGATGCCTTCGATGCAAGCCGTACCGCTGACGAGACCAGATCCAAGCCGGATCCACAGATGCTTCGCGAGTTGATGGATGAACTGGATGTCCGTCCGCAAGCGACTCTGATGATCGGAGACACCGAGTATGATCTGCAGATGGCGCATGCCGCCGGGGTTGCAAGCCTGGGCATCACCTGGGGTGCCCACTCAGAAGACCGGCTCAGGACGCTCGCTTCAGCCGCCTGCCTGAACAGCGTCGGGCGGCTCCCGGACTGGCTAGAGCAGGTCGACGCCGAGCTCGCGCAAGGCCGTTGAGAGCCAGATCAGCGGCAGCCCGATCAGGCCCGTCGGGTCGCTGGAATCAATCCGCTTGAAAAGTGCGATACCCAATCCTTCGCAGCGAAATCCACCGGCACAATCCAGCGGCTTGTCGCGAGCCACATAGGCGTTGATTTCGGCCGGTTGCAAGGCTCGGAACTCAACCCGGGTTACATCCAGATGAGTCCTGCATTCTGCTTTTGATTGGCGTCCGTCGATCACCGCCACCGCGGTCAGGAACTCGACCGACTTGCCGGAGCAGCGACTCAACTGATCTATCGCGGCTATCTCCGTTCCGGGCTTCCCAAGCACTTCGTCGTCCCGCAGCGCCAGCTGGTCAGAGCCAATCACGATAGCGCCGGGGTTTCGATGCGCCACAGTGCGCGCTTTCAGCTGCGCCAGCCGCTCGACCAGCACGGCCGGCGCCTCCCCCGACAGGGGTCGCTCGTCAACCTGTGGCGCATCTACCGAGAAATCCAGCCCCAGCCGATCAAGCAGCTGGCGGCGGTAGGGCGAGCTGGACGCAAGCACCAGGGCCGGGACCGAGTTGGTTGATGTCGACGCAATCATTTGCCCAGGAGTGGAGACTTCTGTCTAAAAAACAAGGGATTGCAGTGGACCACAACTTTGACAGTGAAAGCAATCCGGGATAATATTCGCCGATTATGCCGCTCGCCCTGACGGACCTTCTTTCACCGGATGCGCCCGTGCAGGGCGAGTTGCGTGTTAGCGTCCCGATCCGGGACTGGCCGCGTGTCGCCGCGTTGGTTGCGGAAGCCGCGGCGGGTGAGGATCCAGGCGGGGCAATCGGCGTGGATGTTTCGGTGGCGCCTCTGGCAGGCGCCGCTGGCGTGGTCACGGTGACCGGTCGGGTGTCTGCCAGTTTGCCACTCCAGTGCCAGCGTTGTCTGGAAACGGTGGTGGTGGAAGTGGATCAGGCGCTGAGCCTGGCGGTGACCGCAGAAGGCGAAGAGCAGCTGGCGCCTGAGCGGATGGAGGCCTGGCCGCTGACGGCCGGTCCGGTTCGCCTTGGCGAATTGCTTGAGGATGAACTGCTGCTGGCAACGCCGCTGGTGCCAATGCATACAGACCTGGCTGATTGTGGTGAGCTGCGCGGGACGCTGGACGCGCTACAGCGAAGTGACGAGCCGGCTGTCGCCGAGAGTCCTTTCGCAGCTCTGAAGAATTTGAAACGATAGACCGGACAGAACGCTGTTGCGTCGAGCCGGATGAGGAGATTGAAATGGCTGTACAACAGAATCGGAAAAGTTCGGCGCGGCGCGACATGCGTCGTTCGCATGACGCCTTGAAGAAGCCGGCGGTGTCGATCGAACCGAAGACCGGCGAGCTGCATCGCCGTCACCACGTCAGCGCTGACGGCTTCTACCGTGGACGCAAAGTAGTGGCCACGGCGCCTGTGGCGGAAGACGAAGAAAACTAGAGTATTGAGAGCGGCGCCGCCTGGCGGTCGCGCCGCGCAACCGGAGCACCGGGAATGCAGCAGCCGGTTCTCGCTATCGATGCAATGGGCGGTGACGCAGGGGCCGAGATGGTCGTGCCTGCGTCCCTGGCGTTCCTCGAACGACACCCCCGGGTATCCATCCTTCTGGTCGGAGACCCTGACCGGATTGCGCCCTTCCTCAGCCCGCTTCCGTCCGGGCAGCGTTCGCGTGTTGAACTGGTCGCCGCGAGCGAGATCGTCGGCATGGACGAGGCGCCGGCAGACGCCCTGCGGCGAAAAAAAGACTCGTCGATGCGGGTGGCTATCAACCTGGTCAAGCAAGGACGGGCGCACGCCTGCGTGAGCGCCGGCAACACCGGTGCGCTGATGGCGATATCGCGTTTCGTATTGAAGACGCTGCCGGGGATTGATCGCCCGGCCATCATATCGGCTATCCCGGCTCGCCATGGCCATACCCAGATGCTGGATCTGGGCGCCAACGCAGACTGCTCCCCCAGCCAGCTGTTGCAGTTCGCGGTCATGGGCACCGTGATCGCCACCGAACTCCACGGCGTCGAGCGGCCGCGCGTCGGCTTGCTAAATATCGGCACCGAGGACAACAAGGGCAACGAGGCGATACGCGAGGCCGGAAAACTACTCACGGCCAGTGATCTGAACTACGTCGGTTTCGTTGAGGGTAATGACATCATGTCCGGGCGGGTGGACATCGTCGTGACAGACGGCTTTACCGGCAATGTGGCGTTGAAGACCATGGAGGGGCTGGTGCGAATGCTGTTTCAGTTGATAAAGGATGAGGCCGGAAAGTCCTGGCGCCAGAAGCTGGCAACGCTTGTGGCGAAACCGATGTTGCGCTCCCTGCAGGCGAAACTGGATCCGAGGCTGTATAACGGTGCCAGTCTGGTAGGCTTGCAGGGCATTGTGATCAAGAGCCACGGGAGCGCCGATGAAGTTGCTTTCCGAAACGCGCTGCGAACTGCGCTGATCGAGATCCGAAAAGACGCGCCTGGGCAGATCGGCGAATTGATGACCAGACAACAGATTCCGGAGGATGCGCATTGATCTATTCCCGCATAGCCGGCACGGGCCGATACCTTCCCGAGCGTGTCCTGACCAACGCAGACCTGGAGAAGATGGTCGATACCACCGACGAGTGGATCCGCACGCGAACCGGGATCGAGCGACGTCATATATGTGCTGACGATGAAACCACCTGCGACATGTCCGAGCATGCGGCAAGGCGGGCGATGGAGGACGCAGGCGTCGGGCCCGAGGAGATCGATTTGCTGATCGTCGGCACAACTTCGCCGGACCAGGTGTTCCCGAATGTCGGGTGTCTGCTGCAGGACCGGCTGGATATCCATGGATGTCCGGCTTTCAGTCTTGAGGCGGCCTGCACCGGGTTTATTTATGCCTTGAGCGTGGCCGACAAATTTATCCGCAGTGGCGCGGCGCGTACCGCGCTGGTCGTGGGTGCCGAGGCCCTTTCCAAACTGACCGACTGGACCGATCGTCATACCTGCGTGTTGTTCGGCGACGGCGCCGGGGCGGTGGTCCTGAAAGCCGCCGACGAACCGGGCATTATCTCCACACACATCCATGCCGACGGCCGTTATAAAGACCTGCTGTTTTTCCCTTCCGGCGTGTCAAAAAAACCTGAAGACTTCCATGCACGCCGTGACTACATCCAGATGCGTGGCAACGAAGTATTCAAGGTTGCAGTGAACACGCTGGGTCGCATTGTCGACGAGACCCTCGAAGCCAATCAGTTGCAGAAATCGGATATCGACTGGCTGATCCCGCATCAGGCCAACATACGCATTATCCAGGCGACAGCACGCAAGCTTGATATGCCGATGGAACGCGTCATTCTGACTGTCGCTGAACATGGCAATACATCGACTGCCTCGGTACCCATGGCGCTGGATGTCGCGGTCCGTGATGGACGCATTAAACGTGGCGAAATGCTGTTGCTAGAGGCATTTGGCGGCGGATTTACCTGGGGCTCGGCCCTGGTTCGTTATTAGGTTCCAGCGAGGTAAGGAACGTGTCCAACCAAGATCCCAAACCCGAGTTTCATGGCTGGCGACCCCATCCGTGGCATGGCTTGTCGCCTGGCACAAACCCGCCGCTTGATGTGCGCGCGTTTATCGAGATCACGCCTTTTGATCTGGTCAAATACGAAGTGGACAAAGAGACCGGCTATACGATCGTCGATCGGCCGCAACGAACGTCCGCGCAGCCGCCGGCCTTATACGGATTTATCCCGCAGACGTTCTGCGGCGACCGGGTCCGCGACCTGACCCCTGGCGCCGAGCTGGCCGATGGCGATCCCCTGGATATTTGTGTGATCAGCGAACGGCGCATCGATCGTGGTGGCATTTTGCTCGACGCGCGGGTCATCGGCGGTATCCAGATGCTCGACAATGGCGAAGCCGACGACAAGATTATCGCGGTGCTGCGCAACGACTACATCTGGAGCAACGTCAATGAACTCGAAGAGCTTCCTGATATCCAGGTACAACGGATAAAGCACTACTTCGGGACCTACAAAATGAGCGACGCGATGGACTCGTCAATCAAGATCACCGGCACCTATGGTCGGGAACGCGCTGCCGAAGTCGTGCGCGCGTCAATGGACGATTACGAAGACTCCTACGGGCATTATCGCCGCGCATTGCAGAAGAGCGAATCGGCAATGTTCGGAATCCGCGGTGGAGACTAGCTCCGTCGGCACATCGTCAGGGCCCTGATTTGTTTTGCAGCTCCTCGAACAAGGCTACGAACTGGCCGGTCAGTTTGTGCCTGGGCGCAAGATAAACAAGTGGAACCGCACGGTCGTGGCTTTCGCGCATCTTTACCGATGACGAGATAAGGGTCTCCAACACCGGCAAGCCTTCCTGGCAAAGCTCCTCCACCAGGCGCCGGGGGAGTTTGGCGCGCGGCAGGAACTGGTTGATCACAATGCCTTCAACATGCAGTTCACGGTTGTGGTCGCTGCGTGTCTCTTCCACATTCTCCAGCAATTGATACAAAGCGCGACGCGAGAAATCGTCGCAGTCGAAGGGTATCAGGCATGCGTGTGCGGCGATCAACGCAGATAAAGTAAAGAAATTGAATGCAGGCGGCGTGTCGATATATACCGCCTGATAGTGGGCGGACAGATCGTCCATCAACTCACGGAATTTGTAGATCTTGTGTTTCGCCTGGAGCTTGCCCTCGAGCTCGTTGAGATGCGGAGATGACGGGATCAGGTGGAGATCGTCAAAACCGGTTTCTTCGACGTAGCCGAGCGGGTCACGTTCAAGCAGCCGGAAACTCAGGCAGTCGTCAAAAAAGTCGCCGATGCTGCGGTCGCTGGACTCGTAGTCGGCGCCGAGCAAATACTGGGAAGCATTGGCCTGGGGATCCAGATCCACCAAAAGGGTGGAGATGCCACGGCTGGCGCTGATGGCGGCGAGATTGGCCGCGATGCTGGACTTGCCGACCCCACCTTTCTGGTTAAAGACCACGCGGCGCATGATACGGACCCCTTGCTGTCGGAAACGGATTCAGACCGCAGATGCGGCTATGCAGCAAAGTGTCGGCAGTGGCAGGGTCCGCGTCAAGGGGCGCGATATCTAGCGGCGCGAAAACAAGCCTTTCTTGCGGGTCCCGGACGCGATCTCGCTGGCGTTGCGCCGCTCGACCCGGTCGAGCAACTTGCCTCGCTTGTTGGCAAGTCTGGTCTTGCGCGCTTCACCGCTGCCGCGCAATTTGGTCGCAAAATTATTGCGGAAGGCTACGAAATCCTGGTAGCCCTCGATCTCGTGTTTGAGCTCGCGGAATACCAACTCGATCATGATCGCATCGTCGAGGTAGCCGATTCCCGGAATAGAGTCGGGGATCAGGTCTTCGGGATCACAAAAATAAACCAGGGCACACAGGACCCGGCTGCGTCCGGGCTCAGGCATGGCCCAGTCATCGTCAGTCAACATCGCGACCATGGCTTCTAGCTGGGCCACACGATCGCGGATGAAGGCGGGCGCATTGGCCCCGGCGACCTCTTCGAACAGCCCGCGAGCAGCATCAATGATGTCGCTCTCGTCGGCGTCACGGACCGCATTGCGCGCCTTTTGCATGCACTCGCGGAAGTGGCGCAAGTCCTTGTCGCTGATTTCGAAAGTGACGCGCATGCTCATTTGGGTCTCCGGCTCCTTCGCTGCGGGAAGCGTACGCAGTGCGCCCGGGAGCGTCAATAGCGCGGTATTCTTGTTCAGGACTGGGTGCCAGCTTCGGAGGAGACGGAGTGGGCGCCGATTTCGGGGACAAGGAGGCGATTGCGGTGGATCAAGGAACACGCCCGGGTTGGTTCAAACAATTCGCTCTGGCGGCAGGACCGCTGCTGGGACTGACATGCTATTTGTGGCTGGGAGCCGAGACCGCAATGGCTCACGGCGGCCGCGCTACCGCAGCCATGGCGGTTTGGATGGCGCTTTGGTGGATGACCGAGGCGATACCCATTTTCGCCACGGCGATGCTGCCGCTGGCTCTATTTCCTCTGCTGGGTATCGCCGATGGACGGGCAACGGCCGCACCTTACGCCAATCCCCTGATTTTTTTGTTTCTCGGCGGATTCGTAATCGCGATCGCAACGGAAAAGTGGGGCCTGCACCGGCGTATTGCGTTGCGTGCGCTGCGCATGGTCGGCAATCGAGCCGATCAGGTGGTGGGCGCTTTCATGCTGGTCAGCGCGTTCCTGAGCATGTGGATTTCAAACACCGCAACCGCGATTCTGATGTTGCCTATCGCGCTGAGCATCATCCACCGCAGTGACACGGAGCAGGGACACCATGCTGCGGTCATTAAACCTGCAGACCGCCAGTTTAGCCTGGCATTGCTGCTTGGCATCGCTTATAGCGCGTCTGTCGGCGGCATTGGTACCCTGATCGGTACCCCGCCGAACCTGTTTCTGGCGTCGTTTGCCCGTGATCAGCTTGGTGTGCACATCGGGTTTGCGCAATGGATGGCGGTTGCCCTGCCATTGGTGCTCGTCCTGTTGTGCCTGATCTGGCTGTTGCTTACCCGGGTCCTGTTCAATTGCGTCGGCTACAGGCTCGCCGGTGACGCCGGTCTGGCAGAAATGCCCTCGTCGATGAACACCGGTGAGCGTTGGACTCTGTTGGTGTTTTTGAGCGCGGCCGGGCTCTGGATAACGCGGCCGTTGCTCAACCATATGGAGTTTTCCGGCTACCGCCCGTTGGCGAATCTGAACGACACCGGTATCGCCATGCTTGCAGCCGTCGTGTTATTTCTTCTCCCCGCAGGTGATGGTCGCCGGGTCATGGACTGGGATTCGATGAAAAGAGTGCCCTGGGGCTTGTTGTTGCTGTTTGGGGGCGGCCTTACGCTGGCTGCCGCCATGCAGGAACAGGGGGTTAGTGACTTTCTCGGCCAGCAGTTGAGTGACTATCACCATCTATCCCCGGTGTTGCTGGTGATTCTGGCCACCAGCCTGATGGTGTTTCTGACTGAGTTGACCAGCAACACTGCCACGACCGCGGCGATGGTGCCGATATTTGCCGCAGTTTCCGAGGGCGTCGGATTGCCTCCGATGTTGCTGGCGACAGCGGCGGCTGTGTCTGCCAGCTGCGCCTTTATGTTGCCTGTGGCAACGCCGCCGAACGCCATCGTGTTTGGCAGCGGTCATGTCGGCATCCGCGACATGATGCGCGCGGGCATCTGGCTCAACCTGATCTGTATCGCCCTGGTTTCCGCCTGGGTGTTGCTGGTTCTGAAGCATTTCCTGCCCGACTGAATTTGCCGGGGCAGTGTTTGGGCAAAAAAAAGCCGCGGCGTGGCCGCGGCTTTTTCACGAAACGAAACCGCTTCGTTGCGAACGCTGTCCTTATTTGGACATGGACTTCTTGAACATGCGATCAAGCTTTTCCGTGTTCGCGTTGCAGCAGCTCTGTGCACCGGCAGCAGCCTGGGCTGCGCTGTTGGCGGTGTTCTGAGCATTGGCAGCCATGCGCTTGGCATCGGCAGCTGCGGCTTCAGCAGAGGTGGCGGCCGACTTGGCGGCAGACGCATCGCTGGCAGCCTGTGAAGCCATGGACTTGGCTTCGTCAGCAGTTGCCTGAGCCTTCTTCACGGCATCAGTGCTGGCACAGCCAGTCATGCCGACCATCAGCGCCAGAGCGGCGGTAAGTGCGAGTCTGTTCTTCATTATCAAATCTCCGATATCGGGGTGACAAAACGATCAACCGAAATGCCGATTCTGCAGAAACCGGCATTTCGCCGCCGACAAGCTACAGAAACCGCGGTCTCTAAGCAAGAGAAATCGCATAGTTCCAGGTGCCGGCACGCGCCATGGTCGCCTACTGGTCCAGGCGGGTGGCAGACTCATCCTGCCTTGCCCGGTCGCCAGTCGCCAAGCTCATGGCCGCTGAGGCCAGCGCTCAATCGCTGCGTTCGGTGACCTCAAGTACATGATAGCCGAACTGAGTCTTGACCGGGCCCAGCGGTTGTCCGATTTCGCCGCTAAACACGACCTGATCGAATTCCGGCACCATTCGGCCGCGGCCAAAGGAGCCAAGATCGCCGCCGCTAGCACCGGAAGGGCATTTTGAGTGTTTCTTGGCCAGATCGGCAAAATCGCTGCCCTCACGAATCTGATCGATCAGGTTCTGGCACTCGGTTTCGGTTTCGACAAGAATGTGGCGGGCGCTGGCTGTGGTCATGATATTCCTCCTTGGGGTCAGACAATGATCCGCTCAAAAACCGCCATTCTATCAGGCCCTGTGGCGACGCCTGTAACGGCGCAGCTCAGCTGCGCAGGTGGCCGCGCCCGGGTCTGCGCAGATCGCGCAGTATCTCGCGAGCGGCATTGTGCCCCGGCGCGCCGGTAACACCACCTCCCGGGTGAGTACCTGAACCACACATGTAAAGACCTCGGAGTGGTCCCCGATAGGCCCCGTAGCCCAGCACCGGCCGTGCGCTGAATAACTGGTCCAGGCCCAGTGAGCCATGAAAGATGTCTCCGCCGATCAGGCCGAACCTGCGTTCCAGTTCGGTCGGGGTCAGCACCATGCGGCCGAGGATACTGGCACGGAAGTTGGGCGCATATTCGGTGACGGTGTCGATCACATGATCGGCGGCCTCGTCAGCGTGATCGTCCCAGGCGCGGCCATCCGGCAACTGCGGCGCAAAATGCTGGCAGAACAGACTCGCCACATGCTGTCCCTCTGGCGCCAGGCTGTCGTCCATGGTGCTGGGGATCATCATCTCCACCACCGGACGTTTCGACCAGCCGTGTTGACGCGCGTCGAGCCAGGCTTGCTCCATGTAATTCAGCGATGGTGCGATCACGATGCCGGACTGATGTCCGGGCTGGATGCCATCTCCGGGCAGACAGTCAAAGCGGGGCAGCTCGGACAGGGCGACATTCATGCGCAAGGTGCCGGAAGCGCAGCGGTAGCGGCGGATGCGGCCATGAAAATCCGGATCAAGCTCGTCGGCATCGATCATGTCCAGATACAACAGCCGCGGGTTGACGTTGGCGATGACCATATCCGCAGACAATTCACGGCCGTCGGACAGGGTCACGCCGCTGGCCCGGCCAGCGTCCACCCTGACCTGGCTGACTTCAGCCTCGGTGAGGATGGTGACCCCCCTTGCGCGCGCCTCCGTGGCCATCGCCTCGGTGATCGCGCCCATGCCGCCGACCGCATGGCCCCACACACCGCGTCGGCCGTTGACCTCGCCGAACGCATGGTGGAGCAGCACGTAGGCCGAACCCGGCGCATAGGGGCCCGCGTAATTGCCGACGACTGCGTCGAATCCGTATAGCGCCTTGATGGGTTCTGATTCGAACCAGTCGTCCAGGATTTCACCGGCGCTACGTGTAAAGATCTCGTGCAGGTCACGTTGTGCGGTCGCAGATAGCGCGTGGGTGCGCCGTCCCAGACGCAGCGCCGAAAGCAAGGCCGACAAACCGCCGCCGGGGCCGGGCGGGGTCTCAAGCAAGGTCGCACGGAGCTGATCGGCAACAACTTCCAGCCTGTGCTGGAATTCAGCCAGACGCCCGGCGTCGCGGGGTGAGAATCGGGCGACTTCCTGGCGCAGGGCAGCGTCATCGACCTTGGCCGAGAACGCGTCACCGCCCGGCAGCGGCAGCAGGTTATTCATCGGCCGCTCAAGGATGCGCAGGCCGTGTTTGGCCAGGCGCAGATCAGCGATCACGCGCGGATTGAGCAGGCTCACCGTATAGCTGGCCACCGAATTACGGAAGCCGGGGTGGAATTCCTCGGTCACCGCGGCCCCGCCAACCACATGGCGGCGCTCCAGCATGGTGACGCGGACGCCAGCCGTGGCCAGATAGCAGGCACAGACCAGACCGTTATGGCCGGCGCCGATGATGATCGCTTCTGGATCGTGCTGTTTGGCCATTATCGCTCCCGGTTCGATGCTTCCTGGCGCTGGGTTCGGATGTTGCAGGGCTTCGCGGGGTGGTCCCCAAAGCGCGAATCATAAGCGACCGGCGCGAACACTGCCCGTCCCTGAAGTCGTGCCGGCACGCTGGATGAGAAGGCTTGCCGCGCGTCATCGGCTGCTGTATATAGTTACAGTAACTGTCTATCCATACAGCAGGTGCTTGCCATGTACGAATTGACCCCCCGCCAGTACCAGGTGCTGGAACTGATCCGCCAGGCCGTCGAAACCGAAGGTATGCCCCCGACCCGTGCGGAAATCGCACTGGCGCTGGGGTTCAAATCGGCCAATGCCGCTGAGGATCATTTACGTGCGCTGGAGCGTAAGGGTGCTATCGAGCTTCTGCCCGGAGCGTCCAGGGGTATCCGTCTCAAGGACACCTTGCGCGAACAGCTTGGCTTGCCGCTCGTGGGGCGGGTGGCGGCGGGCCAGCCGATTCTGGCCCAGGAACATATCGAAGCGCGTTATCAGGTAGATCCTGAGCTGTTTTATCCGAAACCGCATTACCTGCTGCAGGTCCATGGCATGAGCATGCGCGATGCCGGCATTTTGGACGGTGATCTGGTGGCGGTGCATCGCACGCCCGAGGTCCGCAGCCGGCAGATTGTAGTTGCGCGTATCGAAGACGAAGTGACGGTCAAGCGCTACCGGCAGGAAGGTCGCATCGTCTGGCTGTTGCCGGAGAACCCGGATTTCGAGCCGATCCGGGTGGACATGAGCGAGCAGGAATTGATGATCGAAGGGGTTGTGGTTGGCGTCCTGCGCCGGGATATGGCCGGATGAAGAATCCTCTCGACGGCCTGCTGTCGGATCCGCGCATCTGGCGTGGCCGGCAGACGCCGCGGGATCTACCGGTTTTCCCCAGCGGTTATGACGCCCTGGATGCGATCTTGCCGGGTGGTGGCTGGCCGCGGGCCGGGCTGACCGAGATCGTGGTCGAGCGTTGGGGCACCGGTGAGCTGCAGTTGATTGTGCCTTTGCTGCGGCAGTTCAGCGCTGAACAACATGCCGCGCAAGGCTGGATCGCCTGGATTGCGCCGCCGTATATCCCCTATGCGCCGGCACTGGCAAGCGCCGGTATCGATGTGGCGCGGCTACTTCTGGTGCACGCGGATATCGACAGCGAAGCCCTGTGGGCAGCGGAACAGGCGCTGGTCTCGGCCAGTTGCCAGATTGTGCTGGCCTGGTCGCGTAATGCGGCCCACCGGCAGCTCCGGCGCCTGCAGCTGGCCGCAGAGGACGAGGGCGTACCCTGTATCTTGTTCCGCCCCTCCGAGGCGCTGCGCGGCGCTTCACCTGCAGTGCTCAAACTGTACCTGGGTGCGGGCGCGCACGGTTGTCTGAATCTGGTCAAAAGCCGTGGCGGACGCCCCGCCAGTTTGCCACTGCGCGAATTATTCCCTCATGACGGGCACTGAAAGCCGCTGTTGTTTGCATGTCCGGTTCCCAGGCCTCACTGCCCCTGTTTCCCGCGCCACGGCCCGCGCCACGGTCCGGGCAAGACACGCTGACGGACAGACCACGAGCGGCGCAGCGTCGTCAGTTGTGGCTGGCGCTGGATTGCTATCAGCTGCCGCTGGAAGTATTCGCAGACGCGCCTGGCCGGGTGTCTGTGGCGGTGTTGGAGGGCGATGGTCACGGGGCCCGGATATGTCGCTGCAACAACATCGCAGCAGCTCAGGGGATCGTGCCCGGTTTGCCGCTCAACGCGGCATTGGCGCTGTGTCCCGAGTTACAGATTCTGCAACGGGATGTGCGCCGCGAGATACGGCATTTGCGACGCCTGGCACACTGGGCGATGCAGTACACCTCGCTGGTCAGCCTGGAGAAGCCGCAGCGTTTGCTGCTCGAGCTGCAAGGCAGTCTTAAGCTGTTCGGAGGGCTGGAAGCCCTGTCTGAACAGATCTGTAGTGGCCTGGATGAGTTCGGCTACAGCGTGCGTCATGCCGTCGCGCCCACGCCGCGTGCCGCCCTGTGGCTGGCGAAAGCCACGCAGGCTACGCACATTACTGATTTTGCGGCGCTACCCGGGGTATTGGGACGATTGCCGTTGTCCTGCACTGACTGGTCCAGGCGCGAGTGCAGTGCGCTCGAAGGGATGGGTGTGCAGACCCTCGGCGATTGTATGCGTTTGCCGCGGGATGGCTTTACCCGGCGTCTGGGCGTGCGTTGTCTTGCCGATCTTGATCGGGCGCTGGGGCATGTTGCTGAACCGCGCCAGGGGGTAAGCCCGCCGGTCGGATATCGTGGCAGCATCGAGTTACCCGAGGAAACATTTGACCGGGGCATGATCAGTTATGGCATGTGCCGCCTGTTGGACGAAATGGCACTGTTTCTGCGTCGGCGCCAGGCAGGTGTGCAACGCCCTGAGTTCGTGTTCCGACACAACAGCGGGGACAGCACCCGGTTTCCTTTCGGTCTTGCCGAACCGACAGCGGATGCTGCGTTCCTGGCGGAGTTATTGTCACCACGGCTGGAGCAGGCTTGTCTGCACGCACCCGTCGTTAGCCTGAGTCTGCACAGCGGCATGCTGACGCCGTTGCCGGGCAGTTTGCAAAGACTGGAACTTGATACCGGCGCCGGCCAGCGATCGCAGCAGGATGTCTGCCGGCTGGTGGATCGATTGCGCGCCCGGCTTGGCACCGACGCGGTGACAGGTCTGTGTCTGCTTGCCGAGCATCGTCCCGAGGCGGCATGGGATTACGCAGAGCCGGGCACTCGCTGTGCAGCTATCGCCGGGCGAGCCCGCCCGTTGTGGATTCTGCAGGCGCCGCGCCTGCTGACGACCAGAGCCGCGCAGCCATGGATGGATGGGCCGTTACAGCTGCGCCGCGGGCCTGAGCGTATCGAAAGCGGGTGGTGGGACGGCAAAGATGTATCCCGGGATTATTACGAGGCGCTCAGCAGCAAGGGCATGAGCCTGTGGATTTTCCGCGAACGTCGCGAGCCGCGTTGCTGGTTCCTGCACGGAGTGTTTGGTTGATGGCGCCCGACTATGCGGAACTCCATTGCCTGTCGAATTTCAGTTTTCTGCGCGGTGCATCTCATCCGGAGGAGCTGGTCGAGCAGGCCGTCGCTCTTGGCTATCGCGCACTGGCGATCACCGATGAGTGTTCGGTCGCGGGTGTGGTCCGGGCCTGGCAGGCCGCGCGTGAACACAAGTTGCATCTGATTATCGGTAGCGAGTTCCGGCTGGTAGATGGTTTGCGTCTGGTTTTGCTGGCCATGGACCGACAGGGATATGGTCAGCTGTGTCGCCTGATCACACGCGGTCGACGTCAGGCGCCGAAAGGTCACTATCGGCTGACCCGGGAAGATCTTGCCGGCGCGCTGGATCGCTGTCTTGCCTTGTGGCTGGCGGGCGCTGAGGCCCTGGCAGAGCAGGGCAAGTGGCTGGGCGAGCGGTTCCCCGGGCGTTGCTGGATCGCGCTGGAGTCGCTTGCCGATGGCGATGAGCTGCAACGCCGGCGGCACCTGCAGGCGCTGGGCCAGACGCTGGATCTGCCGTTAGTGGCGTGCGGTGATGTGCACATGCACGTGCGCAAACGCCGGGCGCTTCAGGATACGCTGACCGCGATCCGTCTGCGTCAACCGTTGGGCGCTGTCGGAGAAGCCTTGTTCGCCAATGGCGAACGTCATCTGCGGCCGCGCGATGTGCTGGCAAAGATCTATCCGCCAGCCATATTGGCCGAAAGCCTCCGCATCGCCGGGCGTTGTCATTTTCATCTCGACGAATTGCGCTACGAATATCCGGCAGAACTGGTGCCGGAGAACCATACTCCGGCGAGCTGGCTGCGCCAGTTGACGGATCAGGGGGCGGCCCGGCGCTGGCCGGAGGGGGCGTCGGCCGCGGTGCGTACGCGGATCGACTACGAGCTGGCGCTGATCGAAGAGCTGGGCTACGAGCCCTATTTTTTGACTGTACACGACATTGTCGGCTTCGCCCGCAGCCAGGACATCCTGTGCCAGGGACGGGGTTCAGCGGCCAACTCTGCGGTGTGTTTTTGTCTGGGCATCACCGAAGTAGATCCGGCGCGCATGTCCATGTTGTTTGAGCGTTTCATCTCCCGCGAGCGGGACGAACCACCGGATATCGATGTCGACTTCGAACATGAACGCCGCGAAGAGGTCATCCAGTATATCTATCGCAAATATGGTCGGCAGCGCGCCGCGCTGGCGGCGACCGTGATCAGCTACCGGCCACGCAGCGCGATCCGCGACGTGGGCAAGGCTCTGGGCCTGGATTCACTGCAGATCGATCAGCTGGCCCGCGCGATGCAGTGGTGGGACGGTCGTCGGGTCGAAGACGCGCGTGTACGGGAAGCCGGTTTCGATCCGGAGAATCCGATGATCGCGCGGATGCTCTGGCTGGTGAGACAGCTGGTCGGCTTTCCGCGCCATCTTTCGCAACATGTGGGTGGCTTTGTCATCGCCGCCGGTACGCTGGACCAGCTGGTGCCGGTGGAGAATGCCGCGATGGAAGAGCGCACGGTGATTCAGTGGGACAAGGATGATCTCGATGCCCTGGGCCTGATCAAGGTCGATGTGCTGGGTCTGGGGATGCTTTCCGCAATCCGCCGTAGCTTCGATTTGATCCATGATTTTCGCGGCCGGCAATTGAGCCTGGCAAGCGTGCCGGCGGAAGACCCGGCGGTCTACGACATGATCTGCCGTGCCGATACGCTTGGTGTGTTTCAGATCGAATCGAGAGCGCAGATGGCGATGCTGCCGCGCCTGCGTCCACGCAGTTACTACGATCTGGTGATAGAGGTCGCGATTATCCGCCCCGGACCGATTCAGGGTGACATGGTGCACCCTTATCTGCGCCGCAGAAATGGTGAGGAGGCGATCAGCTATCCCAGCGAGGAAGTACGTGGCGTACTCCAGCGCACGCTGGGCGTGCCGATTTTTCAGGAGCAGGTGATGGAGCTGGCGGTAGTCGCCGCTGGATTCACCGCCGGCGAGGCGGATCGTTTGCGGCGCGCGATGGCCGCCTGGCGGCGCAAAGGCGGTCTGGGGCCGTTCGAGGCGCGCCTGATTGAAGGGATGCGCGCGCGCGGGTATGAGGAACATTTTGCGCGCCAGATTTTCAACCAGATCCTGGGTTTTGGCGAATACGGGTTTCCGGAATCACATGCGGCCAGCTTTGCATTGCTGGTCTATGTCTCCGCATGGCTCAAACGTCACGAGCCGGCTGCGTTCGCCTGCGCGCTGATCAACAGCCAGCCAATGGGTTTCTATGCGCCATCGCAGATCGTGCAGGACGCGGCGCGTCACGGCGTCGAAATACGCGCGGTGGATGTTCGCTACAGCCATTATGACTGCACCCTGGAAAAGGCGCTGGACGGTGAGCCGGCGCTGCGTCTCGGTCTGCGCTTGATCAGGGACCTGTCTCGCGCCGGAAGCGGGGATCTGGTGCTGGCGCGTAGCGCTGGCGACTGGCGCGACGTGAGCGATCTGGCGCATCGTTCCGGGCTGGATCGGAAAGACCTGGATGCGCTCGCCAGCGCCGGCGCATTGCGCGGTCTGGCCGGACACCGTCATCGCGCGCGCTGGGACGTGGCCGGCGTGGAGGCCCCGCTGCCGTTGTTTGCAGATGGCAAGGTGACCGAAGGCACGCCGCTATTGCGCCAACCCAGCGAAGGTCAGGACATCGTTGCGGACTATCGCAGTATGCGCCTGAGTCTGGAGCGCCATCCGATGAGCCTGCTCAGAGAACGGCTGACGGGCGAAGAAGTGCATTCCGCATCGGACCTCTGGCAGCTGGATGACGGTAGCCGGGTACGCTGCGCGGGTCTGGTGATCAATCGCCAGCGGCCGGGGACCGCAGGTGGTGTGACGTTCGTCACGCTGGAAGACGAAACCGGTCACGCCAATGTCATCGTCTGGAAGACCGTTGCCGAGCAGCAGAGACGAGCGTTACTGGCATCGCGATTGCTGGAGGTGACGGGCCGTGTGCAACGGCAGGGAGAGGTGCTGCATCTGGTGGCGGAACGATTACGGGATCGAAGTGTATTGCTGGGAAGGCTGCAACTGCGATCGCGCGACTTCCACTAACTCGGCGCAATGCCAGCGATCGGTACCGATGCCCGGCCGGGGCTAATCGAAATCGAAATCCTCGAGGTCACCGAGCTCACGCGCCGCCCGTTTCATCTCAAGGTAATCCTCCACCCGGCGACGAGCGCTCTGAGCATCCGTGGCCTTCGAATTGAGCAGCATATCGACGCCAGCGAGCTCTCCGGAATCATCCAGGTCGTCGTCGTCGTCCAGATCCGCATCGAAATCGTCGCCCGAGTCCTCGTCCTCGAGGTCCTCGTCGAGATCTTCGACTGGTTCCGCTTTTTTGGAGCCCTTGGCCATAAGTTGTCAATCGTCCGACTGAATGAAAGAAACGCAGCGCCTGCATCCGGTGTCTGCGCGCTATATAGCCCGAAAGTCATCCCACCGCAACCGTAGCCCGGTTCAGCAAACATCGGAAAGGGTGTGGATCCGATTTAACGGACCAGTTGATTGAGCTCGAAAATCGGCATCAAAATGGCCAGCACGATGACCAGTACGATGGCGCCCATGAGCAATATCAGCACCGGCTCCATAACGCTGAGCAAGGTCGCAATCAGCGAGTCGACCTCCTGCTCCTGATTGATCGCGGCGCGCTCCAGCATGGTCTCGAGTTCGCCACTGGCCTCACCGCTGGAGATCAGATGCATGGTCATCGGGGGGAACAGACGAGTTGCACCCAGCGAAGCGCCTATCGGTGCGCCTTCGCGCACCCTGACCGCGGTCTCGTCGACCGCTTCACGCATCGGGATATTGTTGATTACCTCGGCCGATATGCGCAACGCGTCGAGCACAGGCACGCCGCTGGCCGCCAGGATGCTCAGGGTGCGTGTAAAGCGTGCGGTGTTGATGCCGCGAACCAGGCGGCCCAGTATCGGCAGTCGCAACAACACCGAATCATATCGGCGGCGGGGCCCCGGATGTTTGAGCAAGCGGCGCACGGCAAATGCAAACAGCGCCACGCCGATCAGCAACCAGATTCCATTGGCGCGCAAAAAATCGCTCAACGCAATCAGACCGGCGGTCAGCCCCGGCAGCTGCTGACCTGAGTTTTCAAATACACCCACCACCTGAGGCACGACATAGACCAGCAGGCCGGACACAATCAGCAAA
This sequence comes from uncultured Gammaproteobacteria bacterium, assembly GCA_963704875.1. Classification (GTDB taxonomy): domain Bacteria; phylum Pseudomonadota; class Gammaproteobacteria; order Steroidobacterales; family XN24; genus CAMYOC01. The sequence continues at coordinate 164,571 of CAVPIA010000007.1, read as the reverse complement.
GCCATCACCGTCAGGATGATCGGATAGATCATTGCGTGACTGATCCGCTGACGCAATTGCTGGCGGCTCTCTGCATAATCGGCGAGCCGCTCAAGTATCGAATCAAGAAACCCGGAGTGCTCTCCGGCTGCGACCGTTGCCCGATAGAGTTCCGGAAACGCCTGTGGGAACTCAGCCAGACCGTCAGCCAGAGAATGCCCCTCCATGACCCGCGACCGGACGCCGAGCAAGATACTCTTCAGGCGCGGCTTTTCCGACTGCTGACTTACCGCCAATAGTGACTCTTCCAGCGGCATACTGGAGCGCACCAGTGTCGCCAGCTGGCGGGTCACCAGCGCCAGGTCCATCGGGCTGATGCCCCGGCGAAGATTCAGGCCGCCGCCGCCCGATGGGTTCTTTTCGGTGACCTCGTCAATTGAGACCGGCAACAGGCCTCGTTCGCGCAGTGTCTGGCGCACAATGCGGGCGGTGTCGCCTTCCAGAACGCCGCGTTTTTGTCGGCCGCGTTTGTCGACGGCCGTGTATTCAAACGCGCCCATCAGGCTTCCTGGGTAACCCTGACGACTTCTTCCAGCGTCGTCGCCCCTTCGAGAACCTTGCGGATGCCGTCGTCGCGGATGCTTGGGCTGAACTGGCGGGCGTGGCGTTCCAGCGCCTGTTCACTGGCGCCCTCATGGATCATGCCGCGCATGTCGTCATCTACCATAACCATCTCGTAGATGCCGGTACGGCCGCGATATCCGGTGCCGCTGCAGCTCTCGCAGCCGCGGGCATGGAAAACAGGTGGATGAGCGCCATCCTGCAGATTGAGCAGGCGGCGCTCGGTCTCGCTGGGCGGCGCTTCAATCTTGCAGCTCGGACACAGTACCCGGACCAGACGCTGCGCCATCACACCCAGGATACTGGAGGACAGCAGGAATGGCTCCAGCCCCATATCCCGCAGACGGGCCATCGCGCCCACCGCGGTGTTGGTGTGCAGCGTGGACAACACCAGGTGACCGGTCAGGCTGGCCTGGACCGCGATTTCCGCAGTTTCCAGATCGCGTATTTCACCGACCATTACGACATCAGGATCCTGACGCAGGATGGCGCGCAAGCCGCGCGCAAAAGTCATGTCTACCTTGGTGTTGACCTGGGTCTGGCCTATGCCATCGATGTAGTACTCGATGGGGTCCTCGACGGTCATGATATTGCGACTGCGATCATTGATCCGGGCCAAGGCAGCGTAAAGCGATGTGGTCTTGCCTGATCCGGTAGGGCCGGTCACCAGCAGAATGCCGTGCGGTTTTCGGATCACTTCATCGATCATGCGCTCGGTGCCCGGTGCCATACCGAGACTGTCGAGTTTCAGGCGTCCGGCCTGTTTGTCCAGCAGACGCATGACGACGCGTTCCCCGTGACCGGCCGGGATCGTGGATACCCGTACGTCGACCGCTCGTCCCGCGACCTTCAGGGAAATCCGGCCGTCCTGTGGCAAGCGCTTCTCGGCGATATCCAGACGCGACATCACCTTGATGCGTGATACCACCAGCGGGGCGACAGCTCGGCGGGACTGCAGCACCTCGTGCAGCACCCCGTCGATACGGAAACGCACGACCAGACGGTTTTCGAATGGCTCGATGTGGATGTCCGACGCATTTTCCTTGACTGCCTGACCGAGCACGGCGTTGATCAGACGAATAATGGGTGCATCGTCTTCGCTTTCGAGCAAATCGGAAGGCTCTGGCAACTCTTGGGCGACCCGAAACAGGTCATCCTCGCCCTCCAGTCCCTCGACCATCTCCATCGCGCTGTTGGAGCCGCTTTCGTAGGACTCCTGCAACAGCTGGTCGAACTCATCCGCCGGTACTTTGCGCCAGTTGAGCTTGCGCCCGAGCACGCGCCGGACCTCGGCGATGCTGGACGGGCGGGCGTCTTCGCGAAACACCGCCAGCGGCTGTTCAGCATCGAGACTCAAGACGAGCACGCCATGCCGTTTGGCGAAGGAGAAGGGCAATCGCCGCGGCTGTTCCGTTGCGGGCGGGACGGGAGAATCCGCGACCGGTTGTGCTGTCGCTTCTGTCGCTTCGCCGGCCATTCTCTACTCCAGACCCAGGGGTGCGCCCACGGGTTCGGCCGGAATGCCTTCTTCATCAACGGCGTCTGGCACGTCGTCAGCATTCTCTGGCAACGCCGGAATCGTGGGTCTGGCTTGTCCCTTCATCAACAGCACATCGCCGTCTTCGCTCTCACCCAGCTGGATCTCGCGCATGATGCGATATTTGGCATTGGTTTCGATCGTCGCGCGGGCGCGATCACGGATGATCACCGGGCGGATGAACACCATCAGGGTGCGTTTGCTCACGGTCGAGCTGCGGGACTTGAACAGGTTACCGACGCCGGGAATGTCACCCAGCAGCGGCACTTTTTCATCGATCTCAATAATCTGGTCGTCTACCAGCCCGCCGAGGATCAGCAACTGGCCGTCCTCGATCAGTACTTTCTGCGAGATCGTGCGTTCGTTGGTCACCAGATCGACCGCGCCAGTGTTGGCGCGACTGAGATTGGAATTCTCCAGGTTGATTTCGAGGATGATGGCGTCGCCTTCGTTGATCTGTGGCGTCACCTTGAGCTTCAGACCCACATCCTCGCGCTGGATGGTCTGGAACGGGTTGACCGAGCCCTGCGCAGCGCCCGTGTTGGTGAACTGCCCGGTTACGAACGGAACCTGCTGACCGACGGTAATTTCGGCTTCTTCATTATCCAGCGTCATCAGCGAGGAATTGGCCAGTACGTTCGTTGTAGCGTCGCCCAGCAGCGCCTTTATGACTGCGGCCCAGCGGGTGCTGCCGGAAAAGTCACCTGCGGCCAGCGACAGACCATCAGGAATCGCGCGCAGAACATCAGCCAGACTGTTGTCGTCGCCGGCCAGGGCAGCGCCACCGATATCGGCGACGTTCAGCGCGCTGGTGAAATTAGTCAGGCCGATCAGGTTACCGCCCTGGCTACCGTCAACGGCCCAGGTGACGCCCAACTCCGCGGCGCGATTGTAGGAGACTTCGGCAACGATGGCTTCGACCAGTACCTGCGCGCGGCGGATGTCCAGCTGGCTGATGACCGAACGCAAGGTGCGCATTGCCTCGGTCGGCGCGGTGATGACCAGCGCGTTGGTCGCCGGGTCGGCCCAGATCGTTACATCCGAATTACGCCGGGAGGCCGGTGAGCCGCCCTGCGTGGCGGGTGCCGCGCCCGGCACCAGCTGACTGATCTGTTCTTTCAGACGGGTCGCCAGATCCTCAGCATCTGCGTAGCGCAGGTACAACACCTGGGTGTTGCCACCGGACTCAAGTGGTGTGTCCAGGTGCGTGATCAGCGCCCGGGTGCGCAAGCGACCGGCACGGTCGCCGCTGATCAACACGCTGTTGGTACGTTCGTCAGCCACCAGGCCGATCGGTGCTGAAGCGCTATCCCCTCGATTGGCCGCCTGGGTCAGCGAGGTCACAACACGGACGATGTCTGTGGCCGAGGCATGTTCGAGGCGGATCACTTCAATTTCTTCATCGCCGGCCTGATCGATGCGTTGCACGATGCGCATCATGCGATCTACGTTGGCTGCACGATCGGAAATGATCAGCATGTTCGATGCCGGGTGGGCCGCAAGATGCCCGTATTGTGGAATCAGCGGACGCAGGATCGGCACCAACTGGGCGGCGCCAACGTTTTCAACCTGGATGACCTGGGTGACCAGTTCATCGGAACGCCCCATAGGTCCCGCGGGGAGGTCCCGGCCGGGTGCCTGACGAGCGTTGGCGTCCGGGACGATCTTGATCAGGTCGCCTGCCGGGACCGCGACATAGCCGTGCACCTCAAGGATGGAAAGGAATGCTTCGTAAAATGCATCCGGTGACATTGGCGAGGAAGACAACATCGTCACTTCCGCCTTGACCCGGGGATCGATAATGAAATTCTGTCCGGTGACTTCGCTGACCGCTTCGATGATCTGGCGGATGTCAGCGTCCTTGTAATTCGGCGTGATGGTCGGCGCCTGGGCGATCACCGGGTTTATGCAAAAAACTGACAGAGCCAGCAGGGCAAGAGTGCCACCTAATCGCTGCCGGTGTGGTCTGATTATTCTCATGGCTTTGCCGCTAACCCACTGTTATTGCCGGAATCGCTGACTTCCGATCGTCCCATGCTACCCGATGTTGCCCTATTCATCGTCGTCGTCGTCCCTTTTCCGCGGAGCCGGCTTTTCAGTAACGTCGTCGGCGCTGAGCTGAGACGTATCAAGAGAAAGAACCTGAGCTTGCCCGCTGCGCTCCAGCGTGACCGATACCTGACTGGCGTCGCCAAGACTGCGGAATATCTCCATGCCCCGGGCCGGGTCGTCCAGAGCCACGCCGTTGATCTGGGTAATCAGGTCGCCGGGGCGCAGACCGAGCGCGGTAAAGCGCTGGCGATCGCGACCGGGGTAGACCCGGTATCCCTGTTGCTGGCCGTCCCGGAATACCGGTTGTGGACGGAGTACATCCGTCAGCCGGGCCGGGCTCTGGGAAACGATTTCTCGGATGCTGGCAGCCTGCGTTGGCGCTGTGGCCTTGCGTCGGGCCGCGGGTTTGGTTCCAGCGGACTCGTCCGCTCTTGGCAGACGCAAGGTTTCCAGTTGCCCGGCGCGTCGCAGAATGACCTTGTCCGGATACACTGAATGCAGTGAGGCGCCTCCAGCCACGGCGTCGCCGATCGCGTAGACGCTTTCGTCCCGGTTGCTCTCGGCAATGATCGCAAGCGCCTGATCCGCGTCCTCAGCCGCGATTGTCCCGCGCAGCTCCAGATTGAGGCGGGTGTCTGGTGCGTCCACCGGATCCATGTCAACCACGGCAGTCGCGGTGTCGAAGCGCCCGAAAAGGTGTGCATTGACGATGTATTCGATGTTTGCTGCGGGTCCGGTCTGGGTATTGCCCCTTGCCGTGCCGGCGGTCGGCACGGAGATCGACGCTGTCGGACCGGCGGGAACCAGCAGCCAGATGATCTGTGCCAGTTGCCAGGCGATGAGCACAACGAGACCCAGCACCACCCAGGGCGGTGCTACCGCAGATGCCTTCAACCAGATCTGCTGAGGCGGCTGCTGGAAAAATTGCGCGGTTCTTGCTGCCAGGTCAGACACAGTAAAAATCTTTTAAAAAATCCCGATTTGCGCGACTTAGGAACAAAGCCTTATAAGTCAGATCAATGATAATCGGACCCCGGCGGCAGTCACAAGTGCTCATTTTCCGGGGCCTTGTCATAATCCCCACGGCTGCCGTTACAATTGAACCGACCGCCAGACTCTGGCAAGACAGGAATTTCTGGAGCCCGCCTTGGGAATCGGAGACAAAGAACAGCAGATAGGACCCGATCACGGGCTGGTTCTCGAAGAGGCCAGGCCCAAGATCAAGCGGCCGTCGATGTACCGCGTCATTCTGCTCAACGATGATTTCACGCCGATGGAGTTCGTGGTCGAAGTGCTGGAACAGTTTTTCAATCTTGATCGGACCAGCGCAACGCGCATTATGCTGGAAGTGCACACCAAGGGTCGTGGTATCGCCGGTGTCTATACCTATGAAATAGCTGAAACCCGGGTTGCGCAAGTGAACGGATATTCACGCCAACATCAACATCCCTTGCTTTGCACCATGGAAGAGGCCTGAGTCATGTTAAGCAGCGAACTCGAATTCTGTTTGAACGAAGCATTTCGCGGCGCCCGCGACAAGCGCCACGAGTTCATGACTGTCGAACACCTGCTACTCGCGCTGATCGAAGTGCCTGCGGTCGTCGAGGTCTTGCGCGCCTGCAGTGCAGATATCGGTCGCCTGCGCGAAGACCTGATCACGTTTATCGATGAGACGACGCCGCGCCTGCCCGACGAAGATGAACAGGAAGTACAGCCCACGCTTGGGTTCCAGCGCGTGTTGCAGCGAGCCGTGTTCCACGTTCAGTCGAGCGGGAAGCGGGAGGTCTCGGCAACCAATGTCCTGGTCGCGATTTTCGGCGAGAAGCAGTCTCATGCGGTGTATCTGCTCGGCATGCAGGACGTCACCCGGCTCGATGTGATCAATTTTATTTCCCACGGTCTGAGCAAGATCGAGGAAGACACGGAACAGACTCAGGAATCCGCCAGCGCGGAAGCGGGTGCAGAGGCCGATGCCGGTGATGACCCGCTGGATAAATACACCAGCAACCTTAACCGTCTGGCGGAGGAGGGAAAGATCGACCCCCTGATCGGCCGCCAGCTTGAGATCGAACGAACCGTAGAGATCCTTTGCCGCAGGCGGAAGAACAACCCGTTGTATGTGGGTGAAGCTGGGGTGGGCAAAACCGCGCTGGCCGAAGGACTCGCGCTGATGATCGTGGAGGAACGGGTGCCGGATGTGCTGTCAGATTGCACGATCTATGCCCTCGATATGGGCTCCCTGATCGCCGGCACCAAATATCGGGGAGATTTTGAGAAGCGGCTCAAAGGCGTGGTCACCAGTCTGGGAGAAAAGCCGGGTGCGATCCTGTTTATCGACGAAATCCATACCGTGATCGGTGCGGGCGCGGCCTCCGGGGGCGTCATGGATGCCTCCAATTTGATCAAGCCGGTTCTGGCCAACGGCCAATTGCGCTGCATCGGGTCCACGACTTATCAGGAATACCGCGGAATTTTTGAGAAGGACCATGCGTTGGCGAGACGATTTCAGAAGATCGACGTGCCGGAGCCTTCAATTGAGGAGACGGTCGAGATCCTCAAGGGTCTGCAATCGCGATTCGAAGAACATCACGGTGTGGTCTACGGCGAGGCGGCCTTGCGCGCCGCAGCGGAGCTGTCTTCCAGGCATATCAATGATCGGCACTTGCCGGACAAGGCCATCGACGTAATTGACGAAGCAGGCGCGAGTCTGCGCCTGCAATCCGCGGGTGTCGAGCATGCTGAGGTTACGTCTGAGTTGATCGAAGCGGTTGTCGCCAAGGTGGCGCGTATCCCGCCAAAATCAGTCTCGGCGTCTGATCGCGACCTGCTCAGGAATCTTGAGCGAGATTTGAAACTGGTGATTTTTGGCCAGGATCAGGCCATCGCGACCCTGGGTTCAGCCATCAAGATGGCCCGCTCGGGATTGCGCGATGCGGAGAAACCGGTAGGTGGCTTTCTGTTCGCGGGTCCGACCGGTGTGGGCAAAACAGAGGTCACCCGGCAGCTGGCCATGTGTCTGGGCATCGAGCTGATCCGGTTCGATATGTCCGAGTATATGGAACGCCATACTGTGTCTCGTCTGATCGGAGCGCCGCCGGGTTATGTCGGCTACGATCAGGGCGGCTTGCTGACCGAGGCGGTGACCAAGAACCCGCATTGCGTGCTGCTGCTGGATGAGATCGAGAAGGCTCACCCGGAGGTATTCAATCTGCTGTTGCAGGTGCTGGATCATGGCACCCTGACCGACAACAACGGACGCAAGGCGGATTTCCGCAACGCGATTATCGTAATGACCACCAACGCCGGCGCTCAGGATATGAGCCGGCCGTCAATAGGTTTCACCGAGCAGGATCACAGCAGCGACGGGATGGAAGCGATCCGCAAGCTGTTCACGCCTGAATTCCGGAACCGCCTTGACGGCATCATTCAGTTCAAGTCGCTGGACCGCAATACCGTGGTGCGCGTAGTGGACAAGCTGATTGTCGAGCTTGAAGCACAGCTGCAGGACAAGATGGTGACGCTGGAACTGGACGATGCGGCGCGCGCCTGGATCGCTGACCGGGGTTATGACGCCAAAATGGGAGCGCGGCCGATGTCGCGAGTCATTCAGGAGCAGATCAAGCGGCCGCTCGCTGAGGAACTGCTGTTCGGGAGCCTGGCTTCAGGCGGACACATCCGGATACTGGTGGCGCCGGATGGGGAATCTCTGACCTTGGAATCGCAGGAATCGGAAACACCGGTGCCAGCCGGCAGCTGAGCTCAGAACCTCAGCGCGTGCGATAGACCTCACCGCGTGCGATAGACAATACGGCCCTTGCTCAGGTCATAGGGCGTGAGTTCAACGGTGACCTTGTCGCCGGTCAGGATACGGATGTAGTGCTTGCGCATCTTGCCGGAAATGTGGGCGGTAACCACATGGCCGTTCTCCAGTTCAACCCTGAACGTCGTGTTGGGCAGGGTCTCCACGACCTTGCCTTCCATCTGAATTGCTTCTTCTTTTGCCATCTGCCAACTGATTTGACCGGGCTTAGCCCGAAAGCGGGCGCATTGTGCAGAATCCAGCCGAGGTTTGCAATTTGCCCGTGCCCTGCTCAGACGCTGTCGCAGCGCTGACACAGCGTGGCCACCGGCATCGCCGCCTGTCGCCACTGCATGGGCGAGGGCGAGTCAGTGCAGTATTTCTCGATGCGCCGGGTAAATTCTACCCGCGGAATCTCGACGCAGCCCAGACTGGTCAAGTGGGCTGATGGCAACTGACAGTCGATCATCGCGTAACGATGCCGTTGCAGCAGCCCGCTCAGGCAGGCGAGCGCAATTTTGGAGGCGTCGGTGACTCCGCTAAACATCGACTCGGCGAAGAAAACGCGCCCCAGCGTAACGCCATAAATCCCGCCGACCAGATCACCCTGTCGAAGGATCTCCAACGAGTGCGCGTGATCCAGGCGGTGCAGACGGGTGTAGCCTGACACCATTTCCGGCGTGATCCAGGTTCCGGTTTCGCCGTCGCGCATTCCCGCTGATTCCGATGTGACCCCACGATTGGCGCAGGCCGTGACCACCGCCGCGAAGTCCTGATCCACCGATACCTCGAACGATTCAGAGCGCAGACGCCGGCGCAGTCGCCGCGATATATGCATCGAACCAGGTAACAGGATGGTGCGTGGATCCGGCGACCACCAGAGTATCGGCTGTCCGGCTTCATACCAGGGAAAAATGCCGCGGCGATAGGCGGCGAGCAGACGGCGTGGAGACAAATCGCCACCTGCGGCGAGCAGCCCGTTGGGCTCATGCATCGCGCTGCCAGAGTCCGGGAACCAGTCTTCCTCGGGCGCCGGTTTTAACCAGGGGATCATCAGCGAGCCGGGTCGCAGGCAGGGCTGCCGCGGCGAAACGGCAATTGGTCCCGTGCGCGATGGATATAGGCGTCCATCCACTCCCGTTCACGGTTCAGGTAGTCGTCCACCGCCGATGCAAACGCCGGATCGCCGAGCCAGTGGGCAGACCAGGTCGCGGTTGGTTCAAATCCGCGGCGCAATTTATGCTCGCCCTGAGCGCCGGGTTCAAAACGCTTAAGTCCCTGTTCGATACAGTAGTCGATGCCCTGATAGAAGCAGGTTTCGAAGTGCAGACTGTGATAGCGCTCGCTGCATCCCCAATAGCGGCCGTACAGGGTCGCATCATCCTGGAGGCAGATCGCGCAGGCCACCGGAACCTCTTTCTCAAGCGCCAGGATCAGGACCAGTGCGGTCGGCAAGCCCTGCTGAAGCTGGGTGAAAAAGCGGCGCGTCAGGTAGGGGCTCTGGCCGCGCTCCAGGAATGTGGCTGAGTGCAACAGATAGACCTGGTCGAGCAGGGCAGCGTTGATATCGGCGCCCTGAACTACGCGAAAGCTGATCCCCGCCTCCTGAACCCGGCGGCGCTCACGTTTGACCTTTTTCCGCTTGTCCGCGCGAAACAGTGCAAGGAAATCGTCAAAACTCCGATAGTCGCGGTTTTGCCAGTGATACTGGCAATCCTTGCGCAACATCAATCCCGCGCGCTCCAGTCCGGCAACGTTGGATGCATTTGGAAATAACACATGCAGCGATGAGGCGCGCTCTTGTCCGGCCAGTGCCCGGCAGGTATCCAGCACGCGCGCGCAGGCCGGTTCAAATCCGGTATCCATGTCGAGCAGGAGTCGCGGACCCGTGATCGGCGTGAACGGCACGCAACTGACCAGTCTTGGATAGTAGTCTCGCCCTGTGCGCTCATATGCCTGAGCCCAGGCATGATCGAACACAAACTCACCCCAGGAATGATCCTTGAGGTACAGGGGCATGGCCGCTTTCAACTGACCCTTGCTGTCCTCGAGCACGAGATGTCTTGGTGACCAACCGGTGGCTTCGCAGGCGCTACCGCTGTTCTCCAGCGCCGACAGGAACTCGTGCCGCAGAAACGGTGACGGGCCGGCCTGAAGAGCGTTCCAGTCCGGCGCGGCTATCTCGCCGATAGAATGGAGTATGCGAGCACCGATCGACGCGTCTTCGGACACCACTCAGACAGCGGCTATGGCCGGGGTCTCCGCATCCTCAGCCGGCTGTTCGGCCAGCGCATCGAGGTATTTTTCCGCGTCCAATGCCGCCATGCAGCCGGTGCCCGCGGAGGTCACTGCCTGCCGGTAAATCTGATCCATGACATCCCCGGCAGCGAAAACACCAGGCACGCTGGTGGCAGTCGCGTCACCCTTGAGTCCGGATTTGACCTTGATGTAGCCGCCGGCCATTTCCAGTTGACCGTCGAATATTCCGGTATTTGGGGCGTGACCGATGGCGATAAAAACACCGGTTAACGGGATCTCCCGGGTCTGCTCTGAATCCTTGGTGCTGCGCACCCGGATCCCGGTGACGCCACTGTCATCTCCGAGTACTTCGTCGAGCACATGATCCCACAGCAGACTGACATTGCCGTCATCGTCGGCACGATCGAACAGTCTCTGTTGCAGTATCTTTTCCGCCCGCAGGCTGTCCCGGCGATGCACGAGCGTGACCCGGGAAACGATATTGGAGAGATACAAGGCTTCCTCCACCGCGGTATTGCCGCCACCGATCACCGCCACTTCCTGGTCGCGATAAAAGAACCCGTCACAGGTCGCGCATGCCGATACACCGCGCCCCTTGAACGCATCCTCCGACGGCAATCCGAGATAGCGCGCGGTCGCGCCGGTCGCGATGATCAGAGCATCACAGGTGTAATCGCCGTTGTCGCCCTTGAGCAAGAACGGCCGACGCTTGAGATTGGTGGTGTGGATATGGTCGAACACCATTTCGGTATCAAAGCGTTCCGCATGTTTACGCATGCGCTCCATCAGATCCGGCCCCAACAGACCTTCGGGGTCACCCGGCCAGTTCTCTACATCGGTTGTCGTCATCAGCTGGCCACCTTGCTCGACCCCGGTGATCAGCACGGGATTGAGATTAGCTCTGGCCGCATAAACCGCGGCCGAGTAGCCGGCGGGGCCGGAGCCGAGGATCAATAGCCGGCAGTGTCGGGTTTCGCTCATGGTCTGATCTGTCCTGTGTTTTTCACGTTTTGGCCTCAAACGAGGCGCCCTTTCGGCTGGCCCCGACCGATACCCGGGGAGCGAATCCCGTCGGTCCTGGTCCGGAACGCGAGGCCCGGGACCAAAGCAGCGAGATGACAGCGAGTGCAATGGTATGTAAAAAGGCGGAGCGATCAAAGACCGGGCGTCAGCAGCGGCGCCGGTGCCGCTTGAGAAGTGGCCGCTGATCAATTAAAGTTTGCTCTTCATAAACAATAGCTTGCGTTATAAAGCTTTAGTGAGTTCGTAATTTGTCCAGGGCATCTCAAGCCAAGTCCCGTGGCGCAATCCTCGGTCTGTCTACTCATCGCGCCTTGCGCGAGGGCGCATTGTGGATATTTATTGCGCTGGCGTTGATCATGTTTGCCGCGCTGGCGACCTATCAGCCAAAAGACCCGGGCTTTTCATACACCGGCACCGGCGAACGGGTCGCCAATGCGATCGGCCCGGTTGGCGCCTATCTGTCGGATCTGTTTTTTCTGTTGTTTGGCCAGCCGGCTTTCCTGTTTCCGCTGATGCTTGCCTATGCCGGCTGGATCGTATTTCGCACCCGGGCCGAGGCGCAGCCAATCAGCCGCCGGGATCTGGGTTTGCGCGGCGCCGGTTTCCTGCTGACGCTGACCGCAAGCTGTGGACTTGCCGCGCTACATTTTTCCGGCCAGGGACTGCCGCATACCGGTGGCGGAGTGGTTGGCGCCGCATTCGGTCAGAGTCTCTCCGAAGCGCTGAGCTTCCTCGGTGCGACATTGCTGATGCTGGCATTATGGCTGGCAGGTGTATCGCTGTTTATCGGCGTGTCGTGGCTGGCAATTATGGATCACGTGGGTCACGCCACATTGCGCTCTGTCGCGTGGGCCGGCGATCGCATCGACGCGCTCAAGACCTTTATCCAGGGGCGCAAGGCCGCCCAGACCCGACATGAAGAAGTAAGACGTCAGACGCGCAAGGCAGCGGCGCGGAAACCACCACGGATTGAGCCAGTGCTGCCAAAAGCGCAGACCAGCGAGCGCGTCGAAAAAGAGCGGCAGGTGCCGCTGTTTGATCCGCCGGCCGCGGCCGAAGTGCCGCCGCTTTCGTTGCTGGATGACCCGCCGGCGCGCCAGGCAGGCTATTCCGAAGACGCGCTCGAAGCGATGTCACGCCTGGTTGAGCTGAAACTGGGCGACTTCGGGGTGGAAGTAGAAGTTGTGTCGGTGCATCCAGGTCCGGTGGTCACCCGCTTCGAACTGCAGCCGGCGGCCGGGGTCAAGGTAAGCCAGATAAGCAATCTGGCGAAGGACCTTGCCCGCGCGCTGTCTGCCATCAGCGTACGTGTAGTCGAAGTTATTCCAGGCAAGTCGTTCGTTGGGCTGGAGATACCGAACGAGGTACGCGAACTGGTCACGCTCGGCGAGATTCTGAAATCGCGACCGTATGACGAGTTGCGATCGCCACTTGCGCTGGCCCTGGGCAAAGATATCGGCGGTAATGCCGAGGTCACCGATCTGGCGAAGATGCCGCATCTGCTGATCGCCGGCACCACCGGCTCGGGCAAGTCCGTGGCGATCAACGCCATGGTGTTAAGCCTGCTGTACAAGGCCACCCCCGAGCATGTGCGCTTGATCATGGTTGACCCGAAGATGCTCGAGTTGTCCGTGTACGAGGGCATCCCCCATCTGCTGGCGCCAGTTGTTACTGACATGAATGAGGCCGCCAACGCCTTGCGCTGGTGTGTGGCCGAGATGGAGCGGCGCTATCGCCTGATGGCGACGCTGGGCGTGCGCAACATCGGTGGCTATAACCGCAAGGTAGGGGACGCGATCGAGCGCGGTACGCCATTCCCGGATCCCCTGTATACGCCACCCGAGGTCCTCGACGACGCGGAGTTGCCAGAACCGCCGACGTTGGCACCACTGCCGTTTATTGTGGTTATCGTCGATGAACTCGCCGACATGATGATGATCGTCGGCAAAAAGGTGGAGGAGCTCATTGCCCGCCTGGCGCAGAAGGCCAGGGCATCGGGTATCCATCTGATTCTGGCCACCCAAAGACCGTCGGTGGATGTGATCACCGGTTTGATCAAGGCGAATATCCCGTCGCGAATCGCGTTTCAGGTCTCTGCCAGGGTCGATTCCCGGACCATCCTCGACCAGATGGGTGCCGAAGCGCTGCTGGGGCATGGTGACATGCTGTACCTGCCGCCGGGTACATCGGTGCCGCAACGCATCCACGGCGCGTTTGTGTCAGACCAGGAAGTCCATCGGGTGGTTAAACACCTGCGCGGATCCGGTGCTCCGGTCTATCTTAACGAGGTGCTGGAAGGCCCATCCCAACCCGTGCCGGGTTTGAGTGCGAACAACGGGGGTGGCAGCGATGATTCCGAGATGGATGCGCTGTATGACGAGGCGGTGCGTATTGTCACCGAGACGCGCAAGGCTTCGATTTCCGGTGTCCAGCGCCGTCTCAAGATCGGCTACAACCGGGCGGCAAGAATGGTCGAGGCGATGGAAGACGCAGGGATTGTCGGGCCGCTGGAGAGCAACGGTTCGCGTCAGGTTCTGGCCCCGCCGCCGCCTGAAGATTGAACCTTTGCCCTCGTCTGGAGGCCAAACTGATCATGTTCAAGCAAACTAAGTGGCTGTTGGTTCCGCTGTTGGCGGCCATCACGTTGACCGCAATGGGCGAGGAAGATCCGGCGGTCGCCAGTCTGCGCGAGTTCCTCTCCGGCACGACAACACTGGAAGCTGATTTTTCCCAAGCGCTGGCGAGCGACGGAATCCAGGATGCACAGATCAGCAGCGGACGGTTCTATCTGCAGCGCCCGGGTCGTTTCCGCTGGGACTACCGGGAGCCGAGCGAACAACTCGTCGTCTCGGATGGCGAGCAGATCTGGATGTATGACAGTGATCTGGAACAGGTCACGGTCCGTGCCGTGGATGAATCCCTGCGGGGCACGCCAGCGATGCTGCTAAGCGGTGACGCAGAGCTCGACGAGAGTTTTGCAGTCGGAGAAATTGTCCGGGTCGGCGAGCTGGATTTCGTGACGCTGTTGCCGCTGCAACCCAGTCCCGAATTTGAATCGCTGAAAGTCGGTTTGCGCGAGGGCCAGATCGTGAGCATGGAACTGCTGGACGGGATCGGGCAACGCAGCCTGATCGAATTCTCCGATCTGCGTCGGGACCAGACGCTGGATCCTGCTCTGTTTCACTTTACGCCTCCGCCCGGCGTGGATGTCATCGGCGCCGGCGATTGAACTTCGCGGTGGCATCGACATACCGGCTGCGCTGGGCAACGTGGTGGTGGTTAGGCGGCCTTGGATTGATTGCTCTGGTCCTTGGTCTGTCGCTGATGCCGTCGCCGCCGGCGATGACCGGGTCGGACAAGCTGGGGCATGTGAGTGCCTACGCCACGCTGGCATTCTGGTTTTCTGGTCTGTATCCGCGTAAACGTTTCTGGCTGATTCTGCTGGCTTTGTTTGCATTCGGTGTGATGATCGAAGTCCTGCAGGGACTCGGCGGCCATCGTCACGCCGAGTACTACGACGCCCTGGCCAATCTCGCTGGCATCGCGATCGGTCTGCTCGTCGGTTCCGTTTTCGCTGATGGCTGGTGCGCCCGGATCGAGGACATGTTCAATTTCACCAGCGGTCAGGACCGGTAGACATGGCGCACAGGTATGGAAGCTGAGTCAGGATCCGATCCTCGTCCGCTGGCAGACCGCCGACGGCCCAGGGATCTGAGTACATTTCACGGCCAGGCCCATCTGTTGGCACCGGGCAAGCCGCTGAGATTGATGGTCGACGGCGGCTCGCTTCACTCGCTGGTGTTGTGGGGCCCGCCGGGCACCGGCAAGACCACGCTAGCCCGGATCATCAGCCATGCCTGTGGTGCCCACTTTATCGCGCTGTCCGCGGTGATGGCGGGAGTCAAGGACATACGGGCCGCTGTTGCCGAGGCGCAAGGACTCAGGCAGAGCCAACATCGGCGCACCGCGCTGTTCCTCGACGAGGTCCATCGCTTTAACAAGTCGCAACAGGATGCGTTCTTGCCCTATGTGGAGGACGGCACGCTGGTGTTTATCGGCGCGACCACCGAAAACCCCTCGTTCGAGCTTAACAAGGCACTGCTGTCGCGTGCCAGAGTCTATGTGCTCAAACGCCTGTCCAGGCAGGAGCTGTCAGCGATCTTGCGCGACGCGCTGGCAGACGTGGCCGGCGCTGGACAACTGGTGCTGGACGAGTCCCAACTGAAGCTGCTCGCAGAGGCAGCGGATGGTGACGCGCGCCGCGCTCTCGGCTTCCTTGAACTTGCTGCCGAACTGGCGGAGGAATCGTCTGCGGGCCTGCGGGTCAGCGATCAGGCGCTCGCCGATGTCGTAGCCGGCGGCAGCCGCCGCTTCGATAAACGGGGCGAAGATTTCTATGATCAGATGTCGGCACTTCACAAGTGTGTGCGCGGATCCAGTCCCGACGCGGCGCTGTATTGGCTTTGTCGCATGTTTGATGGCGGCTGCGACCGGGCCTATATCGCCCGCCGGGTCGTGCGCATGGCCAGCGAGGATATCGGCAACGCAGATCCGCGGGCCGTGGAGATGACGCTTGCCGCCTGGGACGCCTTCGAGCGCCTTGGCACCCCTGAGGGTGAGCTGGCGCTCGCGCAGGCGGTGGTCTATCTCGCCTGCGCTCCAAAGAGTAACGCCGTTTACACTGCGTTCAAGGCGGCGTCTGCAGATGTGAGAAACCGCGGCTCGCTTGAGGTGCCACTGGCATTGCGCAATGCGCCCACTGGCCTGATGAAGGGCTTGGGCTACGGTGGCGGGTATCGATACGCGCATGACGAAGACGATGCATTTGCAGCCGGTATGGACTATTTCCCCGAGGACATGGAGCCGGTCACGTATTATCATCCCCAGCCCCGGGGTCTCGAGGTCCGTATCGCCGAGAAGCTGGAGCGATTGCGCGCGCAGGACCAGCAAGCACGCCGGGACAAGCGGAACAAGAAAACAGACTGAGGCGTCGCTTTCAGCGGACCTGGTGCGCGCCGCGGCAGTCGACAAACCTCTTACTGGAACTCTGAAATGCTCGACCCGAAGATGCTTAGGACTGATCTCGATGCTGTGGTGACTAATCTGGCCAGACGCGGCTATGCGCTGGACGCGGAAAATTTTCGCACGCTTGACGCGCAGCGAAAAAGCCTTCAGATCGAGGCCGACGAGCTGCGCAACCGGCGCAATCGGGAATCAAAAGAAATCGGCAAGGCCAAGGCTGCGGGTGAGGATATTCAGCCACTGCTGAGCAAGGTTGCTGATCTGGGGGAACAGCTAAAGAAAGCTGAAGAAGCTTTGCAATCAGCACAGCAGGAGATCAATCAGATTGCAATGGAGATGCCGAATCTGATCGATGACAGCGTGCCTGACGGCGCTGACGAGTCAGATAACCGGGAGCTTCGTCGCTGGGGAGAACAACCGACATTTGATTTCGAACCGAAGGATCATGTGGATCTCGGTTTGCTCGATTTCGAGTCCGCGGCACGCATTTCCGGAGCTCGTTTTGTCGTGCTGCGCGGTCAGGTTGCCCGTCTGCACCGGGCGTTGATCCAGTTCATGCTGAATCTGCATGTGGAAGAGCATGGATACACTGAAGTCTACGTGCCATATCTGGTCAAATCCGCCGCACTCACCGGGACCGGTCAGCTGCCGAAGTTCCGCGAGGATCTGTTCGAAATCGAGGGTGACGGCGACTTCTTTCTGATCCCGACCGCCGAGGTACCGGCCACCAATCTGGTGCGCGACTCCATTCTTGAAGACGAGGCATTACCATTGCGGATGGTGGCCCATACCCCCTGCTTTCGCTCCGAGGCCGGATCACACGGCCGGGATACCCGGGGCATGATCCGACAGCATCAGTTCGAAAAGGTGGAGTTGATCCATGTCACCCGTGCTGCCGACTCGTTTCAGGCCCTGGAGACGCTGACCGGACATGCGGAAACCGTATTGCAAAAGCTGGGGCTGGCTTATCGGGTCGTCGAGTTGTGCTGTGGGGACGTCGGGGCAGCATCCGCCAAGACCTATGATCTTGAGGTCTGGTTGCCAGGACAGAACACGTATCGCGAAATATCCTCCTGCAGTAATTGCCTGGACTACCAGGCCAGACGCATGCAGGCGAGGGTGCGCAACCCTGAAACCGGCAAACCGGAGCTGGTACACACGCTTAATGGTTCGGGGGTCGCAGCCGGTCGATGTCTGGTTGCGATCCTCGAAAACTATCAGCGTGCTGACGGCAGCGTAGAAATTCCAAGGGCCCTGCGCCCTTACATGGGATGCGATCAGATCGGGCCAGTCTGAGCCGTATCTGCCTGGCCCGGCCTGGCCCGGCTTGTGGCCCACCGCGGATCAGGCCGCGTCTGGGTCGCTCGCCGGCATTTGCGCCTGACGCAGCGCCTTGCCATAAGCATGGCACGCATCAGTGGCGGTAAAAATGCCGCATAGAGTCCCGTTTCTGGTGATCAGCGCAGAACCGATACGCCGCTCGGCCATGGTTTCCAGGACCTCGAACAGCGGTCTTTCCAGGTCTGCGGTATAGACACTGAATACGCAGATATCCCTTACCCGCATGGCTTCCCTGGGTGGCAATCCCAATTGCGGGTCCAGCGCGAATTTCACGTCGCGGTCGGTGACCACGCTGACCAGTTCGCCGCGGTCCTTTACCGGCAGATGACGCACATGAAGCTCCTGCATCATGTCGCGCGCGGCGAGCAATGGCTCATCGGCATCGATCCAATGCGGGAATGGTGTCATCACGGTCTTTATCCGGGTGATCTTGTTCATTTGCCGGCTCGTTAGCGTTACCCCATAAAAAGCATCGCGGACACCGCAACCTTGCGTCCCTCGACCATGCGTCCATTGAAACGCTGGGCAAACTTTTCAGCTTCGAAGGTACTGAATTCCGCATGGACCACCGCCTGTTTGTCGCTGGTGGCGGGCGCCGGGTCCGGCATCAATTCGATCTCTTTGATCGGGATGTATTGCCCCAGCGCCTCGCGTAGCGCTTCTTCGGTGATCGTGTCCGGGAGATTCCGGATCAGAAGGGTCGAGGCCATTGGCGGCTCCTTGTGGTTATTGGTGGTTATTGATGTCCAAAGAATAGCCCAAGTGTGCTGATTCCACGACTGGCCGCACTACAGGATGGTGTTCTGCGTCATCGGCGGGATCAGGCCCACTGAAACTGCCAGCAGGCACTGCGCAGGATAGTAAGTCCCGAGAATCAATGCCTGTGCGGATGAGAAGCGTTGGCGAAATCGCGCATACCCGAGTACTGCGTCGGAAACCATGAACAGGGCTGCACCAAGCAGTATCATCAAATACCCGCTGATCAATTCTCCACTGACCAGTTGTCCGCTGGCTTGGGCGCTCCACCAGGCTGACGCGGCGCTGGCCACCATCAGGACGATGGTAGCGATGTACGCCAGCACCGCCGGCCGAAGCCCACCGCTGGGGGTCCAAAGGACTCGTGCCATGACCAGCCCGGCCAGCGCGGGAACGAGGAGGCCCGGCCACCAGAGTCCGTCTGCCAGGCGAAAGAAACTGGCGATATAGAGCAGGTGCGCGAGCAGAAAAAAAATCAGACCGGCGACAAAGCGGGCGGGTCGAAGCATCAACATGATATCGCCGGCCAGCGACAACAAAAGCGCGGCCACGACGCCATTCCGATAGACCGCATCTGCCGGTACAACCAGCGCCGCGATCAGGACAAAGCAGACCATCGTCAAGGGCTTCAGCACATAGGTCAGGCGCCAGGCATGGCGATAGTCCGCGATGATATGCAGCAGGCCGAGGAACAGCCCGAGTGGTGCCAGCAGGGTACTCAATCGTCCTTGCGCCGCAGTGCAGGCGGCTGCGCGGATTCGGTCCAGCTTCGAAAATGCAGATCCCGCTGTGGGAAGGGGATCTCCACGCCGTTCTCGCGGAACGCCTTGTCGATGCCAAAATTCAGATCGCTGGTGACGTCGAATCTCTGCCGGATCTGGCGTATCCAGACCCGCAATTCAAAGTCCAGTGAACTGTCGCCGAAACCCATAAACAGCGCCTTGGGTTTGGGCGCGCTGACGCCGTCAGTTAGCACCTGCGGGTGCTCATTGGCGACGCCGACCAGCACCTCGCGGACCTTGTCTGTATCCGACCCGTAGGCGACGCCTACCTTGATCAGCAGACGCCCGTGCGGATCGTGCAAGACCCAGTTGGTCACCTGCTGGGACACCAGCTCCGAGTTCGGGACTATCACGTTTTGCCGGTCCAGCGTTTCTATTTCGGTGGAGCGGATGCTGATCTGTTTTACTGTACCTTCGACCAGACCTACGGTGACAAAATCACCTGACTTGATCGGTCGCTCAAACAACAGGATCAGCCCGGAGACAAAATTGTTGACGATGTTCTGAAGGCCGAAACCGATACCCACCGACAGTGCACCGGCGACGATGGCAAGTCCGGCGAAGCTGATCCCGGTAAGCTTCAGACCGATCAGGGTGGCCAGCACGAAGCCGACATAGCCGGTGATTTTGAGCAGCGCGTCACGGGCTCCGCGATCCATGCGGGTCTGGCTGATATAGCGACGTTGTACCGACTGTTTGACCCAGCCGGTGGCGATCAGGATGCCGACGAAGGCAACCAGCCCATACAGGATGTGGATCGGGACAATCCGCACCGTGCCGACCTCGATCCCTTCGAGAATGGCGCTGGAAACATATTCCGGAAACTTGCCGGAGTTGTCCCATGCATTGGCGACGACATAGAGGAAAGTGATCCAAAGGCCAAGGTCAATAGCCAGGTTGTAGAGTCCCAGGCCCGATTGCGGATCTGACGGCGAGAGTCCCAGCCAGGAGCGGACCCGGTATGCCATCGGCGTGCCGCCCTTGGAGATTGCGGCCACCGTGGAGCCGCTCATCCACAGCAGCAGCCACAGCAGGAAGGCCGCAAACAGCGAGGTCAGCACCGCCCGCAACAGATAGTTGGCGAAATTGTAGTAACCGATCAGGTCAGCGCCGGCAGATACCAGCAGACAAACAATCACGACAAGACGGAAGATCCGGAATCTCGGCCGCAAGCCGCTCACTCGCCGGGCGATCAACACGATCGACAACAGGCAGCCGGCCAGCGCAAGATTTAACAGGACGTAGGCGAACAGCAGATTCGGCGATGGCGGATCATCCAGCCAGTTCGGGCCGAGGATGACATAGCCCGCGACGAGGGTCAGCAGACTCGCTCGCATGCGGGCGCGCAAAGCCGGCACGTGGTCAATCATGCCCTTGATCATCGTCGCCGGGGACAGCCGGTTGGTGCTCCAGCGGATCAGTACAACGCCGACAGCGATCAGTAGCGGGCTCAATGCCACCCGCATCACCAGCAGATCCTGGCTTGGCTCGCTTGCCGCCAGGTAAGTGACTCCGCTCAACGTGGCGCCGACCATCATTAACGGTGCGTTTTGCGAGGGCGGCCGCAATAGCAGATGCCGCAACTGCGGCGGTCCTTCGTCAAATTTGTTGCGCGATGCCCACGCTTCGAATTCCCGCTTTACACTGGTGCCGACGAGGAAACCCAGCGTCGCCAGGATCACCGCCACCAGCAAGGTTGCGCGGACCGAAAGATCAAAACGGCTCTGCCAGCGCGCGCCAAGTTCCTCCGGGCCAGGGAGTTGGCGCAAGCCACTCAGCGCAAAACCAATCTCTGCCAGCAGAGAAGGTCCACGGCTCCACATGCGTTGTGCCGAGATTTCGTTGAGTGCTGCGTCGGCCTCATTCATCAGCTGGCGCGCACGGACCACGAGGAGCTCGCAGTTGGATCGGGTCGCAGTCACGCGCCCCAGTTCCTCACTGATCTTCTTGCGCTGCTCCCAGATATCGATTTCTTCGTCCGGGACGGGCTCTCCAAGAATCGCCAGTTCGGACTGCAGAGTCGTAACACGGGGCGCAGAGCTCGCGGCGCAGGTTTGGCCGCTGGCGAGATACTGCTCAGCGGTAACACGGAGGCTCGCCAGCGCCTGTTCATCCTCGTCATCCTTCGAGTCGATGATGACGGCCAGCTCCTGTTCCAGCTCGTCCAGTGCCGCAATCGCGTCTACCGGCTCCAATTTTGCCGGCTCGATCTGAGCTACGGCCGCAATGGGTGCCAGAAGAACCAGAAGCAGCGCGATGATGGGGCTGGAGAGTCGCAAAAGGCTTTCTCGCTTGGCGCGGGATTCAAAAAACGATACGGCAGTATAAACCGCAGCGTGGAGGACTTCTAAGAATTAGCTCACGTTGTTGCGGGCGGCGCCGGGTCGCGGGAGAATGCGCGAATTACAACAGATCTCGCTCAGCACGGAGAGGTGGCAGAGTGGTCGAATGCACCGGTCTTGAAAACCGGCAGCGGGTAACTCCCGCTCGAGGGTTCGAATCCCTCCCTCTCCGCCAATAATTAAGACGGCCCCTGCATGGGGCCGTTTTAATTATCAGGGGTGCGGAGGCTCGATGAGAACCCTTGGGTTCGACCCGAAGCCGGCGTAGCCGGCGGAGGGAACGCGGAGCGGCCGCAGGCCGTGAGCGGCCCCCTTGAGGGGTGAGCCGCGCAGCGGCGAATAATCCCTCCCTCTCCGCCAATAATTAAGACGGCCCCTGCATGGGGCCGTTTTAATTATCAAGGGTGCGGAGGCTCGATGAGAACCCTTGGGTTCGACCCGAAGCCGGCGTAGCCGGCGGAGGGAACGCGGAGCGGCCGCAGGCCGTGAGCGGCCCCCTTGAGGGGTGAGCCGCGCAGCGGCGAATAATCCCTCCCTCGCGGTCTGCAATATATCCAGTAAACCCGCTACGACGAACGCCAGCAGAAACAGATGCAGTTGAAACCGGCTATCTGATTCCGCATCGTCGGGTCGATACAATGTGATCGCCACGACGTAATGTGAGATTGCCCAGAGCACCAGTGCCAGGAAAAGCTCGAAGCTCCAGATCTCATTTTTCCTCCAGCTGAAAAACACCCACCAGTTCAGGACGAGAACGACGACGAAAAACCCCGCATAGGCAAGTCGAAGATCCAGGGCCTGGCTACGAAATAACTGGCTGACGGACCCTCTCAGGATATGAGTGAGCCCTAAGCCGAAAATGATCGAGACCAGGACGGATAAGAACTCGAATTCACTCATAAGGTTGACTTTTCCTGATTCAAAGTCCGGGGGAGTTTAGAGGGGGGCCTAGGGATAGTGACCTTAACTTGGGTAGTTTAGGGACAGTGACCTTAATTCCGAAACCTCATCGCCGTTATGGAAATATCGGTCTTCGAGACCGGAGGTTACGGTCACTGTCCTAAATTCGCCAAATTCACTCTGCTGAGGCATCGTCGGGGATGACGATCCAAGAAAGCATGCGCAATAGCGCTTGGCCTACAGGGGGACCATGACCGCTAGGCTCAGTGGGACGGCTGAGCGCGCTACCGATCAGGTCTATCGATTCAAAGCCAAGCGAGAAAACGCGTTCGAGTTAGACGCGATCTGGACACGGCGCCTTTCTAAGCCTCTGAAATACAGAGAAACGCCGAAGGTTCGACCCAGAGTTGGCGCAGCCGACGAATGGAACGCGTAGCGGCGAATAATCCCTCCCTCTCCGCCAATAATTAAGACGGCCCCTGCATGGGGCCGTTTTAATTATCAGGGGGCGGAGGCTCGAAGAGAGCGGGGCTATTGCTGCGTCCTGTTGATCACGGGTCAAAACCCGGTAACAAATCTGGCACGCAAGGTCTGTTCTTTGGCAGCCACCTGACGGTCAAGCTGGCGTATTTCTTCCATAAACGATCGGGCTGCAGGTGAAAGGGTGCGACCTCTTAGCGTGATAAAGCCGTAATTCAGGCGCATCCAGTCCTGCTGAAATGGCACGAGACTTAGCAATCCGGCGTCGAGTTCGCGCTCGATCTGAACCAGAAGCTCACCCGCGATGGCGTCGCAGTTCGCCACCAGGCGCCGCGACGCCAGCGAGACCTCGACCTCGACGGCGGGAACGAAATCGCCGGAGGCCGGGTCTGTCTGGCCGGCTCGAAGATCATCACCGGCAAACGCTCCCGCGATGCGTCTGGGTACGCGGCTGGTGGCCCAGGGATAGGTGAGGAGGTCGCGGAACCGGATCGGGTCGTTGCCGCGGGTCAGCGGGTGACCGCTACGACAGTAAAGATAGATCCGGTGCCGGCTCAAGGGCTCGACCTCGAGCCGATCATCCGCCGCTGCCTCGCTTATTTCGGCGATCCCCAGCTCGGACTCGCGCTGCAGAATACGCGTTGTGACTTCCCGCCAGTCGCCGCTACGCAGACGTAGCTGCAGACCGGGGTGACGGGTGATCAGCGCGGCGCCGGCCTCAGGGCCGAGTATCTCCAAAGGATAATGCCCCATCGACACATCCAGAGAGCCAGACTCGAGGCCCAACATCGCATCCATTTCACGCTTCAGTTCTGCCGACTCGGCAAGGATGACGGATGCTCTGGCGAGCAATTTTTCTCCGAACGATGTGGGTACGACCCCCCCAGCCGTGCGATCGAACAACTGCGCGCCGAGCGTGGCTTCAAGCGCCATGATGCTCCGTGTCAGCGCGGGTTGGGAGAGATGCAGCGAGGCGGCGGCCTGACCAAAGTGTCTGTGGCTCGCAAGCGTCTGCGCATGATTGAGTTGTCGAAGCGTGGGCATAATGCAAAAAATCTATCAGAAAGACACAGAGAATGCATTAGACGCATGAATGATGCCTGTGTTCTCCTATGCGCCGGCAAAGAATTTTGACTGCCTTGCTAGCCGCCCGCCATTCAAACTTGAGGCTTCCCCGGCAGAAGCGTCATCCCAGGCGTTCTGATGCGCTGCCTGGAGCGAGACAGAATGACAGCCCAGGGCCGAATCATTTGCTGGCTTTTGCCGTCGAACGCTGCCATTCCTCACGGTTTGACCCTGAGGAAAACACTCATCATGGAGACCGATATGAAGTTCCTGAACGTACTCGGCATCGCAGCGTTGCTCGCTGTGTCATCCGCCGGCCTGGCCGAAACAGACACCGGCCACTTCAGCCCTAAGGGCAAGCTCCCCTCGAAGTACACCATCGAGAAACAGCAGCAGCAAAGAAAGATCCTGCCGTTTGCGGACAAGCGCGATTTCGAAGAGCAGTCCAAGGGCTTTATCGCTGCCCCGGACTACACCCAGATCATGGCTGAGAAGGGCAATGTGGCCTGGGACATGGGCAAGTATGACTTCCTGCTTCAGGGCAAAGACTTCGACAGCGTCCATCCTTCGCTGCAGCGTCAGGCCATCCTGAACATGAATTACGGTCTATACGAGGTCATCCCCGGTATCTACCAGGTGCGTGGGTTCGATCTGGCAAACATCAGCTTTATCCGCGGGGAAACCGGCTGGATAGTTTTCGATCCGCTGACCGCCAAGGAGACCGCTGCCGCTGCCCTCAAATTCGTCAATGAACAGCTGGGCGAGCGCCCGGTCGTCGCGGTTGTCTATTCGCACTCCCATGCGGATCACTTTGGTGGTGTGCGGGGTGTAGTCGATGAGGCGGATGTCCGCAGCGGTAAGGTCAAGATAATTGCGCCGATAGGCTTTATGGACCACGCGGTGGCAGAGAACATTTACGCCGGTAACGCGATGAGCAGGAGAATGTTCTATCAATATGGCGTGCTGTTGCCCGCCAGCCCGTATGGCCATGTGGATCAGTCGATCGGCAAGAACACCGCGGCCGGTAATCTCGGTCTGATCGAGCCGAATGTGATCGTCGAGGACGACTTCGAAGAGATGACCGTCGACGGCGTCCGGATGATCTTCCAGAACACGCCGGGCACCGAGGCGCCGGCAGAAATGAACACCTATTTCCCCGACATGCAGGTGTTCTGGGCCGCAGAGAATATCTCTGCGACGATCCACAACATCTACACCTTGCGCGGGGCCCTGGTGCGCGATTCGCTGGAATGGTCAAAGCAGATCAACGAAGCCTTGTACCGCTATGGCCAGGAGGCCCAGGTCATGTTCAGTGCGCATAGCTGGCCCCGTTTCGGCAATGAGCGCATCCAGGAAGTGATGCGCGGGCAACGCGACATGTACGCCCACCTGAACAACCAGGTGCTGCACCTGGCCAACCAGGGCGTCACTATCAACCAGATACAGAATGTCTATGAGCCACCGCCAAGTCTGCAGCAGCAGTGGTTCACGCGCGGCTATCACGGCTCGATGGAGCACAACAGCCGAGCGGTGATCAACCGCTATCTGGGCTACTGGGACGCAAACCCGACGACCTTGATCCCGTTGTCGCCGGAAGACTCCGCACCCTTGTATGTCGAGATGATGGGCGGCTCGTCAAAGATCATCGCCAAGGCGCAGGAACTCTATGACGAAGGCAAGTATCGGCATGCGCAGGAAATCCTGAACAAGCTGGTCTACGCGGAGCCGGCAAATCAGCCAGCCAAGGACCTGCTCGCCGACGCATTCGAGCAGTATGGCTACCAGCAGGAAAGCCCCAGCGTGCGCAACAGCTTCCTGGCGGCAGCGCTGGAACTACGCTCTGGCATCCCGGAAGGCGCCAGCGCCAAGACCGGTGGCCCTGATCTGATTCGTGCAATGACCACGGACCTGTATCTGGACTTCCTCGGGATACGCATGGACAGTGATAAAGCGGATGGCATGGCGTTCACGATCAATTTGCTGACCCCGGATAACGGTGAGGAATTCGTGGTTGAGATGAGCAACGCCGTGCTCACCAATATCAAGGGGCAGCAGGCCAGCGATCCGGACCTTACCCTGACCATCGATCGCGTCGATCTGGAACCGGTGATGATGGGCGCCGTGACCTTCGATCAGCAGATCGATGCCGGCAAGGTGAAAGTCGAAGGCAATCGTGAGGTCCTCGAGCAGCTCAAGAGCACGTTGATCCAGTTCGAGCTGGGCTTCGAGATTATGCCGGGCACGCTCAAATCGCCCCTCAAGGCGCCTGATGACAGCACCTTCGAACAGGAGCCGTTGCCTTACACCGGCGACTAACACGGCTCGTTGCACACGCAGCGGACCCTTGTGACGGATTCGCTCCAGCCTGGCCGGCACAAAGGCCAGGTCTGGAGCGTTTTTTTTCGATAGAGTACGAGGTCGTACGCACAGGGCTGTCAGGCCTGTACGGTTGATCGGTGATGACCTGCAAAACCCTGTACCTGTCGATCAAGCAAACCGCGCTGTATGTGACCCTTGCCAGGAGAGCCCCCATGAGATTGACCCGCATGATGCTTGCCACATGCCTGATCGCTGCAATTTCCACCCAGATACAGGCGGCGCCATTCTGGGGTGCGAAAGCGCCAGTGGCCTATGACACGCCAACTCAGGACCTGAAGCCCGGTCAATTCACCTGGGCACCCGAAGTAGCGCCGGAAGGCCCGATCCTGGTCGTGGTCAGCCTGGACGAGCAGCGTGCCTACGCGTACCGCAACGGGGTGGAGATCGGCGAGAGTACGATCAGTAGCGGCAAGAAAGGCCATGAGACACCGACCGGCGTGTTCCATACCATCCTCAAAGACGCCGACCACCACTCCAGTCTTTATCACAACGCGGCGATGCCCTATACGCAGAAACTGACCCAGGATGGGGTCGCGCTACATGCAGGCGGGATACCCGGCTATCCGGAGTCGCACGGCTGCGTCCACTTGCCCAGCGAGTTTGCCCGCCTGTTGTTTAGCGTTTCGCCAAAGGGCATGACCGTCGTCATTGCCAGCCAGAGCACCGAACCGGCCGACGTGGATCATCCTCCCTTACTGGTGCCGGTCAATGCGGCGGGTGCGCCAGAAGAGACCGCGCGCCTGACCGTGACGGAGACCTACCGCTGGGAACCTGAAAAGTCGGCTACAGGTCCCGTTTCGATCGTTCTCAGTGGATACGACAAGCGCGTTATCGTGCTGCGCAACGGAGTGGAAATCGGCCGTTCGGCCATCACGATTGATGATCCCGAGATCCCGCTGGGAACGCACGCCTTCGTGATGTCGGCAGCGAAGGGAGACAGCCCGGCAGAAGCGACTGATTCAAAGCGGCCCGACTGGGTTGGTGTTGGCATTACCGGGCATATGGGAGACAAAGACCGACCTCTGGATCCCACTGCGACCAGACGCGTCCATCTGCCGGATGCATTTCTTTACGTGCTGAATCCGGTGCTGACGCCGGGTAGCACGCTGATGGTGACCGATGAACCGGTGTTGGAGAGCACGACCGGGGTGCAACTGGCCGTGCTTAGTTCGTCACCCGAGGAGCCAGCGTCCGCTGCCAGTGACTGACACTCGCTGAAAGGCGCATCAGCAGAGAAGGGCCGCCCGAGTCTTTGTCTGCTTTTGCCTGCCGACTGGTTAATTCTTTTGCTGAGCCGGAACCAGGGTATCGACCCCGCACCTGGTCAGGTTCTCCGTGCCAGGTCCATGGGCATAGATAAAGTTGCCATCCTTCAGCATATCGATCATCGGCATCGCAACTTCAGTACGCACTGCCGGACAACCCCAGGAGCGTCCCAGACGGCCCATGCTCGCAGCCGCTTGCGGATTAACGTACCAGGCACCGTGCATCACAATCGCCCGACGCATTGCCGATTCGTTATAGCCCTTGCTCAAACCGTGCAGCCTCATCGAGTAACCATTCGCACCCTGGTATGAGTTATCCGTAAGAAACAAGCCAAGGCTCGATTGATGACTACCTTCCCGGTCTGAGAACTCGGTCGGTATATCAAAGCCCGACCCCTGGCCATGGGCCACATGCTCGGCGAACAGCAATTTCTGTGTCTCGATGTCCACCACCCACATCCGGGGCTGACGCGACGGAATCGTGTAATCGATGATCGCCAGTCGCTGAGCGTCGACGCCTACGCCCTGTCTCTGCGCGCATTCCATCGCGGCCACCGCCTCTTTGACCACGTTTGGCCGTATGTCCGGGGCCACGCGTGCTATCACATCAACGGCGCTGCCACTGGCCTGGGAAGCCAGCATGATGCCGGCTAAAAACAAGGCGGCTTTGATCATCAACACAGACCTTCGATCAGCTCGAGATACAGGCGCCGACGGTTTGATTGCCAGGCGATGCCTCGATTATAGATCGTAGCTAAAACGCCGGGCCAGCTACCGCGACATCCGCGAGCGGAGTAATTGTCCATTGATCCCGGCCACCTCGCGAAGGCAGCTCATGCCGGATCCCACTATTGCCGGTCTTGATATTCGCTGTCCTGATTGACGGAACCGGCGCGTCGACCACCGTGTCAGAATGATAGGCTGATATTGATTCCGGACCCATACTCGATGAACAACGGGCTGGTTTTTGGCCAGAGCAGCAGAACCAAAGAGCATCGGAACCCCAGAGCAGTAGAAAAGAGCTGTAGCAAAGAGCAGCAGAAAAAAGCAGCCGAACTATCCAGCCGGTCGGGAACCGGGTCTGACCATCGCGGAGGATGCCAACTTGCTAAACAAGATTTGCCTTTCGAGTTGTCTGTTGCTGGTATCGCTTGTCTTCCAAAATGCGGGTGCGGCCGATGCCGAAGAGGCTGGCCGTTTTTACCAGGCGCAGCAATGGCCACAGGCAGTGGTCGCCTATGAGGCGGTGGTTGCAGAGCAGCCAGAGAATGCCCAGGCCCAGTTTCGGCTCGCAACGGGCCTGCGTCATGTCGGGCGGTTTCAAGATGCAGGTGAACACCTGGAACTGGCTCTGGCAGCCGGAATACCCGCGCAGTTTGTGGATATCGAGCGGGCCCGGCTTGCAGTCGCGACCGGCCAGCCAGAGCTCGCGGTTGCCGCGCTCAGCAATGCGGCGCAAGCGGGATTCTCGAACCCGTCTTCGATCACCGATGATCCGGCGATGGAGCCGCTATCGTCTGTTGCCGGGTTTCAGGCCAGTCTGGATCAGATGAAACGCAACGCGGCACCCTGTGAATACGACCCTGTGTTTCGCCAGTTCGACTTCTGGGTCGGCGCATGGGAGGTAAAGGGAAGCGATGGCACCTTCTATGGCAACAACCGGATTTCCAGTGAGGAGCAGGGCTGTGTGCTCGTGGAGCGCTGGAGCAGTGCCACCGGCAGCACCGGCATGAGTATCAATTATTACGATGCCAATACCCGTGAGTGGGTGCAGATCTGGAATGGATTGGGCATTCAGATTCAGTATCGCGGAGGTTTGCAGGGAGAATCGATGGTTCTGACCGGCGGCATTCACTATCTGGCCAGCGGTGATCAACGTGATTTCCGCGGCACCTGGACGCCAATGGACGATGGTGTCGTCCGCCAGTTTTTCGAGGAATCCACCGATGGTGGGGAAACCTGGAACACCTGGTTCGACGGCTACTACCATCCGGTTGCGGCCGGGAAGGCTGCGGACGACGGCAGCTGAAGGAATCCCTCAAGCGGGCTGCGCTGGGTTAAAATCCGGAGTCTATGCCAACCCCCAATCCTTTTTTGATCAATGGACGTCCCCCAGGGCCTCTGGCTCGCTTTCTGGCGGGTGTGATCGCGCTGGCGCTCCTGGCCATCTCGATTTTTCTGGGATTCATATTCTTCGTATCTGCGCTGGTGGCCGCGGCCATCATTGCGATCGTGCTGTGGTTCAAGCGTAAACAAGCGGGTCCGCCCGGAGCTTCGCCATTTCAACGTGAGCGACAGCCCGGCTCGACGCTGGAAGGCGATTTCGAAGTGCTGAAACCGGATGCATCGCGGCGCGATGGGCCAGCCCCGTGAAGAAGTCGAATCGCAGCCTGCGCAGGCGTCCTCTGTTCACACCTGTCTGGCTGTCCCTGCTCGGCGGATTGATGTTCCTGCTTGCGGTCAGCTGGCTGTGGACCTCAATGGGCACGGTGACAGTCATTTTCGTCCGCCATGCCGACACCGTGGGCCATGAGGACCAGCGCCAGCTCACGGAGGACGGCATGCAGCGGGCCGCCGCTTTGGCCAGACTTTTGCAGGACGTTCCTCTCGCAGCGGTGTATGTGAACGAGCTATCGCGAACCCGGGCAACCGGAGAAGGTGTGGCAAAGGTCACCGGTGCGCCGCTGATCGAGTTGCCGTCCACAGCGTCTGCTGATCTGGTCCGCGAGCTAAAGCAGCACAAAGGCGAGATCGTCCTGGTCGTTGGGCACAGCAACACCGTGCCTGAACTGATCCGGGCGCTGGGTGGTCAGGCCGAGCCGATCAGCGACACCGACTTTTCTCAATTACTGGTGTTGACGACAGGTTTGTTCGACAAGACCCGCGTGCTCAGGCTGAACTACGAGCCATAAGCGTTGCTGGTCAGATAAGCTGAGTGTTGTCGGGCCTGCTCGGCAAGTCGCGGGTCATGCGTTGAAGGGGTTTGCGGCCAGATCGCCGTCGTCCGTCAAGGGCGGGTAGGGCAGGCCTTGCTGCCGGCAGCGCAGGGCGATGCCGGGCTGAGCCCATTCGAACAGCACCCGGTCGAATTCGTCTTGCGGCAGCCTGCTTTCTTTGTAGAGACCCGCTTGTTCCCGCTGGCGTCGGGCCTCAAACAGCAACAACGCAGCAGCAACGGATACGTTGAGCGACGCGACCAGCCCTTCCATCGGTATCACCACATGGGAATCGGCAAGCGTCGCGGCTTCAGCACTGACGCCATCGAGTTCGGCGCCGAGCAGGAATGCGGTCGGACGCGTGTAGTCGAATTCCCTGTAGTCCCGGGCCTGATCAGAAAAATGCGCGGCGAGAATGGAAAAACCGCGATCCTTGAGCAACGCGCAGGCCTGATGCATTGTGTCGTGGATTTCCAGACCGACATAGCGTCCGGTGCCTCCGGCCGCCATATGGTTGCGGGACACGTCGCCGTCGGGATCCACGGCGTGCGCGCAGCATACGCCGGTCGCATCGCAACTCCTGAGGATCGCTGAGATATTGTGCGGCTTATGCACCGAATCCATCAGCACGCTGAGATCAGGTTGGCGGGCGCGCAGGATTCGCCGCAATTTGGCAAAACGGACCGGGGTCATCGCTTGATATCGACGCTCATGAAATAGATATTAGTTTAATAAATAGACGTAACAATATGATTAATAGCAGTAAAATAACGATTGAGACGAACGGGCGTGGAACCTACGACCTGACCGCGCTGATTCAGGATCACATCAAGAACAATGGCCTGCAAGCAGGTTTGTGTCATCTGTTCGTCCATCACACCAGTGCCTCGCTGATGCTGTGCGAGAACGCCGATCCGGCGGTACGGCGCGATCTGGAGGCATTTATGGCGCGTCTGGCCCCCGATGGCGATCCGGTCTATGAACATGCCGACGAAGGTCCCGATGATATGCCGGCGCACATCCGCAGCATCCTGACCCAGCCTTGCCTGACGCTGCCAGTAGCGGGGGGCCGCGCCGATCTTGGTACCTGGCAGGGCGTCTACTTGTGGGAGCACCGGCAACACGCGCACCGCCGCCGGGTGACGCTGACGCTGCAGGGCTGATGCCGGTCGGTCCTTATCCCCGGTACTGCGCGACGGCCTGGCGTATAAAGTCGCTGTGTCGGCCGATCAGCAGATCGGCCAGCACGACGTCCTCGATAACGCCGTCGGTATTGATCAGAAAGGTGGCCCGCCGGACGCTGATGCCGAGCGGACCGTCTACGCCATAGGCTTTGACCGCGGTTTTGTCTGGATCCGCCAATAGCGTAAACGGAAGGCTGTGCCGCTTGCGGAATCGTGTGTGGCTGGCTTCGTCCTGGGGGCTGACCCCGACCACGCGGATACCCACATCGGAGATGTCTTCATGCATGTCGCGGATCTCGCACGCTTCTTTGGTGCATCCAGGGGTAAAATCCGCCGGGTAGAAGTAGAGCAATAGTGGTCCGTCCTCCAACAGGCCCGACAGCGTCACTCGCTCGCCGTCCTGGTCAGCGAGGTCAAAGGCCGGTGCGGGATCACCTTTTTTCAGCATGGTTCTGTGTCTCCAGTTTCGGACTCTCCGGTAAATGGTAATTCCATGACCCTGTAGCCGGTCATGTCCATGCCGAGCGCCCGGTAGACGTTTTGAGCATGCTCGTTCTCTGTTTCGACGTAGAGGCGGACGCCGCAAACATCGGTCTGCGAACGGGCCAGCGCGACCAGGTGTCGATACAGGCTGGAAAATACGCCGCGGCTACGGAACTCTGGTTTCACGTAGACGCTTTGTATCCACCACCACCAGCCATTGCGCCAGTCGCTCCATTCCAGCGTGTACATGATCTGACCGCAGGGCGCGCCATCCCATTCTGCAATGAAATAGACACTGCGCTCCGCATCGGCCAAACCCAATCGCACTCCGGGCTCCAGGCGCTGCGGATCAAGTGTCTTGCCCTCCGATTCTTCGGCGAGGCGGGCGTTGAAATCAACCACCACCCGTTGATCTGCGGGCGTGGCGGGGCGAATACTCGGGTTCACTCAAGGCTCCGGCGACCAGGCAATCGGCAAGCATACCCCTCAATACAGAAGCTGTCAGGGGTGGCTGGACAGAGGTCTCCGCAGTGGTAAACTAGCGCGCCGGAAGTGGGGCCGTAGCTCAGTTGGGAGAGCGCCTCGTTCGCAATGAGGAGGTCGGCAGTTCGATTCTGCTCGGCTCCACCACTTCCGCTTCCAACTCTCTTGCGCAATTTCTTGCACACCAACACCAGATCAACCAGCCAGGGAAGTGGCCCCGCCCTCCGGATTGTTATGCGCAGCGGCCTGCAGCGTTTGCCGAAGCCACGGCCCGCGCGCAGTCGCCAAAAATAGGCGCGCGCCTATTGGTCATGCATATGAGTTGATACATTTGGGTTGACGCATATGGATGCATGAGGCGCGCATCGCTCTGCCGTCAGGCCCTCACAATCGACAAATCACGGAGCTTGCTCCATCATCCGGGGCGGACCCCGCAAGCCGACAAGAATCAATGTCCCTATTCGCAGAACTCAAGCGTCGGAATGTATTCAGGGTCGCGATGCTCTACGTCATCGCCTCCTGGCTGATTCTGCAGGTCGCCGATGTCGGCGTGTCGTTGCTCGGGTTGCCGGAGTGGATCGGCAAAGCCGTGGTGCTGTTCCTGGCGGCCGGTTTCCCGCTGGTGTTGATCTTCTCGTGGATCTTTGAGATCACGCCGGACGGCTTGAAGCGTGAGAAAGATCTCGACCCCGGACAGTCCATTGCCGCGCATACCAGTCGCAAGATCAATGCGCTGATCGTTGCGCTGCTGTTGCTGGCAATCGCCGCGGTGGTGGTGGACCGGCTGGTCCCTGAAACCGCGCCGGTCGCTGAGATGCCGGCCACGGAAGAAGAAGCCGCTGCCGACCCGGCAGCGCTGGTCGCGGCAAAATTTGCGCCTGCGCCAGACCGATCGATTGCCGTATTGCCGTTTGTGAACATGAGCGGTAACAAGGAAAACGAGTATTTTGCAGATGGTCTGTCTGAGGAAATCCTCAACGTGCTCAGCGGCATTCCGGACCTCAAGGTGACGGCACGCACCTCTTCGTTTCAGTTCAAGGGCAAGAACGCGGATTTGCGCGAGGTCGGCGAGGCATTGAACGTCGCGCATCTGCTCGAGGGCAGCGTGCGCCGCTCGGGTAACAAGGCCCGCATCACCGCGCAATTGATCCGCGCTGACGACGGATACCATCTGTGGTCGGAGACCTATGACCGGACTCTCGAGGATACGTTCGAGGTGCAGACCGATATTGCGGAGAGCGTCTCCCGGGCCCTGGGTGTGGTGATGGATGACGCGCAGAGAGAGCGCATGCTCTCAGCCGGCGTTCGCAACGTAGAGGCTTTCATTTACTTCCAGCGCGGTCGGGAACGGTTTTACGATGCCCATTCCAATGAGATCGACATGCCCATGCTGGAAGAATCAGCGGACTTGTTCACCGAAGCGATCCGGCTCGAGCCCCGTTTTGCCGATGCCTACTTCCTGCGCAGCGATGTGCATGCTCACGGTTCCACAGCCGAGGACGTGTCGCCATCGGAGCGCGACGCACACGGCGTCAATTACCTGGATGATCTGGCCGCGGCAAGCACGTATGCCCGCAGCCCCGCACAGAAGGCATTGATTGAAGTCGACCGGACGCTGGCCTCATCAAACTGGGGCGCCTTGCCGGAACGTTTTGCGTCTGCACTGGCGTTTACCACTTGCGACGAAGGCGTGTGGATCCAGATGGCACCCGCGTGGGGGTTTGCCGATCAGGCCCTGATCCAGAATCAAGCGTACATTGAATGCGATCCGCTGGATTTTTTCAGCTACTTCAATTCCGCAGCCGCGGCGCTCTGGTCTGGACAGCCTGAGCTGGCCCTGGGGTTTGCGGATCGTGGTCTCGCGCTGGGTCTGGATGCGGACTTTCTTCAGGACATCGCGGTCAGGGCCTTGCTCGCGATGGGTAAATTGGACGAAGCAGCGGACCGGGCCAGCAGTCATGATTCATGGAGCCGTGCGACCATCCTGACTTATGTCGCCGCCGCCTCCGGGGATACCGCACATGCACGGGAACAGGCCAAAAAAGCGATTGAGAGTTCCGGCCGATGGCGGAGGATGTATGTCCGGCTCATTTTGAGCGCCATTGTCGGCGACCGTGAAACTGCCAACCAGACCGCGAGCTGGTTTGATCAGCTGCCAAACGGCCAGTTGATGCTCGGGTCAGTGGTATTCGATTGTATGTGCGGCGCGCCATTCGATCTCGCCGCGGCACCGGTGTTTCGCCAGCGTATCGAAGAGGCCGGATTTGTCTGGCCGCCGGCCGCAATCATCGACTACCCGGCCATGCGGGAATAGGTGGGCGGTCGCTACACAGCAGCGCTGAAATCGTCAGAATACAGATGCTCAGCTGACCGGCTCAATACTAAATACGCCACTAAATACGCCGGGCCTTGCTGATTGATGAAGCCAGATTCTTGATCCGCGATGCGCGACAGGGATGCTTGCCCGTGTCCGTGAACGTGTAGGCGCCGGCGTCCATCCCGATCTCGATCGTCCGGTAGGCGAATTCGGGCATCTCCAGCACATCGTCCTGACCGACCACTTCACTGACCTCGATTGACTTGCCGATCTTGCTGTCGATGTATTCAATAATTTCGGCGGTGTCCCTGATGCCGCGACGGATTGCGTCGACGAATACCCTCGTGCCGGCCGCAAGGTCACTGCCCGCCGCCTCGGGTTCCTGGCTGGGGTGATAGCCGCTGGCCTGACGGATGCGCCACATCAGATTCGCGATGTCATAGCCGACTTCGACGATACGCTGCAGGTCGGTCGCGGAATCCTGCTCGATGACCGATTTGGCCAGATCGCTGGCGAACACCAGCCGCAGCGCCAGATCCGGCAGGGCGTCCTGATTGCGCAGCGCCCAGGCCCGGATGTCACTCAGATTCTCGACCGACATGCGCATAGGTGACTTTTCCCAAAACAGATTAACGGACCGCTTGTCAGCATGGCCGAACGGCCGCCAGCGACACACCGCTAACGACGCCTGTGCCGCGCTGCGCCGGGCTGACCAGCGCATACTACTACGTTGGTGCGGCGAGCCAAGCTTGAGGGCGGGGCGAGATGGGTGAAGACAAGGACCCGGACGAGGGCGTGTTTTCGGCCTGCGCACCTGGAGTAGAGGCGGTCAGGTGATCGCCTCTGGCTCCTGGGTAGTCAAGCGCGCCGCAGCCTGCGCTGAGACCTTGTCAGGCGCGTAAGCCGATTGCCGGAGGGGTGATTTCTGGCCTGCCGCCCTGGCAGACCAGAGCCAAACCAGTCAGATTGTTCTGGTCGCTATGGCCGGAGAAATTGATGAGGCCTTCCTCGCCGGACCGGCCACGGCCAGCAGGCCGAGCAACCACAGCGCCAAGATGCCGGCCGGAACGTACACCGGATCCAGACGTTCGAGTTCGAAGTTCACCACCAGCAAATAATTGACGGCAAGGGTTAACACCGCGCCCAGGGCGACGCCGACCGTCGTGATCATCAGGTTTTCAAGGACAAAATAACGGACGATATCGCGACGTCTTGCCCCGATTGCCCGGCGTGTACCGATCTGCTTGATCCGCTGGCGCACGGAGAAACTGGCCAGACCCACGATGCCGACACCCGTGACCAAAATCATCAATCCGACGACGACCGACAAAACGATAGCCATACCCCGGTCGCCCATATAACTATTGTCCTTGATCTCGCTATGGGTGCGAAGAGACTTCACGATGCGACGATCATTGGTGCTCAGCAGAGTCTGCTCCACCTGCGGCATCACCCGATCGCGTTCCCCGGGCTCAGTGCGCACGATGTAGTAAGTGGAATCAGTCGGCATCACACGCGGCACCAGCACGACGTTCTCCAACTGGTCCCATCCGACCCAGGCCCCGTGCATTCGTTCGAGCACGCCGACCACTTCGACGGGGTTGCCCAGATTGTCATAAATGGTTGTGCCAGCAGTAGCGCCGCCATCCGGAAACAGAGCATCCAGATAGGCCCGGGTGACGATCGCCCGGGAATAGGGGATTCCGTAGTTTTCAGGATACTCAATGTCGTCTGGCGAAAAGCCGCGGCCGGATTCGAGCCGCACACCCAGCGCATTCAATGCATCCGAATTGACGAAAT
Source organism: uncultured Gammaproteobacteria bacterium (assembly GCA_963704875.1). Lineage (GTDB taxonomy): Bacteria > Pseudomonadota > Gammaproteobacteria > Steroidobacterales > XN24 > CAMYOC01. The sequence continues at coordinate 127,766 of CAVPIA010000007.1, read as the reverse complement.
ACTGAGCGGCATTGGCCCGCGGCGCATCTTCATCGACGGAGCCGGAAAATTCCGTCCCCCAGCCGCTGCCCGAGAGTGGCACATGCTGCGAACTGGTGACCGCGATCACGCCCGGTATTTGCTCAAGCGCGCGCAGATCCTCAGGAACGCTCTCCTTGAGATCGAAGTCCTCGCCAATACCAAAGCTCTGGACAGTAACGATATTCTCGATGTCCATTCCGGTAGGCCGGGCAATATTTTCGATTCTCTGCTCGATGATAAATACCGCGTTGACGATCACCGCAAGCGTCAGCGCGATCTGCAGCGCCATCAGCACCGGGCCGGTCTTGTTGCGCAGGCCAGCTCTCCAGATGGGTCCGAATTCCATAACTTGATTCCTCTGCCAGGTTCTATTGCAGACGCAGATAAGCGCCGGGGGCGACCCGACACACTCGCCATGCCGGGTACAAGCCGGCAACGATGGTCGCCAGCACGGCGCTGATGATCGCAACGCCTGCCAGCGTCAAATCGAGTCTGGCGAGATGCTCAAACCCGGGGAACAATTGCTGGATACCTTTGAGCGAAAGCCAGGCGAGCCCGAGCCCGGCCAGACCCCCTGCGGCGCCCAATGTTCCGACTTCGATGAGCTGCTGGCGGAACACCTCGCTGCGGCTGGCGCCCAGCGCCCGCCGGATACCGATCTGGGGTGCCTTGCCGAGAAACTTTGTCAGCATCAGTCCGACGATGTTGAACAGACACACGGCCAGAAACAGAAAGGCGATCCCGATCAGCACTTTGTTGTCATTTCGAACGACCCGGCGCACTTCCAGCCAGTCTTCGACGTTGGTGATGCGATTGTTCAATGGCCGGCCAAAACGCCCGAGCGCTTTTTGCTCGGTCACATAGGCATCTATAAATGCCTGCATTGCCTGTCGGCTGTCCGGCGTCGGTAGCTCGGCCCAGAACTGCCACCACACGCATTCGCTGTTCAAGAACTCCTCGAAGGTATTGATGTCTTCGTCCTTCCAGCAGTTGGTGTTGCCGGACGAGAAGATCTCGAGCTCCCGGCCAACGTTCAGCGGGATAAAGATCTGTTCGGCGTCGTCAAACGCGCCGTTATTGACGTCATAGAATTTGGGCATCGGGTTCCAGTCCTTGCTCACCCCGACAACCGTGAACTCTTCATTGTTGATGCGCAGGACCTGACCGGTGCTGTCATCCCCACCGAAAAGCTGATCATTTTGCGACTCGCTGATCACCACCAGTTGCTGCCCGGTTTCGTCCGCTTCACGGCTCCACACGGATCCGAAAACAAACGGGATATCAAACATTTCGAAGAAATCGCCATCGGTCAATCTGGCTTCGGCCTGGAACGGCTTCAAATCCGAGCGCGACGGCTGAATCACCAGTGAGACTTTGTGCATGGCAGCCCGCCGGACCGGGATGTCTGAATCTCTGAGCGCCATCGCGTCCCGGTAGGTCAGTTCCCAGGGCGCTTGTTCTGGCCGGTTCTCCTGATACGGCTGCGCCGGATCCCAGCTGTCCAGCTGCACCGCGTAGAGAACATCGCTCTTGTGCGGGATCGGATTGTTGGCCATCAGGTAGTAAATCGTGACCGCGGCCATGAAGATCCCGATCCCCAATGCGATGGTCGCGACCATCAGCGAGGTCATGGCCGGCGTGGCCAACAGGCTCTTGGACGCAAGTCTTACGTAGTAGCGCAACACGATGCCTGCTCCTAGGACGCGGCTGCGGCAAGCGGGGCCACGACCGGCTGAGGATGCGAGTGCACCTCGGCGTCACTCGAACTCTGCACCAGGCCATCCAGCACATAGACATTGCGCGGAGCTCGGCCGGCAAGCTCCATATCATGAGTCACCATGATGATTGTCGTGCCTGCGGTATTGATACCTTCCAGCAGCGCCATCACGCTATCCGCCATTTCGGAATCCAGGTTACCGGTCGGCTCGTCGGCCAACAGGAACCTGGGTTTGCCGGCAAGCGCACGGGCAATCGCCACGCGCTGCTGCTGGCCACCCGATAACTGTGAGGGCAGGTGACGCATGCGCGAACCGAGGCCGACCAGTTCAACCGCTTCCTCAATCCGGCTACGGCGTTCAGCAGCTGAGAACCCGCGATAACGCAGGGGGACGTCGACATTGTCGAACACATTCAGGTCCGGGATCAGATTGAAACTCTGGAAGATGAAGCCGATCTTCTCGTTGCGTATCCCGGACCGGGCATCGTCGTTCAGGTTACTCACATCTTTACCGTCGAGCGTGTAGCTGCCCGATGTGAAGTCCTCCAGCATGCCGGCGATGTTCAAGAATGTCGTCTTGCCGGAACCGGATGGCCCGCTGACCGCGACGAATTCGCCTTCTTCGACCTGCAGGTTGAAGTCGCGGAGTGCATGGGTCTCCACGGTATTCGTCCGGTAGATCTTGCTGATGTGCTGCATTTCGAGCATGTCGTTTCCCTCATTCCTGGTCTTAGTTCTGGAGAAGTACGGTCTCGGCCCCTTCGAATTGGGCCAGGTCCGAGATGATGATGGTCTGGCCCTCGTCGAGACCGGCGAGAATCTCCACGTCGGCGATGCTGGTCGCACCGGTCTGGATATCCCGCCGGTAGGCCATGCCGTCTTCGACGACATAGACGATGCGGCCGTTGCCGCTGTCAAAGAATGGTCCGCGTTGTACGGTCAGCGTGTTATTACGTGACTCCAGCAAAATCCGCGCAGATACGCGCTGGTTCTGACGCAGTCCAGACGGCGGCGGGTCGACAAAGCGCACCCGTCCGGTCACCTGGTTCTCTTTGACTTCCGGTGAAATAGCAGTGATTGCGCCGGCGACATTGGCGCCGCCAAAGTTGATCTCGGCCGGCATGCCAAGCGCGAGGTCATCGCCGTATTCCTGCGGCACCTGGATCTCGATCTCGTATGCAGTCAGGTCTACCACCGTCATCAGCGGCAGGTTTTCTGTGACTTGCGCTTTCTGCTCCACCGCAAGTGCACCGACCATACCAGCGACCGGTGAACGCACTTCCAGTTTGGCAACACGCCGCTCAAGATCGTCAACGAGCAATTGCTGACGATCTATTTCAAGCGCCCGAGTTCTCAGCTCGAAACCCAGGCTTTCGCTTTCCAGCGTGGCGTTGGCATGCGCGTGATCGAATTCAAGTCGGGCGCGAGCGAGTTCGTCTTTGGCTCTCTCATAGTCCTGCAGACTGATGATCTGTTCGTCCCACGAGGCCTGTGCCCGGCGCAGCTCCCGTTCCGCTGCGACCACCTTGACGCCGGCCATATCGGCCGTCTGCTTATTGCTCAGTTCGAGCTTCTTTTTCTCGATTTCCTGACGGGTCAGTTCCGTCTCCATTCGCTGCAACGTTGCTCGTTCCTGATCCAGCTGATTGGCCAATCGCGGGCTTTCAACGAAGGCGAGTACCTGGTTGTCATCAACAGTGTCACCCGCCTCGACGGCCAGGGTGACGACGCCGTCAGCCGGGGCATAGACCGTCGGTTTGACCGCGGCGACCACGCGCCCGCGAACCGCAACATCGCGCACAAAATCGCCGCGCGAAACCGTGGCGAGCCTGAGCCGATCCAGCGGCACCGAGCGATCCGCGGCAGCGAATCGTTGCGCGGCGGGATACACAGCAGCGGATACCGCGATCAGCGCAATGATCCCAAGCACGATCATCCAGCGGGTACGAGGGGAGATAGAGGCGCTCTCAAGTGTCCGATCCTGGGCGGCGGTATCCCGAATCGCGATCCTGAGCGGGTTGCCAGGCTTGGTTTGTGGTTCTGCCGAACTCATACGCTGGACTACGACTCCCTTTTCAACCAGATGTCTGCCGCCGGGCTTTGGTCGCAAAAGCCCGTTTCAGACTCTGATGCGCCGGCAGCGCCAAGGGTTTAAATCCGCGGGTGAATTCGGGAGGCGGGGCAGGGGTCGGACGGGTGCGGGCTGCCGACTAGAGACGCAGAGGGACGGATGAGAACTCCGGCACCCACATGCGTCAGGATCAGATGATCGCCCACGAGGAACTGATGGTGCTGACCGCCGCCGAGTTGGCCGATGCCTGGCCGAAAAGGAAGCCCGCGACAGCTGCCCGGACTGCCCGGATGAGCGGCTGCCGATGATGGCGGACGGGATGCGACGAGGGTGCGGCAATTCGACCTGATTTGGCTGTTTTGGTGTCGGATTACTTTACATTTGCTGCAACGCCGAGTTTAGGTGTGGTGTGCAAGCCATCGTAATATAAGCCATTTATAATTCTGGCACGAATATTGGTTTGCTTTTCACCGGGTTTTTGATTTTGTCAGTGGGGAGAGCAATGAAAACAAGAATGAAAGCAGTTTTGGCAGTAGGCTTGCTGATGGCGCTGGGGCCGATGGCGGCGAATGCCGGCGTATTCACATTCTCGTATGTCACCGGGTTCGGGATCTTGTCCGGCGAGCTTGAGGGCGAGCTTCAGGGCGACAATGATACTGTCCTCGTCTCCGCGATCCTGGGTACCCCGCAATTGGATGGCAGTGATGTTTTCCCGTTGCCGTTTGTTGGGCCCTTTAGCGAGTATTCAGTTGCGGGAAGTTTTACGGGGTTGGGTCCAGGCATCCTGTCAATAAGTGGCGCAGTCATGGATCTGATTGCGTGCGATACCGATGAATGTGTAGAGGGTTTTTTGTTTTATCTCGAGGACGATTTCGGATTTAGCTCAAGCTTCGCTGGGGGCGGTGAATTCGTAGCACAGAACTGGAGCCTGCAAGCAGTGGGCGTACCCGAACCCACTACCTTGGCGCTGCTCGGCCTCGGCCTGGTTGGTATGGGCCTGAGACGGCGCAAGCTTGCCTGATAGCTAAACAACAACAAGAAGTAATTATGAGCCCCGCCTAGTGCGGGGTTCTTTTTGCCTGTGGTAAATGAAGCGCGGCACCTGCCCCGATTGCATCGCTGAGCTGCAGCGCTTGGCCGCCAGCGAGATGCTCGACGCGGAGCCGACCCTTACTCACGGAACCGGCCTGTTGTAACCTTGGCGCCTTGATGAACGCCGCGCGTCCAATCAACCCTGGTTTGCGCAGATCTGAACGCCGCTCGCCTGGCGGCGAGTGGCCGGGCCCGAGGTGTCAGCCGAGGGGAGCGTCCTGCAGCGCGCCAGCGCTGCCGGTTTGAAACGCAGCGCCATTCAAAGGAAACTTCGCCCTCTGCCCCGGTAGCTCAGCTGGGTGAGCGACGGTTGCCGCGCAGCGGCAAGCCCGAGCACTGCTCGGGCAGGAGAGAACGCCGCTCGCCTATCGGCGAGTGGCTGGGCCCGAGGCGTCAGCCGAGGGGAGCGTCCTGCAGCGCGCCAGCGCTGCCGGTTTGAAACGCAGCGCCATTCAAAGGAAACTTCGCCCTCTGCCCCGGTAGCTCAGCCGGATAGAGCGTCCGCCTCCTAAGCGGAAGGTCCCAGGTTCGAGTCCTGGTCGGGGCACCATCTTTAGCGAACCAACACCCATCGTGGAGCAAGCAGACGAATGAGCATCGAACTGTTCACAGCCTCTACGCCGAACGGGATAAAGGCCTCGATTGCGCTGGAGGAGCTGGAACTGCCGTATACGGTGCGGCCCATCAAGCTGGGCGAGCAGGAGCAGAAACAGCCGTGGTTTTTGGCGATCAATCCCAACGGCCGTATTCCGGCGATCATCGATCACGACAATGACGACTTTGCGGTATTTGAGTCCGGAGCCATCCTCGTTTACCTCGCGCGCAAGGCAGGCCGGCTTGCCGGCGACGGCCCGGACAACGAATCCCTGGTCATGCAGTGGCTGATGTTTCAGATGGGTGGGCTGGGTCCGATGATGGGCCAGGCCAACGTCTTTTACCGCTATGCCGATGAGAAAATCCCGTATGCGATCAACCGCTATCAGCGGGAAGCGCGACGTCTTCTGGAGGTGCTGGACCATCGTCTGGCTAATGTCGAATACCTGGCTGGCGAATATTCGATTGCGGATATCGCCAACTGGTGTTGGGCGCGAAGCCATGAGTGGTCAGGCGTCGGCATCGAGGGACTGACCCACCTGGAGCGCTGGCTCGCGGCCGTTGCCGCGAGGCCCGCGGTTCAACGAGGCCAGGCGGTGCCGGATTCAAGCGCCACACCGGAGGAGAAGAGCAAGCGCGCCGACGAAGTCGTGGCCAGCGCCAGGAATATGCTGGTCTAAGATCGCTTTTTCATCGTCTGCGGGTCATCTGGTCATTAGCCGCCATCACCCCGCCACCAAATCAGCGCTGGCGCGTCATTGTCGAAACCTGGGCGTCAGGCCGGACAACAAAGCGAGCATCAGCCAGATCAGATCGGTCGAACCACCGCCACCACCCCCGTCACCGCCGCCGCCCGCTGGCGCAGGGGCCTGGGCAGATACGGTATAGGGTTTGACGCTGATATTGTTGTTGTCGTCCAGATCTGCCTCGGCCGAATTGACCGTCGCGATCAGGTCAAAACTGCCGGTCTGCGTGCCGGTAACGTTGACGTTGACGTTTACGCCAGCCCCGATCGCCAGGCTGCCAATCTGACAGTCGGCCCGCACCCCGCCCACTATCGTGCAGCTGCCGGCCGGTGTGCTGGCCGAGTTGACGGTCATGCCTGCCACGGCCGAGACCGAAACGGTCACCGCCGACGCGGCAAGTACGTTGCTGTTGCGGACGGTGAGGGCGGCGCTGTTGCTGGCATTCTGGATCAGAGTGACGTTGCCACCACTGAATTCCACGCTCAGATCCACGGCCGGCTGCGCCTCGATGGAGGCGCTCGCGCTGTTGTTTGCGGGAGAGTTGTCGCCGTCCGCCTGAACGCTTGCGGCGATCGGATAATTACCGGGCACGTCGCTGCTAAAGGCAAATAAAACGTTGGCCTCAGCGCCGGCCGGAAGCGCAGCGATGCTGCAGCTCACGCCACCTGCTGCCTGCGCGCAATTGCCCAGCGTGGGCAACGTGGAAACAACCTCGAGGCCGGCCGGGACGACGATGTCGAGTACCAGATTGCTCGCGGTCTGACTGCCGCTGTTCACAACCCGTACCGTGTGAGATATCGACCGGGTGATCAGGCCCTGGCTGTTCGCAGCCTGGTGACTGACGCTGACGTCAACCGAACTCAGGTCGGTGATGCAACTGGCGGCATTGATCGAGGGCTGCATCTGCTGCAGGCTGCAGGCTGAGAATTGATTGCTGCCGTTACCGCTCGGCGCCATGATGAAGGTCTCTGGCGTGTTGCCACAGCCGTCATCCGGATCACCGTCGTGCGGCGCACCGAAATTGTGTCCAATCTCATGGGCGGCGATCAATGCATCGCTGGTCAGGTTCCGACGCGCCTCGGACAGACCGGTGCTGTATCGGCTGCTGCACAATGCATCCAGATACGCCACGCCGACGGTGGTGCCATCGAGGTCGCGCCCGGTGAACAGATGTGTCACGCCGGTGGCCTGCAGGCTGGGTGTCGAGGCTCTGAGATCCGTCAGCTGGTCCAGCAGGGCGCCGGATTCGCTCTCCGTAAACGTGGTGTCCCCTGGTTGATACAGCCGCAGATCACTGACCCGGATCTGAACCCCGACCTGTTCACTGAAGATACCATCGACGACATTGAAACGGGCCAGCAAGGCCGCTTCGCTGTCGGCACCAAAACTCTCCACGAAGGGTCCGTCGCCAATCGCGGACAACAGGATTTCCTGCGTCGCGCCAGCCGCGTTAGGTAACGCATTGTCCTGGAGCTCGGCGACCAGCTTCTGATAGGACATGGCCGCCGATTGAACCGGCTCCGCCTCCATATCGGTTCCGCAACTCATCGAGCCCGGCTCGATGAGCGTGTCCTCAAGCCGGTAGATCACATGGCTTGCGTTTGGATCCAGCGGCTGTACCAGCGCGCCAGCGAGACTCTGTGCAGATGCAATGGAGAACCACGTCTGTCCATCCCAGATTACGCCAAGCCATCTCGGCCCGGATGCCGGATCATCGATCAATGTGAGGCGAACCCAGGAGTCGGGATGATTCTCCAGCGAACCCTTTAGCAGGGTGTAGCGGGTGCCGCTGCCTGGTTTTTGCGCCAGCCTGGCGCTCTCGGTGAGCAGCGCGGCATTGTCCTGCAGTGTGACAGCGAATTCCCGACCAAAGGCCTGGAAACTCAATCTCTCAACCAGTGCCTTTTGTTGCAGGCCGGTCGTGTCAGCGCCGGCGCGACTGAATTCGCTGATCTGGACCAGATTTTCATGATTGAGAATCCGGACGCCGCTCGCAGCTGGCTCTGACGCGGCCGATGCGGCAGCGGCCACGGTCATCAGGATGGCCGCTGCAACGGCAGCAAAGCTGGCATGTCGGCCGGAGCGGCGACGAGATATTTTCATACATACATCCTGCCGGGGGGAGCGGCTCAGGATTAGTGAACTACGACTAGAACAAAATTACCCGGTTCCCGCAATGCGGAAATTTGCCGCTTTGGGCACAAATATGCTTTGTCCGCTGGTTTCGTGACGCAGTTCACACCTGGTGGCGCGTGGAAGTCGGCTTCGATGCCGGGCCTCAGGCTTGGAGGCGGGTCAGGAAATCTTCATCAGGAAATCTCAATCAGGAAATCTTCAGGGGCCCGGTGGAAACGACGGTCCACCCATCGTTTGTGCAACGCATTTGATAGCTGGCCTGCGATCCGCTCTGAGACGCCTCAAGATAACCCCCGTCGATTTCTGCTCGTCCCGGGCCGAGCAGCCGAGCGGAACGAATCTGCAGCATCAGTGCCCGCCGACCGCTCGCCGGCTCAATCAGGGTTCCGGCTTCATCAGTGATCGCATGGCTTGCCGGGGCTGTGGGCACAGGGAAGTCGCTTATCCGCGCGAAAAAACCGGGCGCCGGGTCAGCCCCCCCGGGGAACTCAATGTAGACCACTGCCGCGTCAGCACCGATTGCGGAGTGATTGTTCGCGAACAGGTAATGCACATAGACGGCTTCGGCAGCCGCAAGGTCGCTGCAGCGTGCTGTCTCGCCCTGCGCAGAATCCGCGGTATCGGCTGCCTGAACGGTGGTTTTGTCGCGCGTGCCGGCACCGCTGTGACATGCTGCCGTGAGAGAAACTGCGCCCAGCAGGCACAGGCAGCCCGCGATGCCAAAGCGTGTGTTATGAATGTTCATGGGCGAAAGACCATACTCGGCTCACACAGACGGGGGCAAGCGCTGGTCTGTTAAGCCGGTTATCGATGAGCGCGAAACGGCAGCATCCGGTTTGCAGCGGGCCCGCGGTGCTGCTAAGTACTATGTAGAACCAAAAATATCCCGGCGCAGGGAAGGGAGGACAGGATGCGTATTTTTTGTTTGGTGCTGATGTTTATGATCAGCGGCACGGCGACGGCCGATCCGGCAGCGCCGACCCAGCAGTGCGCAGCTTGCCACGGTGTCGACGGCATCAGTCGGTGGCCCGACGTGCCCAATATCGCAGGCCTGCCTGAAGTCGTGATCGCCAATGCGCTATACGACTTTCGTGGTCACGCACGGCCGTGTCGACAGCCGGTTTGCGCTCAGGACAATGCTTGCCCACAGCTTGATATGTGTATGGTCGCGGAACCTCTGACCGATGGCCAGATGGACACGCTGGCAAGGTTTTATTCGGTACGACCGTTCGGGGCGGCTGCGAATGAATACGATGCCAGGCTGGCGGCGGTCGGAAAAAAGGTACATGAACAGAAATGCGAGGGCTGCCATACGCTCGGTGGATCCGACCCGCTGGACGAAGCCAGCATTCTGCGTGGTCAGAACCGGATCTATATTGCCAACGCAATGCAGGATTACCGGAGCGGCCGGCGGCTGGGAGAGGCGGCAATGCTCAAGCGACTCAACGCGCTGAGCGAAGAGGAGGTGGTGGCGCTGGTGGAGTTCTATGCCAGCCCTCAACAACCCTGAGTTTGCTATTGGGGTCAGGCCATGAAGCTGGAGTTTGTCGGCGCAGCAGGTGAAGTCACGGGCTCCTGTCACCTGGTGACAGTCGGTAAGAAAAAGATCCTGCTTGACTGTGGTCTGATCCAGGGCGGCCGCCAGTCGGAGCAACGAAACCGCGAACCGTGGCCCTTCGATCCATCTGCCATCGATGCCGTTGTATTGAGCCACGCGCACATCGACCATTCTGGTCGTCTGCCATTGCTGATCCGGGACGGCTTTTCGGGGCCGGTTTACGCTCAGCGTGCAACCCGTGACCTTTGCCGCATTATGCTGAAGGATTCGGGGTTTCTTGCGGAAAAGGAGGCAGAATCGGAGAACCGGAAGCGTCAGCGCAAAGGCATGCCGTTGATCCGACCGCTGTACACCGCTGCCGATGCCATGGCAGCTATGCCCAGCTTCAAGACGCTTGGCTACGACAAGCGCCAGCGGATTCTTCCAGGCGTCGAAATTTGCTTTCGGGATGCGGGACACATTCTGGGATCCGCCATCGTGGAACTGTGGCTACGCGAGGGAGGACTCCAGCGCAAGCTGGTATTCAGCGGTGATCTCGGGCAGGAAGGCGCTCCCATACTCCAGGACCCCGCGCGGGTGGCGGACGCCGATCTGGTGCTGATGGAAAGCACTTATGGCGACCGACTGCATCGCTCGCGGGCCGATACCGTCCGTGAGCTTGGCGATATCTTTCGGCAAGCACGACACGAGCGGGGCAATATTCTGATTCCTGCGTTTGCGGTGGGACGGACCCAGGAACTGCTCTATCTGTTTAGCCAGCATCAGAAAGATTGGGGGCTGGCTGACTGGCGGGTGTTCCTGGACAGCCCGATGGCCATACAGGCCACTGAGACCTACGCCCGCTACGCGCATCTGCACGATGCGGAAGCAGCGGCGCTTTGGCGCCGACGAGGCGAAGCGGGGCAACTATTGCCACATTTCAGCACGACGCGCACAGCCAGGCAGTCGATGGCCATTAACGCGATCCACCACGGCGCGGTTATCGTGGCCGGCAGCGGCATGTGTCAGGGCGGGCGGATCAAGCATCACCTCAAGAACAACATCTGGCGCGCCGGCTGCCAGATCATCATTGTCGGCTACCAGGCGCATGGCACGCTGGGCCGGAGGCTCGTGGACGGTGCCGACCACATCAAATTGTGGGGCGAGCAGGTCAAGGTCGCGGCCCGGGTTCACACCATCGGTGGCCTCTCAGCCCACGCCGATCAGCGCGGCTTGTTGCACTGGTACGCCGGTTTCACCCGGCGGCCACCGTTGTTCCTGGTTCACGGAGAAGATCAGGCGCAGCAAGCGCTGGCCACCCTGCTGCGTTCCGAACTGCAAGCGGATGTGGGTATCGCCAGCCGCGGCCAGGTGCTGGACCTGAGCGATGCCAACGCATTGAGGCGAGCTGCGGCCTGAGCTACAGCAGGTGAGCTATCCCAGGTGAACTGTCTGAGATGAGCGGGCGACCCCGGCTGTAGCGAAACCCGTTTTGCCGTTGACTGATGGATCAGTCCTTGAGCACGAATGTCACCTTCAAGCGGACCCTGTAATCCTCTATTTTTCCGTCTCTTACGGTGACTTCTTGATCTGCAATCCACGCGCTTCGCACATAGTGCAAGGTCTTGTGGGCACGCTCAATGGCCATCTTTATGGCGTCGTCAAAGCCTAATTTCGATTCGGCGGTAATTTCAGTGACGCGGGCTACGGACATGATTCTCCTCCATTTTTTTGTTGTGCTCAGCGAGTGCTCGCCAGCGAGCGAGCGTTCATGGTAACGGGTCTCACCATTCCGGCAGGTTAGCTTTGCACCAGGCCTGCTTTGGGTTGATGGTCCCCAAAAGAGGGTAGCAGGACTGCCCAGGACGCGCCCATGTCCGGCCCAGGTGCGGCCCGATGTCTGGCCAGGTTGCCGTCCCGGCGCCTGTTTGCAGCAAACTCTGAAGCAATCATGGTTTGCTAATGCTCTCTATCACCCAGGGGTGCCCGGACACTGCGCACGGCGAATTGTCGGGATGCCCATTGTCGCGGTGACCATTATCCAGCTGCCAGATTTTGGCACCTCGACAAGGCACTCCATGTCGACCAATCAGTGGCAGCCCCTCACTGGTCGTCAGCCCCGGCATAGGATTTTTCCTCAACAAGTTCGGAGCCGGTCTCCAGATTGATGCGACGCTTGATCGCGGCCCGACGGTCATTCTGGACGTAGACCGATCGCGCCAGTTCGATGAACCCCTCATCAAATACGCCATCGATTTCCTTCAGTCTGATTTTGTCCTCGATCTCCCAAAGGAATTCGTTGACCGATTTGAGCTCTTTGCGCGCAGATTCGATATCCTGATCGGACAAGGCACTGTTTTCCCAGATCCGCGTCAGCTGCTCCAGTTCCCTGTGCACATTGGCGAGCTGACCGGCGCGTCCAATGCGCTCGGACTTGATCTCCAGGATCGTCAATTTGTCGATCAGTTCTCCCACTGAAATGGGGATACGAATCTCGCTCATTGCTGCTCCGGCACGGTCAGGATGACGTGGCCGATTATGCCCCGGCTGGCATCGGCCGTGCCATGAATGCGTCCAGCCGCTCGACCACGTCATCTACCGTGATCAGGTCCATCACCCCCGACTGCTCGATTTTGGTTCCCCATTTGATGGCGTCCGCCGGTTTGCCAAGAAACTTGCGTGCAGCGGCGTCATACCTGTCCACGCACCACTGTTGACTCAGATATGGGCCGCTCCGCTTGGGGTTACTGGCTGCATGCAGCCCGATCACCGGCGTGCCGACGGCGGTAGCAAGATGCATGGGACCGGAATCCGGCGAAATCAGCACGCTGGCTCGCTCAAGCACCGCGAGCAATTGCTTGATCGTATCCTTGCCGATCAGGTTTAGCGGTGCCTGCTGCATGGCGCCGGTAATCGCCGCTCCCATCTCGCGCTCCATCGCCGATGGGCCCCCGCACAGGACGACACGGAATCGATAGCGCGCGATCGCATAATCGGCCAGCTGGGCATATCGCTCGGCGCGCCAGTTCCTCAGCGGGTGGCTGGAGCACGGGCTGATGACCAATACCGGCTGGTCGTCCGGAAAAAGGTCCAGAGCCGCCTGTCTGGCTGGCGGCGGGACCGGGATGTCCCAACGCATTTGCCGTTGGGTTACACCGAGTGTTTCGGCAAAGCTGAAGAAACCGTCGAGGACGTGCTGGCCCGGCTGAGGCGGAATGCGCCGGTTGATGAAAAGACCATGAAGATCCCGCGAGCGTTGCTGGTCGAAACCCAGCTTTAGCGGCGAGCGGAACATCAGGCTAAGCAGGTTCGCCCGCAGGGATACTTGCGCATGCATCAGTACATCGAACGTACGACCTCGCAATCGCCGCCTGAAATCCCCGGCACCTCTCCAGCCCGAGGCTTTGTCAAAGACCAGGAACTCGATGCCATCAATGTCCCCTACCAACTGATGCTCAACCCTGCCCAGACACCAGCTGATCCGGGTATCCGGCCATTGCATCCGGATGCTGCGGATGACCGGAACCATATGCGAGACGTCCCCTAGCGCAGACAAGCGCAGCAGGCACAGACTTGCGGGCGGCTCCAATAGGGGCAGGGGCGTGACCGGCATCTCGCGGTGATTCCTCGAAAAGAGTTGATTCTAGCGCCTGGGCCGCCGGGCCGGCATGCTCAGTCATCTGCGCATCGTCGTTTTATCGCAAGCAACCATGGGCTAAACTAGCGCGCTTGGGGACGCCCCCCGGAGAATCCCGACATACAGCACTCGTACCTGGCAGCAGCGAGCATGATGCGGGCCCGGTGACCACCCGGTTTCCGGCTGGACTTGAGCGATCTGTTTGGCGGATGGCGCCCGGGGAAAGGATCAGTCGGTTTGGGGCATCGGCAGGAGATGATGAGCAAGAGCCTGGAAGAACGATATCTGAGCAGCCCGCTTTTCGGTGGCAATGCGCCGTTCGTCGAGCAGCAGTACGAACAGTATCTGCATGATCCGACTTCGGTCGGCGATGAACTGCGCAGCTATTTTGACAGCCTCGGCCCGAAGACCGGACAGGAAGTGCCTCGGGGTCCGATTGAGAAGGCCCTCCGGCAGCTGGCCTTGCAGTCGCAGGGTCTCCGGGCCGCAGGGGCTACCGATCAGGCTGCGCTGGCCAGGCAGGCTGCGGTCATGCAGCTGATCGAGGCCTACCGCATGCGCGGCCACCTGCTGGCCGACCTGGATCCGCTGGCACTTGTCCGGCCGCAGATGCCGCCGGAACTCGATCCGGGCCGGTTCGGACTGCAAGCCGAGGATCTGGGCACCAGCTTTGCGGTGGTGGACGTAGAAGGTCGCACCAACATGACCCTGGGTGAGATCGTCGAGGATCTGGGCCGGATCTATCGCGGCACCGTCAGCGCCGAGCTGGCCCACATCACCTCCAGTGTAGAGCGCAGGTGGCTACAGACCCGGTTTGAGGCCCTGGCGTCCGGAAGCGATCTGGATGCCAAAGAAAAGCTGGGGATATTGCAGGAATTGACCGCGGCCGAGGGCATCGAACGTTATCTGCACACACGTTATGTCGGGCAAAAGCGTTTTTCGCTGGAAGGCGGCGAAAGCCTGATCCCGCTGCTGTCCGATCTGGGACAACACCTCGGTGCCAACGGTGTCGAGGAAATCGTCATCGGCATGGCCCATCGGGGCCGGATTAACGTGTTGGTCAACGTAATGGGCAAGTCGCCCGGAGAGCTGTTTTCGGAGTTCGAAGGGACCTATGATGCCAAGATAAAGACCGGCTCGGGAGACGTTAAATACCATCTCGGGTTTTCGTCGGATATGCGCACGCCCGGCGGCAATGTGCATCTGGTTCTGGCGTTTAATCCTTCCCACCTGGAGATCGTCAATCCGGTGGTCGAAGGTTCGGTCAGGGCACGCCAGCGTTTCCGCAATGATACTCAGGGCCTGAAAGTGGCTCCGGTGCTGATTCACGGTGACGCCGCGTTCGCTGGTCAAGGCGTGGTCATGGAGACATTGCAGATGTCGCAGACCCGCGGCTTCAGCACCGGCGGCACGATCCACATCATCTGCAATAACCAGGTGGGATTTACCACCAGCGACCCGCGCGACGCTCGCTCCACCCTGTATTGCAGTGATGTGGCGAAGATGATCGAGGCGCCCATATTTCATGTGAACGGCGACGATCCCGAAGCGGTGGTCCTGGTTGCACGTCTCGCCGCGGACTATCGGCAGCGCTTCCGCAAGGATGTGGTGATCGATCTCGTTTGCTACCGCAGACATGGACACAATGAGGCGGATGAACCCGCGGCAACGCAGCCGGCCATGTATCAGGCCATCCGCAGTCATCCGACCCTCAGGCGCCTTTACGCCGAGAAACTGGTCGGCGAGGGGGTGCTGGGAGACGACGATGTGCGCGCTTTGGTTGAAACCTACCGCGAGGGTCTGGATGAGGGCCGGGTCGTATCGCCCTTATCGCTGGGGATGATCGGCACGCCATATACCGTGGACTGGACGCCATACGCCGAGGCAGATTGGGATGCGCCGATCCGTAGCGGCCTTCCGCCGGAGCAACTAAGCGAGCTGGCGAAGGCCATCTGCCGGGTGCCCGATGCGCACAAGATGCATCCCCGGGTCGCGCGCATCATGGCAGATCGTCAGCGCATGGCTGAGGGTGACGCCCCGATGGATTGGGGATTCGCCGAGACCATGGCGTACGCCAGCATTCTTGCCGAAGGCAATCATATTCGGCTGACCGGGCAGGACAGCGGGCGCGGTACCTTCTTCCATCGTCATGCGGTGCTGCACAGCCAGAACGGCGAGCAGCCTTTTGTGCCGCTGAGCCACGTCGCGGAAGACCAGGCGAGCTTCAAGGTGACGGATTCTTTGCTTTCAGAAGAGGCGGTGCTGGGGTTTGAATACGGCTACGCCACGACCGACCCCACGACGCTGGTGATCTGGGAAGCGCAGTTCGGCGATTTCGTCAATGGTGCGCAGGTCGTCATCGATCAGTTCATCAGCTCCGGTGAGTCCAAGTGGGGCCGGATTTGCGGGCTGACCTTGTTGCTGCCGCATGGCTACGAGGGGCAGGGGCCCGAGCATTCGTCGGCGCGCCTCGAACGCTTCCTGCAGCTGTGCGCGGAGAACAACATGCAGGTGTGCGTGCCGTCCACGCCGGCCCAGATATTCCATTTGCTGCGGCGCCAGATCCGTCGAGGCTTTCTGAAGCCGCTGGTGGTTATGACACCCAAGAGCCTGCTGCGACATCGTCTCGCGGTATCGAATATGGAAGAACTGCAGAGTGAACACCGTTTCCAGGAGCTGGTTCCGGAGACCGAGGCGCTGGATCCGGCGGCGGTTCGGCGGGTCGTTTTCTGCAGCGGCAAGGTGTATTACGACCTGCTGCAGAAACGACAGGCTGAGGAGATCGCCGATATTGCGATCGTCCGGATCGAGCAACTTTATCCTTTTCCGATCGACAGCTATGCCGGAGTCGTGGCGCGCTATGCGCAAGCGAAAGAAATTGTCTGGTGTCAGGAAGAGCCACAAAATCAGGGCGCCTGGTACCAGATCCGGCATCGCCTGCAGGAGCCGTTGGGCGACGATCATGAGCTGTTCTATGCCGGTCGGATGGGCGCTGCGGCGCCGGCCGCCGGCTATTACAAACTCCATCAGGCGCAGCAAGACGGGTTGGTAAACGCTGCGCTGGGCCTGGCAGCCGACGCGTCGGCTGCACACACAGAATCATCCAGAATCAGGAAGAACGCATGACTATCGAAGTGAAGGTTCCTCAGTTGCCGGAGTCGGTGGCCGATGCCACGCTAATTTCCTGGCATAAGGCACCCGGTGACCAGGTTAGCCGGGATGAAAATCTGGTTGATCTGGAGACAGACAAGGTGGTGCTGGAAGTGCCGGCGCCTGCCTCCGGCGTCTTGAAAGAGATACGCATTGCCGACGGAACCACTGTGACCAGTGGTGAGATTCTTGCGCTGCTGGAAGAAGGCGAAGCGGCGTCAGCGTCGAGCGCGTCGGAATCGGGTACGCCAGAGTCGAGTACGTCTGAGTCAACGGCAACTGAAGCCGAACCGGCCGAAGCGGCGGACAGTCAGAGCGCGCCTGAACCGGAGGCAGAGAGCCGCGGTAGCAGCGCCGACAAGCTTAGTCCCGCAGTGCGCAGACTGGTCGAAGAGCACAAGCTGGACGCCTCGAAAATCCCCGGCAGTGGCAGGGACGGCCGAATAACAAAAACGGATGTGATGCAATTCCTGCAGGCCGGAGACAAACCGGCCAGTGCGCCCGCAGCAGCGGAGGCGGCCAATGCGCCTGCCGCCGGCAGCCGTGGGGAAAGACGGGTGGCGATGACCCGCCTGCGCACCCGGATAGCTGACCGCATGGTTGAAGCACAGCATGCGGCGGCTATGCTCACTTCGTTTAATGAAGTGGACCTGTCCGAAGTCATGCGTCTGCGCAAGCAGTATCGCGACAGCTTCGAGAAGAAATACGGCGTTCGGATCGGCTACATGTCCTTCTTTGTCAAAGCGGCGATCGAAGCATTGCGCAAATTCCCGGTGGTCAATGCATCGATCGAAGGCAGCGATATCATCTATCACGACTACCATGATGTTGGCATCGCCGTATCAACCGAGCGCGGCTTGCTGGTGCCCGTATTGCGGAACGCAGAAACGCTGAGCTTCGCCGATATCGAGAATCGGATCGTTGACTACGCGACCCGCGCCCGCGATGGACAGATCCAGATCGGCGAATTGACCGGCGGTACATTTACCATCACCAATGGCGGGGTGTTTGGCTCCCTGATGTCCACGCCGATCATCAACCCGCCGCAGAGTGCGATCCTGGGCATGCACAAAATCCAGGAACGCCCGATGGTGGTGGATGGTGAAATCCAGATACGGCCGATGATGTACATCGCGCTGACCTACGACCATCGGATTATCGATGGCCGCGAAGCGGTTCAATTCCTGGTCAGTGTCAAGGAGTCGCTGGAAGACCCGGCTCGACTGCTGATCCAGATCTGAGCGGGCGACTACTTGGTCAATATGAATCGGTAATGAAGATGGGCTGGTCTGGCGACCGGATTCGGCCATCTCCGCATGCCGGCAATAACAGGTGAATGCAATGAGCGACAAATTCGATGTGATCGTCATCGGCGCCGGGCCGGCGGGTTATGTGGCGGCCATCCGCGCGGCCCAGAACGGATTGAACACGGCCTGCATCGACAAGTGGAAGAACTATGACGGCAGTACCGCATTCGGCGGCACCTGTCTGAATGCCGGTTGTATCCCGTCAAAAGCCTTGCTTGAAAGCTCCGAGCTTTACCATCGGGCCAGGGGCGAGTTCGCGGTGCATGGCATCAGCACCGGTGAGGTGTCTATGGACATCAGCGCAATGCAAAAGCGCAAGGCCGGTATCGTCAAACAGCTCACCGGCGGCATTACTGCGTTGTTCAAGGCAAACAAAGTGACCGGGCTTGAAGGCAGCGGCGAGTTTCTTGGCGACGGCAAGGTCCGCTATGTATCCCACGATGGCAGCGAGCAGATCCTGCAGGCGGACCATGTGGTGCTGGCCAGCGGTTCAGAGCCGATCGAGCTCAAAGCGGTACCGTTTGACGGCAAAACGATCGTCGATTCCTGGGGCGCGCTGGAATTCGATGCCGTGCCAAAGCGTCTGGGCGTCATCGGCGGCGGCGTCATCGGTCTGGAACTGGGCAGTGTGTGGCAGCGCCTGGGGGCAGAAGTCACGGTGCTCGAGGCGATGGACGATTTTCTGTTTATGGCAGATCGGCAGATTGCCAAAGACGCACTGAGGCAGTTCAAGCGTCAGGGCCTGGAGATCAAGCTGGGCGCCAAAGTCACCAGGGCCGAGGTCGGCAAATCAGGTGTGACGCTTGGCTATGACGATGCGTCCGGTAGCCACGATATCGAGTTCGACAAGGTGGTGGTGGCGGTGGGGCGGCGGCCGCATACCGAAGGCCTGCTCGCAGAAGGCACCGGTGTAGAGACTGACGAACGTGGCTTTATCAAGGTTGACGAAGAATGCCGCACCGGCGTCGACGGCGTCTGGGCCGTCGGTGATGTCGTCCGGGGGCCGATGCTGGCGCATAAGGGTTCTGAGGAAGGCGTGATGGTCGGCGATCTGATCGCGGGTGAAGTCGCTGAGGTCAACTACGACGTAATCCCTTCGATCATTTACACCGCGCCGGAAGTCGCCTGGGTTGGGAAGACCGAGGAACAGGCAAAGGAAGCCGGGATCGCTTACAAGGTCGGGACGTTTTCTTTTGCAGCGAATGGCCGCGCCAAGGGTATGGAACAGGCGGTGGGGATGGTGAAGATCATCGCTGCGGCCGATGATGACCTGATCATCGGTGCGCACATCCTGGGCCCGATGGCCGGTGA
This sequence comes from uncultured Gammaproteobacteria bacterium, assembly GCA_963704875.1. Taxonomy (GTDB): domain Bacteria; phylum Pseudomonadota; class Gammaproteobacteria; order Steroidobacterales; family XN24; genus CAMYOC01. Next base: position 108,447 of record CAVPIA010000007.1, on the reverse strand, counting down.
GTTGATCGGCGAACTGGTTCTGGGGATGGAATTCTCAGCAAGCGCCGAGGATTTGCAGCGGACTATCCACGCTCACCCGACCCTCTCGGAAGCCGTCCACGAAGCGGCCCTGGCTGTGGACAATCGGGCGATCCACGCGATCAACAAATAGAGTTCAGGTCTAACCTTTACGGCGCACTGCGAAAACATTGCTCAGTGAGCCAATGCGGTGCAGCAGCCTGCTGAGCTGGTCCATCCCGCGTATCGCCACCGTCAGATCGACAGTGGCGATATTGCGACTGCGGTCTGTCCGGGTATTGCTGGCAATGATGTCGATCCGTTCATCGGTCAACACCGATGAGATGTCTCGCAGCAAACCGCGCCGATCATAGGCGTCAACGGTAATCTCGGCGGTGAACCCTCCGTCCGCTGCCGAGCCCCAATCCACAGCCATGATCCGCTCGGGACTTTTTTCCCGCAGACGGAGAAAATTGCTGCAATCCTGGCGGTGGATGCTGACACCCCGGCCGACGGTCAGATACCCGGCGATGTCCTCCGGCGGAACCGGCCGACAGCAACGCGCAAGCTGGGTCATCAGGTCACCCACGCCGGAAACGACGATGCCGCCGGATATCCCTGATGGCGGCCGCGGCCGGCGGCTCTCCTGGAGTGCCGGCTCCTCGGCAGGGGCGGGCTGAATCCGGTCTACCGCATGGGCGACCGCGCCCAGCGTGATGTCGCCGGCGCCGATGGCCAGATAGAGTTGCTCGGGCCCGGGTTGTCTGAGCTCCTTGGCCAGACGCTGGAGATCAGGGCTGACTCCAAGATGCTGCAATTCCTTCTCCAGGGTCGCCCGACCCTGCTTGCGGTTCAGTTCCTGGTCCTGGCGCCTGAACCAGGCGCGGACTTTGTTGCGACTGCGTGGAGAGGACAGATAGCCCCGCTGCGGGATCAGCCAGTCGCGGCTGGGGCGAGCTGATTGCGCGGTAATGATCTCGACCATCTCACCGTTTTTCACCACGTGATTGAGCGGAACCATGCGGCCGTTAATCTTGGCGCCGCGGCAATGATGACCGACATCGGTGTGGACATGATAGGCAAAGTCCAGCGGCGTGGCGCCGGCCGGCAAGTCCACAACATCCCCCTCCGGCGTCAACGCATAGACCCGGTCCTCGAAGATCTCCTCGCGGATACGCTCAATAAAATCCCGTTCCGAATCGTCTTCCCCGGGCTCCAGCAATTGCCGAAGCCAGTTGATCTTGCGCTCAAAGGCAGGATTGGCCGCGGCGCTGCCCTCCTTGTAACGCCAGTGAGCCGCAACGCCCAGCTCAGCGTGAGCGTCCATTTCCCAGGTACGAATCTGCACCTCCAGAGGCTGTTCGCCGGGGCCGATAACGGCGGTGTGCAGCGAGCGGTAATCATTGCCCTTGGGATTGGCAATGTAATCGTCGAATTCCCCCGGCAAATAGGGCCATCGACTGTGGACTATGCCCAAAACCGCGTAGCAGTCGGCGATACTGTCCACCAGCACGCGCACGGCGCTGACGTCGAATATCGACTCCAGGCCCACTTCCTTGCGCTGCATCTTCCGCCAGATGCTGTAGATGTGTTTTGGTCGACCCTTGATGGACGCCTTGACGCCGGCTGCTTCAAGCTCCTCGGTCAGCTGATGGATCACCTCGGAAATACGCTGCTCACGCTCTGAGCGGCGCTCGCTGAGCGAGCTCGCGATACCGTGATAGACGGAGGGCTCCAGCGCGCGGAATGCCAGGTCCTCGAGCTCCCACTTCAGGTGCCAGATACCCAGCCGATTGGCCAGCGGCGAAAAGATGATGCGGGTTTCGGTTGCGACCCGCTCGCGCGCGGCGTCACCGGCTGATTTGGCCACCCGCAGTCGCCGTAACTGCTCAGCCAGGCGGACAGTGACCAGGCGTACATCGGCGACGATCGCGAGCAACATCCGGCGCAATGTTTCCGCCTGTGACGGCGGCAGCGGCTTGCCGGGTTGCCATCGGGGAGGGAGTCCGAATGAGCCGAGTTTCACCAGTTCCCTCACCAGTCGCCGGCTCTCGGTGCCGCAACGCTTGGTGATCATCTCCGCAGGCAGGGCTCCCGCAGCCGCCAGCGGATACAGCAACGCGGCAGCGCGGATTTCCGGATCCGGATTCAGGCCATCCAGAATCTGCACCAGTTCGGCGCCATCGGCGGCAGCCTTGACCGCCGCAGCCGGCTGATCAGGCGCGCCAAGCTCGGCGTGCAGTCGCTCGGCGGCCTCCATGGCGGGGCAAACCTGCGCTTCATCTTGCTGGAGTTTGTCGGCTATGTTGGCGGCTCCTGTGCGGTGACCGGTATTGTCGTTATCATACGCTCTTCAAAACGCGCCAGCCGGCGCTAACGGTAATGGAAGATTCATGAAACGGTTGCTGAACTCGAGATTGGCATTGGTGTTGATGTGCAGCCTGGCCGCGCCAGTGGCCATCGCTGCGGAGGCAGACCTCAATGTCAACAATAACGCGGCCCGACTTACGGTCGAGGTCCCGGTTGATAGTAATAACCTGTTGTTTGACGGCTCCTGGTTACATAGCAATAACGGCGATGCGGTCAGCGTGGCGGGACATGTTACCGGCAAGGCCTTGTCCGGACCGGGGCCGCTTAAGGCCGGAATCGGACTGCGTCTGAGCTATGTCAGTTATGACGACGTTACCGACGAGGATGGCGTCAATCTCGGCATCGGCGGATTTGTTCGCTATACGCTGCCGAAGTATGACCGTTTCCTGTTGGGAAGCAGTCTCTATTACGCGCCCAATGTGTTGTCATTCGGGGATACCAAGCGCTATCTGGATTTTACCGCCTGGGCCGGCTACGCGGTTATTCCGAATGCGGACATCTACGCGGGCTGGCGCAAGGCGCAGGGCAAGTTCGATGAAGCGGGTTCAAAAAATATCGACAGCGGCTGGCTGATTGGCGTTCGGGCGCGATTCTGAACCGCCAGGCGGAGTCGCGGCTGGATCTCAAAACCATCCAGGGCCATCCAGGGCCGTTCAGGGCCGGGCTTCAATGCCGGCGGATTGATTTTTCACCTATCGAGTTGATGAGTTTTCATGGCTGGACATAGCAAATGGGCGAATATCAAGCATCGCAAAGGCGCCCAGGATGCCAAGCGCGGCAAGATATTTACCAGACTGATTCGTGAGATCACAACGGCCGCCCGGCTGGGGGATCCTGATCCCGCGATGAACCCGCGGCTGCGTCTGGCGGTTGACAAGGCCAAGGCCGAAAGCATGCCGAAGGACAACATCGAACGTGCGATCAAGCGCGGCGCGGGTGGGCTTGAGGGTGCGGATTACGAGGAAGTCCGCTACGAAGGCTATGGCCCTGGCGGCGCGGCCGTGATGGTCGACTGCATGACCGACAATCGCAATCGGACCGTCGCTGACGTGCGTCATGCCTTCACCAAGTTCGGCGGCAATCTTGGCTCGGACGGATCGGTGGCATTTTTGTTTAAGCACTGCGGTGTGATCAGTTATGGCGCTGGTGTTAACGACAATGCGATCCTCGCCGCCGCGCTGGATGCAGGAGCCGAGGACGTTGTGGTCAACGACGACGGATCCGTCGATGTGGTCACGGAGCCAGGCGACTTCGAAGCCGTGAACGAGGGCATGCGCATGGCGGGCCTGGAACCCGAATCCGCGGAGGTTACGATGTGGCCCGCAACCAGCGCGGATCTTGAAGATGATCAGGCCATTTCGATGTTAAAAATGCTCGATATGCTCGAGGATCTGGACGACGTGCAAAACGTTTACACCAACGCGGATATGGATCCGGATCTGCTGGAGCAGGCGGGTTAAAGCGCTGACAGACAAGGCTGCGAAATCAGATGCCGTGCCGCTGGTGAAGTCTTTCGCATGACGTGGAAGGGGCAATAAGCGGATGGCTGCAGCGCTCACCATCCTCGGTATCGACCCTGGCTCACAGGTCACAGGTTTTGGCGTGATTCGCGCCGCTGGGCGAGAGCTCGAGTATGTGGCCAGCGGTTGTGTGCGTACTCGCGGCGAGAGTTTTAACCAGCGCTTGCAGGAAATCTTCACCCAGATGGGCGAGGTGTTCGTACAATTCTCGCCAGACGAGGTGGCGGTGGAAAGGGTATTCATGCATCGCAATGCCGACAGTGCATTGAAGCTCGGCCATGCCAGAGCCGCTGCATTGTGTGCCAGTTTCAGTCACTCTCTGCCGATCCACGAGTACGCTGCGCGTGAGATCAAACAAACCGTCACCGGCACCGGTGCTGCTGACAAGGCTCAGGTACAGGCTATGGTCAAGCGTTTGCTGAACATTGAAGGTCGGCTGCAAAGTGATGCCGGCGATGCACTCGCGGTCGCTGTCTGTCATGTCCATATGCGCACGATGCGGAGTCTGACCGGAACAGCCGCCGGCGCGGGGCGCCGTCGGTGATCGGTTTTCTGCGCGGTCAGCTGGCGGCAAAACACCCGCCGCAGCTGGTCATCGACGTGGCGGGTGTCGGCTATGAGCTTGAAGCGCCGATGTCGACCTTTTACAGCCTGCCTGCGGTCGGTGAGAACCTGACCTTGTTGACCCACCTGGTGGTGCGCGAGGACGCGCATATCCTGTTCGGTTTTGCCAGCGAGGAAGAGCGACAGCTGTTCCGGAGTCTGCTCCGCATTTCAGGTATCGGCGCCAAGATGGCACTGGGCATACTCTCCGGAATCACCGTGGAAGGGTTTGTCCGCTGTGTCCGGACTGAGGATACGGCCAGCCTGGTCAAGGTGCCCGGAATCGGCAAGAAGACCGCCGAAAGACTCATCATCGAGATGCGCGACCGGCTTGATCAGACTCTCCCCGGGAGCCCGGGAGGGACGGTCGTCGGCGTACCTGCAGGCGCCCAGGACGAGGCATTCGGGGCGCTTGTGGCCCTGGGTTACAAACCGGCTGAGGCCACCCGGATGCTGAAGAGTATTGACTGTGAGGGCCTCGCGACGGAGGAGATCATTCGTCGCGCGCTACAAGGCACAGCCGGCTAGAGCCGCGGTAGACTAGGGCAATGATTGAGCAGGACCGAATTATCTCCGCTGTCACCCAGGGTGACGAGGAAGCCATCGAAAGGGCGATCCGGCCGCGTTTGCTGGAGGAGTATATCGGCCAGCCTGCAGTCAAGAAGCAGATGGATGTGTTTATCAAGGCCGCGCGTCAGCGTGGTGAGGCGCTCGACCACTGCCTTATTTTCGGCCCGCCGGGTCTCGGCAAGACGACCCTTGCGCATATCATCGCCAATGAGCTCGGAGTCAATTTGCGGCATAGCGCGGGGCCCGTGCTGGAGCGCCCTGGCGATCTCGCGGCTATTCTGACCAACCTGGAACCCCATGATGTGTTGTTTGTGGATGAAATCCACCGTCTGAGTCCGGTCGTGGAGGAGATCCTGTATCCGGCCATGGAGGATTTCCAGCTGGACATCATGATCGGAGAAGGGCCGGCTGCCCGCTCGATCAAGCTCGATTTGCCACCGTTTACATTGGTCGGAGCCACCACTCGGGCAGGTCTGCTGACCTCACCACTGCGCGACCGTTTTGGCATCGTGCAGCGTCTTGAGTTCTATAGCGAACAGGAACTGACCCGGATTGTGACCCGATCAGCAGATATTTTCGGACTGGTGACCGATCCGGGCGGCGCGGGACTGATCGCGCGACGCGCGCGCGGAACGCCCCGGATCGCAAACCGTCTGCTCAGACGGGTACGTGATTATGCCGAAGTGGAAGCTGATGGCCGGGTCAGCGAGTCTGTTGCGGTGGCGGCGATGGACATGCTCGATGTGGATCCGCACGGCTTTGACGTGATGGACCGCAAGTTGTTGCTGACCATCATCGAGAAGTTCGACGGCGGTCCGGTCGGCGTGGAGAGCCTGGCCGCCGCAATCGGGGAGGAGCGTGGCACGATAGAGGATGTGCTCGAGCCATATCTGATCCAGCAAGGTTTTCTGATGCGAACGGCCAGAGGCCGGGTTGCCACCCGGCATGCCTATGAGCATTTCGGGCTGCCGCAACCGGGTCCCGACAAGACTTCTGAAAGCATGTCACTTTTCCGCGATAACTGATTGCAAAATATAAACTTTTGACCGCGCCCGCGGTCTGGATCACAATACCGGATTGCAGGCTCAAACCCCCGGAAGGCAGAACATGTTTACCTGGCCCGTAAGGGTCTATTACGAGGATACGGACCTCGGTGGCGTCGTCTATTACGCCAACTATCTCCGTTTTCTCGAACGGGCCCGAACCGAATGGTTGCGCAGCCTAGGTTGCGATCAGTCAGAATTACTTCGGCAGCGCGGATTGCTGTTTGTCATTACCGGCGTGGCGATACGCTATCGCAAGCCCGCCCGATTCAATGACCTGCTGTGTGTGTGCGCGGAACTGGCGCGGCACCGGCGCGCTTCGATGACGTTCGAGCAGAGTATTTACCGGGACGAGACTCAGGATGAACTGCTGGTCAGCGCAAGCGTGGACGCCGCCTGTGTCGAGGCCAGCAGCCTGAAGCCGAAACCCATACCCACCGAGCTACTCGCAGCCATGGAGCGCGATCGATGACCAACGACATGTCATTTCTCAGTCTGGTGCTGGAGGCAAGCCTGATCGTTCAGCTGGTCATGCTGGCCCTGCTGCTTGCGTCCATCGCATCCTGGGCGGTGATCCTGCGCAAGCGCGGTACCGTGCGTCAGGCGCAGCGCAGCGCGGACCGTTTCGAAACCGAGTTCTGGTCCGGCGGTGACCTGTCGGCGATGTACCGACGCATCAGCGGGCGGGACCAGCCTGCGGCCGGCATGGAAGGTATCTTCGAGGCCGGCTTCCGTGAATTCGGCCGCCTGCGGGAGCAGGACGACATCACGCCCGGAGCGGTCCTCGAAGGTTGTCGACGCGCCATGGGTGTATCGCAGATGCGCGAGGCCGACCGCCTGGAACAGAACCTCGCCATGCTTGCGACGGTGGGGTCGACCAGTCCCTATGTCGGCCTGTTTGGCACCGTGTGGGGAATCATGAACGCGTTCCGGGGCCTGGGGAATGTCCAGCAGGCCACGCTGGCGATGGTTGCGCCGGGCATCGCGGAAGCATTGGTGGCGACCGCAATGGGCTTGTTTGCCGCGATCCCGGCGGTGATTGCCTACAACCGTTACGCAGATCAGGTCGGCCGTCTGGAGAGCCGCTACGACACCTTTGTCGAAGAGTTCTCAAGCATCCTTCAGCGTTATGCCCGCGGCAGCCGCCGCGAAGGACAGGGCAATGCCACGCGTTGATCACAAACGGCGCCTCATGGGCGAGATCAACGTGGTGCCGTATATCGACGTCATGCTGGTGTTGCTGATCATTTTTATGGTGACAGCGCCGTTGCTGACCCAGGGTATCGAGGTCGAATTGCCCAAAGCTGGCGCCGAGCCACTGGATCCGGGCGATTCAGAGCCTCTGGTGTTGAGTATCGACCGCGAAGGGCAGATGTTTTTGAATATCGGGGACGATCCCGAAACTGCGCTGGACCAGCGCACAGTCGCCAAACGCACCGCGGCAGTTCTGCGCCGGGCGCCGGAAACGCCCGTGCTGGTGCGGGCGGACACGCTGGTTGCCTATGGCGAAGTCGTCACTGCGATGGTCCTGTTGCAACAGGCTGGCGCAAATGAAGTAGGCTTCCTGACTGACCCCGCCGATGTGGAACCACTAGACCTGGGCCCGCTGGAATCCGGCCAAGCAGACGCGGAGTAGGTCGGCGAATACGATGCCTCCGTTCTTGCGCGAACACCTGGTACCAATGGGCTGGGCGACCGCTCTGCATGCGGGCCTGCTGGTCATGCTCACGATCAGTTTTGCCCTGCAGCGAACGCCAGTGGTCCCGCCGCACATTTCGATCAAGGCGACTGTGATCGACGAAGGCGCGATCCGGGCCAGGCAGGAAAGGGCGCAGGAGGCAGAGCGAGCGGCTCAGCGCGAGCGTGATCAGGCGCTGGCGGCCAAGCGGCGCGCTGCGGAGCTTGAGCAACAGCGATTGGATCAGTTGCGTGTAGAGCAAGAACAGGCGGCCAGGGCGGCGCAGGAGCGCAGGCTGTCGGAAGAACGAAAAGTCGCCCAGGAACGAAAGCGTCAGGCCGAGGCTGAACAACAACGCAAGGAGGCCGCGGCTGCCGAGGAGCGACGACAACAGGAGCAGGCAAGAAAACAGGAAGCCGAACGTGTGGCGGCCCAAAAACGCGAGGCTGAACGCAAGGCTGAGGAAAAGCGCCAGGCTGAGGCCGCTGCAAAGCGTCAGGCGGAACTGCAGGCGGAGCTGGCCGGTGCGCTTGCTGCCGAGGAAGACATCAGGAACTCCGGCATGCGCGAGCAGTATGCGGCGCTTATCCAGCAGCGCGTCACGCGCAACTGGATCCGGCCCCCGGAGGCCCGCGCCGGCTTGCGTTGCGAACTGTTTGTGACCCAGATCCCCGGCGGCGAGGTGGTGGCGGTAAGGTTTGGCGCATGTGATGCCGGGGATACGGTGAAGCGTTCGATCGAGGCCGCTGTATTCAAGGCCTCACCATTGCCGCGGCCACCGGATCCGGCCCTGTTCGAGCGGAACCTGGTGCTGGATTTCAGGCCGGATTAGGTGGCCTGATTGGCAGGCATGCAATGGAGACCGTCATGCACGATTTGTTTTACAGGAGGGGATACGTTCCCATGAGTCTACGAATAGCAGGATCTGGCCTGGCCATTTTGCTGGCCCTGATCACAAGCTCGCCAGCGATGGCGCAATTGCGGATCGAGATCAATCGCGGCGTCAGCGAAGCCGTGCCGGTCGCGGTGGTGCCGTTTGCTTATGACGGCACTGGAAATTCGCCCATAGATGTCGCCGGTATCATCGCCGGGGACCTCGAGCGCAGCGGGCGCTTCGCGCCGCTGCCGGCGCAGGACATGATCAGCAAACCGACCACCGCGCAGGCGGTGAATTTCACCGACTGGAGACTGCTCAAGACGGATTTTCTGGTGATCGGTACGCTGCTCGATCAGGGCGGGGATCGCTACATGATTCGCTTCCAGGTGTTTGATGTGTTCCGCGGAAGCCAGGTGCTCGGGTTCCAGATCCCGGCCAGCGCCGAGATGCTGCGCGCCGCATCACATCGGGCAAGCGACATGATTTTCGAAAAACTGACCGGGACGCCAGGGGCGTTCTCTACGCGGATTGCTTATATCAGCGTGACTCGCGCCGGGGACCGGGATTTGTATCGTCTGTTTGTTGCAGACGCGGACGGTGCGAACCCGCAGATGATCGCTGAGTCCAGCGAACCACTGATGTCGCCAAGCTGGTCACCTGACGGCAGGCGCCTGGCCTATGTGTCGTTTGAGGGCAAACGCTCAGGCATCTATGTTCAGGAACTGACTACCGGTAAGCGCACCCAGGTTTCTGCCCGACCCGGAATCAACGGCGCGCCGGCATTCTCCCCGGATGGACGCTGGCTGGCGCTGACCCTGTCCGGCCAGGATGGCAATCTTGATATCCATGTCCTTAACCCGGCCACCGGCGCCTTGCGCCGTCTGACGACCAATTCGGCTATCGATACCGAGGCGGCCTGGTCCGCGGATGGTAAAGAGATCTATTTCACCTCCGACCGCAGTGGCGGACCGCAGGTTTACGCCGTCCCGGCGGATGGCAGCAGCAACCCCCGGCGGGTCACCTTCGAAGGGCGGTATAATGCACGGCCAAGGGTCACCCCGGACGGCAATAGCCTGGTGGTGGTGCATAACGATCAGGGCAATTACCGAATTGCGCTGGTGGACTTGCAGACCAAGGCAACGCGTATCCTGACGGATGGACGGCAGGATGAGTCGCCGAGCCTGGCGCCGAACGGCACGATGATCATTTATGCCACCCGGGTGGCGGGTCGCGGGACGCTGGCGGCGGTGTCAACCGACGGACGTATCAGTCAAAGCCTGGCTGCAGCGGCCGGCGACGTGCGTGAGCCAGCATGGTCACCGTATCCAAAGTATTGAAGGCTGTTAGCATTAGCAGCTGGTGTGAGCACAACCTGAATCTAAACTCTCATTGGAATCCAACATGCAAGCCAAACATTATCTCGCCCTGATAGCCGCCAGCCTGGTCATCGCTGGCTGTGCCAAGAGCGGTACCAAGCCGGACGATGGCACCGAGACCATCGTTACCGAAGAAACCGAGATCAGCACTCAGTCTGGTATCGGGACCTCGACCATGGGTGCCGGTACCGAATACCTCGAGCCCGGCATGCTGCCTGGCGACACGGTTCTGATCCAGGACACAGTGATCTATTTCGATTTCGACACAGCCCGCATCAGCGCCAAGTACTCAGAGGCGCTGGCAGCGCACGCGCGCAGGCTGGCCGGCAACCCGGGTCTGAATGTACGACTCGAAGGTCACGCCGATGAGCGTGGTTCACGTGAGTACAATATCGGTCTGGCAGAGCGGCGGGCCCAGGCTGTGCGCCAGGCGCTGATGCTTCAGGGCGTCGCGGCGGCCCAGATCACCACGGTCAGTTACGGTGAAGAGCGGCCGGCCTCGCAGGGCAGCGATGAAGAATCATGGCAACTCAACCGCCGGGTTGAGATCGTTTATTCGGAGTGAGCTTGATGAAGCCAGTTGTTGTCACTCTGGGATTGATTTCCATGTGCCTCGCCGCCGGTTGCGCAACCACGCCGTCGTCCGAGGATCCAGTGTTGGTCAAGCTGACGGAAATCGAGGACCGTCTCAATCGTCTGGAGCGGCTTACTGCGAATGACAGCCTGGTGCAGATGGCCAACCAGATGGAGGAGATGCAAACCCAGATGCGGGAGTTGCGCGGTCAGGTGGAAACACTGAGGTTTGAGGACCAGGCCGCTGCGGAACGGCAGCGAGACCAGTATCTCGATCTCGATCGACGTCTGCAGAGCATGGAGCAGGGTGGCACCGCGGCGGCCCCCGCGAGTGCGGGCGGGAGCGCAGCTGCAGCCGCCGCTGGTGTTGCGGCAGGGACTGCAGCAAGCGCTCCTGCGGGCGGCCCGGCGGCAAACGAGCGGGCACGCTATGAAGCGGCTTTCGAGTTGCTGAAAGAGGGTCGCTACGAGGAAGCCCGCAAGGCTTTTGAACAGTATCTTGCCGAGTTCCCGAACAGCGATCTGGCAGGCCACAGTCAGTACTGGCTGGCCGAGACGTTTTACGTGAGCCAGGACTACAAGGCGGCGTTGCCTGCGTTCCGTAAAGTCGTGGCCAACTATGCCAGTTCGCGCAAGCTGCCAGATGCATTGCTGAAAATCGGCTATTGCCAGGTTGAGCTGGGACAGCTGACTGAAGCGCGCAAGACCCTGGCTGATGTGGTTGGCCGATATCCGGAAACCACGGCGGCGAGGCTGGCAAGCCAGCGTCTGGAACAGCTAAACGCAGGCTAGGTTTTCAGCCGGCGCGGGCTTGCTGCCGGGACCGGATATCGATAAGCATGGCCGAAGTCCTGAACAGCGAGGTAGCGGCGACTGAGCGGCTGAAGATCACGGAGATCTTCCTCTCGCTGCAGGGTGAGGCCACGACTGCGGGATGGCCAACGGTATTTGTGCGTTTGACCGGCTGTCCATTGCGCTGCGTCTATTGCGATACCGCGTACGCTTTCCATGGCGGTGCCTGGATGAGCCTGGATGACATCGTTGCCAGCGTCAGCCGTCATGGTGTCAGGCATGTTTGTGTTACCGGTGGCGAACCCCTGGCGCAGCGCAATTGCCCCTTATTGGTCAGCCGCTTGTGTGATGCCGGCATGCAGGTTTCCATTGAGACCAGCGGCGCGTTTGACGTTTCCATGCTCGACCCACGGGCACAGCGGATACTGGATTTGAAAACCCCTGGATCCGGTGAAGAAAAACGCAATCTGTGGCAGAACCTTGATTGTCTGCGATCCGATGACGTAATCAAGTTTGTCATCTGTAATCTTCAGGACTACCAATGGGCCCGCGATGTCATACGACGTGAGCGGCTGGATGCACGCTGCAATGTGTTTCTTTCGCCAAGTTGGGGGCAGCAGGACGCTGCTGAACTCGGTGGCTGGTTGCTCGCTGACCGGCTGCCGGCGCGTCTTCAGCTCCAGTTGCACAAGATGCTCTGGGGCGACCAGCCGGGAAGGTGAATAGTCCGATGCCAGGAAGCGGCAGAGCCGTCGTACTTGTCTCAGGCGGACTCGATTCCGCCACCGTTTTGGCGTTGACGGTCGCCAGCGGCATGGAGAGTTATGCGCTTAGCTTTGACTACGGTCAGCGGCATCGGGCCGAACTCAAAGCAGCCGCGGACGTGGCCCAGGCCCTTGGGGCTAAAGAACACCGAACCATGGGTATCGATTTTGCCGGTATCGGTGGCTCGGCGCTGACCGATAACAGCATTGACGTGCCGGAGCATGCCAGCGAGGGTATTCCGGTGACCTATGTCCCCGCACGGAACACAGTGTTCTTGTCGCTGGCGCTTGGCTGGGCCGAAGTTATCGGCGCCGAAGCGATATGCATTGGCGTCAATGCGGTTGATTATTCAGGTTATCCGGACTGCCGTCCGGCCTATATTGAGGCCTACCAGAGCATGGCAACGCTGGCCACCAAGGCGGGTGTGGAAGGCCAGGCTGTGCGGATCGAGACACCGTTGATCCACATGAGCAAGGCTGAGATTATCCTCAGCGGGAGCGAACTCGGCGTCGACTTTGCCAGCACAGTCTCCTGCTATCAGGCTGACGCTGACGGCCGCGCCTGTGGTCGTTGCGATTCCTGCCGCTTGCGTCGGGCGGGCTTTGAAGCCGCGCAGCTCAAAGACCCGACGCGCTATCAGACCAACTGATGATTACTGAACTAGCGGGGTCCAAATGTACTGACGCTGACACCATCCCTCGAGGCCCGAAGCAGGGAACCGGGATGGACCTTGTTCCACTCGACTGCGGTTCCCAGCGGCTCTGACACCACCACCATGCTGCCCTCGGGTATCGCGGCTAGTCCAGGGTCCAGCTGTTGCAGTACTTCCAGTTCAGTCGCGTAGTAGAGACTGCGTGGGGCGCCTTCGCTGGCATAACGCACCGCGTACAAACTGTCACCGTCGGCGGCGGCAATGGTGAAATGGAATTCCCCTGCAATCTGTTTCTCGGTGAGTAGTTCTTCGACTATGCCGACAGTACGCGCCAGCGCTTCACCCGGATCCTGCTCAAGCCCCAGACTCAGCGCCAGATAGAACAGTACTTCCGAATCGGTCGAGCCCTGGACCTGTGCAAACAGCTGGTCGTCAAGCCGCATCATCAGGTCCCTGCGCACGCGATGGAACTCGGGGATCAGGCCGTTGTGCTGGAACAACCACTTGTCATGCCGGAAAGGATGGCAGTTGCTGCGCTGAATGTTGGTACCGGTCGCAGCCCGTACATGGGCCATGAACAGATGCGATCTGATATGCGAAGTCAGACAACGAAAATTCTCGTCGTTCCATGCCGGTCGCACGTCCCGATAGACGCCAGGCGTTCCCAGGTGACTTGAATACCAGCCGACGCCGAAACCGTCGCCGTTGACCGCTTCAGCGCCTTCAGTAGAATTCTGACTCTGCGCCAGCAGCGAGTGGCTAGCGTCGATCAGTGGCAGACTCATCGGTATCGCGGGGCCCATGTAGGCAATCCATCTACACATATTTACTCCCGATCAATGCTATTTGATGTGCGCAGGCCAGCAGAAACTGTCCAGTCCCGGAACGAAACAGCTGAACAATCCGGCGCTCCCGTTTGAGCGGGTTCCTGCATTGCAGTACTTGGGCTAGAATACCCGACTTCGCGTCCGGGGGCCGTTAGCTCAGTTGGTAGAGCATCGGACTTTTAATCCGCTGGTCGTAGGTTCGAATCCTACACGGCCCACCATATCCTCCCCGGTGTATTCCGCCTGCTCGCAGCGCATCGAGGCGGAATCCGAATAGCCTGCCGGACTGATATTCAGCCGATCAACAGGTCGCTGGCGGTATCGAGCAGCACATAGACCCCGACGCAGATCATCAGCGGTGGCATGATCCATGCCCCTGCCGAACCGATCGCGTCGCGCAATGCCGGTCGGGCAACCAGCGCGGATGACAGAGAAACCATCGCCAGCGCGGACAGCGACAAGGTGACGATGATCACGGCGTCCATCGCAGGACGCGTGTCAGCCAGCAACAGCGCATAGACGGCGAGGGAGTCACCGCTCATCGGCAGAATGACGGCGACGGTGGCCCACACTCCGGTCACCGCTTCGGCACGGGTCGATACTTCGCCGCTCCCGCGGATCAGCAGGATCAGGCCCCTAAGTCCCAGCGCCACAGGGAGCAGCCCCAGCAGGCCGACATAGCGCGCATCAACAAAATCTCCCAGCCGACCGATTATCAGCGCGAGGGCAATGACCACAGCAGCGCTGAGTAAATAGCCAACAACGACACTGCCGCGTATCGACGAAGCCGCAAGCAAACCGGTGACCATCAACAGATTGTCCATGTTTGTGGCCACAAAAGCGGCAGCGGCGATGGAGGCTACTGCCCAGATTTCGTTCATCGCGCTATATCCATCGGGATGCCCAGACGCCAGAAGACAAACGCGTATTTCAGGGCGGTCTCCTGCAGCACCTCAAAACGACCTGCTGCGTCGAAATGCCCGGCCTCCATATTGGTTCGGAACAACAGCAGATTGTCATCCGTCTTGCGGGCGCGCAGCCGGGCCACCCACTTGGCTGGTTCCCAGTACTGGACCCTTGAATCATAGAAGCCGGCGAGCACCAGCATGTCCGGATAGTCCTGTTCCGTGATCTGGTCATAAGGGGAATAGGACAGCATATATTCGTAATGCCGTGGGTCGCGCGGATCGCCCCATTCATCGTATTCCGAGGTCACCAGCGGGATGCTCTCGTCGGACATGCTGGTGACCGCGTCCACAAACGGAACGTCGGCGATGATCACGCTGTACAGCCGGGGTCGTTGATTTGCGATCACGCCCATCAGCAAGCCGCCGGCACTGCCGCCGTGGGCGACAAGTCCGCCTTGTCGGCACCAGCCGGTCTCCAGCAGGTGCTCCGAAACATCGATGAAATCATTGAAGGTGTTCTTCTTCGCCAGCACGCGACCCTGGTCGTACCAGTCGCGGCCCCATTCCTGGCCGCCGCGGACATGGGCAATCGCAAAGACAAAGCCACGATCAAGCAAACTGAGACGATTCGGGCTGAACTCAGGATCGTAAGACAGACCGTATGCCCCGTACCCGGTCAGGAACAGGGGGTGACTGCCGTCCGGAGAAACACCCTTGGCATAAAGAAGGGAGACCGGAATGGTCCGACCATCTCTGGCGGGGATCAACAACTGCTCAGTGAAGTACGCTTGCGGATCATAACCGCCGGCTACCTGTTCAACCTTGAGTATGTGCTTCTCGCCGCTTGCCATATCCTCGTCTATCAGGGTTACCGGCGTCCGCAGGGACTCGTACTCGTAGCGTAAGACATCGGTGTCCACCAGGAGATTTGCGTCCAGACTCATCGTATAGCTCGGCTCGTCTGCCTCGATCAGTCTGGAAGAGCCGTCTCGCCGATCAATCACGCGCAGTTTCAGCGAGGCGCCGCTGCGCTCGCTCAGGGCGACAAAGTTGCGGAACACAGTGAAATCCTCAAGCAGCACCTCCTCGCGCGCAGGAACCACTTCGTCCCAGGTATCCGTCTGCTGGACAGATTCCAGACTCGCTCGTAGCAGGCGGAAATTGGGCGCCTCCCAGTTGCTGAGAAAAAAGACCTCATCAGCCAGCACCTCAACGGTGTATTCATGGCCGGGACGTCGAGCCAATATGCAGCGCGGTTTCTCGTCCGGCACGTCTGCATCGATCAGCCAGAACTCATCGCTAAGGGTTGCGCTGGCGCCAAGGATGATCCAGCGATCGTCGCGACTCTTCTCCACGCTCACCGAGAAGCCGGGATCGGTTTCGTGATAGACGAGCTGGTCATTCGCAGGATCATCGCCCAGTCGATGGCGATAGATCCTGTCGGGGCGCAAGGTCACCGGATCACCGGTGACATAAAACAGCGTGCGATTGTCATTGGCCCAGGCGTAGTCGCCAGCGGTGTTCTCTATCGCCTCATCCAGCCACCGCCCGGTTTTGAGGTTGCGGATACGGAGGGTGTAGATCTCCCTGCTCAGCGTATCTTCACCATAAGCCAGCAGATGCCCGTCCGTGGAAACTGTCAATCCCGTCACGGTGTAGAACTCGTGGTCACGGGCCAGTTCGTCGACGTCCAGGATCACCTGATCTGGCGCATCTTCTGCCAGGTGGCGGCGCAGATACACCGGGTGTTCGTGCTCAGCGTCGAAGCGCCAGAGGTAATACCAGTCCCCAAGCCTGTAGGGAAAACCTGATTCCCTTGCCGGTATCCTCGATTTCAGCTCTTCAAACAGGCCCGTCTGTATCGCTGCGGCGGGCGCCATGACGGCTCTGACATAGTCATTTTCGGCATTCAGATAAGCGGTCACCTCGGGATCCTGACGTGAGTCATCACGTAACCAGTAATACTCGTCGATCCGCGTTTGATCGTGACTGACCAGAGCGTGAGGACGCGTTGCCGCTACCGGCGGTCTGATCGGGTCACTATTCATTGCGTGGCTCGGCGGAAGATTCTGGCTGGAACTCTGGCTGGAACTCTGGATTGAACTCCGGGCGGGGCTTTGGCCGGGCTTGTCTGGCTGGCTCACGCAGCTGACCTGGAACATGCAAACAGCAAGCAGGGTCACCAGACCCGGGACGCAGCGCCTGGTCATCGCTAGAGCCCGCGCCTGGAATACTGTCGCGCAAGCGAGCAGGTCTGGTGGACCAATCGGCGGATCAACTAACGATCCGCCGCTTTACTCAGTTCTCCCAGCACATAATCCGCGTCGTATACCTTATCCAGTGCTTCAAGCATGATCGCCGGGTGTACCGAGATCGCCCGATTCAGCTCCGGGTCATACCAGTATGTGCCGGCAATCGAATAAGCATTGCCGTCGAACAACAATCCGACCAGCTCTGCTTTCTTGTTTATCACCGGGCTTCCAGAGTTGCCCCCGGTCGCATCCAGGCTGGCGACAAAATTGAAGCGTGTGTTCATATCCAGGTCGCGTTTTCGTTTTAGCCAGTCCTCGGGCACATCGAAGGGTGGCTGACCTGTATTTCGCTCATACAAGCGCTTGAGATAGGTGAACGGTTCCACCTGTTGTCCAAGCTGATCCCAACCCTGTACCGCCCCATAACTCAGTCTCAACGTAAACGTGGCGTCCGGGTAGATACTGGTACCGTCTATCGCAAATCGCGCCTTTGCGATACTCTCGGAGGCGCGCTTTATCGGCGCCTCGTAGATCTCCTCGAACCGCTCTCGCAATTCACTCACCTGCGGATCCATCGCCCTTGCCAGGCGGATCATCGGGTCATCCGATTTCGCGACTGCGACGGCACCACCCTCCCAAAGCTTCTTGCGCAGCGCAGGGTCGGCCAAACCGGTGCCATCCACCAGAGCGCGGGCCAGCTGCTCGGG
This sequence comes from uncultured Gammaproteobacteria bacterium, assembly GCA_963704875.1. GTDB lineage: Bacteria > Pseudomonadota > Gammaproteobacteria > Steroidobacterales > XN24 > CAMYOC01. The sequence continues at coordinate 90,937 of CAVPIA010000007.1, read as the reverse complement.
CGTCTTGTTGCCGAGCACTTTTTGCACCGCAGGGTCGTCCGGACCCAATCCTTCCCGCATCTTGTCCAGCGAATACGACAACTGAATCTGCTCCAGACGCGGATAGATCGGCGCCGGGGCCAGCAGAGACTGCTCCAGGCGAGGCAGCGCAGTGGCTCGATACTCGCGCAGGCGTTCCTCGTTCGGTTTGGCCCGTTCGCCAGCGGCGCGCACCAGGGTCCGCGCGTAGCCGAACAACTTGCCGCTGAATCCGGCGCCGGCTCCGATATACAGATACTGCTTGCGGAAGGGCAGATACGCGGTGATCGCCTGATCGATCTCTCCCCACGGATCCCCGATTTCTGCTGCCAGGACGGGATCGGCCATCACCGCGTTGCGCAGCGCTGACTCGCGCTCGCGCTTTTGTGCCATCAGCCGATCGTCGAGCAGGGCAGCCAATTCGTTGCGTCGGACCTTTATCCCGTTCTCGAGTCGGGTCAACGATTCCTGAACCTCGTCGAACGCTTCCGGATCAGCGTTGGCGAACTGGATATATCGTCCACGCAATTCGACATTTCGCAGCAGCCAGTCCGGCAGGCCGACGTTACGCAAGTATTCCAGTTGCGCGCTGGTCAGCTGGCGTTGGGTGGTCCCGGGATGACCGGATATGAACACCGGTTCCCCCGCCTCAGCGCCACTGGCGCGCCAGCGCAGATAGTCGGGTGTCGTGGCCGGCTGTCCGTCAGCGTCATAGACGCGCAAGAACGCCATGTCCAGGCACCATCGCGGAAAATTGAAGTTGTCGGGGTCGCCGCCAAACGCCCCGATACCTACTTCCGGCGCAAATACCAGACGCACATCCGAATACCGTTTGTACTGATACAGGAAATACTGGCCACCATGGTAGAGAGAGACCGCCTCGCAGGACAGATCGCCGTCTGCCTCGGCTTCACAGGCCTGCTCCAGCCGCGTCAGCGCCTGGTTGCGCGCGTCATTGATCGCGGCAGTGCTGACTTCTTCAACGACCACTGCCGGCTCTGAACTGACCGAAGCGGCGGGCTCCGGGTCTAGCTCATCGTCGTTTGTCGTCGTGACGATAGACTCCTCCGTCGCGACCCGCGGCGCAGTCAACCCGGCAATCGCATTTTCGACTTCGTCGGTGATATCAGTGGTTGCCATAAGCACTGAGATCTGCTGGCTTGAACAGCGCTTCTCCTCGCCGGGATGTCTTGCCACCAGGCCATCACGCCAGACGTTGCGTTCCGCATCCGTATGTTCGCTCAGGCAGGTAAAAGTGCAGTGCCGATTGGTCAGGATCAGACCATTATCCGAGACAAAGGACCCGGTGCAGCCATTCTCCAGACGCACTGTAGCCAGGCGCACGCGTTCCAGCCACGCCTGATCAATGCGTGCGTCATACTTCTGGCGCACCTTTTGCGCGGGAAAATTCTCGAACGTCCACATGCCTTCATCCGCATGCGCGGATGAGGCCAAAACAGTCAGCAATAGTCCCAGGCAAACAAGTCGCATCATTCTCTCCCTAAGCCGATGTGCAGCTCCCGGCTGCACCAGCACATACTAAGCGGATCCGAGAGCAGTTCCCGCAGGAAATTGCAGCTGCGCTAGTCACCATCAAAACTTCCATGGCGGCCTTGCCCGGACAGAAACCGCCGGGCGCCATCAATCCCTTCGCGCCGGACCAACTCCCATCCGCCCTCAAATTCCCTTTGCAGAGCCTGTTCAAGTTCCAGACCCTGCTGACCAACGGTCGAGTCCCGATCCGCTTTAAGACACGCTTGCGGGAATGCAGCCAGTCGGTGCGCCAGTTTCACAGCAGCCGGCAAGGAAGCGCCATCCTCGACAAGCTGTTCACACAAGCCAATGCGCAGGCACTCGTCGGCACCGATCCTGCGACCGCTCAGAATCAGCTCCATCGCCCGAGCCTGGCCTACCAGGCGCGGCAAACGAACCGTGCCGCCGTCAATCAGCGGAACGCCCCAGCGCCGGCAGAAAACACCCATATACGCACTGCTCTCCATAATGCGCAGATCGCACCACAGAGCCAGCTCCATGCCGCCAGCCACGGCGGCACCGTTGATCGCGGCGATCACCGGCTTGGACAGTTGCAAGCGCGTCGGGCCCATCGGGCCCAGGGGAGGGTGCCCGTCGGCCCGGCCGAAATGCAGTTGCCCGAGCCAGTCATCAATGTCGTCGCCGCCCGCGGCAATTCGGCTCAGGTCAAAGCCTGCGCAGAATGCGTGGCCAGCGCCGGCAAGGACTGCGACCCGGGCGTGTGTGTCCTGCTCGAAATCGACAAAAGCCTTATACAGCGCCCTGGCAGTCTCCGGATTGACCGCGTTTCTGACCCGCGACCGCTCTATTGTGATCGTCGTGACGCCTTCAGACTGACAGCTGGAGACGCTCATACAGGCATGTCATTGGTAACTCTGAGCATCCGCAAATACTAACATTCGTCGCTGGCGACGCAGAGCGCTAGGCAAACGCCCATGCCGTCGTTAAAATCTATTGTAAGTCCGCAAGCGGGGGATCGGGCTTTGTCAGGCGAAAGATTCGCTCGCTCGATTGATCGATCCGTCCTCGGCATCAGCTTAAGGTATCCAAGCAGCATGCAAATCCGGTTGAAACGCGGTCTGGACATTCCGCTCAAGGGCGTCCCAGAGCAAGTCATTCATGACGCCCCCCGGGTCGGCAAGGTCGCGGTGATGGGGCGATCGTTTGTCGGTCTGAAGCCTGCAATGTTGGTCGAGATCGGCGATCGCGTGGCTCTGGGGCAGCCGCTGCTCAGCGACAAGAACAACCCACGAGTGAAGATCGTGGCGCCGGGAGGCGGCACCATCAAAGCGATTCATCGCGGTGCAAAGCGAGTGCTTCAATCCATCATCATCGAGCTTGATGAACACGAAGCGCAGCGCGAGTTTCGCGCCTGGCCCCGGGAACAATTGTCCGGCCTCGAGCGGGAAACCGTGGTCGAACAATTACTCGATGCCGGTCTGTGGACCTCGTTGCGCACACGGCCATACAGCAAGGTTGCCAATCCGGATACCAGCCCGTCGGCGATCTTCGTCAATGCGATGGACAGCAATCCTCTTGCCGCAGACCCGGCGGTCGTGATTGCGAAGGCCCATCAGGATTTTCATGATGGACTCGATGTGGTCTCAAGACTGCTCGATGGCCCGGTCTACATATGTTGCGCCGCCGGTGCCGAAATTCCGGTTCCCGGGCGCGAACAATTCTCTCAGCCCGAGTTCTCCGGTCCGCATCCTGCCGGTCTGGTGGGGACACATATCCATTTTCTGCATCCTGCCAGCCCGGCGCGTGTCGTCTGGCATCTGAATTATCAGGATGTAATCGCCATCGGTCGCCTGTTTACCGGCGGCAAACTGAATCTGGAGCGGGTTATCTCGGTGGCTGGACCGCCGGTGCGACATCCTCGTCTGCTGCGCACCCGTATGGGGGCCCATGTCAGCACACTGCTCGAGGGCGCACTTGAAGATGTCAGTTGCCGGGCGCTTTCTGGCTCTGTCTTGTCCGGGTATCGAGCCGCCGGCTGGGCCGGGTATCTGGGGCGATATCACTTGCAGATCAGCGTGATCAGGGAAGCCGAAGGACGCGAGCTGTTCGGCTGGATACGTCCCGGACCAAAGAAGTTTTCGGTCACAAATGTGTTTATTTCCAGTCTGTGGAGAAGCCGCAGAATGGATCTTGATACCTCGCAAAACGGTAGCCCCAGGGCCATGGTTCCTATTGGCTCCTATGAGCGTGTGATGCCGCTGGATATCCTGCCGACACAATTGCTGCGTGCGATCCTGGTCGGCGATACCGATAGCGCTCAACAATTAGGCGCGCTCGAGCTGGATGAGGAAGACCTGGCGTTGTGTACTTTCGTCTGTCCGGGCAAGCATGATTTCGGCCCGTTGCTGCGCGAAAGCCTGGATCAGATCGAGAAGGAAGGCTGATGGGTCTGCGAAAATTTCTCGACAACCTCGAACCCCTGTTCGCCAAGGGCGGGCGTCTGCACACCTTCCAGGCGCTGTACGAGATGGTCGATACCATCTTCTATTCACCAGGAGACAAGACACGCAGCGCGCCACATGTGCGTGACGGGATCGACCTCAAGCGGGTGATGATCTATGTATTCCTGGCGGCGATGCCGGTGGCGATCGCCGGCATGTACAACATCGGTCTGCAGGCCAATCTCGCGCTGCAGGAGATGGGGCTTGCCGGGATCGGGGGTTGGCGCGGAGAGATCATTACGGCACTGGGGATCGGCTACGATGCCTCCAGCATCGGCGCCTGCTTCTGGCACGGTTTTCTCTACTTCTTCCCGGCATATGTCGTCACCATGGTGGTCGGCGGTTTTTGGGAAGTACTGTTCGCGGTGATCCGCAACCACGAGGTCAACGAAGGATTCTTTGTCACCTCGCTGTTGTATGTGCTGGTACTGCCGCCGACCATCCCGCTCTGGCAGGTTGGGCTTGGCATCAGTTTTGCGGTGGTTATCGGCAAGGAAGTCTTTGGCGGCACCGGCAAGAATTTTCTCAACCCGGCCCTGGTCGGACGCGCGTTCCTGTTTTTTGCCTATCCGGCGCAAAACTCAGGCGATCTGGTGTGGACCGCGGTGGATGGCTTCAGTGGCGCCACCCCGTTGTCGCTGGCATTCACCGGTGGTGTGGAAGCAATAACGGCTGCAGGCATCAGCTGGAGCGATGCATTTTACGGCACGATCCAGGGCACGATCGGTGCTGAGTCGACGATCGCCTGTCTGCTGGGCGCATTTTTCCTGCTCTATACCAGGGTCGCCTCATGGCGGATCATGTTCGGTTGTGTGATCGGCCTGGCGGCCATGAGTTTCCTGTTCAATCTCATCGGCAGTGACACAAACCCGATGTTTGCATTGCCCTTGCATTGGCATTTTGTGCTCGGTGGATTTGCCTTCGGTGCGGTTTACATGGCCACCGATCCTGTGTCCGCATCTATGACCTCGACCGGCAAGATCTACTATGGCGCACTGATCGGGGTCATGTGCGCGTTGATCAGAGTGGTCAACCCAGCCTATCCGGAGGGCATGATGCTGGCAATCCTGTTTGGCAACGTGCTGGCGCCGCTTATCGACTACTTCGTGGTCCAGGCCAATATCCGCAGGAGGCATCGCCGTCATGCCTGAACCCCGCGCCGAGAAGGGCTGGTTTGCCAGCCTGCCAAATGACAGCGTCGTCAAGACGGTGCTTATCGCGACCTTGTTATGTCTGGTTTGTTCGGTTGTGGTTTCAGCAACTGCGGTTGCCCTGAGGCCGCTGCAGGAGCGCAACGCGGTCCTGGCCATGAAACAGGAGATCCTCCGCGTGGCAGGGCTGTACGACCCGACCCGTCCAATCGAGGCGTCCTTTTCCCAGGTAGAAACCCGGATTATCGACCTGGAGACCGGGCAGATCGCGACTGATATTGACCCGGAAACTTTCGACTTCCAGAAGGCCGCCCATGATCCGGCCAGCAGCGTAGCGATTTCGCCTGAAAATGACATCGCCAGCCTTGGCAGACGGGCCAGGTATATGCCGGTGTATGTAGTGCGCCGAGCCGACAAGCCGAACATGATCATCCTGCCGGTCAGCGGCTATGGGCTGTGGTCGACGATGTACGGCTTCCTTGCGCTGGATGAAGACGGCACGACCGTCTCCGGGATTACCTTTTATCAGGATGCGGAAACGCCGGGCCTGGGCGCGGAAATAAACAACCCGCGCTGGCAGAACAACTGGGTCGGCAAACAGGTTTATGACGACAAGGGCAAAGTCGCGTTGCATGTCATAAAGGGCGCGGTCACGGCGGGCCGGCCGGGCGCTGTTTACGAGATAGACGGGCTATCCGGTGCGACTCTGACTGCGAATGGCGTCAGCAATCTCATCAGGTATTGGCTCGGCGATCAGGCCTATGGGCCATTCCTGGAACGCATCAGAAGCGGGGAGAGCGTGATATGAGCAATTCCGGCAAGGGCATCCTGCTGTCGCCTGTGGTGGACAACAATCCCATCACGCTGCAGGTCCTTGGTATCTGCTCGGCTCTGGCGGTCACGACCCAGCTGGCGCCGTCAGTTGTCATGTGCCTGGCGGTAATCGTTGTGCTGGCGGTTGCCAACGTAGCGGTCAGTCTGATTCGTAACCACATGCCAAGCAGTATTCGCATCATCATCCAGATGACGATCATCGCCTCGCTGGTGATCCTCGTTGACCAGATACTCAAGGCTTATGCATACGAAATCAGCAAACAATTATCGGTCTTTGTGGGTCTGATCATCACCAACTGCATTGTGCTGGGTCGCGCTGAAGCCTTCGCCTCGTCGAACAAGCCCTGGCCGAGCTTTCTTGACGGCATCGGTCATGGACTGGGCTACAGCGTGATTCTGCTGCTGGTGGCGTTCGTCCGCGAGCTGTTTGGCTCCGGTCGCCTGTTCGGCCATCAGGTGTTGCCGCTGGTGACCGAGGGTGGCTGGTACAACCCCAACGGCCTGCTGTTACTCGCGCCCAGCGCTTTTATCCTTATCGGTCTGATTATCTGGGCCGTGCGTAGCTGGAAACCAGCGCAGGTCGAGAAGCCTGAATATCAGATCCACGTTGTCCACCGGACTGAGGCCCTGTGATGGAGAATTACCTTGCTCTGATGGTCCGGGCGATCTTTGTCGAGAATCTGGCTCTGTCCTTTTTCCTCGGCATGTGCACGTTCCTGGCGGTATCGAAACAGGTTGGCACCGCACTTGGACTGGGTCTGGCGGTCGTTGTGGTGCAGACGATAACCGTCCCGGCGAACAATCTGATCTACAACTTTTTGCTTCGGGAAGGGGCGCTGAGCTGGGCCGGCATGCCCGATGTGGATCTTAGTTTCCTGGGTCTGATTACCTATATCGGGGTGATCGCTGCGATGGTCCAGATCCTGGAGATGGCGCTGGACAAGTATTTCCCTGCGCTATATCAGGCACTGGGGATCTTCCTGCCATTGATCACCGTTAATTGCGCCATCCTCGGCGGCTCCCTGTTTATGGTCGAGCGCAACTATGATTTTGGTGAGAGCGTGGTCTACGGACTTGGCAGCGGCCTGGGTTGGGCGCTTGCGATCGTGGCGCTCGCCGGCGTCAGGGAAAAGCTCAAATACAGCGATGTTCCGGACGGCTTGCAGGGCCTCGGTATCACCTTCATTACGGTGGGTCTGATGTCGCTGGCCTTCATGTCTTTCTCGGGTATCCAGTTGTAGGCCGGCGGCAGGCAAGGGCAAAAGGAATCGACTGATGCAGACTGTGGTTCTCGGAGTGCTGATGTTCACAATTGTCGTATTGGCAATGGTGACCATTATCCTCTTTGCCCGCTCGCGACTGGTGGCTACCGGCTCGGTCAAAATCGAGGTCAATGGCGAGCGCGTGCTCGAGGCTCCTGTGGGCGGCAAGCTGCTGGGCGCCCTGGCCGAGGCTAAGCTGTTTGTGGCCTCGGCGTGCGGCGGTGGCGGCACCTGTGGCCAGTGCCGGGTCCGCATCCTGGAAGGGGGCGGGGCGATCCTGCCTACTGAAACCAGTCAGATTAATAAGCGCGAAGCTGCGCATGGCGACCGCTTGTCCTGCCAGGTAGCCGTCAAACAGGATATGAAAATCGAGGTTCCCCGTGAAGTATTCGGGGTCCAGCGGATGGAATGCGTTGTCCGCTCGAATAGAAGCGTGGCCACCTTTATCAAGGAGCTCACGCTGGATCTTCCCGCGGGCGTCGACCTGAATTTTCGCGCCGGCGGTTACATCCAGATCGAATGCCCGCCGTATCAGAAGAAATACTCCGAGTTCGATATCCCGGATCAATTCCGGGAGGATTGGGAAAGATTCAATCTGTTTCGCTATGTTGCCAAGTCCAGCGAGACTGTGACCCGCGCATACTCCATGGCGAACTATCCTGAAGAGAAAGGGATCGTGATGCTGAACGTGCGTATCGCGACCCCGCCGCCGAATGATCCGGATGCTCCGCCAGGTCTGATGTCATCCTATATTTTCGGCCTCAAGCCGGGCGACAAGGTGTGGATATCCGGGCCATATGGTGAATTTTTTGCAAAGGACTCAGACGCCGAAATGGTATTTATCGGCGGCGGCGCCGGGATGGCCCCGATGCGGGCACATATTTTCGATCAGCTCGGGCGTCTGAACAGCAAACGCAAAATAAGCTTCTGGTATGGCGCGCGCAGTAAACGGGAAATGTTCTACGTTGAGGACTTCGATACCCTGGCTGCCAGGCACGATAATTTCCAGTGGCATGTGGCGCTGTCAGATCCCCTGCCAGAGGATCAATGGACCGGCTACACCGGGTTCATTCACGAGGTGCTGTTTGAACACTATCTGAAAGATCACAAGGCGCCGGAAGACTGTGAATACTATATTTGCGGACCACCTATGATGAACAAGGCGGTACTGGAAATGCTCTCCGATCTGGGCGTCGAACGCGAGAATATCCTGCTCGATGACTTTGGCGGATAGGGTGCGCGAGGCAAACCAATGTTGACCACAGTGTTGCTCAGTTTTGTCGTGTTTGCGCTGGCCATTCTGGGCCTGGCGTCAGGTCTGTTTCTTTCCGGACGACGGATCGAGGGTAGTTGTGGTGGCCTCAATCAGTTCGCCGGCGCCGGGTCTGATTGCGCTGGAGCCTGCCGAAAACCGTGCCCGGCACGCCAGGCCAGGATGAAGAAAGCAGCAATGGCCCGACAAGCCTGAGCCGGCCACAAGGGGGATCAGCAGATGTCGCATAAAGCTCGCGATTACATGAGCAAGAACTTCCTGACCTTCTCACCGGAGATGGATATCATCGAGGCCGTCGGCCAGCTGGTCGACAGGAACTACGCTGGCGGCTTTGTCGTCGACAAGCTGGGTTCACTGGTCGGTGTCCTGTCCGAAGTGGATGCACTCAAGGCTGCGATCCATGGTGCCTACCATGCTTCATGGGGCGGACGTGTGGCGGATGTCATGCGCGCCGAGTTTACCACCGTCGATGTCGACGACAGCATCATGCACGTGGCGAAAATGTTTGCCGGCGGCGACCAGTATTACTACCGTGGGTTTCCGGTAATGAAGCATAACCGCGTGGTAGGACGGATCATCCTGCGCGATGTGTTGCGCGCCCTGCGAGAGATGAGCCGCTAGTCCGGGATCCATCGCGCCCTGTATATCGCCCTGCATCTGGCCCTGTGGAGCTTGGTAAATTCCGCTATCCGGCCGCCACTGGCAACGGCCGGCATCCCTGCGTATCGGCAGCCCCGCTAACGCGCTATTTCGAGGCCTTGGCGCGAGTCACCTTGCTCGAGACGGGCTTGTTCTTGCGCACCTTCTTGCCAAGCTGACTTGCCTGCTTCAGGCGCTTCTCAGCCAGCGCGATCAGCTTCTCGTGTGAACTCACGGGACGCGTACGACCCGGTGGTTTTCGCTTCACGTAACTGCCGTCGGGCTGCATTTCCCAGGCGCTGCGGTGGTCGGCAAGCTGCACGTCGAGGATCTCCCTGAGCAGCTTGCGCAGGCTTGGCGCCTCGACCGGCGTCACGATCTCGACCCGGCTCTCCAGATTGCGCCTCATCAGATCTGCGGAGCCGATGAAATATTCTTCGTCGCCGCCATTTCGGAAATACAGAATCCTGGTGTGCTCCAGGAACCGGCCGACAATGCTGATGATGCGGACGTTCTCCGAAAGGCCCGGAATGCCTGGCCGCAGGCGGCAGGTATCGCGGACGACCAGGTCTACCCTCACGCCGGCCTGGGAGGCCTGGTACAGGGCTTTGGTGATGTCGGTGTCTTCCAGCGCATTGACCTTGAACTGGATGTGCCCAGGACTGTCGGGTTTATGCAGGTCGATTTCGCGCTGGATCCGTGCCAGCAGCCCCTTTTTCAAATGCTTTGGCGCCGGCAGGAGCTTCTGATAATCACGGTTTGGAACAAAGCCGGTGGTGAGGAAGTTGAACAGCTCGGTCAGGTCGTCCCCGATCGCCTCGTCACAGGTGAGCATCCCCAAATCGCTGTATATCCGGGCTGTGCCGGAATGGTAGTTGCCGGTGCCGAGGTGCGCATAGCGACGTAAACCATCGTAATCCTGGCGCACCACAAAAACGACTTTGCTATGAGTCTTCAGGCCAACGACACCATAAGAGACATGGATGCCGTTTTGCTCCATGCGATTCGCCCAGCGAATATTGGCGGACTCGTCGAAGCGCGCCTTGAGCTCAACGGCGACCGCGACCTGTTTGCCGTTGTGCGCCGCGTCCAGCAGATAGTCGACGATGCGCGACTTCTCCGCTGTACGGTAGAGCGTCATCTTGATCGCCAGGACCTTTGGATCCTGACTCGCTTCACGCACGAAGCGCTCTACCGATGTCGCAAAAGACTCGTAGGGATGTTGCAGCAGGACCGGGCCTTCGCTGCGGATAAAGTGGAACAGGTTGGGCGCGCCGACGATGCGCGCATTGTCGACCGGATGATGCGGCGGATCGTGCAGTTCGGGTCTGTCGATAAACGCGATCTCGAACAGATCGCGCTTTTGCATAAGGCTCTCTACCTCAAACACGTCTTCCGCCTCGTCCAGCCCCAGTTCCGCCGCGAGCATGCCACGATGGACCTTTGGCATGCCGGGCGACACTTCCAGCCGAACCACTGGCGCGAACTTGCGATCACGCAATTCCGATTCGATCAATTCCAGAAGATCGTTTGCCTGCTCCTCAGACCGCTCGGTGATTGCGTTGCGGGTGACGCGAAACACGTCCCAGCGCTCGATTTTCAGACCGGGAAACAGCAGATCCAGATTGTGGGCGATCACATCTTCCAGCGGTACGAAATGCGTGTCGTCTTCAATCGCGAGGAAGCGGTTGACGCCGGAGCCCAGCGGCACCTTTATTCGCGCCAGCGCGGTGCCTTTGCCGTCCGGACGCACGATTGTCACCAGCAGATTCAGGGACAGATTGGAGATAAACGGGAACGGATGGGCAGGATCCATCACGATCGGGGTCACCAGCGGATAGATATTCTCGAAGTAGTAATCGCGCATTCTGGCCTGTTCATCCTGGCTCAGTTCAAAGTAGCGACTGATGCGGATCCCGTGCTCCGCCAGGTCGCGCCTCAACAGCTTGGCCAGGCGCAGCTGATCGGTCTTCATGGCACGGACCATTTCATGACACACGGCGATCTGCTCGCTTGGTGTACGTCCATCCGCGGAGTGCTCATGCACACCGGCGCCAACCTGTTGCTTCAAACCGCCGAGCCGCTTCATGAAGAACTCATCGAGATTCGAACTCATGATGGCCAAAAACTTGACCCGCTCGAGCAGCGGATTGCGTGGATCCTGCGCTTCATGCAATACCCGGCGGTTAAACTCCAGCCAGGTCAATTCGCGATTCAGGTACCACTCCGGGCTGTCCAGATCGAAGATCACGGTTTCGCTGCCGGCGCCTTTCATTTCGTCCATCGACGCTGCTTGTGCTGGTGTCTTGGCGGTTGAGGTCATGGCAACGGGCTCCCGGCAGGCCTTGAAGTAGGGAATTTTCTGAACCACTGATGATACCTTGCGCTGCCGCAGATTTCTGCTTAACAGGTCGCCATTTGGCAAGCTGGGTGCCACCCTGCTTGCGAAGCCATCGCTCGCTGGATATCGTTAGGCCGCTCTGGTGGGCGGTGGCGGGCGCCGGGCATCGCCGCGACTCGTCGGGCCGTCACTGCCGTTCTTCAGGGCACGGTGCCTTTGCGCGATCCCGGCCCTCTCCCGGCCCTCTCTGATAGTCACAAGCAGCTGTATTGCCGACCATGAACTCCCGCCACATGATCACAACATTCGCTCCGGCATCTGTCGGCAATGTCGGCGTCGGTTTTGACGTGCTCGGCCACGCGCTTGAGGGTGTCGGAGATACCATCCGGCTGCGCCTCGAGTCGCGACCGGGGATCCGGCTCGAATCTGTCAGCGGGCGGGTCGATGCGCTGCCATCCGATCCCGCTGCCAATACTGCCCTGAAGCCTCTGCACGCGATCTGCGCAGACTTCGGCATCAGGGATGGGGTGGGCGTCACCCTGCACAAGGGGATTCCGATGGGTTCCGGCATGGGCGGATCCGCTGCCTCCGCAGTCGCGGCGGTGGTTGCGGCCAATGCGCTGTGGCAGCTGGAGCTTGAGCCGGCGCGCCAACTCGACTATGCGCTGATGGGTGAAATGATTGCCAGCGGCTCTGCCCATCTTGATAACCTCGCACCCTGTTTATTCGGCGGTCTCGTGTTATGCGAAGACGGCGACCCACCCGTGGTAACGTCGATTCCGGTCCCCGTTGGTCTGCGCTGCGTGCTGGTCCATCCATCGCTAAGCATCAATACCCGGGATGCCAGGAAAATGCTGGCGCAAGATGTGCCGCTGGCCCGCCATGTTCAGCATGCGCAACATCTGGCAGGATTTGTTGCTGGCTGCCTGCGCAGCGATCTGGCACAAATTGCTCGTTGTCTGCGCGATGTGGTGATCGAACCGCAGCGGCGTGGGCTGATTCCTGGATTCGAGGCGGTTCAGACCGCGGCCATGGAGGCCGGCGCGCTGGGTTCATCGATCTCCGGAAGCGGACCGAGCGTGTTCGCCTGGTGCGAGACGGAACGGGCTGAGGCGGTTGCCAGCGACATGCTGACCGCGTTTTCGAATGCCGGAATCGATGCCGAACACTGGGTATCCGCGATTAACGCCCCCGGCGCGCATGTCGTGGTGACGGATACAGACGATCGCGGGTCTTGAGCGACGATCCCGCGGTATTTCGCGCCGGCGCAGGCTATGCGCTGGCCGCCTTTGGCTTCTGGGGCTTCGTCCCGATCTACTACAAGTTGCTGGACGGCGTACTGCCGGCAGATGTGCTGGCCCATCGCATCATCTGGACCGTGGTGATTGGCGCACTCATCCTTACGCTGCGCGGTGACTGGCCGCGCCTGTTGCCGGTTGTCCGTTGTCGCCGCACGCTGGCGACCTTGCTGTTAACCGCGCTGCTGGTGTCGACGAACTGGCTCGTGTTCATCTACGCCGTCGACACCGATCGCGTGCTTGATTCGAGTCTTGGCTACTACATCAACCCGCTGGTCAATGTACTGCTCGGGATGACGGTTCTCGGCGAGCGACTCAATCGCGCGCGCGTGGTCGCCGTGGTTCTGGCGGCGGCAGGCACATTGAATCTCGCGCTAAGCATCGGCAGGGTGCCCTGGATTGCGCTGACGCTGGCGTTCAGTTTTGGACTCTATGGGTTGCTGCGCAAACGCACCGATGTGCCGGTGCTGGGCGGCCTGTTTGTCGAGACGGCATTCCTGTTTCCGTTGGCGCTGGCAGCGACCGTGTGGCTGGGCATGCGCGGGCAGGGTGCCTTTACGGCGCTGGGCCCCGGGATTGACCTGCTGTTGATCGCCGGAGGGCCGGTCACGATGTTGCCACTGATCTGGTTTACCCAGGCTGCGCGCCGACTTCCACTGACTATCCTCGGTCTGTTTCAGTATCTGGGGCCAACCCTGACCTTTCTGCTGGCGGTTTTCGTTTACGGAGAAGCATTTACTCCGGCGCACGCGGTCACTTTTGGCTGTATCTGGACCGGACTTGCTATTTTTTCCGTCGATAGCTTCCGCCAGGCCCGCAGAGTTCGCCGTCTTAGCCTGATGGAACCCTGACGCCGAGCCTGTTGGCCGCTACAATTCGAAGCAAGCCGGTGGTCCCTACCGCCGGTGCTTCGGTTTCAGGGTCAGTCATGGAATCCATTACCACGCAACAGTTGCTTTTGGCTGGCCTCGGTGTCGTCTGCGCCGGCATGGTGCTTGTCGTGGCGCTATGGCTGCGACGTCGCTTGCGCGGAAGACCCGCCAGTGTGTTTCGTCGTATCAGTCAGCAACAGTTGAATGACGTACTGATAGACGATGGGCTCGAAGGTGAAATCCATCTGGAGCACGTGATGCTGACGGTGCATGGCGTGCTGGTGGTCGATTTGCGCAATGCCAGCGGTGCTGTGTTCGGTGGCCCGCGACTCGAGCAGTGGAAGGTAATGGACGGCCAGCGGCGGTTCGCGTTCAAGAACCCGCTTGAGGCGCTAGCGGCCAGGGTCCATGCTGTCGAACGCCTGGTCGGCGCAGTACCGGTAGCAGGCAGGGTCGTATTTGCCGGGCCGGTCGAGTTCCCCGGAGGCCGCTTGCCGCAGGTAAGCACGCTGGCTGATCTGGAGCACGAATTCGGCGAACACGGGGATGGTAAGGCGATCGATGCGTTCCAGCATGGCTGGACTCTGCTGAGTCAGGCCGCCAGCCCGCATCGGCACAGCTGAGTCGGCCCGCAATAGCCCGGGAATTGGCCCACAACCAGCCCAGATCCAATCTGTAGCCCGTCGTCAGCAGTGAGATCTGTTTCAGTCCTTGCCTTTTTCGGTCCCGGCCTGATCTCGGTCCTGATCTGGTCTCGCTTCAGGCCGCTCTGGCCTGATCCCGGAGATAATGGTCCGCAAGTACCTGTGCGACGCAGGCGGTCACTCGCTTGCCGGTGGCGATGTGCAGAAATTCGTTCGGACCATGCGCGTTTGATTTGGGCCCCAATACACCGGTGACCAGGAACTGCACATCCGGGAATCGTTCGCCCAACATCCCCATAAACGGAATGCTGCCGCCGGTACCCATATACATGGCGGGCGCTGAGAAGAATGCGTTTGAGGCCCTGTGCATCGAGGCGTCCAGCCACGCTGCCACGGGTGGCGCATCCCAGCCGGTCATCGCTGATTCCAGTTTGAACTCGACCTGACTGTCGTGGGGCGGATCCGCTTCCAGCGTTTCCTTGATCGCAAGCCCTGCTGCTTCTGCCTGCAGTGACGGCGGCAAACGGAAAGAGAGCTTTAATGCGGTGCGCGGCCGGAGCACGTTGCCCGCGTTTTTCAGGTCAGGAATGCCTTCGGCCCCGGTTACGCATAATGAGGGACGCCAGGTGTTGTTGAGTAGCAGTTCAAGCGGCTCCCGGCAGATCGGCCCGGTATTTCCAGCCCAGGCGAAACGCTCGTGCACCGACTCTCCGAGCACCGCAGCCGTCGCCTGATTCTGCTCCAGCCGCTGCGGCGGGACAGGCGCGTTAAGCGCGTCAAGCAGAATCTCACCGCTGGCCGAGTCCTCAATACGCGCGAGCAGCTCGCGCGCGATGCGGAAAGAAGAAGGGACGATGCCGCTTGCTCCACCAGAATGGACACCCTCGGTCAGTACCGACACTTCCAGCGTGCCGACCACGTTCCCGCGTAAAGAAGTGGTGCACCAGAGCTGGTCGTAGTTGCCACACTCGGCATCGAGACAAACCACAAGACTTGGATGACCAATCCGGTCCTCCAACTCATCAATATAAAACGGCAGATCAAAGCTGCCGGACTCTTCGCAGGCCTCGATCAGGATCACGCAACGAGCGTGCGGCTGGCCCTGTTCCTGCAACGCACGAATAGCCGCAAGTGAGCCAAACACAGCGTAGCCATCGTCCGCGCCCCCGCGACCATAGAGCTTGCCGTCGCGCAATGTCGGCATCCAGGGATCGAGATCTTCTTCCCAACCGGTGAATTCAGGTTGCTTATCGAGATGTCCGTACAGCAACACGGTGTCCTCGTTGTGGCCCGACACCTCGATAAGGAGCACCGGCGTCCGTCCGGCCAGACGTACGACCTCGACGGCCATGCCGTCGATCGGCTGCGCCCGGCACCATCGCTCCATCAACGCGACCGCCCGATCCATATGTCCGGCTTCCGCCCAATCTGGATCAAACAGCGGCGATTTGTTCGGAATACGGATGTATTCGCACAGCTCGGGAACGATGCTGTCATCCCAGATCTGACCTACGAATGCTGAAATCCGACTCGTGTCCATGTTCAATCCTCGGCGATGGGGCCAATGCTACCCATTCTTATGGAGTCTGGCGGACAGCGCAAATCCGTTCCCCCGGCCGCCTTAGAACGGATAATTAATTCAATATTACTCTTTAAAACCAATAGCCTCTATTCATTTATTAAAGTCAGTTATCCCATTGTGCCAACCCATTTACCGACTCACCCAGGGAGTTCGAAGAACTGCCGGGCATTGGCAGTCGTTTGCTCGGCCAGGGACGCCGGATCCTGGTCCGCCGCCCTGGCGACGACCTCGAGGACATGTTTCAGGTAATGCGGCTCATTGCGACGACTGCGCGGCCTCGGTCTGATATCCCTTGGCAACAGGTAGGGCGCATCGGTTTCCAGCATCAATCGATCGGCCGGTATGCGAGGAATCAGCTCGATCAGATGGGCGCCCCGGCGTTCGTCGCAGATCCAGCCGGTAATGCCAATCCACAGGCCCAGTTCCAGATAATCCTCCAGTTCTCGAATGTCGCCGGTAAAACAGTGCGCCACAGCACGGGGAATGCGATCCAGGTGATCACCAAGAATTTCGCAAAAACGCGGATGGGCATCGCGCTGGTGCAGGAACACCGGCATCTGCAGTTCGCCGGCGAGTTCCAGCTGACGATGAAATGCTGTTTCCTGGGCTTGCGGTGAGGAGAAGTTGCGGAAAAAATCCAGACCACACTCACCGAGTGCCTTGACCTCGGCCTGTTCAGCGAGCGCTCTTATCCACGCCGGATCGGCGCTGCCAAAATCATCGGCATGGTGTGGATGAACGCCGGCCGTCGCATACAGGCCGTCGCCGTAGTCACGCGCAATCTGCAGCGCCTGCGCACTGGATTCGCGGCAGCTGCCGGTGATGACCATGGTGGTGACACCCGCGGCCCGCGCACGCTCCAGCACCTGCTTCCTGTCATTGTCGAAACTGTCGTGCGCCAGATTGACGCCGATGTCGGTCAACTGCATCCCTTGCTTGCTCCCGGCGACGCAGTGGCTCAGGATGGTTTGCCCGGATTCGCCGCGGCATCAGGCTTCGGTCGGCGTGCGCGCGTCGCGGTCTTCCTGCCGGAGCGGGCACTCTTTTTTGCCGCACCGTTTCCTGCCGAATCTGACCCTTTGGCTTTGCTGGCCGCGGCACGTTTGCTGCCCGGTTTGGGCTTCCTGGCCCCGGCCTTCCGACCGGCTCCTGCAGCCGACGTCTTTCTTGAGCGTCCGCGGCTCTTCCTGGCGCGCTGCGCCTGCCGGCTGGCCGCTGCGCAAAGCGCCGCAAATGCCTCGTCCATGTATCCGGGCAGAAGATTGATGTCCGGGATTGCGTCGTAACCTGCAATCAGGCCGATATCGAATTTCCCGTCATAACTGAACAGAGTGATGTTCATCGCCAGTCCCGGCGGTATCGCGGATAACGGGTACGAGCTGATCAGTCGGGATCCTCTGAGATAGAGGGGGAATCGAGGGCCGGGGACATTGGAGATCAGTATGTTGCCCAGCGGTGGCAGGGCGTCGTTCATGCCAAGGAACTCACCGGCCTGAGCCACGCCCTGAATCAGCAATGTGTACAACGAGACTGTATCCCGCGACATGTTGATCGACTCTTCCTTGACCTCGGCGCAGGAGCGACTCACCTCGTGCAGCCGGCGCAAGGGATCATGCGAGGAGCGGCCCAGCGTGACCGGCATGATGGCGATCTGATTACCCATCTGCTCATTGCCATCACGACGCAGAGAAACCGGCATCTGAGCAACCAGCGGACCGCTTGGACGATCATCATGTTCCCGCAGATAGCGAGTCAGAGCGATATCACAGATGGTGACCAACACGTCGTTGATGGTCGTCCCGGTTTGCTCGCACAGAGTCTTTACACCGTCCATTGGCAGCTGGCCGATGGCTGCCCGGCGGGCACGTGTGACTGCGGCATTGAGCTTTGTGCGCGGTGCGGTAAACGGCACCGGCAGGCGGCCGGCATTTGCACCCAGACGCTGCATCACCATGCGTGCGGCAAGCCCGGTTAATTCGACCGCGGTGGCGGCGCCACGCCGCACCTGATCGACGCCCTGTCCGATTCGCGGTAGCAGTCCCTTGTCGTGCTGATGGTAGCTGGCTTTTTCCAGGGGTTCCCAACTCGCCCGGACGCTCTGATCCTCGGCAGTTCGATTGAGTGTGCCAAGCATCAGCCGGACCAGCGTTGCGCCGTCGCAATAGGCATGGTGAATCTTGCTGTACAAGGCGAAGCACCCGTCGTCCAGGCCTTCGATCACGTGCATTTCCCACAACGGCCGTTGCCGATCGAGCAAGACCGAATGCAATCTGGCGACTACATCCATCAATTGCTGGCGCGTGCCCGGATGGGGGAGGCGAGTCTGCCGCAGGTGATAGCTCAGATCAAAGTGCTCGTCTTCGACCCAACGTGGCATGCCAAACATCGGCGAATGGAAACGCATGCTGAAAGGCGCACCTGGTTGACGCTCGCTTAGCGCGGCCACCAGATCTGCCACATAGTCACCGGTATAGTCTTCCGGCGGCCGAAGAATCTGCAATCCGGCAACATGTTTCGGGCTGTCAGCCGTCTCAGTGACAAGAAATGCGTAGTCGTAAAAAGACAGATTAGGCATGATGCTGGAGACCCGTCCGGTAAATATCCTGCGTCAACCAGGGCGGCAAGGCCGCATCCGGTTGACAATGTCGCATTATAGACCGGGTCAACGCCGGGGGTCCCGCGTCCCGTACGGTCCCATCAGGCAATTGTTGCGCTGCAGTGTCATGTCGTATAGTCCGGCAAGATATCTCACAAGGTAGATTGACTTGACGCACCCCAAGTATCCCCACTTGCTGGCGCCCCTGGATCTGGGGTTTACCGTAATTCGGAACCGCATTCTGATGGGCTCGATGCATACCGGGCTCGAGGACAAGGCCAGAGACTATCCGCGTCTTGCGGCCTACTTCGGAGAACGCGCCCGCGGGGGTGCCGGGCTTATCGTGACCGGCGGCATCGCGCCTAATCGCGCCGGCTGGGTCGCACCATTCGCGGGTAAGCTGACCCGGCGCGGTGAAGTTGACCGTCATCGGCTGATCACAGACGCGGTACACAGCGAAAATGGACACATCTGTATGCAGATTCTGCATTCGGGTCGTTACGGCTATCACCCACTGACGGTTGCGCCTTCGGCGATCAAGTCTCCGATCACGCCATTCCGACCGCGCGCTTTGAGCACCCGTGGCGTCGAAAAACAGATCCGCGACTTCGTCCGCTGCGCATCGCTGGCCAGAGAGGCCGGTTACGACGGTGTCGAAATCATGGGCTCTGAAGGCTATTTCATCAATCAGTTTCTGGTCACCCGCACCAATCATCGAACCGACAGATGGGGTGGTGACTTCGAGGCACGTATCCGTCTGCCGATAGAAATCGTCCGCCGCACGCGTGAGGCACTGGGCAAGGATTTCATCATCATCTATCGGTTGTCGATGCTGGACCTGGTTGACGATGGCTCTTCGTGGCAGGAAGTCGAGCATCTGGCCGGCGAGATCGAAACCGCGGGCGCGACACTTATCAATACCGGCATCGGCTGGCATGAGGCACGCATTCCGACTATTGCGACGATGGTGCCGCGCGCAGGCTTTAGCTGGGTGACACGACGGCTGATGGGTAAGGTATCGATCCCGCTGATCACTACCAATCGCATCAACACGCCGGGCGTCGGCGAGGAAGTGCTGGCAAGTGGCGATGCAGACATGGTCAGCATGGCCCGTCCGTTCCTCGCCGATGCGGATCTGCCGCGCAAGGCAAGCGAAGGGCGCGAAGACGAAATCAACGTCTGTATCGCATGCAACCAGGCGTGCCTGGATCATGCGTTCAAGGGTCAGACCGCATCCTGTCTGGTCAACCCGCGCGCCTGTCATGAAACCGAACTCAATTATTTGCCGACCGATCGACCACGGCGGATTGCGGTGATAGGCGCCGGGCCAGCCGGTTTGGCCTGCGCGACGATCGCCGCCGGTCGCGGGCACGAGGTGGTGCTGTATGAATCTGCCTCTGAGGTCGGCGGGCAATTCAATATGGCAAAGCGTATCCCCGGCAAAGAGGAGTTCCATGAGACTCTCCGATATTTCTTGCGCCAGATTGAATTGACCGGCGTTGATCTGCGCATGGGCAGCCGGGTGGGCATCGAGGAGATCGCTGCCGGGGGCTTTGATCATGTCGTGGTTGCCACCGGCGTCACCCCGAGGACCCCGCAGATCAGTGGTATCGACCATCCAAAGGTCCTGTCCTATCCGGATGTTCTGTTGGGACACCGCCAGGTGGGCAACTCCGTCGCAATTATCGGGGCCGGCGGGATTGGATTCGATGTCGCAGAGTTTCTTTCCCATACGAATGGCGCACCGGAAGTCGCGCCGTTTAACCGGGAGTGGGGTATCGACTCCGGGCTGGCCGCACGCGGCGGCGTCGACGGGATCAGGCCGCAGCCGCAAGCGTCGCCGCGGAAAATCTTCCTGCTGCAGCGCAAGAAGACCAAGCCCGGCGCGGGGCTGGGGAAGACTACCGGCTGGATTCACCGGGCCTCGATCCGCGCCAGAGGCGTCGAATCGCTGGTCGGCGTCGATTATCAGAAGATCGATGACCACGGAGTGCATATCCAGATAGACGGCAAGCCGCGCCTGCTGGAGGTCGATTCAGTGGTGATATGTGCCGGACAGGAACCGCTCAGAGCCATGGCTGGGGAACTAGAACGGTCCGGAATCAGTCACAGCGTGATAGGGGGTGCGTTTGAGGCCAGGGAAATCGATGCCAAGGCCGCGATAAACCAGGCCAGCAGACTTGCGGCAGAACTTTAGCAACATGCTGAGAGCATAGTGGCAGGAGCGATGATCGACAGGCAAACAAGAATCGGGCCGCGGGTCGGGTGCGCGCTTACGACGGCGGTTGTGGCGCTAGTGCTTGCCGGCTGCAGCCCATCCGTGAACGATGACATCCAGATTGCGGCGGGGGCTGCACACGATGGTAATGGCATGACGATGAATGGCGACGTCACTGTCGGCGCCAATGCCGACGCCAGCGGCAGTGATTTTCGCACCATGAACGGCCAGATCATGATCAAGGACGGCGCCCGGGTCAGTGACTGCGCGACCGTAAACGGCAAAGTGAGTCTTGGCGAACGCGCTGAGGCAGGTGATCTCAACACGGTCAATGGCGATCTCGAACTCGGCCGTGACGCGCGGGTAAACGGCAGCATCCGCCTGGTCAACGGTTCGGTGCGTCTGAATAAGGGCAGTGCCGTGAGCGGCAATATCGGCACCGTGAACGGCAAGATCGAACTGCTGGCTTCGGAAGTTGGCGGTGATCTCAGCAACGTGAACGGCGGCATGGTGGTGACTGACGGCAGTCTGGTGCATGGAGGCATTCTGATCCGCGATGCCAGTGGCGACCCGATGGGGAAAGCGCCGCGAGTCATTATCGGCCGTGACTCTGAAGTACGGGGCCCACTTGAATTCGAACGCACGGTAGAGTTGTACGTTCACGAGTCGGCCCACATCGGCCCCGTCGTGGGCGCTATCGCGGTATCATTCTCGGGTGACGAACCCGGCAAGCTCTGATCCAGCCCAACTGTCCCTGTTCGGGGACGGGGCACCCGCTACCGAAATGCGCTTTCGCCGCAGCCGACGTGCGCGGCGTCTTAGCATGCGTGTGTTCCCTCACGGCACGGTTGAAGTGGTCGTTCCACAACGGATCCCAGCAGCAGAAGTCGAGGCATTTGTGACCTCGAACCAGGCGTGGATTGAGCGGGCGCGGAAAGAGATGGCCGGACTCGGCTGCGCCAGCGACTTGTCTCTCCCGCATGTCATCCGGTTTGCCTTCCGGCCGCAACAACATCAGATTGTCTATGTAACTGCGCGCGGGCGACCACGGGTCGAGCAAAGGCCGCGCGGCGAATTGCGTGTCCACCTGCGGAACGGCGACTCAGGGGCCACGCGCACTTTGCTGCGACGGTGGATCGTCGCGCAAGCAAAAACGATGTTGTTGCCGGAGATGGACCGGCTTGCTCAACGCACCGGCCTGCATCCAACAGCCGTTCGTATCGGACGACAGCGAAGCCGTTGGGGGAGTTGCAGCAGCGCGGGGCGGATCAATCTCAACTGTGGTCTGCTATTCATGCGGCCAGCTCTTGTCGAGTATCTGATGATCCACGAGCTTTGCCATCTCCGGCACCTGAATCACTCCAAGCGGTTCTGGCGTCTGGTCGAGGAGCATTTGCCGGATTACTCGTGGCGCGAGGCGGAGCTATCCCGATCATGGACCCAGGTTCCGGGCTGGCTGTTCTACGACGCCTGAGGAAACCAGTGCGGGTGCGTCCGGGCGAATTGCAGCAAGGATTCGTGCCCGGCGTTGATCGCGGCCTGCATGCGCCCGGCATCAGTATCATAACGGCCCAGCGCCAGCGTTGACGCCGGATGCAATAACAGGGTGTTGTCCGGAGGATCCAGCGTCTTTGCCAGAGGATAGCCGGACCTTAACCGGCCGTCGGCGTGACCGAGAACGGCGAGTACACGTTGGGCGCCCAGAGCAAACGTCGCGTCCACCGGAGTCCGCACCATCCATGCGCCATCCCAGGCCATCCGCCCCCCTATCCGAATAGGCCTGGCGTAGGGACCAGGCACGAAGCAGGAGGCCAGTACGGCCTCAACCACCGGCACATCATCCGCACGGGTCAGAACGATTCTGCAACGCCGACCGCGCCTGAACACAGTCACCGGGATTGCTATCGGATACCGCATCTCCGGCAGGGCCATGTCGCCAAAGGTCTGAGTCAACATCTGGCCGAGAATGTCGCTCATTCGCCATGGCCATTGCCCGCGCAGCATCATCTCGGGACAAAATACCCGGCTGCCGCCGACTGCCAGCCATCTTTTGCGCAGGTCCTGAGCCTTGCCGGACGCGAGACAGGCCGCAACTATCGCGCCAGCGCTGGCGCCAGAGACAAAGTCAGGCTGCAGATTGATTTCCAGCAGACCCTCGACCACGCCGACATGGAATGCCGCGCGACCCGCGCAACCCTCAAAAGCGATGCCGAACGCCATTTTGTCAGTCCAGTGCTCCGGGTGCGGGGCTCTCAGTCAAGCGATGACTCCGGCGACATCAGTCAAGAAACAGATCCTGGGCAAGTTCGGCGCCGGGCGCGACTGAATATCCGGACAAATCCGTGATGCCCGCTTCCCCCAGCACGTCTTCATCGATCAGGAAGCGGCCGGTGTATTTTCGGCTGTCCTGAGTCAGCACATAGTGCGCTGCATCCGCCATGATCGACGGCTTACGGCATTGCTCCGGGCTGATGGCGCCGCCGAGCATGCGCAAGGCTGCAGTGTCGATCACCGTGCGTGGCCATAAGGCATTGACCGCCAGGCCCTGGTCAGCAAATTCCGCTGCCATGCCCAGGACGCACATGCTCATCCCGTATTTGGACATCGTGTAGGCGGTGTGCTGCCGGAACCACTTGGGATTCATGTTCAGGGGCGGGGCGAGATTCAGAATGTGCGGATTATCTGCCTGCAACAGTGCGGGCAGGCAACATTGTGAGGTCAGAAATGTTCCGCGAACATTGACGCCGAACATCAAATCGAACCGGCGTACCGGGGTCTCCAGTGTTCCAGTCAGATTGATTGCGCTGGCGTTGTTGACCAGGATATCGAGGCCGCCGAAACGATGCATGGCCTTGTCTACTGCGCCCTGAATCTGCTCGATGTCGCGTATGTCCACCTGTAGTGGCAATGCTTCACCACCGGCCGCTTCGATCTCCTCGGCCACAGTAAAGATGGTGCCTTCAAGCTTCGGGTGTGGTTTTGCGGTCTTTGCCGCAATAATGACTGCGGCGCCGTCCCTGGCGGCGCGAAGCGCGATCGCCCGACCGATCCCGCGGCTGCCGCCGCTGATAAAAATAACCTTGCCGGAAAGTGTCTGTGTCACGTATGCGCTCCATCTGGGTAGTCCGGGCGCAGCGCCCGGAGTAATGCCGGGAGGATCTCTCCTCCCGATCTCGGTAAAACAAAGTCGGCCACAGCCGTCAGCGGTGTCGGCTCCGGATTGATCTCAACAACGGTCGCACCAGCCTGTTTCCCGATCCAGGCGAGGTCAGCCGCCGGGTAAACAACTGCTGATGTGCCTACCGAGAACAACAGCTGGCAATGGCTGGCTGCATGTTGGGCCCGCTCAAGCGCCGCCTGCGGCAGGGCTTCGCCAAACCAGACCACTCCCGGCCGCATAAGCGCGCCGCATTTTGGGCACGCTGGCGGAGAGCTCGATTCCATACTCGCGTTTGCGGCTGCATGCAGACAGCTGGAATTCGAACATCGATCCTCAAACAGATTGCCATGTAACTCGACCACGTCCTTGCTTCCCGCACGCTGGTGCAAGCCATCTACATTTTGTGTGACCAGACGCAAGTCCGGCAGGCAATCCTGCAGACCTGCCAGGGCGTGGTGCCCCTGATTCGGCTGTGCATCCCTCACCAGCCGACGGCGCCATTGATACCACTGCCAAACAAGCTCCGGTTGCCGCAAAAACGCTGCCGGCGTCGCCAGGTCCTCGGGTCTGTATCTGGACCAAAGTCCCTGCATCGCGTCGCGGAATGTCGGGATGCCACTCTCGGCAGAAATGCCCGCACCGCTCAGCACGAGAATCCGGTTCGCTGTCGACAGACACTCCACCAGTGCTGGCGGAATGCGCGTCATCGTGGACGAGTCATGCGCTGGCGGCGGTAGTGCGCAATCTCCCTCAGGCAGCGACTGCTTTGCTGGCCAATTGTCTCAGCACGTAATGCAGAATGCCGCCGTTGAGGAAATACTCGCGTTCCTTCGGTGTGTCGATCCGAACGCGGGCCTTGAACTCAACACTGTCGCCCGAGTCGCGCCGGGCCGTGATGGTCAGTTCCGTTGCAGCCGGGTCATCCGCACCGTGCAAGTCGTAGGTCTCTTCTCCGGTCAGACCCAGACTGGCCGCGTTTTCGCCCTCCAGAAACTGCAGCGGCAGTACACCCATACCGACCAGGTTGGATCGATGGATACGCTCGTAGCTCTCCGCCAGCACCGCCTTTACGCCGAGCAGATTGGTGCCCTTGGCGGCCCAGTCCCGTGACGACCCGGAGCCATATTCCTTGCCTGCAATAATCAGCAGCGGCGTGCCCTCGGCGCTGTACCTGGTTGCGGCATCGAATATCGACATTTGCTCACCATCGGGCAGATGGCGCGTCCAGCCACCCTCGGTGCCGGGCGCGAGCTGGTTTCTTAAGCGGATGTTGGCGAAAGTGCCGCGCATCATCACCTCATGGTTACCGCGTCGCGAGCCGTAGGAATTGAAGTCCTTTGGCGCAACGCCCTTGCTTACCAGATACTGTCCGGCCGGACTCTTCTCAGCAATGCTGCCGGCTGGAGAAATGTGGTCGGTCGTCACCGAATCGCCAAGTAGCGCAAGCACCCGGGCGCCGGTGATGGCGCCTGCCGGTTTCGTGTCCAGCGTCATGCCGGTGAAGTAGGGCGGATTGCGCACGTAGGTTGATTCCGCGTCCCAGGCGTAGATATCACCTTCGGGCAGCGGCAACTCACGCCAGTTCGCATCGCCTTCGAAGACACTGGAGTAGCTCTTGCGGAACATGCTGGAATCGATATTGGCCAGCACCGTGTCGTGTACATCGCGCGCGGACGGCCAGATGTCTTTGAGGTAGACCGCGGCCCCGGTGTCGTCGGTACCGATCGGATCCTTGAGCAAATCTATGTCCATCGTCCCTGCCAGCGCATACGCGACCACCAGCGGCGGAGATGCCAGATAGTTCAATTTGACCAGCGGATGGATACGCCCTTCGAAATTACGGTTCCCCGACAGCACCGCACAACCGGTCAGATCGCTGCTGGTCACCGCTTCGGCGATCTCCGGCCGCAACGGACCCGAGTTGCCGATACAGGTGGTGCAGCCATAACCCACCACGTCAAAACCCAGTGCCTCCAGGTCCGGCAATAATTTCGCTCGTGTCAGGTATTCAGTAACGACCTTTGATCCTGGCGCCAGGCTGGTCTTGACCCAGGGGCGGGACTTCAGCCCGCGGACGCGCGCGTTTCGGGCGACAAGACCTGCGGCCACCATCACCGCGGGATTCGAGGTGTTGGTACAGCTGGTGATGGCCGCGATCAGCAGCGCACCGTCCTCGATGCTGTGTTCACGACCGGCGAGCTTCACTGTTGCCTTGCCGGTGGCGCCCGAATTGCCGGCGGCTCGCGCGGCGTCGATCTTGTCCATCTGGTCACGGAATGCATCGCCGGCCCGATGCAGCGGAATCCGATCCTGCGGCCGTTTCGGGCCCGCTATGCTCGGCTCGACATCACCAAGATTCAGTCCGATAACACTGGTGTAGTCCGCGGCTTTTTGACCGTCTTCCCGCCACATGCCCTGCGCCTTGGCATAGGCTTCCACCAGCTTGATTTGCTCCGGGTCGCGTCCGGATAACTCCAGGTAGCGGATAGTCTCGGCATCCACCGGGAAAATCGCGCAGGTGCTGCCGAACTCAGGCGACATATTGCCAAGCGTGGCCCTGTCCGCCAGCGGAAGATCCTCAAGGCCGTCACCAAAAAACTCGACGAACTTGCCGACCACACCGTGTTCACGCAGCATCTCGGTAATCGTCAGCACCAGATCCGTCGCAGTCGCGCCCTCGCGCAGGGTCCCTGTCAGCTGGACCCCGATGACCTGCGGTACCAGCATCGTGATCGCCTGACCGAGCATCGCCGCTTCCGCTTCGATGCCACCGACGCCCCAGCCAAGTACGCCCAGACCATTGATCATCGTGGTGTGAGAATCGGTGCCGACCAGCGTATCCGGATAGGCCGTCGCAACGCCGTCGACCTCCTTGTCAAACACCACCCGCGCAAGATGCTCGAGATTCACCTGATGAACGATGCCGGTGTTCGGCGGTACAACCTTGAAATTATCCAGCGCGTTCTGGCCCCAGCGCAGGAACATATAGCGCTCCCGATTGCGCTGGAACTCAATCTCGTTGTTTTGTTCAAGTGATTGAGGTGTGCCGTAGTTGTCGACCTGCACCGAATGATCGATGACCAATTCCGCCGGTGACAAGGGGTTAATGGCTTCTGCGCTGCCACCCAGCCGCACCACCGCATCTCTCATCGCCGCGAGATCAACGACCGCCGGAACCCCGGTGAAATCCTGCAGGATGACCCGCGCCGGGGTGAATGCGATCTCCTCCGAGGGCTCGGCGGTCGGGTCCCAATTAGCCAGCGCAAGAATATTTTCCCGGGTTACGTTGACCCCATCCTCATGACGCAGCAGATTCTCCAACAGAATCTTCAGCGCGTATGGGAGCCGGTTGACCCGGGTCCCCTCAAGTGCGTCGAGGCGATAGATCGCGAATTCGCGATCATCCACCTGCAGGACCGAGCGCGCGTCAAATGAATTGGTCATGTTTCCTCCAGGAGAACATCGGGGCAGAACGGTTAAACCGGCATTATAAACAATCCCGACCGGGATTAAGACTGTCTGCCTTGATTCTCGGCCCGAAGCGCAAATCCACGGCCACAGGACGCAGCCGGGCAGCTTCGAAGACCGTCAGGCGGCCGCTGTGCCATCCGTGCGGGCGACGGGCAATGCATGGTCGATGACCGCGCCACCCAGACACTGCCCCGAATGATAGAAGGCAACAAATTGCCCCGGGCTAACCGCGCGTTGTGCTCGCTCGAAACACACCTCCAGACCCCTGGACGTGGGCCGTACCTCACAGGCCTGGAGTGACTGACGATGTCGAATCCGGGCGTCACAAGCCAGCGGCAGCGCCGGCGCCTGACCGGCGATCCAGCTCGGGTCGACCGCAATCAGACCCTGGCTCATCAGGGCAGGATGGTCGTGCCCCTGGATGACAACCAGCCGGTTGCGCGTTGCGTCCTTGGCCGAAACATACCAGGGGGCTTCAGCCATCGCGGATCGACCGCCTATCCCCAGCCCCTGACGCTGACCAATGGTGTAATACATCAGCCCCTGATGCTCGCCAAGCACCTCTCCCTCGGCGGTGACAATCTCTCCGGGCTGCGCCGGCAAATAGCGGGAAAGAAAATCACGAAACGGACGCTCGCCGATAAAACAGATACCGGTGCTGTCCGGCTTGGCATGATTTGGCAAACCCTGCTGATCGGCTATCCGCCTGACTTCCTGCTTGTGCAGATCTCCGATCGGGAACAATGTGTCGCGCAAGGTGGCGGCAGTTATCCCCAGCAGGAAGTACGTCTGGTCTTTGGCTTCGTCGGCCGCCAGCAGCAGACGGCCGTCACCCTCCGTGCGCGCATAGTGCCCCGTCGCAACCCGGACGGCGCCGAGTCGACGGGCATATTCGAAACATGCGCCGAACTTGATCTCACGGTTGCACAGGACATCCGGATTGGGCGTTCTTCCCGCACGATATTCGCGCAGGAAATAGCTGAATACGCGCTCGCGGTAATCCGCGGAGAAATTGACCCGGTGCAGGGGAATCGACAACAGCTCACAGACGGCCCGGGCATCCTGATAATCCTGAGCCGCGGTGCAGTAGGCTTCTTCATCCTCTTCCCAGTTGGTCATGAACAGACCATGGACTTCATGACCGGCCTCGATCAGGCGCAACGCGGCCACCGACGAGTCAACGCCCCCGGACATGCCTACGATGACGCGTTTTGATGCGGATCGATTCATCAGGTGATTTTATTCGCTTCCGGCCGGATCTGGCCAGGCAAGCCCGGGCTGTCACTCGCGGATCCCGGCACGAGCGGAAACCCGGAAATTTTGGCGCTTTGGCCCCGAACAGGAAGGCCACGCCAGGAAACACGCCGCTCAACGCACTCCTCAAGGATTAATCGAAGATGATCCGGCCATAGTCAGCGCGTCAGTAGAGATCGAAACTCGCGGACAGCGAGGATGCGGCTGGCTAGGACGCGGCAGCTACGTCCGACGGCGGATTCAGGTGTAACGCGCGCAACATATCCAGGGGATATCGGCGGCCGGCGAGATAGTCGTGAATGCAGCTCATCACCAGCGGGCTGCGCAATTTGCCCGGCGTTGCGCGTAATTCCCCGGGGCTGATCCACATGGCTCGCAAAATCCCGTCATCGAGCATCTGATCGGGATCGTGTTCCAGGCAACGCACTGCGAAGCCTACCCGCAAGAATGCCTTTCCGTTCGATGGATTGCGCCACAAGTAGACGCCGGTGACTGCTTCGGGCTCGACCCGCCAGGCGGTTTCCTCCAGCGTCTCACGGATCACGGCTTCTGCCAGTGATTCCCCGTCTTCAAGATGTCCCGCGGGCTGGTTGAACACGATCCGGCCGGACGCGCGTTCCTCGACCATCAGAAACCTGTCCCCGCGCTGCGTCAGTGCAGCGACGGTAATCTCGGGTCTGAAACTCATCGCCCAAGTCCGGGTGCGCGTAGATCAGGAAGCCAGAAAGCACTCAAGAAATACCGTCTAAGCTTATGTTTCATATATAACATATAGCTCAATTTTTCCAACATTTCACAAGCGCAGATGGCGGAATTCGTGAGAGGAGGGGCTTGCAGCCCAGATCTCATCGAAAATATTCAGATAATGCCGCGACATGATGGGTTCATGGGTGTCCGCAATCGCATCCCAACGGTCGGCGTGGGAACGGAATACGATCGCGGAATCGTCCGCGATCATGAACGCTTCGTGATGGCTCGCGTAGTCCTGGTGGATATTCCGGAACTCGATAAAGCTGCTGAGACGCCGCCCCAGGTAGACGAAACGGTTGGAATCACGAAGGGTGCGACGGGGGTTGGTGATAACGACCCTGATCCGCGCATAGCTGCGCGACAGGCAAAGATGCTTGACCGCACCGAGAAATTTCGGGTGGTCGTAGAGATTTGCTTCCAGATCCAGCGTCATGATGGTGATGCTGCGATTGGCCAGGCCGGCAACCTCGACCATCGCCTTTAGCACTTCGTCCTTGGACGAAAGCACCCGGCGGGTGTTCGCAGGTACCTGCTCCTGAAGATTCTGGCCTTCTGTCAACATGTCTCTAAATCTTTCGTCTCATCATCCGGTGCGGGATATCCGCTTCATCAAATTCTTCGCCTTCAGCAACGAAACCGTATCGGGCATAAAACTCCAGCACCCGGGTCTGGCCATGCAGATACACTTCCTCGATGCCTTCACCGCGGGCGATACTGATCAGTGTCTGCAAAATCTCCGCGCCGACACCGCGACCACGCCAATCGGCAACAACTGCCATGCGTCCGATTTTCCCCGATGGGTGGAGTCTGCCGGTGCCGATTGCGTCACGATTTGAGTCTTCCGCGATCGCGTGGATGCATATTTCATCTAATCCATCCCATTCCAGCTCAGCGGGCACCGCCTGCTCGTCGACAAAAACCGTCTCCCTGACCCGCTTGATCTCGCTGACGTCGTTTCTCCAACTGGCTGTGCGGACGGTGAAATCACTCATCGACAGGGCCCTTATCCATCACAGATCCTCCTTCCATTCCACGCTGCCTTGTTCGAGCAGCGTAGCCAACAGTTCCAGAATCGGGTCCCGGGCCGGACCCTCGGGCGGCAGCATACCGGCATCGAATCTTCTCGCGTCGCACAAATGCGCCGCAATCTCCTCGGCCGGGTCCTGCAGGTGCCAGCTTTCACCATCCGCAAACAGCAGGACTCTGTTGTGGCTGCGTACCCAGGCGAAGCGAGCTGATGCGGATCGCTCAAGGCAATCACCGGCGGCGAGGCGCGCCCCGATGATCTCGGCTTCGCAGGCCTCGATGGGCTGACCGGCACGCAACCAGGGCTTGCTTCCGGTCACCAAACGGCCCAGCGCCTCGTCTGCGATCATCGGTTCCAATGGCCAGACGTCATCCAGCAGCCGCTTGCCTCTTCCTAGCGCAGCCTGACTGATCAGACCGCCGCGGGATTCGCTGCGGCCAAGCCCCGGGTCCGCGTATCGAAGCTCCGGTCGATAACGATCCAGCAACTCGCCGGCAGCGCTGAGCAGCTCGCCTGCAGATGGCGCGCGAAAGCCGATTGACAGAGTTATCGATGCTTCCTCGCCAGCGCCATGGTGGGCCACGCCCGGCGGCAGATAGAGCAGGTCGCCCGGCCCCATTGAGACTTCCGTTTCGGGTTTGAAATCCTGCAGGACACGTAGCGTCGAGTCAGATCGGTGGCCCAGGTCGCCCGGGTTCGGATCCAGGCGCCAGGTTCTGCGGCCGAGCCCCTGAAGCAGGAATACGTCATAGGCATCCACATGCGGTCCCACACTGCCGCCCGGGGTGGCATAGCTGACCATCAGGTCGTCGATCCGCCACTCAGGGAGGAATCTGAATGGGGTCAACACGGGCCGCAGCTCGGGGAGATGCTTCTCCACATCCTGCACCAGCAAGGTCCATCCTGTATCCGCGGCTGAAAGGAAATCGGATTCCTCAAACGGACCATTGCGCAAACGCCAGCCCGAATGTTCGTCGCCAGCCACAATCCGGGATTCCGCATCGGGCTCGCAGGCGAGACCGGCAAGTTCCTCTGGTGATATCGGACAGATCCAGGGATTGAATGCCGCCGGCATAAACAGGGCCTGCCGCTGCCAGAAATCTGCCAGGAACCGATCGGCGTCCAGCCCGTCGGGCCAGTGGATCATGGATCCGGGGGCAGCTCCCCGACCTGCTCGGCAGCGTTGCCGATATAGCTGGCCGGGGACAGGGCCAGGAGCTCAGCCCTGGCGCTCTCCGGCAAATCCAGACCCGCGATAAATTCCCGCATGGCCTCGGCACCGACCCGCTGGCCACGGGTAAATGCCTTTAACTTCTCATAGGGACTGTCTATGCCATAGCGGCGCATCACGGTTTGCACCGGCTCGGCCATGACTTCCCAATTCTGGTCCAGATCCGCGGCCATGCGCTCCGGCTCCGGCTGGAGTTTCCCAAGACCTTTTTCCAGCGACGCAAACGCGATGCTTGTATGCGCCACGGCGACACCGAGATTACGCAGTACCGTCGAGTCAGTCAGATCTCTTTGCCAGCGCGAGATTGGCAACTTGGCCGCGAAATGTTCTAGCAATGCGTTGGCCAGTCCAAGGTTGCCCTCTGCGTTCTCGAAATCTATCGGGTTGACCTTGTGCGGCATCGTCGATGAGCCGACCTCGCCTTCGACCGTGCGCTGTTTGAAATAGCCAAACGCGATATAGCCCCAGACGTCTCTGCACAGATCAATCAGCACGGTATTGAATCGTTGCAGGGCATGACAATATTCAGCGATCCAGTCATGCGGTTCGATCTGCGTGGTGAAAGGGTTGAACGCCAATCCCAGGCCGGTAACAAACTTCCTGCTCAGCGCTGGCCAGTCGATGTCGGGATATGCCGCAAGATGCGCGTTGTAGTTTCCAACCGCGCCGTTCATTTTGCCCAGAATTTCTATCCCGGCGAGCTGCTCCCGCTGTCGGAACAAACGCCAGCAGACGTTGGCGAATTCCTTGCCCAGCGTGGTCGGCGAAGCGGGCTGGCCATGAGTCCGCGACAACATCGGCATGGCGGCACAATTTCTTGCCAGTGCGGACATCCGGCGAATCATCTCCGCCTGCCCCGGTAACAAGACCTGCTCGCGCGCTTCGGCCAGCATCAAAGCATAGGAGAGGTTGTTGATGTCCTCCGAGGTACAGGCGAAATGCGTGTATTCCAGCAGACGCTCCTCGGCCCCGGCCTCGCGGAGCTGCTGCTTGATGAAATACTCAACCGCTTTGACATCGTGATTGGTACCGGCCTCGATCTTTTTGACCTCTGCCGCATCGGATTCGGAAAATTCATTCGACAGTCGGTCAACAACTGCAATCGCGGCAGATGAAAGCGGCGGGAGTCCGATTGCCGGCTCGGCAACAAGCGCCTGCAACCACTCAAGTTCTACCCTGACCCGAAAGCGAATCAGCCCATATTCGCTGAATATCGGGCGCAGCCTGGTGGCCTTTGCGGCGTAACGTCCGTCGACTGGCGAGATGGCCGTAAGTGTTGCGTTGAGCGTGCTCTGATCCATGCCGGTAGGAAGCAAAAATGATAGGATTCGGAATGATACATCAGATGTGCCGGCCAGCGGTTCTCGTGGGCCCATTCATCGGAGCAGGCATCGGAGCAGGCATCGGAGCAGGCATCGGACCTGGGCCTAGCCGATACAGCCTCGAAACGGCCTTGACACGGTCTCGGCCCGGCATCATCTCTGGCCCCGGATCGGACCGCTGTAGCGGTTGGACAAGGGACTCGATATGACCGGTTTTGTTTCGCGTTATCTGGCGCATTATCTGGCACGTTATATGGCGCTTCGGGAGTTTCTTCATGGGCGATGACAAGTTTCGAATTGAGCGCGACAGCATGGGAGAGTTGCGGGTCCCGGCAGAGGCATTGTGGGGTGCGCAAACACAACGCGCGGTTAACAACTTCCCGGTCAGTGGACTGCGGATGCCGCGTGGTTTTATCCGTGCCGTCGGCCTGGTGAAGTGGGCCGCGGCCAGGGCCAATCTTGATCTGGGGCTGCTCGACGAAGAAACCAGCAGCGCAATTCAGGCGGCCGCGGATCAGGTGATCGACGGACGCTACGACGAGCATTTTCCGATCGATGTGTTCCAGACCGGTTCGGGAACCAGCACCAACATGAATGCGAACGAGGTTATTGCTCATCTCGCCAGCGCGAATGGAAGTTCCGCCGTGCATCCCAATGACCATGTCAACATGGGACAAAGCAGCAATGACGTTATACCTACGGCAATTCATGTCAGCGCAACCGTCGAGCTGAAACAGGTACTGCTGCCGGCGCTGGAACATCTGGCAACCGTGCTGGAGACAAAGTCCGCGGCCTGTGCAGAAATCGTCAAAACCGGGCGTACCCATCTGATGGATGCGATGCCGATAACTCTGGGCCAGGAATTGGGCGGTTGGGCGGCGCAGATCCGCAGCGGCATCGCCCGGCTTGAGGCGACGCTTCCGCGCATCAGCCAGCTTGCCCAGGGCGGCACGGCGGTGGGTACGGGGATCAACGCCCACGCCGAGTTCGGCCAGCGTTTCGCTGATCAACTCGGCGCCCGAACCGGGATTGGTTTTTCCCCAAACAGCAACTACTTTGAGAGCCTGAGCAGTCAGGATGCCGCGGTTGAGGTCTCCGGTCAGCTGAAGACGGTCGCCGTCAGCATGATGAAGATCGCCAATGACCTGCGCTGGATGAACAGCGGACCGCTGGCGGGACTGGGCGAAATCGCGCTACCGGCATTGCAGCCCGGCAGCAGTATCATGCCCGGCAAAGTGAACCCGGTGATCCCGGAGGCCGCGGCCATGGTTGCCGCCCAGGTCATCGGCAATGACACAACCATTACCATCGCGGGTCAGTCTGGCAATTTCCAGCTCAACGTGATGCTGCCGGTCATCGCCTACAATCTGCTGCAAAGCATCGAGATCCTCGCCGCGGCCTCGCGCCTGCTGGCGGATAGCGCGATTGAGGGCTTCGCGGTCAAGGAGGCTCGTTTGCAGGAAGCACTGGATCGGAATCCGATCCTGGTGACTGCGTTAAACCCGGTGATCGGCTATGAACTGGGGGCCGCGACAGCCAAACGTGCCTATGCCGAAGGGCGGCCGATTCGCGAGGTCGCAAAGGAGATGACGGATCTCAGCGATGATGACCTTGCCCGTTTGCTTGACCCCGCGGCGCTGACCCGTGGCGGTATTCACAAATAGTGTCTTTGGCTGACGACGTTCAAAGCGACTTCAAAGCGCTGATTCGTTCAAGGCTGGCGGGAAGTCAGCCGCAGCCGGTTGACCGTATCACGGTTCCCGGTGGTGGCGACTTGCCGGGGCTGATGCGTCGTTTCCGGATCAAACGTCTGATCCCCGCCGCAGTGCTGGTACCGATTATCGATCGGCCCGGGGGTTTGTCACTGCTACTGACGCGTCGGGCGGAGGATCTTAAACACCATCCGGGACAGATCAGCTTTCCGGGTGGGCGCCTGGAGAGCACCGACGCCGGGCCTGCCGCCGCAGCGCTGCGCGAGACCCACGAAGAGGTCGGTTTGTCTGCAGGCCGAATCGAGGTGATCGGCTACCTCGACAACTACCTTACGATCACCGGTTACAGCGTGACCCCGGTGGTGGCGATGGTTCAACCGGGTTTTGATCTCAAGCTGGACGCGACCGAAGTGGCAGAAGCGTTTGAAGTGCCATTGGACTATGTACTCGACAGCAAGCGCGCACAGCAGCGGCACAGCCGTTTTCTCGGCATGCGCTTGCCATATTTCGAGATTCCCTATGGCGAATACAATATCTGGGGTGCAACGGCCGGCATGCTGATCAGCTTGCGTCGGCTTCTGTATGAGGAAACCCGGTCTTGAGCGATATCCAGCGGTTAATCGAGGTGATGGCGCGTTTGCGGGATCCGGTCGATGGCTGCCCCTGGGATATCGAACAGACTTTCGACAGCATCGCGCCCTACACCATTGAAGAGGCCTATGAGGTGGCGGATGCGATTGCCCGCGAGGATCTCGGCGACCTGCGGGATGAACTGGGCGATCTGTTGTTGCAAGTGGTCTATCACGCCCGTATGGCGGAAGAATCCGGCGCCTTCACGTTCGCAGATGTCGTGGACAGCATTTGCGAGAAGATGATCCGTCGACATCCGCATGTGTTTGGCGATGCACAGGTAGCAGATGCGGCCGATCAATCCCGTGCCTGGGAGGCGCTCAAGGCTGCGGAACGCGCTGACGAGGACAGCGACCCGAGCCAGCTCGCGGGTATAACGCGCGGTATCCCGGCGCTGCTGCGTGCCCGCAAGTTAGGCAAGCGCGCAGCGCGGGTTGGGTTTGACTGGCCGGACACAAATGGCGTGTTGGCCAAGCTGCGCGAAGAGATCTCGGAGATTGAAGCAGAGCTGGGATCCGGTTCCGCAACACTGCCCGGGACAGCACCAGCGGCTGGTGCGGAATTGGAGGAGGAAATCGGTGATCTGATGTTCTGTGTCGTCAATCTGTGCCGCCACCAGGGCATTGATCCCGAGCGCGCGCTGAATGTTGGCAATGCGAAATTCGAGCGCCGGTTCCGACAGATGGAGGATCGCCTGCACAAGACCGGGCGCACGCTTGACGATACCGATCTCGCGGAGCTCGAATCGCTATGGCAGGCAGTCAAGGCGGACGAGTGATGAGACACTCGAGTTCAGGTCTCTGAAGCTGAAGTGACACAGCCCGACGCGACACTACGCGACCTGCAAAGCCTGCTCGACGAGGCCATGTATGTCGACCAGCCGGGTCTGCGTCGACGCCTGGCCCGGGAGAGCAAACGGGAGCGCAACCGGGGGCGAAGGCCAGACCACCGGGGCGACGCTGATAGCAGTGATAGCAGTGATAGCAGCCGGCTACAGGACCTGGAAATTGCTATCACCGCGTCGGCTGAACGTGCCAGCGCACGGGCCCAAAGCCTGCCGCTGATAGATTTCCCGGCAGCACTGCCGATCAGTGAACGACGTGAAGAGATCGCCAGCGCGATCGATGCGAACCAGGTCCTGATCCTGTGCGGGGAGACGGGTTCAGGCAAGAGCACGCAGTTGCCCAAGATATGTCTGCAGATCGGTCGCGGGGTTCAGGGCCTGATCGGCCATACTCAGCCACGCCGGATCGCTGCGCGTGCGACTGCAGCGCGTATCGCAAGCGAACTCGGTGAGCCGCTCGGCGAACGGGTGGGTTACAAGATCCGATTCGCGGATCGTACCGGACCGGATTGTCGCCTGAAGCTGATGACGGACGGGATACTCCTGGCTGAGATTCAGAAGGATCGGTGGCTGCGTCACTATGACACGCTGATCATCGATGAAGCCCACGAACGCAGCCTGAATATCGATTTCCTGCTTGGCTACTTCAAAAGGCTGCTGCCGCGCCGACCGGAACTTAAGCTGATCATCACCTCAGCAACGATCGATCCGGGTCGCTTCTCTGCTCACTTTGATGATGCCCCGGTCATTGAAGTGTCGGGCAGGACCTGGCCAGTAGAGACCCGTTACCGCCCGCTGGTCAGCGAAGACGACGAGGATGGTCGCGATCAGGTCACCGGCATCCTCGATGCGGTCGATGAATTGTGCGCACAGCCAGGCCGCGGCGACGTACTGGTATTTCTGGCCGGTGAACGGGATATCCGTGAGACCGCGGATGCGCTGCGCCGCCATCATCCGAAAGGTGTCGACGTGCTGCCGCTGTTTGCGCGTCTGTCTGCCGCCGAACAGGATCGTGTGTTCCATTCCGGCGGCGCGCGACGAGTCGTGCTGGCGACGAATATCGCAGAGACTTCTCTGACCGTGCCTGGCATCCGTTTTGTGGTTGATCCAGGCCGCGCTCGCATCAGCCGCTACAGCTATAGAAGCAAGATTCAGCGTCTGCAGATCGAAGCCATTTCGCGCGCCAGCGCAGATCAGCGGCAGGGTCGATGTGGTCGTGAGCGCGACGGTATCTGCATCCGACTCTATAGCGACATGGATTATGACGGCCGCCCGGCGTTTACTGATCCTGAAGTCCTGCGGACCAATCTGGCCAGCGTCATCCTGCAGATGGAGACCCTCGGTCTGGGTCATATCGAAGATTTTCCGTTTCTCGACAGCCCTGACCCACGTTTTGTCCGCGACGGATATCGGCTGCTGCGTGAACTTGGCGCCGCGGACGAGGAGGGAGGAATTACCGAAATCGGCCGCCGCGTGGCCAGGCTCCCGGTGGACCCGAGACTGGGTCGCATCCTGCTCGCCGCAGGCGAGACGGATTGTCTGACCGAGGTATTGGCGATCGTCTCCATGCTGAGCATTCAGGACCCCAGAGAACGGCCGCTGGAACATGCGGCAGCTGCGGATGAGCGTCACGCGTGCTGGCAGGTCGAGGGCTCTGATTTTCTCAGCATCTACAAGTTATGGGTGGATTATCTGGAGCAGCGACACCATCAGTCGGTAAGCAAACAGCGGCGCTGGTGCAAGGAAAACTTCCTCTCGTTTTTGCGGATGCGCGAATGGTATGACGTCCACCAGCAATTGCTTCAGCAGTTAGCTCAGATGGGCTTACGGCCTGGTCGCCGCATTGCCAGCGCGGATGAGGTACACCGGGCATTGTTGAGCGGCTTCCTGGGGCACATCGGCAGGCGAGATGAAGACGGCCATTATCGTGGACCCAGAGACAGCGCTTTCCTGGTTGGCCGCGGATCTGTAATGAATCAGGCGAAGGCGCCATGGGTCATGGCAGCGTCTTTGGTCCAGACATCACGTGTATTTGCCCGCACCGTGGCCGGGATAACTCCGGATTGGATCGAGTCCGTGGCGGCTCATCTGGTCAAACGCCAGTATGACGATCCACGCTGGGCGCCAAAACGAGGACAGGTCACTGCAAGCGAGACGGTGTCTCTGTATGGACTGGTATTGGCCAGCGGGCGGCGGGTCGACTATTCGCGTATCGATCCGGAGGCCGCCAGACGGATCTTCCTCGAAGACGGGCTTGCGGATATGGAGCAATCGATTCAGGCGCCCTTCGCAACCCATAACCGCACTTTGCTGGCGAGCCTTGAGGACATGGAAGCCCGGGTGCGACGACGCGATCTGATCGCCGACCCGGCCCGCATCGCCGCATTCTTTGACCGACGCGTGCCTGCGGATATCTGCAGCCTGCGCGATTTTCAGGCATGGCGGAAAAAGGCGGAGAAAAGCGATCCGCGCTGCCTGTTTATGGAACTGGATGATCTGCTTGCCAGCGATCTGCCACGACTGGACCCTGATTCGTTCCCCGATGCCCTGCAGATCGAAGGCAATACGATGGCGCTGAGTTACACCTATGATCCCGCCGCCGACGATGACGGGGTTACTGTGATGGTGCCGCGTGATCTGTTGGGTATGCTCTCAGAGGCGGACCTGGAGTGGCTGGTACCAGGACTGCTGCAGGAGAAAGTGGTGGCCCTGGTGCGTGGCCTGCCGAAAGCGATCCGACGTCGGCTGGTCCCTGTGCCTGCGACCGTCGATTCCTGCATGCCTGTGCTGGACGCCTCTGCAGGGAAGCGCCTGCTGCCGTGTCTTGCCCAGGCCCTGCAGCGCGCGGCGGGTGCGCCGGTGCCTGAACAAGCGCTGGAATCAGTCAGTTTGCCTGACTATCTGCGCTGCAATGTCCGGGTGATGGATACCGACGGTAGCGTACTCGGCGAGGGCAGGGATCTGGCCGCGCTCCGGGATCGGCTCGCGCCAGCGGGTCCGGTCGCCAGGCCAGCGGCGGCAGCCCGCAGCGACACACGCACGCAGCTAGACTGGAAGTTCGACACGCTGCCGAGGACTGCCTGCGTCGCTCAGGACGGTCACGAGCGGAACCTGTTCCCGGCCCTGCATGATGAAGGCGACGGTGTCTCGCTTGCCTACTTTGCTGCCGAGGATGAGGCCCGGGCCGAACACCGCGATGGCGTGCTGCGTTTGCTGCGTCTCCAGGCTGGCCGTGAAGAGAAATATTTACGACGAGAGTTCGCGAAAAACAAGGTGCTGAATCTCACCCCTGATCTGGGTTCCGGAGGCGGAGATTTGAGCAGCGACCTGGTTCATGTTGCTGCTCTCAAAGCCTTTCTTGAGGACAGCAAACAGACACCAAGAGACGAAGATGGGTTCCGTCGCTTGCTGGCAACTGGCTTGCCTGGATTCGTGCCCGCCGGCACCGCTCTGGCGGACCTCGTGGCCGCGATTCTGCAGCACTGGCGCAAAGCCCGTCTGCGGATCGATGAGCTACCAGACACGGCCGCGACAGCGTATGCGGCGGAGGACCTCAGGTATCAACTCGGCGGCCTGGTCTACCCCGGGTTCCTGCTTGACACGCCAACCGAGTGGCTGGGCCAATGCCCCAGATTTCTGCAGGCGGTACATCTGCGCCTGGACAAACTTGCCGCTGGCGATGCCCGGGATGTTGCGCTGACCAACAGCCTCGCTCCCTTTCAGGCCAGGCTCCGCGAGCGTCTGCAGCAGACGAATTCGATCCGTCAGCTTCCGTCTCTGACCCTGTATCGCTGGATGGTTGAGGAATGCCGGGTTTCGCTGTTCGCGCAAACCCTTGGCACTTCGATAAAGATATCCCCGCAGCGTCTGGAGCGGCAGTGGGAAAAGGTCATTGCTGAGTCCCGGCCCCGTTGAGCGCGCCAGGTTTGACCGCCAGTACCCGGGTTGATCAGAATCCGGCGGATATGGGGCAGGGAGAGCAGGAATGAGGATGGGAATAGCGGTCGATGCCTGTTGTGACCTGACCGATGCCTTTTTGCAGCAACATGAGGTCACGATACTGCCGGCGGCGCTGGTACTGGATCGCCTGCGCACCGTGATCGATGACAGGGATCCGGAGCGTACTCAGCAGATTTATCGTCGCTATATATGCGACCGGTCCAGGAACCCGGAGATTCAGCCGATCAGCGCTGACGCGATTCGCGATCGATTTCTCGACGATCTGGTGCTGAGATACGACCGTTTGCTGGTGCTGTGCGCGGATGCCAGATCGAGCGGGTTCTTCGCCAACGCCAGTCAGGCGTCCTACGCTGTATTGAAAGACTATCGACAGCGACGCAAGGCGCGGGGCATAGAAGAGACCTTCGCTATGCGGGTACTGGACACCAGCACGATCGGCCCGGGATCCGCTTTGCTGGCTCAGCACGCGGTTCGAGGTTTCATGCGCCCCGGCGAGAAGTTCGACACCGTGAGACGGGAGGTTCAGAACCTCGCGGGTCGCATCCGTTGCCATTTACTGCCGGCAGATCTCAGTTATCTGCGCTTTCGCCGGTCAGATGGCCAGGAAGACTCCATCGGCGCGCTGGATTACCGTCTTGGTCGCTGGCTCGGCATGCACACCATCCTGAGGTTCGAGGCGGGGCACTGGCAACAGCACCAGCGGGTGCGCAGCTTCCGTCACGGTATTGAGCGCCTGCTGCAAGCGGCCGCGAGCAGACTCGGGGAGCAGAGCGCCGGCCCTGCGATCACCATGAGCTTTGGCGGTGATCCACGTCTGGTGCGCACGCTGCCCGCATACAAAGATTTCGAGTCCCGCGCCGCCAGCCGGCGGGTCGAACTGCACCTGGCAGTGATGAGTGCCACGCTGGCGGCTCAGGTCGGCCCCGGCGCCTTCGCGATAGCCTGGAGCGAAGCCTAGTGTCCTGTTTGCTTAGTTCGCTAACTTTCCCTGCGGACACTAGTCTTTTTCTTCGCCGCCGCGGTTCAGCTTACCCAACAGCGCCTGCATCATGTCCATCGGCAGCGGGAAAATAATCGTGTTGCTGCGATCGTTAGCCACCTGGGTCAGCGTCTGCAGGTAGCGGAGCTGGATCGCCTCCGGCTGCTTGGCCAGAGTGCGCGCTGCATCCAGCATGTGCTGCGAGGCCTGCATTTCGCCTTGTGCATGGATCACCTTGGCGCGACGAGACCGTTCGGCCTCGGCCTGGGCGGCGATCGCGCGGATCATGCTCTCGTCGAGATCCACATGTTTGATCTCTACATTAGAAACCTTGATTCCCCAGGCGTCAGTCTGACGGTCCAGGATGGACTGAATATCGATATTCAACTTGTCACGCTCTGACAGCATTTCGTCCAGCTCATGCTGGCCCAGTACCGAGCGTAGCGTCGTCTGCGCCAATTGACTGGTGGCTTCGAAGACATTTTCTACCTGGATCACCGCTCGCTCCGGATCGATGATGCGGAAATACACTACGGCGTTGACCTTGACCGAGACATTGTCCCGCGAGATGACGTCCTGGGTCGGCACATCCATCACGACGACCCGCAGATCCCGCTTGATCATTTCCTGGATAAAGGGGATCACGATGATCAGGCCCGGACCTTTCACTTTCCAGAAACGGCCGAGCTGAAAGATGACACCCCGTTCGTATTCTTTAAGGATCTTGATCGCGCTGATCAGCAACAAGACCACAAAGCCGAGAGCGAAAATGGCGAAATTTTCGAACATGATCAGTGCTCCAATTTGTCGATGGGTTGAACCGTCAGCGTTAGGCCCTCAACAGCGGTGACTTTGAGTGCCTGGCGGGCCGCCACCGGTTGAGCAGAGCGTGCGCTCCAGGTTTCACCGTGTACAAACACCTGGCCCTCGTGCTCGAAGGCGCCGACCGCCTCCGCCTGCGCGCCGATCAATTCCTCGACGCCACTGACGACAGGCCGGCGCCGGGCCCTGACCGCCAGCCAGACGGTGGCCATGACCAGTAAGGAACCCAGCAGCGCGATCGAGCCGATCAGCGCCAGCGGTACCCCGAACCCGGGGACCTCGGTATCCATCAGGATGACAGAGCCCGAGACAAAAGCGATCACGCCACCGATACCAAGGGCGCCGAAGCTGGGCACGAACGCCTCGGAGATCATCAGGATGATGCCCAGCGCGATCAAACCGAGACCGGCGTAATTGACCGGCAGGATCTGGAATGCGTAGGCGGCCAGCAGCAGACAGATCGCACCGGCCACTCCCGGCAGGATAGCGCCAGGGTTGTAGCCTTCAAAAAGGAGACCGTAGAGACCAACCAGGAGCAGCAGGTATGCCACCGTAGGATTGGTAATCACGGCGAGCAGCTCGGTCCGCCAGTCGGGGTTGACGCGTTCCATCAGCGCACCCGCGGTGTGCAATTCAACCATCCCGATTACGGTCTCCACCGTGCGGCCATCGACTGCGGTCAGCAAGCCAGGTACATCACTGGCAATCAGGTCGATGACGCCAAGATCCAGCGCTTCCTCCGCCGGCAAGCTGGCCGCCTCCCTGACTGCCGACTCTGCCCAGTCCACATTACGATCCCGCATTTCTGCGAGGCTCCGGATATAGGCCACCGCATCGTTTACTGCCTTGGCCATAGAGGCGTCGCCGGCAGGTGCTGCGGCCGAGCCGTCTTTATCTGCCGGTGTATCCCCGGCACCAGACTCGTCCTCTCCAGCCCCGGCGGGCCCGGAGGCTGGCTTGGGCCGGCTACCCCCAACCGGTACCGGGGTTGCAGCTCCCAGGTTGGTGCCCGGCGCCATGGCCGCGACGTGGCTTGCGTAAAGGATGTAAGTACCCGCACTGGCCGCGCGGGATCCACTCGGATAGACGAAACTCGCCACCGGTACGGGTGAGGCGAGTATTGCCTTGATGACGTCACGCATGGAACTGTCCAATCCGCCCGGCGTATCCATCTCCAGCACCACGATGGCCGCACCCTGTTGAGCAGCGTTCTCAATTCCCCTGCGCACATAGTCGCTGGTCGCGGGTCCGATGGCGCCGTCGATCCGCAGCAGGATCGCGGCGCCCACATCGGTCTCTGACCCCTTGCCCGGGACAGATTCGGCGTCCGCTGTTGCCTGACCCAGGCCGGACAGAACCAGCATCAGGGCGGCGATCAGACGGAATCCCGGGCAGCGGAAAGTGAGCAACATATACAGTAACGATAGCACTAGTCCGCTGCCCGGGTCATCGGCTGGCATAGTCAATTCGGCTATACTTCGCCGCCCCGGGGACGCATCCCCGATATCGCGGCGGCCGCTCTTGACCCGAAACGGATATGGCTATGGAAATCACGTTTATAACCACCGGCGGGACCATCGATAAGGTGTATTACGACGCCAACAGCCGCTACGAAGTAGGCGAGTCCGTCATCGAGCAAATGCTGAGCCAGGGCGAGACTCATTTCGAGCACCGAGTGATCACAC
This sequence comes from uncultured Gammaproteobacteria bacterium, assembly GCA_963704875.1. Taxonomy (GTDB): domain Bacteria; phylum Pseudomonadota; class Gammaproteobacteria; order Steroidobacterales; family XN24; genus CAMYOC01. The sequence goes on along the minus strand of CAVPIA010000007.1, from coordinate 47,367 downwards.
TGATGCGCAAGGACAGCCTCGAGCTGACCGACCAGGATCGGCAACTGATCCGCGCCACGGTCGAAGCTGACCCGGGGCGCCTGTTTGTCATTACCCACGGCACCGACACCATGGTGGAGACAGCCAAGACCCTTTCCACCTTAAAAGACAAGGTCGTCGTGCTGACCGGCGCGCTGAACCCGGCGCGATTCCAGGTCAGTGACGCCATTTTCAACATCGGCATGGCGGTGGCTGCGGTGCAAGTGCTTGCACCGGGCGTCTATGTGACCATGAACGGACAGGTTTTCGACCCTGCGGATGTACGAAAGAATCGCAAATTGAATCGATTCGAACACCTTGATGGCCATTGATCCCCGACGGAGAACACGATCCATGATTGTTAGATTTATCCTGCTGAGTATTGTCGCCTTGCACGCGTCGTCCGCGCTGGCCCAAACGGATTCCGAAAAGCAGGCGAAGACGCCGGCCACTGAGGAGATCACCGTTCAGGTGGATCAAATCTCAGGTCCGGTCTATATGCTTACCGGGCGTGGTGGCAACATCGGACTTTGCGTTGGCGAAGATGGCGTGTTCATGATCGACGATCAGTACGCGCCAATGACGCCTGCGATCCGACAGGCAATCGCGCAGGTCACTACGGATCCGGTCCGTTTCATACTGAATACGCACTGGCACAGCGACCATGTCGGCGGCAACGAGAATTTTGGTGAATCAGGCGCAGTGATCGTGGCGCACAACAATGTGCGGGTGAGGATGGCCAGCGATCAGTTCATGCCGTTCATGCAGCGCGAGGTTCCCGCATCGCCAGCCAGTGCTCTGCCGATCGTGACCTTTGACGATGCAGTGACGTTTCATATGAACGGCAACGCCATCCGCGCGTTTCATGTCGCCAACGCGCATACGGACGGGGATGCGATTGTGTACTTCGACCAGGCTGGCGTCGTGCATATGGGCGACGTCTTCTGGAACGGGCAATACCCGTTCATCGATACGCATAGCGGTGGTTCGATCCGCGGCACCATCGCTGCAGTAGATACGGCGCTGGCTATGATCGACGAGGACACCGCTGTGATCCCGGGACACGGCCCTCTGGGTGGACGCGCCGAATTGCTTGACTATCGCGAGATGTTGCAGGGTATCGCGGACCGAATCCAGGCGTTGATCGACAATGGAAAGAGCCTCGAGGAAGTGCAGGCTGAGGCGCCGTCCGCAGATTGGGACCCGGTATGGGGCAACGGTTTTATCAAGCCCGAAGCCTTTGTCGGCATGGTCTATGAGGATTTGCAGGGCTAAGGCCTGAACGCAGCGCTGGATGCCCGGTTCGGTTCCGCCGGCCGGACCGCAGTCTCAGAAATCTGATCACTCCATGCCGAAGTTGCGGTCCAGCAGCGGGGCCTGCTCGCCGTGGCCGTTTCTGCCGGCCTCCTGGTCGAGTACTGCGGTCGCCCGGTCGAACAGGGCCTGCGCTGCGTCAGGACTGTTTTCGATGCAGGTCATGCCGACTTTGCCGAACTGGGACAGGGCGCCGATCATGTAGAACAGTACGCCGGTGCCATTGCTGTGACGATAGCCAAGCCCGTGACGAAGCATGATGTCGAACAGATCCTCTGGCAGCAGACCGCGATACGCAGGTGACTTGAGATTGTCGGTAGCGCTGTAGTACTTCGCCTGTCCGCTCCGCGTCAGGAACAAACCGCTATCCGGATCCAGGCTGCCGCCGGTGAGAAAATCCAGAGCGTAGTAGGGCGGCGTCGTACCACCCATGCGCAGGTTTATCTCGATTGCGTGCGAGGTCCAGTCGTCTTTTGCGTTCCGGCCGACCAGGAAATCGATGGCGAAACGGCCGATGACGCCCTTGCTGCTGAGCACCTCTCCGACCTTTGCGGCCTCGCTTTGTAACACCTTGCGGTAGTCGTCGCTGGCCGGGAACCGGCAACCCAGGTAGGTCTGGCCGGTTGGGCCACCCAGCACCTGTTCGTGGCTGGAGACGATTTGACTCCGGCCGTCAGGATGAATGCGCAATTGCACGCTGGGAGAGCGGGTCAGGCTGGCGCCGACCAGTTCTTCCACGATACCGCCCATGCTGGAAAACTTGCGCAGAAAGGAATCACTTGTCTCTGTGCCCGAGGTCCAGGACAGGGTATGCAGGGCCTGTCTTACCGCATCGCGGTCGTTTCTCTGCTCCGGATAGCTAAATACACCATTGCCCTCGCCACCGAATCCCTCATTCAATTTGACCACTGCTCGGGTCAGCGCGGGGTGCCGTTCCCTGAGATCAAGCAAGGCGTCTAGTATTTGGTCTTCGCTGTGCAGGTCCTCGGCGCCGGCCGGGTAACTGACTCCGGCCTCGGCGAAGATCTTGCGGTTACCCGACTTGGTACCCAGATGGAGCAGCTCAGGGTCGACCCCGTTTAGCGGGAGATCCAGCGCCACGGCGAGCTCACGTTCAAGCCGGGTCGAGTTGTAACATGTCAGATAGGCCCGCTCGCGGTCGCTGATCAGATCGCGAATGCGGCCCAGAAGGCGCGGTCGTTCCAACAGTTTCTCGGTGAGTGGTCGGGGGCTGGCATCGTGAACCGAGATCATGTGCAAACGACGTGCCGCATTGCGAACCAGAACGCCATCCAGCAGCTGCAGATAATAGTCGACAATATCCGGGTGCACCGGCTGACTGGTGACATAGATCAGTCGCGCATTCGGGTTACGCAGCCGGATCAGCGCAAACAGCAGTCGTTCTTCATAGAACGACGCACCCAGCACCTTGGCCAGCTCTTCCTGGTTGACGCTGAGTGACGGCACGATGACCGAGGTATGGTCATAGGCGGGATCCGCCTGCAACGCGGCCCAGATACCAGGCAGTCGCTGCTTGAGTGTCTGAAATGCTTCCCTCTCGCTGTTAATAAGCTGACCGCCTTCAGTTTGCATAAACCTGGACAGTCTCACCGACATCATTCAGGATCCGACGCAACTGGTCGTAATCCGGATGGCGAATGCGCATCCATGCGTTTGCCATATATCCCGCTTCCACTGGCTGGGTCGGCGTACCTTCGTCGGGCAAGTGCGCGGCCACGATGCAGTCCCCATAACGCTGATTGATCTTGTCGAGACCGGAATACCCGCTGATATGACCATCGCGATCCGGTCGCAATGCAATCATCCCTGCCGAGTAGCGCCGCGATGGCGGCGTATCCGGTCGCCCGTGAACGATACCGCAGGCCCACTCGTAATAAAGATCAAAGTCATTAGCGGCACAGTAGACGTCCCACTGACAGACGCCCGGCGGGCGGCAGCCGATCTCTGAAAATTTCAGACCCTTGGGTCCGTAAAACCATTCCATGTGGGTGGCCGAGGTGCCGATTTCGAGGACCGAGATGACCTTGCGCGTCATCTCCCGCACCTCGTTGTATCCGGGCTCCCCGATGCGGTTGGTGGTTACCATCTGGGGCGATATCCAGCGCTTGCGCATCGCCTCCAGTACGTTCGGGTAATAGTGGGTAATAAACTCGTGCGTCACCTTGCCACCGATGGTCAGGGTGTCGATAAAGCCCTCGTGACCTTCGATAAACTCCTCGACAGCGACCGCGTGGCCCTCAGCCAGGCCGGATTCAATGATGACCCGCTCCAGCGCCTCGTCGTCGCCGACACGATAGGTGCCGGAGGCGCCTGCACCGGCAGGGGGTTTGATGATGAGCGGATAGCCAACCGCCGCGGCGAATGCACGTGCATCCGCTGGCGTCCGTGCGCGAGTAGATTGGGCGCAGGCAATCCCCGGCCTTGCGCAATACTTCTTTCATCGCCGGTTTATCACGACACAGAAATGCAGTTTCGGTAGAGGTGCCGGGGATGCCGGTCGCTTCACGCACCGCCGCGGCCGGCATGATATGGGCTTCTACCGTCGTCTCCAGTCGATCCACCCAAACCTTCTTCTGGATCGCCTGGACAGCCGCGAGCAGCGAAGGCTCATGGACAACCGACCGCACCTGGACATACTCGGCCAGCCAGGATTTTGTCTGCTCTCCGAGATACTCGACGGGGCGCTCACCGATGCCGATCACGTTGGCGCCGGCGGCATGCAGGGCACGCACGAATTCACGCTGGTTGGCAGGGAAACAGGGCTCGATAAAGATGACGTTCATGACAGATTACTCAGACTCCTGAAAAGATCCACGTAGAGCGCTCCCTGCCGCTGCCAGGAAAAATCCATGCCCATCCCATTACGCATGATCTGTCGCCAGAGGGTCTTGTCCTGGTACAGGTCCAGGGCGGCATTGATGGCCCAGCGCAAAGCAGAACTACTATAGTCTTCAAAAACGATACCGGTGCCGGTGCCCGCACGCGGGTCAACCAGCTCGATCGAATCCGCCAGGCCCCCGGTTTGGCGAACTATCGGGACGGTGCCGTACTTGAGGCTATACATCTGGTTCAGGCCGCAAGGCTCATACAGGGAAGGCATCAGGAAAATGTCCGCGCCTGCCTCGATCCAGTGAGCGAGCTTGTTGCTGTAGCCCCGGTAGTAACACACGCGTCCCGGAAACGCCTGCTGCAGGTGTTGAAAAAACTCCTCGTAGCGGCGCTCGCCGCTGCCGAGAATAGCGAAAGAAAAATTCCGTTGCGCGAGCAGTTCCGGAACAACGCTCTGGATCAGGTCGATACCCTTCTGACCAGCCAGCCGGCTGACCAGGCCCAGCAGAGGCTGCCGTTGGTCACCGGCGAGCCCGAGTTCGCTCATCAGTTTGCGTTTGCAGACTGCCTTGCCGCTGATATCGTCGGCGGAAAACTTCGCCGGAATCAGCGCGTCGCTTTCCGGGTTCCACTCAGCATAATCGACGCCGTTTAGGATACCGATTAACGAACCCATGCGCTGCCGAAGATATGACTCGAGACCCATGCCATACGTTGCGCCCTGAATCTCGCGGGCGTAGGTGGGACTCACCGTAGTCAGCAAGTGAGCGTACATAACGCCGGTCTTCATAAAGTTGATCCGGCCGATTTTCAGGTCATCCTGGTGCAGATGGTGTTCGGCACCTTGCAGTCCAAGATCCGGCAGCAAGTCGGCGGTAATCGTGCCCTGATAGCCAATATTGTGGATCGTAAGCACTGAACGGGTATCGGCAAACAGCGTGTCCCAGGCATAAACCGATCTCAGATAAAGCGGGATCAGCGCCGTGTGCCAGTCGTGACAGTGAAAAATGTGGGGCGCAAACTGCATTCGCTGACACATTTCTATCGCCGCTCGCGACAACAGGATGAATCGAAGATGTTCGTCGCTACCCGCGGTGTAGATGTGATCCCGGTTGTACAGGGCCGGGCATCGCAGCAGATAAACCGGCATGCCAGTGCCGGGCAGGGTGGCCCGGTCGATCGAGTAGTGCAGCTGCCAGGACCCGACCTGGATCGGAACATTCTGAATATTCGAGACCGGCTCGATCACCAGCGCGCTGGTGTCTATGCCGGAGTAGAAGGGCATCAATACGCGTACGTCATGACCCGCCTGGTGAAGATAATCAGACAGGGCCGCCGTGACATCCGCCAGCCCGCCGGTCTTTGCCAGTGGGGCGAATTCTGCGCTGGTCAGGCAGATCCTGAGGTTGTCTTTTTTGGCCAAGGAAAGTCCGGGGTATACGTTCGAAAGTGATATTCTAACCTGCCACCGGCACCGGATCTTTCACGGATCCGGCCAGCGGCCCAATTCACCCAATCAAACACAAGCAATCATCGTGAGAGTCTCGTGAACGTATTGATCATTTCGCCGGGTTATCCGGCCGATATGCCGGAGTTTACACGTGGGCTGGCTGAATGCGGGGCTCGCGTTTTTGGCGTGGGTGACCAGCCGCCCGCCGCATTACCGGATCTGGTGCGGCGCTCCCTGTCGGCTTATCTCCAGGTACGTTCGCTGTGGCGCACCCAGGACGTTATCGACGAGCTGCATCAGCAACTGCGTGGTCATCAGCTGGACCGGGTCGAGTGTTTATGGGAGCCCGGCATTATGCTCGCTGCCGAACTGCGACAGCATTTCGGCGTTCAGGGCCTGTCGATAGAGCAAGCCAACCGCTTCCGGGACAAGGAGGCGATGAAGATCGCGCTCGACGCCGCGGGCGTGCGCACACCGAAACATGTCGCAGTGGAGAGCATCGCCGGGTGTTGGGAGGCGGCGGAGGAGATCGGCTTTCCGTTGATACTCAAGCCGATCGCAGGCGCGGGCTCGGCTGATACCTATCGGATCGAAAACGAAGAGGAAATGCGTGCCGTATTGCCGCGACTCAGACATGTCCCGAAGATCAGTATCGAGGAATTTGTCGACGGTGAAGAATTCACCTTCGACACGATAACCATCGATGGTGAAATTGCCTACCACAACATCGCCTGGTATCGACCCAGACCATTGATCGCGCGCAGCAACGAATGGATCAGCCCGCAGGTGATCGCACTGCGCGACGTAGATGACGCGCAGTACGCTGACGGCGTGAACATGGGCCATCAGGTCATCAAGGCGCTGGGGTTCGATACAGGCTTCACCCATATGGAGTGGTACAGGAAAGCCGATGGAGAGGTTGTCTTCGGCGAGATTGGCGCCCGGCCGCCCGGCGCACATCAGGTTGATCAGATGAAGTATGCCTGTGATTTCGACGTGTTCAGAGCCTGGGGTGAAGCCATCACTCATGGTCGTATCGGTACGCCGTTTCAGCGCAAATACAACGTCGCGACAATCTATAAACGTGCCCGCGGACTCGGCCGGATCACCCGCATCGAGGGATCCGAAGCCTTGCAGCAGCAATTTGGCCACCACGTCGTCTGGAACACACTGTCGCAGCCGGGAACGCCGAGACGGGACTGGATAAAAACGCTGGTTTCAGACGGCTTCGTGATGTTGCGGCATCCGGACCTCGAAAAGACCCTGGCGATGGCCGATGCGGTGGGTTCGGAACTGCATCTTTACGCCGAATAGCACGGCGTACCGTTCGACAACATCACAGCGAGACCCGGATTGCCCGGTTCACGCGTATTTTTCCAGGTAGGCCGGCAACATTTCTCGCCAGGTCTCCCAGTTGTGATGATATTCAGGGCCCCAGGAATCGACGCGATTCGGGATTCCTCTGGCGCCCAGAACAGCCGCCAGACGCCAGGACTCGCCGATGTCCTCATAATCGCCCTCGCCGGTGGGCAACAGGATCTGACGAGTGCGCAGACGCTCGAGCAATTCTCCCTCGAGACCGGGAACGAAGTGCAGGGGTGAGGAGAAATAGAAATCCTGGTTGAAACGACCTTCGAGATATTTGGACAGATCAAAGGTCCCGCTCATCGCGATCGCCATGCGGAATGCATCGGGGTGGCGACATACCGTAGCGACAGCGTTGAAGGCACCAATCGACGCGCCGGTGGCGATGATTTCGATCTCTTTTGATTCACAGTCCCTGCGGATCGCCGGTACGACCTCCCGATACAGGAACGCGTCGAACAGAGTCTGTAGCCGGGAGCAATACTCACCGGAATGATCTCCGGAGATCCATGCTCTTCCAGCCACGCTGTCTGTCGAATAGACCTTGATCCGTCCCGCCTCGATCAATGGCTCGAGTACGCGGATAAGATGAAAACGCTCTACCTCTTCGGCATCGCCTCCGGCGGTCGGGAACAGCAAGACCGGTGTACCGAAATGCCCCCAGCGAACCAGCTGAACATCCTGCTTCAGGTACTCGGAGCGCCAACTCGTGATGTCTTTGTTCATTATTGTTCGGGTTCCATAAATACCAGTACGGGCGATCAGATAAAAGCGTGCAACAGCGCGGTTCAGGCCGGGATATGGTCAGGCCTACTCGAGTTCAACCCGAATCGTGCGCACGATCTCCTGCAATGCATTTTCGACCACCTCGGTTTCCGGGTGGCGCACGATGATATACCCATCGCCCTCATAGCTGCCCGACGGAGGCTGTCCTTCGCGCGGCAGCCTGGCCTCGACCACAATAGAGCCGAAGTGACGTTGCGCCTGTTCCAGGCCCAGGATTCTCTTCACCCGGCCACGGCCCTGGCCGCGGATATACGCCGCACCGGCCGCATAGCGACGCGGCGGCGGCTCAAACTCCTCAAACACCATCAGATGCGGCCACGCGCGATAAAAATCGATGTCGTGAGCATAGGAAAGCAAGGAGGTGAATTGGGCACCCGGCGGCCGCGCGCCAACCTCGGAGACAGCAATGCGTCCGTCCGCGAGCCGGAACCACTCCATGTGGCTTAGTCCGGTCTGCAACCCAAGCGCCCGCAATCCGGAAAACGCCGCATCCCTTATCGGATCAAATTCATGCCCGCTGATGTCTCTTGGCAACATCACGCACCATTGAATCCATGCGTTTTCCATCACCTCGAGCGGGGAGGGCATGTATCTCGAAATCGAATGCCACACCGGCTGGCCGCCGATCAACACACTGTCGAAGGAGTATTCGGTGCCATGCACGAACTCTTCGTACAGATCTGGTTGCTGTGGCTGGGGCGGGTGTCGGTCCAGGAACGCCGCAAGGTCACGCGCCCGGTCAAGTCTGAAAGTGCTCTTGCCACCTGCCCCGGCCGGCGGCTTCACCACCAGTGGAAATCCGACCTCGTTGGCGAATGCTTCGGCCGTGGCGCGATCTCCGACCAGGGCATGCCGCGCACACGGCAGCCCGTTGTCGCGAAGGACTGTCTTCATCCGTGACTTGTCGCGGAAATTCAGCGCCGCATCGACGCTCAGTCCGGGGATACCCATCTCCTCCCGCGCGCGCGCCAGCGGCACCTGCAGTTGTTCCAGTGCGGCTATCATCCGGCGCGGACGTCCGTAACGCCGCTCGAGTTGCCGCGCAGCTGCCACCAGCTGGGCCGGGTCCAGCGCGTCATCGACCCGCCAGTGGCCGGCAAGCCGTTGACGGATATCGACGGGCAAGCGCTCAGCCGGATCCTGGCTGATCAAGGTCACGTCCACACCGGACAAATGCGTCGCACCCGCGATAAACCGCGCCGTCGCGTCCATCAGGAACGGCGCGGCAAAAATGACATGATTGCTCATCTGCTCAACTTGCCTGCGCCGACCCGCGGTGTCCAGTTGGCGTGCCAGCCAGGATCAGGCGGTGCCGGGCCTAGCCGAGATTGAACTTGATCCCCTGAGCGAGCGGCAATTCGTGACTGTAGTTAATGGTGTTGGTCTGACGCCGCATATACGCCTTCCACGAGTCTGAACCGGCTTCACGACCACCGCCGGTTTCCTTCTCGCCGCCGAACGCGCCGCCAATCTCCGCACCTGAGGTGCCGATATTGACGTTGGCGATACCGCAATCGCTGCCGGCCGAGGAGAGGAAACGCTCGGCATTTTGCAGATTGTCGGTAAAGATCGCTGAGGAAAGTCCCTGGCGCACCGAGTTATGCATCGCCAGCGCCTCATCCATGGTATGGAAGGGGATCAGATAAAGGATCGGTGCGAAGGTCTCATCCTGCACGATTTGCCACTCATTCATCGCCTTGACGATCGTCGGTTGTACGAAGTTCCCGGGACGGTCGACCACATGACCGCCGGTCAGGACCTGTCCACCGCTGGCGATGACCTTCTCCAGGCTGCTTCGAATCGGATCACTGAATCCTGATCGATCAGCGGACCCATCAACGTATCGGCTGCCATCGGATCACCGATCCGCACCTGCCGATAGGCGGTCACAAGCTGGTGCGAGAGACGTTCGAACTGACTCTCATGAATCAATACGCGACGCGTGGAGGTACAGCGCTGCCCGGCTGTACCCACGGCGCCGAACACGATCGCGGGTACAGCAAGCTCCAGTCTGGCCTGCTCATCCACAATAATCGCATTATTGCCGCCGAGCTCGAGCAGATATCGACCCATGCGCGAAGCGACCCGATGACCGACCTGGCGCCCGACGGCGCAGGAGCCGGTAAACGAAACCAGATCGATCTGCGGGTCGTCGACGAAATGCCGGGCAAGCTCGACCTCGCTTTCGATGAACAGGTGGAACAACGGCGGGAAGCCCTTACCTTCCAGCGCCTCGTTGCAGATCTTCTGAACCGCGATCGCGCACAGCGGGGTTTTCGGAGACGGTTTCCAGATACAGATGTCGCCGCAGATAGCGGCCAACAGTGCATTCCATGACCAGACCGCGACCGGAAAATTGAACGCGCTGATAATGCCGACGATACCCAGCGGGTGCCATTGCTCGTACATCCGGTGACCCGGCCGCTCCGAATGCATGGTGTTGCCATAGAGCATCCGCGACTGACCGACCGCAAAGTCGGCGATATCGATCATCTCCTGGACCTCGCCATCACCTTCGGCCTTGATCTTGCCCATCTCCAGTGTCACCAGGCTACCGAGTGCATCCTTGTGACGGCGCAGCGCCTCACCGACCAGGCGGACCGCTTCTCCACGCCGCGGGGCCGGAATCAGTCGCCACTGCTGGAATGCCTCGCGAGCGCTTTGCACGATCGCATCGTAATCACGGCGGGTGGCGGCCCGAACCCTGCCGATGACTTCACCGGTTGCCGGGTTGACCGACTCGATAATCTGTCCACCTTCACAGGGCAGCGCATCTGGACCGCTCCAGGCGCCGGCGTTCTCGTCCTGCAGGCCCAGTTGCTCAAGAATCTCTTTCATCAGTTCGCTCCCTTGTGACGCTGGTGACCGGCACCGCCGGTCGCGACCAGCGTGGCTGATATCGCGCTCGTCCCGCCGTGAGCGTAGTAGTGCCCGAACCGGTTATCCAGGATGTCTTTGAGCCGGAAATTCTCCTGGGCGACAAAGCCCTGGTAATCCCCGGCATTGGTAATCACGCGATCCAGCACCGCACATACGCCGGCTGCTGTAGTCACCTGGATCGCTGACCAGAGCCGACCGACAATGACCTGAGGATAGATCTTGTTGACGTAGTTCTCTTCGCGATACTCGCCGTCCTGCCAGCCATTGACAGACACATAGATCACCACCACGTCCTGCAGCGTCCGCGGCACCGCATTCTCCAGCACCCGTTTCAAGGTGCCCCGGTCCTCATTCAGACGCAATCCGTTCATCAGCAAACGCATCTGCTCGCAATGCCCTGGATAGCGCATCGTCTTGTAGTTCATTTGCCGCACCTGGCCACCATAGGTCTCGCCAAGTGAGCCAAGACCACCGGAGGTGTTGAACGCCTCGTACAGAGTGCCGTCTATCTCGACTTCTTCGCGGCCTTCCAGAGGCAGCACATCCACAGTCTCACCGTTGACCACGCTTTGGCAGGTGTTGCCGTATTCATTGATCAGCCCGTCGGTTGACCAGGTCAGCGAGTACTTCAGGACATTGCTGGGATTCTGCGGCAGCGCGCCGACCCTCAACTTGACCGTATCGATGCGCTCAAAGTGCTGGATAAGCTCATTCGCCGCGATACTGATAAACCCGGGCGCAAGACCGCACTGGGGCGCAAACGCTGTTTTCGCTCCCTCGGCCATGCTGCGCACGGCGCGGGTCACCGCAACATCTTCGGTGAGGTCGAAATAGTGCAGGCCCAGCTCGGCCGCCACCGCTGCGACACCTTCATTGCAGAAATACGGCAGACCGGAGAGCACCGCATCCGCCGGGTGCTGTTCCAGATGCGCCCGCAGATCGTCGGTGTTGGAGGCGTCCAGCTGAAACGGCGTTACGGAATCCAGCTGATGCGCCTTGACGACGCCTCTGGCGGTATCGCCATCAAGATCGGCCAGCTGGATCTGATAGTCACCGGACTCACCCAGCAAACCAGATATCAAGGCGCCGATCTTGCCGGCACCAAGGACTAGAACGCGATGCATAAAGGCCTCCAGAAGGAACCAAAAATCGAATTATCGATGGGCTTCCCGGAGCGGTCCCGGGGAGCGGAGAGGCGGGCATTTTGCCAATTCGGCGCTGAAGGGTCCACCGACGATGTGAGTGTACTTCTTTTGCATTGCGGCATCTCAGGTTAGGATTAGGTCACTATGACCCGATCCCACGACCAAACTTCCTGGCATCCGGCCAGCTGGAATACCCGCAAAGCGGTGCAGCAACCCGGCTACCCTGATGCGTCCGCGGTTGAAGCCGTGATCGCCAACCTGAGCCGCCTGCCGCCGCTGGTGGTATCCGGCGAGGTCGAGGCTTTGAAACAGCAGATTGCAGAGGCACAGCGGGGCCAGCGCTTTCTGCTCCAGGGCGGCGATTGCGCGGAAAGCTTTGACGAATGCAACTCGGACCGCATCGCCAAGAAGCTGAAGATCCTGCTGCAGATGAGTGTGGTGCTGTTGCAGGGGCTGAAGAAGCCGGTGATCCGCGTCGGACGCATGGCAGGCCAGTATGCCAAACCAAGATCCGCCGACACCGAGACCCGCGGCGAATTGACCCTGCCAAGCTACCGCGGCGATCTGGTAAACCGGAATGGCTTCACTGCCGAGGACCGGATCCCCGATCCCCAGCTTATGATGCGGGGCTACGAGCGAGCGGCCCTGACCCTGAATTTTGTCCGCGCTCTGGTCGATGGCGGCTTTGCCGATCTGCATCATCCTGAGTACTGGGATCTGGATTTCGTCGCCCACTCACCCCTGGCCAAGCAGTACCGACGCATTGTCGACTCAATCGCCGATTCGCTGGATTTTTTCGAGTCCATCGCCGGGACCCCGGTCCACCACACCCGGCGGATTGACTTTTACAGCAGTCACGAGGGCCTGCATCTGCTTTATGAGCAGGCGCAAACCCGGTTTATCGAACGCCGCGGGCACTGGTACAACCTGTCAACGCACTTTCCCTGGATCGGCATGCGCACCGCGGATGTTGATGGTGCCCACGTCGAGTTCTTCCGCGGCATTTCCAATCCGCTGGCGATCAAGATCGGCTCCGGCATGACCGCAGAATGGTTACAGGAGCTGATCGCCCGGCTCAATCCCGACAATGAACCGGGTCGACTGACATTGATCCATCGTTTCGGCGCCGGAGAGATTGAAGCCCGTCTGCCGGCCATGATCGACGCCGTTCGCGCGACCGGCAGCACGGTCTTGTGGACCTGTGATCCAATGCACGGCAACACCGAATCCACAGCCAGCGGCCTCAAGACCCGTCGTTTTGACAACATCCTGCGTGAAGTCGAACTCGCGTTTGAAATCCACCGCGAGGCCGGCAGCTATCTTGGCGGGGTGCATATCGAATTGACGGGTGACAACGTCACCGAATGCACCGGCGGGGCCCGCGGCCTGACCGATGCCGATCTGGCTCGGGCCTACAAATCTCAGGTGGATCCGCGCCTGAACTATGAGCAGGCGCTGGAGCTGGCGATGCGTATCGCTGGTCTGCGGGGTCGCTGACGCCGGTTCAGGCAGCACCTCTATCTGGCAAGTCTGGCAAGCCGGGATTCAGAATCCAGCGAGTTCGCCGGGATCGCCATATCGCCATTCCCCGGGCTGCAGACCGGCAAGCGTCCACGGCCCCACACTTTGACGGACCAGACGCAGCGCCGGATGGCCCACCGCCGCAGTCATCCGCCGCACCTGCCGGTTCTGTCCCTCGCGCAATACCAGCTCCATCCAAGTCGTCGGCACCGTCTTCCGGTAGCGGATCGGGGGCTCCCGTGACCAGAGCCAGTCAGGCTCCTGGATAAGCCGTGCACCAGCGGGACGGGTCCGTCGCCCACCGATGACCACGCCTTGCTGAAGCCCGGCAATAGCCTCATCCCCGGGCAACCCCTCTACCTGAACCAGATAGGTCTTTGGCAGCTTGCTGGACGGATGCGTGATCCGTGCCTGCAGCCGCCCGTCATCCGTCAGTACCAGCAGGCCCTCGCTGTCAAAATCGAGTCTTCCCGCGGGGTAGATATCCGGCAGCTCGACATAGTCGGCCAGGGTCACTTTGTTTTCATGCCGAGAAAACTGACTCAGAACGCGGAAAGGCTTGTTCAGGAGCACTAAAATCACTGAGTAAGTATACGCATGCCGGGCGCACGCAAGCGTCTGGTACCAATGGCGAATTGCGGCAGTTTTTGCTTTGCAATACGCTGAGCGAAACACTATATTGTGCACTGCGGAAGCGGGGTCCGCTTTTTATCCAGATACAGGGTTAGATTTAAGTCGCAAGCCCTTGTTTATGAATGCTAAAGGAGTCAGTTTATGAGCCGTCAGTCCGAACAGGCAAAGACCACGGACTACGAGATTCTCGGCGCCATGGAGCCGGGTTTCGACGAGATTCTGACGCCGGACGCAATGCGCTTTGTGGTCGAGCTGACGCGTCGGTTTGCACCAAAGGTCGAGGCGTTGCTGGAACGGCGCCGGCAGCGACAGCAGGAAATCAATCAGGGCAACTTCCCGGATTTCCTCGCAGGCACCCGCCAGATCCGCGCTTCTGACTGGCAGGTCGGCTCAATTCCTGCCGATCTGCAGGACCGGCGAGTGGAAATCACCGGCCCTACCGACCGGAAAATGGTGATCAACGCGCTGAACTCGGGTGCCAGGGTGTTTATGGCCGACTGCGAGGACTCGCTGACGCCGACCTGGTCGAATGTGATTCAGGGGCAGATCAACCTGCGCGACGCGATCAGCGGCGAGATCGACTTCACCAGCCCGGAAGGCAAGCGATACCAGCTCGCAGAGGAGCACGCGGTATTGATTGTCCGACCGCGCGGCTGGCATTTGTTCGAGAAGCACATTCTGGTGGATGGCAAACGGGTGCCTGGCGCGTTTGTCGACTTTGGCCTGTACCTGTTCCACAACGCCGAAACTGCACTCAAGCGCGGCACCGGCCCGTATTTCTATCTGCCCAAACTCGAAGGCCACCAGGAAGCACGACTGTGGACAGAGGTTTTTGAATTCTCGGAGAACTACCTCGGTCTTCGCCACGGCACGATCAAATGCACCGTCCTGATAGAGACGATCCTTGCCGCGTTTGAAATAGACGAGATCCTGTACGCGCTGAAGGATTACATCGTCGGACTCAACTGCGGTCGCTGGGACTATATTTTCAGCTTTATCAAGAAATTTCAGAAATACCCGGATTTCGTGCTCCCCGAGCGCAGCCAGGTCACCATGACCACTCATTTTCTGCGGTCCTATTCACAGCTGGTAATCAAGACCTGCCACCACCGCGGCGCCCTGGCCATCGGCGGCATGGCGGCGCAGATCCCGATCAAGGGTGACGAGGCGGCCAACGAAGCCGCGATCGCCAAGGTTCGTCAGGACAAGGAACGCGAAGCGGGCGATGGCCACGATGGTACCTGGGTCGCGCATCCGGGGCTGGTGGGGCTGGCACTGGAAGTCTTTGACCAACACATGCCGGGACCCAATCAGCTGTCCAGACTGCGAGAAGACGTGACTGTCAATGCAGCGGACCTGCTGGCGATCCCGCCGGGCAACATCAGCGAGAGCGGTCTGCGCCACAACATCAATATCGCAATCCGCTATATGGCTGCCTGGCTGGGCGGCAATGGCTGCGTGCCGATCTACAACCTGATGGAGGACGCAGCCACAGCGGAAATCTCCAGGGCACAGATCTGGCAATGGATCCGGCATCCCCGCGGTGAGCTCGAGGATGGACGGCGGATTACGCTGGAGATGTACGAGAACCTGCGAGACGAGGAACTCGCGTCGATTCGCAAAGAGGTGGGCGAGCAGGCGTTTGCAGGCGGTCACTACGAGCAGGCCGCCAGTCTGCTCGATGGCATCACCCGCGAAGACGAGTTTATTGATTTCCTTACTCTTGTCGCCTATGAGGCGATCGACTGAACGATTCTGAAACAATGGGGCACAGGCCTAGAGGTATTAGCCATGACCGATAAATCCGCCGCAAGACTGACAAAATCCTGGGCAAAAGATGCCCGATGGAAAGGCATCGAACGCCCGTATAGCGCTGACGACGTGCTGCGCCTGCAGGGCTCGGTACAGATCGATTACACGCTGGCCAGACTCGGCGCTGAAAAACTGTGGTCCTATATCCATGAGAAACCGTTCGTCAACGCACTCGGCGCGCTGACCGGCAATCAGGCGATGCAGCAGGTCAAAGCCGGTCTTGACGCCATCTATCTGTCTGGCTGGCAGGTCGCCGGCGACGCGAATCTGTCCGGCGAAATGTATCCCGATCAGTCGCTCTATCCGGCCAACTCGGTGCCATCAGTCGTCGCGCGAATCAACCGCTGCCTGCAACGGGCAGACCAGATCACCCACGCCGAAGGCGACCACAGTGTCGACTGGTTCAAACCCATCGTAGCCGACGCCGAAGCTGGCTTTGGCGGCGTCCTCAACGCGTTCGAATTGATGAAGCAGATGATCGAAGCCGGCGCCGCCGGCGTGCACTTCGAAGACCAGCTGTCCTCAGCCAAGAAATGCGGCCACATGGGCGGCAAAGTCCTGGTGCCGACGCAGGAGGCCGTAAACAAGCTGGCCGCGGCGCGCCTGGCAGCCGATGTATGTGGCGTCCCGACGGTGCTGGTGGCACGCACTGACGCGGAATCGGCAAATCTGCTGACCTCTGATGTCGACGAGCGCGATCGCGAATTCATCCTTCCTGGCGAGCGCACCCCCGAAGGCTTCTTCCGGGTTAATGCCGGTCTCGATCAGGCGATCGCCCGGGGCCTGGCGTATGCGCCGCTGGCCGACCTGATCTGGTGTGAAACATCCGTCCCGGATCTGCACGGGGCCAAGCAGTTTGCGGAAGCGATTCAGGCGCAGTATCCGGATCAGCTGCTGGCCTACAACTGTTCGCCGTCTTTCAACTGGCGGAAGAACCTGGACGACGCAACCATTGCCAAGTTCCAGCGCGAACTCGGCGCCATGGGCTACAAATTCCAGTTCATCACCCTGGCTGGCTTCCACGCGTTGAACTACAGCATGTTCACCCTGGCCAAGGGCTACAAGGAAAGCCAGATGTCAGCCTACGTGAAGCTGCAGGATGCAGAGTTCGGCAGCGAGAAAGATGGCTACACCGCCACCAAGCACCAGCGCGAAGTCGGCGCCGGTTACTTCGACGCGGTGACTCAGGTGGTCACTGCAGGCGAGTCATCCATCACTGCGCTGAGTGGTTCCACAGAAGAGGCTCAGTTCGAAAAAGCAATCTGAGCGTTTCCCCAGACCGCACTGAACAAGCCCCGGCAGCATGCCGGGGCTTTCTTTTGCATTGCGGCTGTCCCCGAGAATACTGAGCGACCTCATGCTCTGAGAGCTGCCGCGGCCAGTCATGGCGCGACCGTTGGCAAGCCGCGCTTGAGGCCTGATGGAAGCATCGGGGATAATGCGCCGCCTAACGATCTCCTTCGAACACGCCGTCGGCAAAGAGATACTATGCATTACGACCATATAGAACTCCCCGCGAACGGTGAGGCGATCACCGTAAACACTGATTTCACAGTCAATGTCCCGGCACGGCCGATCATTCCGGTCATCGAGGGTGACGGCATCGGTATCGACGTGACGCCAGTCATGAGAGAGGTCGTCGACGCCGCGGTGGCAAAAGCCTACGGCGGGGATCGCGAGATTGCATGGATGGAGGTCTATGCGGGCCAGATGGCGGCGGAGCGCTACCAGGGACAATTCCTGCCGGAGGAAACGCTGGACGCGCTGCGCCGTTATGTCGTCTCCATCAAGGGGCCGCTGGCGACACCGGTGGGTGGTGGATTCCGCAGCCTTAACGTCTCAATCCGCCAAAACCTGGACCTGTATGCCTGTGTCCGACCGATCCAGTACTTCCCCGGCGTGCAGACGCCGATGAAGGACTCGGAGCTGGTCTCGATGACAATCTTCCGTGAGAACACCGAGGACATATACGCCGGCATCGAGTGGGCGGCCGGATCACCCGAGGGACAGAAACTGGTCAAGTTCTTGCAGGATGAACTGGGCGTCACCGGAATCCGCTTTCCCTCCAGTTCCGGCCTGGGGATCAAACCGGTTTCACGTGAGGGCTCACAGCGCCTGATCCGCAAGGCGATCAACTATGCGGTTGACGAGGACCGCAGTTCGGTGACCCTGGTCCACAAGGGCAACATCATGAAGTTCACCGAGGGCGCGTTTCGCAACTGGGGCTATCAGCTGGCCCAGGATGAGTTCGGCGCGGTGATGATGGGTGACGGGCCCTGGCTGAGTTTCAACAATCCGCGGACCGGCCGGGAGATCGTGATCAAGGATGTGATCGCCGATAACTTCCTGCAGCAAATCCTGCTGCGTCCCGAAGAATATGACGTTATCGCGACGCTCAATCTGAATGGAGATTACATCTCCGATGCGCTCGCGGCGCAGGTCGGCGGTATCGGTATCGCGCCAGGCGGGAATATCGGTGATGGCGTCGCTGTATTTGAAGCGACTCACGGCACCGCGCCGGGTTTTGCCGGCAAAGACCGGGTCAATCCGGGCTCGCTTATACTCTCGGCAGAGATGATGTTGCGATATCTGGGCTGGAAAGAGGCTGCGGATTTGATTCTGCATGGCGTCCGCACCACTATCGAACAGAAAGAAATGACCTTTGATCTGGCCCGCTTGCGCGAAGCTATCCGTCATCCGCGCACCGGTGAAGTGCAGAAACACTCGGTGCAGGAAGAGATGGAACGCCTGGTGCCGGGTGCAAAACTGGTCGGTACCCGCGATTTCGGTCAGGCGATTATTCGCAACATGGAGGCCTGAGACCTCAACCTTATGGACGCGACGCCCTGTTTCGATCCCGACTGCAGACGATGCCCTCGTCTGGCGGGGTTTCTTGATCAAGTGCGGGCCGAACACCCGGACTATCACGCGCGGCCGGTACCCGCTTTCGGCGACGCAAATCCGCGTCTGTTGATCGTAGGGTTGGCGCCGGGCATGCATGGCGCCAACCGCACCGGCAGGCCTTTTACCGGGGATCACGCCGGGCTCCTGCTGTATCGCACCCTGTACAAGCTGGGCCTGGCAAGTCATGAAGGCTCGGATCGCGTAGATGATGGTCTTGTGCTGACAGAATGCCGCATCACCAATGCGGTCAAGTGCCTGCCGCCGGCGAACAAACCGGTCGGCGGCGAGATTCGTCAATGCAATCGCTTTCTTGCGGCCGAACTGGCGAGACTACCCAGCGGGGCAGCCGTGCTTGCCCTGGGTCGGATCGCGCATGATGCGGTGCTCAAAGCGCTGAAACTCCCGTTGGCGAGCTGCCGCTTCGCGCATGGTGCCGAACATCACCTGGGCTCTATGTTCATGGTCGATTCCTACCACTGCAGCCGTTACAACACGCAGACCCGGCGTCTCACAGAATCGATGTTCCTTGCTGTTGTTACCCAGGTCGCGGCCATTGCGGGCTGCCGTCCTGCCGCGTGAGCGGCGCACCCGGCGATACCGACCGACCGGATACGTTTGACCCGCGGCCGGTGTTACGACGCCTGCCGCACAAACCCGGGGTTTATCGCTTTCTCGATCAGGCCGGCAAAGTGCTTTACGTCGGCAAGGCGCGCGATCTGCGCAAACGCGTGACCAGCTATTTCCGCAGTGGCATCCCCGCTGGCAAAACCGGCCTGTTGGTCCAGAAGATCCAGGCGATCGAGGTCAGTGTCAGCGGCAGTGAAGGCGAAGCGCTGATCCTCGAAAACAACCTGATCAAGGAGCATCGGCCGCGCTTCAACGTACTGCTTCGCGATGACAAGAGTTATCCCTATATTCACCTGTCCTCGGATCATGCCTACCCGCGCCTGTCTTTCTATCGCGGCAGTCGTCGTATACCAGGCCGTCTGTTCGGCCCATATCCGTCCGCAGGCGCAGTCAGAGAATCGCTGAATCTGCTGCAGAAACTGTTTCGGCTCCGTTCCTGCGAGGACAGTTTCTTTTCCCATCGCAGCCGACCCTGTCTCCAATATCAGATACAGCGATGCTCCGGACCCTGTGTGGATCTGATTCCCAGGCAGGAGTATGCAGGTGATGTCGAGCATGCAGTGCGCTTTCTGGAAGGGCGCAGCGGTGAGGTGATCTCTGAGCTTGTCACACGGATGGAGCAAGCCTCCGCACGACTTGCGTTTGAAGAAGCGGGTCGTATCCGGGACCAGATCACGCGTCTAAAGACCGTACAACAACAGTTTGCCGGCGCACACCGCGACCGCGGCGATATCGACGTCCTCGCAGTGGGCGAGGAGGGCGGCATCTTCTGCGTCGCAGTCATGTTCGTGCGCGGCGGCCGCAATCTTGGCAGCCGCAGCTGGTTGCCAAAGACGGTGGCGGGAACCGACGCTGAGGAGGTACTGGGCGCCTTTATCACCCAGTACTATGACGGCCGACCCATCCCTAATGAGATTGTGACCGATCGGGAAGTGGTCGACGCCGATCTGATTGAAGACGCCTTCAGCCAGCGGATGGAACGGCAGGTGAAGCTGCGTCACCGGGTCCGGGGCGAGCGTGCCCGCTGGCTGGAGCTGGCGGCGGACAATGCCCGGCATGGTCTGGCCCTGCATGTCGCCAGCCAGGCCGGGATGCAGGCACAGCTCGAAGCCCTGCAGGAAGCCCTGGGTCTGGCTGAACAGCCCGGCCGCATCGAGTGCTTCGACATCAGTCACACCCAGGGCGAATCAACCGTCGCGTCCTGCGTTGTGTTTGGCGCGGAGGGACCGATCAAATCCGACTACCGACGCTTCAACATCGCCGACGTGGCGGCTGGCGATGATTACGCTGCAATGGCCCAGGCGCTGGCCCGGCGTTATACCCGGATCAAGCGCGGCGAAGCGGTGCTGCCGGACTTGTTAATGGTCGATGGCGGCAAGGGGCAACTCAGCGAAGCCACCCGGGTTCTCGACGAACTACAGATCGAAGGCCTTGAGTTGCTGGCGGTAGCCAAGGGTCGCAGCCGCAGGCCCGGGCACGAACAGCTATTCTTGGCAGGGAGAAAACGGGCCCTTATACTTCCGCGGAATTCCCCGGCGCTGCGCTTGATCCAGCAGATACGCGACGAGGCACACCGGTTCGCTATTGCCGGCCACAGGCACCAGCGGGCAAAAACGCGGCAACGTTCGATCCTGGAAGACATACCAGGCCTGGGGCAAAAACGCCGCAGCGCCTTGTTGAAAGAATTCGGCGGGCTGCACGGCGTGACCGCTGCCAGCCTCGAAGACCTGAGCAGGGTCAGGGGCATAAGCCGTATGCTGGCCCAACGCATTTACGAAACGCTGCATCCAGCAGAGTGAGTCATCTTGAAACCGACCCTTAACCTGCCGAATTCGCTCACGTTTTTCCGGATTCTGCTGATCCCGGCGTTTGTTATGGTGTTCTATTTGCCGTATGACTGGGCGCGTCCGGGCTCCGCGATCGTGTTTTCCCTGGCCGCGATCACTGACTGGCTGGATGGTTATTTCGCGCGCAAACTGGGACAAACCTCTCCCTTCGGCGCTTTCCTCGACCCGGTGGCTGACAAACTGATGGTCGCCACCGCGCTGGTGCTGATCGTGCAGACCGATCCGCGCCTTCTTGTGGCATTGTCTGCCGCCATCATCATCGGTCGGGAAATCGCCATTTCGGCGCTGCGGGAACTGATGTCCGAACTGGGCGCGCGACACCATGTGGCAGTATCCAAGGTCGGCAAATACAAGACGATCTTTCAGATCACCGCGCTGATCATGATGCTCTATGAGCACGATATGATCATCCTGCCGATGTATGACCTGGGCTTTGGTTTTCTGCTGGCCGCCGCCATCATGACCCTGTGGTCGATGGTTCAGTACATGATGTCCGCCTGGCCACACCTCAGAAGCGACGACAACTGCCCTTGACAGTGGCCGGCCGGCCGCTAGAATTGCGCGTCTTAATGCGGGCGTAGCTCAGCTGGTAGAGCGGTACCTTGCCAAGGTACAGGTCGACGGTTCGAACCCGTTCGCCCGCTCCAGTTGCAATGGGGCCTGGTTCTTACGGAACCAGGCCCTTTTTCATTTTGCCCTGACATGCCGGGCCGGCGATGCGGATGCTGGTTTGTCGCGGCGGTGGCGCGGCCGCACCGGTTGCGCTGAGTCCGAACCAAGCGACCGGCAACTGCGCAGTGGCGACCGAATTCAAGGTCACGCCGGGCGAATCCTGGCCCGCTGTCGGGGGTTAGCTGTAACCAGTAAGGCTGAGGCGCGGGGCAATTCCAAGTCGCAGGCTATTAGCTTGCTTCGGTTTCGTGATTTGGTGCGTCGTCTAATCGACAGCAACTTGCCATGGCGGCCTCCTGCAGCCGATCCGCCGGCTCCGGAAGGTCGATCACTGAGCCTGGTTGCAATACAAGCTATTCCCAGATGAGATCATGACCGCCTTGATCCGCTGCAGCCAGCATCTCAAGAAGGGGGAATGCTCGCTGTTGCAGGCTAATCTGAGGCTCGTCCTCACCGCCCTCGGGTTTGCTGGTCTGGTCGCTTCCCGACGCCGGTTCCTGACCCAGCTGGTCCACAGCGGCGCGCAATTTCTGCAGGGCCGTACCGATGTCCTCGGCCCGGATCGCACCTGGCACGCTGCCGCTGTGACCCATCATGCCGAGCAGGGTTTTGGCCACGTCACCGAACAAGATGATGTCGGGATAGGATTTTGTCTTGAAGGTCACAATCATACCCGGCCAGCTCCCCTTGTCAGGCTCCGGAACGCGCTGAACTTCATCATGCCAGTATTCGGGCTGCAGCCGCCAGCGGCTTATGGTAGATTTCTGCGTCCGCAGACCCAAGGCTAGGTGGCAGAGTGGTGATGCAGCGGCCTGCAAAGCCGCGTACACCGGTTCGATTCCGGTCCTAGCCTCCAATCAATCTGCTATGTTTCTTCACGGTCATCGCCCGGGCCATCGCTCAGGTAAAAGCACCACCACTCACGGCCACGCACGACTGGCGCCACCGTAGCGCTCGCTCGCCTGTTTGGGCGCCGATCCAACCCGCCATCAGTTCCCCACTAATTCACGATCGATGCGCGGCGACCTGTAGCGACTGGGTCAGCAGAGCCTGGAGGCATGACGACGGGCACCAGCCTCAAGTAAGCTAGGCGGCGTTTCCTGGCCCGGGTGGCGGAACTGGTAGACGCAGCGGACTTAAAATCCGCTTTCCGAATAGGAAGTGTGGGTTCGATTCCCGCCCCGGGCACCAACAGATATCAATCGAAACGTTCGTTGCGAAACTGCGTCCGACCGACGGTGGGCGCGACCTCTTGCGTCATGCCTCCCGGGTCGTTGGACCAGAGACCTGCTAGCATGACGCTTGAAGTTTCGGGGATTGTTTCATCACAAGAAAGACAATGGAGAGACGCATGAAGACATCTGCTGGGGGGATCATCATGACGCTTGTCACAGGCGTCATGCTGGCTGCAAGTTCCGGCGCGCTGGCCTGCAATGGTCAGTCGGAACTGTTCAAACTCAAGATCAAGGTCCAGGGCGATAATCCGGTTGAGGTCACGCACAAGAACAAGGATGCCGAAGACCTGACCGTCTGTGTCGGCGACAGGATCGAGTGGAAACTCTCCGGTCAGGCGAAGAAATTCTTTGTTGATTTTGGCGAGCGCGCACCGTTCGAGCCTGATCCGGACGGCAAGAACAAAAAGAAGTCAAAGAATGACAAGATCACGGTAACAGTGAAGGGACCCGCCTCGACTGACCCGTATAAATATGACATCGGGCTTGATGGCGGCGGCGTCTGGGATCCGAGGATAGTGGTAGAAGACTAGCCCGGGTTTCCTTATCCCGCGACAGAATACGAGTGCTCAGACCCCGCTTCGGCGGGGTTTTTGCTTTCCCCGCCATGAAATTTTTCCCAATCGCTCCCTGCTCTTCGGGTGACAACACAGCAACAGCAAGAAAGGCCATCTGGCTGGTATCTGGCTGGCGACTGGCGTCGGTAGACTATTAACGCATATTAAAAAACATTAATAATTATATAATTACAGTTTTTTCCTAGAATCTTTCTGCGCTGGATTTGCGACAAGCCTTGAGGACCGCAGGGCAGGGAAAACCAGATCAGCATAAGCAGATCAGGGAAAACCAGAAATGCGAACCAAGTCGTAGATCGTCTGGTCCCCGATGACCATACTCGGAAGCCTTCGAGGTGGGAGATACCTGGATGCTAACGGTTGTATTTATCATCGTTGTCAGTGCCGCTGTCGTCGGGTCCATGTGGATGTTTCGCAACATGCAGCCACAAGCCGACGGGGCAGAATCAGCGCTTTTTCCGTTCAAAGGAACCGCACCTCAAAACAAGGGGGATTCCGCCGAGGCCGAATTCCGGGCAGTCTCTATACGTCCGTGCAAGAATGCGTGCGAAGCGGCCAGAGGGCTGTCAGGGAAGCGCTTTCTCACCCACAAACCGCCGTTTCTGCCATTGGCCGACTGTGACCAGTCGATGTGTCAGTGTAGATATCAGCATCATGATGACCGGCGAGAGGAAGAGGATCGGCGGGACGAATTCTATCGAAATTTCGCCTTCAGCATGAATCGGGAGCACCTGGAGCGCCGCGAGCGCGCAGACCGACGCGCCGAGTAAAGCGTGAACCTGCCTTGCACTTTGCCCTGAGCGCTTGGGCCTGAGCGATGCGCCAGGACCGCTAAGCCAGTTCCGCGATCTGCCTATCTGCGGAGCGCGCCCGGAGGCGGCCAGACTGAACTTGCCCACGCCCCCGGAAAAGCGCTCCGTGACCCTGTTTGATGTCGATTCCGCGATCCCGCGAGCATAGGCACTTGCCCTGATTCCCGGATTTACGCCCGCCCGGGCTATAATGGACAGCTTGGTCAGGTCCGCCTGACGCTTCGGTACAACGGCATCAGCATGACAGAAACGCTCGCAAGCAGCGCACACGCGCAGGATCTACCCGCAGAGGGCCCCAAAGAGGGCCCCGAAGAGGGAGAAACCATCTTTGAATCCATGGAGAAGCAGGAGGATGCGACAGCAGTCCTCAGGCAGCTTGAAGAATTAAACCAGCGTTTTCGGGCGACATTCGCGGTCGACAGCGATCTGGTTCCCCAGCCCAGCCTGGAAAAGCACCAGGCACTGCTGAATGAAGCCAAACAGCTGCTCGCCGAAGTGCTGGAGCGCTCAGAGGACCCGGTCCAGCGCGCATCCGTGCTCGGCGGAATCACTGCAGGGCTCGCAATCGGCAGCGCTGTCCACCGCAATCAGTCTCTGATGCGTCAGCATTATCAGGCCCTGACCGAGTCGATAAACGATGACACGGCTGAAAGCGGCGGTTCCCGCCGTCAGCTCTGGCTGGCACAGATCCTCGGCGATTTGCTTGACGATCAGCCGGAAGGGCTGGGCGGCAAGGGCTTGAAGAATCGTGTCTGGCGTCGCTACCAACGGAAGTTTGGCAAGAATGCCGAGACCTTCCGGCGTGACTGGCGCGCCCTGTGGCGCAGAAATCGCGGAAAAAACGCGGCCTGAGCCTGGCGGCTTCGGTCTACTGGGTAAGCTGCTGTTCCAAGCGGTGTCCGGCTTATGGGATATGGCGCCCGATCCGCTGAAATCGACGCTGGCCGCCATGCTCTCAGGGTGTCGGATTGGCGCCCTGATCCAGGTCAGTTGTGGCGCGTCCGCCGGCATGTATACTGCCGCCGGCTGTGTGAGGCTCAGGCCTCGTGCCATGGCCGCCAACCACCCGTCAAAATATTTGCGTGACCCGTTCGCTAAGTAGCCTGCGGGCCATCATTGAGGAAAGACAGGCAACAGGATTCCATGAGCGCCGATTCGACAAACACCGGCTCAAAGGCCCTGCTCGAAGCCGCCGATCTGGAATTGTGGCGCGGCGAACGGCGTCTGTTCAGCGAGTTGTCTTTCTCTCTGGGCGCCGGCGAACTACTGCATATTACCGGGGCCAATGGCTGCGGCAAGACCAGCCTGCTGCGGGTTCTGTGCGGCCTGACGCTGCCGGAGACCGGTCAGGTGAGCTGGCGCGGCGCCAAAGTTATGCGAAGCCGTGCTGATTTCCATGCGGAGATGAGCTACATCGGCCACCGGGAAAGCCTGAAAGGCGAGATGTCCGCGGCCGAGAATCTGAGTTTCGACCTGCGCCTGAGGCGTAACGTCAGCGATGGCGATATCAACGAGGCCCTGGACAGGGTGGGTCTGAGCGCCGCCCGCGACGTCATGGCGCGTGGCCTGTCGGCGGGGCAGAAACGACGTGTTTCGCTGGCCAGAGCGCTGGCATGCAAGGCGAGACTATGGGTCCTTGACGAACCCTATACCAATCTCGACGTGGCCGGCCGCGACTTTGTCGACCTGATGATGACCGAGCACCTCTCTGATGATGGCCTGATCCTGCTGGTCGCCCATCAAAGTCACGGGGTAAGTGGTGGCTTTATCCGTCAGTTGGAGATGAATTGATGGACGTCCCCGGGCTAGGTCAGGCCTTTATATTGCAGATCAGCCGCGACATGCGGCTGGCCTTCCGTCATCTGGGGCAGCTTGCCAACCCGCTGATGTTCTTTTTGATGGTGACCACACTGTTCCCGCTGGCACTCAATCCGTCGCCTCAGCTCCTCGAAGCCATTGCGCCTGGCGTCGTCTGGGTCGCTGCATTGCTGTCCTCGCTGCTGGCCTCGGAGAGCCTGTTTCGCCAGGATGTCGACGACGGCACGATGGAGCAGCTGGCCCTGTCACCCCAGCCGCTGGCGCTGATGCTGCTGGCCAAGACCTCAGCCCACTGGTTGATGACTGGTTTGCCGCTGGTGCTGATTTCACCGATCGTCGCTTACGGTCTGTTCCTGCCCTCGACTGCGGTCCCGGTCACGATGGGCGCGCTGGCGCTGGCGACGCCCATTTTGAGCCTGATCGGAGGCATGATGGCAGCATTGACCGTCGGCCTGCGCCGGGGCGGTGGGCTGTTGTCCTTGCTGATCCTCCCGATTGCGATGCCGGTACTCATTTTCGGTGCCCGCGCGACCGACCTGGCGATGACCGGTCTGGAGTCCGTTGGCGCAATTTATCTGCTCGCTGCACTGCTGCTTCTGGCGCTCAGTCTGGCACCGTTTGCGATGGCTGCGGCCATGCGTATTAGCCTGGATTGAGACTAATTTCGCTTTACTGTTTAATAGAGCCTTATGTGGAAATTCATTCATAAATTCGGGTCGCCCCCGCACCTCTATCGCCTGTCGGTGCTGTTGACGCCATGGTTTGGATGGGCGGCTGTAATCCTGATCACGGCCGGCACGCTTGGGGGGCTATACATTGCGCCGCCCGATTATCAGCAGGGTGAAGGCTTCAGGATCATTTATGTGCATGTGCCCAGCGCGTCGATGTCCATGTTTATCTATGTGAACATGGCTATCGCCGCCGCCGCAGGTCTCATCTGGCGGATAAAACTGGCGCACTCAGTGGCCGCCGCGGCGGCACCCATCGGCGCGTCATTTACTTTTCTTGCGCTGGCGACGGGCTCGATCTGGGCCAAACCGATGTGGGGTACCTGGTGGGTCTGGGATGCGCGCCTGACATCCGAGCTGGTATTGCTATTCCTGTATTTCGGCTACATGGCGCTGCGCGCTGCGATCGATGACGAAAACCGCGCCGATCGTGCCAGCGCATTGCTCGCCATCATCGGCCTGATCAATATCCCGATCATCAAATATTCGGTGGAATGGTGGAACACGCTGCACCAGCCGGCGACGATATCCAAAATGGGCAAACCCTCGATGGATGGCGACATGCTGACCTGGCTGTTGCTGAACATCATCGGTTTTATGTGCTTCTTTGTCGCCGTACTGCTGATCAGAACCCGGGCGGAAGTGATCCGACGCTCGCGTGACCAGAAATGGCTCAGACAAGCGCTGGGGGCGAGCTGAGATGCCGGAATTTCTTGAATTTGGAAAACACACCAGCTATGTGGTGAGCAGTTTCGCCCTGGTCATTGTCGTAATGGCAGGGAATGTGGTTTTTGCGCGGCGCAAGCTGCGAATTTTGACGGACAACGTAAAGCGGCGTCTCGCCGTGGAGGAGAAATCGTGAAATCACGTCACCAGAGAATGATCGGGATCGGTCTGGTCCTGGGCGGAGTGGCCCTGGGCGCCAGTTTTCTCCTTAAGGCAATGAACGAGAATATTCTGTTCTATTACAGTCCGACCCAGGTCGCGGCGGGAGAGCCGCCGGAGAACCGGCGTTTCAGAGTCGGCGGGCTGGTGGTCAATGGCAGCGTGCAACGCGCCCCGGGCGATATAGAGGTTGCATTCGTACTCACCGACAATCGGGAAACCGTGCCAGTGGTCTACAGCGGCATCCTCCCGGACTTGTTCCGTGAAGGCCAGGGCATCATCGCGCATGGCGAGTTCAATCCGGCCAGCGGCAAGTTCACCGCCGATGAAGTGCTGGCCAAACATGACGAAAATTATATGCCTCCTGAAGTTGCAGCATCGCTTGAACAGGTACACGGCGAAGGCGGGGGCAGCTAGCGATGTACGCTGAAATCGGACACTTTTGCCTGATCCTCGGTCTGTGCCTGGCGATTGCCCAGAGTTTTTTCGGTCTCGCCGGCCCACTGACTTCACGACCGTCGTGGATGGCAGTGACACGACCGGTAGCCACCGGGCAATTCGTATTTGTCGCCATCTCGTTTGGCTTCCTGGTGCACGCATTCGTGGTGAACGATTTCTCCGTGCTCTATGTGGCGTCTCATTCGAACAGCGAGCTGCCGCTGATATATCGCATCAGCGCGGTGTGGGGCGCACACGAAGGCTCGTTGCTTTTGTGGGCACTGACCCTGTCAACCTGGAGCCTTGCGGTGTGCCTGTTCAGCAGCAAGCTGCCGCCGGCCATGGCCAGCAAGGTGATCGGCGTACTCGGCCTGGTTAGCGTCGGCTTCCTGCTGTTTACGCTGGCGACGTCAAATCCGTTTGAGCGGTTGATTCCGGCCGCGCTGGATGGCCGTGACCTCAATCCGTTGTTGCAGGATTTTGGCCTGGCGATTCATCCGCCGATGCTCTATATGGGCTATGTCGGTTTCTCAGTGGCTTTCGCGTTCGCGGTGGCAGCCATGCTCGAGGGCAAGCTGGATGCGGCCTGGGCGCGCTGGACGCGTCCGTGGACGCTGGCCGCATGGTTGTTTCTGACGCTGGGTATCGCGTTGGGCAGCTGGTGGGCCTACTACGAACTGGGCTGGGGCGGCTGGTGGTTCTGGGACCCGGTGGAGAACGCGTCATTTATGCCGTGGCTGGTTGGCACCGCATTACTACATTCACTGGCGGTCACCGAGAAGCGTGGCTTGTTCAAGAGCTGGACACTGTTGCTGGCGATCTCTGCGTTTTCGCTGTCGCTGCTCGGCACCTTCCTGGTCCGATCCGGCGTGCTGGTCTCAGTCCATGCGTTTGCGACAGATCCCACCCGGGGCGTATTTATCCTGATGCTGCTGGCGTTCTTTATCGGCGGTTCGCTGCTGCTTTATGCCTGGCGGGCACCGTCCCTGATCCAGCCCGGCGGATTCAAGGCCGTGTCGCGCGAATCTTTCCTGATGATCAACAATGTGCTGCTGGTGGTGGCCGCAACGCTGATCCTTTTGGGTACCCTGTATCCCTTGTTTCTAGACGCGCTCGGTCTCGGCAAGATCTCCGTGGGCCCGCCATATTTCTCGGCCGTATTCGTCGTGCCGATGCTGCCGCTGATCTTCATGATCGGGCTGGGCATGCATACGGCCTGGACCCGGGGCGACGTCAAGCGATGGCGCTGACAAGCTCAAATTTGTCGCCATTGCGGCGGTCGCACTGGGTATCCTGGTGCCGTTCGTGTTTTACGGCAGCAGCGGCTTGTTGCTGACGGTTGGACTCATTTCGGCATTTTGGGCGATGGGCGCCTCGATGTTGGAACCTGTGCGGTGGTTACGCACCCGCGGCAACCTGCGCGGCTATCCCCGCAGCATGCTTGGCATGAACCTGGCACATTTCGGCGTCGGCATGTTCGTGCTCGGCGTCGCCGTTGTTTCAGGCTTCAGTATCGAGAAAGACATCAGTATGAAGCCTGGTGAGAGCGTCGAGATGCAGGGATATACCTTTAGTCTCGAGTCCTTTACCGATGTGGAAGGTCCTAACTACACGGCCAAGGAAGCAACCATTGTAGTGACCCGGGACGGAGAACTTGTGACGACGATGCACCCGCAGAAACGCGTTTACCGTGTGCAGCAGAATCCGATGACCGAGGCTGATCTGCATCCGCGGCTGTCCAGGGATCTGTTTGTAGCGATGGGTGAGCCCCTTGGAGACGATGCCTGGAGCATGCGGATTCAATACAAGCCGCTGATCCGTCTGATCTGGCTCGGATGCATTGTGATGGCGCTGGGCGGCGCCATAGCGGCCACCGACCAGCGCTATCGCGCCAAACAAAAAGTTGCAGTGCCGGCAACCGATGGCAAGGCGACAGTCTGATGCGCTACCTGGTTCCGATCGGCGTATTCCTGGTGCTCGGCGGGTTCTTTTTTGTCGGCCTGCAGCTGGATCCCAGCGAAGTCCCGTCGCCATTGATCGGCAAGCCGGCCCCCGCGTTCGACCTGCCGGAGCTCAAGGATCTCGAGCAGCGCGTGTCTGACGCCGATCTGAAAGGCCGGCCGACTCTGCTCAATGTCTGGGCCACCTGGTGCGGGGGCTGTCGTCAGGAACACGAAATGCTGATGCAATTGGCCAAACAGGGTGGGGTGCCGATTTACGGCCTCAACTATCGGGATGAACGAACCGGCGCCTTGCGTTGGCTGGATCAACTCGGTGACCCGTATGTCGCCGTCGGTTATGACCCGTCCGGGACTGCCAGTCTGGATTGGGGTGTTTACGGTGCCCCGGAGACATTCCTGATGGATCCACAGGGCGTCGTGATTTACAAACACCTGGGGCCGATGACGGCGACAGCCTGGCGTGAGGAATTTATGCCGCGAATTCAGGAAATGCAGGGTGGCGGCAAATGAAACACCTGCTGATCATGACGATCGCAATGGTGCTGATGTCGGGCTCGCTCTGGGCGATCGACGATCAGGGGCCCTTGCCCAACCCCGAGCTTCAGGCACGCTATGAGCGTCTGACCAACGAGTTGCGCTGTCTGGTGTGCCAAAATCAAACGGTAGCCGACTCGAATGCTGACCTGGCCCGCGACCTGCGCGACCAGACCCGTGAGATGTTGCTCGACGGTGCAAGCGACGAGCAGATCGTGACGTTCATGACCGAACGCTACGGCGACTTTGTGCTTTACCGTCCGCCATTGACGGCGCGCACGGTCCTGTTGTGGGCAGCGCCTGCGCTGTTCCTGATCATTGGATTGCTGACGGTCGGAAATGTCATCCGACGTCGCAGCCTGGCCACCGACATCCCCGAGCATGGCGAAGAAGCGGGTCCGGACCCGGAAGCGAGAGACTCATAGTGACCACATTCTGGATTATTGCCCTGGCCATTGCCCTGGTCGGATCGGCCCTTATTGTCGTGCCCCTGATGCGTTCCTTTTTTGCCGGGCACGAAGGTGACCGTCATCCCGGACTTACAATCGGCACCGGCATTGCGGTCGCTCTGCTGATGCCGGTTCTTGCCCTCACGCTCTATGCGCGATGGTCAAATTGGGACTGGACCGGGAACACGGCCGGCATGGCGGCCAACGCAGTGGAACAGGCGCATACGATGGATGACGCTATCGCAAGCCTCGAGAGCCGGCTTGCTGCCCAGCCCGACGACGTCGAGGGCTGGCAGATGCTTGGCCGCAGCTACATGTCCACTGAACGCTTTGGCGATGCTGCCCGCGCATACAAGCGCGCGCTGGACCTGATCGGCAACGACGACATCAACGCACGCGCGGACTACGCGGAAGCCTTGTTCCTCAGCGACCCTGCCGGACCCAATGGCAGCGCCGGACGAATGTTCACGGAAATGGTCGGGGAAGCGCCGGATAACCCCAAGGTCATGTGGTATGGCGGTTTCGTTGCGTTTGAAACCGGCCAGGAGCAACAGGGACGCGAGCTATGGTCGGCCTTGCTGACACGCAACCCGCCCGAACCCATTCGCCGTGTGATCGAGGAACGCCTGGCGATGCCGGCGGATATGGCAGGTGGCTTTATGCCACAGGCCCAGACAAGCCCGGCTGAAGCGGCAACCGCGCAGACGCCGAGTGTGCCGTCGGAATCCGCGATGACCGGCGTCCAATGCAGCTGCTGCACCGACGCTACCGGAGGCCGTCGCCTCGACAGCGGGTCGAAACGAAACCCGCCGCAGCCGCGTTGCCACCGCCGTCTGGTCCCGATGTCATCCAGCTGAGCATAGAACTCTCGCCGGCACTTGCGGATCGACTGAGCAACCCGGCGCCCCTGTTTATCTTCGCCCGCGGTGCTGCGGGAGGACCGCCGCTGGCCGTGGTGCGACGGGGCTCTAATGAACTGCCGATGACGATAGAAATGTCCGATGCAAACGCGATGATGCAAGGGGTGCAGATCTCGGTCATGCCCGAACTGCAGCTGGTCGCCCGGGTATCCCTGAGCGGATCGCCGGCGGCAAAACCTGGCGACCTGTTCGGCGAAGTGAAATACTCTCGTGAGGCTGGCCAGCAAGCCACGATTGTTATTGATCAGGTGGTTGAGTAACCCCGGATCGGACAAGCGGCAGGCCAGAACGCGCCAGTGCGGCGAAAATCTGAACCGGGCATCATGGGAGTAGCAAGCATGGCAGACGATCTCAAGGCAAAATTCGAACAGGCGAGCAAAGACATCAAGGGTCTGAGCAAGCGTCCCAGCGACGATGATCTGCTGGAACTCTACGCACTGTACAAGCAGGCAAGCGACGGCGACGCCAGTGGCGACAAGCCAGGGTTCTTTGACTTTGTGGCAAGAGCAAAATTCGAAGCCTGGGAAGGACTCGCCGGCACCTCGACCAAAGATGCGATGAAGCGCTATATCGACAAAGTCCGCGGCCTCGGTGCCTGAAACCGAGGAAGCCCTGCCGGCTTCGGCAAGCGACTCCACACCACATCAGACTATTGACCTGCGACACCCGCCGGCGGTGGCGTCGCTGTACTTGCGGTCACTGTTTGATCGCCGCCCCGGCAGTCTGAAGAACCCTGACGCCGCTGGCCGGGTGGAGGCGCGCATCCGTGAGGTAACACCGGCCGCGGCAACCCTTGCGAGATATCGTGCCGTGTGTGGCTTCGCCCCCTCGCCGTGGCTTCCAATCAGCTTCCCACATGTCCTCGCCGCTGGGCTGCATCTGCGCATGTTGTTGTCGCCGGCCTTTCCGGTTCGGCTGCCGGGCCTGGTCCATATATGGCATGAGATAGAGCAGGTTCAGCCGATACCCGAAGGCGTTGCGCTGGAAGTGGGGAGCTGGATTGATGGCGTGACGATCGGCAGCCGTGGCGCAGAATTTTGTCTGCATACGATCGTCCATGGCGACGGAGGCGTCAGCTGGAAAGAGAAAACCGGTTTCCTTGCGCGCCACATGGTTCCGCCCGCAGAGGAGGGCGGATCCCTGACAACAAAGAGTACACCGAAAGCGGAATCAAAGACGGTATCGAAGTCGGCATCGAATCCGGTATCAAACGCTGCCGTCAGCCCTGAGCCGGAATTTTCGCAATTGGCGCGATACGAACTCGCGGCCAATCTGGGTCGCCGGTATGCCAGAGCATCAGGCGACTACAATCCGATCCACCTGTTCCGGGCCACGGCCAGAGCCTTCGGTTTCAAGGCGGCGATTGCGCACGGCATGTGGTCCCTGGCCCGTTGCGCTGCGACCCTGATGCCAGAGGATGAGAGCAAGGTCAGGATCAAAGTCCAGTTCAGGCGCCCGCTGATGCTGCCGGCGACAGCCGTACTCGAAGCCGGACCGGCGGAGGCCAGCCGTCATTTCCGCCTGTCTGCCGGGGACAACAAGACCACATACCTCACTGGCCTGATGGAGCGCATTTGAATACCACCGACACACCCTTTTCGGGAATCACCGTTCGCCTTAGCCGCATGCTCGGTTGCAAGCCAGGTGAGCTTGCACCCGCATTATGGGCATTTGCCTATTTCTTCTGCCTGCTTGCTGGCTATTACGTGATCCGCCCCTTGCGTGATGAGATGGGCGTTCGCGGCGGCGTTGATCAGTTGCAATGGCTGTTCACCGGCACGTTTGCAGTCATGCTGATCGCCGTGCCGATTTTTGGTGCGCTGACATCACGTTTCCCGCGGCGGCGTTTTCTGCCCGCGGTGTATTTGTTCTTTATCGCAAACATGGTGTTCTTCTGGCTGCTGTTTCGCAGTGATGTCGGGGAAGTCATCGCGGCGCGCTCGTTCTTTATCTGGGCCAGTGTGCTCAATCTGTTCGTGGTGTCAGTGTTCTGGAGTCTGATGGCAGACCTGTTCGATCGCCAGCAGGCGGCGCGGCTGTTCGGCTTTGTTGCTGCCGGCGGCAGCACCGGCGCTATCGCCGGACCCGCATTGACGACCCAGATTTCCTCCTTGCTCGGCGCCGACAATCTGCTCCTGGTGTCGGCCGCGTTGTTCACTC
Organism: uncultured Gammaproteobacteria bacterium; assembly: GCA_963704875.1. GTDB lineage: Bacteria > Pseudomonadota > Gammaproteobacteria > Steroidobacterales > XN24 > CAMYOC01. Next base: position 13,031 of record CAVPIA010000007.1, on the reverse strand, counting down.
TCGCTCTGGTTTGCATGGGCAGAGTGGTGCATACGGCCAGTCCTCAGATCAGCGTCGAACGGCAGGCCGAGGCGGAACAGGCGATGGGTGGCTCGATTCTCGAAGGCTTTTATCTGGTCTTGCGCTCACCCTATCTGCTCGGAATCTGCGTGTTGATGCTGTTGACCACCAGCATGGCAACGTTTTTGTATTTCCAGCAGGCGCGTATCGTCTCCGATCTGTTTTCCAGTTCTGAAGACCGGACCGCGGTGTTTGCCGCGATTGATCTTGCAGTCAATGTCACTGCGCTGTTGCTGCAGATATTCGGCACCAGCCGGTTGGTCAGGCGATTGGGTCTGCCGGCGGCGCTGGCCACGGTTCCGGTACTCATGGTGGTCGTGTTTATCGGCCTGGGCGTAGCGCCGGCATTGTCGATGCTGGTAATCGCGCAGGTGATCAGACGGGGCGGCAATTATGGCTTGATGCGCCCATGCCGGGAGATGCTGTTTACCGTGGTCGGTCGCAGGGCGAAATATAAGGCCAAAAACTTCATCGACACCGTCGTCTATCGTGGCGGCGACGTGGTCAGCGCGTGGGTCTATGCCGGACTGGCGGCGCTGGGACTGGGTGTAGGGCAAACGGCCCTGGTGGCCGCGCCGGTGGCCGGATTGTGGGCCCTGGTTGCCTGGCGACTGGGAAGGAGCCTGGAGAATAAGAGTCACGATGAACCCGATACTGAGGAACCGACCGCCGTCGAATCCGGTCTGAAAGTCTCAGGTCCGGAAAACTGAGGGAGCACTCATGCAGCGCAAGCACAACGACCCCGTATCCGGCATCAGCCGACGCGACTGGCTGAAACTGATGGCCGCCGGCTGCGTGTCCGGACTCGCTCCCTGGGCCCGGGTTCTGGCAAGCGATCAGATCGTCCGACGCCGTCCAATCCCCTCTACCGGCGAGCCGCTTCCCATTGTCGGCTTGGGCACTTCACGGGTGTTCGATGTGGGCCACGACGAGCAGGAGCGTGCGCAACTGGCCGAAGTGCTGAACCTGATGGTCGGGCACGACGCAAGTGTCGTTGATACGTCGCCCATGTATGGTCGTGCCGAAGGCGTAGTAGGGGATTTAAGTAGCGCCGGGGGACTGCGCGACCGGCTGTTTTTCGCCACCAAAGTATGGACCCGCGGCCGCGATCAGGGCATCGCACAAATGGAGGAGTCATTCAAACTCCTCGGCGTCAAACAGATGGACCTGATGCAGGTGCATAATCTGGTCGACTGGGGCACTCACCTGAAGACGTTGCGGGCGTGGAAGGAGCAGGGCCGAATTCGCTATATCGGCATCACGCATTATCGTACCGACGCCTTTGACGAACTCGAAGCCTTGTTGCGCAACGAGCCGCTGGATTTCGTACAGCTGAATTTCTCGATTGCGACGCCTGATGCGGAGGAGCGCCTGTTGCCGCTGGCCGCGGATCGAGGCGTTGCGGTACTGGTCAACCGGCCCTATGAACGCGGCCAGACTTTCTCACATATGCAAGGTAAAACCCTGCCTGGCTGGGCAGCAGATTTCGGCGCTAACACCTGGGGCCAGTTTTTCCTGAAGTGGGTGCTTGGCGAACCTGCCGTGACCTGCGTGATTCCCGGCACCTCAAAGCCCAAACACATGCTCGATAATCTCACGTCAGGTATCGGGCCGCTCCCTGACGCGGAGCAGCGTCGCAAGATGCTGGCATTTTTCCAGGCCTGAACCACGCGGGTCCGCAGCCTCTGTGCATGCGCTTCGGGTTACCCCTGCGGCGTCTTGCCTGCCTGCAGCCGAGACCGGATTTCCTCCAGCAAGCGTTTGCGGCCCGATGCCTGGACGCCGGGCGTATACAGCACAGCGAACCGCAGCGGCTCACCATCGGGTTCCAGATCGCCGGCGCCGAGACGCTGTGCCAGGGCTGAACTGACATTGGCGGTTTGTTCCAGACACAACACCCGTTGCTTGCGCCCGGGGCGAACCAGGATGGCATACAAGCCGGCCCGATCAACCAGTTGCCTGGTGTCTTGCAACGGTCCGATAAATGCCTGATGTCCGATATAGATCGCCATCTGTTCTCCGCTTGAATGACTCGCAGACGCCGTACCCGCGACCGGGCCCTTCCGCTCTAGAGCTTCGGCCCGGCGTCGACGATCTCGGCACTGGCCACGTCCGCATAAGTGGCGAAGTTGTTCTGGAACAACCCGGCCAGACGCAGACGTGATTTGTCGTATTCGCTCTCGTCACTCCAGGTCTTGCGCGGGATCAGGATTTCCGCGGGTACCCCGGGGCACTCCACCGGAACCTGGAGTCCGAACACCGGATCCGTTTTGGTCGGCGCGTTCTTCAGCGTGCCATTGTGGATCGCATCGACAATCGCCCGGGTGTAAGCCAGCTTGACCCGCTTGCCGACACCGAAGGGACCGCCGGACCAGCCGGTGTTGATCAGCCAGGAATTCGCGTCGTGCTGGCGGATCTTTTCGGCCAGCAGTTCGGCGTAGCGAGTAGGGTGCCAGACCAGGAACGGACCGCCAAAGCAGGGCGAAAACGTCGCCTCCGGGTCCTCGACGCCGACTTCAGTGCCGGCGACCTTGGCGGTGTAGCCACTGATGAAATGGTACATCGCCTGCTCCGGCGTCAGCTTGCTGACCGGCGGCAATACGCCGAAGGCGTCGCAGGTAAGGAAAATGACGTTTCGCGGATGGCCGCCAATACACGGGATCTTCGCGTTCTCGATGTACTCGATCGGGTAAGAGCCGCGGGTGTTCGTGGTTACGGTGACATCGTGATAGTCCACCTCCCGGCTACGCGGATCATAAACCACGTTTTCCAGCACCGAACCAAAACGCAGCGCCCGGTAGATATCCGGCTCGGCTTGCTCGGAAAGATCGATGACCTTGGCGTAGCATCCACCTTCGATGTTGAATACCCCGTCATCTGACCAGCAGTGCTCGTCATCGCCGATCAACTTGCGTTTCGGGTCTGCGGACAATGTGGTTTTGCCGGTTCCGGAGAGCCCGAACAGAATCGACGTATCGCCGTGCTCGCCTTCGGTTGCGGAGCAATGCATCGACAGCACGTCTCGTTTGGGCATCAGGTAGTTCATGACCGTAAACACGCCCTTCTTCATCTCACCGGCGTACTCGGTACCGAGGATGATGAACTCGCCCTTGCCGAAATGCAGATTCACGCTGGTTTTGGAGCTCATGCCGGGGGTCAACTCACCGGCCGGGAACCCACCGGCGTTGAAGATCACATAGTCGGGATCCTCGAAACGAGCCAGCTGTTCATCGGTGGGTCGGATCAACATGTTGTGCATGAATAGCGCATGGTAGGGCCGGGCGCAGACGACCCGAACCTTGATCCTGTACTTGGGTGCCCAACCAGCATAGGCGTCAACGCAATACAGATGGTCGCGCGTATTCAGGTAGTCAATCGCCCGCGCCCGGTTGATATCGAAGCTATGCTCGTCCAGCCCGATATTGACCTTTCCCCACCAGATATCATCCTTGCTGCTCGGCTCCTCGATGACCCGCTTGTCTAACGGGCTGCGTCCGGTCTTCTCACCAGACATCGCCACCAGCGCACCGCTCGACATGACCGCGGAACCCGGGTCATAGCGCAGGGCGTGCTCGTAGAGCGTCGCCGGCGAAAGGTTGCGATGGATGGTATCAACCGAAATACCATACGGTTGCAGAGAGAAGTGCATGCTCATGAGAATCTCCGTGCAGGCCAGCCCCTGGACAACCGAAACGGTTGCGTGGGTTTTCTGACCCGCCTGGTCATTGCGTAAATGTATTGCTTGAAAATGTGGTGAGTCTGATTCATGGGCAGAGTCCTGCCCGAGATGGCAGGGTGATCTCCCCGGTCCGGATTCGATTACCCTAATGATAAAGCACCAGCGGGTATTTCTCAGCCCCAAAAGGGTTCACTTGCGGGTCCAATGCAGGCAGGATGGTGATCCATGGCTCGATCTCCCCAAATCAGCTCGGCTGCGGAGACGCTGGACCGGCAATCGGTCCGCGGTCGCGCGGCCGCAGCCTGGCCTGCGGAGTCAAGGCGCCAGGCTGTTTATGAGCTGATCAGCGGTCTCAGCGGGCTGATCCTGGCGCTGTTTATGTGGGGGCACATGTTCTTTGTCGCCTCGATCCTGCTTGGTACGCGTAGTTTCAACTGGCTGGCCGAGGCACTTGAGATCACCTATATCGCGCAGCCCACGGTGATCATCATCTTCGCCCTGTTTTTGATCCACGCGGCAATGGCCGCCCGCAAAATCCCTTCACAACTGCGCGAGCGCCGGCGATTCGCACGACTGGCCAAAGAGCTGCGCGACTCCGAATTACAGTGGACGCGCGCCACCGGAGCCGCGGTGTTCAAGCCACATGTGGAATCCTGGCTGTGGATCTGGCAGGTCCGGACCGGGATGATCATGCTGGTGCTGGGCAGTTTCCATCTGACGCTGATCGGCATGGATGTATTTACTTCCTTGTATGGAGATCGAGTCGGCATCGAGGCTGCAACATCGATGGCGAGAACTGCCAGTGGACTGGTGTGGGTTTATGGCCTGTTGCTGGTCTGTGTCGAGTTCCATGCAGGCATTGGACTGTACCGACTGGCGATTAAATGGGGCGCAGGCTCACGTCTTAGCCGGACCAGTTTGTGGCGGATCGAAAAATTCCTGTTCTGGTTCTTTATTGGCCTTGGCTTGCTTGTCCTGGTGGTACTGGCGGAACTGATACCACCGCCACTGGCTTTTCTGCTCGGCCAGTGAAATCGGGCCAGCAATAGTGGTTAGTGAAACTGGAGTCCTGATCTCCGGAGAGTGAGCATGGAGCGGATCGAGACCACAGATGTACTGGTTATCGGCGGCGGGCTCGCCGGCGAGCGCTGCGCGATGGAAGCAGCGGCGCTGGGTCAGCGCGTGATCATCCTGTCGCTGGTGCCCCCCAGACGTAGCCACAGCTGTGCCGCTCAGGGTGGCATGCAGGCGGCACTGGGCAACTGCTACAAGGCCGCCGGGGATAGCCCCGATCTGCATTTCATGGACACTGTCCGCGGTTCGGACTGGGGCGCCGATCAGGAAGTCGCGCGCATCTTTTCTGACAACGCACCCATCGCGGTACGTGAGCTGGCGCACATGGGTGTGCCATGGACCCGTTTGCGTCCGGGCAGCAACCAATATCACATCAAGGGACAGACAGTCACGATCGAGGAGCCTGCGGACAAGGCCGGCCTGATCATGCACCGGGACTTTGGCGGCACCGCCAAATGGCGCGCCTGTTATGCCGCCGCCGGCACCGGTCACGCGGCCCTGTATGCGATCGACGGGGAAGTATTGCGGCTGGGGATCGAGGTCCGCGATCGTGCCGAGGCCTTGTCGCTGATTCACGAGAAAGGTCAATGTCATGGCGCGGTAACGCGCTGTCTGCGCAGCGGCCGGATCGGGGCCATCCTGGCCAAAGCCACAGTGATCGCGACCGGCGGCTATGGGCGGATTTATGGTCGCTACACGACTAATGCCACTATCAATGAGGGTACCGGCGCCTCGATCGCCTTGGCCACCGGCGTCGTGCCCCTGGGCAATATGGAAGCGATTCAGTTTCACCCGACCGGTCTGTGGCCCAGTGGCATCCTGGTCACGGAAGGCTGTCGCGGCGACGGCGGCTATCTGCTGAATCGGGATATGGAAAGATTCATGGTTGAACTGGAACCAGAGAAGCAGGAGCTGGCCAGTCGGGATGTGGTATCGCGTCACATGATGGGGCAGATCCGTGATGGCAAAGGCGTCGACCATCCGGGCGGGCCGCATCTGTGGCTGGATCTGCGGCATCTTGGTGAAGAGCATCTGACCACGAAACTACGCGAAGTCTACGAAATCTGCCGCGATTTCCTGGGTATCAAACCCTGGGAAGAACTGATTCCGGTGCGCCCGACGCAACACTATTCGATGGGTGGCATACGCGTAAACAAGGACGGGCAGGCTTACGGCATGCGCGGCCTGTTCGCAGCGGGGGAGGCCGCGTGTTGGGACATGCACGGTTTCAACCGGCTGGGCGGTAACAGCCTCGCAGAAACGCTGGTCGCCGGCCGTATCGTCGGTGGACATGTGGCGGAATTCGCGGCCGATCATCAGGTGGAAACCGAGACCGGTCTGGTGCTGGGATTTCTGCATGAAGCCGAACAGACCATTGAGGAATGGCTTGGCCGCAGCGGTGATGGGCCCAACGTATATGAGATCCGTGATGCCATGGGCGAGATCATGATGGGCAAAGTCGGCATCTTCCGCCATGGAGATGAGCTGGAGGCTGCTGTGAGCGAACTGGATGCCTTGCATGCGCGTATCGATACCGCGGTCCTGCGCTGTCGCGATCCGGGACCCAACCCTGAGCTGACCTTCGCGTTGAGACTAAAAGGCATGCTGCGACTCGCGCTGGTGTGCGCAAAAGGCGCACTGGCCAGACAAGAGAGCCGGGGTGCCCATAGCCGGATCGATTTCCCCGCACGTGACGACAGCCAGTGGCTCAAGCGCACGCTGGTGCGTTGGGGGGCCGACGAAGCATCTCCGAGGTTTTGTTATGAACCGGTGGGGCTGATCGATCTGCCGCCTGGTGACCGGGGTTACGGCCACTCCAGCCATGTCGATATGGATGTCAGTCTGGAGGAATACAACGCCACTGTGCTGGCCGGACAACAGGAACAGGGCCTGCTGCCCACCCGCGACCCGATGGGAGCGAGTCTGAGACCCGGCGCATGGCACGACGCTGAGGCCCGTGCCGGCCTGGCAAGCGAATAAGGAACATAGATCGTGAGCGATACGACAGAGGTGGCCACCGAGATGTCGACTGGAACAAGCCGCGAGAGCGGGCCACGACAACTCACCTTCGAGGTGTTTCGGTTCAATCCGCAGGATCCTGATTCAGCGCCCCATATGCAGAGTTACACGCTGCAGGAAGAACCCTACATGACGCTGTACAGGGCGCTGAACAAGATTCGCGAAGAACAGGATCCAGGTCTGCAATTCGATTTCGCCTGCCGCTCGGCAGTGTGCGGATCCTGCGGGATGATGATCAACGGCCGCCCAACACTGGCCTGCAAGACACTGACCTCCGACCTTGCATCAACCATACGCCTGCATCCGCTGCCGGCGTTCAGGCTGATCGGAGATCTGTCAGTCGACACCGGCACCTGGTTCCGGGAGATGGCCACACGCGTCGAGGCCTGGGTTCATGAACGCGAACCGTTCGATCCCGACGCTATCGAAGAACCGATGGAGGATGAACTGGCGGTCGCGATCTATGAATCGGATCGCTGCATCGAGTGCGGATGCTGCGTGGCGAGCTGTGGCGTGGCCAACACCCGGGCCGGTTTCCTGGCGCCAGCGGGCATGAACCGCGTCGCCCGGTTCATGATGGATCCCCGGGACACCCGCAGCAATGACGACTGGTTCGATGTTGTCGCCAGCGACGAGGGCGTGTTTGGTTGTATCGGACTGATGGCTTGTCAGGACGTTTGCCCAAAGGAGCTGCCCTTGCTCGAGGTCTACGCCTACCTGCGGCGGCGTGCGCTGGGTAGCGCATTTGCGCGAAAGCGCGGCTGACAGGGCAGGGGACATTCAGGAGACACCGGTGCACGACCTGGGCTGCACGTCCTGACCGACTGGTCTTCGAGCGGCCAGGAACACGCGGCCGCGGTAACACCGGTTTCACATAATGTTCTATCATGGGCGCGGCCCGGGTTCGGACCGGGAAGCGCGTGACGAAACAATGACTTCAGACAGAAAGCTGATGAAACTGCGATGCTGGTCACGCTTCCGGGCAGCCATGCAGCCAGAAGCAGACCGGACCGAAACGGCGCAGGGGCAAGGAGAAGCTGGCGATGAGTAAGAACACGATCAATTTGCCGTTGCTCGACGGATCCGACTGGAGTGCCACCCGCGATGCGATCCACGCGTACACACAGGTCATCGGCAAAATCCGCGGCGCCGCCGCGCGGCGCCAGAAGTTATGGTCCCACCTTAGTTTGCGGACCCATGCCAGGGGTCTGACGACCGGCCCGGTTCATGTTCCATGGGGCGCTTTCGAAATCCGCCTGGATCTGCTCGATGGGCACGCCACATTGATGTCCAGTGACGGCCGCGCAAAACGTTTGTTGCTGACCAACCTGACTGCCCGAAGTCTGGCGATCAATTTCGTTGCCCGTCTGGCAAGCTGGGGCGTTGTGCTGGACGTGGATCCGAATGAGTTCGACGAAACAGCATTGCCACCCAACTGCCTCGACGAAATGCGTAATCTGTGGAAGGTGACTTTGTGGGTCGACAACCTGTTGACCCGTTTCCGTTCAGAGCAACGCAACGAAACAACGCCGGTACAGCTTTGGCCGCACCATTTTGACCTGTCGATGATGTGGTTCTCGGGCCGCAAGGTGCCGGGTCAGGATCCCTTTGATGCGGAAATGTCCGACGAACAAATGAGTTTTGGATTCGCTTTTGGCGATACCTCACATCCGGATCCGTATTTCTACATCACCGCATACCCACTGCCAGAAGGTCTGGCCGAAATCGAACTGCCGCGTTTCGCCAGTTGGAAGACCAACGCCTGGACCGGGATATTCGCAGCCTATGATCGTGTTGCGGCAATGGAACGGCCCGATGCTGCAATCATTGATCTGTTGCGCAGCGCGCTGGCGACAGGCGAGTCGCTCATGGAATAGGCCCAGATGGAACAGGCCGGCAAAAAAAGAAATCCCGGGCACACGACCCGGGATTTGTTTTGTAACCCTAATTTCGGCAGGTCGGCAATCAACACCGACACTGGCAAAACCGTCTTAAGTCAGACTAATCCAACAGAATTGCTGCCATGGAGAAATACTGCTGGGCGTTGTCGTAATCCGTCTGCGCCTGATCCAGATCATTGCGTTCAAGCGCCTTCACGCATTTTTCCAGCTCCGAGAATCCCTTCTTGAGGTTATCCAGTGCGGGCTTGTCATCCGCCGGCAATGAGGCCTTGGCGAAGTACTCGAAGGATGCGTCGAAATCCTTGAGCGCGCTGTTGAAATGCTTTTTCGCCGAATCCATCTGGTCCATGTCCAGATTGTTGGCGACTTTTCCAAGCTGGGTATAACCGTCGCTCATCAATTCAACGGCCTTGTCGACGTCCGATTGCGGACTTGACTGAAACGATGAACAACCAGCCAGAGAGACCATCGCGATCAGCGCAAAGGCCAATGCCGCCACACCACAGTTCCTATGCATGCTGCGTACTCCGTTATATACCAAATGGGGGGGAATTCCGTTCCTATGCTAGCTTCGGTTTACCGTTAGGGGAATAGCCGGAAAACAAATACCGCTCAGCATATGTGCGGCCCCTGGAGCATTTGCGCCGTGACTCAAGCCGATACTTCCGGGCTCCCAAGCGAATCGGTCGCATGTTTGATAGCGTTATAAGGTGTTATTACCTTTTATCAATGGCTTAGCGCCCATTTCTAAGGATATGGTGAAGAGTGGAGCCTTGTTAAAAAGCACTCAGAGCACTCTCAGCCCAGCTAAAGTATTTATCTTATTTAACATAATATACATTATGCGCAGTTATATATGGCATGACGCCTGCCCATGAATACCGCCCCTGGCAGCAGCCCCTCTGACCTGTGAAATGGATTTGATGTCCTTCTGTCCTTCCGAGCAATACCAAGGGCATAACTGCCCTAACTCACGGTACAGGCGGAACAAAACCAGGCGCATTGCAACCGGCCTGGTAGCAATACTCGCTACATGGCTGAATACAGCCATCGGAACAAATGTAAGAACAATCCTTCGAAACGTGTCGAACCTATCCGCACCATTCAGGGAATTCAGAAGATCAAGGCCCTACTTGAAGCGAAGCCCCGTGACTTCTGCTTGTTCGTCTTAGGTATCAACACGGCATTTCGTGCGTCAGAAATTCTGTCTATCCGTGTCGGCCAGGTTCGTCACCTTCAATCGGTGACCGGCTTGAGGTGAAACAAAAGAAAACCAAGAAGTACCGGTCCGTGACAATTAACGCCGCCGCTCATCAGGCAATTCAAATGCTGATCTCTGACAAAGAGAAAATCGGACTGAAAAAGAAGAACGCTGAGCTCCTCGATGAAGGCGCGTTCTTCTTCACTGGACAACGCGGGACCGCTGCTCTCCAAGTATCCACGTTGAACAACATGGTCAAAGACTGGTGTAAACGTGTGCGGCTCAAAGGAAATTACGGAAGCCACACGCTGCGCAAGACTTGGGGGTTCATGCAGCGGCAGGTGGCGTAACATGTCTTTCCCTAGTGAATCCGCGGCACTAATTTCGGGGTAAGGTCATTGCTGTTCACGAAAGTTGACGATGGGAACGAGCGGCAACTCCTGACCCGTTCTTGCCCCCTGACCGGCCTGACATCTTAACTTTTGCCGAAATTGTGGGACAACGGGGCTAACAAACCCGTAGCTTTCGAGCAAACCCCACTAAGCGTATCCCCTCTGGTTGGAATATGCGTCCGACCAAAAGTCGCAGTGTCGCTCCTTTGAGTTTAACGCCATTTCTGCCTCTTGCATGTCGGAGTACGAACCAACAACAAAGTGAAAGAAGTGCTGCGTTCTTTCGTCAAGCTGGATTCCGACAATCACCCATTTGCCGTTCTTACTCTCTGTCATGACAAGAATAGAGAGTTTGTCTTTGAGGAGAGCAGCCCCAACAGCTGTGAGTTGAGGGCAGAAGTCGTCATAGTCGCAGTAAGCGAGAACACTACCGAGTTCTATGTTTCGAAAATAGGCATTAAGGCTTCTATGTTCGTCCCCCTGCGGGCACAAAGGAAAGTACATCGATGCGCGCCACATATACTGCACGCACCATGGCGTTAGCGCCATGTCTAGCCCTGGCTCTCTGCCCAGACCTATCTCCCATTTCTGCAGGGGCTTATACACTCGGTCACCAAAAGAACTTGCCTGATTGACTGCCCTTCTCTCCCCCTTTGGCTTCGATTCAGTGTTCGCCCAGATGTCCATCCGATTGCTACAATTTCTCGCTTCCTCGGGAGTAACTGCTCTCATCCAGTCAATATTCGGATCACGCTGAAGGTCATTTAGCATCGAGGGGTTGTCGAGAAACGCCTCGATGCTGCCGCAGAGGTATTCGATCTTCTTACGAGTTGCCGGGTTCTTGAGTGAATTCTCCAAGCGAGTCAGCCATCGCAGATTCTCTGGACGGTTATTTCTGCAATTCGAGTCGATATGGTCAACCACATATTGTGGGTCCGGTGGATCACCGTGAAATGCGGTCGCCACGATTCTGTGAATCCTAACTCCGGCGATGCACAGGTATCGATTGGCTGAGCTTTCTCTTCCGAACGTCCATTGATTATCCAGTCCACGTCGCCGCTTGCCGGCCCTCGCATGCCGCAGCACGGCCCCATTGTCCCGAACCGAGTACGTCTCCCCTTCGTACACACACTCGACCTCTTGATGAAAGTCATTCACGCTCACATTGGTCATGACTGCACCCCCAATGACTTCAGAGTTTTTCGCGCGCCGCCCGAAAACTGCCCGACAGACATCCTCGGACCGCCAAAGCCGATACGCCCTGCTACGCGCGGGAGCGTGATAGTGGTTTGGCCATCTCCATACATCTCACTGGTGGTCGTCTCGTATGAGTGGATTACATTCAACACAACGACGTCTTCTTCCTGCTTGACGTTCACGAAGTGATGCATCGGAAGTTGGTCTCGGTACAAGAAGATGGCCTGGAAAGCATCGTTGTTTTCAACCAGAACTTTCGCCAGCTTGTCGAATCCCCGGAACGGCGGATACGTGCTCCCCCACCACTCGTCGGAGAATAGAGGGCCGTAGACCGCCTCTCCCAGCGTGTAGCTATCGGGTAGCTCGGTTGATAACCCGTCAAGCGCCTGTCGGCGCCTATCGATGGCCTCATCAGGGACCATGACGACCAAATCGGCCTCGGCCAGATTTCCTATCGGATATTTGCTGTCAGCTAAAAGGGCATTCTTGGATCGATAGCCCAGGTAGGCGGCCACGAGCTCGTGCGCGTGAGCGGCCTTAAGCTTGATGCCGTAATTGTCTTTGGCAAAGGCGCGCAGGGAATCTGCACATAGTTTGGGAATGTCGCGACGCATGGGTCGATCTCCATTGACATCGCTGGACTTTCAGTAGGTTGTTGTGAGCGTTCATTACAACCATGCCAGCGGTTCAACAAAGATGTACCACTAAGCCAATGGCGTCGGATCGTGTCGTCTTTTCGGGCACTCACACCTGAGGCATACGACTCCTGCCTCAAAAGGTATGGCAGCGCGCCGAATTTTTCAAGAGGGAGTCAAGAGTGAGATTTCGAACGGGCCTCGAATCAGCAACTTGCAGAGCAAGTTCGTGCGAGCCCGCTGACCTTAACTATTGACACTAAATTGGCGATTAACTTTTGCACATTTCTTGGCGCCCTGCCCCACTCGTCGGGAGACAAGAAACGGCCAAAAGCCGTCACTCTGTCACCGCTCACTCGCGGCGCGATATGCGAGCGCAAGGCCGACGAGCAGCGCCATCTGGAATACCAGTAGCGCCCACACCCGTACCGCTGGCAAGAATCCCGATTCCATCCCGAGGAACTCCGCATACATGAGGCCAGCCACCACCAACATCGTCAACGGTGCCACGGCGCGGCGCTCGACTGGTTTGGCCGCCGCCCACACCAACAGCGCGGTCCACCCAATCATGAGGGCTGCACCAAAATTCATTGCGAATCGGAAACCCGGGTCGAGCACCGGCTCGTCAAAACCCCAAGCCAATGCCTCTAGACTCGGCGCAAGCATGACCATAGCCACCAAGCCGTCAAGAACGACACCGATGATGAACATCTTCTTGGTCCAGCCACCTCTCACCACGGGTCACCTCCATGCCGCTTGTGAATGACCGCTTTGGGTCAGTAGCAGTAATTCGCTCAAAGAGTACGTGAACGGCTGCTCTTGAGGGTATAGCGGTCATCCGAATAGAAGTGGTCTGGGCGGCTGGAGTCGGCC
>CAVPIA010000006.1:0-250211 GCA_963704875.1 uncultured Gammaproteobacteria bacterium | reverse complement strand
GGGCAGGCCTTTATCATTTGGTGGAGGCGGCGGGAATCGAACCCGCGTCCGCAAGCCCTCCATCCCAGGCTCTACATGCTTGTCCACGCCAATTGATTTAACCGCCTGCTACCCGACGGGCAGGGAAAACAGACGGCGATCCCGGTTATGTTTTAACCGATCCACCCCGGGAGAGCTTCACGGCGATCTTGTGAGATATGACGCCTGAATGTCCCGAAGGACCTGGACGCACAAGCACGGCTCCAGTCAGACGGCACCCTACTGGGTTTTAAGCAGCGAGTGCGTAGTTGTCGTCGTTGGCAACTATAAGTTTGCAGATGGATTTACGAGGTGACTGCTCCTCGGCATGCACCTGGAATTTCGCGACACACGTCGAAGCCATGTCGCCCCCAGGAGTCGGCATTGTATGAGTTTGTCTGTCACCGATACCAGCCGAGGGAGCTGAATGTGGGCGGGCCGCTGCTTTTCAAGCCCTCAAGGTGTATTCTCCCTCGCACTAATGAGTTATATAAAAGATTAATTAAGACTCGCAAATATATGAAAAATATAGAAATATATTACAATAGTATCGGCATACCCATCCATCGCCAGATCCACATCACAAACACGCCGATAACCGCCAGCAGCATCATGCTCGCGGGGACACCGGCCATAAAGAACTCGCTTGCGCTGAATTGCCGGCTCTCGTAAGCAATGGCATTGGGGACCGCACCGACCAACAGCAGGAACGGCATCCCGGCCGCGGTCAATGAAACATAGAGCACGACATCCGGTGCGACGCCAAGATGTGGCGCCATCACCAGCGCTACCGGCAATGAGATCGCGATGGCCGCCACATTCATGATCACGTTGGTCATCGCCAGCACGAAAACACTGAGTCCGAGAATGAACGCGAGTGATTTGCTGCTGCCGATATGACTCAGCCAGGACATGGCCAGCCATTCGGCGGCGCCGGTCTGCCACAGACAAAGCCCCAGGCTCATCGCGCCGCCGAACAGCAACACGATGTTCCACGGCAATTTCTCCAGATCGGCACGGCGGAGCAGGCGGAAGACAAAGAACAGGACGGTGGCGCCGGCAATAATTGCGCTTTTATCGACCGCTGCAAGGGCTGGCACAAAAGAGCGCAGGCTCATCAGCGTCACTGCGGTCATGGTGATGGTCAGCGCGATGATTTCCTCGCGCTTCATCGGTCCAAGTTGTCGGTGCAGTTTGATTGCCCGAAACCTCAGACCGGGAATCACGTCCCGTTCGGGTCTGTACATCAGAATGACATACAGCCAGATCAGCAGGACCATCAGCGCGCCGACCGGGAACAGGTAGTAGCTGATCTCGAAAAAGTCGATCTCTCGGCCTACCAGCTGCCGATAGAAACCGACCGCGACTGCGGTACGGGCGGCGCCAAGCAGGGTAATAATGCTGCCGGCGCCGGCGGTGAACGCCATGCCAATAAACAATCCCTTGCCGAAACGGGTCGGGTGCTCATCGTCCTCATACAGTGAATATATGGTCATCAGCAGCGGGTAGACCGCCGCGGCCACCGCGGTTTGTGCCATCACCAGTGTCATGCCTGCGGTCATTACAAAAGCGCCGAGATAGATACGACTGGTGCGGTCCCCGACCAGCGTCAGCATGCGGTAGGCCATGCGATTTGTCAGGCCGGTCTTGGTGAAGACCAGGCCAATGGTGATGGAGCCGATGATGAACCACACAGCCGGGTCCATAAAATCGGTGTAGGCGACGCGCGGATCACGGATCAGAAACAGCGCCTGCACCACGCCGATGGCGAGTGCGGTGGCGCCGATCGGGATGACCTCAAATATCCACCAGGTGGCGGCGAGCAGAAACAGCGCGATGGCCAATTGACCTTCGCGACTGAGCACGACGTGTTGTCCGGACGGATCTGCGGCGTCGGGCAGTGATGGGGCCCAGGCAGTTAGTGCAAACAAGCCGACGCCCAGCAACATCCATGTCAGTCGTCGCAGGTTGAACGTCGCGGGTCGGCCACCGACAAGGACCCCGGCGCCGTAGACTGGCGACCGCCTGCGCTTATTGCCGGGCTCGGCTTGCTCTTCGCTCAAGAGTGCTCGTCCCGGGCTGACAGGCTCTTGTAGACGCTCTCGAGGACCTCGACGGTTCTGACTACGCCGATCACATGCCCGTTTTCGTCGAGCACCGGCACCATGGACTGGTCATGACGGACCATGACCTGAACGACCTTGATCAGTGAGTCGTCGGCGGCCAGAGAGGCCGGGATGGGATGGGCAATTTCCGAGACCTGGGTTTCGGCCTTGCGGCGTAATTTCTCTTCAGCCCGGTCGGACAGCATCTCCGTCAGATTGGGGTCGACATCGACGTCGAACATCGCTTCCGGATGATCGCTGAAAGATGCGACCAGAAATGACGGGGCCAGACCGCGCAGGATATCGCGTCGGCGGACCATGCTGACCAGTTGTCCTTCTTCATTCATCAGCAGAAGGATGCGTGGCATCGACACCGAGGCATGCATGTCGATATGCCAGTCGCTAAGCAACCTGGCGGCCTCGCGCAGGCTGCAGTCGGCTGTCGCCGACGGATACTTGTCCGCCGGCACCATCAGATCGCGTGCGCGGGTATTAGCCTGATTAGTATTGGCCTGATTATCGGGCTCGACGCTCATTTCAATTGCGCTACTCCGGACGCCGTCCTAAAAGCATAGCCGTGTCTGCCTGTGGCGCAAAGGCGACAATGGCAGATCCTGGGCTTCCGTCCATACGGGCAGGTTCGGCCGCAAGCTTCCAGCGCTGCGGCATCTGCGGCCGGCACCGGTGTCGACAGGCAGGATTTGGTGGCCAGGCCGGATGATCCAGGTCACCGCAATCAGCAGCACGGCGGGACCGGAGAACGATGCTGGGAATTGTGCTGGGCATCGAGCTGGGCCTCAAGCTGGATAGGGTTCACCCGATTCGGGGTTGCCATGTCTAGCTCATCCCGATGGTGATCACCGAAATCCGGGAGCCGGGCGGAAGATCTGGCCTCACGCCAGGGCGCCGGGTGATTCCGGTCGGCCGGTCGGCCCTTGTCGTTCTTGTGCGCCGGCCTGTCCGCGCCAGCCAAAGCGACGCCAGATCGCTAATCGCGCCGGAGTAATGGCGCCGAAGCCCCGCTTCTTTCAGCCAGACCGGCGGTTGATTTGCTTAGGAATACAGGTCATAACATAAATTAACTAACACTCTCAAGCCATTGAATCAAGAGTGCTTAAGGATACGTTCTTTTTGACGTTTCCAGTCGCGGTCGCGGTCCGTAGCGCGCTTGTCATGCTGTTTCTTGCCCATGGCCAGACCGACTTCCAGTTTGGCTTTACCGGCTTTCCAGTAGAGCCTGAGCGGCACCAGGGTATAGCCCTTGCGCTCGACCAGTCCGATCAGGTTGTCCAGTTGCCGCCGGTGCAAAAGCAGTTTGCGGGTGCGGGTCGGATCCGCCTGAACATGGGTTGAGGCGGAAGTCAGCGGCGAAATATGAGAACCCAGCAGCCATGCCTCGCTGCCGCGAATTGACACATAGGCCTCTTTCAGCTGAGCGCGACCGGCGCGCATGGCTTTGACTTCCCAGCCTTCAAGCGCCAGTCCGGCTTCATAGGCATCTTCGATGAAGAAGTCATGCCGGGCCTTCTTGTTTTGCGCAATCAGGCTGCCGCCGGCTTTCGCTTTCTGGCTGCCTTTCTTCTTGTTCATACCTGTCCCGGCCAGCGGTGGTTGTTTTGGTTCCGGTCCGCCTGGCGGACGAATCGGTCGATGGCGTGACGGGCGCCAAGTTGTCTGGAACCGGGATTTAATCCAATATTGCGGACTTTTGAAAGCTCCACGGCGGATCCGCCATGGCAAAGCGTACTTCCCTGCACGGTTTCTGGTCCTCCAGACTGGCCTTTATCCTTGCCGTCAGCGGCTCGGCCGTAGGGCTGGGGAATATCTGGCGCTTCCCTTTCATAGCAGGCGAAAATGGCGGTGGCGCCTTCGTTCTGTTCTACATTCTTTGCGTGTTTGTGATCGGTCTCCCGATCATGATTTCCGAGGTCATGATCGGTCGCCGTGGTCGGCGCAATCCGATTGCCACAATGCGCATTGTTGGCGCCGAAGAGGGCAGTCATTCCGGTTGGGGCCTGGTTGGCGTGATCGGTATCCTGTCGGGATTCCTGATCCTGTCGTTTTATAGCGTCATCGGTGGCTGGACCATCGCCTATCTGGGTTACAGCCTGACCGACAGCTTCAGCGGCATGCCTGCCAGCGACATACATGGTCTGTTCGCTGGGTTGCAGGCCGACCCGGCAAAGGTCGTTGCGCTGCATACGGTATTCATGGCCCTGACCATCATCATCGTGGGACGCGGCATCGAGCGTGGCCTGGAGAAACTGGTCAGGTTTCTGATGCCGGCGCTGATCGTGTTGCTGGGTTTGTTGTTGAGCTACGCTGTCCTGGCAGGGGATTTCGCCGGCGGCGTGCGATTCCTGTTCCGCACTGATTTCGACGCGTTGACCCCGGCCAGTATGTTGACCGCAATGGGTCAGGCCTTCTTCACCCTGAGTCTGGGTATGGGTGCGATCATGGCCTACGGCGCCTATCTGCCCGAGGGCACATCGATCAGCCGAACCTCATTCTCCGTGGTCATCGTGGACACGATGATTGCATTGGTGTCGGGGCTCATCATTTTCCCGATCGTGCTGGCCAACGGCCTGGACCCGGCCCAGGGACCGGGCCTGGTTTTTGAAACCCTGCCACTTGCGTTCAGTTCGATGCCAATGGGCGCGCTGCTGGCGCCGATGTTTTTTGCCTTGCTGTTGTTCGCCGCGTGGACATCGGCTATCGGTTTGCTGGAACCCGCAGTTGCGTGGAGCGTGGAGAGTCATGGCGGCAGTCGGCGCAGCGTAGCGCTGGTCATCGGCATCATTATCTGGGCGCTGGGCCTGCTGACAATCTTCTCTTTCAACCTGCTCGCAGACGTGCGTATCTTCGGCGGCAATCTGTTCGAAAACATTGACCATCTGGCCAGCAATGTAATGTTGCCGCTGGGCGGTCTTCTAATCACCGTCTTTGCCGGTTGGGTGATGTGCAAGAATTCCTCTTCGGAAGAACTCGGCATCGGCACCGGCATCGGTTATCGGACCTGGCGCTTTCTGGCTCGCTGGGTAGCGCCGGTTTCAGTGCTGCTGGTGTTCCTCCACGCCGCAGGCATCCTGGGCTCTCTGGGGCTGGTCTGAGTCATGCGTGAAGTCCGCCGTAGCGCCATGGTGCCGTATGCCGCTGGCCACATGTATGCGTTGGTCAACGATGTGCGTGCCTATCCGGAGTTTCTGCCATGGTGTCGATCCGCGGTGGTCCACACCGAGACGGACCGGTTTATGGAAGCAAGTCTCGAGCTGTCCAGGGGCAAGACATCGCGCGTGTTCACGACCCGCAATCAGCTGGTGTTCGGGGAGAGGATCCAGATCGGTCTGGTAGACGGCCCCTTTAAGCATCTGGAAGGACACTGGACCTTTGACGAGATCGACGAGTCAGCCAGTGAGGTCCGCCTGGATATGCGCTTCGAGTTTGACAGTTTCATGGGCGGCTTGTTGTTCGGGCCTGTGTTCGAGGACATTGCTCGCTCCCTGGTCGACGCTTTTGCCAAACGTGCCTCCAATGTCTACCGGCGAGCCTGAGTTCATCAAGGTCGAGGTGGCATACGCCACACCCGAGGCGCAGTCGATCATCGCGCTTGAGGTGCCGGCTGGCGCAACCGCGGAGGAAGCAGCGCGTCTGTCGGGTATTGAGGAGCAGTTTCCGGAGATCCAGCTTGGGAAAAACCGTCTGGGAATATTCGGCAGGCTGGTCAAACCGGCTCAGCCGCTTGCCAACGGTGACCGGGTAGAGATCTACCGGCCTCTGCTTGCTGACCCGAAGGTGGTGCGGCGCGAACTGGCGGCCCTTGGCAAGACTATGGGAAAAACGATGGGCAAGACAACGGGCAAGGCGGCTGGCAAGACAACAAACAAAGTCGCGAGCGAGTCGGGGGCCAGCACCCTGGCCGCTGCAGGAAAACAGAATCCGGACGAGTCGTGATCGATGGCGGAAGCTATTGATTCAAACAGATCAGCCCAAGTCGATTAACAATCTCCGATCAACACTGCCTCAGATTCAGCCGTTTTCGGCTTCGATAATCTCGCCGTTATCATTTTCCTGGGTGTTGCCCAGGTCCTTGTCAACGCGCACTGCCTGATCGCCCTCGAAATAGACCGTGAAGTGGCGGGTATACACTTCCTGCGTGCGGCCGATCTTGAGGTAATAGAAATAATCCCAGCGGTCGTTGTTGAACAGGTCCTCTACCATCGGCGTGCCCAACAGGAACCGTACCTGGCTGCGGGTCATCCCGGCCTGCACCTGATCCACGTCCTCCTCCTCAAGAAAATTGCCCTGCTGGATGTTGATCCGATAAGGCTTGAGGGTGAAGTTCCTGAGCGACGAGCAGCCGCTGCTGGCGACGAAAGCCAACACCATAAGGGCGAGGCCGAGACTGCGTAGCGCGCTTGCTACGGCAGCGGATGCGGCGTATCTGGTGGGTTGCGGTGTCATATACTTTGGCGAGCGGGCATAAGTCGGTAATAATAACAGGAAGTATTCTCCTTTCCACGTCACGCGGACCGCCGCCAGGGGTAGCTCTTTGGAGACCAACGATCTCAGGAAGGCCGGGCTGAAAGTGACTCTGCCGCGAGTCAAGATCCTCGAAATTCTGGAACAAAAGCAGGACCTTCACCTGACCGCAGAGGATGTCTACAAGGCCCTGTTGGATTCAGGAGAGGATATCGGTCTGGCGACGGTCTATCGGGTCCTGACCCAGTTTGAGGCTGCGGGTCTGGTGCAGCGACACAATTTTGAGGGCGGCAGTGCGGTTTTCGAACTCGACGATGGTGCGCATCACGATCATATCGTGTGCCAGGATTGCGGTCGGGTGGAGGAATTCGTCGACCCCACAATCGAGGACCGGCAAAGGACCATCGCCAGCAATCATGGCTTTGACATCACCACGCACGCGCTGATTATTTACGGCAGCTGCCGGCGCGAGGATTGTCCGCACCGGGAGAAGTAGGGCTCAGGCGCGGTTTCGTGCCTGCTGGATCATCTCCCTCGCGTGCTCACGCGTCGTGCTGGTGATTTCAACCCCGCCCAGCATCCGCGCCAGCTCCTCGATCTTCTCGCTGTCGTTGAGTGCATTCAGCGTGGTACGCGTCGCTTTGGCGGTGGAAAGCTTGCTGATTCTGACGTGGTGGTGGCTCTGGCTTGCGACCTGCGGCAAATGGGTGACACACAACACCTGACGGCCGTCGCCGAGTTCTCGCAGCCGCCGGCCGACAATCTCGGCGACGCCGCCACCCACGCCCGAGTCCACCTCATCAAAAACCAGACATGGTAAAGACGAGCCCGCGGTCGCCACGACCTGGATCGCCAGGCTGATGCGGGACAATTCGCCACCAGAGGCGACCTTGGCCAGCACCCCGGGTGTCTGGCCGGGATTTGCCGCGACCAGGAATTCGATCCGGTCGCGCCCATTGAGCGACACTCTTGCCTGCTCATCAGCATCGACCTGAACCTCAAATCGCCCGCCGGGCATGCCCAGCTGACGCATCATGGCGCTGACCTGTTCGCTCAGCTCAGCCGCGGCGCTTTGCCGCCGCTTGCTGAGCGCCGCGGCGGCGGCTGCGTAGTCTCGTGTCGCCGCGCCCAGGGCCTGCTCCCGGTCGCGTAGCGCCACTTCGTCATCCTGCAGCGCCTCCAGCTCGGCGGTCAGCGCCTGCAGACGGCCAGGCAGTGCCGCAGGGTCGGTCTGATGTTTGCGCGCCAGCTTGCTGATCTCCGCCAGCCGGTTGGAGACGAATTCCAGTCGCGCCGGATCCATGTCCAGATCGGCGAGATAGCGGCGCAAGCCATCGGCCGCTTCGCTGGTCTGAATTTCGGCTTCCTCCACCAGCTTGCGTATCGGTTCCAGCGCGGGGTCCAGGTCGGCCAATTGCGCCAGCGCATCGCTGGAACGCGCCAGCCGCTGCTGCGCCGCGCCGGACTCTGCCTCGAAGATCAAATCCAGCGCCATGTCGGCGCCTTCCGCCAGACGGCCGGTGTTTGCCAATCGCAGGTGTTCCGACTCCAGCCGGTCCGGTTCGCCGTCCTCCAGCGCCAGTGCTTCAAGCTCCGAGGATTGATAACGCAGCAGATCCAGGCGGCTGTCCCGGTCCGCGCGCGCCGCGCGCAGTGCTTCAAGCGCTGCGCCGAGTTCGCCAACCCGGGTTGCCGTCTCACGCACGGCTTCGATCTCGCTCAGGTGCGCGCCAAAACTGTCAAGCAACTCTCGCTGTGTCGCGCGTCGGGTCAGATGTTGATGTTCATGCTGTCCATGGATCTCGACCATCATCTCGCCGAGACTGCGCAGGGTCTGCATCGGCACCGGGCATCCGTTAATGAATCCGCGCGAACGTCCCTCTCGGCTGACTACTCTGCGCAGCACGCATTCGCCATCTGCATCCATTTCCTGCGCTTTCAGCCAGGCGCTGACATCCTCGCGCTCACCAAGATCGAAGAACGCCGTGATCTCTGCACGGCTGGCGCCCTGTCGGACCGCGCTCGCGTCCGCGCGGTCGCCCAGCACCAGTCCCAGTGCATCTATCAGGATGGACTTGCCCGCACCAGTCTCTCCGGTCAGCACCGTCAGGCCGCCGCCAAGCTCGAGTTCGGCTTCGTCGATGATGGCGTAGTCCTTGACCCGAATCTGCTGCAGCATGGCGTCTAGCCGCTCACACCGTCGCCCGGCTTGTCGCTGCTGGCAGGGCCGCTATTCGGCGCGCCGCTGTTATCGCCTGACTGACCACGATTTCCGCGCCCCCAGTGGAGTTTCGAGCGCAGGATCCGGTAGTAGTCGTGATCCAGCGGATGGATCAGGATTGCGATGGGCTCGGCTCTGGTGATCCGGAGCGTGTCTCCGGGCAACAACTCTCCCAGCGAACGGCCGTCACAGATCACCTCCGAGCTGGTATCGGCGTGTTCAACCAGTCGCACATCGATACTGGCGTTGGCGCTGACGACCAATGGGCGATCGCTCAGGGTATGCGGGCAAATCGGTACCAGCGCGATGGCCTCGACACCCGGGTGCAGGATGGGCCCGCCACCAGAGAGCGCGTAGGCGGTCGAGCCCGTAGGCGTCGCGACTACCAGACCATCGCCGCCATGGGTGTTGACATACAGGCCATCGATCCAGGTTTCGAAATCGAGCATCCGACCGGTTTCGCGCCGCTGCAATACGATGTCATTCAGCGCGGTCCCTTCAACTACCTGATCGCCACGGAGGATCTGCGCCTGGAGCATCAGACGATGTTCCTCTTCATAGTTGCCGTCGAGGACTTCGGCGACGCGGTCCAGCATCTCGTCTGTGCCGATGTCTGCCAGAAAGCCGAGACGGCCGCGATTGACGCCGAGCAAGGGCAGATCAGCGCCGACCGCGATGCGGTTGGCGTAGAGCATGGTGCCGTCTCCGCCGATGGCGACCAGCAGGTCCGACTCGCTGGCCAGCGCTGCCGTCGATCTGCGAATCACCGGCAGCGGGCCGAAATCTATTGACACCGATTCGTCCAGCAGCACGCTCCGGCCGGTATCGAGCAGATGTGGCACCAACAGGCGCATCGACTCCTCGACTTTGGGGTCGGTGTGTTTGCCGGTCAGGCCGATGGTTTGAAATCTGCGTTTCATGACTGTCTGTGTCGGGACATTAGCAGGATTGTGCCCTATGGGTCTGCCTCCGCCCAGCAGCGGGACCCGCCCGGTTCATATGCTATCTCTCCTTGACACCCGGAGAACGTCGTTGCTAGCGTCCAGCCGGTGCCCTGAGGCTTGGACGGACAAAGCGACCAATGAGCGATAACACGGTTTACGAGGATCTTTCTGAGCGGGCTCAGCATCTGCTCAAGGTGCTGGTAAGTCGATATATCCAGGAAGGTCAGCCGGTGGGTTCACGGACGCTGTCCAGAGATTCGGGTCTGGACCTGTCGCCCGCGACCATCCGCAACGTCATGTCAGACCTCGAGGAGATGGGTTTCGTCGGATCCCCGCACACTTCTGCCGGCCGCATCCCGACACCCAAGGGCTACCGGTTTTTTGTCGACACACTGGTTAATTATCAGCCACTGTCCGACAACGAGATCGTCAGTCTCCAGGCCGGGCTTGAGCAACGGATGTCGACCGATCAGGGCCTGGTGCAGACCGCATCAAGCATGCTTTCCCGCCTGACCCATATGGCGGGCGTGGTCACCTTGCCGCGACAGGCGGTGGGTTCCTTGCGGCAGATCGAGTTTCTGCCTTTGTCCGACCATCGCGTCCTTGCCATCCTGGTGATCAACGAGAAAGAGGTGCAGAACCGGATCCTCGATGTCGACCGGGACTATGGCGATGATGAGTTGCGCCAGGCGGCCAACTACCTGAACGCGAATTTCGCCGGCAAGACCCTGATCAGCGTCCGCGAGGAGTTGCTCAGGGGCTTGCAGCATACCCGCGAGTCGATGAATCAGCGCATGCTTGACGCGATCCAGATCGCGCAGCGGGTGTTTGAAATCGGCGACGAGGGTCAGCCCGGCTATTGCATGGCCGGAGAGACCAATCTGATGGATTTCGCGGAGCTGTCAGACGTGGACAAGCTCAGGGAGCTGTTTGAGGCCTTTAGCCGGCAAAGGGATCTGATCCATCTGCTCGACCGTTGTATGGCCGGGTCAAACCTGCAGATATTCATCGGCGAGGAGTCAGGATTCCAGATCCTCGGGGATTGCAGCGTGGTCGTATCGCCTTACACAGTCGAGGATGAAGTGGTCGGCGTGCTTGGCGTCATCGGCCCGACCCGTATGGCCTACGAGCGGGTCATCCCGATTGTCGGCATCACCGCCAAAATTCTCGGATCTGCCTTGAATTCGCGGGATTAGACCCCAAATCCCGCGTCAGGGATTTTGTACAAAGACTTTTCTTGGCAAGGCGGCCAGCCCTGGCAGCCTTCGTTATGTGCTTTCGGGGAACATTCATGAGCAAGAATTCAGAGGCGTCCTCGGTGCCGGATCCGGCGCTGTCGCAGGATGAGATCGAGGGGCAGACAGGTTCACCAGGCGCAGCGGAACCCACCTCAGGCAAGGAAACAGACTCGCCAGCGGCGGACTCTGTGAGCGAGATGGCGGCAGCATTGGCGGAGCTCAGGGATCAGCATCTGCGCACGGCTGCCGAGTTGGAGAACGTCCGGCGACGTGCGGCACGTGATGTCGAGAGCGCACACCGCTATGGCACAGAGCGTTTCGCCCGGGAATTATTGACGGTCGCTGACAGTATGGAAATCGGTCTGCAGTCGATCCCGCAGGATCAGCTCGACAGTCCGGTCGCCGAGGGGCTCCAGGCGACGCTGAAGCAGCTCGAGCAATGCCTGGCCAAGTTCGGGATCGTCGCGATCGAGCCGCTTGATGAAGCCTTCGATCCGGCAGAGCATGAGGCGATTGCCACCCAGCCGGCGGCTGACCAGCCGCCAGGCAAAGTGTTGATGGTCGTGCAGAAAGGCTATCGGATCCACGATCGCTTGCTGCGGCCGGCCAGGGTGATCGTTTCCCGCGAGGTCGATGGTTAGGCAACCCTTGATATGCGGGTCCTTGGCCCCATCTAGGCCAGTAAGCAAGTCTTTACCAACTATTTACTTATTCACGATATCTGGAGATTCACGCCATGGGCAAAGTGATAGGCATTGACCTCGGCACCACCAACTCCTGTGTGGCGGTGATGGAGGGTTCAACCCCTAAGGTCATTGAGAACAGCGAGGGAGACCGGACCACGCCGTCCGTCGTCGCCTTCACCAAAGATGACGAAGTGCTGGTCGGTCAGCCGGCCAAGCGCCAGGCGGTGACCAATCCCACGAACACCCTGTTCGCCGTCAAACGATTGATCGGACGACGCTTTGAGGACGAAGTCGTGGCGCGGGACAAGGACATGGTGCCGTACACGATCGTCAAGGCGGATAACGGTGATGCCTGGGTGGAAGCTCAGGGCAAGAAGATGGCGCCGCCGGAAATTTCTGCCCGGGTGCTGATGAAGATGAAGAAAACCGCTGAGGATTATCTCGGCGAGCCGGTGACCGAAGCCGTGATTACCGTTCCTGCGTACTTCAACGACTCGCAGCGGCAGGCGACCAAGGACGCCGGCAAAATTGCTGGTCTCGAAGTCAAACGCATCATTAACGAGCCGACAGCAGCGGCGCTCGCTTATGGTCTGGACAAGCAGCGTGGCGATCGCAAAGTCGCGGTGTATGACCTTGGCGGCGGCACCTTCGATATATCGGTGATCGAGATTGCCGATGTCGATGGTGAGCATCAATTCGAAGTGCTTGCCACCAATGGCGACACCTTCCTTGGCGGTGAAGACTTCGATCTCAAGATCATCGATTATCTGGCGACAGAATTCGAAAAAGAGAGCGGTATCAACATTCGCAAGGACCCGCTGGCTATGCAGCGGCTGAAGGAAGCGGCCGAGAAGGGCAAGATCGAATTGTCCTCGTCACAGCAGACCGACATCAACCTGCCGTATATCACCGCGGACGCTTCTGGTCCCAAGCATCTGAACATCAAGCTCACCCGGGCCAAGCTCGAGTCGCTGGTGGAAACACTGATTTCGCGGACGATCGATCCATGTCGGGTTGCGGTCAAGGACGCAGGTCTGTCGGTCAACGAGATCGATGACGTGATCATCGTCGGCGGGCAGAGTCGTATGCCCAAGGTGCTGGAGGCGGTGAAAGAGTTTTTTGGCAAGGATCCACGGCGCGACGTCAATCCGGATGAGGCTGTGGCTATCGGCGCCGCGATTCAGGCCGGTGTGCTTGCGGGCGATGTCAAGGACGTTCTGCTGCTGGACGTGACGCCGTTGTCGCTGGGTATCGAAACCCTGGGCGGCGTGATGACCAAGCTGATCGAAAAGAACACGACTATCCCGACCAAGGCGCAGCAGGTCTTCTCTACCGCTGAGGACAACCAGACTGCAGTGACGATCCATGTGTTGCAGGGCGAGCGTGATCGGGCGCAGGACAACAAGTCGCTGGGCCGTTTTGATCTCGCGGACCTGCCGACGGCACCGCGCGGCGTACCTCAGGTGGAAGTCAGTTTCGACATTGACGCCAACGGCATCCTCAACGTGTCTGCCAAGGACAAGGCCACTGGCAAGGAACAGACCATTGTGATCAAGGCCTCTTCCGGCCTCAGCGATGATGAGATCGAGCAGATGGTCAAGGATGCGGAAGCCCATGCCGCTGACGACCAGAAGTTCCGTGAACTGGTTGAGACGCGTAATCAGGCTGATGCATTGCTGCACGCAACCAGCAAGACTCTTGAGGATCTGGGTGAGAAGGTCACGCCGGAAGAGCGGTCCAAGATCGAGTCGGCGAGTGCCGAACTGAAGGACGCGCTCAAGACCGATGACAAGAGCGTCATTGAAACCAAGGCCCAGGCACTGGGTGAAGCTTCCGCCGGGTTGGCACAGCGGGTCTATGCCGAAGAAGCGGCGAAGACTGCTGAGCAGGGTAATGAAAAGGCTTCGGGCAAGGCGGATGACGATGTCGTCGACGCTGAATTCGAAGAGGTCAAGGAAGACAAGTAGTATTGACGACTGATCGGCGGTGCGGGTGTCTCACCCGCGCCGCTTTGTTTATCGGCGGGGCGTTGCTGCGGCAACTCGCGAATACCAGGTAGCAGAATCCTCATGGCAAAGCGCGATTACTACCAAGTGCTGGATGTGGCGCGCAACGCGACCGAGACCGAGATCAAGCGAGCGTACCGGCGACTGGCGATGAAATATCACCCTGATCGCAATCCTGATCAGGACGACGCAGACGACCGATTCAAGGAAGCCAAAGAGGCCTACGAGATTCTGAGCGACCCGCGCAAGCGGGCCGCCTATGATCAGTTCGGACATGCGGGCGTTGACGGTGGTGGCGCAGGCCCGGGCGGGTTTAGCGCCGGCGATGCGTTCAGCGATATGTTCGGCGACGTTTTCGGTGACATCTTCGGTGGTGGACGTCGTGGCCGTTCACGCGTGTTCCGTGGTGCTGACCTGCGTTATGAACTCGATCTGGAACTCGAGCAGGCGGCATTCGGCGAAACCGTTACCGTTACTCTGCCGGTGATGAGCGAATGCGAGAGCTGCAGCGGCAGCGGCGCTGAGCCGGGCAGCAGTTCAAAGGCCTGTGACACCTGTGGTGGCCACGGATCTGTACGTATTCAGCAGGGTTTCTTTTCTGTCCAGCAGACCTGCCCGAATTGCCGTGGTAGCGGCTCCGTGATCGAGGACCCCTGTCATAGCTGTCACGGCGAGGGTCGTGTCCGCCAGACCCGATCGCTCTCAGTCAAAGTGCCGGCCGGGGTGGATACCGGTGACCGTATCCGACTCAGCGGCGAGGGCGAAGCCGGTCGTAACGGCGGCCCGCACGGCGATCTGTATGTCGAAATCAACGTGCGACCGCACAGCATCTTCGAGCGGCTTGGCGCCGATCTTGCCTGCGAGGTACCGATCAGCTTTGCCACTGCAGTGCTCGGTGGCTCCGTGGATGTGCCAGCACTGGCTGGTCAGGTCAATCTCAAGATCCCGCATGAGACCCAGTCCGGCCGCGTGTTCAAACTGCGTGGCAAAGGCATCAAGCCGGTTCGCGGCGGGGCGGTCGGCGACCTGCTGGTGCGGGTAGTGGTGGAGACGCCGGTGAAGCTGAGTCGCGAGCAGAAATCGCTGCTGAAGAGTTTCGATGAATCGATCCAATCGAATTCCGAAAGCCATAGTCCCCGCGAGCGCGGCTGGCTTGATGGAGTAAAGGACTTTTTTGAGCGCCTGGGCTCTTCATCATGAACGCCGCCAGCGAGAAAGAACCCGCGTTGAATATCGCTGTTGCCGGTGCCGGCGGTCGCATGGGCCGGTCGTTGATTCAGGCGCTGACGCAAACACCCGCGATGTGCCTGAGCGGCGCGCTGCTGGCCAGCGGTGATGAGCGTGAGGGTCAGGATGCGGGTGAGATAGCCGGCGTCGGCAGTACCGGCGTGACCGCCACCACTGATCCGCTTGACGCGATCGCCGGCGCTGATGTGGTCATTGATTTTTCCCTCCCGACAGGGACCATGGCTTTGCTCGATGCTTGCCAGAGCCGTTCGCTGCCACTGGTCTGCGGTGTGACCGGTCTGGACTCTGCGCAACAGCAAAGACTGCAGGCGGCCGGCAGGCAGATACCGGTTCTGTATGCAGCCAACATGAGCGTCGGCGTCAATCTGATGATCTGCCTGAGTGAGATCGCGGCGCGGACGCTGGCAACCTGTGACGCCGAGATTTCCGAGGTTCATCATCGCCACAAACGCGATGCACCGTCGGGTACCGCGCTGGCGATCGGGGCGGCGATAAACCAGGGTCGTGGCGTGGAATCCCCGACTGAGATCGGACGTGGTCCGGGCGATGGCCCAAGGACGGCGGGAGCGGTGGGATACGCTTCGCTGCGCGCCGGAGATATCGTGGGTGAGCATACGCTGATGCTGGCGGGCGAGGGCGAACGGCTGGAGATCACCCATCGCGCCAGTGACAGAATCGCCTTTGCCAGCGGTGCTTTGAGGGCTGCGCGCTGGCTGGTGGGCCAGTCTGCCGGCTATTTCGGCATGGCGGCGGTGCTGGGTTTGGATGATCGTCCCTCTGGTTGATGGACACCTCAGCCGGGCCTAAAGTAAACTTCCGATTCGCCCGAGGCATGAATTGATCGAGCGGGATGGGACCGGGTGACGGGCCTCTCCCGCTTTCCGCATGGGGCCGCGACGGGCGTATAACGACTTGGACGGGGGTGGCGGTGAGCACACCAGCAGTGCTGGCGCTGGAAGACGGCACGGTCTTCCACGGCGAGTCCGCGGGCGCGGAAGGCAGCGCCGTTGGCGAGGTCGTTTTCAATACGGCGATGACGGGTTATCAGGAAATCCTCACTGACCCCTCTTATTGCCGCCAGCTGGTTACGCTGACCTACCCGCATATTGGCAATACCGGCGCGAATCCCGAGGACTATGAGTCGAAGGGCGTCGCCGCCGCCGGACTGATCATCCGTGATCTGCCCCTGCGACACAGCAATTACCGCGCCGAAGAGAGCCTGGGGAGTTTTCTCAAACGCGAAGGCGTGGTGTCTATCTCCGGCCTGGATACGCGGCGTCTGACCCGTATCATTCGCGAACGTGGCGCCCAGGGGGGCTGCATCGTCACCGGATCTGCAGACACCGCGAAAGCTATCGAGTTGGCGCGCGGGTTTCCGGGTCTCAAAGGCATGGATCTGGCCCAGGTAGTCAGCGTCGAGCAGCCCTATGAGTGGCACGACTCGATCTGGCGCCATCCACAGGAAGGGCACCTGGCCCGACCGCGGCCGGTGCACACTGTCGCGGCCTACGATTTCGGTATCAAGCGGAACATCCTGCGCCTGCTTGCCCATCATGGGTGCCATGTCACCGTGGTGCCGGCAAAGACCTCGGCGGAGGATGTCCTGGCGATGGGCGTTGACGGTGTATTTCTGTCGAATGGTCCGGGCGATCCGGAACCATGTGATTACGCCATTGCCGCTGCCCGAACGTTCCTGTCCAAACGGGTGCCGGTGTTCGGTATCTGTCTGGGGCACCAGATTCTGGGTCTGGCCGCCGGCGCCAAAACGGTCAAAATGAAATTTGGCCACCATGGTGCCAACCACCCGGTACAGGATCTGGACACCGGGCGGGTCATTATCAGCAGCCAGAACCACGGTTTTGCAGTGGATGAGGCGTCCCTCCCGGAGACCTTGCGGGCCACTCACCGGTCCCTGTTTGACGGCTCGTTACAGGGCATCGAGTTTACCGACCGGCCGGCATTCTCATTCCAGGGGCATCCGGAAGCCAGCCCCGGGCCGCATGACTTGAGGCCCTTGTTCGAGCGTTTCGTGCTGATGATGGAACAAAGACAGAAAGTTGCCGTTTGAAACCAAGGCAATGTCTGATAAAACAATAAGTTACGAAACATACATAATTAATTACATAAACAATAAGCCGCCCCGGAAGACGTCGATCGGGGCTCCTTGAGCCAGCGGGCGCCATGCCAAAAAGAACTGACATTGAAAGCGTCCTGATCATAGGCGCAGGGCCGATCATCATCGGCCAGGCCTGCGAGTTTGATTATTCGGGCGCACAGGCCTGCAAGGCACTCCGTGAGGAGGGCTACCGGGTCATCCTGGTGAATTCCAACCCGGCAACCATCATGACCGACCCGGAGACCGCCGACGCGGTCTATATCGAACCGGTGGAGTGGCGCGTGCTGGCGCGGGTCATCGAGCGCGAGCGACCGGATGCCTTGCTGCCGACGATGGGCGGGCAAACCGCGCTCAATTGCGCACTGGATCTGGTCCGCGAAGGGGTATTGGAAAAATTCGGTGTGGAGTTGATCGGTGCTTCGCGGAAAGCCATTGACACCGCAGAGGATCGCGACCTGTTTCGCAAAGCGATGCACGAAATCGGGCTGGAGACCCCGACGTCGGCGGTTGCCCACAATATGGATGAGGCCCGCGCCATCAGTGCGGAGATCGGGTTCCCGACCATCATCCGGCCGTCGTTTACGCTCGGTGGTACCGGCGGTGGTATCGCTTACAACCGGGAAGAATTCGAAGAGAAAGTCGCGCACGGTCTGGATCTTTCACCGACCACCGAGGTGTTGCTGGAAGAGTCTGTGCTGGGCTGGAAGGAATACGAGATGGAGGTGGTCCGGGATACCCGGGACAACTGCATCATCGTCTGTTCGATCGAGAATCTGGATCCGATGGGCGTGCATACCGGTGATTCGATCACGGTGGCGCCTGCACAGACGCTGACCGACAAGGAATATCAGCGTATGCGGGATGCGTCGATCGCAGTCCTGCGCCGCATCGGCGTGGACACCGGTGGCTCCAATGTGCAATTTGCGGTCAATCCCGAGGATGGCCGGATGGTCATCATCGAGATGAACCCGCGGGTCTCGCGTTCCTCGGCACTCGCCTCCAAGGCCACCGGCTTCCCCATCGCCAAGGTAGCGGCCAAGCTTGCGGTGGGATACACCCTCGATGAGCTGCGCAACGAGATCACCGGCGGCGCAACGCCGGCCTCGTTCGAGCCGACGATTGATTACGTGGTCACAAAAATCCCGCGCTTCACATTCGAGAAGTTTCCTGACGCTGACCCGCAACTTAATACGCAGATGAAGTCAGTGGGCGAAGTGATGGCGATGGGCCGTACCCTGCAGGAGTCATTGCAGAAGGCGCTGCGCGGCCTGGAGACCGGGGCGGACGGTCTGAATGAGATATTCACCGAGGAATTGACAGACGAAAGCAGGGCGCGGCTGGAACAGGAGATCGCGGTGCCTACTGCCAATCGTTTGTGGTACGTAGCCGATGCATTCCGTCACGGATTCGACCTGGAGACCGTCCATGGCCTGTCCTGGATTGATCCATGGTTCCTGGCGCAGATAGAGGATCTGGTTCTCGAAGAGCAGAGCCTTCAGCGCGACGGTGAGGCGGCGTTAGACAAGGCGCGACTGCGCGCGCTCAAACGCAAGGGTTTCGCTGACAGCCGTCTGGCAAAACTGTTGGATATCCCGGAAGAAGAAGTTCGCAGACGCCGCCTGGAATTTGGCATCCGTCCGGTGTTCAAGCGCGTTGATACCTGCGCTGCAGAATTTGCCACGACGACCGCCTATCTGTATTCGACCTATGAAGAAGAATGCGAGGCGGAACCCACCGACAACAAGAAGATCATCATCCTTGGCGGTGGTCCGAACCGGATCGGTCAGGGCATAGAGTTTGACTACTGTTGTGTGCATGCGGCGCTGGCGCTACGCGGGGCCGGCTTCGAAACCATCATGGTCAACTGCAACCCGGAGACCGTCAGTACCGACTATGACACCTCCGATCGTCTGTATTTCGAACCGCTGACCTTCGAAGACGTGATGGAGGTCATCGATCTGGAGAAGCCGGTCGGTGTCATCGTTCAATACGGCGGGCAGACACCGCTAAAACTGGCGCGCGCACTGGAAGCTGCCGGAGCGCCGATCATCGGCACCTCGCCGGACTCCATCGATCTGGCGGAAGACCGGGAACGGTTTCAGCATCTGGTCGAGGATCTGGATCTGTTGCAGCCGCCCAATCGTACCGCCCGTCACGAAGACGAAGCGGTGCGTCTGGCCGAGCGGGTCGGTTATCCGCTGGTGGTACGGCCGTCCTATGTACTCGGTGGCCGCGCGATGGAGATCGTCTTCACTGAAGAAGAATTGCGCGCCTACATGGCCAACGCGGTAAAGGTCTCCAACGACAGCCCCGTGCTGCTGGATCATTTTCTTGATTCCGCGGTAGAAGTCGATGTCGACGCGATCTGTGACGGTGAGGCCGTGTTGATCGGTGGCATCATGGAGCACGTTGAGCAGGCCGGTGTGCATTCTGGCGACTCCGGTTGTTCGCTGCCGCCGAATACGCTCGACCCGTCGATCCAGGAACAGCTTCGCGATCAGGTTCGACGACTTGCCCGGGCGCTGGGTGTCATCGGTTTGATGAATACCCAGTTTGCGATCCAGGGTAAGAATATCTATCTGCTGGAAGTGAATCCCCGTGCTTCGCGCACGGTCCCGTTTGTGTCCAAGGCCACCGGACGGCCGCTGGCCAAGATCGCTGCTTTATGTATGGCCGGGATATCGCTGGCAGAGCAGGGCGTATCCGGAGAACCGAAGCCGGAATATTTCTCCGTCAAGGCCTCGGTATTCCCGTTTGCCAAGTTTATTGGCGCAGATCCGATCCTCGGGCCGGAAATGAAATCCACTGGCGAGGTGATGGGGACCGGGCGATTCTTTGGTGAGGCCTATGCCAAGGCTCAGCTGGCGGCAGGTATTGTGCTGCCGACCTTTGGAACCGCGTTGCTTAGCGTCCGCGAACGAGACAAGGACGATGCGGTCATGCTGGCGCGGATTCTGGTCGATCGCGGATTCGAGATTGCTGCCACCGAGGGTACTGCCGCGGCGCTGCGCGAGGCGGGTGTCCCGTGTCGCAAAGTGAACAAGGTACGCGAAGGTCGTCCGCATATCGTCGACATGATAAAAAACGACGAGATCAGTCTGATCGTCAATACCACTGAGGGCCGCCAGGCGGTGCGGGAATCCCACTCGATCCGCCGCGAGGCGGTTTATCGCAAGGTGACCTACTACACCACTATCGCCGCCGCCAAGGCGACCTGTGTGGCACTGGAGTATCTGGATGCTGCGGATGTGCACCGTTTGCGCGATCTGCATGAGGAGTTGCAGGCATGAGCAAGGTGCCATTGACGGCCCGCGGCGCCGAGCGCCTGAAGAGCGAATTGAAACGTCTGAAATCGGAGGACCGGCCGCAGGTGATCCGTGCCATCGCGGAGGCGAGGGCACACGGTGATCTTAAGGAGAATGCCGAATACCATGCGGCCAAAGAGCAGCAGGGTTTTATCGAGGCGCGTATCCGTGATATCGAAGGCAAGCTCTCGCATGCCAATGTGATCGATGTCAGCAAGGTAGATGCCCGTGGTCGGGTGGTGTTTGGGTCCACTGTCGATCTGCTCGATGAAGATGACGGGTCGGAAATCACCTATCAGATTGTTGGCGAAGACGAGGCCAGCATCCGTGAAGGACTGATCTCCTTCAGTTCGCCGATCGCCCGCGCCCTTATCGGCAAGGAAGAAGGCGATCAGGTCACCGTCGCTGCCCCTGGCGGCGCTCGCACCTACGAGATTCTGGAGGTCCGTTACATATGACCGGGCCGTCTTCCTTGCGCGTGGGAGAAGGCCTGATCCAGACCTTGTGGGTCGGTGGATTATGGACGGTCGGTTATGTGGTGGCGCCCTCGCTGTTTGCGCAACTCGAGGAGACCCGGGTCGCTGGCGCGCTGGCCGGAGAGCTGTTCGAGCTGATGGCATGGATCAGCGTGATATGCGGAACGCTGCTGTTGATTCTGGAGGCCGGATCTGCGCGTCCGCCGGGTCTGCGCAATCTGCGACGCTGGGCGATCGCCGCGATGCTCGCATTCATGAGCTTTTCGGTGTGGGGTCTGCGGCCGTGGATGCAGGCCGCGCGTCTGGCTGATGGTAGCCCCGGAGAGAATTTCGCCCTCTGGCATGGCATATCCGCCGCGCTTTATCTGATGGCGAGTCTCAGCGGGATCTTGCTGGTGGCCAGTTCGTCGACCCGCTTCAGCTCCGGGGAAGCGTGATCTTCGGTTTCTCCGGATCCTGGCGATAAAGCACCGCAACATGACCGATGCGCTGCACCAGCAGCGCCAGACAGGCCGTGCACATCTCGCTGATGATTGCGTCGCGGGCTTCGCGGTCACCCGCTCGCACGCGGACTTTGACCAGTTCATGGGCGGCAAGTGATCGATCCAGTTCCTGGAGCACCGCAGGTGTCAAACCTGAGTTGCCGGTCATCACAATCGGGTGCAGCTGGTGCCCCAGCTGGCGCAGATAGCGCTTCTGTTTGTCGCTGAGCGTGGCGGGTTTTGCCGGGGCGGCCATAGCTT
Source organism: uncultured Gammaproteobacteria bacterium (assembly GCA_963704875.1). GTDB lineage: Bacteria > Pseudomonadota > Gammaproteobacteria > Steroidobacterales > XN24 > CAMYOC01. The sequence continues at coordinate 228,626 of CAVPIA010000006.1, read as the reverse complement.
GAGTGCCTGCCATTTGTCGGGTGCATGGGATAAGGGCCGCGTATTCTAAGGTAGGCGGCACGCTGGCACCAGCGGGCGAGAATCTGATTAAATCCAGCGACGATGGCAAAACGAAGCAAGAGCAGCAGCCGATGGCTGGCCGAGCACGAGTCGGATGATTTCGTGAAACGCGCCCGGACCGAGGGTTGGCGATCGCGTGCGGTGTTCAAGCTGGAGGAGATCAACAAACGGGATCGTTTGTTCAAACCCGGGATGCTGGTGGTCGATCTTGGTGCGGCCCCGGGGGCATGGAGTCAATACGCCCGGCACATGGTGGGTAGCCCGGGCCGGGTGGTCGCATTGGATATTTTGCCAATGGATCCACTGCCGGAAGTTGAGTTTATTCAGGCAGATTTTGGTGAAGACGAGGCCCTCGCAGCGCTGAGAGCCACCTTGGGAGATGACAAAGTCGATCTTGTTTTGTCAGATATCGCCCCCAATATGAGCGGGGTAGCGGCAGTAGATCAGCCAAAGAGCATGTATCTGGTGGAGCTCGCCCTGGAGTTCAGCCGCGAGGCCTTGCGCCCCGGTGGCGATTTTCTCTGCAAAGCGTTCCATGGTGAAGGATTCGAGGCATTCATGACTGAGGCGCGGCGCAGCTTTGGCAGTGTAAAGACCCGTAAACCGAGGGCTTCGAGGCCTCGCAGTCGCGAGGTCTACATCCTGGCGAGAAACTATCGCGTGTAGTACTGTCTAAAACTGCGAATGGCCTCCTGATGAGGCCCTGGAGAGGACCGACTTTTGAACGATCTGGCAAAAAATATCATCCTCTGGGTGGTGATCGCGGTGGTGCTGTTGAGCGTGTTTAACAGCTTTGGCACTGGCCCGCGCGTGGTTCAGGCAATTCCGTATTCGACATTCCTGCAGCAAGTGCAGGATGGTCGGGTCGATAGTCTGGTCTTTGACGGCGACAAGATCAGTGGCGAGTACCGAAGCGGTGATCGCTTTACTACCTACAGCCCTGAGACCGATAACAAGGCGTTAATCGGCGAGCTGCAAACCAACGACGTGCGTTTTGAGGCACGTCCTCCAGAACGCCAGTCGTTCCTGATGCAGTTATTTATCTCCTCGTTCCCGATTCTGCTGCTGATCGGTGTGTGGATCTATTTCATGCGCCAGATGCAGGGCGGCGCAGGTGGCCGCGGCGCGATGTCTTTTGGCAAGAGCCGGGCGCGCCTGCTGGGAGAAGACCAGGTCAACGTCACCTTCGCTGACGTGGCTGGCGTCGAAGAGGCCAAGGAAGAGGTGGTCGAGATCGTCGATTTCCTCAAGGACCCGGGCAAGTTCCAGCGACTGGGAGGCAAGATTCCCCGTGGCGTGTTGATGGTGGGTTCCCCGGGAACGGGTAAAACGCTGCTTGCCCGCGCGATCGCCGGTGAAGCCAAAGTCCCGTTTTTTACGATCTCCGGTTCAGATTTTGTCGAAATGTTTGTTGGTGTCGGTGCATCACGGGTACGCGACATGTTCGAGCAGGCGAAGAAACATGCGCCATGCATCATCTTCATCGACGAGATCGATGCGGTGGGTCGTCACCGTGGCGCCGGACTCGGCGGCGGTCATGACGAGCGTGAACAGACGCTGAACCAGCTGCTGGTCGAAATGGACGGATTCGAAGGCACAGAGGGTGTGATCGTTATCGCCGCCACCAACCGTCCAGACGTTCTTGATCCAGCGCTGCTGCGACCGGGTCGTTTCGATCGCCAGGTCGTCGTGCCCTTGCCCGATGTGCGGGGCCGCGAGCAGATTCTTCGGGTGCACATGAAAAAAGTGCCGATTGCTGACGACGTAAGACCATCGGTGATCGCCCGTGGCACACCGGGTTTCTCCGGCGCGGATCTGGCGAATCTGGTCAACGAGGCCGCGCTGTTCGCCGCGCGGGCGAATCGCCGTGTGGTCGGGATGGAAGAGTTCGAGAAGGCCAAGGACAAGATCATGATGGGCGCCGAGCGCCGGTCGATGGTGATGAGCGACGATGAGAAGAAGCTCACCGCCTATCACGAGGCGGGTCACGCTATCGTCGGCTTGTCGGTTCCGGAACACGACCCGGTCTACAAGGTCAGCATCATTCCACGCGGCCGGGCTCTGGGGATTACGATGTTCCTGCCCGAGGCCGACCGCTACAGTCATAGCAAGCGCCGCCTGCAAAGTCAGATTTGTAGCCTGTTTGGCGGTCGCATCGCGGAAGAGCTTGTGTTTGGCGGTGACGCTGTCACCACCGGCGCCTCAAACGATATTGAGCGCGCGACGGATATCGCCAGAAACATGATCACCCGCTGGGGTCTGTCTGAGCGCCTCGGTCCGCTGACCTACACTGAAGACGAAGGCGAGGTGTTTCTTGGTCGTTCGGTGACGCAGCACAAGAACATGTCGGATGTCACCGCGCATGCGATCGACGAGGAGATCCGTTCGTTGATCGATACCTGTTACCAGCAGGCCGAGAAAATCCTGCAGGACAACATCGAGAAATTGCACAAGATGGCCGAGGCCCTGGTGCGGTTTGAGACCATCGATGAGAATCAGATCAAGGACATCATGGATGGCCGGGAGCCGGGTCCGCCCAGTGACTGGGATGACGACGGGTCTGCGGTTGCCGCGAACGAATCCCCTCAGGTGGATGACACTACCGGCGACGCGGCCGGCAAAGAGGACGGAAAAATCGGCGGTCCCGCAAGTCAGCACTGAGTATGGGTTGTGAAATTGAGACCGGCGCCCTCGGCGCCGGTCTCTTTTTCTGCGACGCTCGGCGCCGGTCTTTTTGTATGATTTGTGCCTGCGCTGACTCTGCCTGAGACCTTGCCGATGGATCTGAAACTACCCGGCGGCCGATTGAACCTGGACACCCCGGTGACCATGGGGATCCTGAATGTCACCCCGGATTCATTCTCGGACGGCGGCCGCTTTCAGGATCTCCAATCTGCTGTGGATCAGGGCTTGAGCATGTGCGCGGACGGCGCCGCCCTGATCGATATCGGCGGCGAGTCGACCAGGCCTGGCGCGGCTCCGGTACCGGTTGAGGAAGAGTTGCGGCGGGTGCTTCCGGTTATTGAGACGCTGGCTGGCCGCACCGGGGCGGTCCTGTCGGTCGACACCAGCAAACCCGAAGTCATGCGTGCCGCGGTCGCGGCGGGCGCCGGCATGATCAACGACGTCAACGCGCTGCGCGCGCCTGGGGCGCTGGAAGCCGCCGCCGGAACCGAAGCGGCCGTGTGTCTGATGCATATGCAGGGCGAACCGCGGACCATGCAAACGAACCCAAGCTATAACGATGTAGTGGAGGAGGTGCTGGAGTTTCTCGGAAGCCGGATCGAAGCCTGCCGCGCCGCCGGTATTTCAAGTGACCGGATCGTGGTGGACCCGGGCTTCGGTTTTGGCAAGAGCCTGGCGCATAATCTGCAACTGATGCGTCACCTGGGCCGTTTCCGGGCGTTAGGGACGGCGCTGATGGTCGGTGTTTCACGCAAATCCATGATCGATAAGATCCTGGACCGTCCGTTGGACCAGCGTCTCCCTGGCAGCCTGGCTCTGGCCATATTTGCGGCTGGCCAGGGGGCCAACATATTGCGTGTGCACGACGTCGGCGAGACCATGGATGTATTGCGGATAACCGCCGCTATAACGGGCGCCCAGCCGCCGGAGTCAGGGAGCTGAGATGAGTAAATATTTCGGGACCGATGGTGTGCGTGGCCGGGTCGGCATGCCACCTATGACGGTGGATTTCGCACTGCGTCTGGCCAGCGCAACCGCCCGGGTACTGGCGCCTCACGGTGGCACGGTGCTGATCGGCAAGGACACACGTCTGTCGGGATATATGTTCGAGTCTGCGCTGGAGGCCGGATTTGTGGCTGCCGGTGTCAATGTGTTGCTCGCAGGCCCGCTGCCTACCCCGGGTATTGCCTATCTTTGTCGTCGTTTGCGTACCGATTTCGGAATCGTCATCAGCGCCTCCCACAACGCCTACCACGACAATGGCATAAAGATTTTCGAGGGCGGCGGCGACAAGCTTTCGGATGAACTGGAGGCGGCCATTGAGGATCTGATCGAGGAGGATCCGGTCACCAATGCCTCGACCGACCTGGGTCTGGCCAAACGGATAGACAGTGCGCGCACGGATTACCAATGGTTCTGCCGTTCCACGGTGCCGGCGGGGATGGACTTCGGTGACATGCAGGTGGCCATTGATTGTTCGCACGGCGCTGCCTACAAAGTTGCGCCGCGGGTATTCGCCGAATTGGGCGCCGATATCATCCCGATCGGCTGCTCCCCCAACGGCCGGAATATCAATCTCAAGTGTGGCTCGACTCAGCCTCAGCTGCTGCAGGCGACTGTGGTCGGTGTCGGAGCCAACGTCGGCATCGCGCTGGACGGTGATGGTGACCGCGTCGTGATGGTGGACGAGAAGGGTGAACTGGTGGATGGCGACCAGCTGATCCATCTGTTGGCGCTGGACGCGCTCGAGCAAGGGACCCTGCGTGGCCCGGTTGTGGGTACGGTGATGAGTAATCTCGGTTTGCAGCGCGCATTGGAGTCCAAAGGGATCCAGTTTCTGCGCGCCGCTGTCGGTGATCGTAATGTTCTGGCGATGCTCAAGGAGACGGGTGGCCAGCTGGGTGGCGAGACTTCGGGGCACATTATTGACCTTGCCCGCACCACCACGGGTGACGGTCTGATCACCGCGCTCAGTGTGCTTGCAGTGATGCGCGCGTCCGGGCGCAGTTTGTCGGAGTTGGCCGGAAGCATGCCCCGGTTTCCGCAGACGATGATCAATGTCCGAATCGCTGCCGCGCCCGAACTCGAAACCGGACCAGTGGCCGCTGCCGTAACGGCGGTTGAACAGCGTCTCGGGGAGCGCGGTCGCGTAGTCTTGCGCGCCTCAGGCACCGAGCCGCTGATCCGGGTAATGGTGGAAGGCGAGGACGAAGCCGAAGTGACCGCGGCAGCCGAGGAAATCGCCGCCGTCGTGCGAGCCGCCTCGCCGCAGGATTGATTTAACAGCAGGGCGCCGTTACCCTTGCGCGCCAAAAAAAGGGGCAGGAATAATGCGAACGAAACTGGTCGCCGGCAACTGGAAGATGAACGGCTCGAATGCTCAGACGGAAGCGTTGCTGGGCGGACTGCGTCAGGCGCTGGGTGACGATTTGCCCTGTGAGGTACTGGTATGCCCAAGCTTCGTCTATCTGCAACATGCCCGCAATCTGCTGGATGGCTGCGACATCCGCCTCGGTGCACAGAACTTGTCAGAGGCAGATTCCGGGGCCTTCACCGGTGAGATTTCCGGCCCGATGCTGGCTGATTTGGGTTGTCACTATGTCCTGGTCGGCCATTCAGAGCGCCGCAGCCTGTACGGCGAGGACAGCGCCGTGGTGGCGAGAAAGTATCTTGCTGCCCAGCGCCATGGGCTGGAGCCCGTGCTCTGCGTGGGTGAGAGCCTGGAACAGCGCGAGGCCGGTGTGACCGAGGCAGTGATCGAAGAGCAGTTGCGAACGGTGATTGATCTGGCCGGCAGCGACAGTCTGCGCCGGGCCGTGATCGCGTATGAGCCGGTCTGGGCGATCGGTACCGGACGTACCGCCAGCCCTGAACAGGCGCAGGCGGTCCACGCGTTCGTGCGTAGTCTGGTGGCCGGATATGATGATACAATTGCCGATTTGGTCAGGATCCTTTACGGCGGCAGCGTGAAATCATCGAACGCCGCGGATCTGTTTTCCATGCCGGACGTCGATGGCGGATTGGTCGGTGGGGCCTCGCTGGATGCGGAGGACTTCGCCGGAATCTGCCGGGCGGGCGGCGTTTAGGTCAAATCAACATGATGCTGCAAACCATAGTCACGATTATTCATGTGCTCCTGGCGGCCGGGCTGATAGCGCTGGTGCTGCTGCAGCGGGGCAAGGGCGCAGAGGCGGGCGCCGCCTTTGGCTCTGGCGCTTCCGGTACTGTTTTCGGTGCTCAGGGCTCCGCTTCTTTCCTCAGCCACACGACGGCGGTGCTGGCGACATTGTTCTTTTTCACCAGTCTGGGTCTGGCCTATCTGGCCGGCCAGCGCGAAGGTCCGGTCAGCGTGCTTGAAACGGTGCCGGTCATAGAGGAATCCGCGGATCAGATCCCGGGATTGCTGTTACCGGATGACGACCTGCAGCTGCCTGCGCTTCCCGATCAGGAAGTGCTTGGCGATGGTGCCTCGGAGTCCTCCGGGACTGGGGAAGAGTGATTTGCCGGCGCAACGGCGCCGGCCAACAGTTCCTGCGGATGTGGTGGAATTGGTAGACACGCTGTCTTGAGGGGGCAGTGGCGCAAGCCGTGCCGGTTCGAGTCCGGCCATCCGCACCAGATTTTGCCGAATATGGCCAGCTACAACGATTCCGTTTTTTTGACGTCGATTCGTGCGCCGGTGCTGGTAGAATAATGGGGATTTAGTCGTCGGCCGATCGCGGATCTGCGGTTCTGTAGCCGCGGCCGGAGGCCAGCCAGAGGATTCTTCATGCTTGAGAACTATCTCCCGATATTGATATTTCTCGCTATCGCCACGGTCCTCGGCCTGCTTCTTGTCTCTCTGGGTTTCATCCTGGGCCCTCGCCGACCGGATGCCGAAAAGCTGTCCGCTTATGAATGCGGCTTTGAAGCGTTCGAGGATTCACGGATCAAGTTCGACGTCCGCTACTACCTGGTAGCCATCCTGTTCATCATTTTTGATCTTGAGATCGCCTTCCTGTTCCCGTGGGCGGTCTCGCTGGATCAGATCGGGCTGTTTGGCCTGCTGTCCATGGCCGTATTCCTCGCCATCCTGGTCGTCGGCTTTATCTATGAGTGGAAGAAGGGGGCGCTGGAATGGGATTGAGCGCCAATGCCAGCGAATCCCAGGCTGCGGCTCCGGCGAGCAAGAGCGGAGAAGCCGGGATTGTCACCGCCAGGCTGGACCAGTTAGTCAATTGGGCCCGCACCGGTTCCATGTGGCCGATGACGTTCGGACTCGCCTGCTGCGCGGTCGAAATGATGCAGGCTGGCGCGGCCCGTTACGATCTGGATCGTTTCGGGATCATCTTCCGGCCCAGCCCGCGTCAATCCGATGTGATGATCGTGGCGGGCACGCTGGTAAACAAAATGGCTCCGGCTTTGCGCAAGGTCTATGACCAGATGGCCGAGCCGAGATGGGTCATTTCCATGGGCTCCTGCGCCAACGGTGGAGGCTATTACCATTACTCGTATTCGGTCGTTCGCGGCTGCGATCGAATCGTACCGGTAGATGTTTATGTACCCGGATGCCCGCCGACAGCAGAGGCTCTGTTGTACGGAATCATCCAGTTGCAGAAGAAGATCCGCCGCACGCATACGATCGCGCGCTGAGACCTGATTGATGTCACCACGCCTAGAAGCCATAAGGGCAAGCCTGCAAGACCGGTTTGGCGACCGGGTTGAAGTGGTTGCCAGCATCTGCGGTGAGCTGACGCTGGAACTCGGCCGTGAGCATTTGCTCGATGTAGGCCGCGAGTTGAGAGACGATTTCGGCTTCGAGATGCTGGTGGACCTGTGCGGCGTCGACTATCTGAGCTACGGGCAGGCTGAGTGGAAGACCGATTCAGCCACAGCCTCGGGCTTTAGCCGCGGCGTCAGCCGCGCTTTCCGCCAGGATGATGACGGGCAGCCTCCGCAACGACGTTTTGCCGTCGTCTATCACCTGTTGTCCCTGAGCCAGAATGCACGCTTGCGTTTGCGTACCTTCGCCAGCGACCAGGAGCCGCCAATGATCGACTCGGTGGTCGACATCTGGCCGTCGGCGAATTGGTTTGAGCGAGAAGCATTCGATTTGTTCGGCATTCTGTTTGTCGGTCATCCGGACCTGCGCCGATTGCTTACCGATTACGGTTTTATTGGTCACCCGTTCCGCAAGGATTTCCCGTTGATCGGCCATGTCGAAGTGCGCTACGACCCGGAGAAGGGCCGGGTGGTATACCAACCGGTGTCGATCGAGCCCCGCACACTGGTGGCCCGCGTGATCCGGGAAGACACGGGCCCGGATGCGCAGCAGGAACAGCACCCGGAGGGCGCAGCCGGTGGCTGAGATTCAGAATTTCACGCTGAACTTCGGTCCCCAGCATCCGGCGGCCCACGGTGTGCTGCGCCTGGTGCTGGAGATGGATGGCGAGGTGATCACCAAGGCGGATCCCCACGTGGGGCTGCTGCATCGTGGCACCGAGAAACTCGCTGAGAGCAAGCCATACAACCAGTCCATCGGCTATATGGATCGCCTGGACTACGTCTCCATGATGTGCAACGAGCATGGCTACGTGATGGCGATCGAAAAGATGCTCGGTGTCGAAGTGCCCATCCGCGCCCGCTATATCCGCGTCATGTTTGATGAGATCACGCGGATCCTGAACCACCTGATGTGGTTGGGGGCGCATGGGCTGGATATAGGCGCCATGACCATGTTCCTGTACTGCTTCCGGGAGCGTGAGGACCTGATGGACTGTTACGAGGCGGTCTCCGGGACGCGGATGCACGCGACCTACTATCGCCCGGGCGGTGTCTACCGCGATCTTCCCGATGTGATGCCCAGGTATCAGCCTTCGCGATTTCGCAGCAAGAAAGACCTGCAGCGACTCAACTCCCGCCGCGAGGGAACCTTGCTCGACTTTATCGAAGACTTCACCGAGCGTTTCCCGGCTTGCGTGGATGACTACGAGACTCTGCTCACGGACAACCGGATCTGGAAACAGCGCACGGTCAATATCGGCGTGGTGTCGCCGGAGCGGGCGATAGCGCTGGGATTCACCGGTCCGATGCTGCGTGGTTCCGGCGTGGAATGGGACCTGCGCAGGAAGCAGCCTTATGAGGTTTATGACCAGCTCGAGTTTGATATCCCGGTCGGCGTCAACGGAGATTGCTACGACCGCTATCTGGTGAGGGTAGAGGAACTGCGCCAGTCGAACCGGATCATTCGTCAATGTGTCACCTGGCTGCGGGAGAATCCCGGCCCGGTAATCGCAGGGGACTACAAAGTGGTGCCGCCGGGCCGTTTCGATATGAAAGACGACATGGAATCGCTTATCCATCATTTCAAGCTGTTCACAGAAGGTTATTGCGTGCCTGCTGGCGAGGCCTATGCAGCAGTCGAACATCCGAAGGGCGAATTCGGCGTTTATCTGGTATCCGATGGAGCCAACAAGCCATACCGGGTAAAGATCCGGGCACCGGGCTTTGTCCATATTTCAGCGATGGATGAGATGGTCCGCGGTCATATGCTGGCCGACGTGGTTGCGGTCATCGGGACCCAGGATATTGTATTTGGCGAGGTAGATCGCTGATGGAAGCCAGGCAAGAAACTGCTGCCGCGCTGTCTGAGCATGTCAGGGAAGAACTCGATCACTGGATCGGCAGATTTCCCGAGGGCCGTCAGCGTTCCGCGGTTATCGCCGGATTGCGCGCGGCGCAGCATGAGAATGATGGCTATCTGACCCCGGAACTGATCGAGGCCGTGGCGGAATATCTCGATCTGCCGTCGATCCAGGTGTATGAGATCGCCACGTTTTATTCGATGTTCGAGACGCGGCCGGTCGGTCGCCATAGCGTATCCGTGTGCACCAACGTGTCCTGCATGCTGCGAGGCGCAGAGGAACTGGTTGCGCATATAGAAAACAAGCTGGCGATCCGTACCGGCGAGAGCACCCCGGACGGACGTATTTTTCTCAAACGCGAAGAAGAATGTCTGGCCGCTTGCTGCGGCGCGCCGATGATGATGGTGGATCATCGCTATTTCGAGAATCTGACCACCGCCGATGTGGACCGGATTCTGGACGAGCTGGAGTAGAGCTGAATGCAACTCAATGCCACATGCTATTCCACGCTGGGCTGTGAGCAGCCCTGGACGCTGGAGCGTTACCTGGAGCTTGGCGGCTACCAGGCCTGGCGACGAGTGCTTGAGGAGCCGGTTTCGCCCGAGTCGATTATCGAGACAGTCAAGGCGTCCGGTTTGCGCGGACGCGGTGGCGCCGGATTCCCCACCGGTCTGAAGTGGAGTTTTATGCCGCGTCAGGCACCTGGGCAGAAATACGTAGTCTGTAACTCGGATGAGAGCGAACCTGGCACCTGTCATGACCGCGACATCCTGCGTTACAACCCGCACGCCGTTATTGAAGGCATGGCTATCGGCGCGCATGCGATGGGCGCGACGGTGGGCTACAACTACATCCGCGGCGAGTTTATTGATGAACCCGTGCCGCGCTTCGAGGCCGCGGTGGCAGAAGCCTATGAAGCCGGTCTTCTGGGCAAGAATCTGCTGGGTTCAGGCGTGGATTTCGACCTTTACACATTTGTCGGAGCCGGCGCGTACATCTGTGGCGAAGAGACCGCCTTGCTGGAGTCGCTCGAGGGTAAGCAGGGCAAACCGCGTTTCAAACCGCCGTTTCCGGCCAATTTCGGCCTCTACGGCAAGCCGACCACCATTAATAACACGCAGACCTTCGCCTCGATCCCGGCGATCATGCGTGATGGTCCGGAAAAATTTGCAGGACTCGGGGTTGCCGGTTCGGGCGGCACCGCGATCTTCTCGGTTTCCGGACACGTCGAGCGTCCAGGCAACTACGAAGTCGGACTCGGTATCCCGTTCGCGGATTTGCTCGAGTTGGCGGGCGGAGTCTGGAAGGGCCGTGCCTTGAAGGCGGTTATTCCAGGCGGATCTTCCGCCAGAGTGCTGCCGGGCGAGATCATCCTGCAGACCAATATGGACTTCGATGCGCTGCGCGACGCGGGTTCGATGTTTGGTTCCGGCGCGGTGATGGTGATGGATGAAACCACCTGTATGGTCAAAGTTCTGGAACGCGTAACCCGATTTTACTATGCCGAGTCCTGCGGCCAGTGCACCCCGTGCCGGGAAGGTACCGGGTGGATGAACCGCGTGGTATGCAGGATCCTGGACGGGAAAGGCAAGGCGGAAGATCTGGACATGCTTGACAGCGTCTCCCGCAACATCGAAGGACACACGATCTGTGCTTTTGGCGATGCCGCTGCCTGGCCTGTGCAGAGCTTTATCAAGCATTTTCGCGATGAGTTTTTGTACATGATCGAGCATGGCGGACGCAGTCTGGTCGGCAACGACGGCGCTCGCGCAGCATGATCAGGTCAGGGATTTTGTTAATGGAAACGTCATGAGCGACGACATCGTCAACATTGAAATTGACGGGGTGCCGCGTACCGCGCGCAAGGGTCAGATGATCATCGAAGTCACCGATGCCATCGACACTTATGTGCCGCGTTTTTGTTACCACGAAAAACTCAGCATCGCGGCAAACTGCCGGATGTGCCTGGTTGAAGTTGAAAAAGTACCGAAGCCTTTGCCCGCCTGCGCCACGCCGGTCGCCGAGGGTATGAAGATCTTTACCCGCTCGGATCGCGCCAGAGCCGCGCAGAAAGCAACGATGGAATTCCTGCTGATCAATCACCCGCTGGATTGCCCGATCTGCGATCAGGGCGGGGAATGCGAACTGCAGGATCTGGCGATGGGCTTTGGCCGTGATGCCTCCCGTTATACCGAGCGCAAGCGCGTGATCAAAGACCGGGATATCGGCCCGCTGGTATCCACCGACATGACGCGCTGTATCTACTGCACACGTTGTGTTCGTTTCGGCGCGGAAGTCGCCGGCGTCCAGCAATTGGGCACCATCGGACGCGGCGAGCACACCGAAGTCGCAAGCTTTGTCGGTGAGGGTCTGGATCACGAATTGTCGGGCAACGTGATCGATCTGTGTCCGGTAGGCGCGCTCAACAGCAAGCCGTTCCGCTATCAGGCACGGTCCTGGGAGATGACGCAGCAGGAAACCGTCTCGCCACATGATTGCGTGGGATCCAATCTGTTTGCCCATGTCCGTCGCGGCCGCGTGATGCGCATCGTGCCGCGCGCCAATGACGAGATAAACGAAACCTGGATCTCCGATCGCGACCGTTTCAGTTACGAAGGCATCTATTCGGAGGACCGGCTGCTGTCGCCGGAGATCAAGGATGGCGACACCTGGCGCCAGGTCGACTGGGCCACGGCGTTGCGCGCAGTCGTCGACGGTATCCGCAATGCCACCGGCGATAGCGCGGGCTCTGCGTTGGGTATGCTTGCGGGGCCGTCCGTGACGCTCGAGGAGGCATATCTTCTGGCGCGACTCGGCCGCGGATTCGGCAGCGAGAATCTTGATCACCGCCTAAGGCGAACCGATTTCTCGGATCAGCAGGCTGATCCCGCATTCCCTTCGCTGGGAATTTCGCTGACCGGGCTGGAAGCAGCGGATGGAATACTGCTGATCGGGTCGGATATCCGTCGTGAGGCACCGATGCTGGGCCACCGGGTACGCAAGGCGGCGGTTGCCGGCGCCCGCGTCGCCAGTATCGGGCTCGATGAGCCGGACGTATTGTTCCCACTCGCGGCGTCGGCAGTTGTCCGACCGTCTGCTCTGGTAGCCGAACTGGCTGCGGTCGCTGCGGCGCTTGAGGTCAAACCTGGTCCCGAGTCAGGTCTCGAGGGCATGCTGCGTGCAGCCGTCGTGGAGCCCCGGCACCGTGAAATCGCGCGTATCTTCGAGGGCGCGGCGCGGCCCCACATACTGCTGGGCCAGCTCAGCGGGCGACATCCCGAGTTCGGCCGCTTGCGGTCCCTGGTTGGTGCTATTGCGGCGACCACCGGCAGCACCTTCGGGTTCATCACGGAGGGTGGCAACGCGGCCGGCGCAGCGTTGGCCGGACTGTTGCCACACCGCCAGGCCGCTGCTGAGCCGGTGGCCAGACCGGGCCTTGATGCCGGCGCCATGCTTACCAAGGCGCTGCGGGCCTATCTGCTGTTCGGGATCGAAGCGGAGCTGGATACGGCGGCCGGTCAGGATGTGCTGGCGGTGCTTGCAGAGGCCCGCTTTGTTGCCTGCGTGACGCCGTTTGTCAGTGACACCATGCGTGAATATGCGCGGGTCCTGCTCCCGGCGGGCACCTTTGCCGAGACCTCGGGTACCTATGTTAATGGCGAGGGTCGCTGGCAGAGCGTCGAAGGCGTGGCGCGGCCCCTGGGTGAGAGCCGACCCGGCTGGAAGATCCTCCGGGTGCTTGGCAATCTCGCCGGGTTTGAGGGGTTCGATTACCCGAACAGCGCCGCCGTGCGCGATGAGTTGAAGGCGAAACTGGACCGCGAGCCGGTGACGGACGCGCCATCCGGTTCCAGTTCCGACCTGGCAACCGGCGCGACCGAGCAAGTGCTCGAGCGAGTGCCGATGTATGACATCGATCCGCTGGTCCGCCGATCAGCGCCGCTGCAGGCGAGTCGTGATGGTCTCGCCGTACGACGGCGGGAGTGGTCATGATCGAGTCCTTGGTCACCTTGTGGAACTCGCTGCCTCAGGCAGCGCAGATCACCAGCAAGATCGTGCTGGTCCTGGTGCCGTTGATCCTGTCGGTCGCTTACCTGACTTATGCCGAACGCAAAATCATTGGCTATATCCAGAACCGCGTCGGACCCAATCGGGTCGGCTACAAGGGTCTGCTGCAGCCATTTGCCGATGTCATCAAACTGTTGCTCAAGGAAGTGGTGGTCCCGGCGAACGCCAATCGCTTCCTGTTCGTCATCGCTCCGATCCTGTCTATCGTGCCCGCGTTCGCGACCTGGGCGGTGATCCCGGTCAGTCCGGAATTCGTGCTCGCGGATATCAACGCCGGCGTCTTGTATGTGCTCGCGCTGACCTCGCTTGGGGTGTATGGCGTGATCCTGGCCGGCTGGGCATCGAACTCAAAATATGCGCTGCTTGGCGCAATGCGCTCGGCGGCGCAGATCGTCGCTTATGAGATCGCGATGGGGTTCGCCCTGGTAGGCGTGCTGATGGCCGGTGGCAGTCTCAATCTCGGCGTTATTATCGAATCGCAGTCAGGCAGCTTTCTGCACTGGTTCTGGCTGCCCTTGCTGCCCTTGTTCCTGGTCTACTTTATCTCAGGTGTCGCGGAGACCAACCGCGCGCCATTTGACGTGGCCGAGGGCGAGTCGGAAATCGTTGCCGGTTTCCATGTCGAATATTCCGGCATGGCGTTCGCGGTGTTCTTCCTCGCCGAATACGCCAATATCATCCTCATCGCTGCGCTGACCACGAGCTTCTTCTTCGGTGGCTGGTTGTCGCCATTCCAGGGCTGGCCACTGATCGGCGATACCTTCCTCGGCGCCAGCGGGTTTTTCTGGTTTGCGCTCAAGTTGTCGTTCTTCCTGTTCTGCTTCCTCTGGTTTCGGGCAACGTTTCCGCGTTATCGCTATGACCAGATCATGCGTCTGGGTTGGAAGATATTTATCCCTGTGACCATCGTCTGGCTTGCGGTCGAGGGCGTAATGGTGGCGTTTAATGTCGGTCCATGGTTCGACTGAGCGGTGATGGCAAGGTGATCAGAAGTCTTTTCAAAACCTTCTTCCTGACAGAGCTGTTGCAAGGTCTGTGGCTGACCCTGCGCAACCTGTTCGTGCGCAAGGTCACGATCATGTATCCGGAAGAGAAGACACCGCAATCGCCCCGGTTTCGCGGTATCCATGCGCAGCGACGTTATGCAAACGGCGAGGAACGATGTATCGCCTGTAAATTGTGCGAGGCCGTGTGTCCGGCGCTGGCGATCACCATCGAAAGCGACGTGGCGGATGATGGCACCCGACGGACCACCCGATACGACATTGACCTGTTCAAGTGCATTTATTGCGGCTTCTGCGAAGAAGCATGTCCGGTCGACGCCATCGTTGAGACGCGGATCCACGAGTACCACATGGAGAATCGCGGCGAGAATATTCTGACCAAACAGAAGTTGCTGGCGATCGGCGATCGCTATGAGGCGATGATCGCAGCCGACAAGGCCGCGGACGCAGCCTACCGGTGATCACCATGCAAGCACCCGACAAGGCGCCACAGTGACAGAAGCAATCATCTTTTACGTGTTTGGCGGCGTGCTGCTGCTGGCCGCGATCGGTGTGATAACCGCCCGTAACCCGGTCCATTCCGCGATGTCGCTGGTGCTGGCGTTCGTAACCAGCGCCTTCCTGTGGATGCTGCTGGAAGCAGAGTTCCTGGCCATAGTGCTGGTGCTGGTTTATGTCGGCGCGGTGATGGTGCTGTTCCTGTTTGTAGTGATGATGCTGGACGTCAAAGTCGAGCAGGCGAGGGGGGGATTTACCCGCTATGCGCCTTTAGGCATCGGTCTTGTAATGTTAATTGTAGCTATGCTCGGATACGTGGTCTGGGCCCGCACCCAGGAATTGAATTTCCTGCAGGCACCGGCGCGGGCAGCGTCCGATTTCAGCAATACCGAGATGCTTGGCAGCCAGCTGTATACGGTGTACATGTACCCGTTCGAACTGGCTGCGGTCATTCTGCTGGTGGCCATCGTCGCTGCGATCTCTCTGACCATGCGACGCCGTCCCGGGCTCAAGGTGCAGGATGTAGCGCGTCAGGTTGCGGTCCGTGCCAAGGACCGGGTGCGGTTAGTCAAGATGAAATCGGAGAAGGATGAATGATCACCGTCTCCCATTATCTGACCTTGTCCAGCTTGCTGTTTATCCTCAGCGTCGCGGGCATTTTCCTGAATCGAAAAAACGTCATCCTGCTGCTGATGTGCATAGAACTGATGCTGTTGGCGGTGAACTTCAATTTCATCACGCTGGCACGCTATCTGGGTGACAGCGCGGGTCAGGTATTTGTGTTCTTTATCCTCACGGTAGCCGCGGCTGAGTCGGCGATCGGGCTGGCTATTCTGGTCGTGCTGTTCCGCAGCCGTCGCAGTATCGACGTCGAAGACCTGGACACGATGAAGGGATGAGCATGGAGCAGATATATCTGACCATCGTCCTAGCGCCTCTGATCGCAGCGATCGTGGCCGGACTCGCTGGCAAGGCGATTGGTCGCGCCGGTGCCCACAGCATTACGATACTCGGAGTCGCCATCGCCTTCGGCCTCTCGGTTTGGGTACTGACAGGACTGGTCGACGGTAGCGCTGAAGTTTATAACGGGACGCTCTACACCTGGGGTGTCAGCGACGGTATCCGGATGGAGGTCGGCTTCCTGGTCGATCGTCTTTCCGCATTGATGATGGTGGTGGTGACGTTTGTCTCGCTGATGGTGCATATCTACACCATTGGCTACATGCGCGATGATCCGGGATACCAGCGCTTTTTTGCCTATATCTCTCTGTTCACTTTCGCGATGCTGATGCTGGTGATGTCGAATAACTTCCTGCAGCTGTTTTTCGGCTGGGAGGCTGTCGGCGTTGTGTCGTATCTGTTGATCGGTTTCTGGTTCAAGCGCCCATCGGCGATCCACGCCAATCTCAAGGCATTCCTGGTCAATCGTGTCGGGGACTTCGGTTTCTTGCTCGGCATTGCCGCGGTGGTTTATTTCACCGGTTCGCTGGACTATAAGCAGGTGTTTGCCGCTGCGCCGGGCTTGCAGGGCGTCACGATCGAGGTATTCGACGGTCAGCCCTGGTCGGCGCTGACGCTGATCTGCATCCTGCTGTTTATCGGCGCTATGGGTAAATCGGCGCAAGTCCCGCTGCACGTGTGGTTGCCGGATTCGATGGAGGGCCCGACGCCGATCTCGGCCCTGATCCATGCTGCCACGATGGTCACCGCGGGTATCTTCATGGTGGCGCGGATGTCGCCAATGTTTGAGCTGTCGCATGCCGCACTGAGTGTGGTGCTGGTTATCGGTGCGACGACAGCGTTCTTCATGGGTCTGCTCGGTCTGGTGCAAAACGACATCAAACGGGTCGTCGCCTATTCCACGCTGTCGCAGCTTGGCTACATGACAGTCGCTCTTGGTGTGTCGGCTCAGGCCGCGGCGATTTTCCACCTGATGACCCACGCGTTTTTCAAGGCCTTGCTTTTCCTTGCAGCGGGTTCAGTGATCATCGCGATGCATCACCAGCAGGACATGCGGCAGATGGGTGGCTTGCGCAAGCATCTGCCGGTGACCTACTGGACGGCGATGATCGGCTCGCTGGCGCTGATCGGGTTCCCTGGTTTCTCCGGTTTCTTCTCCAAGGACGCAATCATCGAAGCGGTGCATTTCTCATCTATACCGGGTGCCGGCTACGCCTATGTCTGCGTGCTGCTCGGGGTATTCGTCACTGCGCTTTATACCTTCCGCATGATGTTCCTGGTCTTCTTCGGCGAGGAGCGGATGGACGCCCATACCCGGGATCATTTGCGGGAAAGCCCATGGGTGGTCACGGTGCCGTTGATTCTGTTGGCTATCCCGTCCGTGGTCATCGGCTGGCTGACCGAGGAAAGAATTTTGTTCGGCAACTATTTTGGCGGCTCTATCCTGGTGCTGCCCAGCCACGATGTGCTCGCCGAAGTGGGCAGGCATGGCACCACGCCGGGATATTTCCTGATCCACGGTCTGTTGGCGCCACCGTTCCTGCTTGCCGTAGCCGGCGTGCTGGCCGCCTGGTATCTGTATCTGCGCCAGCCGCAGATCCCGGCTATGTTTGCGCAGCGTTTTTCCAGGCTGTACCAAATGCTGCTGAATAAATTCTATTTTGATGATTTCAATGAGCGCTTGCTGGTTCCGGCATCGCGAGCGCTTGGCCGCCGTCTGTGGCGAACCGGTGACGAAGTACTGATTGACGGCGGGATGGTCAATGGTTCGGCACGTCTGGTTGGCTGGATGTCCGGTGTCGTCAGTCGGGTGCAGACCGGATATCTGTATCACTATGCGTTCGCCATGATCATCGGGCTTGCCGCGATGCTTGGCTGGCTGCTGATCGGAAGTTAGGAAACGCAGTTCATGGACATGCCCATCCTCAGTATCGTGATCTGGCTGCCGATCGCCGGCGGCCTGCTGCTGTTGGCCTTGGGTGATCGTGGTGCTGAGGCCGGGCGCTGGCTGGCCCTGGGCGTCTCCATCGCGGCGTTCCTCGTCAGTATCCCGCTGTACGCAGGCTTCGACAGCAGCACGGCGGCGATGCAGTTCGTCGAGCGAGCCCCGTGGATAGCGACTTACAACGTTGACTACTATCTCGGTGTTGACGGCATTTCGATGCCGCTTATCCTGCTGACGACATTTATTACCGTGCTGGTGGTGATTGCCGGCTGGACGGTCATCGAGCAACGCAGCTCACAGTACTTCGCCTCTTTTCTGATCCTTGAAGGCATGATGAATGGCGTGTTCGCGTCGCTGGACGCAATGCTGTTCTATGTGTTCTGGGAAGCGATGCTGATTCCGATGTTCATCATCATCGGCATCTGGGGCGGACCGCGCCGTGTCTATGCGACGCTGAAGTTCTTCCTGTATACCTTCCTCGGTTCAGTGCTGATGCTGGTCGCACTGATCTATATGTATTTGCAGTCCGGCAGCTATGAAATCGCCGATTTCCAGGCCATGGGTCTGGGGATGCATGAACAGACACTAATCTTCTTTGCCTTCCTGATCGCTTTCGCCGTCAAGGTGCCGATGTGGCCGGTACACACCTGGCTGCCAGATGCACACGTGGAGGCGCCAACCGGTGGTTCCGTGATCCTGGCCGCGATCATGTTGAAGATGGGCGGCTATGGATTCCTGCGTTTCAGCTTGCCGGTCACGCCTGATGCAAGCATGTCGTTCGACTGGCTGATCATCGGCCTGTCGCTGATCGCGGTGGTCTACATCGGCTTCGTTGCGCTGGTACAGACCGACATGAAGAAACTGATTGCCTATTCATCGATTGCTCACATGGGTTTCGTCACCCTTGGTTTCTTCCTCGCCTATGCGATTCAGGTTCGGACCGGCGCGCTGGATGGCGCAGCGATGGGTCTGGAAGGCGGCATGGTTCAGATGATCTCTCACGGTCTGGTCTCCGGCGCGATGTTCCTGTGTGTCGGTGTGCTGTATGACCGGGTCCACAGTCGAGAGATTGCTGACTATGGTGGCGTCGCCAACACCATGCCGATATTTGCCGCATTCATGGTGTTATTCGCGTTGGCAAACGCCGGGCTGCCTGGCACCTCTGGTTTCGTTGGCGAGTTCCTGGTGATCCTGGCCAGCTTCCGGGCCAGCCCCTGGTATGCGTTCCTGGCCGGGACCACGCTGGTGCTGGGCGCGGCCTATACCTTGTGGATGGTCAAGCGGGTCCTGTACGGCGAGGTCGCTAACGACAATGTGGCAGCGCTTGCCGACCTTAACGGTAGAGAATTCCTGGTGCTGGGTGTCCTCGCGCTCGCGGTGCTGTTGCTTGGTCTCTGGCCGGCGCCGTTGCTTGAGGTCATGGGGCCAACCATTCAACACCTGCTCGAGCAGATGGTGCAGTCCAAGTTATGAACCCGGTACCCGTTTTCACGATGCCTGACTTCTGGCCCGCTGCGGCCGAGATCGCGGTCCTGTGCCTGGCCTGTCTGATCCTGGTTGTCGATCTGTTTCTGAGCGATCGGAGGCGTTGGATAACCTACGCTCTGTGCCAGTTCACGCTGCTGGTAGCCGCATGGCTGACTGCGTTTGTGGTGCCAGCAGAGGGTCAACTGAGTTTCAGCGGGACCTTTGTCTCAGATCCGCTGGCGCGGGTGCTGAAGCTGTTCAGCTATGCTGCCGTCGCCGTCGTATTCCTTTATTCAAAGGACTATCTGCGGGAACGCGGTTTGTTCAAAGGCGAGTACTACCTGCTCGGTTTGTTCGCGACTCTGGGCATGATGGTGATCATCTCTGCGCACAGCATGCTGACGCTTTATCTTGGTCTGGAACTGTTGTCGCTGTGTCTGTATGCGATGGTTGCTTTCAGTCGGGATGATCCGATCGCCGCTGAGGCGGCGATGAAGTATTTTGTGCTCGGCGCGATTGCGTCAGGTTGTTTCCTGTTCGGCGTGTCGGTGATTTATGGCCTGACAGGCAGTCTGGACATCGCCGAGATCGGACGTGCCGCGAGGACCCTGGACGGGCTCAATATCCATCTGCTGTTCGGTTTGTCGTTCGTGCTGGTTGGCGTGGCCTTCAAACTCGGTGCAGTGCCGTTTCATATGTGGATCCCGGACGTCTACCAGGGAGCACCGACACCAGTCACGCTGTTTATCGGCTCGGCGGCAAAGCTGGGATCGTTTGCGTTGCTGATGCGGGTGCTGGTGGAGGGCCTCGGAGGACTGCAGACCAGCTGGGGCGGGATGATGCTGGTGCTGTGCATTCTGTCTATTGGTTTGGGCAACGTCGTGGCCATCGCGCAGACGAACATCAAACGGATGCTTGCCTATTCCACGATTTCCCATGTGGGATTCATCCTGATGGGGGTGTTGACCGGGAGTACCCTCGGTTACCGGGCTGCGATGTATTACACCCTTGCCTATGTGATCATGGCCCTGGCCGCGTTCGGCATGATCCTGCTGCTTAGCCGACGCGGGTTTGAAGCCGACAAGCTGGATGATTTTCGCGGTCTCAATGCCCGCAGTCCCTGGTTCGCCGGGGTCATGCTGGTGATCATGTTCAGCATGGCAGGCGTGCCGCCGTTCCTGGGCTTCTGGGCCAAGCTTGCGGTGCTTGGTGCCGCGGTCGATGTCGGCTTGACCTGGCTTGCTGTGATAGGCGTGCTGTTCTCGGTAATCGGTGCGTTTTACTACCTGCGGGTAGTGAAACTGATGTACTTTGACGAACCTGCAGATACCACCGCGCTCACTGCCGGTTCCGACCTCAGGTTCGCGCTGAGTCTAAACGGCGTTCTTATTCTCCTGCTGGGTATCTGGCCGCAAGGACTGATTGCTGTTTGTAATCAGGTGCTTAACTTCTGATTCCGGCCTGCCATTACACCCCCGCGTTACAAGTGTTGGAAATATCCCGGGCAGTTTGTATAATGCCCTCCGGCGATTGCGGGGTGGAGCAGTCTGGCAGCTCGTCGGGCTCATAACCCGAAGGTCGCAGGTTCAAATCCTGCCCCCGCTACCAGCTTTTTTGAGAAAGCCCCGCTGGGGCTTTTTCTTTGGCATCGACGGCGGGATGCCGTTGACGTGAGACCGGATGGCCCAAGGCGAGCTGGGGTAATCCGAAGGACTAGGGAAGTGGGCCGACAGGGCCCACTTTTCGTTTGGAAGCATGATGGCGGATGCGGCAGAACTGATCGCGGTATTGGAACCGGATATCCAGGCTCTGGGATACGAGATTGTCGATCTGGAGCTGAATCTGGGCGGACGCGGCGGTGTGCTGCGACTGTTCATTGACAGCCCGGACGGGATCACGCTGGAGGACTGCGAGAAAGTCAGCCATCAGGTGAGCGCGCTGCTTGACGTGGAGGATCCGATACCGGGTCACTACACGTTGGAGGTGTCCTCGCCGGGGGTCAATCGCCGCTTGCGGCGACATGCGGACTTTGAACGATTTGTGGGTGAGCGGGTAAAGATCGAATTGAGCCAGCCCACCCTCGAAGGACGTCGGCGATTTGCCGGCACGCTGGAGGAGGTCGAGTCAGATTCGGTGACAGTGCAGGTCGATGGGGAGCGCCATGTGCTTCCTCAGGCTGATATCGCGCTGGCACGGCTGGCTCCCGAGATTAAGGTCTAACAGGCTGAGTAGTACGATGAACAAGGAAATCCTGATGGTCGTCGATGCCGTCTCTAACGAGAAGGGTGTCGAGAAAGAAATCATCTTCGATGCGATCGAAGCTGCATTGGCGTCGGCGACGCGCAAGCGTCATGGCGACAATATCGATGTGCGTGTTGCCATCGATCGGGAGACCGGGCAGTACGATACTTTCCGTCGCTGGAAAGTATTTGCCGATGATTCCACGGAACTCGAGGAGCCGGATCACGAGTTGCGTCTCGAGGACGCACTGGACATGGATGCAGACGCCGAAGTCGACGGTTTCGTCGAAGAGCCGATGGAGTCCATTGCCTTTGGCCGGATCGCTGCACAGACCGCCAAGCAGGTGATCGTGCAAAAAGTTCGCGAGGCCGAACGCGCTCAGGTGGTAGAAGAGTTCGAGGGTCGGGTGAATGAGCTGGTCAGCGGTCTGGTCAAGCGAGTCGACCGCAACGGTATCTATGTAGATCTCGGCGGCAACGCTGAGGCCTTCATCCCGCGCGAGAACATGATCCCCCGCGAGCCAGTAAGGCCCCAGGACCGGATCAAGGGCGTGCTTTGTGAGGTACGCTCGGAGCCGCGTGGCCCGCAATTGTTTTTGACCCGCACTTCGCCGCAGTTTCTGATCGAGTTGTTCAAGCTTGAAGTGCCCGAAGTTGGCCAGGGCCTGATCGAGATCCTGGCTGCGGCCAGGGATCCCGGCTTGCGCGCCAAGATCGCGGTGCGCAGCCTCGATCAACGCATCGATCCGGTAGGCGCGTGCGTCGGCATGCGCGGATCCCGGGTCCAGGCAGTTTCCAATGAGCTGGCCGGCGAGCGCGTTGACATCATCCTGTGGGATGAAAATGCGGCGCAATTCGTCATCAATGCGATGTCGCCAGCTGAGGTGTTCTCAATCGTCGTCGACGAAGACGACCACAGCATGGATATCGCGGTCGAAGAGGACAAGCTGTCCCAGGCCATCGGTCGCGGTGGCCAGAACATTCGTCTCGCCAGCGAATTATCCGGCTGGGAGCTGAACGTGATGAACGCTGAGGATGCGGATGAGAAAAGCGAGCGCGAGGCCAAGGAGCTCGGCGAACGCTTCATGAAGCAGCTCGACGTCGATGAGGAAGTCGCATTGGTTCTGGTTCAGGAGGGCTTCTCCACCATCGAGGAGATTGCCTATGTGCCGGTCCCGGAACTGATGGAAATCGAAGAATTCGACGAAGGCATTGTCGAAGAGTTGCGGACCCGCGCGCGAGACGTCCTGATTACCCAGGCGATCGCGACGGAAGAAGAGATCGACAAGGCGGAACCGGCCGATGACCTGCTGAGCCTGGAGGGCATGAGCAAGGAACTGGCGTATCTGCTTGCGAGCCGGGGTGTGGTTACCCGTGAAGATCTTGCCGAGCAGTCAGTTGATGAGCTCGAAGATATTAATGAGCTGGAGCCTGAGCAGGCGGCGGAACTGATCATGGCTGCCCGTGCCCACTGGTTCGAGGAAGCCGAGGCACAGGAAAGCGCCTGATTACCGAGGACGGATGAGCTATGGCTAACGTTACTGTCACGCAGTTTGCGGAAGTGTTGAAGGTGCCGGTCGAGCGGCTTTTGAGCCAGCTCGAGGAGGCAGGGATCAGCGTGGGCGGCCCGGACGCGACCATCGGGGATGAGGCCAAGCTGGAGTTGCTGACCTTTCTGCGGCGCAGCCACGGCCGCAAGACCGAGGGTGCGGCGCCGAGAAAAATAACCCTCAAGCGCAAAATGCAGAGCGAGTTGCGTCAGTCGGCAACTCAGGGTCGGTCACGCACCGTCAACGTGGAAGTTCGCAGCAAGCGGACCTACGTTAAGCGTGATGTACTGGAGGAGCAGGCGCGCCAGCAGCAGGAAGAGATGGATCGGGCGCGTCAGGCCGAGGAGGATGCACGCCTCGCCGAAGAGCGGCGGATAGCCGATGAAGAGAATAAGAAGCAGGCCGAAGAAGAGGCTCAACGCCGCGAGCTGGAAGAAGCGGATCGCCGCAAGCTCGAGGAAGAAGACCGGATAAAGGCTGAGGCCGAGGCGCGTCGCCTGGCTGAAGAAGAGGCGCGGCGTCAGGCAGAGGAACAGGCGCGGCGTACCTCCGAGGCTCGGGAACGGGCCCAGACCGGCCACGCCAAGAAGTCCGACAAGCCGGCCACCCGGTATGGCCGCAAGGAACTGCATGTGGCCCCGGGGGCCAAGCCGGGGCGGCGCAAGAAGCGGCCTGCACATCGGCGCCAGGTGTCGGTTTCGGTGGACAGTCAGCATGGCTTTGAGCGCCCGACCGCACCGGTAGTCAGAGAGGTTGCGTTAGGGGAAACGATCACCGTTGCTGAGCTGTCGCAGAAAATGGCGGTCAAGGCCGGCGAAGTGATCAAGGCCATGATGGGCATGGGCATGATGGCCACCATCAATCAGGTGATCGATCAGGATACCGCGCAGATTGTGGTCGAGGAGATGGGTCACACGGTCAAGCTGATCAAGGAAGACGAGGTCGAGGATGCGGTAGTCGAGGCCAGCAAGGCTGAGGGCGAGGCGGTTCCCAGAGCGCCGGTAGTCACCATCATGGGCCACGTCGATCACGGCAAGACCTCCTTGCTCGACTACATCCGCCGCACTCATGTTGCTGACGGCGAAGCGGGCGGCATCACTCAGCATATCGGCGCCTACGTAGTCGAAGTGGACAAGGGCAAGGTAACGTTTCTTGATACACCAGGCCACGCTGCGTTTACCGCGATGCGGGCGCGTGGCGCACAGGTCACTGATATCGTGATTCTGGTTGTTGCCGCGGACGATGGCGTGATGCCACAGACCATCGAAGCGATCCAGCATGCCAAGGCGGCAGGTGTGCCGCTGATGGTGGCGGTCAACAAGATCGACAAGCCGGCAGCGGATATCGATCGCGTGCGCAACGAATTGTCTCAGCACGATGTCATTGCTGAGGAGTGGGGTGGCGACACAATCTTTGTCAATGTTTCGGCCAAGACTGGCGAAGGCGTGGATGGTTTGCTGGAGGCGCTGGTGCTGCAGTCTGAAGTGCTGGAGCTGGTTGCGGTGCCCGAGGGCCCCGCCGCGGGAGTCGTGGTCGAGTCGAGTCTGGAGAAGGGCCGCGGCGCAGTGGCCACCGTACTGGTCAAACAGGGCTGTCTGAAGTCTGGCGACATCGTTCTCGCAGGTCAGGAGTTTGGCCGCGTGCGGGCCATGTTTGACGAAGTCGGCAAGACTCTGGACGAAGCCGGTCCTTCGGTGCCGGTGCAGGTCCTTGGATTGTCAGGGACGCCCAATGCCGGGGACGATTTCATCGTCCTCGAATCCGAGCGTAAGGCACGCGAGGTCGCATCTCATCGCCACGGTAAACAGCGCGACGTCAAACTGGCGCAGCAGCAGGCCTCGCGTCTGGAAGACGTATTCTCGCGCATGGAAGAGGGTGCCTCGGATACGGTGCAGATCCTCATCAAGGCCGACGTTCAGGGCAGCGCCGAGGCATTGAGCGACGCACTTACCAAGCTTTCCAATGACGAAGTCTCGGTCAACGTGATCAGCAACAACGTCGGCGGCATCACTGAGTCGGATATCAATCTGGCCGCAGCTTCATCGGCTATCGTGATCGGATTCAATGTCCGCGCTGACGGCGCGGCCCGTAACGCGATCAAGGAGACCGGCGTCGATGTCCGCTATTACAGCATCATCTACGAGGCCATCGACGACGTAAAAGCCGCCATCGTGGGCATGTTGTCGCCGGAGATCCGGGAGCAGATCGTTGGGCTTGCAGAGGTTCGCGAGGTGTTCCGCTCACCCAAACTGGGCGCCATCGCCGGCTGTATGGTCACCGAGGGATTGGTTCGTAGAAATAACCCAATCCGCGTCTTGCGTGACAACGTGGTGATTTACGAGGGCGAACTGGAGTCGCTGCGTCGCTTCAAGGACGACGTGGCCGAGGTTCGCTCAGGCACCGAATGTGGTATCGGCGTAAAGAACTACAACGACGTCAAGCCAGGCGACCAGATCGAGTGCTATGAGCGCGTCGAGGTGGCCCGTACCCTCTGAACAAGGGTCAAGCCGGGTCACAGAGCGTCGCACTGATGGGCAAGGAATACGGCAGAAACCGCCGCGTAGGCGAGCAGATGCGGCGGATCTTGAGCGAGATTCTGCGCCGTGAGCTGAACGATCCACGGCTGCAATTCCTTAGCATCACCAACGTCGACGTGTCCGGCGATCTGTCTCATGCCAAGGTCTATTTCAGCTTGCTCAACCCGGCCGAGGATCCCGCGCCGACGCAGGAAGCACTGGCCAGGGCAGCCGGTTTCATCCGTAGCCAGCTGGGCCGCAATATGAGCATCCGTCAGGTGCCGGCGCTGCATTTCAAGCACGACGAGAGTCTCGAACACGGTGCTCGGCTGAGCAGCCTGATCGACGAGGCCGTGGCCAGTGACCGCGGCAAACCGGACGACAGTGACTAAGATCCCGGAGTCGGCGCCCGGCCGCGGTTCGCGTCGCGGTCGTGCCGGCAGCCAGGCGCGCAGCGTGTGGCGGGATGTTGACGGGATCCTGGTGCTGGACAAGCCACTCGGCATCACTTCCAATCGGGCGCTGCAATCCGCACGCCGTATCTTCCAGGCGCGCAAGGCCGGGCACACCGGCAGTCTTGACCCGTTGGCAACCGGCGTTCTGCCGTTGTGCTTCGGCGAAGCGACAAAGTTTTCTGCGGTACTTCTGGATTCGAACAAGGTCTACGAGGTGACGGGGCGACTGGGTGAGCGCACCGATACCGGTGATGCCGCAGGCGCCCAGGTCGAGCGCAGCGACCCGCAACAGGTCACCCGCGAACAGATCATTGATTCGCTGGCAGGCTTCCGCGGCGACATCGCTCAGGTGCCGCCAATGTACTCAGCGCTAAAACACCAGGGCCAGCGTCTGTATGACATTGCCCGCAAGGGAGGCACCGTGGAGCGGGCGCCGCGCCGGGTCACGATCCATGAACTGGAGTTTCTGGACTGGCATCCGCCGGAGTTTTGTCTGCGCGTGTCTTGCTCCAAGGGGACATACATACGCACGCTGATCGAGGATATCGGTGCCGCACTGGGTCAGTGCGCTCACGTGCAGAAACTCCACCGCACCGTTGCGGGTCCGTTCAGCCTTGCACAGGCCTTGAGTCTCGGCCGGCTGGAGGAGGTCGCTGCGGGGGGTGTTGCAGCGCTGGATGCGCTGCTGATCGGGGCAGATGCCGCCGTGACTCACCTGCCGGAGCTCCACTTTGATGCCGATGACGCCAAAAGACTGATCCAGGGCCAGGCGGTCCCGGCCCCGGCTTCCGGGCCCGGGGGGCAGGTGCGGCTTTATGGCGCCGATGGGCGATTTCTCGGACTGGGTCAGTGGGACCCGGCGGGAAAGGTTCATCCGCAGCGCATGTTCAATGCCGCCAGAGTGGGCCGAACTTGTTGACGAGGTGGCTCGCGAGGTACA
This sequence comes from uncultured Gammaproteobacteria bacterium, assembly GCA_963704875.1. Classification (GTDB taxonomy): domain Bacteria; phylum Pseudomonadota; class Gammaproteobacteria; order Steroidobacterales; family XN24; genus CAMYOC01. The sequence goes on along the minus strand of CAVPIA010000006.1, from coordinate 201,615 downwards.
ATTGCGGGCTTGACCACGGGCTGAATACCAAACTTTTCAGGAGGATGTATGCCCCTTTCCGCGAACAGAAAACAGGACATTATCGAAGAATTTCGGAAGGCTGGAACCGACACCGGCTCACCCGAGGTCCAGGTAGCTTTACTGTCGGCACGTATCAACGAGCTTTCCGATCATTTCAGTTCACACAAGAAAGACCACCACTCCCGTCGGGGTCTGCTTCGCATGGTTAACCAGCGCCGCAAGCTGCTGGACTACCTGAAGCGGAAGGATCTGGCCCGTTATCAGGATCTCATCTCCCGCCTTGGTCTGCGCCGCTAGCGTTGCGCAGTTGAGCGTCCGGGGTCCGCATCCTGGCGTAAGCCATCCGCTTTCAAAAATTTCAGGTAAATACAAGTGAAGTCAATCAAGAAGACATTCCAGTACGGTAATCACACCGTCACGCTGGAGACCGGCGAGATAGCCCGCCAGGCTGACGCCGCCGTTATCGTCAACATGTCGGACACCGTAGTACTGGTGACCGCTGTTGGTCGCCGCGAAGCCAAGCCGGACCAGCACTTTTTCCCGCTGACGGTGAACTATCAGGAAAAGACCTATGCCGCGGGCAAGATTCCCGGCGGCTTTTTCAAGCGCGAGGGCAGACCCACTGAAAAAGAGACCCTGGTCTCGCGTCTGATCGATCGTCCGGTGCGGCCGCTGTTCCCGAAGGGCTTTTTGAACGAGGTCCAGGTCATCGCGACCGTGATCTCGGCCAACCCCGAAGTGGATCCTGACATCCCTGCGCTGATCGGCGCGTCCGCTGCGTTGACCATGTCTGGCATGCCTTTCAAGGGTCCGATCGCTGCCGCAAGAGTCGGTTACAAGGACGGCAACTACCTGCTTAATCCGACCGCCAAAGAGCTGGAAGACTCCAGCCTGGATCTGGTGGTCGCAGGAACCGAGAATGCGGTTCTGATGGTGGAGTCCGAGGCCAAGATACTTGATGAAGACGTGATGCTGGGCGCCGTCATGCATGGTTTTGAGAACATGCAGACCGCGATCCAGGTGATCAAGGAACTGGCCGCCGAAGCTGGCAAACCGGCCTGGGACTGGACAGCAACTCCGAGCGACGAGGAATTGACTCAGGCCGTCGCTGCTCAGGTCGAGGCGCAGTTGGGCGAGGCTTATCTGATCACGGACAAGCAGGAACGCTACACTCGCGTCGGCGGACTTCGCGATGCGGTCAAGGAATCTCTGGCCGGCGGCGAGACGCCGCGCTGGTCCAGCGACGACGTGAAGGGCGCGTTCAGCGCCCTGGAGAGCCGGATCGTGCGTAGCCGGGTACTGGCCGGTGAGGCGCGTATCGACGGCCGTGACCGGACCACGGTGCGGGATGTCTTCGTGCGTACCGGCGTGCTGCCGCGTACCCACGGTTCAGCATTGTTCACCCGCGGCGAGACTCAGGCTCTGGTCACCACGACCCTGGGCACCGGCCGGGATGCGCAGATCATCGATTCACTGGAGGGCGACCGCAAAGAGCCCTTCATGCTGCACTACAATTTCCCCCCATATTGCGTTGGCGAAACGGGCTTCATGAGCGGACCCAAGCGGCGTGAGATCGGCCATGGCAAGCTCGCCCGGCGCGGCATCCAGGCGGTCATGCCCAGTGCCGAGGAATTCCCCTATGTGATCCGGGTGGTCTCGGAGATCACTGAGTCGAACGGCTCCAGCTCCATGGCGTCGGTGTGTGGCACCAGCCTTGCGCTGATGGATGCCGGCGTGCCGCTCAAGGCGCCGGTAGCCGGTGTGGCGATGGGTCTGGTCAAGGAAGGCGATCGCTATGCGGTGCTGACCGATATTCTCGGCGATGAGGATCATCTCGGCGACATGGATTTCAAGGTGGCCGGCAGCGCCGATGGCATCACCGCGTTGCAGATGGACATCAAGATCGACGGCATCACCCGCGACATCATGAAGGATGCGCTGGCTCAGGCCCGCGACGCCAGACTGCACATCCTGGGCAAGATGAATGAGGTGCTGGATCATTCGCGTGAGGAGATGTCGGACTGGGCGCCGACAATCGTCGCGTTCAAGATCGATCCGGAGAAGATCCGCGACGTCATTGGCAAGGGCGGCTCTGTGATTCGCTCTATTACCGAGGAAACCGGTGCCAGCATCGATATCGAGAACGACGGTACCGTGCGTATTGCTTCGGTAGACGGTGAAGCCGGGCGCGAAGCCCGTCGGCGCATCGATCTGATCACCGCCGAGGTGGAAGTGGGCCAGATTTACGAAGGCAAGGTTGCCCGCTTGATGGATTTCGGCGCTTTCGTGACGATCCTTCCTGGCAAGGACGGTCTGGTGCATATCTCCCAGATCAGCGAAGAGCGCGTCGAACGGGTAGGTGACAAGCTCAAGGAAGGCGAGACGGTCAAGGTCAAGGTGCTGGAAGTCGACCGTCAGGGTCGTATTCGTCTGAGCATGAGAGGTCTGGACGCCGCATAGCGGCCGTTCGCCGGCAGTTTGCAGGCAATCTCGGCCGCAAACGGCGAGTCCTGCCCGATTGAGCAGGGAGACCGGCGATCCGTATGTGGATCGTTAGAGTTTTGAAGAAAGGGACCTTCGGGTCCCTTTTTTTGTCCTGGTGTTTGAATCTCCGGGGTGAATCCCGGGTCTTTGATCCTGACCGTTGGACAAAAAAAGCCCCCTTCAATGAAGGGGGCCAAATGCTGGACGCTATAAGCGACCATATGGAGGAGATCGCGGGTGGTGCGTCGCACCATTGATGCGTTGCACAATATCGACCCCGGAGATCTCTGTCAAGGGTTTTCCGTTCGATCCTGAAGCTGCCGTCCACGGCTAATGATTCCGGCGATGCGCGCGCGCATACCGCGCCGTCCGGGACGCCGGAGGGCGCGGAGTAATCCGGCTGGACAGCCGCTATTCGTTGCGAAAGAGCTTGTTGCACGGCGCTTGGGGCGCCTTGCAAGGCCTCTGCGACCTGGGGGAGACGCGCCGAAGGCTAGCGAGATCGGTGGGAAGAAGTTTTCCCGCGCTTCTTGCTGCCACTGGCTGGCGGTGGGCTCTGTGCCGCTTCGTCGTCATCGTCGTCATGACGGCCGAGCAGCCGTGAGATCTCCTCCTGCACCGACTTCCAGCGGGAGTAATTCTTCTGCGCGATATCAGAGACCAGTCCTACCGGGTCGACACCCACAACATTGCGCACCCGCTCGCGCAGGTGCTGCTGCTGATTCATGAACAATTTGATGCTCTGCTCAAGATAGCTGCCGACAAAGCCCTGCATGGCCCCGCCATAGGAGCGGATCACATGAGACAGGAAATCCCTGCTCATTATTGGCTCGCCGATTTGTTCCTGTTCGCTGATCACCTGCAACAAGATCGCGCGCGTGATGTCTTTGCCGCTCTTCTTGTCGATGACAAGAAAATCGATCTTCTCCAGCACCAGTCGCCGGATATCCGCCAGTGTGATGTAACGGCTTTCCTCGGTATCGTACAGGCGCCGGTTTGGGTACTTCTTTATCGTTCTGGGTTCGCTCATCTTGTTCAGCCCCGGTCGTTGTCTTATTTTGTTTTAATTAATGCACGGCAACCCGTCCGCTCCCGGTTTGCTGCAGGCCGCATCTGCAGCAAACCGGCTCTTTCCCAGCCAAGATTAGTACATTATTGCGCTGCAGCCAAAATATCCGAAGCCGGGTACGGTCTGCTGAGCTCGCCCTGCAGGCTGTCCGGCACCCAGACCCGGCTTGCCCAGGCGAGCGTTTCAGCGGCTGGCGCAGCATGCAGATCCTCAGGGAGCGACAAGCCCAGAAAGCCCAGGGCCAGTTCGATCGCAGCATTTGCGTGGACCGGGTCGACGGCCAGCGCCCCGGTTTGTTTGCTCAATTTTTCACCGCTGGCCGCCAGAACCACCGGGAAGTGGGCATATTCGGGGCGGGGGAGCCGGAGGACTTGCTGCAGAAAAACCTGCCGCGGCGTATTGTCCAGAAGATCGATCCCGCGGCAGACCTCGGTGATGCCCTGGTCGGCGTCGTCGATAACGACGGCCAGCTGATAGGCGGGCAGACCGTCTTTCCGCCACAGCACGAAGTCTCCAACCGCGGACGGCAGATGCTGGTTGTAGTGACCCTGGATTTGGTCCTCTATCGCGATTTCGACATCGCCTGCGCGCAGCCGGATTGCTGAGGGCTGTCCCGGGTTGCGAGGGCCTGAGCGGCAAAGGCCCGGATAGATCTGACCTGCGCCTGCGCCAGCGTTGGCCTGATGCTGGGCAATGTCGCTGCGGGAACAGGTGCAAGGGTAGGCGAACCCGTCTTTCACCAGGGTCTGAACAACATCGCGGTAACGGTCGGTCCGTGTGCTCTGGTAGAGGACGGACTCGTCCCAGTGGAGCCCGCATGCCTCCAGCACCCGCAGGATGCCGTCCGCGGCCCCTGGCTGCTCTCTGGGCGGGTCCAGGTCCTCAATCCGCACCAGCCAGGCACCCCGGCTGCTGCGCGCGTTCAGAAAGCTGGCCACCGCGGCGACCAGAGACCCAAAATGGAGCGGACCTGTGGGGGAGGGGGCGAATCGCCCGCGGTAGTTCGCCGCGGGCGAATTCACGAGCCGGCGCTAGCGTTCGTCGCGATCCCGGTATTGCCGTTCTGCAAGCTCACGACGTTCCTGGGCTTCCACAGACAAGGTGGCGACCGGACGCGCCTCAAGACGCTTCAAGCCGATCTCTTCTCCGGTCTCGGTGCAATATCCGTAACTGCCATCATCGATGCGCTGCAAGGCCTGATCGATCTTGCGCAACAATTTCCGTTCGCGATCGCGGGTGCGCAATTCCAGGCTGAACTCAGATTCCTGAGTAGCACGGTCATTGGGATCCGGAAAATTCGCTGCCTCGTCCTTCATATGGCCTACCGTACGATCAACTTCCTCCATCAATTCCTTCTTCCATGCCATCAGGATGGACTGGAAATGGTCGAGCATTCGATCGCCCATGTAGCGCTCGCCACGCTTTTGATGGTACGCCTCAAAGCCCTTCAGCGGCCCGGTGGCGCCAAAGCGCTTGGCGGCCTCCGTTTTGGGCGTGCGACGAGGTCTTCTTGCTGCAGGCCGGGTCGTGGTCGCAGCCTTTTTCTTCGCCGCAGGTCGCTTTCTGGCCGGTGCCTTTTTCTTGCTGATCGGCTTCTTGCGCGACGGGGCCTTCTTCTTGGCCGCTGGCCGCTTCTTTGCCGCTGCCTTCTTCTTGGCCGGCTTCTTGGTCGATGGACGCTTCTTTGCCAGGGCCTTCTTCTTGCTCATCGGCTTTTTCTTGCTGACAGGCTTCTTGGCGACCTTCTTCCTGGTCGTGGTCTTCTTCTTGCTAGTGGTCTTTTTCCTGGTCGTCACTTTCTTTTTGACCGCCTTCTTTTTGACCGCGCTGGAGCTTGCGGGCTTCTTGCGTGAACTTGTGCTTTTCCGCTTCGCGGTGGTCTTTCTGGCTGCCGCCTTCCTGGCGGGCGCAGCCTTCGTCCGGCGCGTCGCGGTCTTCTTCTTGCTCGCTTTCTTTTTTGCGGGCATCAGCTATCTCCTAGCCGACAGGTGAACCGAGGCTCCATGGAGCCGTGAATCTGCGGTGCCGGAGCATCGCTCCGGCCGCGACCGGAGCCGCTTACCGCCGAACGGGGCTTTTTAACGATTTTTTGCGTGGGAGTCCAGTCCCGGCCTCCAGGGACGCGTGCGCCAAACGGATTCATGGCAGATCAACCGGTGCGGCAGGCTGCCAGTCCGGCGCCCGATGGTCAACCACGACGGTTGTATATATCCCGCCGCGGACGAAGAACTCCGCCGTTACGCGCATAAATCTGGGCTTTATTGTATCTGCGAGCTTGTCCAGAATCTGATTGGTCACATCCTCATGGAAGGCGCCCTCATCCCGGAAAGACCACATATACAGCTTCAGCGCCTTGAGCTCGACGCACAGGTGTTCAGGAATGTACTCAATATTGATGTTGGCGAAGTCCGGTTGGCCCGTTTTCGGGCACAAACAGGTAAACTCCGGGACGCGGATACGGATCACGTAATCCCGCCCCGGGCGCGGATTGTCGAAGGTTTCCAGGGTCTTGCTGGGTCCGGGTCGCGTTTGCGATTGCTGGCTTGCGCTCATGGATAGAGAGTCTCCGTGCCGGGTCAGTTTGCGAGTGAGAAAAACGGCGGATTAATTTACACTACACCGTTTTTGGCCGCCATCGGCCGTGGCAGCGGATAGGTATGCGTCTTAGTAAGATCAAGCTGGCGGGATTCAAGTCCTTTGTGGATCCCACCACCATCCATTTCCCCAGCAACCTGATGGGGATAGTGGGTCCCAACGGCTGCGGCAAGTCGAATGTCATTGATGCCGTCCGCTGGGTGCTGGGAGAGACCTCGGCAAAGTACCTGCGCGGCGATTCAATGGCCGACGTAATTTTCAATGGTTCCAGCGCGCGCAAGCCGGTGGGCACCGCAGCGATCGAGCTGATATTTGATAATTCCGCTGGTGATGTCGGTGGGCAGTATGCCGGCTATGCTGAGATTTCGATCCGCCGGGTTGTAGCCCGCGATGGCACGTCGAATTATTTCCTCAACAATACCCGCTGTCGTCGCAAGGACATCACCAGCTTGTTCCTTGGTACCGGCCTCGGACCGCGCAGCTACGCCATCATCGAGCAAGGCATGATTTCGCGCCTTATCGAGGCAAAACCTGAGGAGATGCGGGTCTATCTTGAAGAAGCCGCCGGGATCTCCAAATACAAGGATCGCCGTCGCGAGACCGAGAACCGTATCCGGCACACCCGGGACAACCTCAGCCGCCTGGATGATCTTAGGGAAGAGGTCGACAAGCAAATCAAGCATTTGCAGCGCCAGGCGCGCACCGCGGAGCGTTTCAAGGAGCTCAAACAGCGGCAACGACTGCTGGAAGCGGAGCTGCTGGCGCTGAGGTTGGCGGACCTGGAAGCCGAGGAATCCCGGCAGAAGAACGTGCTGGGCGAACGTGAGACCGCGTTGCAGGCAGCGATTGCCAGGCTTCGCGAGACCGAGGCGGAGATTGAAAAGACCCGTGAGCAGCATTCCGCTCGCTCAGAGGCCTTGAATGAAGTTCAGGGCCGCTTCTACAAGATCGGCGCAGAGATCGCGCGTCTGGAGCAGGCGATCCAGCATGCGCGCGAGCTGCGCCAACGCCAGCAAAGCGACCTGGAACAAGCCGAGCGTGCATTGTCGGAGCTCAGTCAGACCATCGACCGCGATGAAGGCCAGATTCAGCACCTCGACAAGTCACTGGAGGAATTGGGGCCGGGGCTGGAGGCCGCCCGGGCCGCGGAGATTTCCTCAATGGAGGCGTTGAGTTCAGCCGAGCAGGGCATGCAGAGCTGGCAGCAGCGCTGGGAGGCCTTTAACCAGGAAGCTGGCACCGCCAATCGCGCGGCGGATGTCGAGCGCGCGCGAATTGAACAGATCGAAACCCAGATGCGGCGCCTGGTGGATCGTCGGGAGCGCACTGCCGCGGAGATCTCGCGGCTGACCGGGCAGCTCGAGGGCGACGAGATCGAACGCTTCGATCGCGAGGCCAGCCTGGCAGGTGAGACGGCTGCGGAGCTGGACGCGCGCATGGGCGTCGTTCGCAGCGAAATTGAACGATTGCGCGAGCAGGATGAGGCAGCGGCTTCGGCACTGCATACGACCCGCGGCAACCTGCAGCAGGCGCGGGGTGAATTGGCGTCGTTGGAGGCCTTGCAGGAAGCGGCACTTGGCCGGCGCGGCGGTTCGGTGGCGGACTGGCTGGAAGGTCGAGGCTTGCAGGACAGACCGCGGCTGGCGGAGAAACTCACGGTAGATACTGGCTGGGAACGGGCAGTAGAAACAGTGCTCGGATCCTATCTGGAAGCAGTCTGCGTTGACGGGCTGGATGTTATAGCCGGGGCGCTCAACGACCTGACTCACGGCGCGGTGAGTTTTCTCGATGCGGATCTCGGCGAGCACGGCAGCGCGCCCCATACCGATCTGTTGGCGAAGCGAGTCAAGGGGCCGCCCGCGCTGGCGCATCTGTTGTCCGGCGTTCGTGCGGTTGAAGATCTGCCGCGCGCGCTCGCCGTACGCCGCCTGCTCGGCCCCGGCGAATCCGTCGTGACCCAGGATGGCATATGGATGGGTGCCGGCTGGCTGCGGATCAATCGGCCGGAAGAGAATGAAAGCGGTGTCCTGCGCCGGGAACAGGAAATTCGCAAGCAGCGGCAGGTGACGGAGCAGTTGCTGGCCGACGCGGAGGCCGGTGAGGCCGCTCATGAGCAGATCAAGATCCGCTTGCGCGCCCTCGAGCAGGATCGAGACAATCTGCAGGGAGAAATCAATCAGGCGCATAGGCTGCATGGCGATCTTCGCGGACAGCTCGGCTCTGCCCGCCAGCGTCTGGAGCAGGCCCGCACGCAGCTGGATCAGTTCAAGGCTGAGGATGGCGAGGTGACCACGCAGTTCCAGGAAGCCGAGGGGAGTCTGCGCAGTTCCCGGGCACAGCTGGAAGCGTCAATCGGTCAGATGTCGGTATTTGAAGCGCAACGGGGCGAACTCGAATCGCAGCGCGAACAACTGCGCGCAGTGCTTGATCAGGCGCGCGAACGGGCGCAGGCGGAACGCGCCGCGGCACATGAAATCGCCATCAAGGTTGAATCGCGACGATCCAGCAGAGAGTCGGCGGAAGTCGCGCTGGAGCGGCTGCGTGCCCAGATAGCGCAGCACAAACAGCGGCGCGATGAACTGCGTTCTCAGCTCGCATCGGGCGAGGCCCCGGTGCAACAACAACAAGGAAAACTGGCAGAATTCCTGGAGCATCGGATCGCAGTTGAGTCTGCCCTCAGCGAAGCGCGTGATGCGGTGCATGGCGCCGAAGCGCAGCTGCGGCAGTTGCAGGAACATCGCCAGCTACGTGATCGCCAGGCGGAAGAGGTACGCGTGACGCTGGAGGAACTGCGTCTGTCCACGCGTGAAACCAGCGTCCGGCGCGAAACCATAGCGGAGCAATTCAAGGCGACCGGATTCGAGCTCGCACCATTGCGTGAGGCCATCGCGGACGATGCGTCGATTCCTGTTTGCGAAGAGACTCTGACCAAGCTCACTTCGCGCATTGAGCGGCTGGGCCCGATCAACCTCGCTTCCATCGATGAACTCAAGGAGCAGGAAGAACGCAAGGCGTACCTGGATGCTCAAAACCAGGACCTGACTGATGCCTTGACCACTCTTGAAAATGCTATCCGGCGCATCGACAAGGAGACTCGCACCCGCTTCAAGGAAACCTTTGACAAGGTCAACGACGGCCTCAAGCAGTTCTTCCCCCGCTTGTTCGGTGGTGGGCATGGATACCTGGAGCTCAGTGGCGATGACATGCTGGATGCCGGTGTGACCGTGATGGCCAGACCGCCGGGCAAGCGGATTAGCAGCATCCACCTGCTTTCAGGCGGGGAGAAGGCATTGACGGCGGTCGCGCTGGTGTTCTCCATTTTTAATCTCAATCCGGCACCATTTTGTATGCTGGACGAGGTGGATGCGCCGCTGGATGATGCAAACGTCGGCCGCTTCTGCGAAATCGTGAAAGAGATGGCCGAGCGCGTGCAATTCATTGTGATTACGCACAATAAAATGACCATGGAGATGACTCATCAGCTCGCTGGTGTGACGATGCACGAACCGGGCGTTTCCAGGCTGGTCGCGGTCGACCTGGATGAAGCCGTTCAGATGGCCGCGATGTAGATGCGATTGAACTAACATGCCGGAGTTGCGCTGGATTCTGCTGTTGCTTGGTCTCGTCGTTCTGGCGGGCATCTACGTGTGGGACAGACGTCGCAAGACCTCGCGCAAAGAGACGCTATCAGGCTTGCCAGACTCGCGAGTCGAGCCGCGTCTCGATGGAGAGTTGCCCTGGGAAAGTGGAGCGTCCGAAGGCGCGTCCGCGGCGATACTCGCTGAGCCAGAACCCCCGGGTACATTCGAGGAGCAGCTGGAGTTCGAGGTAGATTCAGAGTACGAAGATGCCGGCAATCCCGCTGAGCAACAGGACCCTGCACAACAGAAGATTCTGGCACTGCACATCCGGTCTTCAACCGGCGCTGATTTCGGTGGAACAGAATTGCTCGAGGCGTTTGCTTCAGAGAATCTGGTTTACGGTGACTACGGCGCGTTTCATCATCTGGACGAGACAGGGAAAAGCCTGTTCACAGTGGTTAGCATGCTGGAGCCGGGGAGCTTTCCAGTCGACGAGATGGAGGGGTTTGCTACCCGCGGGCTAAGTGCCTTCATGTTGGTTCGCCCGCAGGGCAGTGTTGAGGCGCTCGCGCACATGATCGCCAGCGCCCGACGGCTGGCCGGACTGCTCGGTGGTGAAGTGCTCGATGAGACCGGCAGCACCCTGACCAATCAACGCGCGACCCACATGAAAGAAGAGATCGTGGAGCACTTGCGCCAATCCCGATTGAGCGAAGGAACGGGGCCGTTCAGGTGAGCAGGTCCGGGGCCGATGGCACGGCGCCGGCGCAACGAGCGGCCGAGCTGCGCCGCCTGATCGATCATCATAATCACCGGTACTACGTTCTGGACGAACCTGAAATCCCGGACGCTGACTATGACCGGCTGCTGCGCGAGCTGCAGGAGATCGAAACAGCCCACCCCGAACTGATAACCCCGGTATCGCCAACCCAGCGCGTTGGCCATGCTCCCGCCGCGGGATTTGCGGAGATCCGGCACCTGGAGCCGATGTTGTCTCTGGACAACGCCTTCAGCGAAGAGGAGCTGGAGAACTTTGATCGCCGTGTGCGGGAACGCCTCGAGCTTGATGATGAGATCAGTTATGCGGCCGAACCCAAACTCGATGGCGCCGCGGTTAGCCTGGTCTATGAAGATGGTCAGCTCATCCGTGGTGCCACCCGCGGCGACGGGTCCGTCGGGGAAGACATCACGCATAACGTCCGGACGATAAGCACCATTCCGTTGCGTCTTCAGGGCAGCGATTATCCTGACGTGCTTGAGGTCCGCGGTGAAATCTATATGCCGAGAGAGGGGTTCGATCGCCTCAATCGGAAGGCGCGTGAAAGCGAAAGCAAGACATTCGCCAATCCCCGCAATGCGGCAGCTGGCAGTCTGCGCCAACTTGACCCTCGGGTGACCGCGGAGCGACCGTTGGCCTTTTTTGCCTATGGAATAGGGGGCATGGAGGGAGGCACAAGACCCGAGCGCCAGAGCAGCCTGCTGACATGGTTGCGCTCACTGGGTCTTCGCATTTGTCCTCTCAACGAGGTCGTCGAGGGCGCGACAGGTTGCCATGCGTACTATAAACGCATTGGCGCCCGGCGAGACGATCTCCCGTTCGAAATCGACGGTGTCGTGTTCAAGGTCGACCGGCTGGATCACCAACAGTCCCTAGGGTTCGTTTCCAGGGCCCCACGATGGGCTGTCGCCAGCAAGTTCCCGGCGCAGGAGCAGACGACCCTGCTGCGCGATATCGCGTTTCAGGTTGGGAGGACCGGAGCCCTTACGCCGGTTGCCCGCCTCGAACCGGTCTTCGTGGGTGGCGTTACCGTCAGCAACGCAACGCTGCACAACATGGATGAAATGCAGCGCAAAGATGTACGACCTGGCGACACCGTTATTGTCCGTCGGGCCGGCGATGTGATCCCTGAAATTGTCGGCGTCGTCCTCGACCAGCGGCCACCAGGCGCCCAGCCAGTCGACCTGCCGGAGACCTGCCCGGTTTGCGGTTCAGAAGTATTGCGTCCGGAAGGGGAATCGGTTGCGCGCTGCTCTGGCGGCTTGTATTGCCAGGCGCAAAGAAAGGAGTCGCTGAAGCACTTCGCATCACGCAAGGCAATGGATATCGAGGGTCTCGGCGCAAAGTTGATTGATCAGTTGGTGGATGCCGATCTGGTGCAGACGCCGGCTGATTTGTACCGGCTGGACGAGGAACGACTGGTTGAACTTGAGCGGATGGGCGAGAAGTCGGCGAGAAATCTTGCCAGCGCGCTGAATGACAGCAAGCATACGAGCCTGTCGAGGTTTCTGTTTGCCCTGGGCATACGCGAGGTTGGTGAAGTGACCGCGGCGTCATTGGCGCGGCATTTCGGCAGCCTGGAGCCGCTCATGGGAGCAACCGTTGATGAACTGCAGACCGTGCCAGATGTTGGCCCAGTCGTGGCGCTCAACGTGGAGACATTCTTTCGGCAACCGCATAATCGGGAAGTGATTCAGGCTCTGCTCCAGCAAGGGGTGGAATGGCCAGACACGCTTCCGGATGTTGGCAAGGACGGGCCACTTTCCGGTAAGGTATTTGTCATCACGGGATCGCTGGAAGGAATGACCCGTGATGAGGCCAGGCAGAGAATCGAATCCCTTGGTGGCAAAATCACTTCGAGTGTTTCGAGCAAGACAGACTATCTTCTCTGCGGGAAGGATCCCGGATCGAAACTTGATAAGGCGAAAGAACTTGGGGTTAAGGTTCTTTCTACAGGTGAACTAATGACAAAGTTAGGGCATCAGTAGGAGTGTCTTCCATGGATATATCGAGCTCGGGAGCGCCAATGAGCAAAATGCACCCTTCTTCTCCACTTAGAGGATGCGCTATCAGAGCATGCGCGAAGTTCATGCGTCCTATTGCTAGATATCTAATCAGGAATGGAGTCGGATTCCGCGAGTTCTCGGAAATTTCAAAGGAAGCGTTTGTTGAAGTTTCTAGCGCTGACTACGGAATACGTGGGCGGCCGACCAATGTATCTCGAATAGCAGTTTTGACCGGACTCACTCGCAAGGAAGTAAGCAGGATTCGAAAGAATTTGGAGTCTACAGTGGCTGTAGATGGAGAAATCCCTAAAGGGAGGCCGGAACTGATTTTGGCCAGATGGTTCCATGATCCGGAGTATTCAGATGCCAATGGAGAACCGCTTGTTATTGACCACGATGGGCCGAAGCCGTCATTTGCATCTCTAGTGAAAGACGTCGGCGGAGATATTCCTCCAGGGGCAATGGCAAAAGAATTGGTACGTGCGGGATCGGTTGTTGAAACGGATGACGGTAAACTGGCTGCAATTCAAGATGTTTTCATACCCGAAGCAGCTAATCCTCAGGCTGTGGAATTCGCTGGATCAGCGCTCTGCGATTTGGCCCAGACAATCAACAACAATTTGTATGGCAGCAAAGACAGGGTGCCGCTGTTGGAGAGAAGAGTCGTTGCGCAAGTAGGTAGCAAGTCGCACGCAAACCAATTTGTCAAAGCTGCTAGCGAAGACGCCGCAGACTTATTGAAGAAACTTAATGATCAAGCCATGGATCTTGAGGGACAAAAGGACGGAGATTCCCAAAGGGTGGGAATAGGTATCTATGTCTTCCGCGAATAGGATTTGCAGCTAGGCGGAACAATGCTCGGCTCAAAAAAATGGCGCCCAGGCGGGCGCCATTTTTTCTACGCACACGTCCAAAACCTAATCGGCAAGGACCCGGCCTTCTGCCAATGGCTGTATCCCTTCAAGCTCGAGATACTGGCCTACGGACAGCTTAGCGGTGTTGACCTTGCTCGCCGATATGTCAATCCAGATCTCTCCAATTCGGACCTGTCCAATCTCCGAGTTAACCTCGCTAATCAAGCCCGATACTCGAACTGGTGAGGAGCCCGAAACATACCGATCAGTCTGAATGGTAATAGTTGACGCAAATATGCCCTCTTCATACGCGACACCCGAAACAGCTACGTAGTCACCGACGGTCAACGATGAGCCAACTTTGTCGGAGAAACTCGTGTTGTCGAGCACGTGCACATCCTGGCCTAAGATCGTTACCACTGATCCGCTGTCACTGATCCGCTCCACCGGCCCAATCACCAGTTCCGCGAACGCACCAACTGACCTCGAAGCAAGGCCTGAGCCGTCAATGGCCTGGAGGCCTGAACCGTCGATGGCGTTGCCGACCCGAGCCGTCGATGGCGTTGCGACCCGAACCGTCGATGGCCTGGAGGCCTGAACCGTCGATGGCATTGAGGCCGGAGCCGTCGATGGCCTGGAGGCCCGAACCGTCGATGGCGTTGCGACCCGACCCGTCGATGGCCTTGAGGCCTGAACCGTCGATGGCGTTGCGACCCGATCCGTCGATGGCGTTGCGACCTGAACCGTCGATGGCGTTGCGACCTGAGCCGTCGATGGCGTTGCGACCTGAACCGTCGATGGCATTGAGGCCTGAGCCGTCAATGGCCTGGAGGCCTGAACCGTCGATGGCGTTGCGACCTGAGCCGTCGATGGCGTTGCGACCTGAACCGTCGATGGCGTTGCGACCTGAACCGTCGATGGCGTTGCGACCTGAACCGTCGATGGCGTTGCGACCTGAACCGTCGATGGCGTTGCGACCTGAACCGTCGATGGCGTTGAGGCCGGAACCGTCGATGGCGTTGAGACCTGAACCGTCGATGGCGTTGCGACCCGACCCGTCGATGGCGTTGAGGCCGGAGCCGTCGATGGCGTTGCGACCTGAACCGTCGATGGCGTTGCGACCCGACCCGTCGATCGCGTTGCGACCCGACCCGTCGATGGCGTTGCGACCTGACCCGTCGATCGCGTTGAGGCCGGAGCCGTCAATGGCCTGGAGGCCGGAGCCGTCGATGGCGTTGCGACCCGACCCGTCGATCGCGTTGAGGCCGGAGCCGTCAATGGCGTTGAGGCCGGAGCCGTCAATGGCGTTGCGACCTGAACCGTCGATGGCATTGAGGCCGGAGCCGTCAATGGCGCTGAGGCCCGACCCGTCGATGGCGTTGCGACCTGAACCGTCGATGGCGTTGCGACCCGACCCGTCGATGGCCTGGACACTTGTCGCTACTTTACGGGCATCGGGGAAATCCATTCCACCAGTGCCAGCCGCCGCTGTCCCGCAAGTTAGCGCGGTTGCTACGGCTGCGGCCAAACTAATTCGTGCTTTCCTTGGCTTCATTCTCCGGCTCTCCGTCAATCGGTAAGTCATCTTCTTCTATGTGCGGCTCTACGAAATTGTCGTTATGGTGTTCAAACATGAAGACACAGACGCCAACTTTGGCAATTCTTGCTTCATCTCGCAGGTCAGGATCGAGCAGTCGATTCTTAATCCGTCTCTCTTCTTCCTGGTCTTGTTCAGCGAGCCAGTTATCCAGCTTCTCCAAATAGCTTTGGCCCGATTCTCGTACTAGCTTTCTAAACTTGAGCAATGTGACGGCGTCTATGCCGTCTGGTGTATATACGCGCCGCTCAAACCTCGTGTGTTTCCCAACATCAGGGTCGATGTTGTACTCAAGTGTTTCAGCGAAATCTGCAAGGGCCCGGCCCATCCTGTCTATGGTCTCTGGTCTGAACTTTGCTGCAATGAATGATCTCGACCGCAGCTTGATCCGACCTTTCTTCGTTATTTCCACCGCGGCTACTTGCCGCATTGCGGGGAGGAGTGCGTCCTCCAAAAATCCTTCGCCGTACCGCTTCGCAAGAAGTCCGAATCCGCCTGCCGCAATTAAGCCGGGCTTTAAATCAAGTGGTATCCCGTAAGGCCCAGTAAAGTCTCCGTCTGAAGTCCAGCCTTCAATGATCCTGCTGATCAGGCTAAGTTTTACAATCTCTGTTCCAAACGCTCCTGGTCCGCCTTCGTCGTACCTACGAACGTCCGGCAACTCCAGGCCAGTCATGATGGCCACGCCGTTGCTGGTCATATTCCGATCAGGGGTTCCAAAGTCTTCCCTGGCGGACTCTATGAAAACCGGCTTGATGCTCTCCGTATACTCGGTAAACGAAATCCCGTTACGTAGCGCGAGCCTCACAAGAGGGCGGTACACGTGCCTGAATGACGCTAATAGCGCGGCCCTGACATGTTCATCCATCCTGTTGCTGTCGCTCCGCGACCCCTAAATAAGGACTCGCCTTTTATAGGGTCTTGAGGATCGAATATATCCGGTGTGAGAATGCGGTCAAGCATTCAACATAACTCAGAATGGTGTTTGACCAGGAAAAAGGCCCAAATACCCCTAAATCTGTCTAACGTGTAGGCAAGAAATTGACCAGTAATCAGCAGTTAAAGAAGCTTTCATCAGCGAAAGGGTGAATTTGGTGGAATATGGTAAACGCAAAGATTATGTTAAATCAAGACCATTATGTTAATGCAGGCATATGTTAAAACAACACCCGTTCAGGGCCGCATTTCATTAGTATTTTCGGCTCAGAGCACGCCTGACGATAGGTCGCCAGGATCTTGGATTCAGCTTATCTCACTTAAAGAATAAACAACGAGTTAGAAGAGATAGCTAACCAGGAACATCAGAAGTGGGCGTACGGCGAAAGTCTTAGACTCTGGTGTATACGGCGCTAGCAAGGCGCTCGGTCGCTCAGTCAAAAGCCGCTGTTTTGCGTTCAATGCCGACCTGAAAGGCCTCCGATTTATCGAAAGACTGGATGCACGGGCTGGCTATCGGGGCTCTGCCGATTGGCAGTGCTTTCTGGCCGGCGGTTAGAAACTGCCCAACTCAAGAAATCTCTGCCAACCTGCTATTTCCGGGCAGGCAACATCAGGTATTTAAGCAGTTTGCGCAGAAATGCTTAACTGGCGGTAGAGGAAATTCGCGAGCCGATTTCTAGTCGGTCTGTCATCAGCCAGCCACGCTCACAACTCGTCGGGCGTGAACGCCTGGATACTCAGTGCGTGGATGTCTGTCTGCATCAGATTGCCCAGGGCGGCGTATATACGTCGATGACGCTGAATCTGATTCATGCCCTTGAACTCAGCTGCGACGACAGTCACCCGGAAGTGACCACGACCATCCCTGGCGCCGGCGTGGCCAGCATGCAAATGGCTTTCGTCGTCTATGTCCAGCGATTCTGGCGACAGTGCGGACTCAAGGGCCTTCCTGATCTGTTCGGTCCGGTTTTCAGTCATGGCAGGACCTGCACAAATGGCTTGACGTCGACGTTGGCATATACGCCGGCGTCGCAATAGGGGTCGGCTGCTGCCCACTCCCTGGCTGCGTCAAGAGACTCGAATTCAGCCACGATCAGGCTGCCGCTCATGCCGGCCGGTCCCGGAGCCGGGCTGTCGATCGCCGGCATTGGCCCGGCCAGAGCCAGCCGTCCGGCCCGTTCCAGCTCCTCAAGGCGTGCGAGGTGCGCCGGGCGTGCTTTGGCCCGACGCTCGTTGCTGTCATCGACGTCAGTTCCGATCACCAGATATAGCATTCTTCATATTCCCGATATCTCGCCGTCATTTTCGCTACCGATGGCGCGGCAAGTCGCCGTCGGTACTTTATTACTAATCGGTATTCAAAGCTGTCTGAACACCGCCGGACCGGTAGAATAGGCCGGATGGGCGACCTACTGGAAATCCACCCCAAAAACCCACAGCCCCGACGTATCGGCATCGCAGCCGATTTGTTGAGGCGCGGTGGTGTGATCGTCTATCCAACGGATTCGATCTATGCGATTGGTTGCCGGATCGGTGACAAGAACGCGATGGGGCGGATTCGCCGTATTCGAGGTCTGGACAAGAAACATCTGTTCTCGATGGTCTGCAAGGATTTGTCGGAGATTTCAAACTATGCACGGGTTGATAATCAGAGCTATCGCCTTATCCGGTCCATGACTCCCGGTCCCTACACGTTTATCTTGCCTGCAACCAAACAGGTGCCGAAGCAGTTGCAGCACCCGCGACGCCGCACGGTGGGTATTCGGGTGCCCACCCACCCGATTCCACGCGCAATTCTGGAGGCGCTTGAAGAGCCGCTGTTGAGTACGACCATGCAGCTGCCCGGTGCTGCGAATCCGATGACCGATCCGTTCGAGATATTTGAGCAGGTTGGGCAGGATCTGGATCTGGTGATTGATGGCGGCAGCTGCGGCATCGAGCCGACCAGTGTTATCGACCTTGTAGGGCCGGTCCCGGAGGTGATTCGCCGGGGCATGGGAGACGTTGGCCATCTGGTGGGAGCCTGACGGCCCCGGCCGCGTATAATACGCCGATGTCCCAGCTCAACGTTGTCCAGATGCTCGCCGTGGCAGTGATCCCGGTGCTGTTCGCGATCACACTGCATGAGGTTGCCCACGGCTGGGTGGCACGTCATTTCGGTGACCGCACGGCGGAGATGCAGGGGCGTCTGACCGCCAATCCGCTAAAACACATCGACCCGATCGGGACGGTGCTGGTGCCTGCGCTGATGCTGTTTCTCGGCGGCTTCCTGTTCGGCTGGGCCAAACCGGTGCCGGTAGATCCACGGAATCTGGCTAACCCCAGGCGTGACATGATTCTGGTCGCGGCGGCCGGGCCCGGATCCAACGTGCTGATGGCGATTGGCTGGGCATTGTTTGCGCGCGCCGTTCACGGCCTGGAAATCGATGGCAACGCTGCGATCTATTTTCTGGGCATGGCGCAGATCGGAGTCCTGATCAATGTAGTTTTGGCCGTATTCAACATGTTTCCGCTGCCGCCACTTGACGGTGGTCGGGTGCTCAGTGGTTTCCTGCCGCCACGGCAGGCGATCATGCTTGAACGAGTTGCACCGTATACCTTGCCCATCGTGCTGGTTCTGATGGTGACGGGTGTGCTGTGGCGGATACTGAATCCGTTGGTCAACGCGGTGCAAAATCTGGTTTTCTTTGTTGCAGGTATTTAGCTTTGGTTAGTTCAGCAGGCATAGGCAAGCGGGTGGTTTCGGGTATGCGGCCAACCGGAAGTCTGCATCTCGGGCACTACCACGGGGTGCTCAAAAACTGGATTCGGATGCAGTACGAATACGATTGCTTTTTCTTCGTTGCTGACTGGCATGCGCTGACAACAAATTACGACGACCCAAGTGATATTCAACAGAACATCATGGAGATGACGATCGACTGGTTGTCAGTCGGCGTTAATCCGGCGTCTGCGACGCTGTTCGTGCAGTCGGAGGTCGCCGAACATGCTGAGCTCCATCTGCTGTTGTCGATGATCACGCCACTTGGGTGGCTCGAACGCGTACCGAGCTACAAGGATCAGCAGGAAAAGCTGCGGGAGAAGGATCTGGCCACCTATGGCTTCCTGGGCTACCCGCTGCTGCAAAGCGCGGACATCCTGATGTATGGGGCGTCGGCGGTCCCCGTGGGCGAAGACCAGGTCGCACATGTGGAGTTGACTCGCGAAGTGGCGCGACGCTTCAATCATCTGTATGGCCGCGAAGATAACTTCGAGAAAAAAGCCAAGCGGGCGATCCGTCAGATGGGTGATCACAATCAGCAAATCTATCTTGAGTCTCGCCGCAACTATCGGGAGCGGGGAGATTTAGAGGCGCTGGAGACCGGGCAGCGGCTGGTGATGGCAAGCGCCCGACTGACCGTCGCCGATCGTGATCGCTTGCTGGGTTATCTGGAGGGCGTTGGTCGGAGCATTCTGGTCGAGCCACAGGCATTGTTGACGCCAACGCCGAAAGTGCCAGGACTGGATGGCCAGAAGATGTCCAAGTCCTATGGCAACACGATCAGTTTGAGAGAGGACCCCGCGTCGGTAGAGAAAAAATTACGCACTATGCCAACCGATCCTGCGCGCATTCGCCGGACCGACCCGGGCGACCCGAAGAATTGTCCGGTATGGGATTTCCACCAGATTTATTCAAGCGACGAGACTCAGCGCTGGGTGATGGAGGGGTGTAAATCAGCTGGCATTGGCTGCATCGAATGCAAGACTCCGGTGATTGAGGCGGTGCTCGACGAGCTGGCGCCAATCAAGGAGAGGGCGAAGGCGTTCGAAGAGGATCCGGACAGCGTCCGTGCCATCCTTAACGAAGGTCGGGAGCGGGCGCGGGATACCGCCCGCGAAACGATGGAGGCAGTGCGCCCGGCAATGGGTCTGGAGGACTAGATGGCCGAACCCGCTCAAGAGGAACATCGCGCCCTGCGAGATTCCGCCACGGATGCCCAGGGCGGCGCTCAGGGTGCGCCGGTTCAGACACAGTTGCCGTTTGCTGTGGTTGCCGGTCAACCGATCACCCAGCTTCCAGACGATCTGTATATCCCGCCGGACGCGCTCGAAGTTTTTCTCGAGGCGTTTGAGGGGCCGCTGGATCTGTTGCTGTATCTGATCAAGCGTCAGAACATCGACATACTCAACATCCCGATCGCGCAGATTACTTTGCAATACACCCAGTACATCGAGCTGATGCATGAAATGCAGCTTGAGCTCGCTGGTGAGTATCTGCTGATGGCAGCAATGCTGGCCGAAATCAAGTCGCGCATGCTGTTGCCCAGACCGGTTTCGGAGGAGCACGACGAGGATGATCCCCGGGCGGAGCTGGTGCGCCGACTGCAGGAGTATGAGCGGTATAAACAGGCGGCGGAGGACCTGGATAGTCTGCCGCGACTCGAGCGCGATATCTTCATCAGCAACGTGGAGATGTGCGAGCGGAAGGTCGTAAAGATGTTGCCCGATCTGACGCTGAAGGAATTGCTCCTGAGCTTCCGCGATGTGCTCGCGCGGGCGGAACAATACGCCCACCATCATATCCAGCTGGAGGCACTGTCCGTGCGCCAGCGGATGTCTGATGTTCTTAGTCGCCTGGGTACCGCCGAATTCACCGAATTCAGCAGCCTGTTCGATCCCAAAGAGGGGCGAATTGGCGTCGTGGTCACTTTCCTTGCGTTGTTGGAGCTGATTCGGGAGAAGCTGGTTGATCTGGTTCAGAGTGAGCCCTTTGCTCCAATCCACGTAAAGGCTTATGCCGGACCGGAACATCCGGTCACTGATGACGAGGAAGCGGCCGAACCTGACGTGAACGCCGGGTAACTCAACACCCATAAAGACAGACTGAAGATAGATATTCCGGAACTCCATTAATGAACGAAGACCAGATTCGCAACATCGTTGAAGCCGCGCTGATGACCGCCGGGCGACCGCTGTCCATCGACGCGCTGTTGAGCCTGTTTGGCGACGAAATCCGACCGGAGCGTGCCCAGGTCCGCGCTGCCCTGAATTCGCTCGGCGAGCAGTATCGGGAACGAGGCATTGAGCTTAAGGAAGTAGCCAGTGGTTTTCGTATCCAGGTGCGCGCGGAAATGAGCGACTGGATGTCGCGATTGTGGCAGGAGCGGCCGCCGCGATACTCACGGGCATTGCTCGAGACCCTGTCTCTGATCGCCTATCGTCAGCCGATCACTCGCGGCGAGATCGAAGACGTGCGGGGCGTGGCGGTCAGCACCAATATCATACGTACGATCATGGAGCGTGGCTGGGCCAGGGTGGTCGGCCATCGCGATGTGCCGGGCAAGCCGGAGATGTTCGGCACGACCCGGGAGTTTCTGGACTATTTCGGGCTGAAGAGTCTCGACGAGTTACCGTCGCTTGCGGAACTGCGCGACCTGGACAAGTTAAACGTTGAATTAGACTTCGGTTTTGATCTGCCGCCGCAAGCACCGGAAGTCAACGGTGATGAGACAGCGGATGACGACCCGGATGACGACTCGGACGATGAACAGCAGAGCGCGTCTGTAGAGGGAGTGGACAACAGCGGCATCGAAACGCCAGCGGATGCGACCGAATCAACGGTCGGCGCCAGGGTCGAGGCCGAAGACAGCGACGAGCAGGCCGACAGTGAGGCCAACAGTGAGGCCGATGTCAGCGACCGGGATCGCTCCGGCGCCGGAAGCGGCTGACACCTCGTGGGTGAGCGTATTCACAAAGTGCTGGCCAATGCTGGTATCGGTTCCCGACGACAGATCGAGGACTGGATCCGGGCTGGACGGGTGACCGTAAACGGGCAGACGGCGGAGATTGGCCAGATGCTCGAGGGCGGCGAGACCGTTCTGGTCGACGGCAATCCTGTGCGGGTCAGCGAGGATCGCGCGCATCGCTATATCGCCTATCACAAGCCCAACGGCGAGATTTGTTCCCATGATGACCCCGATGGTCGGCCGACTGTGTATGAAAAGCTGCCGCGTTTACGTGGCGCCCGCTGGGTCGGGGTCGGCAGGCTCGACGTCAATACCGCCGGGCTATTGCTGTTCACCACGGACGGCAAGCTCGCGAATGCCCTGATGCATCCGTCAAGCGGTGTACTGCGGGAGTATGCAGTGCGCGTGATGGGTGAAGTGACTGACGACGACCTGCGTTCGCTAAAGCGCGGATTGGAGCTTGACGACGGGCCGGCGCGGTTCGAGTCAATCGAGTTCGGCGGTGGCGAGGGCATCAACCGCTGGTATCACGTTACCCTGGCAGAAGGACGCAAACGTGAAGTGCGCCGCCTGTGGGAGGCCCTCGGTCATACCGTCAGCCGCCTGATCCGGATCGGCTACGGTCCGGTACGACTGGAACGTGAACTGCGTCCCGGCCACTTCCGCGATCTGAGCGTGGACGAGATCGTCGCCTTGTCCAAGGCCGCCGGGCTGGCGCCTCCGGCACGTCGACCGAACCCGAGATCGCGCTCGGCGCGTGTGCGGCCCAGACGGCGCTGAAACAGCTGTCAGCGAATACCCTGGATTCCTTTCCGGGCTCCTTCCCCCGCCTGGATGCATCGGCTCTGGAACAACTCATTCAGGCCATGTCCGCGGCCTACGGCAAGCAAGCCTGGTGGCCCGGGGACAGCGCGTTTGAAATCAGCCTTGGTGCGATCCTGGTGCAGAACACCAGCTGGACCAACGCGGCGCGCGCGATCGCACAATTGCGTCGTCGGGATTTGCTCCATGCCGAGTCGTTGGCCGCGCTGGATCGGCCGAGGCTCGAGGCCCTGTTGCGACCCGCTGGCTGTTATCGTCAAAAAGCGCGCCGGGTGAACGTCTTCAGCCATTGGTGGCTGGCAGAAATTCCCCGATCCCGGCAACCGGCGCAGGACACCCGGACGCTGCGGGACATGCTGCTGTCCTTGCATGGTATCGGCCGGGAAACAGCTGATTGCATTCTGCTTTACGCGTTCGGCAGACCGGTGTTTGTCGTCGATGCCTACACTCGCCGGTTGTTGTTCCGACTCGGCCTTGCCGAGGTACCACCTGGCGCGAGAGCCTACGAATCGCTGCGCGCGCAGGTGGAACAGCTAACCGGTCCGAAGCCGGATGTGCTGGGCGAATTGCACGCTTTGATCGTTGAGCACGGCAAGCAGGTGTGCCGTGCCCGGCCTCTGTGCGGGGACTGTGCGTTGCGCGCCCGATGCAGCTATCAGCCGCCCGCTGATCCGCTGGCCGGACAGCTTAGACCCTAGACAGTGACCGATCTGCACTGACCAACCTTGTCGCTGTGTCTTTGGCCGTTCTTGCGTTCAAGACGCGCCTTTTAGCGTGCTGGCTACTGCGCGTCGAATGAGCGTCCGTTGACGGTGCGACTGTCCGGGCCAAGCAGATACAGATAGGGGCTCAACACCTGATCCGGTGTGTTCAGCTCCTCCGGGTCCTCGCCCGGAAACGCCGCTCTGCGCATCGCGGTACGCGTCGCGCCTGGATTGACTGCATTGCAACGAATCGGGCTGCCATCGCCGACCTCTGAGGCCAGTACCTGGCTCATGCCTTCGGTGGCGAATTTGGATACCGCATAGGCTCCCCAAAACGCACGTCCCTCCCGGCCGACACCACTGGAGGTGAATATCACTGATGCATCGCCAGAACGCCGGAGCAGGGGGAACATGGCCTGGGTGAGGATAAACGGCGCGGTCAGATTGACCTGCATCACCTGGTGCCAGACGCTGATATCGTGTTGTTCGATGGGTGAACGATCACCGAGAATGCCGGCACAGTGGACCAGACCATCCAGATGATCATATGCGTCGTTGACGGCCTCAAACAGCTGATCGTACTGGGGGCCGCCAGCGGTCAGGAAGTCGATCACAAAGATGCCGGGGCGAGGCCCACCCGCCTGCTCAATTTCGTCATAAACGGTCTCCAGCCGCTCGACTGAGCGGCCCAGCATCACGACTGTTGCTCCAAGCGCAGCGCTGCGCCTGGCGAGTGCCGCGCCGATCCCGGCGCTGGCGCCGGTGATCAGAATGACGCGCCCGTCCAATAATCCGGCGCGCGTTTCATAGTCGGTCAATTTCTCAATATTTGTCATTTTGTTTCCCGGTGCTGGGATGGTGCCTGCTCTCGGACTGCACGTCTGGCGGTGCGCCAGGCAGTCCCCAGATCACGCAGTGTATCGAAGGCTCGAGTCAGACGTGATCGCGGTTCTTGCGGCATGTCTGGTCCACCGAGCCGGCGGCGTTGTATCTCGCCATAAACGAGTATCGGAGCCAGCTCCGCGTGCCGCTCGCGGGGCACGCCTGCCAGGCCCTCAGCCAGACCTGCTGTGGCTTCTGGCAGCAGCAGATGCCTTGAAGACTGTAACGCGGGTTCGCTGCGCAACAAGTCGATGAGTCTCCCGGCGGCCCCGATATTACGTGCCGGGATCAATACCTGATCTGCATCGCGCCCGTTTGTCAGCATGACTGCCACGGTGCCCAGCAGGGCTGCGCCCCTTCTGCAATCCATCTCAATGGTCTTGTTGTCGTCAGCCGCAGCCACCGACTGCGCCAGGCTCGCGGTGCAGGCAACCATCTCCAAAAGCAGACTCTCGATACCGGCGAGCGACGGTTCGGAGACCAGTGCCCGGGTCATGGGGTGTCGGGCTTCGCGCTTTACCAGCCGTCGAATCTCCTCATCCCACCAACGCAGTTTGGTCTGGATCACGCTGGGTTCTCCGCGACGGATGGATATCCGGTCGAGTTCCCGACCCAGCGCAAACACGGCTGCAAGCGCATCACGACGGCTTTTTGGCGTGAACAGCAGCGCGTAATAGGCTGCGGAACCCTCCGCTACGCCGGGGACGGGGTCCTGCTCACCGCCGGTCATTTGTCCGACGTATCGCGCGGCAGCGGCGGCGTCTCATCGGGCCGGTCAGGGCCGGCCAGTTCGGGCCGCCGCGGGGCAGTCTCGATCGGATTCAGCGACTCGATTTGCCGCCGGCTGGATACCCCAAGCTCGGTGAACTTGCGCGCGCCTGGCAACACATTCCTTTCCAGCGAACCTACCGCAGCATTGTACGAATCTACACTGGAACCGAGCTGGCGACCGAGCTTTGAGAGATGACCGCTAAACGCGCCCAGGCGCTGGTGGAGATCCTCGCCCAGGGCCTGAATCTTTTTCGCATTTTCTTCCAGGGCGACCTGTCTCCAGCCGTATGCGACAGCCTTCAACAGCGCGACCAGGCTGGTCGGCGTCGCCAATATCACCTTTTGTTCCAGCGCTTCCTCAAGCAGTTTCGGCAAGCGCTGCAGCGCTGCGGCGAGGAACTGGTCACCCGGGATAAACAGAATGACAAACTCGGGGCTGTGCTCAAAGCTCGCCCAATAGGATTTCAGCGACAATTCTCGTACCCGGCTGCGTACGTTCTCCGCGTGCTTCTTCAGTGCGGCCTCACGGCTGATGTCGTCGCTGCACTCCATCGCCGTAAGGTAGGCATCCAGCGGGGTCTTTACATCGACAATCAGCTCGCGACCATTGGGCATGCGGATGATCATGTCCGGGCGCATCCGTCCTTCGCTGGTCTGAGTGTTCTCCTGCTCGTAAAAATCGCAGTACTCAACCATACCGGCGAGTTCCGCCAGACGGCGCAGAGTCAGCTCGCCCCACTGGCCGCGCACTTCCGGCCGACGCAAGGCATTGACCAGATTCCGCGTTTCCGATTGAAGCGATGCCTGACCGGCGCTCATCGCCGACAATTGTTCGCGGATGCTGCCGTAGGCTTCCTTCCGCTCTTTTTCTACTGCGGCAATCTGTTGCTCGGTTTTCTGCAAGGCCTCGCGTATCGGTTTGACCATGGTCTCGATCGCTGTCTGGCGCTCCTGCAGGTCGCTGCGTGCTTTCTCCTGGTGCGTGCCGAGATGCTCACGCGCCATGTTCAGAAAGCTCTCGTTATTTTCGCGCAGCGACTGACTGGCCATCGAACCAAAGGTGGCGGTCAGCGTCTGTTCTGCCCGTTGCAGGGCCAGCTGGCGTTCCTTCTCGAGCGCGTCCTGGTTTTCCAGCTTGCTGTCACGGACCGCAATTTCGGTGCGCAGCAGGCCAATCCGGCGCAACGCGATCAGGCTGGCAATCAGCAGCCCCAGCAGCAAACCACCGGCGCCCGGCAGTAGCCAGGAGAGCAGCTCAGGCGTGAGGATTTGTCGCCAATCCATGTTCAGATTCCGAGCTTGATTGCATCATGATTTCCAACAGTTGTGCAGGTGTGTCGATCACCTGATGGGCGTCCCAGTCGTCGGCGCTATCGTGTTCAGGGATGTAACCCCAGCGCACCGCCACTGTATACATTCCGGCCGCGAGCCCGGCCTCGATGTCGCGGCGAGCGTCACCGACATAGACGCATGCCGATGCCTCGATCTGCATCTGCTCTGCGGCATGCAGCAGCGGGGCAGGGTGTGGCTTTCGCTGGTCCAGCGTATCACCACTGACAACGCTGCCTGCACGATGATCCAGCTCCAGCGCGCTCATTAGCGGATCCGTCAGCCAGCCGGGCTTGTTCGTCACCACACCCCAGCGGTGCCCATGATCCTCTATCGATTGCAATACTTCTGCAAAGCCCGGAAACAGCCGGGTATGTGTGCAAATCGCCTGACTGTAGAAATTCAGCAATCGCAGGCGCAGACGCTCGAACTCGTCTTCGGCAAGCTCTTCTCCGAACCCCAGGCGTACCAGTTGCGGTGCGCCATGTGAGACGAAATTTCGAATCTCTACCAGCGGCAATTCGGCAAGGCCTTCCTCGACCCGGACCGAGTTGAGCGCCGCGGCCAGGTCGGGCGCGGTATCCGCCAGCGTGCCGTCGAGATCCAGCAGCAGTGCGCGACGCCGGTCAGGAGTGGTCGTCATTGGCAAGGCGTCGGGTATGCATCAAATAGTTGACATCGACATTACCGCCGAGGGTGCAGGCGCGGGTGAACGGGTTGTAGTGCATGCCGGTGAGTTCCTCCAGCTCGAGTCCGGCCGCCCGGGCCCATTTCGCCAATTCCGAGGGTCTGATCAGCTTCGCGTATTCGTGCGTGCCCCGGGGCAAAAGCCGGAGCACATACTCTGCGCCGACGATGGCCATCATGAACGCCTTGGCATTGCGGTTGATTGTGGAGAAGAAAACGTGGCCGCCAGGGTTCACCAGGTCGCGACAGGCCTGAATGACGGAGGCCGGCTCCGGGACATGCTCAAGCATTTCGAGACAGGTGACGACGTCATAGCTTTTGCCGCTGGCCGCCTCCTGTTCCGCTGTATTTTTTCGGTAATCTACACTCAGGTCTGTTTTTTCCAGATGCAGACGGGCGACCGCCAGGGGTGCTTCCGCCATGTCGATCGCTGAAACCTCCGCCCCGAGCCGGGCCATGCTCTCCGCCAGAATACCGCCGCCGCAGCCAACATCGAGGACTTTCTTGCCCTTCAGCGGTGCACGCTCGGCAATGTACTCCAGGCGTACCGGGTTGATGTCGTGGAGTGGACGGAAGTCGCCTTGTGGGTCCCACCAGCGTTCGGCCAGATCGTCAAACTTGGCGATCTCCTGAAGATCCACATTCTCACGGGCGTCAGCGCTCAATTCGATTCCTCCTCGCCGGATCCGATACGTTTACCCCATGCGGCCGCGCGTGCGGCCAGATCGTCCGTATCAATCCGTGTCAGGCGTCCTCCGCTCAATTGTTGACGGCCACCGACCCAGACGTCGCTGACCTGGTCGCGGTTGGCCGAGTAAACGATCTGCGCAACGGGGTCATAGACCGGCTGCGTGTTGAGTGGTGCCAGATCGATACAGGTGATGTCCGCCCATTTTCCCGCTTCCAGCGAACCGGTGACTTCGCCAAGACCCAGCGCCTCGGCGCCATTTAGCGTTGCCATCCGCAAGCTGGCGGGGGCATCAAGTGCCTGGGCATTGGCCGCAACATGTTTCGCCAGCAGACTTGCGGTATGCATCTCGCTGAGCATATCAAGGTCATTGTTGCTGGCGGCGCCGTCTGTCCCCAGCGACACGTTGATCCCGGCCGCCAGCAGACTCTCGACCGGGCAGGCACCACTGGCCAGCTTCATATTCGATTGCGGGGCATGCACGACGTTGATACCCGCACGCGCGGCGGCCTGAATTTCGGCTTCGTACAACTGGGTCATGTGCACGGCCTGCAGCAACGGCGTCATCAGTCCGAGGCGGGCGAATCGCGCCAGGGGCCGCTCGCCGAAGGCGCTGACGCTGGACTTGATTTCGTCCGCCGTTTCATGAAGATGCGTGTGGATCGGCAGCTCGAGCTCATCGGAAAGCTTGCGCACCTTGACCAGGGTTTCGTCGCCCACTGTATACGGCGCGTGCGGGGCAAACGCGCAGCTGATCAATGGATGACCCTTGTATTCGTCCGCCAGCACAAGTCCCTTGCTCAGGTATTCAGCGGCAGACTCGGCCCATGCGCTGGGATGGTCCAGCACGATCAGGCCGACGCAGGCCCGGATTCCCAGCCGGGCGGCTGTGCGAGCCGTCACATCGGGAAAGAAATACATATCGTTGAAACAGGTGGTACCGCCACGGAGCATTTCAGCAATCGCAAGCTCGCTACCGTCGGCAACAAATTCTGGCCCAACCCATTGTCTCTCGACCGGCCAGATATGGTTTTTCAACCACTCCATCAGCGGCAGGTCGTCAGCCAGCCCTCGCAGCAAGCTCATCGCGGCGTGAGTGTGGCTGTTGACCAGGCCGGGGATCAGGGCATGGGTGGGCCGTTCGATGATCTCCCTGGCGTCATACCGGGCGCGTGCTTCGGTCTCGGGCAGCAAGTCGAGGATGCGTCCATGATGCAGAACCAGGCTGCAATGCTCACGCGGCACACAGTCCGGCGCCACCGGGATCACCCAGCGGGCATTGATCAGCGTGTCGACTTTCTCCATCCTGTGCAAAGACCCGTGTTGTGCGCTGAAATGGCAGTGCGCATTGTATGCGAGCCGGCCCGCGCCCGTCTCTGACCGTGATTTTCCTCATCAGACCTGGCTGGGAGTTTTGACGATGACCACAACAATAGCGGAGCGTGTCTGGCAGCCGGTGGCGACAGCCGCCTGGCAGGACGATGCATGTGTCCTGCTGGATCAGCGCGTGTTGCCGGGTGTAGAGCGCTACCTGAGACTGGATACCCCCCAGGCGGTAGCTGATGCGATCCGTGACATGGTGGTGCGAGGCGCCCCGGCTATCGGTATTACCGCCGCCTACGGTGCTGTGCTCGCTTATCGTGAGGCAGAACAGGGTCAGGCAGAACAGGGTCAAGCTGGCCAGGATCAAGCTGGCCAGGGTCAGGCAAAGCAGGCGCAATCGGCTGGCCCGGATCAGGCCGTTCTGGAGCATGGCTTCTCGCTGCTTGCCGCGGCCCGCCCGACCGCTGCCAACCTGCATTGGGCCCTGGACCGGGTGCGGGCCGCGGTCGGACCTGCCGCGACTGGCAGCTGGCAGAAGGCGCTGGATGTCGCGCGCGAAATCCACCACGAAGATATTCAGAGGAACCATGAAATGGGTCGCCTCGGGGCGGCATTGATCGAGGGCTGCAAGCCGGTAGTGACCCATTGCAATGCCGGCGCACTGGCCACGGGTGGATTTGGCACCGCCCTGGGGGTCATCCGGGAAGCCTGGGCCGCCGGAAAGGTAGAACGCGTCTATGCGGGGGAGACCCGGCCGTGGTTGCAGGGCTCCAGATTGACCGCCTGGGAACTTGCCCGTGACGGGCTGCCGGTGACCGTATTGGCCGATTCTGCGATGGCACAGATGTTCCGGCTTCAGCGCCCGGGCTGGCTGATTGTGGGCGCCGATCGGGTGGCAGCCAATGGCGATGTGGCCAACAAGATCGGCACCTACAGTCTGGCGCTGATCGCCCGTCACCACGGAACCCGGGTGATGGTGGTTGCCCCGTCCTCAACCGTGGACATGGCCACAGCAAGTGGCGATGAGATCCCGATCGAACAGCGCGCCGGGCAGGAAGTCTGGAGCGCGGCCGGCGCGGCAGGTCCGCCGGATGGCGTCGGGTTCGAGAATCCGGCCTTTGATGTCACTCCGGCGGCCCTGATCGACGCCCTGATCACCGAAAAAGGCGTTGTCAGCAAGCCCTGCCCGAAGTCAATGGCGGCGGTGCTGGGCAGCCCTGACAGCCGGGGCTGAGCTCTGGCCCGGCTCGTGGGCCAGCAGGCGTCCGCGAGGCCCCGCCGATGGGCCCGAACGTGGTACCATATGCCACTTTTCAAGCCGGCCGAAATTCCCCCGGCCAAGCACCCTTAAATCCAGAGAAATCAAGCCCCCCGTATGGC
This sequence comes from uncultured Gammaproteobacteria bacterium, assembly GCA_963704875.1. Lineage (GTDB taxonomy): Bacteria > Pseudomonadota > Gammaproteobacteria > Steroidobacterales > XN24 > CAMYOC01. The sequence goes on along the minus strand of CAVPIA010000006.1, from coordinate 171,379 downwards.
AGAAGTCGCACGCGAAGTCCTCCACGTTAATCTCGAAGACGAGATGAAGAAGTCCTACCTCGATTACGCGATGAGCGTGATCGTCGGACGGGCCCTACCCGATGTCCGAGATGGCCTTAAACCGGTCCACCGCCGCGTGCTTTTTGCCATGCGCGAGCTGGGCAATGACTACAACAAGGCGTACAAGAAATCGGCCCGCGTGGTCGGTGATGTCATCGGTAAATACCATCCGCATGGCGACACTGCGGTCTACGACACGATCGTGCGTATGGCGCAGCCTTTTTCGATGCGTTACATGCTGGTCGACGGGCAGGGAAACTTCGGCTCGGTAGATGGCGATGCGCCGGCGGCCATGCGCTATACCGAAGTCCGGATGGCGCGGATTGCTCACGAGCTGCTTGCCGACATCGAGAAAGAGACCGTTGACTTTGTCGCCAACTACGACGAGTCAGAGTTCGAGCCGGCGGTCCTGCCCACACGTCTGCCTAATCTGCTGATCAATGGCTCTGCCGGTATCGCGGTAGGCATGGCGACCAATATCCCGCCGCATAATCTGACCGAGGTGGTCAGTGCCTGTATCGGCCTGATCGACGATCCGTCGCTGGAGATCGACCAGTTGATGGAATATCTGCCCGGCCCGGATTTCCCTACTGCCGGGATGATCAATGGGGCCAACGGCATCCGCGAGGCCTATCTGACGGGGCGCGGCCGCATCTACGTCCGTGCCCGGACCCATGTCGAAGATGTCCGCGACAGCAGCAAGCAGGCGATCATCGTCACTGAACTGCCGTATCAGGTGAACAAGGCGCGATTGCTCGAGAAGATCGCCGAGCTGGTGCGGGAAAAGAAGATGGAAGGGATCACCGAGCTGCGCGACGAGTCTGACAAGGACGGCATGCGCATGGTGATCGAACTGCGGCGCAATGAAGTGCCGGAGGTGGTGCTGAATAATCTGTTCAAGCACACGCCCATGCAGAGTGTTTTTGGCATCAACATGGTGTCGCTGGTCGATGGCCAGCCAAAGCTGCTGAATCTCAAGCAGATGTTGGCGGCGTTCCTGCGCCATCGCCGCGAGGTCGTCACCCGCCGCACTATCTTCGAGTTGCGCAAGGCGCGTGATCGTGCGCATGTGCTTGAAGGTCTCGCGGTGGCGCTGGCCAATATCGATGAGGTCATCGAGCTGATAAAACGCGCGGCCTCGCCGGCGGAAGCCCGGGCCGGGCTGCTGGATCGATTGTGGGCACCGGGTCAGGTCACCGGGATGCTCGAGCGCACCGGCGCCCGCGCAACGCGCCCGGATACGCTGGCCCCTGAATTCGGCCTGACCGACGAGGGATACCGTCTCTCTGAGACTCAGGCGCAGGCCATCCTGGACCTCAGATTGCATCGATTGACCGGTCTTGAGCAGGACAAAATAGTTAATGAATACAAAGATCTACTAGATAAAATTAATGATTTGCTAGAGATCTTGGCCAGCCCTGACCGGCTGTCTGCAGTGATCCGTGGCGAACTGGAGGAAGTGCGCGACGCCTTTGGCGATGAGCGCCGGACCGAGATTCTGGAGGATCGCGTCGATTTGACGCTTGAGGATCTGATCCCGGAGGCCGACATGGTCGTGACTCTGACCCATGGCGGCTATGCCAAATCGCAACCAACCGGCACCTACCAGGCGCAACGACGCGGCGGCCGCGGCAAGTCCGCAACGCGGATGAAACAGGAAGACTTTGTCGACAAGCTGTTTATCGCCAACAGCCACGACACGCTGTTGTGTTTTTCCACGCGCGGCAAGATGTACTGGCTGAAGGTATACGAGCTGCCGCAGGCCGGCCGCGGATCGCGCGGCAAGCCAATGGTAAATCTGCTGCCACTCGAAGATGGTGAGCGGATTACCGCCGTTCTGCCGATCCGTGAGTACGAGGAGGACCGTTTCGTGTTCATGGCAACCGCGCATGGCACGGTCAAGAAGACGCCGTTGCCTGCGTTCTCGCGGCCAAGGGCCAACGGCATCATCGCGGTCGATCTGCGTGGTGATGACGCGTTGGTAGATGTGGCCCTGACCAACGGCAGCAGCGACATCATGCTGTTCGCCACCAGCGGCAAAGCCATCCGGTTCCGCGAAGCAGACGTGCGTGCGATGGGTCGTGGTGCGGCCGGCGTTCGCGGTATCCGCCTTGGCAAGGGGCAGCGGGTGATCTCGCTGATCATCGTTGGCGACGGCGAAATCCTGACCACCACCGAGCATGGCTATGGCAAGCGCACACCGCTGGCTGACTACACCGTGCAGGGCCGTGGCGGCATGGGTCTGATCGCAATCCAGACCTCAGGTCGTAACGGGCCGCTGGTAGGTGCGCTGCAGGTGGACGACGAAGACGAAATCGTCCTGATCAGCAGCTTTGGCACGCTGGTGCGGACGCCGGCGGCAGAGATTTCTACCATGAGTCGTAACACTCAGGGCGTGCGACTGATCCGGCTGGACAAGGGTGACAACCTGGTGGGTCTGGATACACTGCCGCGCGGCAGTGAGGATGAGGACGGAGACGACGAAGAAGGCGGCGACCTCGACTGATCAGCAGGTCTCAACAGGCATCAAACGGAGCAAACATGGCACGGGTGTTCAATTTCAGCGCCGGACCGGCGGCGCTGCCTCTCGAGGTACTGGAGCAAGCAAAGCAAGAGCTTACAGACTGGCGCGGATGTGGCATGTCGGTCATGGAGCTCAGCCATCGCAGCAAAGAGTTTGTCGGGATTGCGGAGCAGGCTGAAGCAGATCTGCGGAGCCTTCTGGATATCCCCGCGGACTACAAAGTCCTGTTTGTTCAGGGCGGCGCTACCACCCAGTTCGGGGCGGTGCCTCTCAACCTCACGCCGGTCGACGGCAAGGCCGACTACGTGGTCACAGGGAGCTGGTCGAAAAAGGCGCTGGCCGAGGCTCAGCGTCATTGTGATGCCCGCGCGGCCGCCAGTTCCGCCGACAGCAACTTTACCGAGATCCCCGATCCGGCGCAGTGGCAACTTCGACCTGATGCAAGCTACCTGCATTACACGCCGAACGAGACTATCGGTGGCGTCGAGTTCCATGCCATCCCGGAGAGCGGCGGGGTGCCGCTGGTGGCAGATATGTCTTCGACCATTCTCTCGCGACCGCTGGATGTGTCCCGTTTTGGTGTGATCTATGCGGGCGCGCAAAAGAACATTGGTCCCGCAGGTTTGACGATTGTCATCGTGCGTGAAGACCTTGTAGACAAGGCGCGGGAATCGACGCCGCAGATGCTCAGTTATGCGCCAATGGCGGCGGCCGGTTCGATGCTGAATACGCCGCCCACCTATGCCTGGTACATGGCTGGGCTGGTGTTTCGCTGGCTGCTGCAACAGGGCGGTCTTGAGAGTATGGCTAGGATCAACCGCGCGAAATCGGAGCTGCTTTACCAGACCATTGATGACTCGCCGTTCTATGCCAACCCGGTGCGCGAGGATTGCCGGTCCTGGATGAACGTGCCGTTCACTTTGGCGGATGCAAACCTGGATGGCAGCTTTCTCGATGAGGCCAGGTCGGCGGGTCTGACCAACCTCAAGGGGCATCGTTCGGTGGGCGGCATGCGGGCCAGCATCTACAACGCCATGCCGCTGGGTGGCGTGCAGGCGCTGGTCGATTTCATGGCGGATTTCGAGCGTCGCCACGGCTAGCGAACTGCTCCGCAGGCGCCATTTGTTCCGGCGCCCGCGTGGCTTAGACCGGCCCGCGCGATGATGATCACGATTGTGACGGCGTGCTGACCGCGTTTGGCCAGATCTACGGAGCCGAGGACACGGAAGAGGCTACGACCGGGCTTCCAGGCTGCCCGAAATCAGACCACACAGAACGTATCCTTATATGGTGCAACGCGGCATAATGGACCGGTCGCGCCCCGGGGCGCAAAATCTGGCTGCAGGTAGAGACAAATGAGCTTCAAAATCCTGACCCTGAACAACATCGCGATCGCCGGGCTGCGTCGCTTGCCTCGAGATCGGTACGAAGTGGCTTCCGAGATCGGTCATCCCGACGCGATCATGGTGCGCTCCGCAGATATGCATTCGATGGGTATTGCCGACAGCGTCAAGGCCATTGCCCGCGCAGGTGCCGGGGTCAACAATATCCCGCTTGAGGCGATGACCCGACGTGGAATCCCTGTATTCAATGCGCCTGGCGCCAACGCGAACGCGGTGAAAGAACTGGTCATTGCGGGTCTGCTGCTCGGCGCGCGGAATATCTGTCAGGGCTGGAATTACGTGCGCGAGCTCGACGGCGATGATGCTTCGGTCCGCAAGCTGGTCGAAGCGGGCAAGAAAAAATATGCCGGCTTTGAGTTGCCGGGCCGCACCCTGGGTGTGGTCGGACTTGGCGCTATCGGCGGTGAGGTCGCTAACGCCGCGTTGGCTCTCGGCATGAAGGCGATTGGTTTTGATCCGCAGCTCACCGTGCAACGCGCGTGGCAGCTGTCTTCAGGCATCAAGCAGGCGACGACGCTGGATCATCTGTTCAGCCAGTCGAGCTTTGTCACCCTTCACGTACCGCTGAACGACGCCACTCGCAATCTGGTCAACGCAGAGCGCCTGGCACTGATGAAGCCCGGCGGCATCCTGCTGAATTTCGCCCGTGGCGGTATCGTTGACGACGACGCGGTGCTGCAGGCGCTTGATTCCGGTCATCTGGCCGCCTACGTAAGTGATTTCCCGAACAACAAGATCCGCAATCATCCGCGGGTGACGGCGCTGCCACACCTGGGTGCCTCCACCGGTGAAGCGGAAGAGAATTGCGCGGCGATGGTGGCCGACAATCTTCGTGAGTTTCTCGAAAACGGCAACATTCGGCATTCGGTCAATTTCCCGGAAGCGGTGATGCCGCGCACCGAAGGTCAGCGAATCACCATTTCCAATCTGAACGTCCCCAACATGGTGGGTCAGATTTCCACCCGTCTTGCCGAAGCCGGCGTCAATATTGTCGACCTTCTGAACAAGTCCCGTGGCGAGATCGCCTACACGCTTGTTGATGTTGAAGGGGAGGCGCCGGAAGCCACGTTGCAACAGGTTGCTGGTATCAAAGGCGTACTCAATATGCGCGTTATCTAGGCGGGATTTCGATGACCGACGACACGCAAGCGCCGTCTGATCTGGATGCGATCCGCGGCCAGATCGATAGTCTGGACGAACAGATTCAGAGTCTGATCAGCGCTCGGGCGCAGGCGGCGCAAGCGGTGGGATCCAGCAAGGCGGGCGAAAAGGTCCGGACCAGGGATTTTTACCGGCCGGAACGCGAGGCCCAGGTGTTGCGCAAAGTCGTCGAACGTAATCAGGGGCCGTTGCGTGATGAGGAAATGGTCCGCTTATTCCGTGAAATCATGTCTGCCTGCCTTGCTCAGCAAGAGCCACTAAAGGTCGCGTTCCTCGGACCGGAAGGCACTTTTACCCAGGCTGCCGTGTTGAAGCACTTCGGTCACTCGGTCAGAGCCTTGTCCCTGTCGACTATCGATGAGGTGTTCCACGAGGTCGAATCCGGCGTTGCGGATTTTGGCATCGTGCCGGTCGAGAATTCGACCGAGGGCACGGTGAACAATACCCTTGATATGTTCCTGACTTCTCAGCTCAGAATCTGCGGGGAAGTCGAGTTGCGTATCCGCCAGCACTTGCTCGGCAAGGTGGACAGTCTGGAGGATATCCAACGGGTCTACTCGCATCAGCAGTCGCTGGCGCAGTGTCGGGCATGGCTGGAGCAGAAGCTACCCGAGGCCGAATGTATCGCTGTCAGCAGCAACGCGGAGGCAGCCCGGCTGGCACGGGACGAGGACAACGCCGCCGCGATCGCAGGCGAGGCCGCGGCAGAGGTCTATCGGCTGCGTGTGCTGATGGCGAATATTGAAGATCGGCCGGACAACACGACCCGCTTCCTGGTGATCGGCAGGGAACTTTTCCCGCCCAGCGGCCAGGACAAGACCTCGTTGTTGCTCGCTGCCAGACACAAGGCAGGCGCCCTGCACGATATCCTGTTCCCGCTGGCCAAACACGGCATCAGCATGACCCGTATCGAATCGCGCCCCTCCAATCGTGGCAAATGGGACTATGTGTTTTTTGTCGACGTAGAAGGTCATGCCGAGGATCCCAAAATCGCCGCCGCGCTGAAGGATCTGGAGGTCTCTGCGTCTTTGTTCCGGGTGCTTGGCTCCTATCCCTGCGCAATCCTTTAGAATCGGGTTCCTCGCCGTAAATCAATTCGTGCACGAAGCGGCGACGGAGGAGTGGACGCCATGAGTAATCCGTATCTGCGTCTCGCCGCGCCCGGCGTGGCAAGTCTGAAACCCTACTTGCCCGGAAAGCCGATCAGCGAGCTCGAACGGGAGTACGGCGTTACCAATATCGTCAAGCTGGCATCGAACGAGAATCCCCTGGGCCCGGGCAAGCGCGCGCTCGATGCGATCCAGGCATGTACTGACAGCAGTTTGTCGCGCTATCCGGATGGCGGTGGTTTTGATCTCAAGCAGGCGCTGGGCCATCGTCATGGTCTAGATCCCGCGTGTATTACGCTGGGCAATGGTTCCAACGACGTGTTGGTGATGATCGCGGAGGCATTCCTGCAAGCCTCGCTGGAGGCGATCCACTCTCAATACGCGTTCGCCGTGTATCCGATCGCGATCCAGGCCGTTGGGGCGACGGGCAGAGTTGCGCCGGCGCTGGCACCGGGCAGCGAGGGGGCGTACGGCCATGATCTGACGGCGATGGCCGATCTGATCAATGACAAGACCCGACTGGTGTTTATCGCCAATCCGAATAACCCTACCGGCACCTGGTTGCGGGCCGAGCCCCTGCGTAACTTTCTTGAACAGGTACCGCAGGAAACGCTGGTGGTCGTGGATCAGGCGTATGCCGAATATATGGATGATCCGGACTATCCGGACTGCGTGGACTGGCTGGATCGATTCCCGAATCTGATCGTCACACACACGTTTTCGAAGGCGTTTGGCCTTGCCGGGCTGAGAGTAGGGTATTCGGTGTCGGCGCCGGGGATTGCGCAGATCCTGGAGCGAGTGCGGCAACCTTTTAATGTCAATGTGGTGGCCAATGCCGCCGCGCTGGCGGCACTTGAGGACCATCAGCATCTGGCGCGATCGGTTGAACTCAATGCCGGCGAGCGTGAGCGACTGCAACACGGATTTGCCAACCTGGGACTGGAATACGTGCCGTCGGCCGGGAACTTCGTGCTGGTGGAAATGGGGCAGGATGCTGCGGCTATCTATGACGCCCTGCTGCGCAGTTCCGTCATCGTACGCCCGGTAGCGAACTACGGCCTGGATCAGCATCTGAGGATCAGTATCGGCACGACGAGTGAGAACGATCGGCTTCTCGATGCCCTGAGTCAGGTGTTGGGCCCGGGTGATAACGACGAGAGCGACGGCGGCTGATGGCGTCCCGACACCTGTTTACCTTGCAATTTATACAAATACGCTTGTGACTGCCTTCGCCTGGGTTTCGGTTCCGGCGTCGCGAATTGGCGGCAGCCTGTCTGTGCCTGGAGACAAGTCTGTTTCCCATCGAGCGCTGCTGCTGGGGTCGATTGCGGCCGGTCCGATAGAGGTAGACGGATTTCTGGATAGCGCTGATTGCCGTGCAACACGGGCGGCAGTCGAGGCGCTGGGCGTGCGGGTAGAAAGCGTGGACAGGGATCGATTGCGTGTGACCGGACCCGGCCCGCGCGGTTTGCGCGACCCCGAAGGGCCGCTTGATATGGGCAACTCCGGTACCGGTATCCGATTGTTGACTGGCCTGCTCGCAGGATTGGGAATCAAGGCCGAATTGACTGGCGATGCTTCGCTAAGATCACGACCAATGGAGCGTATCGCGGCGCCTTTGCGGCAGATGGGCGCACAGATATCGGCAAGCAACGGGCACCCGCCGATCAGGCTCGGCGGCCCGGCTCGGCCTGGCGCTGGTCTGACCGGGATCGACTACACATTGCCTGTCGCCAGTGCGCAGGTGAAATCGGCGATCCTGCTGGCCGGCTTGTCGGCCTCCGGTACGACGGTGGTGAGACAACCCGCTGTATCGCGCGACCACACCGAGCGCATGCTGCAATCTCTGGGTGCTCCGATTGTTTTTGATCAGAATCACGCTGCGATAAAGGGACCCTGCGTCCTCAGCGGCGGGCATATCGGCGTGCCCGCAGATTTCTCCTCCGCTGCCTTTTTTCTCGTTGCAGGCTTGTTGCGTGCCGACGAGGGGCTGTTGATCCGAGGCGTCGGCCTTAACCCGACACGTACCGGTTTGCTGGATATTCTCCGCATGATGGGCGCGCGAATTGAGATCCGTGATCAGCGCCAGCTGGGCGCCGAGCCGGTCGCTGATCTATGGGTGCAACGCAGTGATCTGCAAGGCATAGATGTGCCGCCGGAGTTGGTGCCTTTGGCCATAGACGAATTCCCCGTCCTGTTTGTTGCCGCGGCGGCGGCACACGGTCTGACCCGGGTTCGTGGTGCAGCGGAGTTGAGGGTCAAGGAGTCGGATCGGATCGCCGCCATGGCGCGGGCGCTTGCCGGCGTTGGCGTCAGCGTTCATGAGACCGACGATGGCATGGACGTTGAGGGTGGCAGTATCGGTCCGGGTAGTGTGGACAGTGAGGGCGATCACCGGGTCGCGATGTCGATGGCCGTCGCCGGCCTGGCGGCGAGCGGCCCAATCCAGATATCGGACATCAGCAACGTAGACACCTCGTTTCCAGGTTTTGCCGAGCTCGCGCGCTCGGTTGGTTTCCCCCTGCGGGTGAACGGATGATCGCGCCGGTCCTTGCGGTAGACGGACCCAGTGGCTCGGGCAAAGGCACGATCTGCCGACTGGTTGCCGAGCAGATGGACTGGCGCCTGCTGGATAGCGGGGCGCTTTATCGACTGGTGGCCGTTGCCGCCGCGCGCCACAAGGTGGCTCTCGACGACGCGCCATCGCTTGCCGCGCTGGCAGCGGGGCTGGATGTCGAGTTTGCGGTCAATGATCAGGGTGGGGAGTGCGTGCTGCTGGAGGGCCAGGACGTGACTGCCGATATTCGCACCGAGACCTGCGGCAATCTCGCTTCAAAAGTGGCCGCCTTGCCGCCGGTGCGGGCGGCGCTGGTTGAGCTTCAGCATGGATTCCGGCGCTTGCCGGGACTGGTCGCGGACGGGCGTGATATGGGGACCGTGATCTTTCCCGACGCGACGGCCAAGGTGTTCCTCACGGCCAGTGCCGAAGCCCGCGCCCAGCGCCGTTATAAGCAGTTGATAGAGAAGGGTTTTGATGCTAATCTTAGGAGTCTTTGTACAGAGATCGCGGAGCGAGATGCGCGTGATCGGGAGCGCGAAGCCTCGCCGCTGATACCTGCGGCGGATGCGCTGGAGATCGACACGACCAGCATGAGTATCGAGCAGGTCGTGCAGCGGGTCGTTAACCATCTGCAGGATTCTCTGCGGGGTGATGCGCCTGGTGACGGCCAGCGGAGTCCCTAAAGCCGGTCTGAAACCGGCCTTGGGAGCGGATCGGGAAGCGAATAGTTTTTAGGTGTTATGCGTTTGCGAGAGAGCTGTCGTGAGCGTATCGATGGAGCAAGTAGAGTGGTGGCTCTGCACGGAAGCAGGGCCATTTATATTTCACCCGCCGGTCAGGGAAGGCGACGGCGGCATTAACGGGTCCTGGTCTAAAGGCCGGGGAATTAATCAACATGTCTGAATCTTTTGCTGAACTTTTTGAACAGAGTATCGCCAGCCAGCCGTTTAAGCCTGGCGCGATCATTACCGGTTTTGTGGTCGACGTTAACGACGACGTGGTCATCGTCAACGCAGGCCTCAAGTCTGAGGCCGTTATCCCCGCTGAACAGTTTCGTGACGACAAGGGCCAGATCGAAGTGGTCGTCGGTGACGAAGTCGAAGTGGCGCTGGATGCGGTCGAAGACGGATTTGGCGAAACCCGCCTTTCCCGTGACAAGGCCAAGCGCGCAAGGACCTGGTCCGTGCTCGAAGAGGCTTTCGAGAAGGGCGAGATCGTCAAGGGAATTATCAATGGCCGGGTAAAGGGCGGCTTTACTGTCGAACTCGACCTGGTGCGGGCTTTCCTGCCCGGCTCGCTGGTCGACGTACGCCCGGTCCGCGACCCGTCTTATCTCGAGGGCAAGGTCCTCGAATTCAAGATCATCAAGCTCGATCCCAAGCGCAATAATGTCGTGGTTTCCCGCCGTGCTGTAGTGGAGGACGAGTACAGCGCCGAGCGCGAAGCGCTGATGGAGAATCTCCAGGAAGGCGTGGTGATGCCGGGTATCGTCAAGAACCTGACCGACTACGGCGCATTTGTTGATCTCGGCGGCATCGATGGTTTGCTGCATATCACCGATATGGCCTGGAAGCGCGTCAAGCATCCCTCCGAGGTGGTTAATGTAGGCGACGAAGTTCAGGTCAAGGTGCTGAAATTTGATCGCGAGCGTTGCCGCGTATCGCTGGGGATGAAGCAGCTTGGTGATGACCCGTGGCAGGATCTGGCGCGTCGCTATCCGCCGGGAAGCCGGCTGTTCGGCAAAGTCACCAACATTGCTGACTACGGTTGTTTCGTCGAGATCGATGATGGCGTGGAAGGCCTGGTTCATGTGTCCGAAATGGACTGGACCAACAAGAACGTCAGCCCGGCGAAAGTCGTCCAGATGGGCGATGAAGTCGAGGTGATGGTGCTGGATATCGACGAAGAACGGCGCCGGGTATCCTTGGGCATCAAGCAGTGTATGTCCAACCCCTGGGGTGAATTTTCAGCGACCCACAATCGTGGCGACAAAGTCTCTGGCCAGATCAAGTCGATCACCGACTTCGGCATCTTTATCGGTCTCGATGGCGGGATTGACGGACTTGTCCATCTGTCTGATATCTCCTGGGATATCCCGGGCGAGGAAGCAGTACGCAACTACAAGAAGGGCGACGAGGTTGAGGCCGTGGTGATGTCTATCGATGCCGATCGTGAGCGCATCTCACTGGGCATCAAGCAGCTTGACCGCGATCCGTTCTCGGCTTTCCTCGCAGAACATCCCAAGGGCAGTATCGTCAAAGGCACGGTCACCGAAGTGGATGCCCGCGGCGCCTTGCTTGATATCGGCGGCATTGAGGGCCACTTGCGAGCCTCTGAACTGGCCCGCGATCGGGTGGAAGATGCGCGGACCGTGCTCAAGGTTGGCGAAGAAGTGGAAGCGCGATTTATCGGCATTGACCGCAAGACCCGGGCGATCAGCCTCTCGATCAAGGCTAAGGAAGTCTATGAAGAGGCTGTGGCGGTGCAGAGTTACCGGACTTCCGAGTCCGTCTCCGGCACCAGTCTTGGCGATCTGCTGAAAGAGCAGATCTCGGGCCAGGACGACTCCTGACCAGATAAGGACCGCCCGGGAAACCGGGCGGTCCTGTCTTTGGCGGCGCTGATGTGGTAAAGCTACTAACTGCGAAGTTCTGTTTGGAGACAAAGGCTTATGACTAAGTCGGAGCTTATCGACAGCATCTCACGTAAGCAGAAACATCTGCCCGCGAAGGATGTCGAGCTGGCGGTCAAGCACATGCTCGACGTGATGAGCGACAGCCTGTCCGCGGGTCATCGGATCGAGGTTCGTGGCTTCGGCAGTTTCTCTTTGCATTTCCGCCCGCCACGCATGGGGCGCAACCCCAAAACCGGTGAAGCGGTGGCGCTGTCGGGCAAGTACGTGCCCCATTTCAAGCCTGGCAAGGATCTGCGTGAGCGGGTCAATGCGGGCCGCGAAAATCCCATCCGCAGCTAGGTGGACCCTGGCGGCAGTCTGTTGCATTAGACCCATTGCCAAACAGTCCGGGACGCAGGAAGGAACCTGGGATATCCGCTGATGATGATGTTGCGCAGAATCCTGTTGATTATCGTCGTGCTGGCCGCCCTGGCGTTCGCCGGCGGCTTCGCCTGGCTCAACCCTGACGCGATTCAGATTGATCTTGGCTTTGGCGTCGTCGATGTGCCGGTGGCGTATGCATTTATCGCTTGCCTGGCTACCGGCTGGCTGCTGGGCTTATTGACAGCCTCGTTCTGGCTGTTGCGCTCGGTACGCGAAAAACGCCGTCTGAAAAAGACCATCAACAAGACCGAAGCTGAAATCGAGAATCTGCAGAAATTGCCGTTAGCGGATGGCGGCTGATTCAGCGCTGCTGCTTATCCTGCTGTTTGTCGCCGCGGCAGCCGCGGGCTGGTATTTCGCCCGCAGGACAGCGCCGGGAGCCGCGCGTTTCAGTGATGCTTCCCGCCTCGACACCGACTATTTCGCCGGTCTCAATTTCCTCCTTAACGAAGAGCCGGACAAGGCGCTGGAAGTGTTCGTGCGCATGGTGGATGTCGACAAGGACACCATTGAGACGCACTTTGCGCTCGGCAGCCTGTTCCGTCGCCGCGGCGAAATAAACCGCGCGATCCAGATTCATCACAATATCTTCGAGCGCAAGGATCTGCCCCGGCGCCAGCGCGAGCACGCATTGCGCGAACTGGCTGAAGATCATCTGAAGGCCGGGTTACTGGATCGGGCTGAAGAGTATTTCATCCGTCTTGCCGATCGCCCTGAATATCGCCGCGAGGCGCTCGAGAGGCTGGTGTTGATCTACGAACAGGAGCGGGAATGGGAGCAGGCTATCGCGATCCGGGATCGCCTCGCGGACCAGACCCATGACGGCCGCAGCCCTGTGGTCGCCCACTATTATTGTGAGCTGGCACAGAAAGCGCTCAGCGCAGAAAACACTGAAGCGGCCCGTGAATTCCTGCGCAGGGCAAGATCAGCAGATCGGGACGGTCTGCGTGGCACGATGATGCGGGCCGAAATGGCCGCAAACGAAGGCGATTTCAAACTGGCCTCACGCCTGTATCGCAAAGTCATCGAGAGTGACCCTGGTTTCGCGCCACTGGCGCTGCCGTCCCTTCGTCGCTGCCACATGGCGATGGGAGACAGGGCAGGTCTCGACAGATTCCTCTCGGCGATGGTGGCCAAGCAACCCGGACTCAAGGCCGGGCTCGCCTATGCGGCGATTGTCGATGAGACCTTCGATGACCCGATTACCTACGAGTGCATCCTGGATTTTATTCGGACCAATCCGATGTTGAGTGATCTGATGCGCACACTGCGCGGCGACGAGAGCAACGAGAGCGGAAATACCGAAGCGGCGTTGGCGGAAGAGGCGAGTGAGGAGCAGGGCCTGCGCAGGATCACCCGCGCATTGCGTATGTTGTCCGAAGCCAACCCAAGCTATCGCTGCGAGGAATGCGGGTTCTCCGGACGAGTCCTGCAATGGCAGTGTCCGACCTGCAAGCAATGGGATTCGACCCGGCCCACAGCAAGTTTCCGTTTTGAAGCCGATCTGGGCGTGCCCCGCCTGGCTTCGTAATTTCAGGCGGTATTGGCTGCATTTCCGGGGCTGTTTGCTGACCGCGCGCCCTCTACTGTGTCATCACCGGCCGCGAGCGCGGCTGCGTCACCAACACAGGAGTGGAATCATGATGTTCTTCAGACCATGGCTTGCCGCAGCAGGCCTTCTTATCTCATCGCTGGCGGTCGCAGGGCCGGTGAATATCAATACCGCGGACGCCGAATTGCTGGCGCAGGAACTCGAAGGCATCGGCCCCGCCCGGGCTCGGGCCATCGTTGCCTATCGTGAAGCTCACGGGCCGTTCACCAGCGCTGATCAACTGATGGATATTCAGGGTGTGGGACCGAGGGTGCTGGATATCAATCGCGACAATATCCTGCTCAAGCCAGCGAGTCCGTAGCCGCCTGGCGAGGCCCGGGACGGCATCGACACAGCGCGGCGGGCGGTCTGAACAGGCGCCCGCCGTGCTGTCGTCAGAGCTGTGACGGATGTCGTTGCCATGCGAGCTGGCCTTGTGCCAGCATCCGGGAGATCAAAATCAGCCCATGCCTCCAGGCCATGCCCTGCTGAAGACCCCGGAGAGTGATTGTGTCGAAAACCATCCGTTATGCCGTATTCCCCGTTGCTGGCAAAGGCACGCGGTTTCTGCCTGCGACCAAGGCAAGCCCAAAGGAAATGTTGCCGGTTGTGGACAAGCCGCTGATCCAGTACGCGGTCGAGGAGGCGCTGGCGGCAGGGGCCAGGAACCTGGTGTTCATCACTGGCAGACACAAACGCGCGATCGAGGATCACTTCGACTCGGACTTTGAGCTCGAGGAGTTGCTGCGCGAAAAACACAAGACCGAATTGCTGGACATGGTGTGTTCGCTGGTGCCCAAGGATGTGAGCTGCATCTATCTGCGTCAGGGCGCGCCCCTCGGCTTGGGTCACGCGGTGCTGTGTGCCCGCGCAGTCGTCGGCAATCACCCGTTCTTTGTCCATCTGGCGGATGACCTGATTGATGCGCAAACCCCGTGTCTGGAACAGATGCGTCAACTCCATGAGGAGACCGGCGGCAGCGTGATCGGCGTGCAGCCCGTGCCCCAGGACCAAACCGACCAGTACGGTATTGTCGACGGTGATCCGGAAAGTGAGGGCGTCTGGCGTTTGCGCGGTATGGTGGAGAAACCGGCGCCGGCCAAGGCGCCTTCAAACCTTGCGGTTGTCGGGCGCTATATCCTCGAGCCGCAGATCTTCGATTATCTGGAAAACGTTGGCCGCGGTGCCGGTGGTGAAATTCAGCTGACCGACGGTATTGCTGCACTGCTCAAAGCGCGTCCGGTGCGTGCGCTGCACTTCGAGGGTCTGCGTTTTGATTGTGGCAGCAAGCTGGGTTATCTGCAGGCCACCGTTCATTTCGGTCTCAAGCATCCTGAGTTCGGCCAGGAGTTTTCCGACTATCTGCAGACGCTCCGCGAGCTGCCTCGATAAATGGCCCCAAGATTGGCGCAAAGACTGACCCAAAAACTGACCTGAGCACTGGACCTGACGTTGCCGCAACAAACGGGCAACACCGCCAGATCGGTTTTTCCCATGTGGCTAACCATCACGACTGATGGCCGGCTGGTGATCATCCCCGATCCTTTCGTTTTTGAGCGCTCGATGCGCCCAATGCTCTGGCCTAATTGCTCTGGCCAGGTTGCTCTGACTTCGTGCCCTGACCTGGGAACTCTGACCGGGATCCCTTGACAGCTGCTAGCATGCCTGGCCCGAGACTGGCGTGGGCGCTGATCGAGCCAGCCCGGTTAGCGGAATCGCCGGTGCTTCTGGCGCGCCCGGGCTGACCAGCCACAGCGGGCACATCGCGAAGACCAGTTTCAATGAAAAATCTCGCTGGCAAGCAAGGGCATTCCCGGGTTACTGTAGAGGCTCGATTAGCCATACCGTAGAGGATGAATTTCATGAGACGAATCGTGACAAAGATGGCAGCAGCATTTGCGGTCGCACCGCTTGTGTTCTGGTGCAGCTCGGCGGGCGCTGGTGATCCTGCCGCCGGCGAAGCTATTTACAACGATCAGTGCGCTGAATGTCATGAGACAGATGATTTCTCTGGCGAGAGTGCGGCGGACATCAGTGTCTGGATCGTGGCGGAAAAGAATGTCACCAAGCACAAAGGCAAGGCGGACCTTACTTCGCTGAGTCAGGCGGACATCGAGAACGTTTCCGTGTTTTTTGCTCAGCAGTGAGCTCGGTCGGGTGACCTGGCGGATCGCTGTGGAAAATCAGCGTGACGGCGCGGGTCGTGGTTCCCATCGGGTCTCAAACCTGCTTCCAAAAAAGGCGACCGGCGGCTCTGCTGCCGGTCGCCTTTTTTTGTCTGGTGAACAGAAAATCGGCAATAGGTGGCAAAAGAGGGAAATAGGGCCGGATTTTCGTATGTATTTATACGTAATCCGCTGCTGTTATTGATCTGAGTCAATTGTTTGGAACCGTTCTTGGTCTAAAAAGTGTTGTGAAACAAGCAGAAATGATTCTTTTTAAGAATAATTCTCATTTAAAGCGGCCCCAAGGCATCTTCGTGCATTGGCGTCCCGCTCAAATGAGCGGTTGTGGCGGAATTGAGCGCTGAGATTGCAGGTCTGAATCCCGGCGAATTTTGTAGGGCATTTTCTTCTAACTTGGGGGCAGTCAAAAATGGACGCATTGAAGCACGGTAATTCCCGTTACTTCGCGCTCCTCGCATCTTGTGCGTTAGCCTTTGGCATCGCTGGTTGTAGCGGTGATGATGGCAATAATGGAGCGGCAGGAGCACCAGGAGCGCCGGGAGCACCTGGCGCAGGAGGTCAGGCTTGTTGGGACCTGAACAATAACGGTGTCGGCGATCTTCCCGAAGAAGACACCAACGGCGACGGCGTCGTCGATGTCAACGATTGCCGTGCGACCGGCGACACCATACTGATCGGTAACGGTTCCACTCTGACTGAAGAGCAAATCGAAGAACTCGGTGGTCTGGTTGCAGTCATCACCGCGATCGAAGTTTCCAGCCCGCCGGTGGTGACCTTTGAGGTCGAAGACATCCACGGCAATCCCGCGCTCGGAATTACCGGCGGCATCAACATGACGCTGGCCAAGCTGATTCCGGCTTCCGGTGGCAACGTGGCCTACTGGCAGAGCTATGTGAATCGGGTCGAGACCGCGAATCCGAATGCCAATACGCCAAACGTATTACCGCAGGCTGTGCAGGCAACGACCGACGGTCAGGGCACCATCGAGGAACTGGGCGGCGGTGCGTACACCTACACCTTTGCCACGGACGTCACCGATGTGACCACACCGATACCGGTAAGCTGGGAACCCAGCCTGACCCATCGTGTCGGCATGGAGATTCGTCTGAGTGGCGAGGCAGAGTTGCTGGCGCCTGATAATCCTGTGCTGGACTTTGTGCCTGACGGTGGCGCCGGATCTGGCAACAATCAGATCGTCTCGACGGCCGAGAACTGCGACACCTGCCACTATCGTTTTGATCTGCATGGTGGCCCGCGCCGCACGGTTGAATACTGCGTGACCTGCCACAATCCGGGAACGATCGACCAGGACACTGGCGAATCCCTGGATATGAAATACATGACTCACTCCATCCATCCGGGTGAGGATCGCGTGGTGCCGTACATCATCTACGGTTACGGCGACTTCGTGCATGACTATACCGAAGTGACCTATCCGCAGGACCTGCTGTTCTGCGAGACCTGTCATGAGGAATCAGCCCTGACGCCCGATGGCAATCTGTGGAACGAGACCTCGACCGCAGCCACTTGCGGTGGCTGTCATGCGCCTGGTCTGATCAGCGAAGATCCGGATGCGGTCACCGGTCAGCCGACCTACAAGTTTGACCATGGCGCCGCCGGCGCAGATGGTGGCTTCACAGTCGTCGCCGATGACTACACCTGCAACACCTGTCACCTGGGTGCGATCACCGGTGCGGGCACGGCTCTGGCCGTGCATAGCAAGATCGACGGTAGCCAGCGTTTCCGTTACGAGACCGGTCTGGACTATGTGCTGTCAATCGTCAGCGCCACCAATACCGATCCTGGCCAGACGCCGACGATTACCTTCCGCGTCGATAAGCCAGATGGCACCGCGTGGGATATCGTCAACGATCCTGAGTTCACGGACGCCGCTGCATCGCTCAATCTGTATGTGGCCTGGGACACCGGCGACATCTACAACGGCGATGAACTGGGTAATACCGGTGGTCTGCGCGATCGGGGCAATGGCATCGAGCCATACGGCGCCGGCGAGCCCTACCGCTACTACCTGAACGCTATGATCGCCGCACCGTCGTTCGTGCAGAACGCCGACGGCAGCTACACGGTGGACTACTTCGCCGCGACGCCGGTCGACTACACCGGCGACATCATGATCGGTCTGGGCGGCCACCCGGCAGCCTTTGCCACCGATGCTGATGGCGTGGCCACAGTGCAGCGGGCGGCGGCCAGAAGCGCAGTGTTCTATCCGGGTACGCCGCGTGTGTATCGGGCCAGCAGCGAGAATTGCGATGCTTGCCACAAGCAGGTGCAATTCCATGGCTCCAACCGCAACGGCAACACGGAAATCTGCCTGGTCTGCCATACCGCCGGATCTGGCGGAAGACCCGGATAGCTTCCAGTTCGGCAATATGATCCACAGGATCCATACGGCCAACGCGACCTATGCCGGTGGTGCATTTGCCGAGGTGACCTATCCGCAGAGCATCGCGAACTGCGAACGCTGCCACATTCCTGGTGGCTATAATGCAGCCCGCCCGACGGCACGTGCGATCAGCACCAGCCTGGGTCTGGACGAAGCGGTGTGGCTTGATGACACGGCCACCACGCCGACATCAGCGGCCTGCGGTGCCTGCCACACCAGCACTGCGGCAGCGGGTCACTTCGAGACCAACGGCGGCCAGGTTGATGAGCCCAAGGATACGATCGTTGGCGCGACCGCGGCCGGCGGCATCCCGAACGGGCAGGAAGCCTGTGCGGTCTGCCATGGTGCCGGAGCGGCGTTTGATACGACTCTGTATCACCACGCCGGCGAGTAACAACCACAACCGGGGCGCCCGCAACGGGCGCCCCACTTAGACGGCTTGGGGCCGGGATTTTCCCGGCCCCTTTTTCGTTTCAGATGCGCTGGCACCTCAGCCGGTTTCGCTGGTGCGGCCAGCGACTCAGTTGCGATCGCCAGTATGGCGTCGATGTTGTTTCCGCGCCGTTACCGGGACAGGTTTCGTGTAGGATACGAATGGTGTAAATTCATGGCGCAAACAGTGTCAGCGTGACCACAGGGCCAGAGATACTCATGAAGTTGTTCGATCTACCGGCTGCGGCCGTACTTTCAATGCTCGCCCTGTCAGTCGCGCCAGGAATATATGCAGCGGATACAGAAGTTGTTGCCGAGCCAACCGATGACGGCTACAGCATTCAGGGCGCCAATACCTGTCTGGGCTGTCATGCGGACGAGGTGACCAACGCGATTTTCTCGACCAAACACGCGCAACGCGCGGACGGGCGGACGCCGTTTGGCGATGGCAATACCCAGTGTGAGGCCTGCCACGGCCCGGGGGGCGAACATATCCAGAGGCTCAAAAGCGGAGTGGCGGCTGATCAGCGGCCGAGCATGCCGTTTTGGGGATCGGCCAGCACCGCCAGTACTGCAGAACATAATCAGCAGTGCATGGCCTGTCACACCGAACAGGTCGGCTTGCACTGGGCCGGCAGTGTCCATGACGTGGAAGATCTGAACTGCGCGGATTGTCATACGGTGCATGCGACCCATCAGGCAGTGCTCAGGCCCGAGACCCAGGCACAGGTTTGCTATACCTGTCATCTGGAACAGCGCGCCAATGCGCAGAAACCCTTCGCGCATCCGATCCGCTTCGGCCGCATGGCCTGTACCGACTGCCACAATGCTCACGGTTCGGCCGCGGAGTTCTCGCTGGTCCGCAATACCGTCAACGACACCTGCTACACCTGTCACCAGGAGAAGCGGGGACCGTTGCTGTGGGAGCATGCGCCGGTCACTGAAGATTGCAGCTATTGCCATGAGCCGCACGGCACCATCCATGCCGGAATGCTCAAACGCACCGCGCCATTGTTGTGCCAGAGCTGCCACTCCCAGGCGGGGCATCCGAGCGTACCGTACACCTCAGCAGGCCTGGCAGGGGGTTCGGCGCCATCGCCATACCTGCTCAGCGGTAGCTGTCTTAATTGCCATAGCCAGGTGCATGGTTCGAACCATCCCTCTGGCGCGAATTTCATGAGGTAGGGCGATGAACAGCTCAGCCACGGATCAGCGAATCAAATCGGTCGCTCGGGCGCAAGCCAGGCGAATATTGGTGATGACTGTCGCCGCATGCACGATCTTCGCTGCAGGCATCGTCGATGCCGGAGAAACAGACGCCAAGCCAGACACCTCAGACTGGGATTGTCAGTTCTGCCAGTTTAGTCAGGGCTGGACCGGCACCATCGGCATCAAGGCTGGCTATGTCACCGACAGCGAGAATCAGTTCGGCAACTACACCGGGTACGAGGACAGCGGTTTTATCGGTGGTTTGTCGCCACAGCTCGCGTATTGGGGTGACAACGGATACACCATGACGATGCAGGGCTTTGGCTACAGCCAGGAGTCTTTTGATTACGATATCGAGGCCGGTCGTCAGGGCAAATGGATGGTCAATCTTGGCTACGATCGTTTGCCCTACCGCTATCTGGAATCAACCCAGACGATCTATCGACCGCTGGGCAATACACCATTGAATCTTCCGGACAACTGGGTTCGTGCCGGCGGCACCGGCGGGATGACCAATCTGGACAGCGATCTGCGTGGCTTCGAGGGCAGCTGGAATCGGGAAACCCTTGATCTGGGCGCCGAGTATCTGCTCAGCCGCAATCTGAGTTTTGACATGGACTGGCGTTATCAGACCAAGGAAGGCAAGGGCCAGACCTGGGCGCCGTTCCTGGGCAATACCGCAACCCTGACCCAGGCGCTTGATTACCAGACCAACGAATTCGAAGCAGGTGCAGACTACACCGCGGACCGCTGGCAGGTGCGTCTGGCCTATCTGGGATCCTGGTTCAGCAACAAGAATCTGAGCATGCAGTGGGAGAATGCATTCACCGGGCCGGATTTTGGCAGCATGGCGCAGGCGCCGGACAACAAGGCGTACAACGTCAGCCTGTCAGGTGTCTATCAGATCACCGATCTGACCAGCGCGTCAGCCACGGTATCGATGGGCAGCGCCGAGCAGAACGACACCTTTTTGCCGTACACCGTCAATCCGAATCTGGCCGGAAATCCGCTGCCGCGCAGCTCCTTTGACGGCAAGGTGGACCTGACTCAGTACAGCGTCAGGGTCACTTCCGCCGAGATCCCCCGGCTGCGATTGACGGGTGATTTTCGCTACAACGAGCGCGACAACAAGAGCCCGGTCGACAGTTATCAATATGTATTGGCGGACACGATTCCGGGCGGTATCGACGAGGAGAATCTGCCGTACGGATTCAAGGACACTGACTTCGATCTGGCCGCCGATATGCGAATCGCCCGTGGCATCAAGGGCGCGATCGGATATGACTATGACAAGATCGAGCGCACCTATCAGGAAGTCCACGAAAACGAAGAGAACACCTACTGGGCGCAACTGAAGCTGAAGCCTTCGCGCGCTGTGAACATCAGCATCAAGGGCCAGACGGCCGAGCGCGACGGATCGACCTATCAGCAGCTCGACTATTTCAAGCTTGAGCAAAACCCGCTGATGCGCAAGTACTACATGGCGGATCGTGATCGCGATGGCGTCGAGGTCAGAGTCAGTGCGCAGCCCAGCGAAAAGCTCAGCCTCGGGCTGCAGCTGGATAGCTGGAACGAGGACTACAAGAATTCACAGGTCGGCCTGACCGATGCGGATCGAGACGCGTTTGCCGCCGATGCCAACTACGCGTTTTCCCGGGACGTCAATCTGTTTGTCGCAGTGGCGACCGAAGAGGTGACCTATAAGCAAAAGGGCGCCCAGAGCAATGTGAACCCGAATATCGCTTTGCCCAACTGGAAGGGCAAAAATGAGGACGACTTCGATTCGGCCAATGTCGGGCTGCGCTGGGCGAACATTGCCGGCCGCTGGGGTCTTGAGGCGGACTATGGCTACGCCCGCTCCAGAGGCAGTACGACGGTGGAGCAGGCGGGTCTTCAGGATCCGTTCCCGAAGTTCCGCTCGACCCGCAACACCGCCAAGCTCGATGTCACTTACGAACTGAATCCAAGAATTCAGCTACGCGGTGGCTGGCTGTATGAGCACTATCGCAGCAGCGACTGGCACATCGATGGCACCGAGCCGGATACGCTGAGTAGTGTCCTGAGTTGGGGTGCGGCCAGCCCTGATTACGAAGTGAGTGTGATAGGTGTGTCGTTTATCTACCGACTCAGTCTGCCGCCAGCACCCCTCGAATATTGAGTCAGCTCGATGCGGAACGAAAGAGGCGCCGACTGGCGCCTCTTTTCGTTTACGAAAACGTTTTCGCGGGTCTCGGGCCTAGGGCAGGCCCAGCGGTTCATTGGGTGGCCAGTCCGATGCGTCAATCACATCCTTGTAGCTGTGCCAGGTGGCATGACCCAACAAAGGAAACAGCACGATCAGGCCGATAAATGCGGTGGCGAAACCGACTGCGACGCTGACAATGATGATCCCCATCCAAACAATCATTGCTGATTTGTTTCTGAGCACTGCGTTGATGCTGGTCACGACTGCGGTCACAGTATCGGTCTGACGGTCGGTAAGCATCGGTAGCGAGAACGCGCTGGCCGAGAACGTGATCATGGCGAAGATGGAACCGACTGCGGAGCCGATGCCCAGGAATGTCGCCAATTGTCTCCAGTCGGGTTCGGCTTCTACCGGGAAGAACACATGCACCATGGAACCGGCCCTGGCCCAGACCAGAAAGACCACCATCAGGACCAGTGCGTAAACCGCACAATTTCCAAACTGCCGCCGGACCTCGGCGGTGCTGCGGCGAAAACTGGGGGCGCGATCGCGATCAAGACGCCAGCTTATGGTGTAGAGCGCGATCGCCAGCAACGGGCCAATCAGCACGAAACCGGACAACATCGTCAGCAACATGACCAGACTTCCCAGCGCGTAGGCTGCGGTGCTGATCGACAATGACAGCGAGAACACAACAAGTCCCCAGCTCAGACTCTGTCTGGGTGCGGCGCGCAGATCCCGCCATCCGGCAGCCACCCAGCGGAAGGGTGCGCTTGCTGGCACGATCCGGCACGGTGCCAGGAAGGGCCTGGGTGCGCCTTCCTGGCTGTCTGGGTCCGGTGCCTGGCTATTGCTCATTATCGTCCATTATGGCTCATGCAAATGGCCTGTCGCTGATCGCTGGCGGCTGATAGCTGGCGGACAAAGGTTTGCCTGACATAGTTGCACGCGCCCCCGCCGGTCTCAATCCCTGGCGTAGCCGATAGTCTTCAATGCCTGCTCGATTTCGTCCAGGATTCGCGGATCATCGATCGTGGCAGGCACCTTGTATTCCTTGCTGTCCGCGATATTGCGCATGATGCCCCGGAGCACCTTTCCGGAACGGGTCTTCGGCAGGCGCTGGACGACCGAGACTTTCTTGAACGAAGCGACCGGTCCGATCTTCTCCCTGATCAATGTGACCAGTTCCGCCCGGATCTCCTCTTCAGATCGGTCAACATCGGACTTGAGCACCACCAGGCCCACCGGCAATTCGCCCTTCAGGTCGTCTGCGACGCCGATGACGGCAGCTTCGGCCACATCCGGGTGGGAGGCCAGGACTTCCTCCATGCCGCCTGTGGAGAGCCTGTGACCCGCCGTGTTGATGATGTCATCGATACGGCTCATCACCCACAGATAACCGTCCGCGTCTCGATATCCGGCATCGCCGGTCAGATACCAGCCCTCATGGGTAGACAGGTAGGCATCGACAAAGCGCGCGTCGTTTTGCCACAGCGTGGTCAGATTTCCCGGTGGCAACGGCAGACGGATCATGATGCTGCCAATCTCGCCATCGGGGACTTCCGCACCGTCATTATCCAGCACCCGCACGTCATAGCCGGGAACCGCACAGGTGGGCGAGCCCGGTTTGATCGGCAGTGATTCGAGACCGATACAGTTCGCGGCAATGGGCCAGCCGGTTTCGGTCTGCCACCAGTGATCGATCACCGGAACGCCCAGCATCTCGCGCGCCCACTCCAGCGTGTCCGGGTCGCAACGCTCGCCAGCGAGGAACAGCGCTTTCAGATGGCTCAGGTCATAGCGCTTTACGTGTTCGCCGTGCGAGTCCTCACGCTTGATCGCGCGAAACGCCGTCGGCGCGGTAAACATGACCCTGACATTGTGTTCTGAAATCACGCGCCAGAACGCGCCCGGATCCGGTGTACCCACCGGTTTGCCCTCGTAGACCAGAGTGGTGCAGCCATACAGCAGCGGGCCGTAGACGATGTAGGAATGACCGACCACCCAGCCGACGTCTGATGCCGCCCAGAAGACGTCCCCGGGTTCGACACCATAGATGTACTCCATGCTCCAGGTGAGGGCCACAGCGTGACCGCCATGGTCCCGCACCACGCCCTTGGGCTTACCCGTGGTGCCAGAGGTATAGAGGATATATAGCGGGTCCGTTGCAGCCACGCGCTCACAGGGCGCCGGCTCCGCGGCCGCGACGGTTTCCGCCCAGTCCAGATCGCGTCCGGGCTTGAGGGCCGCCTCACACTGCGCACGCTGCAGCACCAGGCAATGCTCCGGTTTGTGGCTGGCGATCTCGATCGCCTCGTCCAGCAAGGGCTTGTACGGGATCACCTTGCTGACCTCGATACCGCAGGAGGCAGACAACACGGCTCTGGGCTTGGCGTCGTCTATCCGAGTGGCGAGTTCGCGCGCGGCAAAACCGCCGAACACTACCGAGTGGATTGCGCCGATTCGCGCACAGGCCAGCATCGCCATCACTGTCTCGGGCACCATCGGCATATAGATAATGACGCGATCGCCTTTGCTGATTCCCATCCCGGCCAGTGCCCCCGCCACGTGGCTGACCTGATCCAGCAACTCGAGGTAGGTGAAGCGGGTCTTGGTGTCGGTGACCGGACTGTCATAGATCAGCGCGTCCTGGTCCCCGCGGCCGGCAGCCACATGGCGGTCCAGTGCGTTGTAACAGGTGTTCAGCTCCGCGCCAGCAAACCAGCGGTAAAACGGCGGGTTGGAGTCGTCGAGAACCTTGTCGCAGGGTTTGTACCAGTCGATCGCCCGTGCTGCGTCACTCCAGAAACCCTGTGGATCCTGCATGGATCGCTGATAGCTTTCCTGATAACCCATGGATGGCGCTCCCCGTTTAGCCCGGATAGTCGGAATTGATTCCCAAGGCTAGCTCTCGCCAGCTCGGGGGCAAATCCGACATTGGTCTACTCAGGGCACGACAGCGGCAGCGGAGGGTTGTCAGAATCGAGTGTAATGGTGACAGACGCTGTCTTGCCGGCGGGCTCGATCGGGAAGACGGGTCGGGAATACCCGTTTGAAGACGACCGGAGAAGATGGCCGTGAGCGGCGGAGTGCCCGATGGCGCCCGCGCTGAAAGAGGCCAACAGCGTGCACCGCGACTGGCCGCAGGCGCCATGGTGAGACGGACCGGGCGAACCCGCTCGCTAACACCGGGGGGGAGCAGCAGAAACAGTTCGTTACTCCCGGCCCGCCTCACCGTGGCGTCCGCAAGAGCCGTCTAGGGCTGACCACCCATGGTGGCGATAAACAGCAGCGCAACGAATGCGATCAGTAGTAGCTTGTACATCCACGGCCTCGCTTTTCCGATTTCGTGGGGACCATTCTGGCGATCAGTGGAATCCGCGTATTGGCAACAACGGTCAGAGGTTTTGCAGTTCGCTCCAGTCTGGAGAAACCGCTGAGGAATCAACGACATCCGGCGCCCGCCTGTTGAACCTCGTGGTAAACCTGCGGCTTGGGCAGACTGGATTTGAACCGGCCTGCGCCGCTGGTTGTGCCGGCAGGATTAGAGCCTGGGTCTGTCACAGCAGAGCGAGTATCGAAAGGAATTTGGCTGCCGTGAATCTTACGAAGCCCGAGATAGCGCCTGGCATAGCGACCCGCGGGTGGTCGTCGGATCGTGGACAGGACTCAGATATCGCTGTCGCCCGGCATTTCCTCTGATTCGGTCGTGGTGGCCGGCGTCGGATCAAAACTACCGCCGAGTGCCAGATACAGTCGAATCCGGTTGGCGCCTTGCAGGCTTCGCAGCTGTATCACGGCCGCCTGCGCTTGAAGCTGCTCTGTCTGCAATACAGAGACCCAGAGCAGATCACGACGGCCAGCCAGATATTGCACGGTTGCGATTCGAACCGCCTCCGTGCGTTCCTGGAGGGCGATCTGATCCTGGGCAAGGCGGGTGGCGATATTCCGGTCATTGGCCAGGGCATTTTCCACCTCGGCAAAGGCGGTCAGGACAACCGCGCCGTAATTGGCCACGGCCTCGGCCTGTTGCGCATTCGCTATCCTGACATTCGCCCGCAACGCGCCGCCCTCGTAAATGGGTATCAAGGTCCCGATATCCGCAGTCGCGATCCACGGATTGATCCGCAGCAAGGACAAGACATTATTGTCCAGTCTTCCAATCGATAAGGTTGCTGAGAACTCCGGCAATAGCGCGAGTCTTGCCGCCTCCGATTCACGAAATGCAGCCAACACGATGCGTTCTGCGGCGACGACATCCGGCCTGCGCTCGAGAACACTCGCCGGCACGCCGGCGGAAGCGGGGGGGGGCAATTGCGGATAGCTTGCTGCGACCTCGATTTCGGCTGCCGGATATCGGCCGAGCAGCAGTTCAAGGCCGCGCCGTGCTTCGCCGAAGTTCTGTTGAGCGCGCGCCACCTGGCTTCTCGCCACTGCCAATTGGGCCTTCGTGTCGGCGACATTTAAATCGGTATCCTTGCCCGAATCGCGCCGCAGCGTGGCCAGCGCGAGCAGCTTCTCAAAGATCTGCACGGCTTGCGTGGCCAGCTCGACCATCTGGCGTGTTTCGATCGTCAGATACCAGCTCTTGGCGGTCAGGGCAGCCAGCGATTGGCGAGCGTAGGCATAGTCGAGCGCGGTAGCCTGATAGCCGGCTTCCGCCGCAGCACGTTGTGATCGCACCCGACCCCACACGTCCGGTTCCCAGGCCACTGTTGCGAAGACCGTTGTGCTCTCGTTAGTGCCGCTCTTATCCTTGTCTTTAAGCGTTTTGGCGCCGCCGGAGACGCTGACCTGCGGCATCATTTGCGCGCCGGCCAGAATCACGTTTTGCTGCGCGATAATCACGCTCTGCGCCGCCTGGCGCAGATCAAGGTTGTTGGCGATCGCCTCGGCGACAAGGGCTTCAAGTGTCGGGTCGTTAAACAGGCTCAGCCAGTTGTCCGCGACCGACCCGGTCTGTGCAGCCTCCTGCCAGTTTGCAGGAATACTGGTTGTTGTCGGCAAGGCCTCGGTAAGCACTTCGGGTTGAGTGGGTGCCTGCTCCAGAGCGCAGCCGCTCAGCATCAAGGTAGCGAATACGAGGCAGGTACGCATCAGCCGGAGAACGGATAGATCCAGTTAAACCAGGTGTAGCCCCGAATGCCGATCCTGCGCAGGATCGCAAACCCGCTCTTTGGGTTGGTATAGATCGCCGCTCGTCCCTGGGTGCCGATCGGGAATTTCGCCTGGTCCTTGTCATCCAGGCTTATCGCAACTACAAACTGGCCCTGTGGCACATCGGTCGGCACATAGGAGAAATCCGGCAGGGTGCCGCTCGGGAGCATCTGCCCGGCACCTGATCCTTGCCAGATCGCTTCGACCTTGCCGGTGAAGATCTGTCCGGGATACAGGTCGATTGCGGCTTCCACTAATTGCCCCGGTTTCACGTACTTGAGGTTTTCCTGGAAGAACTGGGCGCGCAGATAGCGGTCGTCATCACAAACGAATGTGGCGATGGCGCCGAAACGAACTTCGCCCGCTACCATCCCGGGCCGAACCTGCATGTTGATGATATAGCCATCTTCCGGCGCCACCATCAACGTGTTGTCCAGGTAATACTGGGCCTGATCCAGTTCTGCCTGCACCTGGGCGACTGTGGTGTTGACGCCGTTGACTTCAGATTCGTATTGCAATCGCGATCGTGTCTGTTCTGCCCGGGCCTCACTGATTGCGGCTTTATACGCGGCGACCTGAGCGGTCCATTTCTGAGCCTCTTCCTCCGGCCCGGCGCCTTGTTCTGCCAGCTCAGTCGAAAGCAGCTGCTGATAGTACGCATACTCCAGCTCGCTTTGCAGCTTTCTGATTTTGTCCGCGTAGATCTGAATGTCGTTCTGCAAAACCAGCACGTTTTGCCTGGCTGCGGCTAGCGAGGCGGTGAGCTGGTCCACTTTGAACTGATACGGGCGGCGGTCGAACTGGAACAGCGGCTGCCCTTTCTTGACCGGCACATTTGGCTCGACGAGTACCGCGGTAACAAGCGTGGGCTCAGACAGACGTGGCGTGAGCTGAATCGTGTGCTGAACCATGATGGCTTCGGTGGCCAGTGGTGCCATAAAGCGCAAGCCGATCAGGAAGATGACCAGCAGGTGCAGCCCTACAAACACCGAGACAAGCGCCCACGGAATGCTGAACGTCATCAATTTGAACTTGAAAAACACCAGCCACACCACCAGGGCGTAGCCGAACAAGAGAACAAACCCTAATAGCATGCGTAACGCTCCGGGTCAGGCTTCAGGTGTGGCGGGCGGAGCTGGCTTGGGGTCACCAGACTTTGCGCTCGAGTCGTCAACCTTGGGTTTGTCACGAAGCCGGGCGAGGTCCGCCTCGATGCCTGCAGCTTCCTCGCGCGGGAAACGACGAATGTCGATGACGTCGGTGGGTTTGAAGGCCCAGATGAAAGCTTGTACCCACGGGTAGATCGTCGGCAGCAATCCCGCATAGCCCATCAGTTTTACTGCCTCGGCCTCAGGATGATTGCGCGCTATGGCGATCCGACCAGGCAAGCCTGCAAGCCAGACAACAAGAACCAGGACAATCATCGCACTGAGAAACAGCGTAATAAAGGTCAGGTAATCCCAGGTAGTCAGTTCGAAACCAAGCATGACAAAACGCTCCCGCACCACGTTGTTTCAGCAGTCGTGACGGCTATAGATCGAGACAGCCAGAGCTTGGGAGTTTGTCGCAAAAGCGAGCTCGTGTCATCCGGCCGAGGTCCGTTTACCGATTCCAGGTACACCCTGGCAAGGACCGACGGGTTGCGCATACCGGCATCACCGGCTGGAACCCCCCACGTTGCCAACGCGGTCATCGCGGCCCGGCCTGAAGCGGCGTCGACGTCCAACCGGGTCAAGGACGAAGCGGCACTTGCGGCCAGCGCCCCTGCTCAATCTGGAAGGATTCGATCTGTCTTTCGGCGGCTAGGTGTCAAGGCTATCTGTCGGCGACGTTGCACCACCGGCAGCGCTACCCGGCAGCATCGGGCGGGTGACGGGAAATCCCAGCTCCTTGATCATCTCCATGACCCGCGGGTCGGATCTGGGCATGTCGCAGACCGGATGATTGGCCAGGAACAGCACCCCCGAGCTGCGATCTGCAAAGGCACGGGAATAGAACTTCACCGCCTTGTCGTATTCACCCAGCCAGCCATAGATAAATCCGGTCTGAGCCGCGCGGGCTGATTCGTCTATCCCGCAGCTTTCCAGGCAGGCGAGGATCCGCCGTGCCTCCGGCGCTTGATCGCCCATGCAGTAGGCAGCGCCAAGCAGGGCGTGAAAGTCACCGTTGTCCGGATCCGGGTTCATCTGCTCGGCGCGGCTGGCAAGCTCGGCGGCCTTGTCTTGCTGACCCATCATCCCGTACGCAAGCCCCATCCACAGGGCCCCGTGGGCGAATGCAGGGTCCGCCTCCAGCGAAGATCGGAAGCCGTCGAGAGCACCCTGATAGTCTTCGTTCAGGAACCTCGCCCAGCCTTTCCACAGCAGCGTGGTCGGCGACATCGGATCCAGCTCGGCGGCGCGATCCGCCAGCTCGATGGCCATCTCCGCCGAGCCCGCCACCGCCAGCAAGAACATCGAGTCGGTGAGGACGGAGACGTTGTTCGGTTCCATCTCGCGCGCGCGCTCCAGTTCGCGCCGGGCGGTCGGCCAGTCCCAGTCGAGCACCATGCTGATGTATCCATGGATCGAGCGGGCATCTCCGGACTCCGGATCCAGCCGGATCGCCGTGCGGGCCGCCTCGGCAGCTCTGGGTAGCACTTCACGTGCTGGGGCGATGCCCAGCATGGCGAGGAAAACCAGGTTGCGTGCCATCCCGGCATAGGCCGGCGCGAAGTCAGGATCGCGCTCTATCGCCTGTTCATATAGCCTGATCCCGCGATAACTGGTTTCGGCCGAGACGAAACTCAAATGGCGGGCCCGCAGATAAGCATCGTAGGCTTCCGGATCCACTTTGCGTCGAGCTCGGGACCGCTGCTTCTCTTCCTCGGTCAGGCGCGCGCGGACCGCAGCGGAGACTTCGCCGGCCACACGACTGTGCAATACGAAGATGTCCTCCACCGCGCCATCAAAGCTGTCGGCCCAGAGATGGCGTTCCGGCCGGGCGTTGACCAGCTGCAGATTGATGCGTACCCGATTGCCGGCTTTTAGAACAGAGCCCTCAACGATCGCGTCTACGCCCAGTTTGGACGCGATCTGGGGCAGCGGTTCAGTACTGCCCTTGAACTGCATGGCTGAGGTCCGCGAGATCACGCTCAGCGAGCCGATCCGTGCCAGTTCATTGATCAGCGCGTCGTGCATTCCGGCGACGAAAAATTCCTGTTCCGGATCGCCGGACAGATTGGCCAGCGGCAGTACCGCCAGCGAACGCGGCATCGCTTCGCCGGTCGTCGAGTCGACAGACGCGGCATCGGCACGATGCGAAACAGTGCCTTGGTCTTGGGTCTCGGGATTTACCGTATCCGATCCGGCTGTCCCGGAGGGCAGGGATCCCGGACCGGCCGGTGGTGCGCCATCGGCCATGATCGCTTCCGCCCCGTCTTCGCAAAGATCATCATGATCCTGGTCCGGACTCGTGTCTTTGAACGACGGCTCGGCGTTCGCGACGTTTGTCTGTTGGCCTGTTATCCCTTCTGATTTGGTGAGCGCAGCAGATGTTGCATTCGTCGATTGTGAGGCGGCAACAGCGGCGACGGTATTGACCGGTATCTCATCAGCAAACTCGAGCCCGGCTTTGCGCAGGCCGTCCAGCAGCGGCTCGAGCAGGCCGCTGGCAAAGTGCCAGCACCCGATGTTGTGGCGGGCATGCGTCGCGAACTCAGGATCAAGCTCGAGCAGACGATTGACCGCGACCCGCGCGTCTGATTCGCGCCCAAGGTGTCCGCAGATCGCGGCCATCACCAGATAGGCATAGAACATGCCGGGCATGTTGATGTGGGATACCCGCTCCAGCGCCTGTTCGTACTCGCCACGCGAAAAATGCAGCCAGATCAGCCCGAAGTGATACCAGCCGGCATGGTGCGGGTTCATATCCATAGCCCGGCGAGTCAGTTCGGCGCCACGCTCGAATTCACCGGTGTGTGCGGTAACGATGCCGAGAATCGCGACGGTATTGGTGTCCAGCGGATTCAGCGCGATCGCCCGATCCGCTGCCGGCCGGAAACGCACCAGATCCTGGCGAAAGAAGTGCACTTGCGCTAACAGCTGATAGGCGAGCTGATTGGTCCGCTCCAGATCTACCGCACGTTCCGCCGCGGCCAGTGCCCGATCCAGCGTATCCGGCTTCGGATCAAACCCGAAGCTCCATTCGTTCAGATAGACGTGGGCGACGACAGACCACACATCGGCGCTGCGCGGATAACGCTTGACCGCCTCCTCGATGCCGGAGCGAAGCCGCGCGTGATCGGCCGGTGTCAAATGCAGCATATAGTCGAGATTGCGCAGCAACCATTCTGACGGCTCCAGTTCTTCATCCGGTTTGCCCTCGATCCCGGAGATCAGGGAACGGGCAAGCACGCCGTAGCCATCGGCGACGGTGGCGACAACCCGTCCGGTGATGTCGTCCTGGACGGAGAAGATGTCGAGGGTCTCGATGTTCCGGGTATAGGTCTCAGCCCATAGATGCGCACCGTTGCGTGTGTCCACCAGGCGTACGCCGACGCGGATGGTCGAACCCCCCTTGCGCACGCTGCCCTCGACAAGGTATCGCGCGGCCGTTTTGTCAGCCTCAACGCGAGACTCATCGTTAATGCCAAAGCCCGGATTACGCGCGACGACGGACAGGTAGTTGAATCGGGACAGACCCGCGGTGATGTCTTCTGCAAGCCCCTCGGCAAAATCCTCCATGGCCGCATCCGTGCCCCTGACCTTGAAGCTGTTGATCGCAATCCACGGGCGCTCGTAGCGGCTGGCTTGCCCGGATGAAGCAGAGTGGGCTGTCCCCGACCCGCTCGTAGTCTCGGTGCGCAGGCTGTTGAGCTCGTTGTAAACACTGCGCGCCGACTGATAGCGATCTCTTGGATCTTTCTCAAGGCAGCGTGACAGAATGCGGCCCAGGTGCCTGGGCAGGTCTGCACGCAGCTCGGCCAAGGGCCGCGGCTGGTCGCGCAGGATCGACGACATCAACGCCGGCGAGCTGTCTCCGGAGAACGGGCGATGACCGGTGGCCAGCTCGTAGACGATGGTGCCGAAAGAAAACAGGTCAGTGCGTGGATCCAGATGTTTGCCTTCCACCTGCTCCGGGGACATGTAGGGGTAAGTGCCCATCACCGTGCCGTCCTGAGTCAGCAGGCGTGACACGGTCGCCGCCTCGGCCAGATCCGTATCGGCGCCATGGAGTTTGGCGAGGCCGAAGTCCAGCACCTTCAATCGCCCGTCCGCAGTGATCATCACGTTCGCGGGTTTCAGGTCCCGATGCACGATGCCCTTTTCATGGGCGCAGCTGAGCGCATCGGCCAGCGGCACCGCCAGCTCAAAAATCTGTCGAAGCGATAACCCGGCCTCAGCGATTAAATGGTCGAGCGTCTGCCCGTCGACCAGCTCCATGGTGATGAAGTGCACGCCGCCGGCATCCTCCACCGAATGGATAGTGACGATGTTGGGATGATTCAGCGCCGCCACCGCGCGGGCTTCGCGGCTGAAGCGCTCCAGCCGAACCACGTCGCGTGCCATGTCCCTGGGCAGGACCTTAAGCGCGACCTCGCGGCCCAGACGGGTATCTTCAGCGCGATAGACTTCGCCCATACCGCCGGCGCCGAGATGGCCGGTGATCTTGTAGTGAGAAAGCGTCTGTCCGATCATCGTGCTAGTCGGATCCGGCGCGGGTCATTGCGTCCACCGTCATCATGGTTTTCTCGACCCGATGCACCGACAGTTCAATCTCTGGTCCTTCGCGATGAAAGCGAAGACGGCAGTGCGCCGGCAGCTCCGCGCGCGAAATCTTCTTTTCGTCGAGAAAGGTGCCATTGGAGCTGTTGATGTCGCGGATCTTCCAAGCCTGATCTTCAGCATAAAGGATCGCATGAACGCGACTGACGCGCCGGTCAGCCAGTTGAATGCCGTTGCCCGGGTCGCGCCCGATCACCACCGGGTCAAAGAATTGTCTGCGTACGGCGTTCCCATCCGGGCCATTCCAGATTGCGGTGAGGTAGCCGGCACCGGCGCCATCGTGCCTGTTTGCGGCCCACTGCGCCGCATTGGACGGCGCAAGATCCTCGTCAGCCAGAACCCCGGGGTCGCCAAACGGATCCGGCACGATACCCTTGGTCGTGATATCAAAACGCCAGGACAATAACGCAACCAAAGGAATTGCGGCCACGCTGCCGATGACGAATGCGCGCAACGCCCAGTCGGGCAAGCCAAAGATCGGGAACAGATCCGCTGCACCCTGGGACAAAGCCCAGATCAACACGATGTAAGCAATCACCGTCCGGAAGACCCGGCGTCGGCTCAGCTCTCGCAGCAGCTTTGGCAATTTCCCCACGCCCACAGCATCGTATCCACAAACGGCTATCCTGGCCGGCATGTCAGTGTATATAAATCAGCTAATTAGGTCACACGCGATGGGATGCCTTCGGCCCCAGACGGGATCGGACTGGCCGGCTTGCCGGCCCAGCCCTTAGCTGGTCGAATACTCCAGTCGGACGGCATCCCGGCTGGGAGCTTTTATCAGGGCCTAAAGCAAACCGCCACGAGGAGACGGGCGGCTCCGATGAGCAGCGAGGAGGGTGGGCATCACGATCCACATGGCCATAACCCATATGGCCATGATCGGCACCATTCTCCGCAGACCGGTGGTGGCGCGATCAGCCTGCGAACGCACACTCGAAACCGATGATCCATAAGGCCAGCCTTTCGCCCACCCGGTGAGTCATCAGACTGGACGCATTCGAGCTGCTCTCAGGATGACATAGAGAGCGTCTGGCGCGGGGCCCAGGCACAGAGTCCCGGCGAGACGAATTCAGCCGAACAGCTCCGAGGCTTTCTTCTTTATCTGGTCCACTTTGTCGTCGCCGGCATCGACAAGATCGTCCAGATACCTGCGGCCCTTTTTGACCTTCTGTTTCAAATCGTTGACGCGGCCCCAAAGCTCTACTTCCAGCTCTGCAGCTGCCGCGTCAGACTCGGCCTCCGCGTGTTTAGCCTTGGCTTTGGCCGAGGCCGACTCGATCTCCGCGTTCCAGCTGTCCAGCTGTTTCTCGATCTTGTCCCTTAGCAGTTTGCCCAGTTCCATTCAGCAACTCCCATTTGTTTGACCTGCATTGATTATAGCCCCGCGGCGGTCAGCGAGAGGCTGTTTCTGGCCCGCCAGCGTGACACTCATTTTGACCTGCAAAGCTCAAATATCGCCGTAGACCGTGCTGGTACAGGCCAACGTAACGGGCAAGTCATTGGTCAGGTTTTTGCGATCCCCTGCGGTCAACGCCGATTTCGACCGGACTTTCGAGCGGCCAGGTGGCCAAAACTTCGGATCTGATGATCGGGGAGCCCTTCTGAATCCGGTATAACAAGGTCTGCACAGGTGACTTGCTGACCAACAGGCGTCGGCAGCCAGATGCAACGGATCAGAAGGCTTTGGATGCGGTCAGACCAGGAACGGCAAAGACCAGGATATGAGCGAGCAGGATGGCTCGGGCGGGACGGCAAAAACGGACGCCCGGACACCTCTGTTTCATAACCTATTAATTGTGTTAAGGAAATATTTCGAACGTGCCAAGCTCTGTAACAAAGCAACGACCACGCATTGTCTCCGGCGCTAACGTTTCCGACCCCCTTCCTGTGTCTGCAGCGAGCCTGGAACACAACGCGGGGGGTGCCGGTGAATACCGGCGTGGACCATGCGCGGATCTGGCGGCGAAACATTCGACGTTGCTGGCCACATTTTGTTCCGGGCGGCGCGCATCCGGGCGCAAGGAGACGCCAGCGTTTTCGGACAGGAGGGTTACAGGATTCGGGGTCGTGCTTGCATGACATCGCGATCCATTCGAAGCCGCAGCAACGCCCGTCCCCGTGAGTTGCCCACGTTTTACTATCACACGCACTTTCTCGAGTTGCTCGATTTTGTGTCGCGTCACTATCAGCATGTACTCAACGAGGATCACGCCGAGCTGATCAGGACCTTTAAAGGCCTGGATCCTAATGCACAGCGGCTGTTTGTCCGGCTGGCCAATCGCAAGGGGCGTATTTTCGCGATCAACAGGCTCAGGTATCCGGAGATCGGTCCGCTGTGCGGGCCGCTCGAACAACTGCGCCTCGTGGGATGGGTTGGATCGCCGGGCGCTGAACTGTTCGAAGACGTGCTTTCGTTTCTGACCAGAGATGAGATCTACCGCTGTGTGGCGATTGAATTCGGCGGTGTCGCCCGCTCTATGAAGAAGGGGCAGCTGGTCGAGTTCGCGCTGGCAAACTGCGTGCCGGAGCAGTTTATGCGCAGTGTCAGTCTTGATCGCCTGCTTGTGCAGCAGCGCACAGAGTGGGTGCAATTCATGCTGTTTCTGTATTTCGGTGAGTGCCGCGAGAGCCTGTCCCGATTCACGCTCCGCGACATGGGGATGGTGCGCACGCATTCTTTTACAGACGCTTACCAACCGCGGTTCGCCGATCGCGAGGAGGCAGCGCAGGCATTCTATTTTGCTTCCCGGCTAAAACAATACGAGCACGGCACGCAGCGCGACAGACAAAACGTCATTGCAAGCATTGCCGACTGGCCCGAGCCCGCGTCTGAGGCCGCTGCCGACCTGCGCGACCGTCTTGCACTGGCTACGGGACGCGATCTGGAACGTGCCGGGCAGATCGATGCAGCACTGGCCACGTATCGACGCGCCGACTCCAGCGAGTGCGATGAACGGATTATCCGGCTGTTGCTCGCGAGCGGGCAACGCGACGCGGCCAGGGCGCAAATCGAGGCCTGCCTCGACTCGCCCCGGAATGACGGGGAGTGGATGTTCGCCAACGATCTCTACCAGCGGAAGTTCGGGCGTAAACGGACCACGCCTTTGACCGACGTATTAAGGGCCGCAGAGACCGTGGATGTCGATGAAGCGCACAGCGGCTCGCCGGAGCGCGCCGCCATCCTGCATTTCGCCAGGATGGGTCACGCGGCTTTCCGCGCGGAGAACACCCTATGGCGCACGCTGTTCGGACTGCTGTTCTGGGACGAGCTGTTCGACAGCAATTCAGCTGCCTTGCACTCACCTTTCGAGGCCATGCCGGCCTCGCTGAAGGATGGGACGTTCTACGCATGCTTCACCGATGCAATCGAGCGAAAACTCGCCAGGCTGGCAGACGTGGAACAGACAAAACGCAGGGTGCTCAAAACCAGCACCCGGCACTTTGGCACCAGCAACGGGATTTTCCGCTGGCGACGCGCCATGCTGGAGACAGTGTTCGCTCTGCTTGATAGCGCCGAGCACAATGCGCTTGCGACGATGCTCGGTCATATGTGCAGGCAGTACATGCAGAGCCGAGACGGCTTCCCGGATTTGCTGGTGGTGGAGAACGGGCGCGCCCGCTTTGTCGAGATCAAGGCCGAGGGAGACCAGCTGAGGCGCAATCAGTTGGTCAGACTGCAGCAGATGCGAGACGCCGGATTTGTGGCCGACGTGCTGCGGCTCCGCTGGATTCTCGACCCGTTGCAGACCTATGTGGTGGTGGACGTAGAGACGACCGGTGGCAGCGGGGACCAGCATCGCATCACAGAAGTTGCCGCGGTGAAGCTGCGCGACGGCGTGGTCATCGATCGGTATCAAACACTGTTGAATCCGCAGCGGCTGATCCCGCCGAAGATCACCAGGCTGACCGGTATCTCCAACGCCATGGTGAGTGGGGCGCCGGTTTTTGCGGATATCGCCGACGAGTTTTCGCGGTTCATGGGTGACGCAATCTTTGTCGCTCATAACGTGAGTTTTGACTACGGCTTCATTTCACGGGAATACGCTCGCCTTGGCCGGCGCTTCCGTCACGCCAAACTGTGTACCTGCGCCTCGATGCGCAAGCTATACCCTGGTCATGGTTCCTATAGCCTCGCCGCGCTTTGTCAGCATTTTGATATTGAACTGAAGCGGCATCATCGCGCGATGTGCGACGCCGAGGCGGCTGCGGAATTGCTGTTGCTGGTCAACGAAAAGAGGGCCGAGGCGCTCAGCGAAAACTGATTGGCCCGCGCCGGGTCGAAAACGGGGAGCAGCCTGGGGCCGCTCCCCGGTTCGATGACAATCGCGTAGCCAGTCCCTGGCCGGTAGATCGAATGTCATCAGACCCGCGCCGCTAGTGTCCACCACCTCCACCACCTTTGGGCCGGGTCACTACTGTGACCTCGGTGACGGTGTTATTGGCAGCGTTCACGTCTTGCTCCGATTGAGCAGTCGCCGTCCAGGTGATCCTGGTCGCGTAGTCGATGCTGAAGAAGAAGCTCCAGCTGCTGCTGTAACCCGCTGCCAGCACGAACTCCTCCGGCTCATCGAAGATGGTCTCTTCAGTCGGCAAACCATCCACCATCCGGTACAGTGGACCGACAGGAATACCCTCAGCGTCAATGCCGATCACCATCACCGTGCCGGACGCCTCGGCCGGACCCGCATTAGTTACGGTCACTGTGCCTTCCCGGCCTTCGGTTCCGGCAACCATCCGCACCGGCACCTGCAGACCAGAATCTGCACTGATCGAAAGGTCACTGTAGTCGACGCTGCCGACGTCACAGGTCACCGGTGTCTCGTACTCACCTGGCACTGGCCAGGTATGCATGTATTCGATCACCGCCCGCGTGTCGTCCGCGGCCTGGGCAAAGCCAGCAATGTTGTGCATCGGGAATCCGCTGACATCTGGTCCAAACACCGTGCTCAGGATCTCGTCTGCCTTGACCATGAAGAAATGGCTATCCGGATCGTATTCAAACAGGAACTCGAACCAGCCTCCGGTAGGATCATCTTGCGGAATGTAGGGCGGATAGGGCAGGGCCCCACCGGTTGCATAATTTATGCCCCGGTCATATGCATAGCTGCTGTAGTCGAGGAAGCACTTTTGCACCATCTTGACCACGCCCATCACCTCTTCCCGGACCTCGATACATTTCTTCCCGAGGAACGGAGTCGCTTCAGGCTCGGTAAGGCCGAGGATCTGGTTCATATACACGAGCATATCCATGCTGGCCTCGCCGCTCTTGTCCAGAGCCGCGCCGATAGCCCGCGCCGCGCTGTCGAGCCAGTCCGCCGGCAGCGACACCGTGTCGCCGAGGGAGCCGTCGAGCATGTACTGACGATACATCGCCAGATTTTGCAGCGGGGAGTCGATCGTCGCGGTCACGACCTCGCCATCGATCAGGCTGCTGTAGACCGGTCGACCGGCAGGGTCGAGCCCGATGCAGCCCGCCGTCGCCAGCCGCAGCATAGCGTCTTCGAGTTGGGCCTCGAACACCGTGTCAGGCGAACGCACCTCGTTAATGCGGCCGAAGTCTACTTCCTGCGTCTGGATTGCATGCTGGGGAACGACCGTACAGGTGGCCGGATCGACGGGAATCAACACACAGTTCTCCTCCACTTGCTCCGCGTCGGGCAGGTAAAGGCAGCCTTCGAACGGGCCAGCTGCCAAGGGCTGCTGGCACGAATCAGCGGTCAGGATCGGAATGCCATCCGCATCGCGGTACAGGATAAATAGATCACCGTAATCCGGCGGCGCATTACCGCCGCCACCGCCGCCACCGCCGCCTGCCCCCGGCGGCTTGGCCGCAAGACTCGTGGCGCTAAACGCAAATACGCCTGCGAGCAACGTCAACAACAGGTAAACAATGGATCTGTTTCTCATCACATCCTCCCCGACACCCGAAACCGCAGGTCGACCTGGGTAGCAATAATGCCGCGAAGGACGCCGAGGGGAGCGCAACTAAATCCGCGCATTTACCGGGTGTCTACGAGGTATATAGGGGCTGCCACGTCCCGGTTCTATGAGGAAAACTAGGTATGTGGGGAGCGCAACATAAGGCGAGCTCAGCGGAAGTCTGGTGCCCGTCATAGTCCTTTAAGTTATGGCACGCCTCAGAAAGGCTCATTGAGCTATTACCGGCATCAGACTTCCCGCCAGGTTTCCAATCCTATCAAGCTATAATCAGCGGCCACACCTCCGCGCCAGGAGCCCGTTCCGTGGATAAAGCCGCACTCATTACCTTCACCACCGCGATGTTCGCGATTCTCAATCCCCTCGGGGGGGTCGCGATCTTTGCCGGGATGGTGTCCGATCGCTCGCCGGCTGAGCGCCGGTCTATCGCGATCCGGTGCTCTTTTGCTGTGGCGTTGATCCTGATCGTTAGCGTGTGGGCGGGGGAGCATGTGCTCCGGCTTTTCGGCATCAGTATCCCCAGCCTGCAGGCAGCCGGAGGCATCATGATTGCCGTTATCGCCTTGTCGATGCTGGCCAGTAGTCAGAGCGCAATTCACGACACCAAGACCGATGGGGTCCCTGAGAAGGCGGCACCGGATATCGCCGTGGTGCCGCTGGCAATGCCCATGGTCGCCGGTCCGGGCGCGATCGTGACTGTGATCGTAACCACCCACCAGTATCAGGGGATTGAAAACAACATCAAATTGTCCCTGGTGTGCCTGGTCATGGCCAGCCTGGTCTGCATCTGCTTTCTCGCGGCCGGAGCGATTTCCCGTCTGATGGGCGTTCGCGGACTCGAAATCCTGACCAAGTTCATGGGCATGCTGCTGCTGGCGATTGCTTTGGGCATGCTCGCAACCGGTGTCAAAGGATTGTTGCCGGGTCTCGCTGCCTGAACCGGCAATCGGAGGCCAGACTCGTTCTGGCCGATACTGGCCAATGCTGGCCAATCCCGATTGCTGCCGATCAGTGGTGCCGACAACAACCTCGGTCACGGACCCGATAGTGGCGTTGTGTCATTACGGTTTATCCGGCCTCATGAAGGGCAACATGTCGGTCCAGGCGGGAAAAGTGTCTCCGTCACGAGCGATACGTTCGTTGAGCTGATCATGGATCGTGAAATAGGGACCGATCTGGTCCCACCACTGCCGCCCCCCGGACGTAAGGATCATGGCGAAGCAGATATCGCCAAAATGCTGACTTCCTTGGAGTCCACCAACGATTTTGCGTCCATGCGTACGGCCGCTATGTAAGTGTTGATCAAGCGCTGCACGATCACAGAGAAACGCGTCTTCTCGAGGTTCGACAGGGACTCGAAATCATCGAGACCACGTAGAAATATATCGGTCGTCCGGTCGTCCTTTGTCAGGCCGGCAACCGCGTTGGCCCAGTTCTCTAGTAGCTCGCGTTCGGACTCGGCCAGAGCCATCTCGTTGCTCTGACGCACCTGTATCGCCAGGTACGCCAGCGAAACGACGACCAGCAGCACACCGATCACCTCGCTGATTGCGCTCACCGCTTCCCAGTTCATGGGCTCTGATTCCCTTCTAATGGCCGAGACCCATGATCGCGCACATCTCCGAGGACTGCCACGTTCAAACCAAGGTCGCCGCCCACGACCTCATATCGTCCGGCACCACTGCTCAGTCGAGTTACTAATTCGTGCGCTTAGATGACCCGTTTCCCATCCGGGCTCATGTTGAGCGATGAGTTCATCGGCTCCCAGGTGAATGCTGCGGGAGACGTCCGTTTACTCCGCTGCGTGTTTGCCTACAAAGATCGGCTGGCACTTGGAAGCCCGCTGAAGAATCCTTTTATCAGAACGGTTTGGCACAGGCTTCTCAGTCTGTATTGCCCGAAGCCACTGGCATGCGAGAAGACCTCGGACGGCGCAGCAAGATTATGTTTAATGCGTGATGGTTATTTTTCGTCCAGCGAAGATCATGTTACGGTTTGGGTGGTTAGCCTGATGGTGGCGGAGACGTGTCCGGGTTTGGCTCGGCATTGCAGCAAACAAAGAGATTGCTGCGCTTTGTCCATTATCAGCATTATTTCCGAACGCACCTGGGGGGGAGCGATGAAAAGATTAATTGTCCTGGCCGTAACGGCCATAGCGATCAGCTCGGCGGCGATTCCGAGCAATACTGCGGAGGCGAGTGGCTACTACTGGCAGCTTCGCAAACCTGTCACGCTGAAAGTCATCCAGCCGCGGTTTTCTCGATGGTCGACACCAACCCAGATGGATAGCGGCTGGCCGATCACGATCGAGATGACGGTCAACGACGAGCTTGGGCTTGCCGGCTATACCGGGTTCCCTCCGTTCCCGGGCCAGAGGCAGACAGGATACATTGTGTTCGACGACCCGGATGGCTGTCCGACTTTTTTCCCGGCAGCCATTGCACCAGAGGGCTGCCCGCCGGCCCCGCTGCCTCCACCGGATGAGACCTATCTCGAGTTTACGCCGGATGTCGATCAGCCAGGAGTTGAGGACAACGCCGGCAACAATGATCTGAGACCCGCACAGGTAGATTCGCTCGGCGGTGGTCAGGCGCCGTTTGATGGTGTCGGTTTCGACGGGGCCCCGGAGCAGTACGAGCTGGGGCCGTTCTCGGGCATGGACGTGGAGGACGGCTATGGCGTGGGTACGCCAGACGATGACCTGCCCGGGCTGGTTGTGCTGTCCGAAAAAGGGATTGGCCTTGTTCTCGATCCGGACTTCAATCCGCCGGCTGTGCCGATGTTGCGGAATCTGGCTGGTCTGGTGAGCAGTGTGAGCTATGAGCTCAGCGACTGGACTCGCCGGACCACGATCACCGCACATTTCAATGTGCCCCGGGGAGCACTGGCGCCGTTTGTAAAAATCGATAACTGCGTCGGCGATGTGGCGACCTGTGTTGACAATCCGTCACTGTGGCGGATCGACGGCGGGCCCCAGGAAACCACCGCGGTCGGTGAGGCCAACAAGGAACTCTACCCGGCATTGTTCGAAAGCCTGAGCTACGAGATGCGCTTTTTCGTGGTCAGCGGCACTGCCCCTGGGACGCTTGCCGATGAAAACGGTGACGGCAAGGTGAACAGTCTGGATGCGGAAGCCGCGGGCTACACAGTGCTGTCGCGTGAGGCGAAGATCAAAGTGAAGCAGCTTTATGGAGATCCCTGTTTCGGTACCGTAGACGGGATCATGTACGCAGACTTTGATGGCAACGGCTCAGCGATCCTGCCGCAAGAATGTCCGTCCGGGTCGGGCAGCGTCAGGCCTATTCCGCGCTAGTTGTTGCCGGGCATTTGTTCAAGGGCGTCGACTCCGGCGAATCCGGGGTCGGCGTCCGCCCACCGCAGTCGCAGCGCATCCAGGATTCCGCCCGCTTGCTGAATCTGCTGCCGGGCAAAATAGCCCTCGGCGAGTCTGAGGCGGGCCATCGCCCGATCCAGTTCCAGATCCAGCCGCGGATCGTTCGGGTCCGTGATGGTGCTGATGCGCTCAAGACGCGCAATGGCCTCATCCACGCTGCCGGTGCCCAACTGGGCCTCGGCGAGGGCAAGCTCGTAGAGCCGATATGAGTAACCCTCCCGATCGACTGCAGTCGACAGAACGCTAACCGCTGCTCGATAGTCCCCCTGGGCCATGGCCACGCGGCCCTGCAGATAGTCTGCGGCCTTCTCCTCTGTCCGGTCCGGATTGCCGGCGGGCAGGGAATGTGCGCGGATCTCATTTGCGGTACCGACCACGGCGTCGAAATCGCTGCGGCGCAACTCGACAAGACCGCGGGCGAACAGATACCGCGTAGGCACGCCGGGGGATAGCGCCATCGCGTTGTCAATCAGGGTACTAACCTCCGGTGTTGGACCCTTTGCCTGCAAGATTGCAAGAGCCTTGTCGGTCAGGGCCTTCGCCACAACCACTTCCGACGAGCGGATCTCGGCATCCAGTGCATCGATGTAAGCAACATGTCTCTGGAATTGGCCAAGGCTGTCAAGGATTCCGCCTGCGGCGAACAAGGCATCGATCCGGTATCGGGGGATGGCATCGCCGTCCATGATTAGCGCGTCCAGCGTATAGAGTGCGCTGTCCACATCGCCGAGGAGGTAATCGACGGTCGCCAGCGAAACGATGGCCTCCTGGAGGTCGGGGCCTTTGTCGATGGCCGTCTGATAATGCTCGCGTGCTTCCTGCAAACGGTTCCGGGCGCGGGCCAGATCACCCTTCAGGACAAATGCATTGGGATTGTCAGGGGCCAGGCTCGCGAACCGGTCAATCGCTGGCGCTGCCTCATCGTATCGGCCAAGGCGCAGGTTCACATTTCCCATCCCGCTCCATCCAAGCTGGACCTCGGGTTCGAGTTGGCTCAGGCGCTGATACTGTGCAATGGCATCCTCGTTATGGCCAAGATGCTCCAGCACCTCGGCGTATAGATTGATGGCTTCCGACTCATAGGGGTATTGCTCGAGAAGCCGCGAGTAGGCCTCCTGCGCGGTCTCCATGTCTCGATCTATTAGTGGAGCCAGGGCGTCGATGAACAGACGATCCCGGTCGCTCAATGAGTCTGCGTCAGCGGCGATTGCCAGGTTGTCCCTGGCTTCTGCAGGGCGGTCCTGCACGGTCTGCACCCAGGCCAGATAGTATCTGGCCATCGGATAGTCCGGCTGCAATTCCAGTGCGCCCTTGAGCATCCGCTCGGCGTCGGCGAAATCAAAGTTGATCCAGTATTCAAGGGCCGCAACGAACGCCCGGTAGGCGCCCGGGTTGTCGGCGGCAAAGTCGGCGGAATAGACATCGACCCGTTCCTGGATCGGGACCTGGAGTTCGGCGCGCGTCGCCTGCGCGATCGCGGTGGCTTTTTCCAATGCAAGGGGTACGTCTGCGGCTTCAAACGTGCGCGCATCCAGCTGTTCGCCGTCGGCGGTGTCCATCAGACGCACGGTCAGCAGGAATCCGCTGCGGCTGCCGATAACCTCGCCCTGAAGCACGTACCGGATTCCCGCAGCGGCGGCCACCGCCAACACTTCTTCCTCGCTGCCGCTGCGTGTCACCGCCTGCCAGCGTCTTGGCGAGACCAGGCGAAGAAATTTTGACTGGGCCAGGTTGTCGCGTACCAGATTAGCAATACCATCGCCCAGCCACTCCGACCCCTCGCCGACGATGCTCTTGAAATCGGCCACGGCAACAATCTTGGGGAACTCGTCATCCGGATCTTTTGTGAAATTCTCATCCTGCAGAATTTCCGAACTCCACACCCACCAGATCGCACTCGCGCAAATCGCCCCTGTTACTGCCACCACGCCGCCACGAAACCAGCGTCTTGTGGTGAATCCGGTGTCAAGGTCACCGGTTGTGCGGCGGATTCCGGAGAAGGAAAAGTCATAGGTCCAGGAAAGCACCACGACGAACGGGAACATGATCAACAGGGCGGTGATCACCAGACGGATGGTCCAGTCGGGCAGGTTGAATGCAGGACCGACGACGTCCGCTACTTCGACCAGACCCCAG
Source organism: uncultured Gammaproteobacteria bacterium (assembly GCA_963704875.1). GTDB lineage: Bacteria > Pseudomonadota > Gammaproteobacteria > Steroidobacterales > XN24 > CAMYOC01. The sequence continues at coordinate 127,105 of CAVPIA010000006.1, read as the reverse complement.
GCGGCCAGAATATAGCCGACCGAGCCCCGGAAGACCCGGCGCCGCTTCGCCTCCCTGATAAAAGACTGGATTGTCTTGTTGCCTTCCTGGATGTGGGGCTACTCCAAGAGAATGGGTCGGCCGGACCGACAGATCAGAACCCAGTATAAGTCGCGATTCCGCCGACCGCATATCTGTCGCCGCACTCGCGGATGCCCGGCGGGCTTTTGAAATTGCAAGGCCTAGAGCACGCAGCTGTGCGGACCATGTATCCCGTCAACAGACGCATTGCGCGGGACCCAAATTAATTGCGGGTTCATCTTGGCTCAGGGTTCAGTCCCGGCGGCCTGCCGCGCCTCATAGGCCCGCGCGAAATCCGGATCTACCCGGGCCAGCTCGGCCCACAGTCGATCGATGTAATCTGGCGGGAACTGCCAGACCGGCATATCGGGACTGCGGACCAGCCCTCGCTGCTGCGGCGAAAGACCGAACATCAGGGACACCAGGATATCGCTGCTGGCCCAGGGGCTGTCGCGGAAATAGGCGTGGCCGTTACCGGTGTCGGAACCCTCTGCGTCGGATACGTCGATCAGGCTGAGATAATCGTTTTGATCGGTAAACAGACGTCGGATTTTCGGTGCCATCGACTCGTCATCGAGCATCTGACCAAGCCGCGGACGTCGCGTCAGCCAGCGCGCAAACCCCAGTGCCTTGTCCTTGTCGGAGACGTACACGCTGACATGTCGCGGCACTGCGAGCGCGCCGTCGGCGACATAAGTGGCAAATACTTCCCGGTCCAGATCGCTGCCGATCAGGATGAGCTGACCCAGACGCAGTTTTCTCTGCATCTGTTCCCGGGTCTCGTCGTGATACATCAGGGCCAGTTGCTCGAAGGCGCCAGCCACCATGCGCGTGCCGTTGCTGTAGGCGATTACGTGGATTGCCTCGGCGTTGGTATTCTCGGCCAGGTACTCGAGGAACTTACGGAAATGACGCGCATAACCGTGGCTGGTATCGCTGTCGCGGATGTAGGCCCAGACGCTGGGCGTTGACGGCCAGGCGTAGCCGATCATCACACCGTCGTAACCCAGAAAATGCCACAGCTCGGTGGCCACCAGCAGCGGATTTTCGAACACGACTTTATAGCCGTGCACATAGATCACGATGTCCTTGCGCCCGGAGCGTGCGAGTTGCTGGTTGACAGCTGCGGCAAACTCCTCGTCGCCATCCAGCAGGTCTTCGCCATAATCCTCGCGCTTGGCAAAAGCGGGGATCGTGGTCTCAAGAATGCCGTGTTCCTCGACCCCGGTGACGCGTAATGGAAGGTCTTCGGAGCGATTTTTCACCAGCGAGATCTCCCGCATATCCGACCATGGAAGGTCAGGCTGATGCAGCGATATCCGGGCCACGCCGAGGCGCAGAATCTGGCCACGCTCGTTTAGATAGTATTCCTGGCTGTCGCTCGGGGAGCCTGGTTCGCGGTCAGTAGCGTAAAGCAGAGTCTTGTATGGAAGCTCGATTTCCGGATCCTTCTCCGGGAGGGGATCCAGCATGCCGCCGCCGTAGACGTCGGGGGCGGGCATCAGATCGATCTCGTCGCGGACGGGGCTGGAACACGCTGCCAGCGTGACGAGAGCGACCAGGAATATGATGAATCGCCATCCAGTCATGCGGCAATCATAGCGCGCTCGCCGCTTGCCAAGACCTCTGGCAAACTTTTTGATATCGACAGACCCTGGCCCAGCGCTTCCATCGACGGGTAAGTCGGTGGCAGCGATGTCGGTTCGCCATAGAGGAATAACATGTCGCTTTTGGCCGTGGCCTGCGCCCGCGCGGCGAGCGGGGGGCCGCCATGGGTTGCCCATCAGACAAGAAAAGCGAGGCCGACATCGCATCTCTCAAATCGGTGTCCGACATCGATTTGGGCAGAGTGCCTACCGGACCACTTGCCGACCTTCAAAGCTGACCGTGTCAATGCAATGGCCGTGTGCGTCCATTGGTGACCGTACCAGTATATTATGCTAGTTGGATCGGCCGGTTTTTCTCATTTCACCGACCGCGCGGCTAGCCCGCCAGGATCGGAATATTTTTCCTTAGAGCAGAGGAGCTGGGGCCATCTTTTATCGTCACGTCGTGGAATCTGCTTGAACTCCAAAAACGACATCAAAGCCGCGGCCGACGACCGCCTGCCGTTTGGCCAATCACTGCTTGGGCGCATCTTCCTGTTCGGTGCGATCCCGAGCTTGCTGGTGATGCTGGTCGTTTTGGCTTATGTGTCATCGACCATGCTGGCCCGACAACGGGCCCAGGTAGAGCAGCAGATCTTGCTGCGCGCCGAGGAAGTGGCGGCCGAGGTGGAGCGCGGCAATACCCGTGCCACGATGGCTGTGCGGGTGATGGCATTTGCGCAGACCAGCGGTGGGTTCGGGCGTCGCGTCGAATCAACCGAATACGCTCGTCGGGTGCTCGAGGAATTTCCCGAATTCACCGGTTCGTATTTCGGCTATGAGCCGAATGCCGATCAGAACGATGCGGCATTCCCCGATAGTCCCGAAGCCGCTCCGATCCGCGCCGGTCTGGGTGCCGATGGGCGCTTCCTGCCTTACTGGTACCGGGATCATGACGACTCGTCGACGATACTCCTCGAGCCGTTGGTTGATATGGAGACCAGTCTCTACTACCAGGGCGTAAAAGACCTGTTTCTTGAGTCCGGGCGAGCGCAGTTTCTGGTCACCGAGCCCTATGTCTACGAGGGCAAGATGATCGTCGAACAGGTCTATCCGATCGTGATCGAAGGCCGCTTCCGGGGCATTGCCGGAGTCGATCGGGCGCTGGAGGACATCGGCAAATTCCTGGACGCGGTCAGGGACAGAGAAAAATTCGATCTTTTTCTGATCAGTCGTCAAGGGCGGTTTATCGCCGCCAGTCTCCAAGGCAACGAAGATCTGCAGGCCCGGAATCTTGCGGATACGCCATACGGCGAGATCATGGAACCGTTCTACGCTCGCAACGACGAATCCGGCATGGTCCTCGTCGATGACCCGATTTCGGGGCAGGCGAGCTATTTTGCAGCGGCCCCGATCCCGACCGGACAATGGCTGCTCGTCGTGAGACAGAATCAGGAGGTCGCGCTGGCTGCGGTCAAAGCGTCGATCATCCCGACACTTATCGTCGCGCTGCTGGGACTGTTGGTTTCGGTGCTCATCTCTGCAGTCATCGTGCGCGGCGCAGGACGGCGTATCCGCAAGGCAGTAGCTGCCGCGGATCTTGTTGCGGCTGGCGCGTCGTGCTCGGAAATCAGTCTGGACGAAGGCAAGGATGAAGTGGGCCGGCTGAACCGGAGCCTGAATCATGTGCTGGATTCCCAGCGCCAGATCCGCAATGTTTGTGCCGCGATAGCCGAGGGTGATTACACCAAGCGGGTACCGCCGCGCGGCGATCAGGATGTGCTGGCGCTGGCCATCAACGAGATGGCGGATCGTCGCAGCAAGGCCGACGCGGAATTGCGCGAAAACGAAGCCCGGTTCCGCTCGCTCTATGAGCAAACCTCGGAGCCGTTCCTGATCATCGATGAAAGCGGCATCGTCGATTGTAATGCGGCCGCGGTGGAGTTGTTCGGGTTTGATGAGAAACAGGCGCTTGTCGGAAGAATCCCCTACGCGCCGCCCATCTCGCCGGAGTTTCAGGCCTCCAGGGCTGTCGTCGCAGGAGGCGGGCGCGCAACACATTGCCGAGGCCTACGACAGTGGCCATGCCGTATTCGAATGGCAGCATCTGCGGCTTGACGGCAACACCTTCACCGCGGAGGTCAGCCTGAGCCCGATGCCGCTGCTCGGCGAGAAAATGGTGTTCACGGTCATCCGTGATCTCACCGAGCGTAAGCGGATCGAACAGGAGCTTGACCATGCCCGCACAGAAGCGGAGTCGGCGAATCGGGCCAAGAGCGCTTTTCTGGCCAATATGAGCCACGAGCTACGCACGCCGATGAACGCGATTATTGGTTACAGCGAAATCCTGCAGGAGGATCTGGAGGACGCCGGCCAGGAGGATATGCTGCCTGACGTCAAACGTATCCATCAGGCGGGTCGCCACCTGCTATCCCTGATCAACGACATACTCGATCTGTCAAAGGTCGAAGCCGGCCGCATGGATCTGTATCTGGAGCGATTTGATCTCGCGGAGATGATCGACGATGTCGTGGCGACGGCCGCGCCGCTGGTCAACGATAAGAACAATCGACTGGTCACCGACCTGCAAGCTGATATTGGCGCGATGCGCGCTGACCTCACCAAGGTGCGACAGACCTTGTTCAATCTGATCAGCAACGCCGCCAAATTTACCCGGGACGGCACGATCACGCTCGCGGTAGCGCGGCACACGGCCGAGGACGGCGACTGGATCGAGATGAGCGTCGCGGATACCGGGATCGGTATCCCCGAGGACAAGCTGGAGCACATCTTCGAAGAGTTCAGTCAGGCGGATGCATCGACCACCCGGGAATTCGGCGGCACCGGTCTCGGCCTCGCGATCACCCGCCGCTTTGTGCAGATGATGGGCGGCGATATCAGCGTAGCGAGTCAGCCAGGTCGGGGCGCGACATTCAGCGTCCGTCTGCCGGCCAAAGTCAACGCGCTGGAGGCGGCGCGAGGGTCGGCTGGGGAACCCGCAGCAGCGCCGGAAGGTCCCGAGCCAACGGCGGCCGCGCAGGTGCTGGAGGAAGCAGCTGAGGGTGGCCTGGTGCTGGTGATCGAGGACGATGCCGAGTCCCGGGAACTGCTGTGCAGGACCTTGCGCAAGGACAGATTCCGCGTGGCCATCGCCGCCAACGGTGAGGAAGGGCTGCGTCTGGCGGCTGAACTCAAACCGGACGCCATCACCCTGGACGTGATGATGCCGGGTCGCGACGGCTGGAGCGTCCTGCGTCAGCTAAAGGCGGATCCGGAACTCGCCGGTATTCCGGTGGTGATGGTGACCATGGTCAGCGACAGCAAGCTCGGCTATGCGCTGGGTGCCGATGAGTTCCTCACCAAGCCCATCAATCGTGACGCATTGAGCAAAGTCCTGAGTCATCTGGCGCCAACCGACCAGGCGCCGATTCTGCTGGTCGATGACGAAGCCGAAGCCCGTCAGATGATGACGCGGCAGCTGAAGGCGCTGCAGAGGAACGTGGTAGAAGCCGCAGATGGCGAGGAAGCGCTGCAGCGCGCGAGCCGAGCGGACCCCGGCGTTGGTCCTGCTCGACCTGATGATGCCGGTGATGGATGGCTTCGAATTCCTTGAGCACTTCCGGGCGATAGATGCATTTGCCGACATACCCGTGGTAGTGGTCACCGCGAAAGACCTGAGTGATGCGGAGATGCGCAGCCTGCGTAGCAAGGCGGAGCAGGTGCTGAGCAAGGGCCACTACACGCGCGAGCAACTCGTCGCCCAGGTCCGCTCCGGCATAAGCAAGCGTCAGCAGGACCGTGGCTGAGCCCGGCCCGGGCTGAGGATCGATTAACGGCGTCGCGACGATGCCATTGGTTGACCGCGCTAAGCAGAACGGACTTTCTCGTGCGTCTTGCCATAGAGACTCAGGTGTTGCCGGCACCTCGTCCCTGGGGTTGAACGTGCGCCCAGGCAGCAGACGTAATACGCGGGGCCCAGCGTACTCGCGGTATCCTTATTGTTCGCCATATCCGCTGGCATACTCAGCGGCCAGCCAGGTTTAACGAGGTCTCCGCCATGTCAGAAGTCAAAGCCTACGCCGCTGCATCAGAAACCTCAGGCGTTGAGCCGTTTTCCATAGAACGCCGGCAGCCGCGTGCGGATGATGTGGTCATCGAAATTGAGTTTTGCGGCATCTGTCACACCGATATTCACTTTGCCCATAACGACTGGGGGAACACTGTCTATCCGGTGATCCCGGGTCATGAGATCGTCGGCCGGGTCACGGCCGTCGGCGATGCGGTTGAAAACTTCAAGCCCGGTGATCGAGTCGGCGTTGGCTGCCTGGTCGATTCCTGCCGGACCTGCAGCTCGTGCGAGCAAGGACTCGAGCAATACTGCGAGACAGGCTTTACCATGACCTATAACAGCGAGGACCGGCACGACGGCACGCCGACCTACGGCGGCTACTCAGAGCGCATCGTGGTCAGTGATCGGTTCGTGCTGCGGATCCCAGACGCGCTGGACCCGGCCGCAGCCGCGCCATTATTGTGCGCCGGCATCACGACCTATTCACCGCTCAAACATTTCGGCGTCGGACCGGGCCATCGGGTCGGCGTGATTGGTATGGGCGGGCTGGGCCACATGGGTGTCAAGTTCGCCCGCGCCCTAGGCGCCGAGGTCACGCTGTTTACCCGCTCCGAATCCAAGGTGGCCGAGGCCAAAGAACACGGGGCGCATAACGTGGTGATCTCGACCAACGCGGAGCAGATGAGCGGCGTTGCTGGCAGCTTTGACTTCATGCTCGATACCGTGCCGGTGGCGCACGACCTCAATCCATACCTGGCCGCGCTGAAACGCGACGGCACCCACATCATGGTGGGCATGCCCGAGCCGGTTGTCCCGCCAGTCGATGGCGGAGCACTGATTTTTGGTCGTCGCAAGCTGGCCGGCTCATTGATCGGCGGTCTGCCTGAAACTCAGGAGATGCTGGATTTCTGCGCCGAGCATGGCATCGTTTGCAACATCGAAATGCTCGAAATCCAGGATATCAACACGGCCTACGAGCGCATGCAGCGTGGCGATGTGCATTACCGTTTCGTGATCGACATGGACACGCTCCGGTCCTGAGGCAACTTACCCCGCCAGGCCTGTCGTGAGGACCGAGAGCAGGGTAGTGCATCAGGGTAGGTCTGGTGCCGGTGATAGCTCTATGACTGGCTCTATTACTCGCTCTATAAGCAGTTGCCGGCCTCAGAAAAGCCATCAATCCATGTCCGGCAGCAGACCACCGGTCAATCGCAATTCATCCTCCAGGCGAATGCGGCGCGTGCCTGGGGATTAGAGGAGTATAACTCTACCCTTGGCTGGCGCTATTCAGCTACGATAACGGCAACTATATGTGGCTCGAGCAACTGACGCTCAACAGACCGTTGGTGGGCGCTATTTTTCTACATTCTGATCCCGGGAGAAGTCAGGAAATGCCAGCAAGACAGATGTGCTTGGCGGTTTTGATGTCATTGGCAGCAGTTCCTTGCCTGGCCACCGACATCGATCTGAACAAGGACGGCAAGACCAGCACCGCGGAACTGGCCAAGGCGGCACAGAACCCGGTCGCCAGCATGATCAGCCTGCCCTTCCAGAACGACACCAATTTCAATTTCGGACCTGAAGAGAAGACGCAGAATGTGCTGAACATCCAGCCAGTCTGGCCGATCTCGTTAAATGAAAAATGGAATGTGATCACCCGCACCATCGTGCCGATCATTTCGCAGCCGGAGTTCACGCCGGATGGTGATCGGACAAATGGTTTGGGTGACACCACGTTCACCGCGTTTTTGTCGCCCAAAGACAGCGGGAAACTTATCTGGGGCGTGGGCCCGGCGATCCTGATCCCCACTGCAACAGACGATGACCTTGGCTCGGACGAATGGGGCGCGGGTCCGTCGGTGGTGTTCCTTACCATGCCGGGCCACTGGGTGATCGGGTCCCTGTTCAGCAATGTCTGGTCATTCGGCGGCAGTGGCAGTGACAAGGTCAACATCTTCACATGGCAACCGTTCGTCAATTACAACATGGACCGCGGGTGGTATCTCGACCTCATCGCCGATCATCACCGCGAACTGGGAGGCGAGCAGCGACGACACGTGGACCGTGCCGCTAGGCGGCGGCTTCGGCCGTATCTTCCGGGTCGGCAAGCAGGCGATGAACGCGCAGTTCCAGGGCTTCTACAACGTGGAGAAGCCGGAGTTTGGCTCCGACTGGGGTTTGCGGCTGCAATTCCAGTTGTTATATCCGAAGTAGCGGCCGCGATGCCGGATAACCAGGCGCCAGGTGTGCGATCTGGCCGTGCCGTATGACGCCGCCGCTACGATGCCGTTCGTTCGCCATGCGTAACAGGACGGGCTTTCTGGTATTTCTAGCCGCGAAGGCTCAGCGGTTGCTGGCAAGTCACCCGGGCTGACCTGGCGTGCCTGTGCCAGGCCCATTGCGTGTGGCCCGAGGTACTCGCGGTATCCTCTTTATTCGTCTTATCCGTCGAACCTTATCGCGCGCAAAAAAGAAAAGCCGGCTGAGCGCGCTCAAGCCGGCTTTTCTGAGATTTGGCTCCCCGGGGCGGACTCGAACCACCGACCAATTGATTAACAGTCAACCGCTCTACCAACTGAGCTACCGGGGAATAAACTGATGTCGCCATTCGGCGAGGGCGGAATTCTCGTAGGCCGCCCGCCTCAAGTCAAGCCGCGCCAGCGGTCGCGGGCAAGACGGTCGCGATGCGTTGCACGGCGCGCTCAAGTGTTTCGAGGCCGCAGGCAAACGACAGGCGGATGTGGCCCGGCGCCCCGAATGCGGAGCCCGGTACCACCGCCACGCCCGCTTTCTCCAGCAGTATCTCGGCGAACTGCACATCTCCCGAGACACCGTTCATGCCGGCGATCGCCTGACTGACATCCGGGAATGCATAAAATGTCCCGGCCCCGGCCAGGCAGCTGAATCCGGGTAGCTGGTTCAGCGCGGCGACCAGGTAATCGTGCCGTTTCCTGAATTCCACGCACATCTCGGCGACACACTTCTGGTCGCCGGTAATGGCGGCCAATGCGGCTTTCTGGGCGATGCCACAGGTGTTTGAGGTGCTCTGACTCTGTATCTTCTTCATCGCCGCGATGATCGGCTTCGGACCGCCGGCATAGCCGATCCGCCAGCCAGTCATTGCGTAGGCTTTGGAAACGCCATTAACCGTAATCGTGCGCTCGTAGAGCTCCGGCGCAACCGTGAGCAGACTGCAGAATGGCTCTTCGCCCCAGTAGATATGTTCGTACATATCATCAGTAATGATCAGGATCCGCGGATGCTCGAGCAGCACGTCGGCGAGCGCACGCAGCTCGGCTCTGGTATACGCGGCGCCGGTTGGATTGCTTGGGCTATTGAGCACAAAGGCGCGGGTCTTGTCATTGATGACCCGTCGCAGCTGATCTGGACGCAGCTTGAAGCCCTGATCAGCGCCGGCCGAGACGATGACCGGTTCGCCGTCGCACAACAGCACCATGTCGGGATAAGACACCCAGTAGGGCGCCGGCACGATGACTTCGTCTCCTGGATTGAGTGTCGCCTCGAAAGCATTGAACAGACTCTGCTTTCCGCCGGTGGAAACCAGGATCTGATCGGCCGGGTAATCAATATTGTTGTCGCGCCGGAACTTCTCGCTCAATCCCTCGCGCAATTCGATGATGCCGTCCACAGCGGTGTATTTGGTGAAGCCACTGCGAATCGCATCGACCGCAGCCTGCTTGATGTGTTCCGGCGTATCGAAATCCGGTTCGCCGGCACCGAGTCCGATGATGTCCTTACCCGCCCGGCGCAGTTCCGCCGCTTTCGCGGTGACAGCAAGGGTAGGGGAGGCTTTGATACGACCGACGCGGGCGGCGAGAAAAGGGTTCACGAATAGATCCTGATGGCATAATGGACAGTTGCCAATCTTAATTCATGGGAGATCACTCGGCCAATCCCAAGGCCGGCGACAGCGCAATGGATAACCGTTTTGAACTCGTTTCAGACTACCAGCCGGCGGGTGATCAGCCCGAAGCGATCGCTGGATTGGTCGAAGGACTGGATGGGGGGCTGATGTATCAGACCCTGCTGGGCGTCACCGGCTCCGGCAAGACCTTCACTATTGCGAACATCATCCAGCAGTTGCAGCGCCCGACCCTGGTGCTGGCTCACAACAAGACGCTGGCCGCTCAACTGTACGGGGAGTTCCGGGATTTCTTCCCCAACAACTCGGTCGAGTACTTTGTCTCCTATTACGACTACTACCAGCCCGAGGCCTATGTGCCCAGTTCTGACACGTTTATCGAGAAAGACTCCTCGATAAACGCGCATATTGAGCAGATGCGTCTGTCAGCAACCAAGGCGCTGCTCGAGCGACCGGATTCGATCATCGTGGCCACGGTATCTGCGATCTATGGATTGGGCGATCCGCGCGCCTATCTGAGCATGGTCCTGCATCTCGATCGCGGTGACCGGATTGATCAGCGCAAGATTCTGCGCCGGCTCGCGGACATGCAGTACACACGCAACGAAATGGATCTGCGTCAGGGCACCTATCGGGTGCGTGGCGAGATTATCGATATCTTTCCGGCCGAGTCCGAACGCGAGGCGCTGCGGATCGAGTTGTTCGATGACGAGATAGAGGGCCTGAGCCATTTTGATCCGTTGACCGGCGAAGTGACCCGGCGAGTGCCAAGGGCGACGATCTATCCAAAAACCCACTATGTCACCCCGCGTGAGCGCTTGCTGGCGGCGATGGATCTGATCAAGGAGGAATTGCGCGAGCGTCTCAAGGTGCTGCGCGAGAATGATCGTCTGCTCGAGGCGCAGCGGCTTGAACAACGGACGATGTTCGATCTGGAGATGATCCGCGAACTGGGCTATTGCTCGGGGATAGAAAATTACTCTCGTTATCTGTCCGGGCGGGAAACCGGCGAACCCCCTCCGACATTGTTCGACTATCTGCCGAAGAATGCGATGCTGGTGGTCGACGAAAGCCATGTGACGATCCCCCAGCTCGGCGGTATGTACAAGGGTGATCGCTCGCGCAAGGAGACCCTTGTGGAGTACGGCTTCCGCCTGCCTTCGGCACTGGACAACCGTCCGCTCAGGTTCGACGAGTATGAGGCGCTGGCACCGCAGACGATCTTTGTTTCGGCGACGCCGCGCGCTCACGAGCTGGAAAAGTCAGGCCAGGTGGTGGAGCAGGTGGTGCGGCCCACCGGCTTGCTGGACCCGGTGCTCGAGGTCCGGCCGGTGCGCACTCAGGTCGATGATGTGTTGTCTGAGATCGCGATCCGGGCCAGCCGTGATGAGCGGGTGCTGATCACGACCCTGACCAAGCGCATGGCCGAGGATCTGACCGACTATCTGGCGGAGCACGATGTGCGGGTCCGTTATCTGCATTCTGATATCGACACGGTGGAACGGACGGAGATCATCCGCGACCTGCGCCGGGGAGAGTTTGACGTGCTCGTCGGTATCAATCTGTTGCGCGAAGGGCTGGATATGCCCGAAGTGTCGCTGGTGGCGATATTTGACGCCGACAAAGAGGGTTTCCTGCGCTCTGGCGGCGCGCTGATCCAGACCATCGGCCGGGCAGCCCGCAACGTCAACGGCAGCGCAATCCTGTATGCCGACAAGATCACCAAGTCGATGAAGCTTGCGATCGATGAGACTGAGCGGCGGCGCGCCAGACAGGTGGCGTTCAACAAGGCCCACGGCATCAAGCCGGAGACCATCCGCAAGGCGATTGCTGATGTCATGGAGGGCGCGCGCTACGCCGGCGGCAAGGGCGCAGACCGGGCCGTGGCCGAGCCCCGACTGGCCTATGAGAACCTCTCGCCGGAGGAGTTGATGAAGAAGATGGCGCGTCTGGAGCAGACCATGTACAAGCACGCCCGCGAGCTGGAATTCGAACAAGCCGCCAAAATCCGGGACGAGATTGCGGATCTGCGCCGTTACGGGCTGGGTCTGCCAGATACCCTGGCAGGGTAGCGGGCTTGCCTACAGCGGCCAGTTTCGGTAGATTTGCCGCCCTTCTAGGCGCGTAGCTCAGTGGTAGAGCACTACGTTGACATCGTAGGGGTCGGCGGTTCAAACCCGCCCGCGCCTACCACGATTTTGCTGTAGGGCGGTCTCGGTCCCCTCGTCCTCTGGACGTGGCGGCCGGAGAGGGCGCCCTTTTTGTTGTGGCTGCCGGTGTGTCGCCGGTGCCACGGTCCGAGGTTGGACATGCCGGTCATTACATTGCCAGATGGCAGCCAGCGGCGCTTTGATGCGCCGGTCAGCGTTGCCGAGGTTGCCGCGGACATCGGTCCCGGGCTGGCACGGGCGGCTTTGGCCGGCCGTGTCGACGGGCTGCTGGTTGACACCTCGCATGTGATCGACGATGACGCCGCGCTGGCGATTGTCACCGCGCGTGACCCGGAGGGCCTGGAGGTCATCCGGCATTCCACGGCTCATCTGCTGGCGCAGGCGGTCAAGATTCTGTTCCCGGAGGCCCAGGTCACGATCGGGCCGGTGATCGAGGACGGGTTTTATTACGATTTTGCCTACCAGCGGCCGTTCACGCCCGAGGATCTCGAAGCCATCGAGAAGAAGATGGCGGAACTGGCGAAGGCCGATCAGGCGGTGAGTCGCGACGTCATGGCGCGCGATGAGGCGATCGAGTACTTCAAATCCATTGGCGAGATCTACAAGGCCGAGATCATCGCCGGTATTCCCGAAGATCAGGAGATCGGCATCTATGGTCAGGGCGACTTCCGCGATTTGTGCCGTGGCCCGCATGTGCCCAGCACCGGGCACCTGAAGGCGTTCAAATTGACCAAGCTTGCCGGTGCCTACTGGCGCGGCAATTCCGACAACGAGATGTTGCAGCGGATCTATGGCACCGCCTGGGGCGACGCCAAAGCGCTGAAAGCCTATCTGCATCGTCTGGCGGAAGCAGAGAAACGTGATCACCGGCGCATAGGCCAGGAACTCGATCTGTTCAGCGTCCAGGAAGGCGCCGGTGGCGGCCTCGTGTTCTGGCATCCGCGCGGGGCGCGCATTCGTCGCGTAATGGAAGACTACTGGCGGGAACGACATACCGAGGCCGGCTACGAACTGCTGTATACCCCGCATATTGCGCTGGAGACGCTGTGGCATACCTCCGGGCACACCGATTTCTACCGCGAGTCGATGTATGCGCCGATGGTGGAGGACGAGCAGCTTTATCAGCTCAAGCCGATGAACTGCCCGTTCCACGTGCTTATTTTCAAGGACAAGCTGCGTTCCTACAGGGAGCTGCCGATCCGCTGGGCCGAGCTGGGCACGGTCTATCGCCACGAGATGTCCGGCGCTTTGCACGGACTGATGCGCGTACGTGGCTTTACCCAGGACGATGGGCACGTTTTCTGCCGTGAGGAGCAGATCGCCGATGAGGTGTTGAGGGTGCTGGATCTGACCCTGAGCATGCTCGAGGATTTCGGCTTCGAGCGCTTTGTGATCAATCTTTCGACCCGTCCGGAGAAGGCCGTTGGCTCAGAGGAAATCTGGGACAAGGCCACCGCGGCACTGAAGTCCGCACTCGAGCAGAAGGGTCTGGACTATGTGCTCGATGAGGGGGGCGGCGCATTCTACGGACCGAAGATCGATGTCAAGATCGAGGACGCGATCGGCCGCGAGTGGCAGTGTTCGACGATTCAGCTCGATTTCAATCTGCCGGAGCGCTTCGACATGGAGTATGTTGCGGCGGATGGAGAACGCCACCGGCCGATCATGATCCACCGCGCGCTGCTCGGCTCACTGGAGCGTTTTTTCGGTGTTTTGATCGAACATTTCGCCGGTCGCTTCCCGCCCTGGCTGGCGCCGGTTCAGGCGGTGGTTCTCAACATTACCGATCGGCAGGCCGATTATGCCGCTGAAATTGGCGAATCCCTGAAAAATCAGGGCTTTCGCTCGGAAGTAGACTTGAGAAACGAGAAAATCGGCTTTAAAATCCGCGAGCACACATTGCACAGGGTTCCCTACCTGCTGGTGGTAGGGGATCGGGAAATGGAATCAGGTACGGTGGCCGTGCGTTCGCGCGAAGGCGAGGATCTCGGATCGATGGCCCTCGATGGGTTCGTCGAACGGCTCGCCGCAGAGGTCGCGATGCGCGGCCGTCGTTCTTTGGAGGACTAAAGCATCAGTTCGAATAAACGCGTAAGGCGGAATAAAGACATCCTTGCACCCCAGGTCCGGGTCATCGGCGCTGACGGAGAACAGGTGGGGATACTTGAAACTGCCGATGCGCTTGCGCTGGCGAGCGAAAGCGGACTTGATCTGGTTGAGGTGTCGCCCATGGCAGAACCACCCGTATGTCGGGTGATGGACCATGGCAAGTACATTTTTGAGCAGAACAAGAAAAACCACGCCGCGAAGAAAAAACAGAAACAGATTCAGATCAAGGAAGTGAAATTCCGCCCAGGGACGGAGGAGGGCGACTACCAGGTGAAATTGAGAAACCTGGTGAAGTTTCTCTCCGGCGGAGACAAGGCCAAGGTGACGTTACGTTTCCGCGGCCGCGAGATGGCGCATCGCGATCTCGGTGCCAAACTTCTGGACAGGGTCCGCGACGACCTGGCTGAACTCGGTCAGGTTGAGCAGTTCCCGAAAATGGAAGGGCGGCAGATGACGATGGTGATTGCGCCAAAGAAGAAGTGAGCAGGATCGGCTAACGCCGTGACTGCCCCGCCTGGGGTCGATATTCGGCCCGGGCTAAAAGGAGATATAAAATGCCCAAGTTGAAAACCAACCGCGGGGCCGCAAAGCGGTTCCGCAAGACCGGAGGTGGCGGCTTCAAGCGAGGCCAGTCCTTCCGCAACCACATTCTGACGAAGAAGAGCACCAAGCGTAAGCGTCACCTGCGGGCCACGGCCCAGGTCGCCGAGGCTGATGTGCCCGTAGTTCGTCGCATGCTGCCGTACAGCTAGGAGATAGACCATGGCAAGAGTAAAGCGTGGTGTCATCGCCAAGGCGCGGCACAAAAAAATTCTGAAGAAGGCGAAGGGTTATTACGGTGCACGCAGCACTGTTTACCGGGTTGCCAACCAGGCAGTCACCAAGGCAGGCCAGTACGCGTATCGCGACCGGCGCCAGCGCAAGCGTCAGTTCCGCGCTCTGTGGATCAGCCGCATCAACGCCGCGGCGCGGGTGTATGGCATGTCCTACAGCCGACTGATCAACGGTCTGACCAAGGCCGGCGTTGAAGTGGATCGTAAAGTCCTCGCAGATATTGCGGTCCACGACATCGATGCGTTTGGTGCGATTGCGGAGCAGGCGAAGGCCGGTCTGACCCAGTAGCGACGGCGTAGTTTCCCGCCCGGGGAGCGCCGTGATTCGCGAGAGGGAAAGGTCTTCAAGCCTTTCCCTCTCTTTGTTTCAGGAAGCAGGGAGTGGTTGTGGAGGACATCGAGAATCTGCTGCAGCTCGGCCGTGCGGCGGCTGCAGACAGCGCTTCGCTGGCGGACCTTGACCAGATGCGGGTCCGGTTCCTGGGCAAAAAAGGGTTGCTGACCGTGCAACTCAAACAGCTTGGGCAATTGCCGCCCGAGCAACGCCGGGACGCGGGTCAGGCGATCAATAAGGCGAAGGCTGCCCTGCAGGATGTCATCGATGCCCGTTATCAGGCGCTGCAGGCGGCGGCGCTGGCCGCGAGTATCGCAGCCGAGGCAGTCGATGTGACGTTGCCGGGGCGTGGCGAAGCGCCCGGGGGTTTGCATCCGGTGACCCGGACCATGAGCCGGATCGAAACGATCTTTCGGACGGCGGGATTTGATATCCATACCGGGCCCGAAATCGAAGACGAATTTCACAATTTCGAAGCACTGAACATCCCCGAGCAACACCCGGCCCGGGCGATGCACGATACGTTCTATTTTCCTTCCGGCCACCTGCTGCGCACGCACACATCACCGGTACAGATCCGTGCCATGGCTGATGGCGGGGTCCCGATTCGCCTGATTGCGCCCGGTCGGGTATACCGCTGCGACAGCGACCAGACCCACACGCCGATGTTTCATCAGGTGGAAGGTCTGGTGGTTGACGAGGGGATCAGTTTCGCCAATCTCAAAGCTGTGCTGCATGGCTTCCTTGAGCAGTTCTTCGAGCGCAAGGTCGAGCTGCGCATGCGGCCGTCCTATTTCCCGTTTACCGAGCCGTCGGCTGAGGTCGATGTCAGCTGGGGCGAGGGCTGGCTGGAGGTGCTGGGTTGCGGCATGGTCCATCCCAGGGTGCTCAGCGGGGTCGGTGTGGATCCGGAGCGATACACCGGTTACGCCTTCGGCATGGGCGTCGAGCGGCTTGCGATGTTGCGTTATGGGGTGAATGACCTGCGCATGTTCTTCGACAATGACCTGCGCTTCCTCGGACAGTTCAGTTGAGCAGGTTCTCAAGATGAAATTCAGTGAAGCATGGTTGCGGGAATGGGTCGACCCGCCGTTGAAGACCGGCGATCTGGCGCATGCCCTGACCATGGCCGGACTCGAAGTCGACAGCGTAGAGCCCGTAGCCGGCACTTTCAGTCAGGTGGTGATCGGCGAAGTTATCGCGCGCGAGCAGCATCCCGACGCGGACAAGTTGTCCTTGTGTCGGGTCGATGTCGGCGCAGCGGAAATGCTGCAGATCGTATGTGGGGCGCCAAATGTCCGCGAAGGCCTGAAAGCACCGGTCGCGCTGATCGGCGGTGTACTTCCCGGCGGGCTGAAGATACGCAAGGCGAAACTGCGTGGCGTCGAATCCAACGGCATGCTCTGTTCAGAGAAGGAGCTCGGCCTTGGCGATGGTGCCGGCGGATTGATGGAACTGCCAGGGGACGCGTCGGTCGGCGAGGATCTCAGGCAGTGGCTTGCGCTGGACGACAGCGCGATAGATATCGATCTCACACCCAATCGCGGTGACTGCTTCAGTGTGCTGGGGATTGCCCGGGAAACCGGGGTCCTGGCGCGTCTGCCGCTGCAGTGGCCGGACCTGGCCGCCGTGGTCCCGTCAAGCGCAGATACCTTTCCGGTCGAAGTCCGCGCGACCGACGCATGTCCGCGATTTTGCGGGCGCGTTGTCCGCGGCATCGATCCGGCGGCGCAGACACCACGCTGGATGAGAGAACGATTGCGCCGCAGCGGCTTGCGCCCGATCCACCCGGTGGTCGATGTCACCAACTATGTGATGCTGGAGCTCGGCCAACCGCTGCACGGATTCGATCTGGATACCCTACGCGAGGGTCTTGTCGTGCGCATGGGTGAACAAGGCGAACAATTGACCTTGCTGGATGGCCGCGTCATCGAGCTGACGCCGGCAATGCTCGTGATCGCAGACCACGGCGGGGCGCGCGCGCTGGCTGGGATCATGGGCGGGGAGAGCTCCGGGGTTGAGGCGGAGACCCGCAATGTGTTCTTCGAGGGTGCGTTTTTTACTCCAGAGGTGATCGCCGGGCGGGCCCGACAATTGGGTTTGCACACAGATGCCTCGATGCGCTTCGAACGCGGGGTTGATCCTGAGGGACAGCGCCGCGCGGTGGAACGCGCTACAGCTTTGTTGATCGCGATAGCGGGCGGCGAGGCCGGGCCGCTGATCGAATTGGCAGACGAAGCGCATTTGCCAGTGCGCATGCCGGTCGCGCTGCGCCGCAAGCGCCTGCGTACGGTGTTGGGCGCACAGATCGCGGACCGGGATGTCTGCAGCATCCTGGAACTGCTCGGGATGCCCGCCGAGTCCACTGCCGATGGCTGGTCAGTGACGCCGCCGTCGTGGCGGTTTGATATCGCGATCGAGGAGGACCTGATCGAAGAGGTCGCCCGCGTCCATGGTTACGACAACATTGCGGAAGCGCCCGGCCGCAGCGATATGCGCTTCAGCGCGGTGACAGAGACACGGGTGCCGGCCGATCGGGCTCGTGACCTGTTGGTAGCCAGGGGTTATCAGGAAGTGGTCACCTACAGTTTTGTCGACAAGTCGCTGCAGCAAAAGATATGGCCAGGGCGCTTGCCCATCGTGCTGTCAAATCCGATCTCTTCCGCAATGACCGATATGCGGGTGTCACTGTGGCCGGGCTTGCTGGGCGTGCTCAAGCAAAACCAGAGCCGCCAGCGTGAGCGGGCTCGGATATTCGAGTATGGGCTTAAGTTCTACCTTGAAGATGATGAAATAAAACAAATTAATACCATCAGCGGCATTATGTCAGGTGCGCGATTTCCGGAGCAATGGGGGCTCAGGAACGAGCCAGCTGATTTTTTTGATATCAAAGGTGATGTGCAGGCCTTGCTGTGTCTGAGCGGCGCCCTGGACGGGTTTACGGTCGAGCCAGCGAGCCATACGGCATTGCATCCGGGGCAGTCGGCACGTCTTCTGCGTGGTCAGCGGGAGTTGGGCTGGATGGGCGCACTGCATCCGGCAATCCGATCTGAACTGGATATTAAGAACCCGGTGTATCTATTTGAATTAGATAGTGAAATACTGCTGGAGTCGGTTGTGCCCGCAACCGAAAGCATTTCCCGATTCCCGGCCGTACGCCGAGATCTCGCGGTGCTGGTTGATCAGGCTCTCCCTGTGGCCCGATTGCTTGAGGTTATTCGCGATGCGGCAGGGCCCTTGTTGCAGGATTTGATCATTTTTGATGTTTATCAGGGCCCGGGAGTAGATTCCGGTCTAAAAAGCGTCGCTTTAGGCTTGATTCTACAGGAAACTTCACGCACTCTTACCGACGGCGACGTGGATGAATTAGTCGTCGCAGTGGTCAGCCGCCTGGAGCGGGAATTAGAAGCCAGAATAAGAGACTGATCATGGCATTGACCAAGGCAGAAATGGCGGAAGCCCTGTTCAACGAACTGGGGCTGAACAAGCGGGAAGCAAGGGAACTCGTTGATTCGTTCTTCGAGGAATTGCGGTCGGCTTTGTCAAACGGCGAACAGGTGAAGTTGTCGGGTTTTGGAAACTTCGATCTTCGGGACAAGAATCGGCGTCCAGGACGCAACCCGAAGACCGGCGAAGAGATTCCCATCAGCGAACGCCGCGTCGTGACCTTCCGTCCGGGACAAAAATTGAAGGCGCGAGTCGAGGCATATGCTGGAACCGGGAAACAATAACGAATTACCTCCGATTCCGGGCAAGCGCTATTTCACCATTGGTGAAGTCAGCGATCTCTGCGCGGTAAAGCCCCATGTACTGCGGTATTGGGAGCAGGAATTTCCTCAACTGAAGCCGGTCAAGCGCCGTGGTAACCGACGTTACTACCAGCGGCGGGACGTGTTGATCATCCGCCAGATCCGCAGCCTGCTTTATGAAGAAGGGTTCACCATCGGTGGCGCCCGCCAGCGCCTGACTGGCGAAGAAGCCCGGGAAGACGTCTCCCAGAGCGCTCAGATCGTCAAACAGCTCCGGGTAGAGCTCGAAGAAGTACTCAAGATTTTGCGTCGTTGACCGAAGGCAGGGCACCGCTTTAACAGGCTCGACGCATGGGTTATGATGCGCGGCCTTCACGGACCTCAGGGTCCGGAACGGTTCGGTCGGGGCGTGGCGCAGCCTGGTAGCGCACCTGCATGGGGTGCAGGGGGTCGGAGGTTCAAATCCTCTCGCCCCGACCACTTAAGTTTCGGAATAATAACGATAATAATGTTAAGCCGCCTCCGGGCGGCTTTCTTTTTTCTGGGCGTCGGCTTCTGGACCCGGATTCGCTTCATCAATTGACCAGCGCTGCGGACCCGACGCGATCTCGGTGAGGATGAGCGCGGTCTTGCCGATGCCCGGCGCCCTGTTGCTGGACTATCTTCCTGTTGCGGATCGACTTGCTATTGCTCTTGTTCCTGCGGGCCGATGCTGTCTTCTTTGGCGGTCGATCCAGTAAGCTGGGTGAAGCAACTCACTATTAAGCAATCAACAAAGAGCGAGAAGATGATTCAGGCAGACATGGATGACGATCGCGAGCAAACAGAAACGCGAAGCGCCACGAAACCCCATCTGGGACGCGACAGCATCGTCATGCTGGTGCTCTCAGTGCTCGCGATTATCGGCATAGGCATCACAGACTTCGCGCCGCAATCGAGTCGCTGGTACTGGTTGTGGATGGTTGTCGCGACCGGCCTTGTTTGTATCGTTTTGCATTGGTCCCGGGCGCGCAAAGCGGGCGAGAGCATCACAGCGATCCTCAAAACCGAACCGCTTATTTGGCTAAGTGTTCTTGTCGCAGTCAATCTGGTGTACTTCCTGTTGCACACGGGGCGACTCGATAACGAGAACACCGGGCTGATCGTTCTGCTGATCCTTGCGCTGGCCACGTTTCATGCCGGACTGCGTCTTGACTGGCGCCTGTCGGTTCTGGGGGTTGTTTTCGGGATTACCCTGGTTCTGGCGACCTATCTTGAAGAATTTTTCTGGATGGTGCTGTTGGCGTCGTTAGCCGTTTTGGCAGTCACATACCTGATAGCAAGACACAGGACGTTGCCTTGAGACTGGATCAATGAACCCGCCGGCAATTCCGGGTCTGGCTATGCGACTCGGCGCAGATGTTGGGGCCCAATCTCACTCACGTTTCTAACACCAAGCAAGGCCATATCGCGCTCGATCTCGGTACGCAGGATATACAGCGCCCGGGCGACGCCCGCCTGACCCCCTGCGGCCAGTCCATACAGATACGGACGCCCGGCCATGCAGGCGGTCGCGCCCAGGGCCAGGGCTTTGAGTATGTCGGTGCCGCGCCGGACCCCGCCGTCGAGAATAATTTCTGCGCGGCCGGCTACTGCTTCCACGATGTCGGGCAGCACGTCGATCGGTGCCGGCACACTGTCCAGCTGCCGGCCGCCATGATTGGAGACGACGATACCGGACGCACCAATCTCGACGGCACGGACGGCGTCTTCGGCCGACAGGATGCCCTTGACCAGGAACTTGCCGCCCCATTGCCGGATCATTGCTTTGGCGTCGTCCCAGGTCACGCTGGGATCGAATTGCTTGCTCACGTAGTCAAACAGCGAGGTGAGATCGTCGCCGGCCGCTGGCGCCCTGCCGATCACATTTGCGAATGTTACCTTCGGCGTGGTGAGCATATGCCACCACCAGTAGGGGCAGCGGGCAAAGTCGAATAACAGAGCGGGGCGGAAAGCCATGGGTATCGTCAGACCGTTGCGGTAATCGCGCTCACGGTTACCGGTGACCGCCACATCCACCGTGAGGCAGAGGGCGCTGTAATCGGCTTTGCGGCAACGCTCTATGAATTCGCTGACCAGTTTCCGGTCGCGCCAGACATAAATTTGAAACCACTTCGGGCCGGCGCAAACTGCCGCCAGATCCTCGATCGAAACGCTGGCTAATGATGACAGCGAACAGACCGTGTCGGCGGCGGCTGCTGCCGCGCCCGTGGCACGTTCTCCATGGTGATGAAACAACCGGCTCATGCCAGTGGGTGAGAGCAGGAAGGGCATCGACAGGCGACTGCCCTGAACCGTCACCGAGGTATCGATGCGACTGACGTCCTGCAGGACCTCGGGTACCAGTTGCCAATGGTCGAACCCCGAGGTGTTACGTGCCAGGGTCTGCTCGTCATCAGCGGCGCCATCGATATATTCGAATACGGCTTTGGGCAGACGTCGCGCGGCGGCCCGCCGCAGATCATCGATTGAGTAGCACTGGTTGATATTAGTCATGCGGAAGAGGGCCTTATGCGAGAGACTCGTTCGAAGCGACAGTTTTGCCTGCGGTAGACGACACCCGGGTCACTGTCACCGGTACTGCCGACAAAGCAGCATTACCCGATAGTTGATCCACTGCGCGGTCGTCGGTGAGATCGTTAATGCTTGCCCCTGGGTGCTGGCTGGCTACCCGGAGCCGGATACCGGGCCGGTCGTGACCCCAGCCATGCGGGAGGCTGACGACGCCAGGCATGATCTCATCGCTGACTTCGACCGTTACCTCGATCCGACCCACGCGGGAACTGACCATGGCCCGGTCCGCGTCGCTGAGACTGAGGTCACGGGCAGTGTCGGGATGGACCAGAAGCGTACAAAGCTCTTTGCCCTTAACCAGCCGTTGCGAGTTGTGCATCCACGAGTTATTGCTGCGAGGCTGCCGCCGGCTGATCAACTGCAATCCTGCGCCGTCGGGCTCGGATGCCTGTAACAAATACTCCCGCAGGCGGCCGAGGTCGCTGACGATGGCCTTTGGCGTGAGATTGACGCGCTGCCCTCGCGTATACAGGCGCTGCGGCAAACAGGGTTGCAGCGATCCGAGATCCAAGCCGTGCTCCGCGGCCTGGAGCTTTGCGAAGTCGAGCGGATACGGCCCTTTTTTGAGCAGACCGTTCAGCACCCCAGTCGGCCCGACTCTGCCCATGTGCCAGCGTAACAAGGCGGCTTTGCCGCGTTGCATCAGGCTTCCCTCCTGCAAGCGCTGGGCCAGTTCCAGATAGATCTGCCAGTCGTGTCGGGCATCGGCATCGGGCTCAAACAACGCAGGTGAATAACGGGCGGTATTCCGTATCCCCAGCAAGTGAAACACGAGGTCGTAGTGATCGTGTTCCAGCGCCGCAGTGGGTGGCAGGATCAGATTGGCGTGGCGCGTGGTTTCGTTGACGTACAGGTCGATCGACACCATATAGTCCAGGCTCGCCAGCGCGCGATCGAGCTGGGCGCCGTTGGGTGTCGAGAGGACAGGATTGCCGGCGACGGTGAGCAGCGCCCGGATCCGCTTGTCGCCGCCTGCCAATATGTCCTCGGCCATGGTTGCGACCGGTAATTCGCCACCGAATTCAGGGAGTTCCCGGATCCGGCTGTGAAAGCGGGCAAAGCTCCCACGATTGCTCTGATCGAGAACGTCAGCGGCTGGTTTGGTGAACATGGCACCGCCCGGCCGATCAAAGTTGCCGCTGGCGATGTTGATCAGATTGAGCAGCCATTGGCACAGGCCACCGAAAGACTGTACCGAGACCCCCATGCGGCCGTAGACGACGGCGGCGTCGGCGGCGCAGAAATCCCGGGCAAGTGTCCGGATGGTGTCAGCAGACATGCCGGTGCTGGCGGCTACGGCTTCGGGACTAAAGGCAGCAATCAATGCTGGCAGGTCGCCGAGACCATCGATGAATCCGGCCAGATGGCGCGGGCGAACAAGACCTTCGTCGAGGATAGTATGCAGGATTGCAGCCAGCAGGCAGGCGTCGCTGCCGGGGCGCACGAAATAGTGCGCATCGGCGAGGTCCGCGGTCTCTGTCCGCCGCGGGTCCAGCACGACCACTTTGCCACCGCGTTGCCGAATCGCTTTGAGGCGATTCCGGAAGTCCGGTGCGGTCATCAGACTGCCGTTGGAAACCACCGGGTTGGCGCCGACAATCAGAAAGAAATCTGTCCGGTCGATATCCGGAACCGGCAGCAGCAGCTGGTGACCGAACATCAGATAAGCAGCGAGATGATGCGGCAGTTGATCTACCGACGTCGCGGAGTAACGATTTCCAGGGCGCAAGGCCTTGTGCAGTAGTGGACCGTACAGCAGCGAACCCCAGTTATGTACGTTGGGATTGCCCGCGTAGGAAGCGAGAGCGCTCCTGCCATGCCGATTGCGAATCTCGCGCAGGCGTCCGGCGGCTTCGTCAAACGCCTGGTCCCAGCCGATCTCCTCGAAATCATTGCCGCGTCGGACCAGCGGCCGGCGCAGGCGGTCAGGGTCTTCATGTATATCCTGCAGAGCCACCGCCTTGGCGCAGATATGGCCGCGGCTGAACGGGTCGGCCTGGTCACCGCGGATCGAGCGGATGGTGTCCCCATCGAGCCGTATCTCCAGACCGCAGATTGCCTCACACAGATTGCAGGCGCGGTAGTGCACGCGATCTGAGGCCCGATTGTGGCCGGACTCTGACATTATTTTGCTACTCCCTGGGCAGTCTGAGGTGGCGTACGGTCGCCGCTGATCGGAGATCCTTCAAGAGGCCGATCGGGTAATCGGGCAACTATATCAGCCCTGCACGGTGACAAGAGCTGACTGCACTGGCTGCGTTCGTCGCCCAAATAAAACGGGGCGAATCGTCACCGACCCGCCCCGCATGAACCCCGGACATCGCCGGAAATTTATCTCTCGATCTGGAACTTACGCACTTCTGTATAAAGCTGCCGGACCCACAAGTACTCGTAGATCGTACCCATTTCGTAGTAACGGAATTGGGTGCTCGCGCGCATATCTACCGCATACAGCAGCGTTGGCCAGATCAGCGGCTGATCCGAGGCCCAGTTCGGATAGCCGACAAAGTTGATTTCGTTCCAGGCAACCAGGTCGACCACCAGACCGGTGGTATCCCTCAGACTTGACGGTCCGAGAATCGGCAAAACCATGTACGGTCCGGGACCGGCCCCCCAGACGCCAAGGGTCTGGCCGAAGTCTTCTCTCTGGTAGTACATGCCCATCTTCGATGCCGGGTCGGCCAGGCCACCGACACCGAGAGTGGAGTTGACCACCAGTCGTCCGGTGCTGCGCGCTGCGGTTTTGAACCGGAATTGCAGCAGGCCGTTGCCAATGTTCAGGATCTCTCTGATGTTGCGCATGAAATTGTGCACGCCCATCTGGAACAGCTTGGGCGTGTAGCGCTTGTAGGACTCGGCTGCCGGCATAAACACGTATTTGTCGAACTTCGCGTTGAAGTTGTACATGTTGCGGTTCCAGCCTTCCCACGGATCGTAAATATCGAGGATCGCGGACGTCCTCATGTTAGGAGGATATTCATCGACGTTGCGTTTCGCGGGTGTGTGACCGACTTTGGGTTGGGTGGCCGCGCAGCCGGTGGCAAACAAGGCGAAGGCGGTGAGCAGGACGGCGAAGAGTCTGGTTGTGTTGCGGTTCATTTAGCGGCCCTCCGGCAATGATGCGCCGAAGAACGCGAGCATGTGCTCCACGTTCGCCCGGTAGGCCATGTTGCCGCAGTGGCCGCCGCGCGGCCAGATCGTAGCCCGGTCACCGAACACGTCTTCCAGCCACTCAATCTCGGACGCATCCATGATGATGTCGTCCGCATTATGGCTGAGGCCGACCTTGTCCGTGTTACGCAGATACTCCTCAAAGCTGTACAGAGAGGCCCTGTACTTCAGGTCCTCCTCGGTGATCGAGGGATCGCTGCGCTGATAGAAGGGCACTAGCAACTCCGAAAAATACTGAGTAAATGGCGTACGTGCGGACAGAACAAAATATGGATCAACATCGGCGGAAATCTTCGCCGTGGTGCCGACCGGCACTATATAACCCGATTGGGTCAGTACATCCGCGGTGGTGACCATGGTTTGCGCTGTTATGGCAAAAGCCAGACCGATCAACTCTTCCAACGCCTGGTTGTCCGGTCTGCGTTCCCGATACATCTTGTATAGAAAATCGGGACCCAGATTAACCGGTCCCTGGGTCTGGGCGTACTCCTCACCCATCACTTTCATGAGCCGGTTCCACCATGCGGTGAACTGCTCCGGGCTGGTGATGTTGTTGCGCAGATAACCGTCCAGTCTTGCCGCAGAGTCATATAAATTGACAGGCGGGTTGATCATCAGCGCCTTCTTGAAATTGAATACCTTCTCCTGCTCATCGAGCATGGCTACGTAGCCGGTCTGCGCGCCACCCAGACTGTAGCCGGTCAGGTAGAAATCGGTGACCTCGAGCTGCTTACTCAGTTGCTGATCCCAGGCCATCTTCATCGCCCGGTACAGGTCACGTGAGTCATCATCCAGCACGCCGGGCACCATCGAGGTTGAGGCCGTGACCATGAACTGGTACGAGGTCGGCGAGGGCAAACCTACTACGTGGAAACCGGCAAGGTAAAATGCCTGGTAGAGCGTGCTCATGTGCGGGCCGTGATAGCTGCTGCCGGTGCCCGCGATCAGGAAGATCAGTGGCGCCGGACCCTTCTGGGGAAACACCAGGTACTTCATCTTGTCCAGATACCACATGTATTTCGGGGTCGGCCGCTCAGGAAAAACATCCAGACCCTTGAGGCGGAAAGGACGGCCCTTGATCTTCAGGTTTGGACGCAGCTCTTCCGGTGTCGAGATGACAGTCGCCGCGAAGCCATCGAGCATGGGGTACCCATACTGATCCCCCGGCACGATATTGGCTTGCCCTTCAGCCTGGGCGGCATTTGCCCACGCCATCGTGCAGGCCAACAATACAAAGATAAGATTTTTCACCCTGGACCCCTTGGGATTGGACGCACAAACCAGCTGTTTGTGGGCGGAAGTGTAGCGCAAATCACGCGGCTGGTTGAAGTGATTTCGTCGCCGCATCGGCATTATCGCGAGCATATCTCGCCCGGCTCCGGTCAGACAGATTTAGCTGGCACCGAAAATACAAGCTGCCAGGAAATTCCGCTTCAAACCATCAAGCCTGCCCGCAAAGGCATCTGCGACCGTCATAAATGGAGACGATGCTGGTCTGGAATTCATTCGTTTGCAGGGGAAACCGCCCGTGGCCTGATATCATGATTGCCGGTCCCCGGCAGGGTCTGCGGTGGGCACCCACACCCCTTATCTCACAGTGAGGCGATTGAGATGGAGCAAGTTCACGATGAGAGGATTGAGCCGTTCACGGCGCTGCCAATATTTCCGACGCTCCTGTGGGCAACCCAGGTTCGTGCGCCGGCGGCGGAACGGATCAATGGCGCGTTCCTGACTGCCCTGGATAGCGCCAGGGCGCGGCAGCCAGAGTTGAAGCCGGTCGGCAAATGGCAGACCGATCAGCGCCTGCACACGCTGCCTGAACTGGCTGAGTTTACCGAGCTGGTCGAGGGCAGTGCGCGTCAGATCCTCGATTCACAACACATCCGCTACCGCAATATCAGGATCACCGCCTGCTGGGCCAATGTGGGGTTTCAGGGCTCGCGGCATCGTCCCCACGCACACCCGAATAACTTCTTCAGCGGCGTGTATTACATCAAGGCGCCACCGGGCGGCAATACGATTAATTTCTTCGACCCGCGTCCGCAGGCGGCGGTGATGGTGCCGCCGGTGGAGAAGATGTCACCGATGGTGGCGCAAAGCATGACGCTGGATGTTCAGGTGGGTTCGCTGATCCTGTTTCCGAGCTGGCTCTATCATGGTGTGGACATGAACAGGTCCAATGAAGAGCGGATCAGTGTGGCGATCAACCTGATGTTCGATCCCTATGTCGAGGACATGAGTCCGCCACTCTGGGAAGGAAATCTGAAGGTCAGCCCGGAATAGCTGCTGGCGAACCGGGTCGGCGCGATCGGTGGCCTTTAGAGCCGGCGTTCAGATTCGGCAGCCGACAGCCGGCGGACATCACGATTGGCTGAGATTCTCGATCACGGTGTCCAGGCCCTTGTTGCGCACGTCCTTTCCGATCAGGTCGCGATAATAGGTCACATAGGAAAGTCCCTCGACGATAACGTCAAACACTTTCCAGCTGCCGTCCACCCATCGCGTGCGGTAGTTGACCGGCACTTTGATGCTGTCGCCGGCATTTACTTCGGTCTTGACCGTCACGAAATCCTGATCGACCCCAATCAGGCCGGTCTGCGGAAATATGCGGACCGTGTCTTCGTCATACCCGAGCAGGCCCCTGGCATATTTGCGCACAACAGACTGGTACAGCGCCTCGGTGAACCGCTCCCGCTGATCTGCCGTTGATCGCTGCCAGTAACGTCCAAGTACCAGCCGCCCGGCGTAGGCAACATCGAAGTTCGGGCGCAAAATCTGATCAACGACTTCGTACAAGGCAGCGGGACTTGCCTCGAGCTCTGCGCGCCGACTCTTGACCACGACCAGCAATTCATCGGCGGTCTTCTGAATGATTTCGTAAGGGCTCGGCGCAGCCGCGATGGCGGTGCCAGCCGACAGCCATAGCAGGCATGATGCAAAGATGCAGGTCCAGCGAATCACTCGAGTCTCCATGTGAATGGCGGCGGGCGCCTAGTGTACATCGTCCGCTCACAATCGGGTTCGCGAAATCCAAAAACAGGCGGCAGCGAGATCCGTTCCCGGCGCCTTCGGCGCCCGGGTCTTTTCTGGCTGCAAATCACTTGAGTTGTGAAATGTGCTGGAGAGACTGGGCACATTCGGTTCGAGTGTTGCGGAAATTGTCTGCGCTGACGAACAGGCCCAGAGGGCCGAGCAGTGCGAAGCGTCCGACGGTGCCCGCGGCCTTGATCGCGGTGGCGCCGGCTGCCAGACCAAAATGCGGGTCATCCAGCGGCCCGGTCACGCGCACATTGGCATTGAAGCCCATGGCCTTGCCGCGCTTTGGTCGCGGCTTTAGCAGCAGATCGTAACGCTCCTGGCGCAGGTCAATCTCACCGCTGCCGCGCATCTGCATATCGCTGGTGTCCAGCACCAGAATGTGGCTGCTTGCAATGCCTGCAGTAATCGGCAGGTCGACCATCGCGCAATCCACCGTCGTTCCTTCCTTGGACCGTGACCACGGCAGCAAACTCCAAAGCGCCTCAGAGACACTGAGGCTGCTAACCAGCTTTTCACTTGAAAACCCGTCCTGCAGCAACAACGAGAAGCGCCCATTGGTAGAAGCGGCCATAGCGCGCGGCGAATCGCCGCTTGATTCGATCTGCAACATCAAATCAATCGTGCCCCTGGCATCTTTGGAGTAGCCCATGCGCTGGATCAGGCTGCCAAGGTCGAAATCCAGACTCTTCAATTGTGCCTTAAGAAGGTTTGGTTGAATGCTGGTATCGAGACGCACCAAGCCAGTGATTTCGTCGTTCACATAACCGATGCGGAAGGGATCGATGGCTAAAACGCCTTGCCCGACTTCGAGCTGGCCTTGCAGGACCTGGAGCTGGGTCTTGCCAAGCCCCAGGGCCAGATCAGTGAGCTCGAGGTCAATTTCAAGCCCGTCCATCCACGCGACTGGCAGTGGCTGGTCGGGGAACACCAGCTTGGCGTCATTGCGGCCGTGTGGCTTGTCTCGGGTTTTGGTCTTTTTCCTGGTCCCGGGCGCGGCTGCGGAATCGTCCATCCACGGCAGAAGATCGAGCTTGCTGCCCTTGAGATCGCCGCGGACGCTGAGTAACTTCGAGTCCTTGATGACGACAGCCAGAAGGCCGCGAATCTGCGTCTCTCCGGCATCCAGTTGCTCGAGGTCAAGATCGAAATCAACCGGGCCGCCGCTCAGATTGAAACGCGTCTTTGCGGCGCCCATCCGTTCCCAGCCCTGAACCTCGCCCGGCAACAGACCAGGCAGCGACGGGGCAGACGCTTCGACGTCCAGGTTAACTTCCCGGAGCGCCCGCAGATCACCAATGCTGCCGGCCAATTGCAGATCCATATCCGTGGTTTTTAATGTTCCGCTCAGGTCATGGATTCTGGGATGTGCCCAGTTGCCCTGGCCGCTGGCTTTCAGCTCGAATGAGGTGGATGTTGGCCAGTGCTGGCCAAATGTTTGGCCAAGCGTGGCCAGATCATCTCCCGCGATCGATCCGCTGAGCTTGAAGCTTTCCGGGTCGGTGACGTTCGGCAACTCCCCGCTTAAGCTGATCTTCATCTCGCCGTGCTCGGCTTCGGCGACCAGGCCGTCCAGGTCCGGTGTCGCAAGATGGCCGCGCAGCCGGCCCTGGACCCGGAACCGGTCGGTGACCGGCAGCTTGAGATCGCTGGTCTTGCCGAGTCCGGGACCGGCCAAGGTCTGAAGGTTGGTGCCGCTTGCGTCGAACTTCACGTCGATCCGGGGAACATCACCCAGGTCTTGCAACCAGCCTGTGCCGGAGAGTCGGGTAGGACCGCGTTCCAGGTCCAATTGGTGGATCTGGAGCGACACATCCTTGCTCCGGCCGCTCAGCCCAAGGGTTGCGCTGGCCTTGTCGGTCTGCGGCAGGCTGTCCAACCCCAGCAGTGGCTGCAGGTCGCGGATATCGCTTCCGTCAGCCTGCAACTCCAGAGCCAGTCCCTGCAGGTCCGGCAGCGAACCAATGGTGCCTTTCAGTGTGCCGGATATGCTGCCTTCGCGAATCCGGGCATTGATATCGCTGACGTCCAGGTGATCCCAGGTTCCGGTAGCCCTGGCGCTGCCTTTCAGTTCATCGACATCAGGCACAGGTAACTCGAAAAAGGAGGAAACCGAGGCCATATTGCGGCCGTCGATTGTCAGCACTGCATCGATATCACCGGCGCCGGCGAGATCGCCAAGTGTGCCGGTCAGCTCGAGCTGTGTTTGCTTGACCGTGCCATGGATTAGGAGATCCGTGAGATCGACTCTTTGCACCGACCCAACCAGCTTGCCGCTGGCATCGTATTGATCGGTCGCCAGCCAGGCGCCCTGGATGCGCGGCAGGAAACTGACCGGTGAGACGCCAGACGACTTGAATTCGAGCGCCATTCCCGAGAGATTTATCAGGTCGGCCATGCCCCCGGTGATATGCATCTTGTAGGTCGGGTCGCCAAGCTGTGCGTCAAAGTCATACAGTTTCAGCAAGTCGCCACTGCCGGTCATTTGGCCACTGATTTCAAAATGATCCATCTTCGGGATGGCAAGGTCGGTCCATGCCATCAGCACGCTGGGCTGTTTTCCCGTGGCGTTGAATTTCGCCTCGACTCCGCTCAGATCGCGGAAGTCCAGGTTCAGCAATTTGCCTTCGGTGGTCAACCGGGTCTGGCCCAGGCTGCCCTGCAGCGAAAAAGAAAAGGGCCGGCCGCCCTGAACCTGATCCGGCGAGCCGATCTGGCCGCTGATCGCCAGGGGTAGCTGCATGACCTCACCCTGGACGCTGAGCTTGATCGGCTGATCTGAATTGCCAGCGCTGGCGTCCAGTTGCTGCAGGCTCAGGCTACGGGTCACTCCGTCCTTTGCATCGAAGTAGCTGGCGCGCAGCTTGCTGGCGCGCAGCGAATCCACTCGAATTTCGGGCACGCCCACAGGCGAGCTGCCGCCCCGGCCCAGGAGCCAGCTTGGCTGGCCGTCAGGCCCGTTCTCCAACCACAGCTGGACACCTTCGATGTTGATCCGATGGAGCAGCACCTTGCCCAACAGCAGCCTGCGCAGGCTCGGGCGGACTGTCAGACGCTGAATCGACACCATTTTTGGCGACTTTGCCCAATCCGGGTTGGCAATGGTGACCTGACTGACCGTGATCGAGGGCAGGGGACGCAATGTCACCTGCAAGGGTCCCGAAATCGTCACGCTGCGGCCGGTGGCATGCTCGAGTGCAGCCCGCAGCGCCTCGCTGGCCTGCTGCGGATCGAGAAATTTCAACCACAGGAATACGCCGGCGATCAGCATGATCAGCAGGCCGACCGCCAGCCCGGCGAGTTGAAATAGTCGTTTCACATAATGTCCATTTTCCGGGCAGGGGACCCGGGCATGCGGCCAATGATACCGACCGGAGACGATGCCGGCGACGTTGATTGACGATGTGCGCCGTGTCGGTAGTCATCACGATGCTCGCGGCAGGGCGGTTTTGCTATTCTCTGCCCTTTATGACGCTGCCCGCTGCGGGCATCAGGCCCGGCGCACAGCGACCGGTCGGGCGCACAAATAGCAAAAACAGGAGAGGCCCATGGCCGTCGATCCCGCGCAATTGGGTTTCACCCCGTTTCAGCTGGCCGAGTTGCAAACGGACAAGGACGGCTTCAAGCGCTCGCTGGCCACCAAACTGGCCTATTCCATCGGCAAGGATCCGGAGACTGCCACGCGTTATGACTGGTATTGCGCGTTGTGCCTGGTACTCAGGGACCGATTGCTGTCGCGCTGGCACGATACCCAGAAGCGCATCCGTAACAACGGCACGCGCAAAGTCTATTATCTGTCGCTGGAATTCCTGATGGGCCGCGGGATGACCAACGCGGCAGTGAACCTGGACCTCGATCAGCACCTGCGTGACCTGATAATGGAAGCGGGCGATTCGCTGGAGGACATCGCCGGCCTGGAGGGCGATGCGGGCCTGGGCAACGGCGGCCTGGGCCGTCTTGCGGCTTGTTTCCTCGACTCCATGGCGACGCTGGATATCGCTGGCTTTGGTTATGGCATTCGCTACGACTACGGCTTGTTCAAACAGGAAATAGACGCCGACGGTAAGCAGGTCGAGCACCCGAACAACTGGCTCAAATTCCGCAACCTGTGGGAGATCAAACGTGAAGACGTGCGTTACAAAATCCCGATGGGAGGTCGGTGGGTAGCCTTTCGGGATGCTTCGGGAGAGGTCCGGGAAGAGTGGCAAGATGCCGAGATTATTGAAGCGGTCGCCTACGATACGCCGATTCCCGGCAACAATAACCGCACCGTCAACCACCTGCGCTTATGGGGCGCTAGGGACGGAGAGGAGATCGACCTTGGCCGCTTCAACCGGGGAGATTTTGCCGGCGCACTGGAAGCCAAGAACCTGGCCGAGTCGATAAGCTATGTGCTGTATCCGGACGACACCACAGTCAAAGGAAAATTGCTTCGCATCAAGCAGGAGTACTTTTTTGTCAGCGCCAGTCTGCAGGATATTCTGCATGAACATCGTGAACTCGGATTCAGTCTGCAGCAGATTCCGGACCAGATCTCGATCCAGCTCAATGACACGCACCCGGCACTGGCCATCCCGGAGCTGATGCGTCTGTTGTGTGACGAGAATGACATGGGCTGGGATGAGGCCTGGGACATTACCTGCCGCACATTCAATTACACCAATCACACATTGTTGCCCGAGGCACTGGAGACCTGGCCGGTTGCCATGCTGGAGCAACTGGTGCCCAGGCATCTGGACATCATCTACAGGATAAACCGGCATTTTCTCGACGAGATCAATGATCGTTATCCGGGGGACAATGATCGCCGCCGGCGCATGTCGATCATTGACGAGGCGGGTCATGACGGGCGGCGCGCGCGCATGGCCTGGCTGGCGACGATCGGCAGCAGCAAGGTGAACGGCGTGGCCCAGCTCCACTCCCAACTGGTGCGCGATACCATATTCAGCGACTTCGATGAGTTCTATCCGGGCAAGTTCGTCAACGTGACCAACGGCGTAACGCCAAGGCGCTGGCTCAAAGTAGCCAATCCGGGTCTGTCGTCTCTGATCACCAGCCGTATCGGCCGCGGTTGGGAGAACGATCTGGCCGCGCTAAACACACTCGACACCATGGGCGATGACGAGGCGTTTCTGCATCAATTTGCCACGGTAAAACGAGCCAACAAGGAACGTCTGGCCGCATTCGTAAAACGGGACATGGGTCTGAGCATCAACCCGGATTCAATGTTTGATGTGCATATCAAGCGTATTCACGAGTACAAGCGCCAGCTCCTCAACCTGCTTCATGTGCTGACGCGATATAACCGGATCCGCGACCAACCCAATGGCGACTGGGTGCCGCGCACGGTGGTGTTTGCAGGTAAGGCGGCACCCGGATACACCGTAGCCAAGTGGATTATTCAGCTGATCAACAATGTGGCAGCGACCATCAACAACGATCCGCTGGTCGGAGATCTGCTCAGGGTCGTGTTTGTGCCGAACTACAATGTTTCCAGAGCCGAGATCATTATCCCTGCCGCTGATCTGTCGGAGCAGATCTCTACCGCCGGCATGGAAGCGTCCGGGACCGGCAATATGAAGTTCGCCCTGAATGGTGCGCTCACCATCGGCACCCTGGATGGCGCCAATGTAGAAATCCGCGAGGAGGTCGGGGATGAGAATATTTTCATCTTCGGCCTGACTGCCGATGAAGTTGCGCAACGCCGGGCCGACGGCTATTACCCGGTTGAAATAGCACGCGCGGAGCCTGAGCTTGCGCGAGTGCTGGGGCAGCTGTCTGACGGTGACTATTCGCCATCAGATCTGCGGCGTTTCAAACCCCTGGTCAATCGCCTGATGGACGATGGCGAGTACTTTCTGGTGTTGGCGGACTACGTTTCTTATCTCGAGGCGCAGGATCGGGTTGATGAAGCCTTCAGGGACCAGACGCAGTGGAACCGGATGGCGCTGATCAATACCGCCCGCGTGGGCAAGTTTTCCAGCGACCGGTCGATCAGCGACTATGCGGAGCACATCTGGAGAGTCACGGCGATAGGCTGAGTTCGCGCCGACGCTGCGACCAGGCAAGAAAGGCAAGCCAATGACAGAAGATTTCGCGCAGATCGTGGAGGAATTGTCGGCGGCCCGATGTGCAGTGCCATTCCATTGCCTGGGTCTGCACAACAGGGAGCAGGGCGCGGGCCTGCAGTTGCGCGTGTGGAGACCGGATACGGAGTGGATAGAGGTCATCGATACGCGCGCCAGCCGCAAGCTGGGGCGCATGGAGCGCGTCGCTGGTGCGGATCTTTTCCTGCTCGACCTGCCGCGACGGCGAAAGGCGTTTCCGTATCGGCTGCGAGTCAGCCGTCATGGAGAGATCACGGAACTAGATGATCCCTATGCGTTTCGTGACACCTCTGCGTCTGATAATGGCCCTGATCCGATCCGCCTGCACAACACCCTGGGTGCACGACTTACCTGCATGACTGCCAACGGAGGCGGCGAGGTGAGCGGCGCCCTGTTTTCGGTATACGCACCGTCCGCCAGGGCTGTCAGCCTGGTCGGTGATTTCAACCTGTGGGACGGTCGTGCCCACCCCATGCAAAGCAACGACGAGGGCGTATGGCGGCTGTTTCTGCCGGGACTCGGCGCAGGCGCCCTGTACAAGTTCGAAATCAAGGGGCCAGGCGGCGAGTTGTTGCCACCCAAGTCAGATCCGTTTGGCTTCTACACTGAACAACCTCCTGGAAACGCGTCGATTGTTTACGATCGGGACGCCTACCAATGGAATGACCAGCGCTGGTGCGAGCGCCGGGATGCAGAAGGGTACCGGGACGATCGCCCGGTCGCGATCTATGAGGTGCACCCGGGTTCATGGCGGCGCCACGGCGATGGACGTCAGCTCAGCTACCGTGAGTTGGCGGATGAGCTGATCCCTTATCTCCAGGAGATGGGCTATACCCATGTGCAGTTGCTGCCGGTGATGGAACACCCGTTCCTGGGATCATGGGGCTACCAGACTACGGCCATGTTCGCACCCACCAGTCGCTATGGGCCACCGGATGATTTCAAGCTGTTCGTCGATCGCTGCCACCAGCATGGCATCGGCGTGATTCTCGATTGGGTGCCGGCCCACTTTCCCAGCGACGAACATGGGCTGGCCAGGTTTGATGGCACCGCATTGTTCGAACATCCGGACCCGCGTCGCGGCTGGCATCCGGACTGGAACACATTTATTTACGACTATGGCAGGCCGTTTGTTCGTGATTTTCTGATCAGCAGCGCCCAGTTCTGGGTTGAGGAGTTTCATGCCGATGGTCTGCGTGTCGATGCCGTCGCATCGATGCTCTATCTCGATTATTCCCGTGACGCCGGCGACTGGTTGCCGAATATCCACGGCGGTAACGAGAATCTTGAAGCGATCGAGCTTATCCGGATGATGAACGAAGTGCTGCACCGTGAGCATCCTGGCGTGATGACCATTGCCGAGGAATCGACTGCGTGGCCAGGCGTATCCAAGCCGGTCTACGAGGGCGGCCTGGGCTTTGGTTTCAAGTGGAATATGGGCTGGATGAACGACACCCTGAGCTACATGAGTCGCGACCCCATCTACCGCAAATACCATCACAGCGATCTGACGTTCGGTCTGGTGTATGCGTTTGACGAGCACTTTATCCTGCCTTTGTCGCACGATGAGGTGGTTCACGGCAAAGGCTCGATGCTGGGCAAGATGCCGGGTGACCAATGGCAAAAGCACGCCAATCTCCGGCTGTTCTATGCATTCATGTATGGCCATCCTGGCAAAAAGCTGATGTTCATGGGTGACGAGATCGCCCAGATCCGGGAGTGGAATCACGATGCCCAGCTGGACTGGCATTTGCTCGAGCATCCGCTGCACGCCGGCATGCAACGCATGTTGGGTGATCTGAACCGGATCTATGTTTCGCATCCAGCGCTGTTTGAAGCCGATTACTCGCAGGATGGATTCGAATGGATCGATCATGCAGCCGCCGATGAAGGCGTGCTGAGTTTTATCCGCTATTCCGGCCAGCGCGATGAATATGTGGTTGTGGTCTGCAATCTGACTCCGGTGGTGCGTGGCGATTATCAGGTGGGTGTACCGGACAGCGGCAGCTTTCGAGAGCTGTTTAACTCAGATGCGGCGATTTATGGCGGCAGCAATGTCGGCAACCAGGGCCGGGTGCAGACGCGAAACGCTGCTGCCAACAACAGACCGTGCTCGCTCAATCTGATCTTGCCGCCGCTGGCGACGCTCTATCTGAAGCTGGATCGATAAGGTATGCGACCGGCAGCGGCGCTGTTCTGATGGAATTGCGGGACTTTGGAACTGTCGGCCTGAGTGCGCCGGTGCTGGGTTTTGGCGCGATGCAGATCGGTGAGGCCGATATGGACGAAGCGCAGGCCGGGCGTCTGCTCAACCAGGTCCTGGATCTGGGGATCGGTCTGATCGATACCGCTCGATCCTATGGTTTGTCCGAAACGCGGATCGGCCGGCACCTGCAGTCGCGGCGGCACGAATTCCTGCTGTCGACAAAGGTTGGATACGGGGTGGAAGGCTGTCCGGACTGGACTTTCGAATGTGTGCGCCTGGGTGTAGACCGGGCACTGGCCACCCTGCGGACTGACTGTATCGATATTGTTCATCTGCATTCCTGCCCGGCGCAGGTCTTGATAAACAACGGCGTGCTCGAGGCCCTTGCTGCGGCCAGAGAGGCTGGCAAACTACGTTGCGTTGCATACTCAGGTGACAACGAGGATCTGTCCGTGGCCTTGGGTTCGGAACAGGTTCAGGCAGTGCAGACGTCGATCAACCTGCTTGACCAGGCCAATCTCCGGTCACGCGTGCCCGCGGCCCGGGACGCCGGTATTGCGGTGCTGGCCAAGCGCACGCTGGCTGGCGCGCCGTGGCGATCAGAGGATCCACCGCTGGCGCCGCCGGAAGCGGAATACTGGCGGCGATACCAGGCCATGTCGCCGTGGCTGCCGGAGAGTCAGGACATGGCAGACATGGCGCTGAGATTTGCCGCATTCGCCGCAGGCGTGACCTGTGTTCTGGTCGGCGGGACCAGGATAGGGCATTTGCAGGCCAATGTGGACTCGATAAATGCGGGCCCCCTGGACCCGGAAACCGTGCGTGCTATCGGCGATGCCTGGGCGCGTTGCGGCAGCGATTGGGACAGCGTGATCTGAACGTGGACGTGGACTACATCGATGCATTGCCTGGCCTGCCTGGGCCGCTAGGCGCTACGGTTGTTGAGCACGGGGTGAATTTCGCCCTGTACTCAGCAACGGCGCAGGCGGTCGAGCTGTGTCTGTTCCGGGAAGATGGGAAAGAATCCGGGCGGGTTCGGGTGCAGGGCCGCAGTGGTGATGTCTGGCACGCACTGGTACCTGGCATCCGGCCAGGCCAACGCTATGGCTACCGCGTTCATGGTCGCTATGCCCCGGACCATGGTTACCGGTTCAATGAGCACAAGCTGTTGATCGACCCGTACGCCGGCTGCATCAAGGGCGCGTTTGAATGGCGGCCGGAGGTTTTTGCTTACACGCTGGAGAAGGGTCATGCCTGGCAGAAAGATGCCAGGGACAGCGCGCCATGGATGCCACATTGCGTGGTGGCGGATCCGGAATTCGACTGGCAAGGGGTGCAACGACCGATGACGCCCTGGAACCGCAGCGTCATCTATGAGCTGCACGTAAAGGGTTTCACCCGACTGCATCCCGAGGTTCCGGAGCCCCTGCGCGGCACCTATCTCGGACTCGCGGAGCCGGCCGTTCTGAATTATCTGCAGCGGCTGGGGGTCACCGCGGTGGAATTGATGCCCTGCCAGGCTTTTCTCAGCGAAGATCGCCTGACCGGCATGGGACTGAGCAATTACTGGGGCTACAACCCAATCGCGATGTTCGCGCCGCATCCTGACTATGCGCTTGAGGATCCGGTGGATGAATTCCGGCGGATGGTGCGAGCATTGCATGGCGCAGGAATCGAAGTGATTTTGGATGTGGTGTTTAACCACACTGCCGAGGGCGGAGAGGGCGGTCCCTTGCTGAGCTTTCGCGGCATCGACAACCACAGCTATTACCTGCTCGACCCGGAGAATCCGGCGCCGTATGTAAATTTCAGTGGTTGCGGCAATACCCTGGACGTTTCCAACCCTGCGACGCTGAGGCTGGTGACCGATTGTCTGCGGCACTGGGCGACGGATATGCAGATAGACGGATTCCGATTCGATCTGGCACCAACGCTGGCGCGTCGCGGAGCGGTATTTGAGCGCGGCGGCGCGTTTTTCGGCGCGGTTTTCCAGGATCCGGTTCTCAGCCAGCTGAAGCTGATTGCTGAACCCTGGGACATCGGGCCCGCCGGCTATCGTCTGGGGCATTTCCCCCCGCCGTGGGCCGAGTGGAATGATCGCTATCGGGAGACCTTGCGCCAGTTTTGGCGTGGTGACGCGGGCAAGACACCGGAATTCGCCGAACGCATCGCCGGCTCGAGCGATTTCTTTCGAACACCAGGCCGCCAGCCGGCGGCCAGTGTCAACTACGCTGCGTGCCACGACGGTTTTACTCTGGCCGATGTCGTCAGCTACAGCCGCAAACACAACGAGGCAAACGGCGAGGCCAATAACGACGGTTCGAACCATGGCTCGAACTGGAATTGCGGGGAAGAGGGTGTGTCCAGCGACCCGCGCATCCTGAGTCTGCGCCGGAGACTCCGGCGAAACATGCTGGCGACCCTGCTGCTGTCCCAGGGAACGCCGATGTTGCAGGCCGGGGACGAATTCGGGCGCACCCAGGGCGGCAATAACAACGCCTACTGCCAGGACAACGAGATCTCCTGGGTGGACTGGTCTCTTGCCGGCCTGGAACGTGAGCTGCAAGCGTTTGTCAGTCAGCTGATAAGGCTGCGACTGGCACATCCGGTGTTCAGGCGCGAGAGCTTTCTCGACGGAATGGCCCATCCGGAGTCTGCGCTGAAGGATGTCACCTGGCTGGACGCAGACGGCAGCGAGATGTCGGAAGATGACTGGCGTGCGGCATCCCGTCAGGTCCTGGGGGTATTACTTGACCATACCGGGGTTCGCCTCAGCCATCGCCTGCAGCATGAGAGCGGCGCCGGTGACAGTTTTCTGATGTTGTTCAATGCCGGCGCCCGGGACGTCGATTTCACCGTGCCAGCGCCGATCAGCAGCGAGATATGGGAAGTCGTGTTCGATACCAGCGAAGAGGGAGCGACCGTGCCCGCTTCGGGTTTCCGTGAGGGCAATACATACACGCTGCAGGCCCGGTCGATGGTGCTGCTCGCTGACCGCGGCTGATAAGGACCGGGTTCGGGGCGTTCTGGGTACGGGAAAACCGAAGTACCTCGCTCTGTGGAATGCCGTTATGCTCGGCCAGTCTGCGCTTTCGGGCTGTATCGGCTGTCAGCGACAGACTTTGCAGGGGTGGGACGTGCCACGCCTTGGAATAAGAAGTAGAAGAACAATGGAGACCGGAGTTCGCGCCCTGCGCGAATGCGGATCGCCAGGAGGAGTTTTCTTGTTGCGACGGGCAGGTTCCGCACACCGCTTGGTGCTGGCGACTCCGTCGCAGAAGATTTGCGGCGATTGCCGCCCCATGAACACGTTTACCCATGACGAGTGCCGCGGGCATTTTCCGCCACAACGGCGCCCCGCTCGGAGATAATAATGACAGCTGCACCCAGCATACGGCGGTTCGGAATCCTCATCGCAACGGCCTCGATGGTCCTGACGGCTTGTAGCCCAAGCGCAGACGGTGGCAGTGGTCCGGCGGTTGATCAGCAACAGCCGGTGACCACCTCGACCAGCTTCGATTTTGTCCAGTTGGGTACGTTCAGCGTGGGTCAGTCACCGACCAACGCGGTATTTTCGGGCGGCGTCGCAACCGGCGGCAAATGGGTAATCCGGGATGGGGACACTGGCGTGGTGACGTTCTCCACGCCGACCCGGGATGTAGACTTCACCATCGAGGGATTGACGCCTGCAGCCAGTGCGGCGCTGTTTGCCAAATCCGGTCTGCCGCGCCGTTTGTCCAAGGCCACCTGCGGCGTCACCGACCAGGGCAATGACAACGCCGACGCGCTGGGCCGGGATATGTTCATGCGCGGCGGGTTCAATGACTGGGGCAATCCCACGCCGAGCGCCGAGTATCTGTTTGTGAATTTCGGCGGCGGCATTTATCAGTCCGAGTTTGCAATGACCGCGGGTGAGTACAACTACAAGGTAGGTTCGGCCGGCTGGGAAGTAGAGCGCGCCACAACGCCCGACGACGTGCTGGAGCCAGGTGATACGCAGCCCCTGGTAGATCCTGGCCC
This sequence comes from uncultured Gammaproteobacteria bacterium, assembly GCA_963704875.1. Lineage (GTDB taxonomy): Bacteria > Pseudomonadota > Gammaproteobacteria > Steroidobacterales > XN24 > CAMYOC01. The sequence goes on along the minus strand of CAVPIA010000006.1, from coordinate 87,158 downwards.
CGGTGGTCCTGAGGGGGTACTCAATGTGCCAGCCGATGGTTGTTACAACTTCGCCATCGATTTCAATGATGTGGAGAACGCCACTATCACGATGACCGAGGTGATCCTCGACGGCGATGGCGGCGGCGGTGGCGGCGGCGGGCAGGCGACCTGTGGCGTCACCGACCAGGGTAACGACAACGCCGAAGCGCTGGGCAGGGATATGTTCATGCGTGGTGGTTTCAACGACTGGGGCAACCCGACACCTTCTGCTGAGTATCTGTTTGTGAACTTTGGCGGTGGTATCTATCAGTCAGAGTTTGAAATGGCAGCCGGTGAGTACAACTACAAGGTTGGGTCGGCGGGCTGGGAAGTCGAACGTGCGACCACGCCAGATGATCCACTTGAAGTGGATGACACCCAGAGCCTGGTGGATCCGGGTCCAGGTGGGCCCGAGGGCGTGCTGATCGTGCCTGAGGACGGCTGCTTCAATTTCACAATTGATTTCAACGACGCTGAGAACCCCACCATCACCATGACCCAGGTCGACCTGGGTGGCGGTGGGCCACCGGGAGGGGGTAAGGAAGAATGTGGCCTCGCCGACCAGGGTAACGACAATAGCGAAGCCTTCGGCGCCGACGTATTCATGCGCGGCGGCTTTAATGACTGGGGTAACCCGACACCATCAGCCGAATATCTGTTTATCAACTTCGGCGGCGGCATCTACCAGTCCGAATTTGAAATGACCGCAGGTGAATACAACTACAAGGTGGCTGATGCTGGCTGGTCGGTCGAACGAGCCACAGCACCGGACGATGTGCTTGAACCGGGCCAGACGCAGGCTCTGCTCGACCCTGGTCCTGGCGGACCCGAAGGCGTGCTGAATGTGCCGGCTGACGGTTGCTACAACTTCACCGGCGATTTCAATGATCTCGAAGCTGCCACCATCACCATGTCCGAAGTCGAATTGGGCGGTGGCGGCGGGCCCGTGGAGCCTGCGGCGACCGAAGTCACTGCGATCAACACCGATGGGACTACCGAAGAGGTAGCAGTTGAGGGCGACGCGGTCACTACCGTGTCCTTCACACGCGATGGCCGTGGCTCGCCGGTGCGTCAGATCGAGATCTTTGCCGATAACGGCGACGTGGGTGTGGATGACTTCACCTGGGTATCAAATCCCGCTGACCTCCCGACCCTGACCACCGCGACGGTGTTTTATCATCGCGCCGATGGCAACTATGCCGACACCTTCATCGTGGTGGATGGGCAAAGTTATGCCTGTGTGCCCAGCATCGAGGGTGGTTTTGGTTGCCAGGCACAGGTTCCGGCCCCGGCAGGCGGCATCCTGACCTTTACCGTCAGCCAGGGGGGCAGCCCGGATCCGACCGGGACTTTCCTCGCCCCGATATTCGAAGTGACTGCCGACGGCAACAATGTTTATGCGTTCTCGGGCAATCCCCAGGCGATCAACAATGGCACCCTGGCGGCCGAGCCGACGGGCGATCAGATTCTCGTGTACTACAGTCGGGCGGACGGTGACTATTCGCTGTGGAATATGCACCTGTTCCCGGTCGAACCGGGTGGGCCCTCATGGACTATTTTTGACGGCATCGAGGCGTGCAGGATTGAAGGTGAAGACGCCATAGGCGCCTATTTCCGCATTACCTTGCCGCCAAACCCGTGTTACGACAACAACCCGGATGCCGCCGATGAATTCCCGAGTGCATTGGGTCTGGTCATACATCAGGGCAATGCCAAGGCGCCGGACGGCGACATCGTGATCCGCGTGGCCTCTGACGGCAATATCGTGTTTATCGATGAAAACAGCCCCGATGTTTCCAGCGCGCCACCCTCTGAAGGCGCGTCCCTGAGCGGCCGTGCCGCGCATTGGGTCGATACCGACACGCTCTTGTGGAATCCTGGTGGCGACGTGACGACGGTCGAGTTGCTCTGGTCGGCCGATGCCTCGATCAAGGTCAACGGTGGCGTGATCTCGGGCAATTTCGAATCGGCGGTGTTAGGTGCGGGGACCAATCCGCAGCCGGACAACCAGCTGCATCTTTCCAGCTATCCGGCCTATTCGATGCCTGCTTCGGTGACCAGCAACGTGCGTGAGATCGCGCGCTATCAGTTGGTTGCCGTGGGTAAGGACGGCTTCGGAATCCCGGTAGAGACAACCTATGTGCAGATACCGGGCTTGCTGGATGATCTTTACGCGGGCGCAGCCACGCAGGTCGATCTCGGCGTCAGCTGGGCCGGCACGATTCCGACCCTCCGCCTGTGGGCGCCGACCGCCTACCCGGACACCGGGGTGACGCTGAACCTGTATTCGGCGCCGGACACATTGGCTGATCAGGTGGCGATGACACTGGACGACGACTCCGGCGTATGGAGCGTGACCGGTGACGCCAGCTGGGATCGGATGTACTACGACTTCACGCTCGAGGTCTACACCTACGCTGAATCCAGGGTCGTCACCAACACCGTGACCGATCCAAATTCAGTCAGCCTCAGTGCCAACAGCGTGCGCAGCCAGATCGTCAATCTTGATGATCTTGATCTGCAGCCGCCAGGTTGGGACAGCCTGGTCCTGCCGGCCTATGGCGTCCCTGAAGATATCGCGATCTACGAATTGCAGATGCGTGACTTCAGCGTCGCGGATAATACGGTTCCGGAAGCTCAGCGTGGCAAGTACACCGCGTTCGCGCTGGACAATACGGACGGCCATGCTCATCTGCAGGCCCTGGCTGACGCGGGTCTGACCCATCTGCATCTGTTGCCGAGTTTCGATATCGCAACGATCAACGAGATCGAGGCGGAACGGGTGGAGCTCGATGACCTGGTGGCGGAACTATGTGCCGCCAATTCGGATGCCGCTGTGCTGTGTCCGACCTATAGCAACCTGACCATACGGGAATTGCTGGAACAGAAGACGGCGGAGGATCCGACCTCCACGTTCCAGCAACGGGTCGTCCTGTGGATGAACGAACTGGATGGCTTTAACTGGGGCTATGACCCCTGGCACTACGGTGTGCCGGAAGGCAGTTACGCGTCTGACCCGGACGGTGTGAACCGTATTTATGAGTACCGTGAAATGGTCAAGGGTTTGGCTGACACCGGCCTGCGTCTGGTGATGGACGTGGTCTATAACCACACCAATGCCGGTGGCCAGTCGAATAAGTCGGTGCTGGATCGCGTGGTGCCTGGCTATTACCACCGCTACAACGAGAACTCAGGCTCGATCGAGAGTTCGACCTGTTGCAGCAACACTGCCAGCGAGTTTGCGATGATGGGCAAACTGATGACGGATACGCTGGTCACCTTCCTCGAGGACTACAAGGTCACAGGATTCCGCTTCGACCTGATGGGTTTCCATACCAAGGCCCAGATGCAGCAGCTGCTGGCCGATCTGCGTGCCATCGATCCGGATGTTTACATCTATGGCGAAGGCTGGAATTTTGGCGAGGTTGCCAATGACCGGCGCTTTATTCAGGCCACGCAGTTCAACATGTCTGGCACAGGTATCGCGACCTTCACCGATCGTATCCGTGATGCCGTACGCGGCGGCGGGCCGTTTGATAATGGCACCGCGCATGTGGCTAACCAGGGCTTTATCTCCGGTTTGGGCTATGACGCGAACGCAGAAAACTCCGATTCAGATCCGAGCTTTATCGAGGATGCGCTGTGTTCGGCCGATCAGATCCGCGCAACAATGGCGGCGAGCCTGTCGGACTACACGTTTGTAGATCGCACCGGTGCTACTGTCACCGGGGCCCAGGTTGGCTACAGCGATTGCGAGAGCAGCACCCCGACCAGCTATGTCGCTGATCCGGAAGAGATCATCAATTACTCAGCTGCTCATGACAACGAGACGATCTGGGATATTTCCCAGTACAAACATCCAACGGATACCAGCACGGATGACCGGGTGCGGGCACAGAACATCGGCCTCGACATCATCCTGCTTGGTCAGGGCGTGTCCTTTGTTCATGCCGGCCAGGATCTGCTGCGCTCCAAGTCCACTGATCGCGACAGCTTCAACTGGGGCGACTGGTTCAACAAGCTGGACTTCAGCGGCATGGACAATAACTGGGCTGTCGGATTGCCCAGCGAGGAAAAGAACCTGAATAACTATCCGGAGGTTATTCCGTTGTTCGAGAATCCGCTGACCGATCCCACGCCGTCGAATATTTCTTTCGCCAGTCAACATGCGCTGGAGATGTTCGAGATCCGTGGCTCGACTGTCCTGTACCGCTTGCGGACTGCGGACCAGATCAAGGAGCGCGTGTCGTATTTCAACACCGGACCGGATCAGATCCTCGGCCTGGTGGCGCAGGGACTGGATGGCTGCAGCGGGAATGGCCTGGATCCGGAGTTCGGCTATGTGATGACGATCATCAATGCCAACGACGAGGCGCAGACGCTCGACATTGCGGAGTTTGCCGGCGACACCTTCGACTTGCATACGGTGCAGCAGAGCTCGGTCGATACGGTGGTTCAGACCGCATCTCACGATGCCAACGGTTTCTTCGTGCCGGCGCGAACCACCGCGGTATTCACCCGGGCCGAGCAATTCAGTTGTTCGCCGTTCGGCGTGGATGTATTCGTACGCGGGCTGAATCAGGATTGGGCTGACAGTCCTGCCAACCAGCTCAATTACGAGGGCGGCACGAGCTACACTGGTCGCTATACCATTGCTGCACTGACCGCGGCGGACCTGTCGTTCAAGGTTGCGTCATCGGATTGGGCCACAGTCAATTGTGGCGCCGGTGCCGACCCCAGCGTCAATCTCGATGTGCCGTATGCGCTCAATTGTGCTGACGGCTCCGGCGATCTGGCGTTGAACGTTGCGCAGACCGGTGATGTTCAGATATCGATAGATGCCAGCGATCCGGACAACCCGGTGCTAACGGCGACCAAGGCACCCCCGTACACGGTGGACATATTTGTCCGCGGCTTTAACGGTGACTGGGCAGACAGCGCTGCCAATGAACTGGCTTTTGTCGGCAACGACAGCTATCAGACCGAGCTGGCACTGACCGATCCGAATGCCGCGGGTGCGCTGAGCTTCAAGGTCGCATCGTCCGACTGGGCTACCGTAGATTGCGGCAGCAACGGTAACAACGTAGATCTCGGGGTGGCCTATGCGCTCAACTGTGCCGGCGGCGGGGATATGACGCTGAATGACAGTGGCGCCGGTCAGTATTCCTTCCATGTCGACGGAACCGACCCGGCCAATCCTGTGTTGACGGTGGAGAAGACGCCCTACGCAGCGCGGATATTTGTACGTGGCCTGAGTCAGGACTGGAGCGAGGCAAATCCGTTGCGCTACACCGGCAGCAATACCTATGCAGCGACAGTCGGTTTGACTGGCCTTGATGGTGCGGATCTGAGCTTCAAGATTGCGTCGTCCGACTGGTCAACGGTGGACTGTGGGAGCAATGGTGCCAGCGTCGATCCGGGTCTGGACTATGTGATGAATTGCGCCGGCGGCGGTGATGTGGCGTTGAACGCGACTCAGACGGGTGCCTATGACTTTGTCCTCGATGCGAGCAATGCGGTAAACCCGACACTGAATGTGACCGGGCCCTGAGCTGACAGGATGACCGAGAACGGCCCGGCGTCCGCGGACGCCGGGCCGTTTGTTTGACCGGCATCTGGCGGCGACGCAGACTCAGCGTCCCCAGGTATGCGACGATCGCGGCGATCAACGGTAAGCAGTACCGGCTCAAAATGAGCGGATGATGAGTCGACGATGAGCAAGTTACAGAAAGCACGGCCTCAGACCGGGCAGCCGGATCAACAGCACCGGGTGCGAGCGCAGAAACACAGGCGTCTGTATCTGGGTCTGGCGATGTTGTTGCCGCTGGTGTTGCTGGCGGCGACTGAAGGGGTACTTCGTTTGATCGACGCGGCGCCGCGGGTACCGTTGTTTATCACCCATCCTCAATTCCCCCAGTACAGCCTTGCGAATCCGGCGGCCGCCGGCCGTCTGTTCTCCCGGCCCGAGGCCGCGCCGAATGTATCCATCGAGACCGGGTTCTTTGACACCGTGCGCGGGCCTGATTCTTTTCGCCTGGTGGTGCAGGGTGGATCCAGCGCCGCCGGTTTTCCGTATGGCTACGGCGCCTCTCCGGCGGCGATGCTGGAGCAACGCCTGCGGCGCGAGAATCCCGGTCGCAGGATTGAGGTCATCTCGACTGCGATGTCGGCGGTCAATTCTTACGCCTTGTGGGAATTCACCGACGAGATTATCCAGCTGGCGCCGGATGCGGTTCTGATCTATGCCGGGCACAATGAATTTCTCGGCATCCTCGGCGTCGGCTCGGCCTACAGCTCCAGTCAATCGCCCACGCTGACCCGGCTTATCATGCGCTTGCGCGATTTCCGCCTGTATCGGGTGCTGGAGCGTGCGCTGAGCCCAAAAGACCGCCAGAGCGTCGATGCAGGGGAGGGACAGGGCGGCACCTTGATGGCGCGGATTGCGGCCGAGCGCAGCATCCCGTTTGACTCTGAGCTGTTCCAGCGCGGCGAGGATCAGTTTCGCAGCAATCTGGGCATGATCCTCGAGCGCTACCAGGAAGCTGGTATCCCGGTGTTCGTCGGCACCCTGGTCAGCAACGAATCAGATCAACCGCCATTCATCAGCGGACCAGGCGCGGAAGGAGAGATTCAAGGCCTGGCGGCTCGCCTGGACACAGGAGAAACCTTGCCGGACACCGCAATTGAACGATTGAAGAGGCTTGCCGATGACGGTAACGCGGATGCAGCCTATACGCTTGGCCGTGCGCTTGCTGCCAGGCAGGAGCCCGCAGGTGCAGTGGCGACATTTCAGCAGGCGCGAGACCTGGATCAACTCCGGTTCCGCGCGCCGACCCGGTTCAATCAGATTATCCGGGAGCAGGCGGACGCACATGGTGCGACGGTGGTCGAGGTCGAGCAGGATTTCAGGCTTGCCTCGCCTGACGGCATGATCGGTCATGGGCTGATTACCGAGCACCTGCATCCAAACGTCGACGGCTACTTCATTTTGGCCAGCGCCTTCCATCAGGCGCTCGCGCAACAGGGCTTGCTTAGCGGCGAGGGTTTCGAACCGGTCGACGAACTGCAGGCGCGCCTGGAGATCCCGCTCAGTGTCGTGGACCGCCTGTTTGGCGGCTACAAGCTGCAGCGGCTGATGGCGGACTGGCCGTTTGTCCAGACCCGGGTGGAGCCGATATTGCCTGCCCCGGGAAGCGAAGAGGAGATCCTTGCTCAAGCGCTGTATCGGCAGAAAATCGACTGGCTGACCGCGCATCGGCGGCTGCAGGAGTTTTATCGCCGAGACGGGAATAACAGCGAGTATCTGCGCGTCAGCCTGATCCTTGCAGATGCCTTCCCGTTCAGCGGCGAGGATCAATATCAGGCGGCAAACGCGCTGATCGGCGCCGGGAGAACCTTGCAGGCGGTGCGCTATTTGTATCAGGCAGCTGCGGCTCGGCCGGAGCATCTGCCTACCTGGCTGGCGCTGGGAGACGCCAGTACGGATAGTGGTTTGGCAGAGCATGCGCGTCGCGCCTATCTGCGTGCGCTGGAAATTGAACCGGACAACTCTCGGGCACGTGCGGCGCTGACGGAGCTCGGCGCCGACTGAGTCACTACCGCAGCTTCATTCCGGGCCGGCGGCTTCCTGCTTTAGCTTGTCCAGAAACATCGGCGCCCGCGGGTGATCCGGCGCAAGCACGAGGACGCGCTCCAGCACCTGGATCGATTCCGCGGTCTGGCCGGACTGATAAAACCCCTGAGCCAGTCCCATCAGATAACGGGTATTGCGTGGCTCTTGCCGCGCCGCACGGTGCAGCAGCGGCAGTGCGCGCCTAGGCTGGTTTGCTCGCAACATCAACGTCCCGGCCAGCGAGGCCGCTTCCGGATCGAACGGGAAGGCAGCAGCGAGATTCCAGCCGACTCGCACTGATTCACTCGCGTCGCCATCACGTTGATAAATCGCCAGCGCCTGGTCCATGGCTGCCTTCCAGGTCAGCTTGCCCTCAAACCAGGCCTGGGCGAGGCGCTCGATGTCGTTGTCGGCAGCCGGCAGCTCGAACGCCTGCTTCTCGTTCAGGAACGGCCAGTCGAGCTTGAGTCGCCCAACCCTGTATTCGCCGGCAAGCCGGTCGATGGCGGTGACCGGTATTTCCCGCCTGGCCAGCTCAGAATCAATACTCCGATCAGGATCGCCGAGGATCTGATTTGCCATCAGCACCTCGAACATCGCATCCGCGAGCACGAAATATCCGTCAACATTGGGATGCAGATGTTCTAGCATCAGCTCATTACCGATTAGCCCGGATGCCGAACGCGCGGCCATTGCGGCCTGCACATCCACCAGGAATATGCCGTCGTCGCGGCTCAGCTCGACGATAATCTGATTAAACGATTCGGGTGCGCGGAAACGCAATTGATCAAGATCCTTGGCCTTGCGGAAATCGATCTGCGCCGCGCCAGGCTCGCCAATAGCGAGTCTTGCCTGACCCTGCAGATACCAGGCTTCAGCATTGTCCGGCGTCATCTCGACCAGATTCTCAGTGACGCCCAGCGCCTCGCGCGGCTCTTCGCTTTCCAGCCTCGCGACGGCTTCATCCCGAAGCATTTCCCATGCCGCAGCTTGTTCGGGCGGCAGCCTGGCCGATAAGAAGGGTGGCTGGTCTTTCTCATTGGCAGCCAGGGTGCCGATCAGCACCGGGATGCCGTGGCTCTGATAGATTTGCAGCAAACGCTGCAGATTGCTCTCGAATTGCTCGCCGGCGATCCGATACAACTCGCTGTCGCTGGCTATGCGACGCTCGCGAGCGACCCGCGACATCAGGGTGCCGCTGCGCTGATCCGGTGCCGGCATCAAGGAGCCATACAGGCGGAAACCTGATTCGACCAGATGGATGCGGCGCACAGACATCAACAGCCGGGTCAGTTCGGGTGACAGGCTTGACGAATAGGCCGAACCCGCGCCAAGCACGCCGAGGAACTCGTTGTGACCGGCATAGATCAATACCGCGTCCGGGTCCAGATCGGCGATCTCATCGGCGAAATCCAGCAGTGTGTAGCTGTTGACCGCGGACATCGCGGTGCCGATGACCTCTACCATGCGACCCGGAAACGCACGCTCAAGGCGTTGCTGAAGCATGCCGGCGGGTGAGGCCCACTTGCCATAAGGAAATCCGGCGGCACTGGATCCACCCTGGACAACGACTCTTATCGAACCTGGTGCCTTTTCGGCCAGAAAGAACGACGTATCGATGCTGACGTCGGGTGCCGAGCGCGGGTTGGCAAAGAAACGCTGGATCACCTGGTCGTTGGGTTGCATGTAGCCGGCGACCGGTGCGGGTACAAACAGCGATTCGCGCGCGCCGACACCGGTCATGCGCAACAGGACCTCAACCAGACCGAGCAGGAGCACTGGCATGCTCAGTGCGATCAGATAAAAAAGCAGGCGAGGTTGGCGGGCCTGGCTCACTGCCGCGCGCTCCTTGTACGTTATCCAGCGTTTTGGCAGCCCGGTGCTGGCGCCGTGCTGCATTGTGCCAGCATGCAGGTTTCTGCTAAAACGCTGGCATGACGTTTAGGTTTGGCAGCGAATATATCAGGTAAATATTTATGATGGAGTTCCTCTCCGACCTGTGGGATTTCCTCAAGGTCAGGAAGAAGATATGGCTGTTGCCAATCATTCTGGTGCTGGTCGTGCTGGGTGCGCTGGTGGTGGTAAGTCAGCAATCCGTGTTGGGTTCGTTTATTTACACCTTGTTCTGAGTGATGCGTGTTATCGCTGCGGGAACTACCTATGGATCGACTCCGGTGCGGGTGGGAGTATCCGAAGGAGACTGCCCGCCGGGGTTCCGCGCCGCAGCATCGATCAAACATGCCGCGATCAATACGGACGATGTAGCGCCAGCTCTGCCCAGGCGACCTGAGACGAGAACGAACCCCGAAGAGGGCAGAGTCACTTGCGAAACATGAGGCCGGTTCGCTCAGCTTACCCAGACATTGCGCGCTTGCTCCTTGCGTCTTCGATCCTGGCGCTTGGATTTCTTGCTACCGCTGCCTGCACATCCTCTTCAGACCCCGGCCAGCAGTCCGCCGCTGCCAGCGACAAAATTGTTCGTGTGGTGCCGCAGCAGGACTGGGCCGACGCGATTATCTATTTCGTGCTGATCGATCGATTCGCGGATGGTGATGCGGGCAACAATCAAAACGTTGACCGCAATAATCCGGGCGGCTGGCACGGCGGTGATCTAGAAGGCCTCACTCAGCAGCTCAACGAGATTGCCGAACTGGGCGCAACCGCGATCTGGATCAACCCGGTGCAGGCACAGATGCCCGGCGGCGTGTTTGCGTCCGGACCGCCGGAGACCGGCACCCAGGGTGGTTTCGAGCACACCGGTTTCCATGGCTATTGGATAAATGACTTCAACAGCATCGATCCCCACTTCGGGAGCGAGGCGGATCTGAAGGCATTCGTTGAGGCGGCTCACGAGCGTGGCATCAAGGTACTGCTCGATGTGGTGTACAACCACGCAGGCTACGGCAGCCGGTATCTGACAGATCCGCAATACAAGGGCTGGATCAGGACCAGACCGGTGGACTGCGCGGCTGACCCCCTGACCTGTCAGGTCGGCGGCTTGCCGGATTTTGTCACCGAGGATGAAGAGGTCCGGACGTATCTTCTGGACGCGAATATCGGGCTGGCAAAACGCACCGGAGTCGACGGTTTCCGGCTGGATACTGTGAAGCACATCGACCATGAATTCTGGCAGGAGCACCGCGCCCGAACCAGGGCGGAGTTAGGCGACAATTTTTACCTGCTTGGGGAAGTGTGGGGCGGCTCCAACCAGGTGCTGGACGAATGGTTCGTCAATGACGAGATTGATTCCGGATTCGACTTTACCTTCCGTGGCAGCTGCCGCGGCTTTGTCGATGGAAAGGGGCGCACAATTGCCTTCGCGGCCTACCTGGAGAAACGGCACAGGATCAGAGAGGGCTACCAGACCGCGCAGTATCTGTCCTCTCACGACGAGCCGCTAATGCTGTACGAACTGGGGAATGACCTGGGCAAGTTCAAGGTCTGCGTTGGTTTGCAGATGACCACGCTGGGAACCCCGGTTATTTACTACGGTGAAGAAGTAGGGCGCGGGGGCAGTGTCTGGCCGCTAAATCGAAACGATATGCCGTGGGGTACCGAGCCTGTCAATCCGGGCAGGGGTGAGGCGCGTAACGAGGAACTGCGCGACTATTACAAGACACTGATCGAGATACGTCGCCAGCATCGCGCGCTGACTCAGGGCAGCTTCGAGCGACTGTATTGGGAGGGCGATCTGCTGGTTTTCAGACGCAGCGATCAGATGTCTGGCGACGAAGTTATTGTCGCGGTCAATCGTGGCGGCGAATTGTTGGAAGTGGGCGTGCCAGCGCCGGAGAGCTGGACGACCGGGGCGATGGAAGCGGTAACCGGTACCGTAGCAGAGATACAAAACGGTGCTTTGAAGGTGTCGGTGCCGGCGATGACAATCCGCGTGTTTACACCCTGACAGATGTTTGGAAAGGAGCCTGCCGGATGGCGCAAATAGTTTTCAAAAGCGTGGCCAAACGCTTCGGGGACGTCAGCGTGATCGAGGACCTCGATCTCGAAATCCGTAATGAGGAGCTGATGGTTTTCGTCGGTCCTTCGGGTTGCGGCAAGTCGACGGCATTGCGGCTGATTGCCGGTCTCGAGGAAGTCACCGAAGGCGAATTATCGATTGGTGACCGCGTCGTCAACGATGTCCAGCCGAAAGACAGGGACGTGGCGATGGTGTTCCAGAGCTATGCGCTTTATCCGCACATGTCGGTTCGCGACAATATTTCATTCGGTCTGCGGATTCGCAAGATGGAGCCATCCGAGATCGAGCGTCTGGTGAATGATGCCGCTGAAATCCTGGGCCTGACGCCATTGCTTGACCGTAAGCCAAAAGCGCTGTCTGGCGGTCAGAGGCAGCGCGTGGCACTGGGCCGAGCCATCGTGCGTAAGCCGTCGGTGTTCCTGTTCGATGAGCCGCTGTCGAATCTGGACGCAGAACTGCGGGTGCAGATGCGCGCCGAAATCGGCAAATTACAGCAGCGGCTCAAGACGACGACGGTCTATGTCACCCACGATCAGATCGAGGCGATGACGCTGGGTCATCGGATCGCCGTGCTGGCCCCGATGGGGCCGGATCGGAAGAGTAACCTGAAGCAGGTGGGTACCCCACTTGAACTCTACGACAGTCCGAAGAATCTGTTTGTCGCCAAGTTTATCGGCACGCCGCCGATGAATGTGGTCGAGACGGAGATCGATCGCGCTGGACAGTCGCTCACCCATTCCGGGTTCAGCATGCCGCTGGATGCGGAAATGATGGCGCGGCTGGCCAGTGTCAAGGGCAACAAGGTGTTGCTCGGGATCCGCCCGGAACATATCGGCGAAGGTAGCGACCATGACTGGACAAACCCGGTGCACCTGCGTGGCACGGTAGAGATCGTCGAGACGGTCGGCCACGAAGTCATCATCCATGTGCGGTGTGGCGAGGATGCGATTGTGGCCAAGCTTGGTGCGCATCGTATTCCCGGCTATGGCGAGGAGATCGAACTGGTCATGCGCAGTGACGCCATGCATCTGTTCGATCCCGATACCGAATTGAGTCTGACCAGCTAGCCGACGAACCGAGCTGCCCGTGGGCAGCGAGGTGTCGCGGCGCATCAGACAGGACAATCAAGCAAGCGAGGATGCAATGAAAACGGTAAGCAATTTCAGCAACAGGCTGGCGCAGCGTGTCGCTATGCTGGCAGGCGTGTTTTTTCTGCTGGCCGGGAACATCGCCGCCAGCGCCGAGCTTGTCGTGTGGCATGCCTATCGAGGTGAGGAGAAAGCCGCCTTCGAGAAAGCCGTGGCGATGTTCAACGACGCGCACGCGGACCAGGGCATCAGCGCCCGCAGTCTGGCCGTGCCGTTTGACGCCTATGCCGACAAGATTACCGCAGCGGTCCCGCGGGGTCGGGGGCCTGACGTGTTTATTTTTGCTCAGGACCGGCTCGGTGGCTGGGTCGAGGGTGGGCAGACGGTGGAACCGATCGATTTCTTCATCGAGGACGAGACGCTGGAGATGTTGATCCCCGATCTGATGGATCCGATGACGTTTCGCGGCACGGTCTATGGCCTGCCGTTCAACTACAAGAGCATCACACTGATCTATAACAAGGCACTGATCTCGGATCCGCCAAAGACATCGACGGAGCTGGTGGCCACGGCGAAGAAATTTACCGACGCATCAGTGGGCAAGTTTGGCCTCGCCTATGAGTACTCCAATTATTTCTTCCATGCTGCGCTGATGAATGCGTTTGGCGGACATGTGTTTGATCCGGGTCCGGTACCGACTCTGAACATCCCCGAGAACATCAAGGCGATCGATCAGATGATGACCTGGTACAAGACTGACGGCATCCTGCCGGCGGATCCGTCGGCAGCATTGATCGGCAGTCTGTTCAACAGCGGCAAAGCGGCTATGGTGCTGTCCGGCCCGTGGTTCCTGTCAGAGGTCGAGGATGATGTGGACTTTGGTCTGGCCATGCTGCCGATTGTCGAAGAGGCTGGTGGTGAGCCGATGAAACCATGGCTGACGGTTGAGGGTGTCTATATCTCGGCCGGCTCCAAGCACAAGGAAGACGCCTACGAACTGCTCAAGTTCATGGTCAGCGACGAAGTGGCGCTGGTGATGTCTACGGAAGGCGGACAGCTGCCATCCAATCTGAATGTCTATGAGAACCCGAAGGTCGCCAACGATCCCGTGCTGTCCGCATTCCGGATGCAACTCGAGACTGCGGTACCGATGCCCAACTACGCCGAGATGACCCTGATGTGGTCGCCGGTCACGACCGCGATGAACAAGATCGTCAAGGGCTCAGCAAGCGCCGAGACCGCCATGGGCGAGGCTCAGGCGACGCTGAGTGACAGCATCGCTGCGCTGCGCAAGGGCCGATAAACCATGAACAGCGCCTCTGAACTGAATCTCTGACCTGACTGAACACACGGCAAGGAGCTGATTGTGAGTATTGTCGCCCAGGGGACCCCGCAAGATCTCACGGAGATCCCTGCACCAAAGAGTGGTGCAATGAGTCTCGTGTTGCATCCGGTGGCGCTGGGAACCTTGCTGGGCAGCCTGCTTGCCATTCTGCTAAGTCAATGGTTCCTGAGTCAGGCGCGGACTGAGCTGGCCGAGGACGCCTGGAATCGGGATGTCATCATCGAATTGTCGGCGCTGGCGGATGCGGTGGCGGCGCTTGACGCCCGCGATCCGAAAACCAGCCCGGAGGAGATCCAGGCCATACTGCCGCAAATCGCAGCGGCCAGCGCCGACGGGACGCAACTACGGGCAATGCGTCTTAGCGGTGCCCGCTTGCTTGCCAGCACCGACGTCAGGGATTCAGCCGAGAAGCCGTTGCCGCGACGTCTGGCACGAGATGAGAAGTGGTTTTTTGATCTGGCTCAGGGGATTCGTGCTTCGGTTGAGACCAACCGGGATGAGGGCGTATCCCGGCGCCGGCATATTGAGGTTGAAGAGCTTGCCGACGGCAGGCTGCGCATCACTGCGCCGTATTTCATCGACGGGCAGATGGCGGGTGTGGTGCAGACTGAGCGGATCCGGCCTGGACTGGAGGCGGGTGCGTCATGGCTCTTCGCTTCGCTGATGTTGCTGCTGCCCTATCTTGTTGTGCTGGGCGTGCTTGGTCTGGCGGGTAGCAAACGTCGCGATGTCGATGTAGCTATGCAAAAACCGTGGGCGCTGTTTTTTGCTGCGGCGCTGGCGCTATCACTGGCATTTGCAATCTACGCATTCCAGGGTCTGAATTCGGCGCGCAGCTTTCAGGGCGATCTGACTCGGCATCTGGCCGGCGAGTTCGTGCAGATGCGCGATCTGGTCGGCAAGCTGGCCGGTGGAAGCGGGGTTTCGGTGGCGCCGGGTCCGGATAATAGCTGGGACGTCGACCTGTTCCAGCGCCCGATGGGCGTGATCGATGATCAGGGTGAGATCGACCAGCAAGTACTGGACCTGCGCCTGGACGAACGTGCCGAGGCGATGCGTGGTGGCCTGATCGGCAACTGGGTGCTGGGCATCGTCGTGCTGGGTTTTGTCGGCCTGGGCTATGGCCGGCGTCTGAGACGCACGGTAAGGCAGCACCGCTACGCCTATTTCTACGTCACGCCAGCGATCTTCGCGATGATGATCCTGGTGTTCTTCCCGTTCTTTTACGGCGTGACACTGTCATTCACGGAACAGACGGTGCTCAATGTCAGCGAGCCCCTGACCGATCTGTTTGTCGGGCTGGCGAACTATATCCATATCCTCGGCGATTTCCAGGTTTTCCAGTCAACCGCTGAAGGGGCGGTGATCGACTATCAGAATTTCTACTGGACATTGTTCATCACTATCTGCTGGACGGTCTTGAACGTAGGACTGGGCGTCACTTTTGGCATGTTGCTGGCGCTGGCGCTGAATACCAAGGGCCTGCGCTTTACCAATTTTTATCGCGTCATTCTGATCCTGCCCTGGGCGATCCCGAACTACATCACGGCCCTGATCTGGAAGGGCATGTTCCACCAGCAGTTTGGCGTTATCAATCAGGCGATCCAGATGTTTGGCGGCGAGCCGGTGGCCTGGTTCGATGGGGTGTTCTCTTCCTTCATGACCGGCCTGATCACCAACAGCTGGCTCAGTTTCCCGTTCATGATGGTGGTAATCCTTGGCGGCCTGCAGTCTATTTCGCAGGACATGTATGAAGCCGCTACTGTCGAAGGAGCCACTCGCTGGCAACAGTTCAAACATATCACGCTGCCTTCGCTAAAGCCCACAATCATCCCGGCTGTGATTATCTCTGTGGTATGGACTTTCAACATGTTCAATGTGATCTATCTGGTTTCCGGTGGCGAGCCGGCGGGTGCCAATGAGATTCTGATCACCAAGTCCTACAAGATTGCGTTTGAGGAATACCGATACGGTTATGCGGCGGCTTATTCGGTCGTCATCTTCGCCATCCTGCTGATGTATGGTGTGTTTCAGACCAAGGTCACCAAGGCCACGGAGGCCAACGCATGAGTGCCCGAAACTCGATCCGCGGTGGCTCCCATATCGGCCTGCACATCTTTCTGATCATCTTTGCGATCATCGCAATTTATCCGGTGTTGTGGGTATTTACCGTGGCCTTTTCGGGGCAGCAGAGCCTGGCTTTTGTGGAGGTGCCCAGCGATCCGACCTTCTTCGATCGCCTGCGCGCGATCGTCCCCTGGCCCGAGCAATATTCGCTGCAAAATTTCCGCGACGTTCTGACCGAGCAGCCCTTTTTGCGCTGGATGTTGAATAGCGCGATCGTTGCCGGGGCAACCACTGTGCTGGGTGTATTTCTTGCGTGCACCGCAGCATACGCATTCTCGCGATTTCAGTTTCCGGGGCGCAAGGCCGGCATGATGTCGTTCCTGATTTCGCAGATGTTCCCGGGCACATTGCTCCTGGTGCCGATTTACATCATCATCGTCAGCTGGTTGCATCTGGGCAACAGTTACCTGGGCCTGGTGCTCGTGTACTCGGTGACGGCGATTCCATTTTGCGTATGGATGATGAAGGGGTACTTCGACACCATCCCGCTGGAGATCGAAGAATCCGCCATCATGGATGGGGCCTCCAGGCAGGTCATCTTCTTCAAGATCATTCTGCCGCTGGCCAAACCGGCGGTTGCGGTCACGGCCCTGTTCTCGTTCATGACCGCGTGGAACGAATTCATCCTGGCGGCGACCTTTCTCGAGGAAGAGATCAAGTACACAGCGCCGGTCGGTCTGAAGTTCTTTGTCGGCGGATTTGCCTCCAACTGGGGATATTTCGCCGCCGGTTCCATCATTATTTCGTTGCCCGTGGTGCTTCTCTTCCTTTACTTGCAGAAGTATCTGGTATCTGGTCTGACAGCGGGTGGGGTCAAGGGATGAGACTTGACCGGGCTCTCAGAACCCATCAGTAGGTATTTGTATCAATTGAATAATCGCTGTACTTCAGTTAATTAAGATGTCCAGCTCAGGAGGAGAGTGCATGACCACAATAATCAGACATTTGCTTGCGGGCTGCGCGCTGGGTGCGATGGCTGCCGCGCCGGCATTCGGGGCCAGCATTGAGTTCAAGGACCCGACCGGCGACGATAAGGGGCCTGGCAACTATGTCTATCCCACCGACGCGGTCTATGCGCCAGGTTCATTCGACATCACCAGTTTCGAGGTGACCCCCAAGGGCAAAAACGTCGAATTTAAAGTCTGCGTCAACAGCAAGCTCGACGATCCCTGGGGCATGGGCGTCGGTTTTGCGGTGCAAATGGTGATCGTGTTCATCAACACCGGCGCGCTGGATGCCGGCCAGACCAATGGTCTGCCGGGCCTGAACATCCAGTTTGGACCCGAAAGCACCTGGAACCGGGCTGTGATTCTTTCACCACAACAGCAATCTCGTGTGACGGCCGAGGCCAAGATGAAGGCACCGTTTGAGGTTGAGTCTGGTGCCCTGCTGGTGCCGCGCAAGACGCTGGGCAAGGGCAAGTGCATCAGTGGTCGGGTGCCGATCGAGGATCTGGCCACGGTGGACGCAAGCGGCATGCAAGACCCCTTCGCCTGGAGTTACCAGGTCGTGATGCAGTCAAACGAGGGCTTCCCGGACAAGTCCGATCTGCTGACGCGTAAGGTTAACGAGTATGAAGGCCAGCACCGTTTTGGTGGCGGTAACGACATGAATTGCGACCCGCATGTGATGGACATCCTGGCGCCGCCGGCGCAGGGGACCGAAGCCGAGATTCAGGCTCAATACGACATGCTTGCTTACAAATGTGACGCTGACGGCAATCCCGTCGAGATGGCAACGCTGCAAATGATCAACGCCACGGGCGAATGAATAAAAATAGAACGAGCCTTCGGGGGAGCAGAATGAAAAAAAATAACCTGGTGCTGGCGGCAGCAGTGAGCGCGGCCCTGTGTGCACCGGCTACGGTGGCAACGGCCGGGGAAATGGAATGGTTCGGATCGGTTTACGCCAAATTCCTGGACGGTGACCGCAATCAGGAGTCCGCGCTGTATAACAATGCGGAAACCACCCCGGGCGAAGCCGGTGGTGATCAGGGGCAGGGCATCGAGTTCGAACTCATGTTCCGCAACCAGGTGTCCAAACAGGTCGAGATTAGCGGTCGTCTGAAAGCCCGGTTCAACCGCAACTTCTGGACTAATTTTGGCGGTTTCGGTCCGGAAGAGGCGGACGAACGCTCGGCCCAGTATGTGAAGATGCGTGGGGTTCGGGCGGTGATCACGCCGGGTTATGAGTGGATCGATTCAGCCACGATCGGCTCCAATGACTTTGGCATGTTCGACCCGATGACCCAGGGCAAGTACCGCTATATCGATCGCGACAATGCCTCGGGCATCCTGCTCCAGGGTTCAATGCTGGAGAACGACCTTCGCTGGGACTTTGCCCGTGTCTCGCTACCCAAGTTGTTTGCCGGCCCGCGGTTTGTCACCCGGGGCGAGGATGACGCGACCAAGATGGAGGCAAATGATGCTGCGCTGGTCGGCCAGATGCGCTGGAACGCGAGCACCGATCTGAATACCACCGGTATTCTGATGTATGTCTATGACAAGGAGATTTCCAGAGACGAACTGTTCAACGACGGTAACGACAACGATATCCGTGACGGCACTGATACTGTTACCCGATATGACAACACCGTCGCAGGTCTGAAAGCCGAATACGCGGGCTTTGATTATGTGGATATATCCGGTTCGTACTATTACTCCTGGTACAACGTGGATGACACCGAGTGCGACGGTCTGTACAACGGTAATTGCCGTTTCAGCCCCTTGCTCAATGAGAGCGCGAACGACTATTCCTGGTTTATCAATCTGGATGTCTCTGATTTTCTGGTCTCGGATCTGACCTTCAACATCCAGGGGTTCTGGATCGGTGCTGACTACATGTCGGTGCAATCAGCACGGCGCGAAGCTGACGTGCTGCTGACCTCGGGTTGGATGAATACCTTCCAGTGGGGTCGTCCGGACTACAATTTCGGCAATATCGAGAACGGCAACGCCACCGCCGGTCTGGGTTATGGCGGCTGGGACGGTGAGACCCAGCAGGTCGTATCGCTGATGGCCGACAACGACTTCACTGACTTTGACGAGCCGGTAGCCTACGATGTGCATGGCTACAAGGGCATTACCATCGTGCCCAAGTACACCTGGAACGATATCGAGTTCTCGGCCGAATACTCCTACTTTGACTTCGACACCAACTGGCAGGCCTGCGGCGGAACAATCGACAACGCGACCGGCCAGGGCTACAACACCAACTGTGGCAAGTACCCGCGCAACGAGGGTAACCATGCCTGGGGTCTGGGCGGCGACTATCGTGCACCGTATTCCGCGTATCAGGATCGGGAAGTCCAGCAGTTCGGCTTCAACATGGACTACGTCTGGGACATCGCCAACGGCATCGATCTGGGTTTGCGCTACCAGTTCATCAAGGATGATGACCATCGCGTGACCTCGCAGAAAGGCCTGGTGGACGCCTATGGTGACGGCTATCCCGATGGAGTTGTTAACCCGGACTGGGTGCCGAACTTCGCGACTCAGTGGGGCACCTGTGTCGGTTGCGATGATCGCAAGGCAGAATATGCTTTGTACGGCTTCAGCGTGGGCTATCAGCTGCATCCGGACCTTTATGCGACAGTGTTGTACGACTACTGGGATGTCGAAATTGTGGACGGGACGATCGACACCGCGCCTGTCGGCATGGGTTTCGAGGGCAGCAACGACTTTGGCTATATCGAATACCTGACCGGCGACAACACCAAGAACCGGATCGGTCTGGTGCTGAACTACTTTCTGTCCGGGGTCGAATTCGGCGCCGCTGCTGACTGGTTCTGGGGGAATTACGATCCCAAGTTTTATGTCAATGACAACGGAACCCGTGCCCGCCTGAATCCGACCGGCGATTTCGTGGTTACCCCGCTAGGCAATATTTCCACCGACGATGTAGACCTGAACCAATACCGCCTGAAGGCGTTTATGAAAGTGAGCTTCTGAGCAAGCTCTGTTAGCATCAAAGGCGGCTCTGGGCTCCAGGGCTGCCTTTTTTATTGACGTCATGACTCACAAGCACGCACCCGCACTTATCCAGGCATTTTTTTTGCTTATCTTTGCTCTGACGGCGACATCCGTCAGCAGCAAAGAGATATTTGTTCTGGATGATCCGAGAGGTGATGACTTCGGCGCCGGCGATCTGGTCTATCCCAACGATGGCTGGATCGAGATCGGAAGTCTGGATCTGGTTTCATTTCGCGCCTACGATGGCAACGACGGCACCTGGTTCCGGGCGCGGCTGGCGCGACCGATCGCCAGCCCCAAGGGCTTGTCTACCTATCTTGGCAAGGAGCCGTTGACCAGCCTTGCGCGTCATGGTTTCTATACCTTCAACATCGATGTCTACATCGATCAGGACCGCGTCAGCGGGTCCGGCAGGATAGACACATTACCTGGCCGGCAGGTGGACATTGCCGCAGCCAACGCATGGGAGAAGGCGGTGGTGCTCAGTCCGCGTCCCGAAGTCGCGCGGGCCTATTACAAAGTGCATCTCGAGAAACAGGCTGAGGACGCGCTGCGCAATGAATTTGGCAAGGTGACTAAAGAGCAGTTACAGGTCTCCGAAGAGCAGGTTGAAGCCGACCTTGAGCAGAATTTCCTGTTCCCAACCAAGATCCGTATCCGTGGCAGCCGCGAGATCGAGTTTTTTGTGCCGGACAGTTTTCTGGGCGGTCAGGCGAGCCCCGACTGGGGCTATTCGGTGCTGGTCACCGGCTGTGAAGTCGAGCAATTATCGAAGATAGTCAATCTGACGCCTGGTCAGTTCAACCTGATGGTGATACCGGCTGCGTACGGGCGACACTCGGACCGGTTCGGCATCGTCAATGATGGCGACATTAATCAGCCGCCGGTGATCGATCTGCTGGCGCCAAGTATCGCCGATCAGCAGCGCGCGCTGTCTGACTATAACGTTACCGAAAACCGGCTGGCGGTGGTGCCCGGGTTCAGTCCCGGAGGCGTGGCGTCGGTGGCTGGCAGCACGCCGCAAACCGCTCGCAGAGGATCTTCAAGTGTGTCCGCTGCGTCCGGCACGTCCGGCGGGCCCGGTACCGGGCCGGCGACAGGCGCGGGCCCCAAGGTGAGCAGTGGTTCTGGTAGTGCGACGTCTGCTGGTTCCGCGCCGGAAAGCAGTGGCCGGCGAACCATTCCGGATCGCCTGAGGACGCTCAATGCGCTACGCGACGATCACCTGATCACTGCCGATGAATACGAGGCTCTAAGGCAGAAGATCCTTGCCGAGCTATAGTCGGGGCTGCGTGCGTAGCAATGGCGCCGGAGAGGTCGATGACAGATCCAGGACTGATCGAGTGGCTTAGACAGCTGCGCGGCATCGAGCGCAACTATGCCGACTATCGCGGAGAGATCCGCGAGGTTTCGGAACAAAGTCTGTGCCGATTGCTTGCCGCGATGGGCCACGATCTGGACGACCCGGACGCGCTGGCACAGCGCGCCGCGGAGTTGGACGAGCGCCGCTGGCGCCAGGTCCTGCCACCGGTTGTGGTGCGGCGTCCATCCCGGGACAGAAGCTTGCGGTTTACCGTCATGCGACCCTTGTTACCCCATCTGCGTTGGCGGGTTTGGCTCGAAGACGGTGCCGAGCGCACCGGTGATATCGAGCCGGGGATGCTGCCGGTCGTCGGCGACCGAGTGATTGATGGTGTCGGCTTCTGCCGTCTGGCCTTCGAGCTGCCGGATGATCTGCCTTTGGGTTATCACCGTTTGCGACTTGAGACCACGCAAGGGGACCCGCTTGCAGAAACACGCCTTATCCTGGCGCCGGAACGCTGCTATGAGCCGCCCGCCGTCGCTGACGGGCGGCGACTCTGGGGTATGGCCGTACAGCTCTACTCGGTCCGCTCGTCCCGCAACTGGGGCATCGGGGACTTCACCGATCTGGTGAACATGGCGACAACAGCCGCGGACCTTGGCGCAGATCTGCTCGGCCTGAACCCGCTACATGCGCTGTTTCCGGCCGACCCAATGCATTGCAGCCCGTATAGTCCGGCAAGCAGAGACTTTCTCAATACGGTTTATATCGATCCTGAGGCCGTGCCAGAGTTTGCCCGCTCTGAGAGCGCCCTGGCGCTGGTATCCAGCCCTGCCTTTCAGGCCCGGCTGGCCGTGCTAAGGAAACCCGCATACGTCGACTATGCGGGCGTGTGGGCGGCCAAGGAAGAGGTCCTGCGGCTGGTTTACGCTGATTTTGTCGCCGCACCGGATCCGGATCGCCTCCTTGAGTTTGATGAATTTATAAGAAACCGACGGCAGGCCATTGAAAAATTAGGAATATTCTATGCGCTTCAGGCGCACTTCACGGAATCCGGCCGGCCCGGTGGCTGGCAAGCCTGGCCGAGCGCGTACCAGTCACCGGATAGCGACGCGGTCGCGGCCTTCAGACGGTCCCATCGCGATCAGATCCGCTACTACATGTTTCTCCAGTGGATTTGTGCCGAGCAACTTGCCCGGGCTGAGAATGCTGCGACTGAAGCCGGGATGCAGATCGGGGTCTACCGGGATCTGGCGGTAGGCATCGACGCCGGTGGCGCGGATGCCTGGTCAGACCATTCGCTGTATGCAGAGGGCGCGAGCGTGGGTGCGCCGCCGGACCCGCTCGCGCTACAGGGACAGGACTGGGGTATTCCGCCGATGCGTCCGGATGTCCTGGTTGAACGCGCCTATCAGCCGTTTATCGATCTGTTGCGTGCCAATATGGGTGCTGGTGGCGCGTTGCGCATCGATCACGTGATGGTCCTGTTCCGTTTGTGGTGGGTGCCTGCGGGGCTGTCGGCAAATGAAGGCGCCTATGTGCATTACGATCTGCAGGCGCTCATGGCCATTCTGGCGCTGGAAAGCCAGCGTCATCGCTGCCTGGTGATAGGCGAGGATCTCGGGGTGGTACCCGACGCAATCCGCCGGGCGATGCCGGACCACGGCGTCTACTCCTACCGGGTGTTCTTCTTCGAGCGCGAGGACGATGGCCGGGCGCTGGAACCGCAGCATTATCCGGCGCATGCACTGGTGACGGTATCTACCCACGATTTGCCCCCGCTTGTCAGCTACTGGCAAGGGAGCGACATTGAACTGCGCGACCGTCTGCAGCTTTACCCTGACGAAAATACCCGACAAGCGGTCGCCATGGCCCGGGTAGATGAACGGCATATCATCTGCCAGGCACTGCATCGCCATGGACTGCTGCCGCAGTCGGCGCTGGCCGATCCGGCCTCCGCTGCACAGATGAGTTGGGATCTGAGCTGCGCGATCCAGGCATATATCGCCCGCAGCAGGGCCGCGTTGATGGTTGTGCAACCCGAAGATTGGTTAGCCATGGATACGCCGGTCAATGTTCCCGGCACCGCCGACGAGCATCCGAACTGGCAGCGCAAGCTTACCCGCGACCTCGAACAATGGCTGACACTCGATGAGATCCGGGAAGTGGCTCAGCGGATCACCGCAGAGCGTCGATCCGGCGGCTGATTCAGGCGCGGACGATAAGGGATGAAGCTCCAGGTCGCATCCAAGAAGGACTTCCCGACCGGGCTCATCTTGCCGTGGGAAAAGCCCCTGCTCGAGTGGGATGTGGACAGTCTGGTGACCGTCTCTCACGGTCTGTTTCGCAATATCGTGCGCTTCGTCCGCTACCGCGATGTGGTTTACGCAATCAAGGAAACCAGTGACCGTCTGGCGTTGCGCGAGTACGGGTTGCTGCGCGATCTTGAAGAGATGGGTCTGCCGGTGGTGCAGGCGGTTTGCGTGACTACCGAAAGGGCCAGTCTTGCCAACGCGAGCCCGGCAGTGAAAGAGAGGGGACTTCTGGTCACGCGTTATCTCGATCGCTCGCTGCCGTTACGCAGCATGATTACCAGCGGCGCCAGCGTCGAGCAGGCGAACAAGCTGCTCGATGCTGTTGCAGAGTTACTGGTGCGTCTGCATCTGGCCGGATTCTTCTGGGGCGACTGTTCGCTGTCCAATACGCTGTTCCGTCTGGACGCTGGTTTCTATGCGGCCTATATGGTCGATGCGGAAACCGGCGAGCTTCACCGCTCTCTCAGCGCCGGGCAGCGGCGTCATGACCTGGACATTGCGCGTGAAAATCTGGGCGGGGAGTTGCTCGATCTGGAGGCGGGTTTTGGACTGCCGGAGGGTGTCGATCCGGTTGCGGCGGCGTGGTCAGTAGAAGCCAGGTATCAGTCATTGTGGGACGAGATCGTCCGCGATGAGATATTCCCGCCGGATCAGCAATATCGCATCGACGCACGTCTGTGCCGTCTCAATCAGATGGGTTATGACGTTGACGAACTGGAGATCGAGACCCTGCCCGATGGCCAGTTGCGCATGCATGCGGATGTCGTCGAAGCAGGGCACCATCGACGACTGGTGCACTCACTGACGGGTCTTGAAGTGCAGGAGAATCAGGCCCGCCGTTTGCTCAATGACATGTACAGCTTCAGCGCCTGGCAGACGGGTGTACAGGAACAGGATATCCCGGTGACGACCTCTGCTTTCCGCTGGTTCGCCGAAGTGTACCGGCCGACGCTGGCCGCAATCCCGGATGTGTACCGGGCCAAGCTCGATGACGCCGAGATCTTCCACCAGATCCTCGAACATCGTTGGTACATGTCGGAGCGGGAAGGCCGTGATGTTGCGCTGGAGGAGGTTATCCCGTCCTATGTGGACGAGGTGCTGACGCTGATGCCGGATCCGCAGGTCAACACCAGCCCGTTGGGGGCCTCCGAGGATGTCTGAAGGCGAGCCGGGCAGCGGCTGCGGCGCGATCTGAGCGGCGTCGATGGGCGTCGATGATTGCGGGCGCGGAAACCTTCATGCGACGATACCGGCCGCATCAGTTGTCAGGAAAATTCCATGATCTCCAGACTCGCGCCCGGTTTCATGCCGGTGATAGTGCTTGCGATTTTTATGTGGCCGGCAGATAGCCGCGCGGCGATTGCCACCGCGGCAGGCTGGCAGGCGGATTGCGCTGCCTATATTGCAATTCTCTCCGGCACCGGCGACGGCGACGATCTGGATATCACCTATTGTCTCGGGCAAACCCTTGGCATCGTGGCCGGATTCGAAACCGGCAGCCGGATCGGTGCCCTGAGCATGGCCTCGCTGCTGACCGTGCTGCTCGACCTGGATGCAGAAAGCGTGTTCGAGTTGTTTGGCAAAACAGACACCGAGGAATTGCTGGGTTATTGCATTACCGAGGAACCCAGTGGCAGTCGTTACATTACGATCCTTTCGGATTATCTGAACCGTCATCCAGACAAGAGCGAGCTGCCCGTCACCGCGGTGTTTTTCGAGGCCCTGCAGGAGACGTTTCCTTGCGCAAATCAGACAGAGACGACGGTCGGCGATGCGGATGGCAATGCGGATGGAGTCGCGCCGGAAAGTGATAACTGACATTCAATTAGTTATATAAGAGCATAACAAATATACAGTTTCCTTAATCCATTGCCTATTGGCTTCGAGCCAGCGGGTGGTCCGTTTACCGTGGTCACGGCGACCCGGCGGCTGGCCCGTGCCCTGCGAGCCAGGGAGGATCGACAGAATCTCGCCAGGGGCCAGCGCGCCTGGTGGCCGACGGATGTGTTGCCCTGGGATGCGTGGGTCGAGCGGCAATGGCGGCGGGCGAGGGATCAGGGACACCCGGTTTGTGACCGCAAGCTGATCGGCGCGGAACAGGAGCGAGTCGTCTGGGAGCAGATCATTCGCGATCTTCCGGGCCCGCTGCCGAACATGGATTCCCTGCTGTTGCCTGCACAGGCAGCAAGAGAGGCGATGCAGGCATGGAAGCTGACCCGGGATTACGCAATCACGGATTCCGTGCTCGCCCGCGACGCAGGCAGCGATACCCGACAATTTATGCTGATCGCCGAGCGTTTCGCGGCGTTGCGAAGAGAACGCGGATGGGCCATGAGCGCCGACCTGGCGTGGCAGTTGGCCACTACCCTGGATAGCCCCGGAGACGCGCCTGGACACATCTTGCTGGCGGGTTTCGATCGTTACACCGCTGCCCAGCACCACCTGATTCGGGCGCTGCGTAACGCAGGCCACCAGGTCGCCGAATGGCAGCCCGAGGCTGCGCCGGCGGATGCGAAAATCGCGTGCTGCCCGGATCCGGATGCTGAAATTCGAGCCGCGGCAGCCTGGGCCAGACGGTTTATAGAGACGCGGCCGGATGCCGTTGTGGGTCTGGTACTCATCGACCTGGAACAGCGTCGCAGTGAAGTGGTCGATGCGCTGGATGATGCGCTGGATCCCGCGGCGGTTCTGCCGTATGCCGATACCGGGGCCAGACCGTGGAATCTTTCTTTGGGCTTGCCGCTGGCGCGCTGGCCAGTGGTCGATAACGCGTTGCTGGCGCTGAGTCTCTGGCTTGACAGGGGCTCACATACCGACGTGGGAAGGCTGTTGCGATCCCCGTATCTGGGCGGCGGCATTGCAGAAGCGGATGCCCGCGCACGGCTGGATATCTGGCTGCGCCAGCAGGGCGTATTTCAACTGGATCTGGCAGGCCTGTGCCGGCTGACCCGTGAAGGATCGGATCGTCGTCGGCCAGCCGTTCCTGGTCTGCATACCCGCGTGGCATCGCTTGAAAATATGGATCCAGATCCGATGCGCTCGTTCGATGACTGGGCGGAACAGTTTCGCAGGGTGCTGGAAGAATTGGGCTGGCCGGGTGATCGAAGCCTGGACTCAAATGAGTTTCAGACGGTGGCCAAATGGCAGGAACTGCTGGCAAGCCTCGCCGGGCTGACCGCAGTCAGCGGCAGGGTCAGCGCCAGGGCCGCGCTGGATCAGCTGCGACGACTCGCTACCGACAATCTGTTCCAGGCTGAGGCACCGCCGGCGCCGGTGCAGGTACTGGGTCTGCAGGAGACGCCCGGGCTGTCGTTTGACGCGCTGTGGGTGGGAGGACTGCATGATCAGGCCTGGCCGCGGCCACTGCGTCCGAACGGCTTGTTGCCTATCGCCCTGCAGCGCGAGGCGGGCATGCCACGCTGTTGCGCCAGGTCCGAGCTGGACTATGCCGCGCAACGAACGGCGACGCTGACGCGTGCGGCGGGTCAGGTGGTATTTAGCTGGCCAGCACGCGATCAGGACGAAACCCTGCGCCCGGCAGCTTTGATCGCAGACTTGCCGGCGATGACGCTGGCGCCTGCTCCCCGTGGGCTCGCACAGATCATCCGTGATAGCGCGGATCTGGAGAGAGTCGGGGATACACGGATGCAACCGTGGCCGTCGACGTCTCCGCTGCGCGGTGGAAGTGGCGTGTTGCGCGCGCAGGCGGCCTGCCCGTTTCAGGCGCAGGCGAGATTCCGTTTGCTGGCAGAGCCTGTTGAAACACCGGTACCCGGCATCTCGCCGCTCATGAGCGGCGAGATCGCACACCAGGCGCTGCACGCATTGTGGCAACAATGGGCCGATCCCGAGGTCCCTCGCGGCATGGAGCCGGAAGCGCTGGAGCAAGCAGTTCGCGATGCCTTGTCGAACGCGATTCGGCGCGCACTCGGCGGTACCCGAGATATCCCGCCGAGCATATCTGCCCTGGAACAGGGCCGCCTGAGCCAGCGAATTCTTGAACTGCTGCAGCAGGACCTGCAGCGGGAATCGTTCGCTGTCGGCGAGCTCGAGTCGCAGAAACAGCTCGAGCTTGCCGGCCTGACCTTCCGCTTGCGAGTGGACCGCGTCGATCGGCTGGCCAGCGGAGGCATGCTGTATATCGACTACAAGACCGGCAAAACAGCGACCCGGGACTGGCTCGGCGAGCGGCCAAGAGAGCCCCAGCTTCCTCTCTATGCGATGGCCGGCGGTTCGCGTGTCAGCGGTGTCGCGTTTGGCAGTCTGGCGGTGGGGGAAGTTGGATACCGGGGCTTTGCCGACAGCGATATCCCCGGCACCGGAATCCGCGACCCTGCAAACGGACCGCGCCCGGTGGCCGATGACTGGCCCGCCTTGCTTAGTGTGTGGCGTCATCAGGTGACGGCGCTGGCACATGCGTTTGCGCAAGGCGATGCGCAGGTAGACCCGCGCCGGGTCAGTGAGGATTGCAAATGGTGCGAGTTGTCGATCCTGTGTCGGCGCCATGAGTTAAGCGAACAGGGTCTGCTCGGTGACAGATAAGCTCGCGGACCGTGCGGCCAGGCGCGAGGCGCTGGACCCTGGGCGCAGTTTCATCGTTCAGGCACCTGCCGGCTCCGGCAAGACCGAATTGTTGACCCAGCGGTTCCTGGCTCTGCTGGCGACTGTCGAGGCGCCAGAAGAGATCTTTGCGATGACCTTTACCCGCAAGGCTGCCGGTGAGATGCGTCAGCGCATCATCCAGGCGCTGGCGCGCGCCGGCGATGACACAGAACCGGAACAGGCCCATCAGGCGCTGACCTGGAAGCTGGCTCGGGCGGCGCGCCAGCGAGACGAGGAGATGGGTTGGCAGCTGGATCAATCTCCCGGCCGCTTGCGGGTGATGACTATCGATGCATTGCACGCGCTGATAAGCAGGCAAATGCCGATCATGTCCGGCGCCGGCGGTGCGCTGACGATCAGTCAACGGCCGTCACGCTTGTATGAGTTGGCGGCGACGCGGACCCTGCAGCGGGTGGATGAGCCGGGACCCGATGGTCGCTCCTGTCTGGCGCTGTTACGTCATCGGGACAACCGTTTCGACCGGGCCCGCGACATGCTGGCCGGATTGCTTGGACGGCGCGATCAGTGGCTGGCCCGCGTCACCGGCCCGCGAGCCATGGGTGAGGCAGAGCGCCGAGCCTGGCTGGAGGGCAGTATCCGTCGCCAGGTCGAAGAGGAATTACGGCATGTGTGTCGCACCATGCCGGCAGCCCTTGGCGCTGAATTGCCGGCATTGTGCGCGTTTGCCGCCGCGAATTTGCAGGAGCGCGGGACGGATTCGCCGGTGCTTGCGTGTGCCGGACTGAGCGTGATGCCGGATCCAGATGCGGACGCGCTGGGGGTGTGGTGTGGCGTCGCCGAACTGTTGCTTACAAGAAAGGGGGACTGGCGCAAAACGGTGACTGTAGGGCAGGGCATGCCTGCCAAGACAATCGAGAAAGAACGGCTGCTGGCGTTGTTGCAGAGTCTTACTGCGGAACATCCCTGGCGCCCGCTGCTGCACCGGATCAGGGATCTGCCTCCATGGCGTTACGACGACGTTCAATGGGAGATTCTCGGCAATCTGCTGACCCTGCTGCCGATCTGTGCCGCCGAGCTCGAGCTGGTCATGCGCGAGCAGGGTGAGGCGGACTATGTCGCTGTGGCGCAGGCTGCGCGGCGGGCTTTGGGCGACGAGGATCAGCCCACCGATCTCGCGCTGTCGCTGGATTATCGTATCCGCCATTTGTTGCTGGATGAATTCCAGGATACGTCCATCGGGCAGGTTCAGCTGTTGCGCCAACTGACTGCGGGCTGGGAGCAGAGCGATGGCCGCAGCCTGTTCTGCGTTGGCGATCCGATGCAGTCCATCTACGCCTTCCGCGAAGCCGAGGTCGGGCTGTTCCTGCAGGTACGACGCGATGGCCGGATCAACGAGGTGGCGATCGACGATCTGGTGCTGGAAGTCAATTTCCGTTCGGATCGCGGCCTCGTTGAATGGGTCAACGACGCCATGCGAGACATCATGCCGACCCAGGAAGATCCGCGCCTGGGTGCGGTCACATTCACCGCTGCCGAGGCATGGCACCCGGAAGGCAATTTGCCGCCGGTCCGAATGCACAGCTTGCTTGATGATGACGGTAGCGAAGAGGCCAGCCGCGTCGTGCAGGTGATCCGCGAGTTACAGGCTGCGCACCAGCTTGCCGGTGACCGGGATGGCCGCGATGAGCAGAATTCCGCGGCGGACAACGGCATCGGTGAGCAACCCAGCATCGCGGTTCTGGTGCGGGCCCGGAATCATCTGGCGGCCATTGTCCACGGCCTGAAAGCCGCCGGCATGACTTACAAGGCTGTGGATATAGAGCCGCTGGCGCAGCGCCCCGTGATCCAGGATCTGATGGCCTTGACCCGCGCGCTGAGCCACCCCGGCGATCGCACGGCGTGGCTTGCGCTCATGCGTGCGCCATGGTGCGGCCTGCGTCTGGACGATATCGAGATCCTGGCTGGCGACCGCTCGACGACGGTCAGCGATTCGATCAGAAATGCGATCAGTCAATCGCCTCCGGATCCGAGGGTTTCGGCCGATGCCCGCCGTCGTATTGAAGCGCTGCATGCAGCGGTCAGCGCGGGTATGGCGCTGCGTGGACGGCGTCCCCTGCACAGACTGGTGGAGGGTGTCTGGCTGGCATTGGGTGGTCCGGCAACGCTGCCCAAAGCATCTGATCTGGAGGATGCAAGAAACTATTTTCAACGTCTGCGCGGCCTCGAAATAGGTGGCGATCTGGATGATGTGGCGACGCTCGAAGCACGGCTGGATGACCTCTACGCTGCGCCGGATCCGACAGCCGGCGAACAGATTCAGCTAATGACCATCCATAAGGCCAAAGGCCTGCAATTTGATTATGTATTGCTGCCCGGATTGCATCGGCTCCCCGGCGGTGGCGATACTCAGTTGCTTCACTGGCTGGAAATCTCGCAGGCGGACGGACAATCAGACCTGTTGCTGGCCACGGTAGAAGAACGCGGCGCGGATCGGGATCCCTTGCACAAGTTCCTCAAGCGACTGGAAACGCGCAAGGCCGCATTCGAACTCGAGCGGCTGCTTTATGTTGCGGCGACCCGGGCACGCCGGCAGATGCATCTGTTCGCGACGCTCAGGTCCGCCGCCGATGCGGACGCGGACGCGGACGCCGACCGGAGTGATATCAGACCTCCGCAACGGGGTTCGATGCTGGATCTGTTGTGGCCTGGCCAGGCCCGGCACTTTCTCGCCAGCTTGGAACAAGGGCCAGACGGCGAGCAGACACAGTCGCAGGCCGCGACGGTGCCGCCGAGGGCGACGCAAGAGATTTCGCGACTAACGGCGGACTGGTTACTGCCGCCGGCGCCTGGCTCGGCGATCTGGCAAGCTGGACCTGCGCTCCACGCGCCGGAGCCGGGGCGGGTGGAATTCTGGTGGGCGGGCCGGGGCGGTAGAGCGGTAGGAACGGTGGTCCATCGATGGCTGGAGAGGATGGCCAACGATGGACTGGCGCATTGGTCACGCCAGCGCATTTCAGAGTCGCGGGACATGCTGGGCCAGGCGCTTGTGGAACAGGGACTCAGTGGGCGCATGTTGGACGAGGCCCTGGCGCAGGTAATGACTGGCCTGGACAATACGCTCGCTGATGAGCGTGGCCGGTGGATACTGTCTGCGGCCCATGAGGACGCACGCAGCGAACTTGCGATAGCCGGTAATCTGGACGGGACGGTTGCTCACCTCAGCATAGACAGGTCTTTCCGTGACGCGGACGGGCAGCGCTGGGTCATCGATTTCAAGACCGGCGCGCATGAAGGCGCCGATCTGGAGACCTATCTGGATCGGGAGGTGGAGCGTTATCGCGAGCAGCTGGAGCGATACGCACGGCTCGTTGCGAATATGCATCCCGGGCAGCCGGTCCGGGTCGGACTATATTTTCCGCTACATCGTGCCTGGCGTAGCTGGACCCCGGGTCCTGCGTCAGAGTGATCCGCGTTGCAGGAACGGGTAGAAGCCAAGCGGATCCGGTGTGCCCAGGAATTGAATGCCCTGACGAATGTTGTCTGGCGCATCATCGCGCGCTTTTACCCGACCACTAATCGTGTAGCTGCCGTTGGCAGCGAGTTCCAAACGACCATCCTCAACAAGCAGAGGGCCATCGAGGGCGCTAAGGCTGCCGCTGAATGGCGGTGTCTGGTCTGCCGGCAACATCAGTTCGAGTGTGCCCAGATTCACATCGGCAAGACCCATCGGGCTCAGAGCATCGACCACAATCTGACCTGACAGCGCAGTCAGCTGCCCTTGCTCAAGGGCCAGCGTTGGCAGATTGACCGTCAGGTTGCCATCGGTGCCAGCCAGCGGCACCAGATCCGCAACGCCCTGTAGCGGACTGGCCGCGGTCAGGTCTGATACCTGGACCGAACCCGTGGTGGATACCGCGACGTCAGCACGTACGAATCCTGCGGGTCTCCGTAACTCGATCTGCCAGCGTGGACTTCCGCTGAGCACGCTCAGGCTGCGGGCATCCCAGGTCAGACCACCGATCACATGACCATCGATGCTCAGCTGACTGGCGCTGCCTTGCCAGACCGTACCGGTGACGCCGCTCAGCGCAACGTTGGCCGGCAGAAACCAGCCGACAGCGACCCTGGCCGGCCACAGCACCAGCATGAAAACGAGGATCAGGATAAACCCGAATGTCGCCAGCAACAGTGGTTTTCTCATCAGCCGGGCTGCCTCAGGATGACACTCGCTGTGACCGTGCCTTCTGCCTTGCCGCGTTCAAACGTCGCCGACTCCATATCGAGACCGTAGCTACCCTGCAACTGCCCCAGCCAGCGCGTCACCGCATCGAAGGGCGCCGACTCCAGGCGCACCCGGATCGAGTCTTCGCCGACCGGTTGATTGCGGGTCAGCGCAGCGCCGATTCCGGCCTGGCGTGCGCTGCGATCGATAACAACCACCAGCGACTGATCCGGGTTTCCCGCCGCGGTGATGATGCCGCCGCTGGCCTTTATTTCAGCAGCAGCTCCCAGCATCCACTCCAGGTCCGCCTGTTTGCGGGCGATGCGTTCGGCGCTGGCATCAGCGCTTGAGCCCAGCGGATAAAGCACCAGTCCCCAGAACAGGATCAGACCGGCCACGACAGCGCCAACGCTGACCACCAGACGTTCACGCGGCGCGAGATTTTCAAACCACGCTCTCATGCTCCCGTCTCCGAAATCTGAATCCTGCCTTCGACCTGTTCGCCGCGTGGATTGGCCGACAGAATGTCAGCCTCCAGGCCGCCGCTGGCTTCTACCTGGCGCTGCACCCGGTCAAGCGCGTCTACCCCGGGCGCGGCCAGTTTCAGTTCCATGATGCCGTTGCGGAAACTCAGCGATTCGATCCGGGTCTGCGGCTCGGACATGACCGCCCGGCTGACGACTTCAAGAATAGTGAGGAACGGCGCGTCGCTGTCGCCGCCGGAACCGCGTATCGCGCGTAATCGCGTTTCCAGCTGGCCGCGGGCGTTAACTACGCGCGTGACATCCGGCATGGCCTCGCGAAATATTGTCTGAATCGACTGGTCCAGTTGCTGTTCCTGCGCCTTCAGTTGGAATAGCTCGGCGCCCTGGCGGATCACCAGCAACGTAATCAATGCCAGTAGCAGGGCAGCCGCCGCACGCCACGGCTTGAGCAGTCGCTGAATGCCGGTCCGCGGCGCGAAAACGCCCTGCAACAGATTGACCGCCGGGGATCGCATCGCGGTAGCCGCGAGCAACGGCAGCGCGCCATCCGGGAGCAGCTTGATCTCTACGCTGGTCAAGGTGTCCCGCAGCGCCTCGATGCCGGGCGCGAAACGCAGCTGATCTTCGGCGCTGAGATAAACGGTCAGATGGGCGCCGCCCTCGATCCTGGTATCCCGGGGATCGCCGAAGATCATGAACTCATCAACCGAGTCCCCTTCGATCCGCAACGGTGACTCGCCCGGTCGGCGGATATAGCACGCGTTGCCCTCAATAACCCAGATAGTGGCGGTGGGAGAAGTCGGTAGCATCGACTGTTCCGCGATGATCGCCGAAGCCTCGATGCCACTGGTCTGAAGCAGGCTCACCCATGCTTCCATCCGTTCGCGGCGGGTGGCAGCCGCGTTCAGCCGGCCATCTTCTTCCCTGCGGCCAGAAGCGAAATGCAGCACTTCAAGGTCTTCAGCGACCTGCTCCTCCAATGCGAAGGGCAGCGCCTGGCGGATGCGCGCCGCGCCCTTGACCGGCAAGTCCACCCGGGTCACAAGGACCTGGTCGGCTGGTGCCAGAACGAGAATCCGTCGTTGGGCTGCGTCTGCCGCGGCTTGTTCCAGACTACCCTGGGCCACGCTGCCAGCTCTGGAACCATTGGCGTCCATAGTCAGCCAGCTTGCGCGACCGGCATCCGAACCCAGCCTGATGATCAGTGTTTCCGCCATGCTTTAATCAGTTCCGTAGCTGCGCAACAGGGCGTGAATCGACCCTGCGCCTTGACGCTCGAGCAGACTGTACATGGTGAGTTCCGTACTGCCAATGTTGACTCGCACCGTGAGGCGGAAAAATCGGCTGGAAACCCCGATCGGCAGGGCCAGACCCGCCGGGATAATTTCCTCGAGTTCGGTCAGATTCTCGTAGCCATCCTCGGGACGATCCTCGATCACGCGGGTGGCATCGCTGATTGAAATGTCCGCCGAGAGTGATGCGAGTACCGGGGCGCTGGCGGTGTTGACGTTGATCGGTGTGCCGCGTGGCAATGCAATGACAAAAGGCGCCAGCGCATCAAACGTTTCCTTGTTCATCTCCGGCAGCGACATCAGCTCTGAAATGCTGGTGACCGGCATATTGGGTGTGCGGTAGGCCGGAACCTGACTGAGGTAGCTCGAATCCTCCGCGCCATCGGGAAAAGCGGGGTCGATATTGCTGTCAATCCAGTCAGCGGCATAGCCGGCCTGTCTGGTATCCAGGTCCAGCAATTCCAGCAGACGAGTGAACTGCTCCAGCGCTGCCGGATCGGTTTCGCCATTGCTGTCCACCAGGTTGTTGATATTGAAGCGGCCCTGCAGATCGATCAGGCTGCCATCGACTGCGCCGCCGTCGATCGGCAGCGGTGGCAGATCCGTCGCCCATACTTCGTCCGGATGATCGATGCTGTTGTCCTCGGCGTCCTCCGACAGAATTTGCATCGCCCAGGACTCCGCGCCCAGTGCATACATTTGCGCTTGCTCAGTAAACAAGTGTCGCTTCGGTGCGCCGCAGATTCAGATCAAAATCCGACATGGCCGCGGTGACCAGCACGGTGGCAAGAGCAATGATGAGCAATGCGGTGATCACCGCGACGCCGTGCTGTCTGTGCGGCAGCTGCTTCATCCGGCAATCTCCACCACCCGCGTCACTTCACCCCAATCCTCCAGATCCAGCGTGATCTCCACCCCGCGCGGCAAGACGCGATATGACTCAGCGCCGGGCGGCGTCCCGCCGACATTCAGATCATCGCTTGGCCACACCTCGATCCACTCACCGTTCTCCAGCAGAAAGCGGAAGCGGATCTCACGCACCCCGGTCAGGACTTCGAGTTCGTCCGGCTCCTGATCCAGCAGGCGATCCAGGTTCAGCCATTGCGACCGGATCAGAGTCTCTTCCTCGACCCGATAAGCGACCCGCTGCAGAGTAGGGCGGGGGCGAGCGAGCGGATTGGGCCAGCCACCGCGAGTGAACTCCAGCGCATTGAATTCGAGACCGCTCGCAGTTAGCGCGGGTTGCCAGCCGTCCCCCAGCTGCTCACGCACCGGCCGTGGCTGCAGCTGCGACAGATCCAGCGCGAGACGGCGCATTGCGTACTGGACCTCGCGCAGACGCTGCGCTGATTCAGCGACGATAGCCTGCTGTCGGGCGACCGCATTGAATCCGCCGTAGGCCATGTAGGCGAAGATCGCGAAGACAGCCATTGCGACCAGTATCTCGAGCAATGTGAACCCGGCGTTGGCACAGCGATAGCGCTTCATTGCCCGTCTTCCCCGGATTCCGTATTCGTGTCGTTACCCGGACTGTTGCCACCAGGGTCGAACCCGGTTCCGCCCCAACCACCGGATGCGCGTTGCGTGGCAGGCGGCGACAGAAAGCCGGTTGCCTGGCCGAGGATGGTGTCGGGATCATCGGCATAAGCCACGTCGATGTCGATCCGGCGCAGGTTATCGACGCCGGTTTCCGATACCCGGGCCTGCCACCGATACTCGCCGTTGGCATACTCGAGTTCGCCGTCAAATTCGCCGACGTCGGGCATCTCGCCGCCGAGTCGCACCCGGGTGATCTCGTTTAGTGCGACCCAGCTCGCGAGAGTGCGCTCCTTCATCTGGATGGTACCGGCGGTGATACCGATAATCTGGTTGAACAGGCCGACGATCCCCAGTGCGACAATCAGCAGCGCAACCATGACCTCCAGCAGCGTAAATCCGCGACTACTGTACGCAAGATGCCGGTGTGGCCGGTGGCGCTGGAGATCAGAAATCATCCGGCCCTCTTTCGCTCAATTCCATGCGCCCGTCGAGTTGTCCCGCCAGCTCGAACTGGAGGTCGCCGAATTCGCGTCCGAGAAAAAGCTGGAACGGTGTCAATTCACCGCTGGAGAGGATCGCGATCTGCGGCTGGATCTCTGCTTCGTTGCCGGCTGCTTCCAGCACCACCTCCTGATCTTCAACGATCAGCGAGAAAAACAGCCCCTCGGGGAGTATCCGTTCACGGAAGCTGCGATCGGCTTCCATTGGCAACCAGGCCTTCGCGTCCCTGGAATAAAACATAAACCGGTAGCGGTCTTCTTCGACATACAGACCGAGGTCCTTGCCCTGCATCAGTGATTCCTCGCCTGCGAGGCGCATCAATGCCTCGAGGCGCAGGGACTCCCGCTGGATCTCATCATCCCCGCCCAGCGCGCCGACCGAGACCATCGCGGTTGCGGCCATGATCGCCAGGATCACGATCACCACCAGCAATTCCAGGAGCGAGAAGCCGCGCTGAGCACTGCGCGGATGCCGCGTGGTCGAGTCGATCGGAATCAGTCGATGTTCCAATTGCCGATATCAGCGTTGATGCCTTCGCCGCCTGGCTGTCCGTCGGCGCCCAGGGTAAATACATCGAATTCGCTGGTGCCGCTCTGACCCGGATTGAGGTACTGGTAGGGCGTACCCCATGGATCGACCGGGACCCTGTCGAGATAGCCGCCTTTGCGCCAGTTGCGGATACTCGGGTCGGCGGGCTGGGTGACCAGCGCCTCGAGACCCTGATCGGTGGTCGGGTAGCGGAAGTTGTCGAGCCGGTAGAGCTGCAGGGAACTCTCGACAGCGCGGATATCGCCCTTGGCGCGGCTTATCTGCGCATCGTCAATTCGACTGATGACATTTGGCGCGACCAGTGCGGCAAGGATGCCGAGGATCACCACCACAACCATAATCTCGATAAGAGTAAAGCCGCCTTCGCGAGCGGGCCGCGCATTTGCGATACTCGTTCTGGATTCGCTCATTCTTCAACCACCCGTATAGTTTTCCGCTCAGCATGGCTGCTGACTCGATAAGTACTCAATGATATCAGGATTAGACCTTGGTCAAGGACCGCAACCTCCCATCCGGGAACCTGCCGCGCCACCGGGTCGGGTGATCTGGCTTGCGGTCTACGCCACCCTGATCCTGATTGCCGTCCTGGCGGTACTCGACGAGCCGGCACGGGCGCTGCTTCGATACGAGCGCACAGGTCTGGCGGCGGGCGAGTACTGGCGGCTTGTGGGTGCCCATCTGGTGCATCTGGATCTGGTGCACGCAGTCCTCAACGGCGCGGCATTGTGGCTGCTGATGGTTGCGATCGGGCGCGGAGTCTCGGCGCGTGACTGGCTGATGATCGTCGCTGGAGCCATGCTGGGCGTGGATGCCGGGCTGTACTGGTTAGTCCCCCAGCTGGAGTGGTATGTGGGGCTTTCCGGCATTCTCCACGGCGCCCTGGCTGGACCCGCGCTATTGCTTTGTCTGCAGGCCCGTCTGTCGGGTTTTCTGCTGTTGCTGCTGATCGCGGCAAAACTTGGCTGGGAGCAGTGGCTGGGGCCCCTGCCGGGCACCGGCGATCTGATCTCCGGGGCAGTGGTGACCGAAGCGCATCTGTTTGGCGCCCTCGGCGGGATGGCTGGCGCGCTGGTGGCGTGGATAGCCCGACGCGCGCGATCGGTATAATCGCGCTCGACCGGCCGCCCGCTTGCCCTGCCTGCTGGCCGCGGTGCGGACCCCGGTCATTTGGCAAAAGGAGCAATGCTTATGACGCTGGCAATGGTATTTCCCGGTCAGGGGTCTCAATCCATCGGCATGCTGGGCGAACTGGCCGCCGCGGAGCCAACCGTGCAGGCGACCTTTGAGCAGGCTTCAGCAGTGCTGGGCTATGACCTCTGGCAGCTGCTCACGGACGGTCCGGCCGAGGATCTCAATGCCACTGACCGCACCCAGCCGGCCCTGCTGAGTGCCGGTGTCGCTGTATTTCGAGTGTGGCAGGCCCACGCTGCGCCATCGCCGGCGATGATGGCCGGGCACAGCCTGGGTGAATACACCGCGCTTGTCTGTGCCGGGGCGATCGATTTCGAGGCCGCGGTCGACCTGGTCCGATATCGCGGTCAGCTCATGCAGGCAGCCGTACCGCCGGGCGAGGGCGCAATGGCTGCGCTTCTCGGGCTGGATGATCAGCAGGTCGCGCAGGCCTGTGAAAAGGCCGCGCAAGGCGAAGTGGTCGCGCCGGTGAATTTCAATGCGCCGGGGCAGGTGGTGATCGCCGGCGGCACCGCAGCAGTAGCGCGGGCGGTGGTGCAGGCGCGCGAGCTCGGCGCGAGGCGGGTGGTGGACCTGCCGGTGAGCGTGCCCTCGCACTGTGCCTTGATGCAGCCCGCGGCGGAGCAGCTGGCAACAAGGCTGGCCGACATCGAGATTCGCCCACCGCAGATTCCGGTTATCCACAATACCGATGCGGCGATTCACCGTGAACCAGCCGAAATCCGCCAGGTGCTGGCCGCGCAGTTGCATCAGCCGGTGAAATGGGTCGATTGTGTGCACGCGATGATGGCGGCCGGTGCGACGGCGATCGTCGAGGCCGGACCTGGCAAGGTGCTGGCCGGACTCAACCGGCGCATAGATCGTAAGCTGGTGTCCTTCCCGGTATTTGATCCGGGCACGCTGGCGGCTGCCCTCGGAGGTCTGAATGGAGGATCTGGTACGTGAGTGAATTGATCTTGTCAGGAGAAGTGGCGCTGGTCACGGGTGCATCCCGCGGTATCGGCCAGGCAATCGCTGATGCGTTGCTGGCAGCCGGTGCCAGCGTGATCGGAACCGCGACCAGCGATGCCGGGGCCGCCGTGATTGATCAGCATTTTAAGGCCCGGGGATTGTCGGGCCGCGGTGCGGTGCTGGACGTCACCAGTGAAGAAGCGGTGCAGGGCCTGGTCAAGGACATTGCCGGACGCGAGGGCGCGGTGAGCATTCTGGTCAACAATGCAGGCATCACCCGCGACAATCTGCTGATGCGAATGAAAGCTGAAGAATGGGATGACATTATGCAGACCAATCTCAGCGCGCTGTATCGGACCTGCAAGGCCTGTCTGCGCGGGATGATGAAAGCGCGACACGGTCGCATCATCAATATCGGTTCGGTGGTCGGGATGATGGGTAATCCGGGCCAGACTAATTACAGTGCCAGCAAAGCCGGGATGATCGGTTTCACGCGTTCGCTTGCGCGCGAAGTGGGATCCCGCGGCATCACCGCCAATACCGTCGCACCGGGCTTTATAGAAACAGATATGACCCGCGCAATGAGCGAGGAGCAACGCAGCGCGATGGCGGCGCAGATTCCGCTGCAGCGCCTGGGTTCGCCCGAAGACATTGCCGCTGCGGTTGTGTTCCTGGCATCAGGCGCCGGCGCGTATATCACCGGCGAGACACTCAACGTCAATGGCGGCATGAGTATGTGCTAGCCGTGTTGCGGTGCGACGGCGTGCATCAGGCTAATCCCGCCAGGCCTTGATTTGCGGGGCCTCGGCAGGTCGTCGGCCGTGTGTGGATTGACTTAGGCGAATTCTCTACAATACCTGCCTCGGCTGCTACCGCTGGAGTGGGCTGGCCGGTCTTAATATTTGCTTCTTGAGGAAGAAACCAAAGATGAGCAGCATCGAAGAACAAGTAAAGAACATCGTTGCAGAGCAGCTGGGTGTTAAAGAAGAAGAAGTCACCAACGATGCGTCCTTTGTCGATGATCTTGGGGCCGACTCGCTGGATACAGTTGAGCTGGTGATGGCGCTGGAAGAGGCTTTCGAGTGCGAGATTCCGGACGAGGAAGCCGAGAAGATAACGACTGTGCAGCAGGCTATCGATTATGTGAAGCAGCGCGGTAGCGACAGCTGATCGCTATCGTTATTGCCGATTCCCCGACGGTCGCCGATCGACCCGTGGTCCCACTACCTGTCCTCAGGTCCAGAGGTAGATTCGCTTGAGCAGGCGTCGCGTAGTAGTCACCGGCCTAGGTATCGTCTCGCCCGTGGGCAGCACGGTAGACGACGCGTGGGCGAGCATCCTCGCAGGGCGTGGGGGCATCGCGCCCATTACCCGGATGGATGTCAGCCGCTACTCGACCCGGATCGGTGGTGCAGTAAAAGGATTCGACCGCGCGCGTTACCTTTCAGATAAAGATGCGCGCAAGATGGACGAGTTCATGCACTACGGCGTGGGCGCCTGCGCCGATGCGATTGCTGACTCGGAGTTCGAGATAAACGAAGGCAATGCCGAGCGAGTAGGTATTGTTTTCGGTTCGGGCATCGGCGGTATCGAGACCATCGGGTTCGCGCTTGAGAAGTATTTCGAGGGTGGCCGGTCTCCACGCAAGATCTCACCGTTCTTCATCCCCAGCAGCATTATCAACATGGTTGCGGGGTATGTTTCCATCGCCTACGGGATTCGCGGGCCGAATCTGGCCGTGGTCACTGCCTGTACCACCGGAACCCACAGCATTGGGCTGGCAGCGCGCACGATCGCCTACGGAGATGCCGAGGTCATGGTCGCCGGCGGAGCGGAAATGGCTACCGCCACGCTCGGTCTCGGCGGGTTCTGTTCGGCCAAGGCGCTGTCTACGCGGAACGACGATCCGGACACAGCCAGCAGGCCCTGGGACCGGGATCGGGATGGTTTTGTACTCGGCGACGGCGCGGGCGCGATGGTGGTAGAGGAATACGAGCATGCCAGGGCGCGCGGCGCAACGATCTATGGCGAGCTGGTTGGGTTTGGTATGAGCGGCGACGCGCACCACATTACCGCGCCGCTTGAGTCGGGTGAGGGTGCAGCCTTGTGCATGCGCAACGCAATGCGTGATGCCGGAATAAACCCTGAAGACGTTGATTACGTGAATGCGCACGGTACCTCGACACCGCTGGGCGACAAAGCAGAGACCGTCGCGATCAAGCGTGCGTTCGGCAGCAGCGTCGACAATCTTGCGGTCAGTTCGACCAAATCCATGACCGGTCACCTGTTGGGTGCGGCCGGCGCGGTGGAGGCGATTTTCAGCGTTCTGGCGATCCGTGATGGCGTGGCGCCGCCGACCACGAACTATGAGAATCCCGACCCTGAGTGTGATCTGGACTATGTGCCCAATGTGGCCCGCGAAATGCCGATTCGGGTTGCCTTGAGCAACTCGTTTGGGTTCGGCGGTACCAACGGGACGCTGGTATTCAGGGCTCTCGACTGACAGCGGCCGACGCCGCTGCCTGTATGGGCCGGATCCAGGAAAGCGTGTTACGCCGGCGGGTCTCCTTTCATCCTGAGCTAGCCCTGGCACTGCATCGGCGGCTGCCCGAACGTTATCCGTTTCTGCTCGAAAGCGCGGCCAGCGGTACTCCACAGGGTCGTTTCGATATCCTGTTCGCGTTCCCCGGCGCGCGTCTTGAACTCGATAGCAGATACACCCTGAGTGGCGCCAACACGGCCGGCTCGTCGGACTTTCTCGACGCCCTGAACGGTTGGTGGCAGCACGAGCACCTGGAACTCACTGCCGGCGACTTGCCGTTTCGCGGCGGCTGGTTTCTATTCCTCGCCTATGAACTTGCGGCTCAGGTCGAGCCCACCTTGCGTCTGGATGCGGAGCCGGGATTGCCGGTGGCGATGGCGGTACGCATCCCTTGTGCATTGATTCTGGATCGGGTCGAGCAAGCTGCCTGGCTGGTGGCAGAACCGGGGCAGCAACATCTGCTCGACGCAATGAGCAAAGACATCACGCATCTGGATGCTCGCGAAGATCTGGCGACGGCCGCGAACCTCCTGCCGGACGTCCTCGACACTGTACTCACTGAAGATCCTCCCGAGCAATACCGCGACGCCATTGCCAGGACTCTGCGTTATATTCTTGACGGCGATATTTTCCAGGCGAATCTGTCGCGCCAATGGCACGCACGACTTGCCGATGGCGTGTCAGCTCTGGATGTCTACCTGCGTTTGCGGCAAAGCAACCCGGGCCCGTTTGCCGGACTGTTGCGCTGGGGCGACTTCGCCGTCATCAGCTCATCCCCGGAGCGCCTGTTGCAGGTGAGCGATGGCATCGCCCAGACCCGTCCTATCGCCGGAACCCGTCCACGTGATGGAGACATGGCGGCGGATGCCGGTTTGTCACGAGAGTTGATAGGCCATCCAAAAGAACGCGCCGAACATGTGATGTTGATCGATCTGGAGCGCAATGACCTGGGTCGAATCTGCCAGGCCGGCAGTATCGAGGTTGATGAATTGATGGTGATCGAGAGCTATGCTCACGTGCATCATATTGTGTCGAATGTGCGCGGGAAATTGCGACCCGAAGTGCTGCCGGGTGACGCCATTCGGGCGGTATTTCCCGGCGGCACCATTACCGGCTGCCCGAAAGTACGCTGTATGGAGATCATCGATGAGCTCGAACCGGCACCGCGCGGTGCGTATACCGGTTCGATGGGTTATCTGAACCGGGACGGAAGTCTCGATCTGAATATTCTGATCCGGACGCTGCAGATCAGCCATCGGGATATACGCTTCCGGGCCGGCGGCGGCATTGTCGCGGACTCTGACCCGGAGGCGGAACTGGCGGAGACCAGAGCCAAAGCGCGTGGCATGTTGCTGGCGCTGCAGGGAGGCCAGGTGTGATCTGGGTCGATGGCCAGATGACCGAATCCGTGTTGGCGTCGGACCGTGGCCTCAACTATGCCGACGGCTTGTTCGAGACCATGCGTGTCGTCGATGGTGGTATCCCGCTGATCGACGCTCACCTGCAGCGCCTCGAGCGAGATGCTGCGCGTTTGGGTTTGCCAGTCCCGGCATCCGCCGCATTGAAGCGAGAACTGGCGGTGGCAGCAGACGGCACCCGCGCCGGTGTATTGAAACTGGTGCTGACCCGAGGTAGTGGCGGACGCGGCTACGCGCCATCCGCTGCGAGTCCGGGACGGCGCATCATCAGCCTCCATCCCTTGCCCGACTATCCGTCGGCCTGGTACGCGCAGGGGGTTTGTGTCCGGATGTGTGACACCGTCCTGGGCAGCAGCGTAGCGATCGGGGGCCTGAAGCATCTGGGCCGACTGGAACAGGTGCTCGCCAGCAGGGAAGCCAGTGACGGCGCCGCGGAGGGTCTGATGCAGGATGCTGAGGGGCGGGTGATTGAGGGTATCCGTTCGAATCTGTTTCTGCTCATGGACGGGGAGCTGCGGACACCCGATGTCAGTCTCAGCGGGGTGGCAGGTGTGATGCGCACGCTGGTGATCGGGATCGCGCCAGGCCTTGGTCTTGACGTCCGCATTGCGTCGGTGCAGATCGATGATCTGAAGAGAGCGGAGGCGCTGTTTTTGAGTAATTCGGTATTTGGCATCTGGCCGGTGCGTGAGGTCAGGGGTGTGCGGCCTCCGCTTGTCATGGCCGGGTCCGGCCCGTATATGGGAGATGAGGCGGAGCCGGACGGGGAGTCGAAAGTGGGATCGGTGCCGGTTCACCCGACGATTCGCCGTTTCATGCAGGCTGCCGCCGCACTGGGAGTTCCATCATGGGCGGGCTGATGCGCTGGCTAGGGGTTCTGGTCCTGAGCGCGCTGGCCATATTGGCGAGCGGCGCCTGGGCCATGCACAGTTATATGAATAGCCCGCTGTTGTTGAGCGCGCCGCAGGTGTTCCAGATTCCTGTTGGCAGCAGCCTGTCTTCCGTGGCTCGGGATCTGGAAAACCAGGGGGTGTTGACGCGACCACGCTGGTTTGTTCTTTATGGCCGTGTCAGTGGACAGTCATCCCGTCTGCACGCGGGTGAATACAGACTGGAACCGGGCCTCACGCCGCAGGACCTGTTGTCCCGGTTTGTGGCCGGTGAGGTCATGTTGCACAGCTTCACGGTGATCGAGGGCTGGACCTACAGGCAGATGCTCGCGCAGATTTACGCGCACCCGGCATTGAAGACAGAAACCAGGGAATTGGATCTGACCGAGATCGCCGCACGCCTGAAGCTCGAACAGTCGTCGCCCGAGGGCTGGTTTCTGCCAGAAACGTATC
Organism: uncultured Gammaproteobacteria bacterium; assembly: GCA_963704875.1. Taxonomy (GTDB): domain Bacteria; phylum Pseudomonadota; class Gammaproteobacteria; order Steroidobacterales; family XN24; genus CAMYOC01. The sequence continues at coordinate 42,804 of CAVPIA010000006.1, read as the reverse complement.
GATTCCCACGCGGCACCAGCGACCTGGATCTGCTGGCGCAGGGCGCATCCGCCATGCGCGAGGCCTTGCAAGCCGCCTGGGCCCAGCGCTCTGGCGAGACGACTTTGGAGGACCCGTATCAGGCGCTGATTCTGGCATCGATCATCGAAAAGGAAACCGGGCTCGCCAGTGAGCGTGAGCAGATTTCCGGGGTCATGCATCGGCGTTTGCAGCGCGGTATGCGTTTGCAGACCGATCCGACCGTGATCTATGGCCTCGGCGAGTCGTTTGACGGCAACCTGCGGCGTGCGGACCTCGAACGGGATACGCCATTTAATACGTATACTCGCAAGGGCCTGCCGCCGACACCGATCGCGCTCCCGTCCGCGGCCGCATTGCTGGCCGCGGTCAATCCCGCCCCCGGAGAGACGCTGTTTTTTGTCGCCAGTGGGGACGGCGACGGCAGTCATGTGTTCTCAGTAACGCTGGAGGAACACAATCGCGCGGTGGCGCGTTATCTTAAGAAGTTAAGGGCGCAACGGGAGTCCAGGCCTTGAGCGGACGATTTATCACATTGGAAGGGATCGAAGGCGTAGGCAAGTCGACCAACCTTGAGTTTGTCGCGCAATTGCTGCGCGCCGGCGGTCGGGAAGTCGTAATCACGCGCGAGCCCGGGGGCACGCCTCTGGCGGAGCGGGTCAGGGCGCTGTTGCTGGATCATGCGGAAGAGCCAGTTCCGCCGCTGGCCGAATTGATGTTGATGTTTGCCGCACGAGCGATCCATCTTGAGAACCACATCCTGCCGGCCCTGGCCAGCGGCAAATGGGTTGTCTGCGATCGCTTTACCGACGCCACCTATGCCTACCAGGGCGGCGGACGTGGCCAGGTGGAAGAACGCATTGCCGCACTGGAAAACTGGGTGCAAGGCGATTTTCGTCCGCACCTCACCCTGTTGCTGGACGCGGATCCCGGTATAGGGCTGGCGCGTGCGAGCCGGCGCGGCGAAAGCGACCGTTTCGAAGTCGAGCGAGAGGAATTTTTTGCCAGGGTCCGGGCTGTCTATCTGGACCGGGCACGAAACGATCCGGCGCGAGTTCGGGTCATTGATGCCGGACAGCCATTAGGCGTGGTTCAAGAGCACATAACAAAACAGATTAATAAAATTCTATAAGAATATATAATATATGGATTTATTTTGGCAGAAGAGTCTCTGGCAACAGTTCGAGCGCAGCCTCGAGAGCAAGCGCCTTGCGCACGGAATCTTGCTCGAGGGACCGGCAGGTTTGGGCAAAACGCAGTTTGCCCGGCGCATGGCGACGCGGCTGCTTGATCTGACACCCGCGCAGGCGGGGCCAGGTGAGACAGGCCCAGAGGAGATAGGGACGGGGCAGATGGACACAGACGACCCCGGCGCGACGCATCCGGATCTGGTCACCGTCGAGGTCCCGGAGGACAAGAAACAGATCGGCGTGGACCAGATCCGCGCGTTGTGTCTCGGGTTGTCGATGACCAGCCATGGTGGCGGGTACAAAGTGGCGATCATCAATCCGGCTGACAAGATGAACGTGCACGCAGCCAATTCCCTGCTAAAAACGCTGGAGGAGCCGACACCGAACACGGTTCTGATTCTGGTTCGGTCGCGGCTGGACACACTGCCAGCGACGATCGCCAGTCGTTGTCAGCGCGTGCGTTTTGCGATACCGGATCAGCGGCAGAGCCTTGATTGGCTGCAGCAGCTTGAGCCGGATCGCGATTGGGCATTGTTGCTGAACGCGGCAGGCGGAGCCCCGTTGGCGGCTCTGCTGGCTGCGCGCAATGGAGAGGATGAACTGGAGAAACAGTTCGCGGCTGACCTGCACGCGATAGCGGCGGGCCGCAAGGATCCTGTGGCCACCGCAGCCGAATGGAACCGGAATGGCATCGGGATCAGTCTGCGCTGGCTCAATGCCGCGGTATGCGAATTGATCAAGAAACGCATCGCGCCGGAATCGTCAGATAAATCCGCGGATACGATTTACTTGCAAAATATTGACGAGACCATACCCTTGGGGCGGCTGTTCTGTTACCTGGACGAGGTGCAGTCGGTACTGGCCCGTCGCGATGGCGCACTCAATTCGCAGATGATGCTGGAGAGCTTACTGGTGCCTTGGGCCGGACGGCTGGAGGCGATGCAATCCGGAGTAGGATTCTGATGTCTAACAAGCCCGGTCTTCTAACCCTTACGATCAAGGACAAGAGTGCTTTGTACCTTGCGTATATGCCATTCATAAAGAATGGCGGTCTGTTCATTCCGACCAATAGTCAGTATGGACTCGGCGACGAAGTGTTTATGCTTTTGAACCTGATGGGTGAAGACGAGAAGCTGCCCGTTGCCGGGCGCGTGATCTGGGTCACGCCAAAGGGGGCCCAGGGCAAGCGAACTGCAGGGATTGGCGTCCAGTTCAGTGACCAGGATAACGGTGCCACGCAGCGCAAAATCGAAACCTATCTGGCTGGCGCGCTGGGCGGCGACAAGTCCACTCACACGATGTAGCGCCGTCGGGTTGAACTCGTCGGGTTGAACTTCATCAGGCTGAAGGATGGGGGGTGGCACTGGCCCGAGTCGCGGCGCCCGATACGATCTTGCGGCGAACCCTGTCCTGTCCGCCGTCTAGTCTGCCAGCGTAAGATCTCCGCCCGCGTGCTGATTCAATCCACCTTCCAGCACGAAGGTATCGAAGCCACGCTCGCTTAGGACGTATGCTGCAGCTGAACTGCGGCGACCGGTGTCGCAGCACAGAACATAGGGTGTGTTCTTGTCCAGGCTGTTGAGTTTCAAGCGCACAAAATAAAGTGGAATATTGATCGCGCCATCCTGGTGCAGGTTTTCGAACTCACTCGGCAGCCGGACGTCAAGCCATTTACCGCCTTGCGCGACGATCTCCGATGCGCGTTCGAAACTAACCCATTGCAGCATCGGTTCATTCATCAGCGTCTGAAAGTCCTCTTTCTTCAGACGCATCAGTGATCCATCGGTCAGCATCGTGACGGTAGCGTTGCGTTTGGCTTCCGAAATCAGCGCTTCTTCACCGAAGGTGTCACCAGACCCCAGTTCCGCCAGGCGGATCCCCTCTTTGTTCAGCGGTGTTTCTCTGTTCACGACGCAGCGCCCATCGGTGATCACGTAGAAATAATCGCCTTCATCACCCTGCTTGATCACCAGATCACCGGCGCGGTAATTCACCTGCTCCATGCGCATGAAGATCGCCTGGATATTGGCCGCAGGGATGCGATGGAATGCTTTGGTCTGGAGCAGCGTGGTCATCCAGTCCGAGGACTCGGCCATCATCGAGGTGCGCAATTCGCTGACTTCGTAGGATCCGGTCTGATCCCAGGTCAGCATGACATCTACCAGCTCGGTATCCACGGCAATGTATTCAACCGGACCACGGGCCCGGGCGCTCACCATCCGCGGCACCACGGGTGCAATGGGCGCTCTGGCCTCTTTGGCGCCGCCGTGGATCACGGCCAGAACCTCGTTGCCATCACGCAGCTCGACTTCGCCGCTGATGACATAGACGGACACCTTGCTATCGTCGCCGCGCTGGAAGAGATAGCCCCCGGGCGCCGCCTCTTTGACAAAGGTCTTCTTCGCCAGAGCCCGCAAGTTATCGGACTTGAGGCCGTCCATTGGCGAGAGGCCTTTCAGGACACTCGTATCGATTGGCTTTTTTGCCATCCGTCACACCGTCTCAACCAGTTGCTCGGTTTTGATCCACCATGGATACTGCCGGTTCCCGACAGGACGGAAATACTATCACAGCGACGCCGCGTCGCCGCTTACGCTGCGGGCTTTTCTGTCTGCTCTGGCTGATCGACTTTAGACCACGAGCTATCCGCCTTGAAGCGTTCGCCGTAGCGTGCTGACAGCGCCCCCAGGGTCTCTACCACGTCATTGACACCGCGCTGTCGGGCGTAATTTATCGGACCGCCGCGGAATGGGGCAAAACCGGTGCCGAATATCACCCCGGCATCGAGCAGATCCAGGTCGTCTACGACACCATCATGGAAAACCGCGACCGCCTCATTGATCATCGGCAGCACCAGCCTGTCCTTCAGGTCAGCCGGCTCGATGCCGTCCGTCTTGCCTTTGACGGGTTTGCCGCGTTCCCAGCGGTAGAATCCCTCGCCGGTTTTCTTGCCGAGCTTCTTGCTCTCGACCATTCGCTCCAGCTTCTCCGGAATCGGGACGCCGTGGGCATCGCCCAGGATCCGAGCGACATGGAGGGCGACATCAAGACCGACAGTGTCTGCCAGTTCCACCGGGCCCATTGGCATACCGAAGGCCTTTGCGGCCCGGTCGATGACCGGAAGAGGCACACCTTCCTGGCCGGCCAGCAGGGCTTCCATCATGTAGGGCATCAGCACCCGATTGACCACGAATCCAGGTGCGCTCAGACAAGGCAGCGGCAGACGATCAATACGGCGCACAAATGCGATGCCACGCTGGATCTCTTCCGCCGGCGTATCCGGCGTATGGATCACCTCGACCAGAGGCATCATCGCTACCGGATTGAAGAAGTGCAGGCCGATCAGCCGGCCAGGCTTGGCCAGCGCATCGCGCAGGTCCTCCAGCCGGATGCTGGAGGTGTTGGTCGCAAGGATGGCGTCGGCCTTCATCCGGGGTTCGAGTTCTTTGTACAAGGCCTGCTTCGCTTCGGCGTTTTCGAAAATCGCCTCGATAACGACATCAGCCTTTGGCACTCCAAGACCACCGACATCCGGCATCAGCCGATCCATCGCCGCCTGCACCAGCCGCGGCTCGCGCAGGCGCTTTTTGAACAAGGCCTGGGCGCGCTTTAGCGCCGGCGCAATGAATTCGGGGGCTCGGTCCTGCAGCGTCACGTTGAGTCCGCGCACCGCGCACCAGGCAGCGATATCGCCGCCCATCACGCCGGCGCCCACCACGTGAACGTGGTCAAAGCGATCTTTGCGCTTTGCGCCCAGGGCTTTGAGCCGATCCTGAAGCAGAAACACACGAACCAGATTCCGCGATGTGGGTGAGCACATCAACTCGGCGATAGAACGCGCCTCCGCCACATACATGGTCTCGGGATCTGCGCCGTGGCGGCGCCACAGATCGATAATTGCGTAGGGCGCCGGATAATGATCACGGCGCGCCTTCTTCGCCACCTGCTTTTCCAGCACGCGCGCAACCAGTTCTCTCGCCGGACCGGTGTTCAGCAGCTTGTCTTTGATGCCCGGCTTTTTGCGCGATGGCGGCCGCGCGGCCATCAATTGCGCCGCGCGCCGCAGATGTCGGGCAGGAACGATCTGATCAACCAGACCCATGCGCAAGGCCTGCTTCGGCCGTATGTTGCGCCCGCTCAACATCATGTCCATGGCGGCAAATACACCGACCAGAGCCACTGACCGAACCGTACCACCGAACCCGGGATGGATGCCGAGCTTAACCTCTGGCAAGCCGAGCACTGCCTTGGGGTTGTCGGTCATGATCCGATATCTGCAGGCCAGTGCGAGCTCAAGCCCGCCACCGAGCGCAAAGCCATTAATCAGCGCGATGGTCGGGCAGCGCAATGCTTCCAGCCGGTCGAGCACGGTCTGGCCTGACCGCACCAGGTCGAAGGCCTGGTCGGGAGCTTCAAGGCTGGTGAACTCCTTGATATCGGCGCCGGCGACAAAGCCGGATTTCTTTGCCGAGAAGACAACCACTGCCTTGGGTGTCTCCTTGTGCAGCTGGTCGAGACGATCGTTCAATCCAGCCATCACTTCGGCGGAAAGCACATTGGTGCCGGCATCGGCCTTGTCCAGTCCAAGCCAGGCGACGCCTTCGGCATCGGTCTCCAGCGTCCAGTGTTTCCCAGTTGTTGCGTCATTCATCATGCTTACTCCGTTCCCCGGGCGAGCAACATCGCGCCGCCCTGGCCACCGCCGATGCACAGGGTCGCGATAGCGTGATCCCCGCCGCTTTGCTGCAAGGCATTCAGCGCATGCAGAACAATCCGGGCACCACTGGCCCCGACCGGATGACCGATGCTGATCGCGCCGCCGTCAGTGTTCAGGTGCTCCTGATCGAGCGTGCCGAGGGCCCCTTTAAGACCGAGCTGATCGCGGCAGTAATCCGCATCCTCCCAGGCGGCGATACAGGCCAGCACCTGTCCGGCGAAGGCCTCGTTGATCTCCCAGTGATCCAGATCGCCGAGTCCCAGACCCTGACGTTGCAGAATCGGGGTAGAGGCGTGGACCGGGCCCAGCCCCATTTCGGCCGGGTCCAGGGCGGCCCATTCGCTGTCCAGGATGCGTCCCAGCACCGGCAGCGAGTGTTCCTTGACCGCACGGGCGCTGGCCAGGATCAGCAGCGCTGCGCCATCGGTGATCTGGGAACTGTTGGCGGCAGTAACCAGGCCGACCCGGCGATCAAAAAACGGCTTCAAGGTCGCCAGTTTGGCCTCGCTGCTGTCGCGCCGAAGACCATCGTCTGTCTCATGCGCGTGACCGCTGTCGTCATAGAGTGCTTCCACCTCGCCCATGCGGCCGGCGTCAATTGCGGCCGCCAGCCGCTGATGGCTGCGAACGGCAAATGCATCCATCGCTTCTCGGGTAATACCGAAACGATGTGCAATCACCTCACAGGTCTGCCCCATATTGATCCCGGCAATCGGATCTGTGAGACCTTTAAGCAGGCCGATGACTGGCGAGAAATGACCCGGTCGCAGCTTCAGAACCTGCTGCAATTTCTGACCCGGCGAGCGGGCAGCGGCCATTCCGGCCAGCCAGTTGACCATGGCGTCGTTAAACAGGATCGGCGCGTGGCTCATTGACTCGGTGCCACCCGCGAGGACCAGATCAGAGCGTCCGAGAGCGATATTGCGGGCGGCGGAATCCAGAGCCTGCATGGCTGAGGCGCAGTTGCGCATCACCGTCCAGCCCGGCACTTTATCGCCGCAGCCCAATCTGAGGGCAGCGATGCGACCGATATTCGGCTCGTCCGGACTCGGCATTGCGCAGCCAAGTATCACCTCATCCAGCTGGTCCGGCGAAAATTTCTGCCGCGCGAGAAGCGGCCGGCCAGCCCCTACTGCAAGGTCTGAAGCGGTAAACGCGCCGGGCTTTCCCCGCGCCTTGAGGAACGGGGTGCGGGCGCCGTCAACGACGTACACCGGCTGGCCGCCGAAGTTGCCATGAATCTTGCTCATCGAATACTCCTGTGACTGCCCGGTCCGCCGCGGCGGGTCATATCAAGACCCATAACGGCGCCGTCAACGGGCCGAATACACTCGCCAAACCCCCGCCGGCCGGACCGGCGCAGCGAATCTGGCAATAGATCCGCCCATGCTAGAAAGTTTAGCTGTGCGGCGCAACATTTACCGCGTCAGGCAGCCGCGATGGCTGCGTTGGAGACTTTGAAATCGCAGACCAGCGGCAGATGATCGGAGAACGCGACCTGGGGAATCTGGAAATCCAGTAATTCGATTCCCCTGCCGTATAGGATGAAGTCCAGTTCCTTGCGCGGTGCCTGGCTGGGATAGGAAGGGAGTTTGTCTGTGTTGGCACTGGTCAGGCCGCAGGCCTGCATGAACAGATAAATCTCGTCCTCGCCCCAGAAGGTATTGAAATCACCGGCCACGATCACGGGTTTTTCACAGGCGCTGACGAATTCGTGCAGGTGGCGCAACTGACTCTGTCGATGCCGGTATTTCAATGACAGATGAACCAGGAAGATTGCGACTTCCTCCAGCTCCAGCTCGATAATCAGGCGCTTGATGCCGGTATCAAAATAATGGAATCGTTCTCCATGGACCCGGGGGGCGGCGAGAAACGCGTTGCCTTGTTTGCGCACAATAGGCAGCCGGTTGTTGATCGAACTTTCGCCATATTTCGATTCATAAATCGTGTAATGACCCAGTTCACCGGCAATTATCTCAGCCTGGTTCAGCATGCCGGTGCGGATCGATCCGGTGTCGACCTCGACCAGGCCGACGACGTCAGCATCCATCGATTTGATGAACTCACGAATCTGGATCAGGTTTTGACGGTTGCCACGCAGATAACCGGCGCCAGGCACCGGCAGATTGAATCCGGGGCCGGCCCCGGCTGCATAGCGAATGTTGTAAAGCAGAAACCGCATTTTGGTCGATATCGCAGCGAACACATATTGCTCTGGCGGAATCTTAGATGACCCTCAGCGGAAAGTAACCACCGTCGGGCCAAAACCCCGCTGCGATTTGGCTCTTGCGGTGCCTGGTCGGTTACACTTTCGGGAAACCGGGAGCAGGAGCGGGCGGATGAGTGAAAATGACCCCTTCCGGATATTCGCCAGCCACGGCTGGCAGCTCGATGAGGACTATCTCAGGCTGTTCGAATATCTGGAGAGCACCACCAATTTCTTTTATCAGAACGTGTTGCCAGCGGACAGCGCGCCGGAGGGCGAATCTATCGCGAATCGGCGGACACGAATTCTGGACGCGATGAAACAGGCCGAGGTGGTTTTGGTCTGCAGCGGGCAACACGAGCGATTCCGGGATTGGATCGATTTCGAAATCAGCGCCGCCAAGGCTCACCGATTGCCCATCGTGCTGATCGAACCGTTCGGACCGAATGACGCGCCTGCCGATCTCAAGAGCGTTGCGGATCAGATAGTGGGCTGGAGCTCGCGCAGTCTGGAAGATGCGATCCGGGTGCAGGCGCGCCAGGATGAGTCGAAGCGCTTCGATATGCTCGACTTTGACCTGTAGCCAGTCCGTGGAGTCGGCCCGAACGTGCGCCCGAGAGCACGGAACATGCGGTGGGAGGCGTGATGCGGGTCGTTCGTGAAACCGACAGTTACATCATTCTGGACGATTTTCTTGAGCCGCGTGACTTTCAGCTCATGCTCGAGTACGCCCAGCTCAACGATTACGCCCGCAACCCGAAATGGGTCAAACCCTGGGATCTGGCGGATAGCCCGCCATGGCAGTCCGGAGAGACCGTCTATCACCCGTTCAAGAAACTTCCGCCTGGTGACCCGCGCCGACAATACCCAACTGGCAGCGCGCTCGATCTGCTGATAGACCGGATCCTCGGTACCCGGTTTTACCGCAATAATTTCAAGCAGGACTGCAAATCGATGACCGCGCGCTCCTATCTGCATCAGCAGGGCGCATCTCTGGACTGGCACAATGACGCCGGGCGTTTTTCCGGCGCTTACGCTTTCTATTGCCATCCGCGATGGCATGCGAGCTGGGGCGGAGAACTGATGCTGATCGAAGATGATATTCCGGATGATCTGCTGCCGGAAAAGGAGATCATGCGCGATGGCGAGATCGTCCGTGAGCGCAACTGGAATGTGATCCACAAAGAAGATCTGTCGGCTCTGTTATTTGAGCGGACTACAAGCACCGAGTTCATATTCCCGCTGCCGAATCGGATTGTGATCATGCGCCGCGGCCTGTGGCACAAGATCGGACTGGTGAAGAACCAGGCGCCGATGGCGCGCTGCTCAGTAGCGGGTTTTTTCTTGCCAGACAACTAGGGGCCGGGCGATTATCGTCTGCAGCATTTACAGGGATACCGTATCGCGGCTAACGGGGTGCAGGAGCACTGACAGTGCGACCCGGATTACAGCCCGACTTTCCGACGACGCACGGAGCAAGCAACGTGAGTGAATCACGACTCCAGACCAGCCCGATTTTCGGCACCCCGACCTGGCGCTATCCGGTGCCGGAGATGGCGCCGTTCCACGGTCAGATCAAGTCTGAGCTGGAGGAACTGTGGCGCCAGGGTTATTTCAAACGGCATGGCTCGGGTTATGGCTACCAGACCCGGGAAGAGCTGTTCACCCCGGCCAATCTCGCGGCCATACCTTACGTGCGAGTGATGAAGGAGAGATTTGTCGAGGCGTGCCGCGCCATACTTGCCCAGCGCCACGGCCATTCGAAACGCCTGCCGTTTGATATCTATTGCGTGCAGGGCTGGGTGCTGATCCAGACCAACGAGGCCTGGGTGGATGGACCCTGGCACCATCACCATCCGGCGACGCTGAGCGGCTGCTACTACCTCCAGGTTCCGGCAACCCGGGACCCCACTGAAGGCTTGTTGATGTTTCAGCGACCGGAGCCGAACAATATCTTCTGCGAGAATATGGCCGCGGTGCGTCCGGTTGAAGGCTGCATGACCATATTCCCTTCCTACCTGATGCATCGGCCCATGCCGACGCCATCGGCGCAGGAGTGGCGGATTGCAATCTGTATGGATGCCTTTGTGCATTGGAACAAACGCTTTGAAGATCCGATGAGCGCTTTTGAAGATGAACAGAGTTATGCAAAGGCAGCGAAGGAAAGCCTGAAGCCCCGATAGTCAGCAGGGCGGCAGCCGGCAGAAACAAGCTGCGCTGTGAGTGGGTTACGGATTGCTTGCCATCCATGTGATGTCGAATTTGAACTCCCGCGCCACGGCGTGGTCCTGTACCGGGAGGATGGTTGCCAGCAACTCATCTAGCTGCGGTTACATCGGAACCCTTTCTGCGGCTCAGTGCCGCTGCCTGCCAGCAAGACGGCCGCTGGGGTGAGCAGGAAAATCGCGCAGCGGTTGCTGCCTGAGTTCGAGTGCGCCAGATCTGACCAGGCCCGACCACCGGATCGGGCCGTGGCCGACCACGTTACAATAGCGACTGACACGGGGAGGTTGTTTAAAGTTGAGTAAAGCAAGTTGAGTAAAGACCGACTATTCATCGCACAGTGGTTGCTGATCGGCACAGGCTGTGCGCTGCTGCTGGTCTGGGCCGGCGCATGGGTGCATGCGCAGTGGAACAGCCATCGCGACGTGGCCGCATTCGAAGCCGCGCGCGCTGCCTCCCAGCAGCAGGCGGCAGCGCTTGCAGAGAGTCGGGCAAACCAGGCCCCGAAGATCCGGTCAGAGCTATCCTCTTCGGAGTCTGGAACCGGGCAAGCCGTTTCTGCCATGCCCCAACGGTTGCCGGATCCAGCGCAACCAGACACCGCGGACTGGTCCCCGGCACGGATCGAGCATTATCAGGCGAGCCTGGACGAACACACCGGATTGCCGGAAGCCCTGCTGAGAATTCCGGTTATCGATCTTGAAGTGCCGGTAATCACCGGTACCGACGAACTGACCCTGAATCGCGCCGTAGGCAGGATCCCTGGTACCGCGCGCCTTCGCGGTCCCGGTAATCTGGGCCTTGCAGGCCACAGAGACGGCTTTTTCCGCGGGCTCAAGGACGTCGCGCCGGGAGATCTGATCGAGCTGGTTACGCTGGAGGGCAATCGTACTTATTCGATCAGCGAGATCTGGATTGTTGATCCCAGCGACATCAGCGTGCTGGCAGCCACAGATAAACCGAGTATTACCCTGGTGACCTGTTATCCGTTCTACTTCGTTGGTCATGCACCGCAGCGCTATATCGTCCGTGCGGAACTCACCGAGGACGCCGAAGCGATTACGGTTGCGGGGCCAGGTTAGGGTTTCCCTGGACGGTTTTTTCGGTCGGGCTGGTCTTTCTTTGCTATTCTACTAGCGAGGTCATTCGACCCACCTTCCCAAGAATCAGGAGAGATCAAGATGTTGAGAAAGACCCTGGCCGCCGTTATTGGCGGTGTGGTACTTGCATTCAGCGGAACGCTTGCGGCGCAGGATGCCGAAGTCGTCACCGTAACCCAGACCCAGATTCAGCGAATCTCCGGCGAAGTCGTCGACGTGCGTTCGAATCTGCTGACGCTACGGGCCGATGACGGCACCGGCCGCTCGTCCTATCGCATTCCTCGCGGCGCGTCTATCAGCGTCGCTGGCGTCCCGACCAAGCTGCAGGATCTGCAGCCTGGCCAGAAGATCCGCATCTACTACCGTGAAACCGAAACTGGTCGTGTGATCGTCCTGAGTCCGCCTGAAGAAGTGGAAGTTGTGACCGTCATCGAAGAGCCAGTGGTAGTGGTCGAGGAAGAAGAAGTCGTCGTCATGCTGCCGTCCACAGCCAGCGCCTTGCCGTTGCTTGGTCTGCTGGGCCTGGGCTTTGTCAGCCTTGGTGGCGGTGTTGCAGCCTGGCGTCGTCGACGCGGCTGACAGGTCGTCTGCCTGACCCTTGAGGGGGCCGCCATATTGGGTTGCCTGCACAAGACGGGGTTCGGCGGAACAGATAATGAGGGCGTCCGAATGGGCGCCCTTTTTTTGCGTGCAGAAGACAGATCGGGTCGGTCGGGTTAAAGCGCTTTCCGGCCCAGACGCAATGCGTTGAATATCACCGACACTGAGCTTGCGCTCATCGCCGCCGCCGCAACCATGGGGTTCAACAACCAGCCGGTAAACGGGTACAAGACGCCGGCTGCAACCGGCACACCAATCACGTTGTAAACAAAAGCAAGAAACAGGTTCTGCTTGATATTGCGCATCGTGGCCTGACTAAGCCGGAGCGCCCTGTCCAGAGTATTGAGGTCGCTGCGGATCAAGGTGACGTCGGCACTCTCCATCGCCACATCGGTGCCGGTCCCCATCGCGATACCCACATCGGCGAGCGCCAGGGCCGGGGCGTCGTTGATGCCGTCGCCGATCATCGCGACCACCCGGCCCTGTGCCTGCAGCCGGGCAACCGCGTCGCCTTTGTCATCGGGCATGACGTCAGCGATCACCTCTTCAATCCCGAGCTGCGCTGCGACCGCTTTCGCAGTGAGCTGATTGTCGCCGGTCAGCATGACCACGCCGAGGCCTCGAGCGCGTAACGCGTTCACCGTCGGTAACGCCGAATCTCTGAGTGGATCACCTACTGCCAGCAGCGCCTGCAGCGCGCCATCAACTGCAACCAGGCTCACGGTATGGCCCTGACGCTGCCAGTGCTCGATGCGCGCATGGGTCGGACCCAGATCGATTTCGTGCCGGGTCATCAATGTTGCTGAGCCCACTTTGACTGTGTGACCCGAGATGGTGCCTTCGATCCCGAGCCCGCTCAGGGCGCGAAAGGAATCGGCAGCTGGCAGGCCCAGGTCACGCCCTGCAGCCGCCGCAACGATGGCAGTCGCCAATGGATGCTCGCTGGCGGACTCCAGCGCCGCGGCCAGCGCGAGCACTTTGTCCTCCGTCATCGTACCGATTGTTTCGAACCCGAGGAGCTCAGGTTTGCCAGCGGTGAGCGTGCCGGTCTTGTCGAAAATTACCGTGTCCACGCTTTGTAAGCGCTGTATTGCATCAGCATCGCGGAACAGGACGCCATCTCTGGCAGCGCGTCCGGTAGCGACGGTCACAGATATCGGGGTTGCCAGGCCCAGCGCGCAAGGGCAGGCGATGATCAGTACCGCCACCGCATTGACCAACGCGTACGAAAAGCGTGGCTCCGGACCGATCAATGCCCAAACCGTGAATGCGCTTACCGCGATCAGGATGACAATAGGCACGAACACCCCTGCGACCTTGTCGGCCAGAGCCTGTATCCTGGCGCGGCTGCGCTGGGCTTTGGCCACCATGCTCACAATACGGGCCAGCATCGTCGCTTCACCCACGCGCTCGGCAACCATCACCATCGAGCCCCGGCCATTGACCGTGCCACCGATCAGTGCTGCACGTGGGTCCTTGCGGACCGGTAGCGGTTCGCCTGTGAGCATTGACTCGTCAACATCGCTGACGCCGGTCTCGACCTGGCCGTCCACCGGGATCTTGTCACCTGGACGGATGCGCAGTCGATCTCCGGGCTGGATCGCGGCCAGCAGAATCTCTTCCTCACTGTCGTCCTTGTTGATCCGGAACGCCCGCGCCGGCGCCAACTCGAGCAGCTCGCGAATTGCTGCGCCTGTCCGGGCGCGGCCGCGCAATTCCAGTACCTGTCCAAGCAGGACCAGCGCGATGATCACGGCTGCGGCTTCGAAGTAAACCGGGACGCCGCCATCCGGATTGCGAAACGACGGCGGGAACAGGTGAGGGACAACAGTGGCGGCAATGCTATAGCCGTAGGCCATGCCGACCCCGAGCCCGATCAGGGTAAACATATTGAGGCTTCTGTTACGCAATGAGCGCCAGGCGCGCTCGAAGAAGGGCAGGGCACACCACAGGACCACCGGGCTGGCCAGCAGCAATTCTATCCAGTTGAGCTGCGCCGCCAGGGCCTTGGGCAACAAGGGCATGATGACGGGTCTGCCCATCGCCAGAACAAGTACCGGCAGCGCAAACACGGCCGCAACCCGAAAGCGCCGCTCCATGTCGATCAATTCCGGGTTGTCAGATGCAACGGCGCCAGACGAGGGTTCCAGTGCCATGCCGCATTTGGGGCAGTCGCCGGGTGCATCGCGGATAATCTCCGGGTGCATCGGGCAGGTCCAGGTGGGCACCATGGGGAGCGGCAGAACGGACTCCAGCGCCATGCCGCATGTTGGACAGTCGCCCGGCGCATCAGCTTGCACCTCAGGATGCATCGGGCAGGTCCACACCCCGGCGGCTCCGGCGGCCGCATCTGCGGAGTGGTCGCTAGTCTGTGGCCTCGTGTCAGAGCTCTTGTCCGGGTGACCGTGGCAGCATGACTTTTCGCTCATGCCCGACATCTTACGCCGGGTCATCAAAATTCTCCGATAGCCCACCCGGGTATCTACCCCATACCATTTTCAGCCAGAAGACTTAGTCTTTGGATAAGGGGCAGCGTCGGACTGGCGTGGCCCCGTCTCAGGGGGGTCTGAGAGGAGGGTGATCGCGGGCGCAATGCCCTGGGATGACCCACCAGTGCCGGCGGGACAGGAAAGTCCTGCAGGAGGCTTCAAATGAGAACTCGTTTCAACGTAATGGCTGTTGTGGCCATCGTAATGACCCTGGTTTCGGCGGACGTTTTGGCCCAGCGACAGGGCGGCCAGCCCAATCGTGGCAGCCAGGCCGTGCGCCAGCAGCAAGTCCAGCGTGACCGTGCCATGGACCGGGACCGCATGGCCCAGCGCAGCCAGCAAGTCGATCGCAGCTCGGGAGCGCAGGCCAGGAAAGGCCAGGCCACGCAAGATCAGCTCCGGAAAGGCGATAAGGATGCGTCATACGGAACTGGCGGCGACGGCGATCAACTCCAGCAACGCGACCAGGTGCGTGATCAGGAGCGTGTCCACCAGCCCACGGAAGCGGCGGGTGGGTCTGCCATTTATGGCGCCGAGATCATGACGGAGCAGGAGCGCAACCGTTATCAGGAGCGTCTGCAGCTGGCCGGGACCGATGCGGAGAAGACCCGGCTCAAGGCTGAGCATCAGACAATGATGCAGAACCGGGCGAAGCAGCTCGGCGTCGATCTGCCTGCACCGGCGCAGGGGAAAGGCACCGCAGCGGGGGCGCAGGATCTGGCGAAGGATCAGAATCGCTACCGCAACGAGATCGGTAATCCTGACGAAGGTGAGCTGACGCGCTCGCGAAGCGAAGCACAAGTGCAGCACAAACTCGAGGATCCGGGCATTCAGCCCGACGTCGACGTCGAAGCTGAATAGCGGAGGCGGACAGGGCCGGTCGATCCGGCCCTGTCTTCGCCGCAATCCTGATGCTGTACCCCGGCAGCGGGCGATGCCGTCGCCCGGGTGCCGGCTCACCGGAGACCCGATATGAATATGCGCGAGATTGCGCAGCTATGCCTCTGGCTTTGGCTATGTGTGCTCCTGGGGGGCGCCAGCGCCGCCTCAGCCGAAGAAATGAATGCCCGTCTGGGCATAGGCACCGAATACACCACCGGCGACTACGGCGGTACGTCCTCTGTCGATGAAATCTATGTTCCGATCACCGGCAGCTGGGACAACGGTCTGATCGGCCTGCGGCTGAGCGTGCCGTGGGCGACTGTCCGCGCGCCGGAGGGCACGCTGATCGACGGGCCAGATGGGCAGCCTGTGGTTGGCGACGGGCCGCAGCGGACCGAGAGCGGACTCGGTGACGTGATTGCCGCCGTGACGTGGATTGATGCCGTTGATTACGCAGCGGCCGGGATATCGGCAGACCTGACCGGAACGGTCAAACTCGGCACGGCAGACGAGGACAAGGGCCTGGGTACTGGCGAGAATGACTATTCACTCCATGCCGATGTGTACAAATTTTTCGGTTCGACCACGCTGATCATCAGTGGCGGCTATACCGTCCGTGGTGATCCTGATGGTTACGAACTGGAAAATGTCTGGTTCGCCTCGGGCGGCGTCGCTTTCCGGGTCAATGACGATACTCGCAGCGGAATTTTTCTCGACTGGCGCCAGTCCGCGGTGGACGGTAGCGACGATCCGGCAGAGCTCAGCGGCTTTCTCAGCAAAGAACTGGGGCAAAGCCTCGATCTCGCGGCTTACGCGCTGCTCGGCTTGAGCGACAGCAGCCCTGACTGGGGCGCAGGGCTGAATTTGAATCGTCGCTTCTAAGTGCGCATCTGAGCGCTGCTCCCGGTCTTGCTTGTGCTGCATTGCCGCAGCATCGGGTTGACGCTGTCTGGGCAGTGTGGTCTGCTGCCGGCCAAGCCGGGGGCGGGTTTGACTGGCTGATTGATGCCGTTGATACATGCGCTGATACATGCCGAGAGTTCCGATCAGCTCAATGATCAGCAATCCACCCCCACTTGTTGATCATCCAATGGATCGTGAAGGCCGGAGGAAGCCCCTTTGGGGAAAATGCCGATGGCAGCCAAGCCCGACAGACTCTCCCGCGACGGCGCTGAGCGCGCGCACGAGACCCCTGCACGTCAACCACTGATCTGGGTCGTGTCCGGTTACCGCGCCGGAGAGAACACCCAGGTGTCAGCGCTCGCCGACAGACTTGGTTTGCCATGGCTGCGCAAGGATCTCGATTTTAATGCGCTGGCGGGGCCAGTGGGTCTGTTGAGAATGAGCAACCAGGCCGGGGTGGAGATTGACAGTTCATCAATTCTGGCGCCGCCCTGGCCGGACCTCGTCATTTCGGCCGGCTTGAAAAACGAACCCGTGTGTCGCTGGATCAAGCATGCCAGCGGCGGTCGCACCAAGCTTGTCTTTCTCGGTCGTGTGTGGGCGCCGCGAGAGGAATTCGATCTGATTATTACGACCCCCCAATACCGCTTGCCAGAATTGCCTAACGTGCTGCACAACCTGTGCACGCAACATCCGATTACGCCAGAGAAGATGGCGATCGAGCGTGAACGCTGGAACGCGCAATTCGGTCCGATGCCAGCGCCGCGCATCGGCGTGCTTGTCGGCGGTGACAGCGGACCCTACGCCCTGGGCCGGCAGGCGGGACTGCGTCTGGCCGCTGAACTCATGGCCCTGCACGATAAGGTGGGGGGCTCGATCCTGGTCACGTCCAGCGCGAGAACCCGGCCCGTCGTGATGGATATGCTGGAGCACTCGCTCCCCGAAGCCCAGTTTGTTTATCGCTGGCGGCCACGCGGGCGAACCAATCCATTTCTCGGCATTCTTGCCCATGCCGATCTGCTGGTTGTGACGTGCGACAGCATCGCCATGATCAGCGAGGCGGCCGCCACCGGAAAGCCGGTATATATGTTCAGGATGCGAACGCATGGCCCGGAAGACGCGACCCTGTCAACGCGGCTGTATCGTGCGTTGTTGCGATGGGGCCCGCAGAAACTGTCCAGAGACCAGTCGCTTTGTCACCAGGGCTTTATCGATGCAGGCTACGCCGGTTGGCTGGGTCACGCGCAAGCGGAGCGCCGCGGTTCTCCCGAGAGCGAAATAGGACGAACCCTGGATCGGCTCCGTGCATTGCTGGGGATACCGGAGAGTCCGGCGGATGCGCAGGTCGATTCGCAGCCGGATCCTACCGCGATTCCGTTTCCGACACGGTCCCCTTTGCCAGCCGATAGACCCGATCCGCAATCTCTGCCAGCGCAGATTGATGCGATACGGCCAGAATCGTAACCTGCTCTTTGAGATCATTGAGAATCGCGCAAATGGCCTGCTCTGTCTCCGGGTCCAGTGCGCTGGTTGCCTCGTCGAGGATCAGCAGTTTGGGATGATGCGCGAGTGCGCGGGCTATCATGATGCGCTGACGCTGACCGCCGGATAGCCGCGCCCCGCGTTCGCCGACAACGCTGAGGATGCCCTCGGGCATGCGGCTCACGAAGTCCCACGCGCCGGCCGACCTGAGCGCCTGCTCAACGTCGGTCTCGTTCAGGCCGGACGCGCCCAGGGTGACGTTGTGCATCACGGTGTCATGCAACAGCAGGCTTTCCTGCGGCACGTAGCCTATGCTGCGCCGCCACGCGGCCAGATCCAGACCATCGAGCGGCTGACCGTCGATCAACACCTGACCCGCGCTGGGCTGGACCAGGCCGATCACCAGATCCGCGATCGTTGTTTTACCCGCGCCGGACTCACCCAGCAGGCAGGTCAGTTTTCTCGCCGGGATTTCCACCGAGACCCCGTTCAACACCGTGTGCTCGCCGTATACAAAGCTCACATTGTCCAGTTCGATCGCCTGCTCCAGCTGTGGCCGAGCGGAGCCGGTGTGGGTTTCGGCCTGATTTCTTGCGTCGGCAATGGTGTCCTGGATCGCCCAGTAAGCGCTCTCGGAGATGACCATGCGCTGATATTGCTTTTGCACTTTGCCGGCCTGCTTAAGCAGATTGGCGAGCACCAGCGCCATAAACAGGATCGTCGCAAGATCGACCGAGAACTGCATCAGGGCCAGATAGATGCCAGTCGCCAGCACGATGGTGTACATTGGTTCCTGCGCCGCTTCCAGCGCCGCATCTCCGAACACTTCGCGCCGCAACGCATCCCGAAGCTGGTTGTTTTCGACGCTCAGCACTTCTTCGGCTGAACCTTCGCGCCCCATGGCTTTGAATGATTTCACCGACTGCAGGATGTCAGTCAGGGTGCCGAGCAGGGAACGGTACCAGCGGGTCTGGCCCTTGCCGCCACGCTCAGCCATGCGCACAAAATAATGCGACGCGGCGACGATCACGAAACTTGCCCCAAAACTGATCAGTGTGGCGCGCCATGAGACCAGCACTGCGATCGAGGTATAGACCGCCGCTTCGACAAACAGGGCAAGCAGCCGCACCGCATAGACGTAGGCATTGGAGGCGCGCCAGGCTTCGGTCGCCATCGAGTTGGCCAGTTGGCCGGTAGACTGGTTGACGAAGTACTGCCAGCGGGAATTGGTGATTGCCTTGAGCAATTCGGTGCGCAGCCCGGTACTGACTTCTGCCGCAATGTATCCGCTGCGCTGCTTGGCGAAGAAGATCAGCAGTCCTTTCAGGCAGACCACCGACACGATGACGGATAGCAACACGCCGATGGTCGGTGATATCCCGACCTTGTCCAATGCGTCAAAGATGAATCGTGACAAGGCACTCTCGGTGCCTCCGCTCTGCGAGGACTCGAGGGTGATATTGAGCAGGGGGAGCAGAGCGGAGAGACCGATACCGTCGGCTACCCCTGCGAGCAATAGCGCGGTGACCAGGATGACGCTTTGCCCGGGATATCGTTTGACGAACTCCCTGATCAGCCTCATGGTGGACTCGGCGCAACGAATGAAGGGATTCGGATCACTGTTGGTGGATTCGGTGGCCTGAGGGCAACCGCTACTCCATAATTCGATCGACAGCCGGCGAGCACTTGGCGTCGTCTCCGGTTTTGCGCCCGCCGGGCGCGGGCTCTTGTTGGAGTCGCAGTTTAAGGTTGTAAGAGAAGCAACTCAATCCGACATCGGTAATTGATGGAACCTGAACCTCCGAATCCCCGCTGCTGGGTCCTGAGCGGACCAAAGTCCGGTGACCGGACCCAGATGCTGGCGCTGGCCGAAGCCCTGGCTGCGGGGTATGGCGTGTCGTGGCAAGAGAAGTCACTGAAGTTCGGCCGCTGGGAGCTTCTGCTGCATTTATGGCCACGGCCAACGCTGGCCGGCCTGACCGACGCTGTTAGCGCAGGATTGACGCCGCCCTGGCCGGATCTGGTCATCACTGCGGGGCGGCGCAATGAACTGGTCGCGTTGTGGATCAAACAGCGCTCAGCAAAGACTCGCGTGGTTCATCTTGGCCGACCCTGGTGCAACCCGGCTCGTTTCGATCGGGTGATCTCGACCGAGCAGTACGGCCTGCGCCCCGGGCCGAATGTGAGTGTGAATCCGATGCCTTTGCACCGCGTGGACACACAGCGTCTGGTGCAGGCAGCAAGCGATTGGCAAGCGCGGTTTTCCGAAATGCCAAGACCATGGACGGTATTGCTGGTCGGCGGCGACAGTGGCCCGTTCGTATTCAGCAACGCACAGGCCGAAAGACTGGCGCGACGGACAAACCGGCTGCTGTGAGAAGTGACGGCGGCGGGATACTGGTATCCACCAGCGCGAGGACCCCGTCCGGGTTTGCGGCTCGTCTCGAGTCCTTGCTGGAGCGGCCGGTCTCTTTCTATCGCTGGGAATCCGACCAGCCGAATCCGTATCTGGCCTATCTGGCTTTAGGCGATCGCTTTGTGGTGACCGCGGATAGCATGTCCATGGTCAGCGAGGCGGTGGATACCGGGCGACCAGTCTACCTGTTCGCGATCGAACCGACAGGCAACAGACCCTGGTGGCTGCGATCCGAGAGTTATCGCTGGAAACCACTGAGTCACCGGATCGCGATGATGCTGGCGCCGACGCGCATGCGCAGGGACATCACAAAAGTGATGGGCAGACTGGTCCAATCGGGTCGCGCCAGCTGGCTTGATGAAACACCGGCGGTGTTTCAGCCACGACCGGCCGATGCCGATCAACGCCTTGAGGACGCCGCGCGTCAGGTTTTTGCGCTGCTGGACAATACCGGCCATAGCAGGCCATAGCAGGCCATAGCCGGCCCGAATCGACCGGAAGCCTAACTCAGCGCTAACGGCGGATTGGGCGGCAAGGCGAGCGGCGGCGTCCGTTCAATGACGTCAAACGCATCGTGGCGGACGTGGTTACTCGACATCTCCTGCCGCAGCATGTCTTCGGTCACCAGCCCCTGTTCGACACATTCGCGCAACAGGCCGAAGAACAGTCGTTCCTGGTTCTGGTCCGGATGTGCGGAATAATTTCCAAGCATCCCGTACTCGCCAAACAATTTACGCCGCGCGCGCATCAGCCAGCCCAGAGGAGGGAACGCCCGGAAGCGTTCGGCCGGACGCCAGTCGATCGGAAGACCGGTCTTCCAGGGCTGGGTCTTGCGCCGGGTGGTATGCAACAGTTTGGTGTTGGCGCTCAGCTTGTCGAAATCATTCCATTCGTGCTCGAAGAAGCCGATCTTGCTCCGGTCCTCGCTCTTCAGGCAGATCCAGTCGTGGTAGTCGAGTTTGAAATCAAACATCGCGCGGAATTGTTCCTCGCAGTGCCAGTGCCGGAGCTTCGCGCAGTCGAGTAACATCACGCTTGAGGCATAGCACTTATCTACCATGCCCTTCGGCCCGGACCGCTTGCGGCACATGATGGAATAGTCGCCCATGTCACGCGTCAACAGATCCCAAATGTCTGCAACAGCAAAAATATCCGGATCGATAACCACGGCGCGTCCCTGATAACCCATCAGCTCCGGCGGCATGAAGCGTAACGGTGTGAAGGACTGCAGATCTTCGTTGAGCCAAACGCGTTCAACGCCGTCACGCAGATACATACGGCCCTCAAACTCCGCGAGGAACGGGTAATCCTGAGTGTTGATCAGTTTGACGTCGAATTTGTCCGCATGCTGCGACTGCCGGTGCAGCGCATGTTTAGCGACGATCGCGCCGACGATCTGTTTGTGGTTGGTGTGGATGAATACGCAATGGTCCATTGCCGGATGCTCCTGTCCCAGCCCGCGCGTCGCGCGCAGAACGCGCGCAAGCCGGGCCATCGATAGACCGCAACCAGTGCTTTCCGGTGCGGCAGATTTGCGCGGTAGTTTACCATTTTCGCCCAATGCGCTCGATGCTGATCGGGCCCCGGGCAACTGTGCTTGCTTTTCACTGACCCTGGACAATGTTGGTCGAGAGATGACTGCAGTCGAGGCTTTTGAGACCACGCCGGCGCAGGAATCGATTACTATTCCGTGGCAGCAAAAACACTGCGATGAGCGTTGCTCGCGGGCGGGATCCAATGCGAGCTTCCCACGCCTGATGATGTCGTCAGGCGGCGCATAATTGCGTTGGATTCTATTAGATAATCTACATCACATAAGCCGTATAAACCACTGGTAAATTAATATTATATTGTTGGCATGGGAAGACGACGAAGACAGATAGCCAAGCTCGCCGACTATAGCGGCCTGTCCCTGCTTGCGGGCTACCTCCACGCCCTGGGTCAGCCCAACGCCGTATTTATCTGGATTCCGAAAACCGCGGGCACCAGTATCTTCAGCCTGCTAAACGCGCCAAAGCTAAAGTCGCTGCATCTCGCCAGGTTCCGATTTCCCAATCGTGGCATCGTCACGTTTGGCCATATGGATTACGCCGAACTCGTCCGTCGGGGTACTGTTTCAAGGAAGTTTGATCGCACTGCCTATAAGTTCGCGTTCAGCCGCGATCCTTATGGCCGGGCGGTCTCGCTGTTTTATTACGTCAAGCGGTATCAGGTGCTGGACGAAACCGAGACATTTCTTTCTTTTTGTCGTCGACTCGCCGATGGTCAATGCGACGACATCGGTCTGTATAACGTCAGGGGGATGAGTCAATGCAACCCGCAAACTCGCTGGCTGCGGGACGTTGATCCCGACCTGGTCGGCCGGATGGACCAACTGGAGCAGGACAGCCGCGAGATCGCTCGTCATCTGGGGATCGACTATGAGTCAACGCCCCATTTGAATCCGACCGATCATGGCGATTATCGAGACTATTATTGTCAGGAATCGCGACAGATCGTCGAGGATTTTTACGCTGAGGATTTTCGCCAACTGGATTATCCGATGGCGTTTCAGGCGGCGGTCTGAGACCCAATGGGAAGGCCGCTTTCCTGCAATGCTGATGTAGCCCGGATGTGTATTCCGGATCAAGACGGCAGTTGATGAAGCTTGCACTTGCCAAGCAATAAATTTGATAGAAATTCAGGGGGGACGACTGATGAACTATGAAGAGATATTGCCGAAGCTGATTGATCTCAGCCTGGTATACGGGCTGCTGATCCTGAAAGCGGTGGCCATATTTGTCATCGGCCGCCTGGCGGCAAAAGTGATTGCCAGCATCGTCGACAAGGTGATGAAGCGCTCCAAGATGGATGAGATGTTGCGCAAGTTCCTGCGCAATATCGTGTACGCGGTGCTGCTGACTTTTGTCGTGATCGCATCCATCGGCGCGCTCGGCATCCAGACCGCATCTCTGGTGGCCATCCTCGGTGCAGCGGGACTCGCTATCGGGCTGGCGCTACAAGGATCGCTGGGCAACTTCGCCGCCGGTGTGTTGATGATAATTTTCCGTCCGTACAAGCTCGGAGACCTGGTCTGTGTTGCAGATACCGAAGGTTTTGTGGAGGAGGTCGACGTCTTTACCACCACATTGAGATTGCCGGACCGCACCAAGATCATCATTCCCAACGGCCAGATCATGGATGCCAAGATCACCAATTTCACCGATGCGGAAACCCGACGACTGGATCTGGAGGTGGGCATAGGCTACGGCGACGATATCGACCATGCAAAGAAGGTCCTGCTTGAGGCGATCATTCGAAATGAGTACACGCTGGCGGAGCCGGAGCCCAAGGTCACCGTCGCCAGTCTCGGTGACAGCAGCGTCAATCTGGCGGTTCGACCCTGGATCAATGCGATGGACTATGCGCCGGCATCCCACGATCTGACCGAAGCGATCAAGAAGGCGCTGGACGAGGCCGGTATCAGCATTCCGTTCCCGCAACGGGATGTGCACATGTACAGCCATCAAAAAGCGGAGTAGAGCGAGAACGAAGCAGCGGCTTGCGCGGTAGGGTGGCCTTGGGGCGGCCCTGGGATGGCCGAGGGGTGGCATAAGGTGGCTCAGTCTTCTGCCAGCCAGGTGCGCAAGCGCCGATAGACTTCGGGGTGATTGAGCAGCTCAAGATGCCCGATGCCGTGGCCGATCCATTGGCGGTGCCGAGGAAAGGACAGTGTCTGTCCGGGGTCCTTGTGCTGTCCAAGCGCGCTGTTTAGCGGCACCAGACCGTCGCCGATCAGCCGTTCACTCAAGACGTCCCGCCGTGAGCCCAGTGTTGCCGCCAGCGCAAAGCACATGACGTCTTTTGGCAGTGGCACGAATTCGTGTTCGCCGTCGGTGATGCTGCCATGGCGCAGGTCAGTGATCCCGGCGCTGCGTCGTTTGCCGATACGCGCAAACGGTGCGGAGTAAGGGCTCATGGCCAGGGCGGAATCCAGCCAATGACCGCCACGTTCGAGCACCGTGCCATGATGCGGCGAGCCAAGACACACCAGTTTGTGCAGGCTTTTCAGCCAGGACAACCCGTTCAGTTCCGCCTGGTGACAGGCGCTGCGACCGATGAGGCCGCCCATGCTGTGCCCGACGATGACCAGTTCCTCTACCGGCACCGGCCAGGACTTCACTAGCTGGTCCAGTTTATTGGCAAGCTCACGGCCGTTGTGTGCGATGCTCATGCCGCTGTTGTAACGCAGATAGAGCGGGGCATAGCCCAGTTCCTCCGCCAGCCGCGCGCCGTGATCATGACCCTCTCTGAGCCAGTGTCGCTCGTTCAGGCACAGGCCATGAACCAGCACCAGGAGCCGGCCGGAAGAGGGTGCAGACAAAGGCAGCGTTAGCGGCTGCCCGGCGGATTCGGGATCAAGGCGCATGCCCAGGTAGTGCAGGCCCATGTCAATCGCCAGCGGGTTTCTGCTTTGCTCAAGGTAGTCACCATAGATGCCGTTTAATGCGGACAGAAATACGTCCCGGCCGGGACTGGAGTCGCCTGCTGGCAGGTAGTGCTCCAGCGGTGCCAGGCTGGCGTCAATGCCTCGTCCGAGCAGGCGGATACTGCCCTCGACGGTGCGATAGACAAAGCCTGTGAGGCCACGTGGACCGTCGGGCACGGCGTCGCCTAGCGGGCCCGGCCGCATCTGGATGGTCCGGTGCATATTGCCAACCAGTCCCGCGATACCCGCGGTAGCGTCAAACGCCAGGCGGCTGGCGCCACGAATATCCGATAGCAGTCTGCGTTCGGGAAGCGCCATGCGTAGACCCTCTGGTCTCGATGCGTGTGGGAAGCAGCCAGACGGCTGCGACTGTGTCGTGTCGTTTGGGTTACGCCATGGCTGATGGATTCCCATGCCCGCCAGTGTGCACCCGGGTGGAGTATATGCTATTGAATCACGCGGATAACGCTGGACGAGCGCGGCCTCATGGCATCGAACCAGAGTCTCGATCCAACAAGAGATAAGTTATTTAAGCTTCTGTTATTTATGTTTTTAAAGGCATTTCCCTGAGCAGCAGCACCGTCCATCCCGGAAGAGATTGCCGTCCCCGCCAGGGATGGCTACCGTCTGGCCGCAAGCCTGTTTCGACCGACGCGCTCGTCCGGAAAGCTGGTGTTGATCAACAGCGCAACCGGCGTGCCGCGCCGGTTTTACCGGCATTTCGCCCACGCCATGACCGAGGCCGGCTACACGGTGGTGAGCTACGACTATCGCGGCGTAGGCGAGTCCCGGCCGCAGTCCTTACGCGGGTTCGTCGCCAGGGTCAGGGATTGGGTCACGTTGGACATGGCCGGTTTGGTGGACTGGCTGGCCGATCAGCATGACCCGCGAAAACTGTTTCTGGTGGGCCACAGCGTCGGCGGCCAGCTCGCCGGCATGCTCGACAATGCTGACTGTATCGACGGCATGCTCACCATCTCCGCGCAAAGCGGCTACTGGGGTTATCAGGGCGGCGGGCAGAAGGCGATGGTCTGGATACACGCTCATTTGACCTTGCCGCTGTTATCGAGGCTATTCGGTTACATGCCGTGGAGTCTGGTCGGCGGCGAAGATTTGCCGAAAGGCGCCGCGCTGGAATGGGCCCGTTGGTGCCGCGACCCGGAATACCTGCTCGGGGACAGCACGCTGCCGCTGGAGCGTTATGCGGGATTTTCCGCGCCTGTACTCGCTTACAGTTTCGGCGACGATAACTGGGGTACGGCGCGGTCGGTCGACGCGATGATGCGAGCGTATCCCACGCTGGAGCGTCGCCATATCCAGCCTGCGGACGCCGGGCTGAACGCGATCGGGCACTTCGGGTATTTCAGGCCGGAATCGAAACCGCTTTGGGATCAGGCCGTCATCTGGCTGGAGCAGCAATAGCCAGGTAAGAACAGTTACCTGTGCGTGCGACGCGGTAGACCGCCATTTCAAGTGCGGGTCGATCATTGACGGAATAAGGGACCCACCAGTCTCAGGCTAGAGCTTGTCGCGATATTTGTCGAATCCAACTCGAGGTATTTCAAACGTAACTGATAGGTAGATCCAGCGTTCCCGTTGCATTGAGGTTTCAAGCATGCCCCGACGTGGGTGAATCCTGTCCGATCTCTGAGTGACCGGTCCTTACTGCGGATTCAATCGGTCTCGGTATAGTAAATCCAGGTCGGATATCCCATCTCCAACATCCTTCTCTACGGTGAAAGAGTCTAGGTGTTGCATCGATCGGCTGAATCCGCAGCCAGAAGCGGTCTTTGAGTGCCTACAAAAGCCGGGGCTATGTAGACAACTGGCTGCCGACATGCTCGGGGAGACACCATGGGAAGCACTCGAGCTCTGAGCTAACAAGGCACGGTGGGTTAGCGAAATCGTACTAGTATTAGCAATTCAAAATTTTTTCAAATGACATTAGATGAAAGGATAAGAATCTGATGAAAATTCGACGTATGTTTACAACGATCGCGCTGGTAGCCGCGTTCGGGCTGGCACCGTTGGTGCAGGCCGGCGACGTAACGCCTGCCGAAGCCCGCGTCATCGCCAAGGAAGCCTACATCTACGGCTACCCGCTGGTGGACAACTACCGCATCCAGTACGCCTATTACGTGGACAAGAACGATCCCAGCTTCAAGGCGCCCTGGAACCATATCAAGAACATCCACAACGTCTATACACCGGCCGATACTGCGGTGCAGACACCCAATTCTGACACGCCCTATTCCTGGATAGGCCTGGATCTGCGCGCCGAGCCGATCGTAATTTCCTTGCCGGCGATCGAGAAGAAGCGCTACTACGACGTCCAGATGTGGGATGCCTACACGTACATCATCGGCTACGCGGGTTCGAGAACCACTGGCAACGATGCTGGCAACATCATGGTGGTCGGGCCGGGCTGGAAGGGTGCGACGCCCAAGGGCATCAAGAAGGTGTACGTCTCCGATACGGACTTCGGCAATGTCGTGTTTCGCACGCAGTTGTTCGATCCTGCCGATATCGACAACGTCGTGAAGATCCAGAACCAGTACAAGGTGCAGCCACTGTCCGCATTCCTGGGTACAACACCACCTCCTGCTGCGCCAGCCGTGAATTTCATCAAGCCACTG
Organism: uncultured Gammaproteobacteria bacterium; assembly: GCA_963704875.1. Taxonomy (GTDB): domain Bacteria; phylum Pseudomonadota; class Gammaproteobacteria; order Steroidobacterales; family XN24; genus CAMYOC01. The sequence goes on along the minus strand of CAVPIA010000006.1, from coordinate 15,474 downwards.
ACCAAGGACGAGCAGAGGACTTCTCTGGAGTTCTTCAACATCATGAACTTCGTGCTCGGCTACAGCCCGACGGTGCCGAGCGAAACGGCCCTCAGGGAAAGCTTCGCCAAGATCGGCATCGAGGGTGGCAAGCCCTTCGACCCCGCCACGTTGTCGCCTGCAATAAAGACGGCCATTGAGCAGGGTCGCGCCGACGCCTGGCAGGCCTGGGACGGTGGCTTGAAGTTGATGGGCGAAGGGAAGATCACCTCTGGTGACGTTTTCGGTAGCCGCGCATTCCTGAAGGACAATTACTTGTACCGCTGGCTCGGCACACTCGGCATCTACGGCAACGCCAAAGAAGAGGCCATGTATCCGATCTATCGCGTTGACAGCGAAGGTCAGCCACTCAGCGGCGCCAATCGCTACACGATCCACTTTACTGCCGGTCAGTATCCACCGGTTCACGCCTTCTGGTCACTGACCATGTATGACGTGCCGCAAAGTTTGTTGGTGGCCAATCCGATTGACCGCTACCTTATCAACTCACCGATGCTGCCGGACATGAAGAAAGATGCCGATGGCGGACTCACGATCTACATCCAGAACGAATCGCCCGGCAAGGACAAGGAATCGAATTGGCTGCCTGCGCCGAAGGGACCGTTTGCTATGTACATGCGCCTGTACTGGCCTGCCGAAGCTGCGCTGGACGGTTCGTGGACCAAGCCAAAGCTGCTCAAGGTGAAGTGAACCGGATTCGGCAATCGCACTGTAATTTGAGGCTGCCCCGGGTTGAGAGTCATCCGGGGCGGCACACAAGCAAAAACACAAACCAGGAGTAATCCCCATGAAAACGTTGCCCCACACTACCGTCAGCCTGGCCGTCGCTGTCATTGCCGGCCTGCTGTTCGCTACCAGTGCGTCGGCGCAGACCAGCCCGAAGATGAAGATGACGACCCCTATCCCGGAGTCGATCACTACTCCCGCCAGGATCGAAAGCCGGATCGGCACCCTCGAATTTCCGCAGGGCTATCCGACTGACAATACGGCCGAGACGCTCTATGAGTACCTGGAGTTCATGCATGGCGTGGAAGCTTTTCTTTACGCCTTGCCGGGTGCATCGGTCCACGCGCTTGGCAGAGGCATCAAGAGCGAGGGCGGAGACAACCAGACGGTTTTGATCTTCGAGCAACTGATGGACTCCAGGTCACTGTTCCTCACCGCCAACACCGAAAGCATCTACAACGCGATGTGGCTGGACTTGAAGGACGGCCCGCTGGTGATCGAGTCGCCACCCGATATCCTGGGCATCGTCAACGACCACTGGTTCCGCTACGTCGGTGACATCGGCAACGCCGGGCCGGACAAGGGCAAGGGCGGGAAGTACCTGCTGCTGCCACCCGGCTACAAGGGCGAGGTGCCCGAGGGCTACTTCGTGTTCCGATCCCCCACCTTCCAGAACCTGTATTTCTGGCGTGGATTCCTCAAGGACGGCAGTACCGCGACCGCGGTCGAGAACGCCAAGAAGTTCGCCAGGGTCTACAGACTGGCCGACGCCAAGAACCCGCCGCCGATGAAGTTCATCGATGTTTCCGGCAAGTATTTCAATACCATCGGCGGCAACGACTTCAGCTTCTTCGAGGACATCAACGAGATTGTCCAGGCAGAGCCGAACGAGGCCTACAGCCCGGAAATTCTCGGCATGCTCGCTGCCATCGGCATCGAGAAGGGCAAACCTTTCAATCCGGACGAAAAACTCAAAAAAACGCTCACCGAAGCCGTGGCCGTGGGTAATGCCGCCGCGCGCACCATTGCATTCAAGCCCCGGATGAAGGAAGCCTACCTCAGTCCGGGCAGCTCATGGTTCTTCCCGTTTGTCGGCGGCAGCTACCAGTTCCTCTCGCAACCGGGTGTGCGCAACCTGGCGGCACGCGTCCTGTACACATACAACTACACCGGTATCACGCCGGCGATGGCCTTCGAAATGGTGGGCATCGGCTCGCAGTACGTGATGGCGACCACCGACGACAAGGGCAGGCCGCTGGATGGTGCCAAGACCTACAAGATCCAGCTGCCACCGAACATCCCGGCCAAGGACTTCTGGTCCTTCGTCGTGTATGACAACCAGTCCCGATCGATGCTGCAGACGGACCAGCAGTTCCCAAGCATAGGTAGCAAAAACCAGGACATCGTCATCAATACCGATGGTTCGGTGGATGTATGGTTCGGCCCGACGGCCCCCAAGGGTCATGAAAACAATTGGGTTCAGACCGTGCCCGGCAGGGGCTGGAGTTCGCTGCTGCGCCTGTATGGGCCAGAGAAGAGCTGGTTCGACAAGACCTGGAAGCCGGGTGAGTTCGAACTGCAGAAGTAATGGCCTGTCCCCGGAACGATGGACATTCCCAGCCTATGATTCTGACCGATTGCTTGCTCATCACGAAGGGCAGCAATGGGTCGGTAGCAGACGTCGGGTCACAGACTCAGCTAAAGGCCGCTTTCCGGGGTTTGGCGGTCCCTCAGTCGATACACGACACTTGTAGTCACCAGAAGCCACCGGGCCGATGAGGCGTCTGTGGCTTTGCTACGGTTGATATATGGCACGGAGCCCGAGGCGGCGAACGCCGAAAGCGGCCAAGCGTCCGATGTCGAGGGGAGGGACCCACAAAGGCACAGCGCTATCTTGATAAGAAGACCCATCGTTTCTATTTCACCAACGAGGCCGGTATCCGATCCAGCTACGTGTTGATCTTCGGCGACGAGGTCAACACTCTTTCCGGCACAGCGCCAAGCGGTGGCGACTACCGGCGCGTCCGATATCGAGGCCGCACGGGGGAGCGGAAGCCGCCGGCGCTGTCGAGCGTGCGTCCGGTTGAGATGTACCTTCTGGACGTTGGTCAGGGTGACGCGGCGTTCATCGTCACACCGAACGGCACCACCACACTGATCGATGGTGGCCTCGAGGCGCGCGCCCTCGGCTTTCTGATCTGGAAGTATCGACTGGACCTGCCAGGCAACGAGGTGACGATCAATCACATGTTCTTGAGTCATGCCGACAAGGACCATGTCGAGGGGGCTGCTGACCTGTGAAGTAGATTTGAGAACTGAAGGTAATGCCAAGCCCTTGATAAGCGGGATAGGGGATTCGAAATTGCTTTAATCCTGGAGGTTGGGCAGGCTTCGTTATCTGCGGCGGGCTGCGTCTGAGTACTAGTGAAGCAAAATCGAGTACTGGCGTTCGGGCCAGCTGGAACGCGCACGCGCCCAGCAAGTCGAACAGGCGAATGGTATGCGGGAGAGCTCCCGGAACAGGGCCAACTAACATATAGTCAAAATCAGCTACTATTGTGCAGGACTTCGGCCTAGTGCAGTCGATGCTGGCGACGATACTCGCGCGGGCTGATGCCCGCGGTGCGTTTGAAAGCCCGGCTGAAGTGTGACGGATCTTCGTAGCCGACTTCCAGGGCAATCTCCAGTGCCGTTGCGTCGGTTTCCCTTAACAGCCGGGCAGCGGCCTCGAATCGAAGCTCACTGATCAAGCCGGAGTAAGACAGGGCACCTTCCTTCAGGCGCCTCTGCAGTGTGCGGATGCTGGTCCCGGCCATTTCGGCAGCAAGCCCTATATCTGGCAGTTGCTCAGGCAGATAGGCGGACAACACAGCCCTCAGCGAATTGCTGCCATCGGTTCCTAAAACAGCAGCGATTGGGGGCGCGGCGGGCAGGCTGGCGTGTGATCGACTGACATCGGATGTGACGCGAGGCGGCAAGCTCAACAGCTCGTACGGCACGGTAATCGAGGTAAACTTCTGCCCGGTGATGAAATGTGTGTTCGGGAACTGTTCCGCGGCATACCGACCGGGTATAACGGTTGAACGAAATTCCATTTCGGGTGGTTGCCAGGCGCGTTCGGCGAACGCACGGACGACGGCCACCATTACCAGTAGGTCACCCCAGTCGTCGAAGTACTGGTCCTGTGCGTTCAGGAGAATACGAGCCGACATGCGCAGTTTGACCGCCGTTTCCCCGTAGCTGATCCCGAACCTTGCATTCGTGTCCTCAACAGCCACCAGGTCACGGAACCTCTCCAGGGCAGCCTTCAGGGTTGGTACACAGCTCACCCTGGCGAGGAACTGCTCGCCGAGATCGGCAATTTCAAATTTACCCATCGCCCGCAAAGCGGCCTCGTCGATGCCCTCTATTCTGGTCATGTTATTGAGGAATGTAAGGGTGGGAAACAGGGGCAGGTAGATGTCGTCTCCAGCGGCAATTAGTGTGGGTAGTCTGGCGTGGCGTAAGCCGCGCTCCACTGGTGCGCCGATGTTGCGCAGCAGGTCAAGATAGGGGAGCAGGTGCTCTGCGCGGTAACAAGGTACGAGACTCATTGCTCAACCACCATTGAGTACGTTGCCGGAACCGATGTCTGCCATCGATCCGCTCCATAGACTTTAGCATTTTCGATGCGGGTCTCAGTGAAAACATGACATATCGCGCCAGGCTATTCTGGCCATTTCACGCCAGCGTCATACGCAATGCCGCTGCTATTTCGCCGATTCAATCCGACTCGACAGACCGAATTGGCATTCAATGGCCAGAAGTTCATCCTACATTGCGGTAGAAACCAAGTCATTGAGCTGCAGCAAGTAGGCTCCGAAACAATGGTGAGAAACATTCTCATGCAGGATCGCGGCACGTGCCGGACTTACAAGACACTGATTAAAGAGCGATTACCCGTGCGCTATCCAACCATCGGCGATACGGCGCATCGGCTCGGGATCCCGGTACGCACCATGCAGCGCCGGCTTAAGGAGAGCGGCCTGAGCTACAGCAGACTGGTTGAGCAGACGCGCCACGAACTGGCCTGCCGGCTGCTGGACAAGCCGGACGCGAAGACGAGCGCAGTCGCCAGGGCGCTCGGTTACAACGATCCCAGCAGTTTCAGCCGGGCGTTTCGTCGCTGGACAGGTATGTCGCCGAGAGCCTACCGACGGCGCGACTAGTCGCTATGGCCGTGAGTCTGGCAGCCACTTTTTGACAGAGTGCTGGCACGGAATGGCCAGAAGTTAACCGCCTGAAGGACTAGGCTGAATGTTCGAAAGGGAAAGGACAAGCTGGTGCTGAAAAAATACCTGTTTAAATTGACTGTGGCGGGCCTGATGGGAATCGGCGTTGCAACCGCAGCAGATACAAAAGGCCCGTCTTCGGTCGCAAGTATTCTTTGGAGCGGAGGCGAGATAGACGCAAATAACCAATTGCCGTCTCTTACGTCGTATTCCCTGCAACTGGCGCAGGCAGATTCCGGAGACACCGGCAACGGCACCTCAAGTGGTTCTCCCAAGGAGGGCCAGTACACCAAGGCGCAGATCAACGAGATGATCAACAATCCGCTCGGAGAACTGTGGCTGCTGTTCGGTCAGAACGACGCCACCTGGTATGACGGTGATGCGCTGGACTTTCTCGGCGAAGACAAGAAGCTCTTCAATACCACACAAATCCAGCCGGTGATGCCGTTCCAATTGACCGAGAACTGGAAGTGGATCTTCCGCCCCGTGATCCCGCTCCTCTACTGGGATGCGCCCAGTGTTTCCCAGGGGACTCCAACGCAATACCCGGGCGGAACGTTAACGGCCTCGGTGGAATTCGATCGCCAGTTCGAGCTGGGCGACATCGTTCTGTGGAATGCGTTTGCCACCAACGAAATGGCAAAACCGCCGAATATCGCTGGCTTCGGTGTGACCACCATGCTGAATACGGCCACTGACGACAGGTTCGGTACCGGCAAATGGAGCGCCGGCCCCATGGGCCTGGCTTTTCATGTGGGGCCGCCGGGGGGCTGGATTCTGGGCACCGTTGTGCAGCAGTGGTGGGATTTCGCCGGCGATGAAGACCGGGATGGCGTCAACTTGACCAACATTCAGTACGTAGCCTTTTATCGACTGAGCGAGGAAACCAACATTGGTCTCGGTAGCCCGAATATTACCGCCGACTGGGAGGCAGACAGTGATAACAGGTGGTCGGTTCCCGTGGGGCTTGGCTTTAACACCATGTCCAAGATTGGACCTCTGCCGGTCAAATGGGGTATCGAGCTGCACTATTACGTGGAGAGGCCTGATACCTTTGGCCCCCAGTGGAACCTTCGGTTTCTTTTCTCGCCTGTTGTTCCGAAGCCTGCCTTTAGCAAGCGGCCGATATTCGGTGGTTGATGGGTCTTACGTTGCAAGCAAATCCTTACTCAATCTTAAGGAGAAGTTACATGAGCGGCACCAAGTTTATCTCATCGATATTGGCAACATGCCTCGTTTCGAGCTTGACCGCCACGGCGTTGGCAGAGGCGCCCAGAATGAAAATGACCACCGACGTCCCGCCGGGGATCGCGACGCCGGATAAACTTGAGACCCGCCTCGGTACCCTGAACCTCACCGACGGGGTACCGGACGAGCAGACCGCGCAAAAGGTCTATGACAACCTCGATTTCCAGCGCGGTGTGCAGGCCTATTTGAACAGTATCCAGATCGCGTCGATGTATGGCATGCGCCAGGGGATTCTCGACTTCGGCCCGGCCAACACGACCGCGCTGTTGTTCGAAACACTTATGGACTCAAAGGCGTTGTGGCTGACACCGAATACCACCTCGGTGTACATGTGTGCCTGGCTGGAGATGAAAGATGAGCCGTACGTGATCGAAACTCCGCCCAATGTGCTGGGTATTATCGACGATCATTTCTTTGAATATGTCGCTGATTTTGGCAACGCCGGCCCGGATAAAGGGAAGGGCGGCAAGACCCTGGTCATCCCACCCGGTTACAAAGGCGACATCCCGGAGGGTTATCATGTCGCCCACTCCAAAACGTATGGCAACTGGGTGATCTGGCGCGGTTTCCAGGTCGAGGGCAATCCTGCCCCGGCCGTTGAAACAACGAAAAAGATCTTCCGTATGTATCCCTTGTCGCAAAAGGATAACCCGCCGGAAATGACCTTCGTTAATGTCTCCGGCAAGTTCAACAACACCATCCATCGCATGGACTATGGCTTTTTCGAGGAGGTCAATGAGGTGGTCCAGGCCGAGCCGGGTGACAGTGCAGATCCTGAGATACTGGGATTTCTCGCTTCCATCGGCATTAAGAAAGGGCAGCCTTTCAAGCCCGATGCGCGGATGAAAAAGATCCTCACCGAGGCCGCCGATGTGGGCGCCGCAACGGCGCGCACCCTGGCGGCACGTCCACGCGATGACATGTTCTATTTTTACCCGGGCGAAGGTGTCTGGAGTACGCCGTTCCCCGGCGGCAGTCATGAATTCCTCGATGATGGTGCACGCGTGCTCGATGCCCGCAGTTATTTCCATTTTTATGCCACCGGCATCACCCCGGCAATGACCATGAAGATGGTCGGCAAAGGTTCGCAATATGCCGTGGCGTATCTCGACGCTGATGGCAACGCTTTCGATGGCAGCAAGACGTACAAGGTGCACCTGCCACCGAATGTCCCGGCCAAGGATTTCTGGTCCTTTACCCTGTACGACAACCAGACACGCGCCATGCTGCAGACTGATCAACAGTTCCCGGGTCTGGATAACAACAAGAAAGGTCTGCAGCAGAACGAGGATGGTTCGTACGATGTGTACATCGGTCCAAAAGCACCTGCCGGCAAGGAAGCCAACTGGCTGCAAACTGTCCCCGGCAAAGGCTGGAACATGCTGTTTCGCCTGTATGGCCCGCTGCAGCCCTGGTTCGACAAGACCTGGCGACCGGGTGATCCTGAGTTGGTCAATTAGGCGATAACAGAGAATGAAGTACAAGATGAAAACGAAATGGTTAACCACGTTGGCCGTTGCCGGGTTAGTAGCCACAGGCACGGCGACGACAGTTGCAGCGCAATCTCCGAAGCTGAAAATGACCACTGACATCCCGACATCGATTACAGCCCCGGACAAGGTGGATACCTCGATCGGTACGCTCAATTATTTTGACGGCGTCCCGACCGGAGACACAGTCGAAACAGTGTACGACTATCTCGATCGTTCGCGGGCGGTGAGTGTATTCCTGAACTCCATCCCGGCACTCTCCATGTACGCACTGAGGGAAGGGCAGGCGAAGGTCGGATGTGCCAGAAGCAATCAGATCTGTATCTGGGATACCTTGATGGATTCCACCACGACGCTGCTGACCGGGAACACCTCGACCATGTACGCGGTGGGGTTTCTCGACCTGGAGAAGGACGGCCCCACAGTCATCGATCTTCCGCCCAGGATGTTGGGCGTCCTCGACGACATGGCTTTCCACTACATGACGGACCTGGGCGTTGCCGGCCCCGACAAAGGCAAGGGCGGCAAGTTCCTGGTGCTTCCTCCGGGATACGAGGGTGAGGTACCGGAGGGCTATTTTGTCGTTCCCTCCAAGACCAGTGGCGTCTGGGTGTTTATGCGCGGCTATCTGGACAAAGGTCTCAAGGCCGCCTCGGAGAACATCCGCAACAACCTGAAAGTCTACCCGCTGGCCAAGGCATCGAATCCTGACAAGATGGAATTCATCAATGTCTCGGGCAAAGCGATGGACACGGTGCTGCCCAACGACTACAGCGCTTTCGAACAATTGCATGCACTGATCCAGACCGAACCTGCCGATTACCTCGGCCCGGAAGCCAAGGGGATGATGGCCGCCATTGGCATCGAAAAGGGTGAACCCTTTAATCCCGATGCGCGGATGAAAAAGATCCTTGTCGATGCAGCCGCGATTGGCAACGCCGCTGCCCGTGCTATCAGTTACTTTCCCCGCGATCCGGGCAACCTGATTTATGGCGAGAACAGCGCCTGGGTGATGGCCTATGCCGACAAGGATACAACGTTCACCACGAACGGCGCCTATCGTCTTGATCCGCGCATCCTGTTTCACTTTGGTTACATCGTGGTGTCCCCTGCCATGGCGGTGACAGTGGCCGGCAAGGGATCGGATTATGGTCTGGCCATGCTGGATTCGAAAGGACAGGTACTGGACGGATCGAAGACCTACAAACTGCACCTGCCACCGAACCCGCCGGTCAAGGATTTCTGGGCCGTCACCCTATACGACACCCAGACGCGTTCACAGCTGCAGACCGATCAGCAGTTCCCGACGCTTGGCAGCCAGGACAAGGGGATAAATAAGAACGCTGATGGTTCATACGATATCTACTTTGCACCCCAACCGCCCAAAGATCAGGAAAGCAACTGGCTGCAGACCATTCCCGGCAAGAGCTGGTGGATTGGTCTGCGGATGTACGGCCCTGAGCAGGCCTGGATAGACAAGAGCTGGCGACCCGGTGAAATCGAGCTGGTCGAGTGATTTAACAACATCTTAACTTCAACACGCGGCTAGCTGCCGAAGACTCCAGGCTACCCAACACCGTGCTGCCACACAGACTGACTTGACTCGCTCGGAAGCATCCTGGCGACCAAGTCAGTGTGCGTCTGTGGTAAGCACGCGCAGTGCTCCGGAAAAAGTTTCCGCATGGCGTCTAATGGCCAGAAAACGGTTGCCCGCTAACATATCTTGATACTCAGGCGAACGCATCGGATCGGCGCCAGACCCTGGAATTTGACACCCGGTTGAACCGGCCTGATTCCCGGGAAAGTCATCGACAGAATTGCTCGTCATGCCAGGGCAACCCATTTGACCAATAGGAGAAGCGATCATGTCACTACCAGGCAAGAGTATGAAAATCGGTGGTTGGAATTACCACGTAAGTGATCAAGGCAGCGGTGAAAAAGGTGTAGTGATGCTGGTTCACGGCATGCCAGATGATGGTAGCTGTTGGAAATATCAGGCACCGGCATTACTAAATGCAGGTTACCGAGTGATTGTTCCAGATACTCTGGGTTACGGTAAAACTGACCGTCCAGTTGAAGTTGAGCATTACAAGGTTGAAAAAATCATCGACCATATGTTTGAAATTATCGACAAACTAAAGCTTAAAGATATCAACTTAGTGGGTCATGACTGGGGCTCTGCCATTACATGGGCCATGATCATGCAGAAACCGGAGCTGTTCAGAAAATACTGTTCCTTGTCAGTTGGCCACTTGGGCTGTGTGTTTGGCCAGGCCCACGACATGACTCAGGAAAAAGGCACCCCCGAGCGCATGCTTGAATCCGTTAAGACCAACTGGTTTACCTTCCATCATACTCAACCAGGTATGGAAGAACTTTATATGACGAACGACTTCAAATACTTCGATCTTTTCTTCTGTTCGCATCCTGAAAAAGAAGAGGTTAAGCGACTCATCAAAGAGACCGGCCGTATCGAATGGCTAAACTATGACATAGCCAACCCTATGGTCATGGACTACCTGGCAACGGCCAAAGATCCGAACTTCTATCCGAACGTCACGGTGCCGGTCATGGTGATTTACCCTGAGCAAGATATGTTCTTGTGGCCGACCCAGGCCATTGATACTCCTTCACGTGTGGATGCTGAGTGCCGTATTGAATTCATTCAAGGCGGCCATTGGTCGATGCTGGATCACCCGGACGACGTCAACGTACGCATGCTGGACTGGTTTGGTTCTGAAACCTACAACGTGCGAGCAAACGTAAAAGAAGCCTGATCTGTCTGGCAAGGTTGTGGCAGCCGGTGCCCTTGCGCCGGCTGCCACGGCCATCAGCAGCAGATTGCAGTGACAACCTGGAGTCAACTGGGATGATAGAGCGCTTCGAAAACCCCGGTGCGCGCGGACTGTTATGTCGATTTTTCGTCATGGTCGTATGGGCACTGATGGCGGCTCAGACCGCCTTCGCTCAAGACGTGAGCAGCGAAGAGCGGTCAAGGGGTTTCGGCGGGCCGGATGCCCCACTGAACCGGATCGAATCTGACAGCGTTTCAACAGATACACCTCTCAAGCTGAATTTCCTGAACTCCTGGTACGAATGGAAAGACGAGCTCCAAGAGGAGTACGGCCTGGCCTTCGGGGTGGAGTACAACACGACCTACCTGAGGTCCAGCGATAACCAGTCGGGTACCGACAACGACGCAGCGGGCGGCATCTTTCGCTTCAGCGGTGTCTGGGAGGCGTTTGGCCGGGGCTCGACTCACCCGGGTCACCTGAGTTTTCTTGTCGAGCGTACGGACGAATATACCGATACGGGACCAAGTTCCTTCCTTGGTGAGAGCCTGGGCTATGCCGGAATCTCAAACCTCCCCTACAACGACGAAGGGTGGCGGCTCAACACGCTCTACTGGGACCAGAAGTTCCAGGGTGGCAAGTATGAGGTCGTCGGTGGTTGGCTCGATATCAGCGATTACGTCGATGTCTTCCCGCTGGTCAGCCCCTGGACAGATTTTTTCAACTACGCATTTAGCATCGGGGTCGGCGCGCTCGACCTTCCCAGCGATGGCGCACTGGGGTTTGCGGGGGCGGCCTGGCTGACGGATGACGTCTACATCATGGCCGGCTTCGTCGACGAGAATGGGGATGCCACCGATCCCCTGGAGACGGGTTCGACACTTTTACCAATGATCGTGAATACTTCAAGCACTTCGAGATAGGCTGGACCGGCGCTTCACAGGAGGCCTACTACCTCAACAACGTGCACCTGACCCTGTGGCACGCGGATGAAAGAGATGAGTTGGGCGTAGAAGACGGCTGGGGGGGTGTGCTGTCCTTTAACCACACCATCGGCGACAAATGGCTGGCGTTCGTCCGGGCCGGGTGGGCAGAGGACAGCGGCAGCCTGCTGGAGCGGTCGGTCAGCATCGGTGGCGGCTATACGCCCGGCGGCATGGCGACGCTGGGATCGGGAAGCCAGCTTGGTTTCGGCCTCAATTGGGGGCGGCCGAACGACGCCCTGTTGGGTCCGGATCTTGATGACCAATATGCAACGGAGGTCTACTACCGCTGGCAAGTGGCCGAAGAAATTGCGATCACACCGAGCGCGCAATTACTGATCGACCCGGCGCTGAATCCGGATGATGACACGGCCTGGGTTTTTGGCTTGCGAGCGCGTTTGGCGTTCTAGGCGCAGTGATGCGCTATGCCCGGCGAATGATCAGCAGAGCAGGCGCGCTCGCGCTGCTGTGTTTGCATGTGCTCTCCGCAGCACTGGCGGCAGAGTATATCGCTGGCGAGGAAACTGCGCCGACGACGGTGGAGGATGCCGAAGGTCCAATGGAAAATGCGTTCTCGATTGAGGCGCCGGAGCCGGCTGCTTTTCCCAGCCTGAAAAAACGTCTGGAGACGACGCCCCCGTTCTGGCGTGACACCCAGTTGTCGATGCAACCGCGTGAGTATTACTTCGACCGCCACCGCGAAAATATCTTAGACAGCGAGGCGCTGGCTTACGGTGGTGGCCTGGTTTACGGTTCGGGTTGGTGGCGCGACCGCGTCAAGCTCAACGCCAGCTTATATACCACGCAGAAAGCCTACGGTCCCGACGACAAGGATGGCACGCTGTTACTCAAGCGGGGCCAGGAGGGCTTCTGGGTGCTGGGCGAAGCCAACGTCGAATTGAAGCTTGGGCAGGATACTGTTGCGACGCTGTACCGGCAGGCGTTCGACCTTCCTTATATCAACAAGAATGACAGCCGCATGGTGCCCAATACCTTCGAGGCGTATACGGTGATGTACACGCAGCCCAGTTGGGACTTTGGCGTCTCGCACGTGACAAAGATGAAGCGTCGCTTCTCCGATGAGTTTGTCAGCATGTCGGAGGCTGCCGGTTTTGATAACACGGATGAGCCAATGACCATGGCCGGGTTTCTCTACAACTTCAATGATGATGTGAATGTCGGCGCAATCAACCTGTATTCCTGGGATTACTTCAATACGTTCTACGCGGAGGCGAATGCGGTCTGGAGTTTCCGGCGGGGTCCGGCACTGCGGCTGGGTGGACAATTTACTCACCAGAAGGATGTCGGCGATGCCATCGGCGGTGACTTCGATACCTTCGTCTACGGTGGAAAGGTAAGTGGCAGCTGGCGCAATGCGATCTTCACACTGGCTTTCACTTCGACCGATGACAACGCTCGTATCCGCAGCCCCTATGGCGGTTATCCGGGCTATCTGTCCTTGATGCTGAGCGATTTCAATCGTGCGGGCGAAGATGCCTGGTTGGCAGGTGCGTCTTACGACTTCACGCCCCTCGGTGTGCCGGGTCTGAGTGGCTTTGTCAATTACGCGCGCGGGTATACGCCGGATAGCGGATCGAATGCATTACCCGATCAAAGCGAATTTGACATCACTGTCGACTATCGATTCCAGTCGAGGGCCGTCAAGGGCCTGTGGCTGCGGGCGCGTGCCGCCTTTCTCGATCAGGACGAAGACGTGGCCGGTGGATTCGATGTCAGGGACTACCGCGTGATTCTCAACTACGAGGTGCCAATCCTTTGATACACAGGCGCCAAGCGTTGGTCCAGGCTCTACGTCACAGGCGGAATGAACCCAATGGCCAGAACATACGGCTTACCCGTGTTAAAAATTCCACGTTACCTTCCGAGATTGACGCTCCGCAGAACGGGTGACCGGACTCACTCAGTCCGGCGCTGTTGCGGCGGCGGTATCGGGTCCGAACCGCTAGAAAAGAAATACATCGTCTTACCGAGCGAGGAGATCATCACGTGTTGATCAGATTGACAGGCTTGCTATTACTATGGGTTATTGCAGGCACCGCTGGTGCCGAGAACCCCCTCGCACCCATTGATACGTCGAGCCCACGCGCGACCTTCGAAAGTTTTATGGCTGTCACTGATGAGACGGCCCGCCTCTATACCGAATACCGTGACGCTCCCAGTCCGGCGACGCAGGACGCTTTCCTGCGCATCGAAGAAAAAGCCAGTCGGCTGCTGGATCTGAGTCGAGGTCCCGCCTGCTGCGCGGACCGGGGTCGGGTTCGCCACCTTTTTGCTGCTGTGGGAGGTCATTGCCCGCGTGGAGTTGCCGGACATCGAGGAGATTCCCGATGCAACCGCTGACGAGGCTCGATCAGTCAGCGAAGACCTGGCGGCTGCCGGGCACTGAGATCACCATTGCCGCGGTCGTGGAAGGCCCAAATGCCGGGGAGTTTCTGTTCAGCCCGGACACGGTGAAGCGGGCGGAGTATTTCTACGAGTTGGCGCGTGAACTGCCTTACCTGCGCCCGGTGCCGACAGAGAATCTTTCCCGGACCGAGCAATTGATAACCGGATGGATGATTCCGCTGGCCTGGAGCGAGGCACTTCCCGATTGGGCCAACACGGCTGTCATGGGCCAGGTGCTGTGGAAATGGTTTGCGATGCTGCTGCTGCTGGGACTCGTACTTTGTGTGGTGATCCTGATTTTCCGCTGGATCCGACGCAGACCATGGGACGGCTCCTGGCCTTCAACTCTGCTCCATCTGAGCACGCCGGTGGCGATCCTCCTCCTTACGCCCATGCTGGGTTACCTTGTGCTCGATCAGATCAGCGTGACGGGATCCGCCGTGGCATTGCCTGATTATCTCATCGAGGTGGCAAAGGGCATTGCACTGGTCTGGGTCGTGTGGCTTATCGCAAACTGGATCGGAGCGAGTATCATTTCCTCGCCGCGGATTAACCCCCGTAGCCTGGAGGCAAATCTCATCAGGCTTGCGGCGCGTTTCATTGGTATTCTGGCAACGTTGGTGCTCGTCTTCCGCCTTGTGAACGACCTTGGCGTTCCGGTGTATGGGCTGGTTGCCGGCGCAGGCGTAGGCGGTGTCGCCATTGCATTGGCAGCGAAGAACACGCTGGAAAACTTCATGGGCACACTCAATTTGTTCGCCGACCGTCCGCTCGGCATTGGCGATCTCTGTCGCTATGATGAAGATTCAACGCCGGGGTGGCGCCCGGTCGGCCGGGTGGAATCCATCGGTCTGCGTTCCACCAAGATCCGTCGTTTTGATCGGACCCTGGTGACTATTCCCAACGCCGAATTCGCGCAGCGGCACATCGTCAACATGAGCAAGTGTGACCGCATGTTACTGGACACCAAACTCGGTTTGCGCTTCGAGACAACCGACGACCAGCTACGTTTCTTGCTGGCGGAGCTGCGGGAACTGCTGCACGCACACCCGAAATCCATTCACACGGTCGCTGATCCGATTCGCGTGCGCTTCGTTGAATATGGCGACTATTCCCTGAACGTCGCGATTCGTGTCTATATCAAAACAACGGATTACAACGATTTCCTCGCCATACAGGAGGATATCCTCCTGCGTATTATGAAAGTCGTCGGGAAGGCCGGGACCGGTTTCGCGTTTCCGTCCAGTACGCTGTATCTCGGTCGTGATGGTGGACTCGACAAAGAACAACAGGAGGATGCAGAGAAGCAAGTGCGCGAATGGTCGTCTGCGCATACCTTGCCGTTCCCGGATATGGCCGAGGACCAGCGCAGGAAGATTACCGACACCCTGGACTATCCACCGGAGGGTTCGCCCGGTGCAGATGCGGGTTAGATACTCCCAGATAGCCGGCCACATTCTGGATGTCCGATTGCTTGAAAACAGGACGTTTGTTAGAAGCAGGTGAATGACGTGTTTTG
>CAVPIA010000005.1:0-652369 GCA_963704875.1 uncultured Gammaproteobacteria bacterium | reverse complement strand
GACGGCGCTGGCCTCCTGTCCGCCGACCCCCGCCTTGCTGGCGAACTGGGCCAAGGTGTCGCTGCCGAGGGCGGATTCCAGCTGGGACGGCGAGATGGCCTTGTTGTCTCCGCCGCCGAGCAGGAGGACGCTCGTCGTCCAGCCCGGAGGACTGCAGCGCGCCGATGATTCCGGCGAGACCACCACTGCCGCCGACGGAGGAATCGTTCGCGCTGAACAGGCTCTGTGCGGCCTGTGCCAGCTGCGGGCTCTGGCCGGCCAGCTCGCTCAGGTTGCCGAGAATGCCGGAATTCTTCATCAGGGAATCGAGGAAGGACCATGGGTGTTCTCCGTTAACGGGTATCAAGAAAAGGATTTGGGTGGCCGGATCCATCGGCCCGAGTCCGGGCGTCCAGCGTGAGCAGCAAGCGTCGCGGACCGTCGGACTCGTGAACTACAAGAAACATAGACGACACTGGGACAGGGTACCCCGGGAATGAATGGGTCACAGTCAAGCGGGGCGAATCGACGGACATGGCGGAGAGCTCCGGGCTGGCGGGTTTGATCAAGCTGGGGCTGTCTTTTCCCTGTTCGAGTTTCCGGTCATCGAAAAGCGAGGCTCCTGCCCGTGAGGTCTGCCAGTCCATGCAGGTCAGCTCGGCAGCGCGGGTTTTTCCTCTCGACTACAGAGGTCTAAGCTGGGGTTGTCTTTTCTCTGGTGGCGCGCCAATGCTTCGAAAGCGACATTTCTGCCCGTCTGGTCTGCCCGGCCATGCAGTTCAGCGCGGCAAGGCAGATCCTTACTCTGAGCCCGAAGAGTCCGGCAGTATGATGGCCGCTTGCGGTCTCCTGGTCTTCCTGTTGGCAACCCAGGCCCGATCTGATCCCTCGACGGAGACATACAGCTACCGGGTGGCCGATTCGAAGGGCCGCACAGTCGCGAGCGTTCGACAAAGCCCGCTTGATCGGGATCGCTACGAAATCGTCGGAACACGGGGCGAGCAACTTGCGACCGTGCGCAGGCGTCCGGATACCCGGAAACAGCTTGATGTTCGGACCGCGGATGGACGCCGCCGCGCCGCGCTGAAATTGAATCCCTTATCGAAGTCGCGTATCGACGAGTTTAACGACCGCGGCGAGCGCACGGGCTACTGGGAGCATTCGAATTTCACCGGCACCTGGCATCGCTACGGGCCGGACAGCCAGCCGTACCGGCACGGCGGCTCGCCCGAAGCCGAGGTAACGGTGCCGGTGTTCGGCATTCAATCACCGATCAGCATCACTGGCACGATGGCTTTGGGGGAGACGTCCAGCAGCGAGGGTGGCTTGGCGCTCAGCCTGACTTCGCGAACTTCGCAACTGATTCCGGCATAAGCCAGCGACATCCGCGTTCGTATCGCGTAGGGACGGCGACGCAAGCAGTAAAGGATGGGAAGCCGCACAGAGGCATCGCAATGGTGTGGGCGCTACGGGCGAGCGGCCGGAAAGGCTGTGGGCCGTTCGAGCAGTTCCTGGCGAATGGTCCTGGAAAAATCACCACCGTCGCCGTTCTGTATTGCAAGCTCGGTGATGTCGCTGCGCCGCCTCAGTTCATCGAGGCTCACCGTGCTGTTGACGGTACCCAGCTGATAAGCCAGTTCAAGAACATAGCCGTTGGCCAGCAGCCGCCAGTCCAGCGGGAACTTTGAGCCAACCGCTTTGGCGTGTTTCCAGATGGTTGTGGTGCAGTTCTGGGTCAGCGCGTTGTACCAGCGTGGATTTGCGGCCAGCTCGTTGATGTCTTGAACATAGTCGAGAAGCATGGCCCGATCACCCTCATCAGGGGTGAAAATACGATACAGCTCTACCCGCTCACCGCGGTGATTGGTCCGCAGAGCCACAACGTCTGTCTCTTCTGCCACCACATAGTAGAGCTCGAACTGGCGGAAGAAACCGCGGATTGCCGAATAGGACTCACCGACTTCTTTCCTGGTTTCGATCGAGACCGCCAGGTGGCGACCATCAGCGAATTCCCAGCTGGCGATGGTGTGACCGTAAGCCTGAGGTCCCCAGAAAGAGAAGAAGATGTCGAAGCCCACGAGCTGATCGAGGTCATAGGTGGCGGTGATCCAGCGCTCTTCAGCGTCTGCTTCGTCATCCCCATAACGGAAACTGCGGACGTTGTTGATCGTCAGTAGAGAACCATCCAGGGTCGCGGTGGGCAGATGCGCCACATTCGGCTGCCAGTTGCGGTCGCTGGCGGGCGAAAGGGTCAGCCACCAGGCCGCCACGGCGATACACAAGCCGACGACGACTGCCAGAGATCGCCGGAACGGGCGGATCCAGATGACAGCCCCGACCAGAGCCGCCAGCAGAATGCCGATGAGGAGCCCGGCAGCCGTGCGCGAGACGGGTCCATCTATCCAGAGGGCCAGAACCGCCCACAGCACAAAGAGGGCTGCGCCGATGCAAAGCACCATACGCAGCAGCAGACGGAGCGGGTGGATGCCAGACATGAAAGGGTTTATCTCTATTGTTGTTGGATTTATCGGGTCATCTACAGGTCGGACCTGGAAAACTCAGCCGCGGATTCCGTCAGTGCACGGGTGTACTCACTTTACCTCGTCGGCCGCTGGTCTTGCCTGCGGCACAACGGTGCCGGTTGAGGTGGTCTCGATTTACCGGACACTGGGTTAAGACAACACGGCCATCTTCTCGTACTAACAGGGTGAGCGGTAGCCGATTGTCGAGTGCATGCGGATCCGATTGTAGAACCGCTCGATATAGTCCCTGATCTCATCACCGCCTTGCGGGGACGCAGCTTGCGATCCAAGCGGTAGATGGCAGCCGTGGAGCGATGGAATCGTTTCGCAACGCCGTTCGCTGTAGCCAAACTTGCTCTACGGAAGCCTTGGCGACTTCGGCCCGCCATAACCCTTCCGCCAGCGGTAGTAGGTCTGGTCGGTGACGCCGATCTGCTTGCAGGCCTGGGCAATGCTGCGCCCCTGGCCCAGCAGCACGTCAACTTCGCGCAGCTTGTGGATGATCTCCTCAGAGGTGTACCTTTTCTTCGCCATGTTCCAGTCTACTTGTCAACGTAGATTACGTGATTGGAAACTGGACCAGGAATTTCAGGTCACGCCAATGACACGCGGATAGTGTGTCCTGAGCCAAAGATGGTAAAGAGAAGTCTGTGAAGCTGAGTTTGAACTTTAAAGAGGCATTCAAGACAGCCCTGGCCATGACCATTGCCATCGGCATCGCCCTTGCCATGGGCTGGGAAAAGGCCTATTGGTCAGGCCTGGCTGTTGCCATGTGCTCCCTGGCCACTCTCGGGCAGTCCCTGGAAAAAGCTTCCCTGCGCATGGCCGGCACTGCCGTGGCAGTAGCAGTGGCGCTGGTGCTCATTGCGCTTTTTGGTCAGCACCGCTGGGCATTTATGCTGTTCCTCTCACTGTACGGTGCGGTCTGCTGCTACATGATGAGCGGCAGTGCGAATCCCTATTTCTGGCAAGTGTGCTGGTTTATCGTGCCGATCGTCTGCATGGGAGGAGGGACGAATCCTGTCAACACATTCGAGACTGCGATGCTCAGGCTGCAGGAAACGGGGCTCGGCGTACTGGTTTACAGCCTGGTCGCCCTTTTTGTCTGGCCCCAGCATACAGCTCCCCAACTCACAAAGGCGGCGGTCGAGCTGGTCGCTCTGCAGCGCCAGCTTCTGGGGGCCTGCCTGGCGACGATGGAGGGCCGCGACACCTCCCCTGGACCCGCCCAACTGGCCGCCCAGGAGCACAAGAGCAGGGCGGGCTTCGATCAGTTGTTGCACGCAGCCAGGGTCGACAGCAGCGAGGTACGGGAGCTGCGAACGCAGTGGCGCAGCTTCCAGCAACAACTTGCCCAGTTCAGCCTCAGCATTACTCGGTGGCGAGAGGCCTTCACCGATTTGAAGAATCTGGAGATACAGGCGTTGTTGCCTGACCTGGCGGCATTTGGCGCTGAGGTCGATGCCAGGCAGGAGCAGATCGGCCTTATGCTGGTCGGCACCAGGCCGCAGCGGCAGCCACAGTCCGTGACTCTGACTGTCAACGAGGCAGCGCTGGACGCCTTGTCGCCGCTGCACCGGGCCGCACTCGCGGTGAGTCGTTCCCATCTGCTCGATATCGAGCGGCTGACGCGTGCGCAGTTCGATACCCTCAGCGATATCAGGGGATTCAGCCCTGCACCGGCACCCCTCCCGCAAGTCCGCGGCGGTTCTTCAGGGTTCTTTGTGCCCGACCCTGATCGCCTGGCTGGCGTCCTGCGACTGATGTTGATGATATGGCTGAGCTTCCTCGCCGCAATTTATATCAGTGACCTGCCCGGCGACTTTCTGATACTGACCATAACCGCCTCGATCAGCATAGTCACGGCGACCGCGCCGCAGCTGAGGATCTCGATCATCTACGTGCCGCTTCTGAACAGCGTTGCCCTCGCCTCGGTCCTGTATATTTTTGTCATGCCCGCGTTGTCGAGCTATCTCAGTCTGGGCGCCATGATCTTTGCGGTTACCTTTGCGATATGCTATCTGTGCGACGCGCGGCCGCCGGCGCTGGGCAGACTCTCGGCACTGGCCATGTTCCTGGTCCTGTGCGGGTTCTCCAGCCACCAGTCTTACAATGTACTGAGTGTCACATCCACGTCGCTGGTACTGGTCGGCTTATGCCTGATCAATAACCTGGCCTGGTATTTCCCTTTCTACCTGTTGCCCGAGCGGGTTTTTCTGCGCCAATTGCGCCGCTTCTTTCGCAGCGCTGATTATCTGATAACGACGCTACAGAGCGATCAACCCACAGACGGCCGTATAGCGCGCTGGCGGCAGGCGTTTCACTGCCAGGAAATCGCGTTGCTTCCCGCCAAGCTGGCCGGGTGGGCTCCGCTGATCGACCCCAAAGTGATCGCTGGCGCGTCCCCCGACAAGATTGATGCGCTGGTTGCCACTGTCCAGTCGCTGAGTATGCAGCTACAGGAAATTATGGCGCAGCGGGCCTCCCCGGACCCGGCAATGTCCGAGCAGGGACTGCCTCGGGAATTTGAACTCTGGCAGCGCAGTGTGAAGGCGGGGCTGGGGCGCCTGGCCCATGAGGAGGATATAGCCACTGCCAGTCGAGAAGTGCAGGTGGAGCTTGAAGATGCCGGGAAGGAACTGACCGCGGAAGTCGGGTCTGCTTTTGCGCAACACCGGCAACAGTTCGACCAGGGGCAGCTCGAATTCTATTACCGTATGCTGGACGCCTGCAGGGGAACATCGGTGGCGCTGCTGGATTGCTCCCGTATTATGGCGGACATTGACTGGGCGGCGTGGCGACAGGAGAGGTTTGCATGAAAAGAGACTCGCGGACTTGATTACGCCTGTTCCTCATGAATTCGCGATCGGCGGCATTTATATGCCGCCCCTGCTGGTGGCGAGCGCTCTGGGTGTGCTCGCTGCGCTGATGACCACTCGCCTTCTGACCCGCTACAGGTTGGCTCATCATTTTTTTATCCACCGCTGGTTTTACTGGCGCTGATCGTCATCTACTCGGTTTTGATAGGCACTTTTATCGTTGGGGCATAACGAGCGAACATACCGCGAAAATACCTTACAACCGGCACCGTCGTCCTGATTGCGGTACTGGCAGCGAGCCAGTTTGGAGCGGCTCTGTCGCTATGGGAGTTCGGGGACAGTGACCCTAATTGAGCTGCGAACGCCGCTCCGCCAAGTGGGGGCCGCTCGTATCCGACCGTCCGGACGACTCACCGCATGTCAGGCAACAAGGTCCGACTTTGTCGTGTGATCTGTGAGTTATTGTCACTGTCCCCGAATTGTCACTGTCCCCGAATTGGCCTCTTGATAAGGCTGGATGGAACGGCGGGGAGTTCCCTCGCATAGAATGGGAGCCGCTTCTTATCCGCGTCGGTTCGATGCGGTCTTGCTAATCCGGCTGTTGGTACACTTCGCCGTCCTTCATAACGAAGACGACGTTCTCCAACAGGCTAATGTCTTCCAGCGGGTCACCATCCACGGCGATGATGTCGGCGAAGTAGCCGGGCGCGATCGCGCCGGTCTCCCCCACCCAGCCTAAGGACTCGGCGGCCAAGGTCGTTGCAGACTGGATAGCCTGCATGGGTGACATTCCGAGATCCACGTACACGGAAAACTGCTTGGCGTTGTCTCCGTGCGGATAGGTAGCGGAGTCGCTTCCGTACACGACCTTGGCACCTCGCTCGATCGCCATTCGATAATTCCCCAGGCGTATTTCTTTGAGATTTCGCGCTTTCACGACGCTCTCGGGGAGCATGCCCGCGGCTTCGCCGTGTTCAACCATGTAGATCGGCGTGTAGGCGTTCAACGACAGAAATGTCCCCTTACGCTTTGCAAGATCCAATCCCTCCTCATCGATGAGACTCGCGTGTTCAATCGAGTCGACACCGGCCCGGATCGCGAAAAGAACCCCCTCGGCCCCATGCGCGTGAGCGAGACGACCATCGCCGCCAGGGTCCCCAACATGCGCAGGGCACCCTTGTGCAGCGGCTGACCGACCGTCGCAAGGCTGATGAAGGCGACCGCAAACGCCGCCCACATGGGCTTCTCCCAGTCCATGGAGAGCGCAATGCCGTAGGCCAGCACCACCGCCAAGGCGGTCTTGAATGCCTCTTTAGTCCGTGTCGTCAGTATCATCGTGTGTGTACCGTTCCTTCGCCGAGGTCAGAGGCATCAGGCGCAGGACCCGCGCTCACCTGCTGCCGGTAGGCCTCCAAGACGTTCTCGATGGTGTCGTAGAAAGCGTCCTCGCCAAAGAGCTGGCCGAGCTGATAACTGCTCTCATCTTTGACGTCCTCCATCACCTGGGCCACGACCAGGCGTATCCCCTTGTCCTTCAGGATGCCGAAGATCGAGCGCAGGGTCTCCGCCGCCGAGAAATCCACGTCGTCGACCGCGGAGGCGTCGATGCAGAGCCAGCGCAAGGGCGGCTGCGCATGGTTGGCAAGTTCCGTGATCTCCTCCGACAACTGCTCGGCGTTGGCGTAGTACATGCTGTGCGTGAAGCGGTAAATGAGCAGTCCGGGCAGGGCCTGGACCTTGGTCGCTACCGGCTGTGCGCGCAGTTCGCCGGACTCGGCGGGAGCCACCAGCGCGTTCTTCGGCCGATAACCACGTCGGGTGTGGTCGATCAGCGACAGCACGATGGCCAGGATGATGCCCTGCTCGACGCCGACGAAGACGACCATCAAGGCCGTGATCAGGGCTACCCAGAACTCGGAGCGCCGCTCGTGGTATATCTTCTTCATGCCTTGGAGGTCGATGAGATCGACACCGATCAGGAAGACGACGGCCGCGAGCACCGCCTCTGGCATATAGGCCAACGGGGCGGTGAGGAACAGCAGTACCACGAGCACAATCGCCGTAGTGACCAGGAGCGAGAGCTGGGAGCGCCCCCCGGCACTGTCGACCATCTGGGTCTTGGTGGGACTGCCGTTGACGACGAAGGTGCCGGAAAGTCCGGCACCGATGTTGGCGAGCCCCAGCCCGACGAGGTCGGTGTCCTCGCTGAAACGCTCGTTGTAGCGGGCGGCGTAGGCACGCGAGGTCGCCGCGCTCTGCGCCAGGATGACGACGAACATGGCGAACGCGGTCGGCACCAGCGCGCCGACGAGACTCAAGCTCCACTGCACTTGGGGTAATCCGATGTGGGGTAGGCCGCTGGGAACGCTCCCGAGCACGTGCACGTGCTGTCCGAGGTCCAACGCCCAGC
Source organism: uncultured Gammaproteobacteria bacterium (assembly GCA_963704875.1). Classification (GTDB taxonomy): domain Bacteria; phylum Pseudomonadota; class Gammaproteobacteria; order Steroidobacterales; family XN24; genus CAMYOC01. The sequence goes on along the minus strand of CAVPIA010000005.1, from coordinate 644,639 downwards.
TCAGCGCGATGGCGCCGATCACGGCGATTAGCGCCCCCGGGATCTTCTTTGAGACCTTCTTCGAGCCCACGATGACCACGAGCACCGCGACCGCCACGGCCAGCGCGTAGAAGTTGACGTGCTCGATCTGCTGAAGATCGGTCCAAATCTTGCCTAAAGTGCCGTGCCCGCCGCCGTTGAGGCCGAGCATGCCGGAGATCTGACCCAGCGCCACCTGGATGCCGACGCCGGTCAGGAAGCCGATCAGCACCGTGCGGGAGAGGAAGTCCGCCATGAACCCGAGGCCGATGATGCGGGCCAGGATCAGAAATCCCGCCGCCATGAAGGCAAGAACCCCGGCGAGCGCCAAGTACTCGTCGGAGCCGGTGGAGGCGAGCCCGACCAAACCGGCGGCAAGGATGGCGGCGGTCGCGGAATCGGCCCCGACCACCAGGTGCCGCGAGGAGCCGAAGACGGCGTATAGCGCCATCGGGATCAGGATCGTATATAGGCCTGTGATCACCGGTGTCCCGGAGATCTTCGTGTAGCCCATCACCTCGGGGATGGCGAGCGCCGCCAGTGTGAGGCCGGCAATGACCTCCGTCTGGATCTGTCCCGCTCTGATCGGCAACAGGCCCTGCAGGACCGGCAGGCTCCACCCACCGGATTTGGTGTTTGTTGTCGTCATGGGATGCTCCTAAAGTGCTCCCCCCAGAAGCCCGCGAGTCCGCGCGCCTCGGCGCTTGATGCGAGTGTAAAAAACATTAACACGCTTTTCGTACTGCCACTGGTGTAGCCGAGGGCCAATCTCACCGGCACAGAACCACCCTCCACCTCGGCAAACCGCCTCGAAACCCCTCAAATCTGACGCCTGCCGGCTTGAGTCGCCCCGTTACTCAGCCACCAGGCAAAACCTTCCCATGCCGCACCACGGGGCGCAGCCTGGCTACCAGTGAATTGATGGTTCAGCCGAACAAACCGAGTTGCGGCGGACCACGGCTCGGTGGCAGCTGGGCGGCTTCCGGGCCTGCCGCTTTCCCGGCCAGGTGGGCCAGGATCTTCCCGATGACGTCGGAGTCCTCGATACAGGCGATGACCCTCACCGCCCCACCGCAGGCCGGGCAGGTCTCGATATCGATATTGAATACCCGTTTCAAGCGTTGCGCCCAAGTCATCCTTAATCAGGTGGGTCGCGATGCAGCGGTAGACAATGCCAAGCACCCGCCCCATGACCTCGGGACGACTCGCGAACAGGAAACGCAGCAGATACGGTACGCTCAATACCCACTGGCGCACCGGTTGCTCGGGAAACACCTCGTCCACCAGCAGCGCCGCGCTCTCCGCCATGCGTCGGGCCCCGCAGCTGGGGCAGAAACCCCGTTTCTTACAGCTGAACGCGACCAAGTGCTCCGCGTGGCAGCTATCACAGCGTACCCGCAGGAAGCCATGCACCAGGCGCCCGCACTTCAGGTACGCCTCGAACTCCTGGTCGACGTACCCGGGCAGGGCCTCACCCTGCGCCGCCAGGTGCGCCTTGAACGACGGGTAGTATTCGTCTACGAGTTGATAAAGGAGAGTGCGCTCCGGGCGATGGTGCACATACGGCGGTGCGGCGACACCCGGGCTGGCTTCCCTGCCAACCGGTAACGGCAACATGTTCGCTTCCTTGCGAAGTTATCCACAGGCTCAGGTTAGCGCGTCGAGCGAGATACCCTGTAACCCCATCTATCAGTCATGCATGGAGCCTGCCGTTGCCAGCCAGTGCCAGACATTGCCTGCCAGTACCGGTCACTCCCACTCGATGGTGGCCGGCGGCTTGCCGGAGATATCGTAGGTGACGCGGGAGATGCCATCGACTTCGTTGATGATGCGTCGTGACACCAGATCGAGAAACTCATAGGGCAGATGCGCCCAGCGAGCAGTCATGAAGTCGACCGTCTCTACCGCACGCAGCGCGATCACATAGTCATAGCGCCGACCGTCGCCCATCACACCTACGGACTTCACCGGCAAAAACACCGCGAAGGCCTGACTGACCTTCTCATACAGATCATGCCGGCGTAGTTCCTCAATAAAGATTGCATCCGCTTCCCGCAGCAATGCTGCAAACGGCTTGCTGACCGCACCCAGGATGCGCACGCCCAGACCGGGCCCTGGGAAGGGATGGCGATAAACCATGTCGTAAGGCAAACCCAGTTCAAGACCCAGTTTTCGCACTTCATCCTTGAACAGCTCACGCAGCGGTTCAACCAGAGACATCTTCATCTCTTCAGGCAAACCGCCCACGTTGTGATGTGATTTGATTACATGGGCCTTGCCGGTGCTGGAGCCGGCCGACTCGATGACATCAGGATAGATCGTGCCCTGGGCAAGCCAGCGGATTCCGTCGAGGCGGCTGGCCTCCTCGTCAAATACTTCGATGAACTGGCCGCCGATGATCTTGCGTTTTTCCTCCGGGTCCTCGACCCCGGACAGCGCTGACATGAACCGTTGCTCGGCGTCGACCCGGATCACCTTGATACCCATATGGCGCGCGAATGTCGCCATCACCTGGTCACCTTCCTGTTTGCGCAACAGGCCGTGATCCACGAATACGCAGGTCAGCTGATCGCCGATCGCGCGATGCAGCAGCGCAGCGACCACCGACGAATCGACGCCGCCGGACAAGCCGAGCAAGACCTGGTCGCTGCCCACCTGTTCACGTACGCGACTGATGCTGTCGTCGATAATATTCCCGGCATTCCAGTCAGCTGCACAGCGGCAAATCTGGTGTACGAAGCGTTCGAGGACCCGCTGGCCCTGCCGGGTGTGCGTCACTTCCGGATGAAACTGTACGCCATAGAAATTGCGACCGGTGTCTTCCATTCCGGCCAGCGGCGCGCTGTCAGTTGCCGCGATGACCTCGAATCCCGGAGGTAGTTGTTCGACTCTGTCGCCATGACTCATCCACACATCGAGCAAACCGCGACCGTCGTCGCCGGTATGGTCTTCAATGCCCTCGAGCAAGCGAGAGTCGACACCCACAGCAACCTGAGCGTAGCCAAATTCACGCCGGTCATGGCTGCCAACCCGACCGCCAAGCTGGGCAGCCATGGTCTGCATCCCGTAACAGATACCCAGCACCGGCACACCGAGTTCGAACACCAGCGGCGGCGCCTGCGGCGGTTCGGTCACCGTCACCGACTCAGGACTGCCGGAGAGGATGATGCCGTTTGGCGCAAAGTCCCTGATTTCCCGCTCGTCCACATCCCACGGCCGGATTTCGCTGTATACGCCGGCTTCACGAACCCGCCGCGCGATCAGTTGGGTGTACTGGGAACCAAAATCCAGGATCAATATGCGATCGCCATGGATATCCGTATTGCTCATTGCTGCTGTTGATCCCGCATTAGTCAACGCGATAATTCGGTGCTTCCTTGGTAATTGCCACGTCATGGACATGACTCTCGCGTACGCCGGCGTTGGTGATGCGGACGAACAGAGGCTTGACCCGCATCTCCTCGATTGTGCCGCAACCGGTGTAACCCATGGCAGAGCGCAGACCACCCATCAGTTGGTGCACTATCGCCACGATGCTGCCTTTATAGGGCACCCTGCCCTCGATGCCTTCCGGGACCAGCTTCTCTATCTCCTCGGTGGAGTCCTGGAAATAGCGATCGCTGGAACCATGCTGTTGCGACATCGCGCCCAGTGATCCCATGCCGCGATACGACTTGTAGGACCTGCCCTGGAACAACTCTACCTCGCCTGGAGACTCTTCGGTTCCAGCGAACAAGCCACCGATCATGATGGCGTGAGCGCCCGCGGCAATAGCCTTGGCCAGATCGCCGGAGTAACGGACACCGCCATCTGCAATCAAGGGCACACCGGTGTCCTTGAGTGCGGCAGCAACATTGGCCACCGCGCTTATCTGCGGCACACCGACGCCGGCGACCATTCGGGTGGTGCAAATCGAACCCGGCCCGATGCCTACCTTGACGCCGTCAGCACCCGCCTCGACCAGAGCCAGTGCCGCCTCGGCGGTGACGATATTGCCACCCATGACCTGCAGCTCCGGGAATTCAGTCTTGATCTGGCGGATACGGTCGAGCACACCCTTGCTGTGTCCATGCGAGGTATCTACCACGACCACATCCACACCTGCTGCGACCAGCCTGCGTACGCGGTCGTCTGTGTCCGCGCTGGTCCCGACCGCAGCACCGACCAGCAAGGCACCGCGATGATCCTTGGCGGCACTGGGGAAATCGGTCGCTTTCTGGAAATCCTTGGCGGTGATCATGCCGCGCAGCCGGAAGTCATCGTCGATCACCAACACCTTCTCGATCCGGTGGCGGTGGAGCAAAGCCAGCACTTCATCCTTGGCCGCACCCTCGCGAACGGTCACCAGTTTCTCCTTCGGCGTCATCACCGAGGAGACCGGCGCATCCAGTTGCGTCTCAAAACGCAAATCCCGGTGAGTGACAATGCCGACCAGACGCTCGCCATCCACTACCGGCACGCCGGAGATATTCTTCTTGCGGGTCAGATCGATGACTTCGCGCACCGATTTCTCCGGCGTCACGGTGATCGGATCATTGATAATGCCGCTTTCGTATTTCTTCACCCGCGCGACTTCGCGAGCCTGGGTTTCGGCGGTCATGTTCTTGTGCACGATGCCGATACCGCCTTCCTGAGCCAGCGCGATCGCAAGTCGCGCCTCGGTCACGGTGTCCATCGCGGCGGACACCAGTGGCAAATTGAGCGCGATTTCGCGGGTCAGGTGCGAAGACAGGCTGGCGTCGCGAGGCAGAAATTGCGAGTAGGCAGGTTGCAGCAGCACGTCGTCAAAAGTCAGAGCATCCTCGACTATGCGCATAAACAGGTCCTCCGCCCCGGATGGTATAAACGATCAATTTTACGACTCGGCAACAGGCCAGTAAACCGCAGCGAGCAATAGATTTCTCCCGGGTCACTGCTTCTGGCTATCATGAGCGCCCATGGAGGACTTCGAAACCCAGACCGCGACACCCTATACCGAGCGCGAGGTTTACACGGTAAGCCGCCTGAATCGCGAGGTCCGTGGCCTGCTGGAGACCGGCTATCCGGCGATCTGGGTCGAAGCCGAAGTGTCCAATCTGGCCCGGCCCGCGTCCGGACATATGTATTTTTCACTGAAAGACGCGTCTGCCCAGTTGCGTTGCGCGATGTTCCGCGGCAGCAACCGGCGCCTCAATTTCAGGCCGGCTGACGGAGCCTCGGTGCTGTGCCGGGGCCGGCTAAGCCTTTACGAAGCGCGCGGCGAGTACCAGTTCGTCGTTGACCACATGGAATTGGCGGGCGAAGGGAAGCTGCAACGCGCATTCGAAGATCTGAAGCGGCGCCTGGCCGGGGAAGGACTGTTCGATAGCGCGCAGAAACGACCGATTCCTGCCCTGCCCCGGCGTATCGGCGTCATCACCTCCCCCAGTGGCGCAGCCGTGCGCGATATCCTGCATGTACTGGCACGGCGATTCCCAGCCGTTCCGGTGAGTGTCTATCCGGTCCCGGTTCAGGGCGAGACGGCGGCACCGGCGATCGTCCAGGCCCTGCAACAAGCGGCGACGCGCGCCGACTGTGAGGTGCTGATCCTGGCGCGCGGTGGCGGTAGCCTTGAGGATCTATGGGCGTTCAACGAAGAGATCGTGGCCCGGGCCATCCACGCATGCCCGATACCGGTGATCAGCGGCGTCGGCCATGAGATCGATTTTACAATTGCAGATTTCGTCGCTGATGTGCGCGCACCGACACCTTCTGGTGCGGCCGAACTCGCGGTGCCTGACCAGGCCGAATGGCTGCGCGATCTTGCGGCAAAAGAGCGCCGCCTGACAAATGCGGTGATCCGGTATCTGCGGGCGATAAAGCAACGCAGCGACTGGCTGCAGCGCCGGGTCGGGCAACTTCATCCCGGCACCCGGCTGAGTCAGCAGGCGCAACGCCTGGACGAACTCGAGCGCAATTTGCTTAGAGCCTGGGAGCGTGGCCGCGTGCGCCGTCATGACCGGATTGAGCGGGCGTGGAGCCGTTTGCGCGCTGAGTCTCCCGCGCCGTTGATCCGTCGCGAACGGCAGCGTCTGCATTTCGCCGGGGCACAGCTTTCCAGCGCATTGAATCGCGTGCTGCTCGCCGCCCGACAGCGTTTGGATCTTGCGCAACGTTCGCTGTCAGGATTCAGCCCGCAAACAACGCTTGCGCGCGGCTACGCGATTGTCACCACAGCGGATGGAAGCGTGGTCCGCGACCCGGCGCAGACCCGCGCCGGCGCGCATATCGATATCCGCGTCGCCGCAGGTCGATTCGGCGCCATGGTCGAGAACAGCGGGGTCGCGGAGACGGGGGCCAAGGACGACCCGGCTGAGGGCAGCAATCAGGTCTGATCGAAGAATCGCGAAACGGGTGGCCGGAAGCGATCCATGTCAACGAGAAACGAGTCGTGGCCCTGCAATGACGGCAACACCACGAACTCCACCTCGCGATCGGGATGATGCAGGCACTCGACCAGTTCTTCCTGTTGATGCAGAGGGAACAGAAAGTCCGTTTCCGCACCTATGACCAATGCCCGCTCTACCGTTGATTTGCCGAGCTCCGTGGCCACACAGCCGCTGTGCTCGCCCACATCAAACAAATCCATCGCCCTGGACAGGTACAGATAGCAGTTGGGGTCAAACTGGCCAACGAATTTGTTGGCGTGGGATTCGAGATAGGACTCGATCTCAAAATCGATGCAAAACAGATCACCGGGCGTGTGTTCCGCCGCGATACGCTCACGGCCGAACCGCCGATTCCACTCTTCACCAGAGCGATAGGTGATCATGCCCAGTTTGCGCGCCAGGCGCATGCCCTGGACCGGCGGCTGCTCTGCCGGGTAGTTGCCGTTTTTCCAGCCGTGATCAGAACGGATCATCTCCCGCTGCAGGGAACGCAGCGCGATCGCGAATGGCTCTGCTCGCGCAGCCGAAGAGATGGTCACCAGGCCACTGGCCGCATGCGGAAAAAGGGTACAAAAAGCGAGCGCGGACATGCCACCCATTGACGCACCGACCACGCTGTGCAGACGTTGGATACCCAGCGCCTTGATGACCTCATAACCGGCGGCCGCGATGTCCTCGATACTCAGTACCGGGAAATCCAGCCGATAGGGATTGCCGCTCACGGGATCCGGCGACGCGGGCCCCGTTGAGCCATAGCAGCTGCCCAAAGAGTTCACGCAAACAACGAAATAGCGACGCGTATCGATCGGGCGCCCGGGGCCCAGCATCTCCTCCCACCAGCCCGGCGAGGGATCATCGGCAGATGAGGCCGCGTGCGCAGAAGGCGACAGGCCGGTATACAACAGCACCGCGTTGTCCCGTTTGTCGTTCAAGGCTCCCCAGGTCTCGTAGGCCAGATCCACCTGGCTCAGGCTTCCGCCCCGATGCATCTGAAACTCGGTATCAATATGGATGATTTTTCGGGCGCAATGTCTACTCATGATGTTTTCACCTGGCGCTGGTTCGATTCTCGCCAATGAATCCACAGATTGCCAGCCGGGCCGGCAACGCGCTCATAGCCATTCCATGATCAACGCCCTCCGCCGCGCCTCACAGGGTCCGCGAGGGTCCGCCGATCTAACGCTTGTTCCGTTTGACGTGGCGTTTGAGACGATCCCGCTTGCGTTCCTGTCTTGGGGTGAGCTTGTTGCGCCGCCCGGCAAACGGATTGGCACCAGACTTGAGTTCAAGCCGCACCGGCGTGCCCTGAAGATCGAATGCCTTGCGGAACGTATTGATCAGATAGCGCCGATAAGTCGCCGGCAAGCGTTCAGTCTGGGTGCCGTGGATAACTATCAGCGGCGGATTGCGTCCGCCCTGGTGCGCGTAGCGCAGCTTGACCCGGCGCCCGCGAATCATCGGCGGCTGATGCACCACCATTGCCGCTTCCAGCACCCGGGTCAGCGCTGGCGTCGACAGATCGCGCATGGCCGCAAGCTGGGCCCGATCGACCGCGCCAAAGAGATCCCCTACCCCGCTGCCGTGCAGCGCGGAAATAAAATGAATGCTGGCGAAATCCATAAATGGGAGTTTCAGATCGATGTCGCGACGTACCGCGTCCCGCTGATCCACAGACAGACCATCCCATTTGTTGACCGCGATCACCATGGCGCGGCCACGCTCGACAGCCAGACCCAGCAGGCTGGCATCCTGGTCAGTGACACCTTCGCTGGCGTCCAGCACCGAGATCACAACATTCGCTTCATCAATAGCTTGTAATGCTTTGATAATACTGAATTTCTCGACTGCCTCGTGAACACTGCGGCGACGCCGGATGCCGGCCGTGTCAATCAGCATGTAGGTGCCGCCGTCGCGCTCGAAGGGCACCTCGATGCTGTCGCGGGTCGTTCCCGGCAGATCGAAAGCCACCAGGCGATCCTCGCCGATCATGCGGTTGATCAGGGTCGACTTGCCGACATTTGGCCGGCCTATCACCGCGACCCGGGTTCGATCCCGATCTTTCTCGGCGGCCTGATGATCATCGTCCTCTGCAGGAAACGGCGCCAGCACCGCGTCCATCAGGGCGCTGACCCGATCCCCGTGAGCGGCCGAGATCACCGCCGGCTCGCCAAAACCCAGACCGTAGAAATCCGCCGCGGCAATGGCGGAGTCCAGACCCTCGCTCTTGTTCACCACCAGACGCACATTGCAACCTCGCCGGCGGAGAAGTTCGGAGACCTGTTGATCAGCCGCGGTGATGCCCTCCCGCGCGTCGACCATAAACATCACCACATCGGATTCATCCAGCGCCAGCAATGTCTGACCCGCCATCAGGCCATCGATGCCGTCAAGATCGCCGCTCAGACCTCCGGTATCGATCACCAGATAGGGGACCGGACCGCGACGGCCGAAGCCGTAGCGACGGTCCCGGGTCAGGCCGGGTAGATCCGCTACCAGCGCATCGCGTGTTCGGGTCAGGAAATTGAATAAGGTCGACTTGCCGACGTTGGGACGGCCGACCAGTGACACCACGGGTAACACGATCCGCGCGCCCGGGCCTAGTCGGACTTCGGAGGGCGGGCGCGGTAGGCGGCCATGGTGCCGGCCTCTGTAAGCACAATCACCGCATCGCCTGCCACCTTGGGCGCAGCAATAATAGCGGTGCTGTCGATCCGCGCGCGGCCGATGAGTTCGCCATTCCTGACGTCCAACCAGTGGATATAGCCCTCGAAATCACCGACCACCAGCGCATCACCGACCGGGACCGGCGCCGTCAGTCCGCGTTGATGCAGGGCCTCCTGGGTCCACAGGATGGCACCGCTGGTCCGACTCATGGAGACCACATGACTGACCGAGCTGGTCACAAAAACCGCGGTCCAGTCGGCTGCCAGCCCATGATAGCTGGGGACCTCCTGGGACCACAGAATCTGGCCGGACTCCAGAGCCAGGCTCGCGGTGCGCCCGTTGTAACTCGCCGCATAGATGTCCTGATCAACAATATTGATTGGAGAGTCCACATCCGACAGACGTTCGACTTCAGTGCGACCCCTGGCCGGGGCAATGACGTTCTCCCAACGCGTCTGTCCGTCGCGCAGAGTGTAGGCTGCCACGCGACCGTTATCGAAACCCGCAACCACAGTTTCACCCGAAATTGCGGGCACCGACGTGCCGCGCAGACTCAGCTTTGGTACGGGCTGCTGGACATTCCAGCGCTCGGTACCATCCGCGGTTTCCAGAACCCGCAAGCGACCGTCTACCGTGCGCACTGCTACGCTGGTGGCAGAAATCGCGGGAGCCGACAACACCTCTCCCTCAACCTGGGAAATCCACAGAACCTCGCCCTTGAGAGTGTCCAGCGCGACGACTTCACCGTCGCTGGTCCCAAATACCGCAAGCCCATGACCGACCGCTGGACCGGCTGAAAACTCGTACCCGGTAGCAGTCGCCCAAACCGGCTTGCCAGTCTCGAGATCCAGGGCCAGCGCCTTGCCGCCATGCGCGGCAGCATAAACGCGTGCGCCATCGGTTCCTGGCGTCAGCCCCAGCAGCAGGTTTTCGCTGCTGCCGCCGACCTTGATTGACCACAGACGATCGAGCTTGAGCTGCGACTCGTACTCCGGCAGCGGCGCGGGCGGATCGACCGCCTCCGAATCATCGCCCTTGAACATCGAGCAGCCGCCGATCAGCAGCAATCCCGACAGAATGATCAGGCTTCGGATCATGAGTCCTCTTGACTGTCGCCCATCACCGGAGCGCCGAGTGCGTCGAGCTTGAACTGGATAACCTGGGTGTCGATCACGCCTCCGGCGCTGTCAGTCATCGCCAGCAGATACTCCTCTCTGGCGGCTTCGACTTCACCCCGGCCGGCAAAAATATCGCCCCGCAATTCATGGAACTTCGGTGTAAATATCCCCGCATCCTTCAGGCTCAGCACCTGCAATGCTTCGTCGGCCACCCCATCGGCAATCAACACTCTCGCAAGGCGAACACGAGCGATCAAGGCAAGCTCAGGGTCACTGCTGTCGTCAACGATCTTCTTGAGCAGCACCGCTGCACCAGCGAGATCGCCTTGCTCGACCCGGACGCGCGCGATCAGCAGCCGCGCCTGATCCAGATACGGCGACGCGCCGTAATCTGATTCCAGCGTATCGAGCTCCGCATCGGCCTGGGTGAAATTACGGCTATCCACATTGGCTGCGATGGCCGCGTAAACCGCGCCTGCCTCCTCAGCCTGCTGCAGTTTGTAGGCATGCCAGTAATTCCAGCCGGCGATGCCGCCGATACCGAGCACCAGACCGGCGATCACAAACGTGCCGTTCTCCTTCCACCATTTGCGAATCTTATCGATCTGTTCCTTTTCGGAGAGATAATCGTCCACTCTGATCCTCGCTTGTTCTCAAACCAGCCGGGCCCGTGCCCGGCATATCCATTCAATCCAGGCCCGCACAATACCGCTTGAGGACCGAAGCCAGCTTTGGCAAAGGCACCGATTCCTGGGGCCGCTCATCGCGCAGAGACTTGAGCATCGCCGTCCCGGCCGCCAGCTCATCCTCGCCGAGGATGATGGCGAAGGCCGCGCCACTGCGGTCTGCCTTTTTCATCCGTGCACGTGTTCCACCGCCGCCACAATGCAAATGAAGGCGAAGTCTCGAAACCTGATCACGCAAAGACTCGGCCAGCGAAGCGGCCGACCTTTCGACAGCTTCGCCCAGCGGCACCAGATATGCATGGGGATTGGCCGAATCCGGAGCAAGGCCGCCGACCCTGAGTAATTCGACCAGCCGCTCAACGCCCATGGCCCAACCGATTGCGGGGGTAGGCTTGCCGCCAAGATGTTCCACCAGGCCATCATAACGCCCACCGGAACATACCGCGCCCTGGGCGCCGAGACGATCAGTCACCCATTCAAATACCGTCCGGGTGTAATAATCCAGGCCGCGGACCAGCCGCACGTTAAGGTGATAGTCGAGCCCGACCTGGGTCAAGGTCTCGGTCAGCTGCGCGAAATGATCAGCAGATTCTGAATCCAGATGATCCGTGATCGCCGGCGCCTGCTCGATCAGGCCCTGCATGCCCGGATTCTTGCTATCCAGAATCCGCATCGGATTCTGCTGCAAACGCCGCTGGCTGTCCTGATCCAGGTCAGCCCGATGATCCTGAAAATAATCCACCAGCAAATCCCGGTAGGTCTGACGCGAGGCCACTGTACCCAGCGAGTTCAGCTCCAAGCGCAGATCTGTGATCCCCAAACGCCGCCAGATTCGAGCTGAAGCCAGGATCAGCTCGGCATCGATGTCGGGCCCGGGCAGGCCGAAGGCTTCTGCGCCGATCTGGTGGAACTGACGGTAACGGCCTTTTTGCGGTCTCTCGTAACGGAACATCGGTCCGGCGTACCACAAACGTTGTTGCTGATTGTGAAACAAGCCATGGGTGATGCCGGCGCGTACACAGCTCGCGGTCGCTTCCGGGCGCAGGCTCAGGCTGTCGCCATTGCGATCCTCAAACGTGTACATCTCCTTCTCGACAATATCGGTCACTTCACCGATCGAGCGCGCGAACAGTTCGGTCCGCTCCATCAGCGGCAGCCGAATCTCTCCATAACCCTGTGCCTGGAGCACGTCCCGGACGACCTGTTCCAGCCATTGCCAGGCCGGTGTTTCGGTCGGGAGAATATCGTTGATGCCGCGGATCGGGGCGACGTTGCTAGTCATCCTGAGACCCGCCTGCCGGGGTTGCGTCCGCCTCAATAACAAACCTGGCCGTATTGCCCAGACGTTTATCGGAGGGGATCAGATACGGTTTCCCCTCAACCATCACGCTGACGCCTTTAGCATTGCCAAAGAACACACGCAATGGTGGATTGCCTTGCAGACTGCGCCGCTCGCCGGCGCGGCCAAGCCTGTAGATCAAACGCTGACCGGCAGGATCACGCACCTCAACCCAGGAATCGTCGTTGAAGATAAGGTCGACCGTAACCGTTTCCGGATCGATCTGCGCCCGCGCCGGCTGCGGCGTCGTTTCTCCAGCTGTATCGGAAACAGTATCGGATACCGCTGCCGAGGCTGCCTCTGGCGCTACCCCCGGCATTGCTGGGCCTGCTGCTTCAAGCGCCGCTGCACCCGCGTCACCTGAAGACGCAAGTTGACTTTCTGCCTGCCCGGTCAGTGCGGTGTTGCTGGTCGGCACCGCATCGGCCTCACGCTCGGTCTCGGGTTCAGATCCGGGCAGCGACAGCGGCGACGCCTCGTTCAGGGTCAGCGTGACGGACCCCTCAGGCACGGTATCGGGCAGCACGGCCTGGTTACCGGCCAGCGGCGGATTCCCGTTACTGGTAACGCGCCACACGAGAACGCCGATCGCCGCCGTGACGATCAGACCCAGTACCACGCGAAAGCCGCCAGCCCGCCGTCGCGGTGAGGGATCTGCAAGACTGGGTGCCGGCGCGCTGCTGGCCGTGCTCGGCGCAATCGGCTCCTCGGCAACGGCATCGTATGCCGACAAAACAGCGGCTTGATCCAGCCCCATCAGCAACGCATATTTCTTCAGATGACCGCGCGCGAAAACCGGCGCGCCAAGACGATCGAAATCGTTTTCTTCCAGCGCGGCGATTGTCGGCGGATCCAGATTGAGCTCCTGGGCGACGCGTTCCCTGGACCAGCCACGACCGCGCCTTGCGCCGGTCAGCAGATCGCCAGGCAAAGGCTGAAAAGCTTCCACCTGTTCAGGATCCGAGGGGATGTCGTCTCTTCCCGCCATCGCTATCCGCCATCGCCTCCCGACTGCCGTTGCCTGAGCTCGTAGGCCTGATCCGGGAATTCATTTTGCAGACGCAGCAAGTAAGATGCCTCGGCTTCCTCGTCGCCCAGCTGGACCTCTGCATCGGCTCCGAGAATCAGTATCTCGGCGGTCGCCGGGCCGGCATCCAGGAATCGCTGGATGAACGCCCGGGTCTGCAACGGACGGCCGCTCTCGAGGCTGATCTCGGCCAGTTCAAGCAGCGCGGCACGGTAGTACGGATCGACTCTCAGGGCCCTGCGCAGATACGTTTCCGCGGCCTCGAGATCCGGAATGCCGCGGGCGCAAATAGCCGCATTCGCATACGCCGTCTCGGGCGTGGTGTAGAGCGGGTTCTCCGCAGCCTTCAGCAGATACTCGATACCCTTCTCGCGCTCGCCAGTACGGCACAGAAAACCGCCGTAGGTGTTGAGTATCGACGGATCTTTGGGCGCCAGCCGCAACGCGGCACGATATTGAGTGTCCGCATCCTTGGTCTCGTTCAAGCGTTCGTACAGCAAGCCCAGATAGGCGCGCGCGGCCGGCAACTCCGGATCCTGACTGACAGATTTCTCCAGCTTATCCCGGGCAGCCTTCAGATCTCCGCGCTGTAAAAAGGCCACACCAAGCTGCAGGTTTGCCCTTGCAGCATCGTCCAGGGAAATTTCGACCGGATCGGTTTCCGTGCTGATGCAGCCACTTAGCAGGTGGACTGCAAGCAGAATCACTGTGAGGTTTCTTAAGCTCATTATGTGCGCACCGCCACCTGGATCATCTTCTTGCCCAGACGAATCCGGGTCCGATCGTTCACACGGCCAGCGAGTTGCCCGCAAGCCGCGTCGATATCGTCGCCACGCGTCTTGCGGATGGTCGCCCGCACGCCTCCTTTCAACAGGACCTCGCGGAATGCCTCAATGGCTGCAACCGACGAGCGCCGGTACCGTGTACCCGGAAAAGGATTAAACGGGATCAGATTGACCTTACCCGGTCGCCCACGCATCAATCGCACCAGATCCCTGGCCTGAGCCGGGCTGTCGTTAACGCCGTCGAGCATTACATATTCAAAAGTGATGAACCGCCCATAGACCTCGTCGGCATAGCGCCAGCACGCATCCAGCAACTCGGCGATCGGGTGTTTGCGATTGATCGGCACCAGTTCGTTGCGTAGCTCATCGTCGGGCGCATGCAAGGACACGGCCAGTGCAACATTACAGTCTTCCCCGAGCCGATCCAGCATCGGCACCAGACCCGAGGTGCTTACGGTCACTCGTCGCCGGGACAGACCAAAACCAAAATCGTCTGTCAGGATATCCAGCGCGGGCACCACATTGCGATAATTGGCCAGCGGCTCTCCCATGCCCATGAACACGACATTGGTGACGATTCGGTCCCCGTCCGGCCGATAACCCAATTCGCGGTTGGCCAGCCACACCTGGCCGATGATCTCGGCAGTCGACAGGTTGCGGTTAAAGCCCTGCTGAGCGGTCGAGCAGAACGAACAGTCGAGCACGCAACCGACCTGACTTGAGATACACAGCGTGCCGCGCGAGGTTTCCGGGATAAACACCGTCTCGATGCCCTGTTCGCCATCCATTCCCAACATCCACTTGCGGGTGTTATCGCTGGATCGCTGTTCGACTTTAATCTCGGGGACATGCAGCTCCGCCACGTCCGACAGACGGGCACGCAGCGATTTGGACAGATCTGTCATCGCCTCGAAGTCATCGATGCCCTGGCGATACATCCATTGCATGATCTGACGCGCGCGGAATGGCTTCTCACCGAGCCCGGCGAAAAACTCCTCCAGCTGCCGCCTCGACAGCCCGAACAGATTGGTGCGCGTCTGGGTCATTTGGTCCTGATCGCTCGATCAGCGGGTACGGGGGCAGATCTGGTCTTCTGCGAAGAAAAACGCGATCTCGTTACGTGCAGTCTCGGCTGCATCCGAGCCGTGCACCGCGTTTTCTTCGATGCTGTTGGCGAAATCTGCGCGGATGGTCCCGGCGGCGGCATCCGCAGGGTTCGTCGCACCCATGATCTCACGGTTCACGGCGATAGCATTTTCGCCCTCAAGCGCCTGCACCATCACCGGTCCGGAGGTCATGTATGCGACCAGGTCCTGGTAGAACGGGCGCTCCTTGTGCACCGCGTAGAAAGCGCCGGCCTGTTCTTTGCTCAGATGCATCATACGCGCGGCGATGACCTGCAGGCCCGCGTTTTCAAAGCGACGATAGACTTCGCCGATGATGTTTTTTTCAACGCCATCGGGCTTGATGATCGAGAGGGTCCGTTCGATAGCCATGGGTAGTTCCTGTGCTTATTGGATACTGTTGCGCCCCATGCTGAAACCCGCCCCGGGGGCGAGTCCTGACAAAGGGACAGGTCAAACGGTTAAGTCTAAGCCTGCCCCGGCGGCCCTGCAATCAAACACCAGAAAGGACAGGGCCCTAGATGTTGAAACTTTCGCCACATCCGCACTCGCCCTTGACGTTCGGATTCCTGAATCTGAACGCTTCGTTGAGTCCATCCTTGACGAAATCCACCACTGTGCCATCGATATAGGGCAGGCTCTTGCTGTCGACCACGATCTTCACAGCCCGGTCCTCAAACACCTGATCCTGGTCGCAGATGTCATCGGCGTAGTTCACAACATAGGCAAACCCGGAGCACCCGGTCTTCTTTACCCCTAGCCTCAAGCCAAGCCCGCCGCCGCGCTTGCTCAGATAATCCTGCACCCGTTGCGCTGCAGATTCGGTCAATTTGATCGCCATAACCTCTTACTTCCCCTGTTTTGCGTATTGTCCGGCCATGCCGACGGCGTCTCGGACAGCGTCTTCGACGACCAGCAATACGCCAAGCTTGTGTTCCGGTAAAGCGAGAATCTGCGCCAGTTCCAGAGGATCCGGCCAGCCATTTTCGCTGAGGTCCCTGCCTTCTGCGTGTTCCGCCACCCAGGATGCCGCAGCGATGGTGTGGGGGCATCCATAGGCGCGGAAACGGGCGCGCTCCACGCGACCATCGCGCAAGCGGAAATCAAACTCCACTCTTGTTCCGTTGGCCTTTTCGCCGGCGACGCCACGAACCGCATCGCCGAACAACCGGCCGGCGTTCGGGGGTCGCTCAAACCGTTCCCGCACCAGGGGACTGTAATCCAGATCCACTATCTGCTCCTCCTGCGTACTCATCCTTATCCCGCCTGTTTGCACGCGGCGTCATCGCCGCTGACCGGAGCCAGTCCGCGCAGGCGGTTGACCTCACGGGTCACAATTTCAATACAGCGGTCAATTTCAGCCGCGCTGGTATAGCGCCCCATGCTGAATCGTATCGAGCTCTGCGCCAGCTGATCGTCTCTCCCCAGGGCGCGCAGAACATAGGACGCTTCCCGGCTGGCAGAAGTGCACGCCGAACCACTGGAAACCGCCAGATCCCGCAATGCGAACAACAGGCTTTCGCCTTCCACACCCTCAAAGCTCAGATTCAAGATGCCGGCCGCCCGGCGTTCCGGACAGCCGTTTAGATGGACTCCGCCAAGCCCGCCGATGCCTTCCCAAAGCCTCTGCCTCAACCCGGTCAGCCGCAGCGATTCCGCGGTCATTTCCTGCTGAGCGATGGCAAACGCCTCGCCCATACCAACCAGCTGGTGGGTCGCCAGGGTCCCCGATCGCATACCCCATTCATGACCACCGCCATGGATCAAAGGTTCCAGACGATTGCCCGCACGGCCACGCACATACAGGGCTCCGACGCCCTTGGGACCATAGATCTTGTGCGCCGAGAACGACGCCAGATCGATACACATGGCCTCAACGTCCAGCGCCAGCTTGCCGGCGCTTTGCGCCGCATCAACGTGGAACAATACATGCCGCTCGCGGCACAAGCGGCCGATGGCACTGATGTCCGAGGCCACGCCTATCTCATTATTGACGTGCATGACCGACACCAGCAGCGTGTCCTCACGAAGCGCATCAGCAACCATCTCCGGCGTAATCAGCCCATCCTGGCCAGGAACCAGATAAGTGACCTCGAAACCCTCATGTTCGAGCTGGCGACAGGTGTCCAGAATTGCCTTGTGCTCGGTTCGGCTGGTCACTATATGACAACCCCTGTCGCCGTGACGATGCGCTACACCCTTGAGTGCAAGATTGTCAGACTCGGTCGCCCCCGAGGTCCACACAATCTCCATCGGCGAGGCATTAATCAGGCCGGCCACCTGACGCCGGGCCTTCTCCACCCGACCGCGGGCATCCCGCCCCGGTTGATGTGATGAAGACGCCGGATTAGCGAATACGCCGTCCCGGGTCATGCACTCGCACATGACCCTTGCCACCCGGTCATCGACCGGCGTCGTGGCAGCGTAATCCAGATAGATCGGTTGGTTTGCAGGCATAATCTCTATTCGTCCCTCGAACCGGGATCCCCGGAACCGGCGTCTGGCGAAGGCCCCGTTCCCGGCGCCAACGCACTCAGTATGCCCCTCATGATAGCGATTTCGTTGTCATCCAGCTCGGCTCTGTTGAACAAGCGCCTCAAACGCAACATCAAATGACGCGGATTCTGCGGATTAAGAAATCCGGCCTGCGACAGCGCCCGTTCCAGGTGCTGGAAGAAACGCTCCAATTCCTCGGCCGGGGCAAGCGGCGTCTCGCGCGCCCTCGGCAGAGCCGATTCACCACCGCTCGCCAGCCGTATCTCGTAGCTCAGAACCTGAACGGCCATCGCCAGGTTGAGTGAACTGTAGTCCGGGTTGGCGGGAATCTGCACCAGTGCGTTGCAGCGCTGTAGTTCTTCGTTGCTCAAACCGGACTGCTCGCGGCCAAAAACCAGCGCAACGTCGCCGTTTTTGGATTCCTCCACGATACGCAGGCCACACTCTCTGGGGCTTAGCAGAGGCCAGCGCAGGGCGCGCTGACGTGCGCTGGCACCGATCACCAGCCGGCAGCCTTCAAGGGCCTCTGACAGGCTCTCACACACCTGAGCCTTAGCGAGAATGTCGGTCGCCCCGGATGCCCTCGCGCTGGCTTCGGCATGCGGATAATGACGCGGGCTTACCAGGGTCAGGCGGGACAGGCCCATCGTCTTCATCGCCCGGGCCGCGGCACCGATATTGCCGGGATGGGAGGTTTCCACCAGCACTATCCGCAGCGGAATATTCATGCGCCTGCTCCCCTACTGAACACACTCACCACAGGTCTGGTATTCTACGCGCCCACCGCCGGGCCGGAATATAACGGCCGACGGCCAGCAGAGAACGCCCGATCTGAATCCATGAACCCGCTTCTAAACATCGGTATCCGCGCTGCGCGCAAAGCGGGCGACGTCATTATCCGCAACATCAACCGGCTGGACAGCATCCGCGTCTCCGCCAAAGGCCGTAATGACTTCGTTACCGAAGTCGATCGCATGGCCGAGCAGGAGATCATCGCGACCATCCAGCGAAGCCATCCGGACCACGCCTTCCTCGCCGAAGAAAGCGGTGCCAGCGGCAGTTCCGACACCCGCTGGATCATCGATCCACTGGATGGCACGACCAATTTCCTGCATGGCTTCCCGGTATTTGCGGTGTCCCTGGCCGCTGAGGTTAAAGGCAAACTCGAGCATGCGGTGATCTACGACCCGATGCGCCAGGAACTGTTCACCGCCAGCCGTGGCGTTGGCGCGCAACTCGACGGACGCCGGATCCGGGTCAGCGACCAGCGGGTGCTGGAACATGCCCTGATCGGCACCGGCTTTCCGTTCCGCGGCAAGGAAGAACGGCTGGACGAGTATATGCCGATGCTGCGGGCAGTGATCGCCAGCACCGCGGGGGTGCGTCGCCCGGGCGCTGCGTCGCTTGACCTGGCTTATGTCGCCGCCGGACGGCTGGATGGTTTCTGGGAGCAGGGTCTGCAGGCCTGGGATATGGCGGCCGGTGTGCTGCTGATCCAGGAAGCCGGCGGTATGGCCACGGATCTTGCCGGTGGCGATCGTTGGCAGGAACGCGGCGACATCCTGGCCGGCGGCGTCAAACTGCACCAGGCCTTGAGTCAGCTGCTGGGCCCGCATCTGCCAGGTCCGAGTCAGGCCTGGGGCACGGCTCGCCCCGGCGACCGCCCCGGCGACTGATCACCCGCGAGCCCGCGGCTTACGGCCCGCCGTAGCGCCGCCCCAGTATTCAGACCGTCAGGGAATGTGATCCAGCTCGGTATCTTCGCGCTCGACCGGTAGCAGGTCCGTCGCGGTCAGCTTCAGAGCCAGCGCGGTCGGGCTGGCGATGTATATCGATGAGTAGGTACCGATAACTACGCCGACCAGTAGCGCCACCGAGAATCCGTGAATAGCCTCGCCGCCGAGGAAAAACAACGATGCCAACACCAGCAGCGTGGTGCCACTGGTGGTGAGTGTCCGCGCCAGCATCTGATTGATCGACAGATTCATGATCTCCTCCGCCGCTTGTTTGCGGACACGGAGGAAGTTCTCCCGGATACGATCAAACACCACAATCGTGTCATTCAGTGAATAACCGATGACCGCCAGCACCGCGGCCAGTACTGAAAGATCGAAAGCCAGATAGGTCAGCGAGAAAAAGCCCAGCGTGATAATCACATCGTGGACCAGCGCCGCGACCGCGCCTACCGCGAACTTCCACT
This sequence comes from uncultured Gammaproteobacteria bacterium, assembly GCA_963704875.1. Lineage (GTDB taxonomy): Bacteria > Pseudomonadota > Gammaproteobacteria > Steroidobacterales > XN24 > CAMYOC01. The sequence continues at coordinate 624,775 of CAVPIA010000005.1, read as the reverse complement.
GAAACCGGAAGGCCACATAGCCAAGGATCATCAGCAAGGCGAACAAGGTGGCGAGACCGCCCGCCTCAGCCAGTTCCTCACCGACCTGCGGGCCGACAAACTCAACCCGGCGCAAATCGACCACAGGACTGGTTTCGCGCAGCACCTCCAGCACCCGATCGCGAACCTCCGAGCCGGGTCGCGCTTCATCAGCTTCCAGCTGAATCACGATATCCCGCGAACTGCCAAAATTCTGCACGATCGCTGCGGGGAATTCTGCCGCGGCCAGGCCGGCCCGAATCACGCCCAGATCAGGCGCTTCCGGAAACCCGGCCTCGATCACGACGCCGCCCTTGAATTCGATACCGAAATTTAGACCGCGCACCGCCAGCAGCGAGAGAGAGGCAATGATCAGGATCGCGGAAATCGCGAGGCTGAGCTTTCGCTTGCCCATGAAGTCGATATGCGTGGTCTTGCTCAGAAACTCCATTTGCCTTCTCCGTCAGACCGCCAGGTGCTTCACGCGCCGGCCGCCGTAAATCAGATTGATCATCGCCCGGGTGCCGACGATGGCGGTGAACATCGAGGTCATGATGCCCAGCGACAGAGTGACCGCAAATCCACGGATCGGGCCGGTGCCAAACACGAACAGCACCAGGGCGGCGATCAGCGTCGTGATGTTGGCATCGGCGATGGACGAAAACGCTTTCTCGTAGCCTGCCTGGATGCTTGCCTGAGGCGAATTGCCCAGCTTAAGCTCCTCGCGGATACGTTCAAAAATCAGCACATTGGCGTCGACCGCCATACCGGTTGTCAGCACGATACCGGCGATGCCCGGGAGGGTAAGACTGGCCTGGAGCATCGACAACAGAGCGATGATCAGCACCAGGTTGCTAAGCAAGGCCAGATCCGCAACCACGCCGAACACGCGGTAGTAGACGCCCATAAACAGCACCACCAGCAGGAAGCCTACGAGCACCGCCTGCATACCCTTGTCGATATTTTCCTGGCCAAGGCTCGGACCGATGGTGCGTTCCTCGACCTTGAAGATCGGCGCCGCCAGAGCGCCGGCACGCAGCAGTAGCGCCAGATCCCTGGCTTCCACCGGATCCAGCCCGGTGATCATGAAGCTCGAGCTGAACACACCGCGGATGGTGGCGACACTGATGACCTCTTCTTCCACCTTCAGCACGTCGACCGGTTCGCCGTCGCGCATGCTGGTCTCGCGTTTCTGCTCGATAAAGACCACCGCCATACCCTTGTTCAGGTTCTGGCGTGTGGTTTCGCCCATCTTGCGGGCGCCCTTGGCGTCCAGATCGACGAATACCGCTGACTGGCCCTCCGAGAATCCGGCAGAAGCGTCGGTCAGCTGGTCACCGGTGACAATGACATCGCGCTTGAGCAAGACCGGAGTGCCGTCACGGCGCTGATAGAGTTTTGTTCCCAACGGTGCGCGGCCGCGACGCTCAGCTTCGAAAGCGTTGTTGTTCTCGTCTACCAGGCGGAATTCCAGTGTCGCCGTCGCGCCGAGTACGCGCTCGGCCTGGGCAGGATCCTGTATACCTGGTAACTGCACGACGATCCGGTCGACACCCTGACGCTGCACGACCGGTTCGGCCACACCCAACTCGTTGACCCGGTTGCGCAGCGTCACCGTGTTCTGCTGGATCGCAAAATCCTGGCGTTGACGGATCTGCTCTTCACTCATCCTGATTCTGAGTTCGAACAGATCTCCGCTCTCCGCGCTGCTGATCGCCAGCAGCTGATCGGCCTCGCGGATCACGGCCTCGGCTGCATCACGCTCCTCGTCACTGCGCAATGCCACCACCACGGCCTGGCCATCACGACGGACCGACGCGTAGCGGATTCGCTCATCCCGGAGCAGGCTGCGGAAATCCGTTTCGTATCGATCCAGAGCCTGGGTGATGGCCGCGTTCATGTCGACCTCATAGAGGAAATAGACGCCGCCACGCAGATCCAGACCCAGACTCATCGGCCGCAGACCCAGGTCACGCAGGAACTCGGGCGTGCGTGGCGCCAGCGTCAATGCCACCACGTAGGCGCCGCCGAGTTCGTCACGCAACAGGTCCACCGCCCGCAACTGGCCCTCGACGTTGGCGAACCTGACCATCACCCGGCCTTCGTCCAGATAGGCAGCCTCATGTGGAATAGCCGCGGTTTGCAGCACACCTTCGACCTGACTTACCGCCAGCTCGTCCAGTGGTTGAGTCGTTTCCAGCGAGATCTGTACTGCCGGATCGTCACCGAAAACATTGGGCAGGGCGAAAACAATGCCGCCAAGAATGACGACAATGACCAGCACATTTTTCCAGGTCGGAAAGCGATTCAGGGCACTCACAACAGGGCGTCTCCAGATCAGGCGCTTTTGAATGTGCCCTTGGGCATAACCGCGGAGACCGTAGCGCGCTGCACTTTCAACACCGTGCCTTCTGCGACCTCGACATGCAGAAACTGCTCACCTGCTTCGGTGACCCGGCCGAGCACGCCACCGCTGGTGACCACTTCGTCACCGACCTTGAGTTCGCCGACCATCTTCCGATGCTCCTTGGCGCGCTTGGTCTGGGGCCGTATCAGCAGGAAATAGAACACGGCAAAAATGATGATCAGCGGCAGAAAGCTGGTCAGAGCGTCCGGCTGGCCGGACGGCGCCGCCTGTGCCCAGGCACTTGAAATCAGAAAGTCCATGTCTTGTTCCTCAATATCCCGGCGCCCGCTGGCGCCACGTCGGTATCTGTCGTCATTCGCCCCGCCGTCCGGTCGGCACCGATCTGATGCCGCAACAGCTGGCGGACGCCAAAATCAGCGGAGCATTATGCCCTATTCCGCAATCCAAACCTATTCCGGGCCTGTAGCCAGCGCTACCAGTCAGTCTGGCCCGGGAGTCAGACCGGACGCCCGGTCCGGATCGGAGCGTGCCGCATAAAAATCACTGACAAATTCGTTCAGTTGAGCGCTTGAAATCGCCTCGCGCAGGCCCGCCATCAATTCCTGATAATAGTGGAGGTTGTGGATGGTATTGAGCCGGGCGCCCAGGATTTCCCCGCATTTTTCCAGATGGCGCAGATACGCCCGACTGAAATTCCGGCAGGTGTAGCAGGTGCACGCCGGATCCAGCGGCTGCTTATCGTCGCGATGCCTCGCGTTGCGGATCTTGATCGTGCCATGCCGGGTAAAGATGTGCCCGTTGCGTGCATTCCGCGTGGGCATCACGCAGTCGAACATATCGATTCCCCGGCGCACTGCTTCGACCAGGTCCTCTGGCGTTCCTACCCCCATCAGATAGCGCGGCTTTTCGGCCGGCATGTCTGGGACTGCTGCCTCGAGAACCTCCAGTCGCTCAGCCTCGGTTTCACCCACCGACAGCCCGCCCAGCGCATAGCCATCAAATCCGATGTTTGACAGGCGCTGCATGGATTCCTGCCGCAAATGCGGAAACATGCCACCCTGCACAATGCCGAACAGCGCCGCAGGATTGTCACCATGGGCCGTCCGGCTGCGTTCGGCCCAGCGCGCCGACAACTCCATCGAGATACGCGCTTCTTTCTCGCTGGCCGGATACGGGGTGCACTCATCGAAGATCATCACGATATCCGCGCCCAGCTTGCGCTGAACCTCCATCGAGACCTCGGGACTCAGGAATACCTGCGCGCCATCCACCGGAGAGGCGAAGCGGACACCCTCCTCGCTGATTTTCCGCCGCGCGGCCAGACTCCACACCTGAAACCCGCCCGAATCAGTCAGGATGGGTCGTTCCCAGTGCATGAACTGATGCAGATCTCCGTGTTTCGAAATGACTTCGGTGCCCGGCCGCAGCATCAGGTGGAAGGTGTTACCGAGGATTATCTGGGCGCCGGATTGTTCCAGCTCCTCTGGCGTCATCGCCTTGACCGTACCGTAGGTGCCGACCGGCATGAAAGCGGGCGTATCGACCAGGCCACGGCTGAACGCCATCTGCCCACGCCGGGCGCTGCCGTCGTTTGCCTGAACAGTGAATTTCATCCGGCCTCCCGCGACTGGCCCGGGGTCACAAACATGGCGTCACCATAACTGAAGAAACGATATTTGTTGGCGACCGCATGCCGATAGGCTGCCAGCGTGTTCTCACGGCCCGCAAAAGCCGAAACCAGCATCAGCAACGTGGACTCCGGCAAGTGGAAGTTCGTGATCATCGCGTCGACCACACTAAATTCGAACCCGGGAAAGATAAACAGCTCAGACAGGCCGGCAAAGGGGGCAAGATCACCGCCCATCGCCGCGGTTTCGAGCGAACGCACTACCGTGGTGCCGACGGCGACGACACGGCCGTTCCTGGCTCGGGTTCGGGCCACGGCCTCACACAGCTGCGCCGAAACCTCGAGATACTCTGCGTGCATGATGTGGTCGCGGATCTGGTCTGCCCTGACCGGCTGGAAAGTACCGGCGCCAACATGCAGGGTCACATGGGCGCGCTCCACACCGCCGCGCTCCAGGCTGTCGAGCATTGCCTGATCAAAATGCAGGCCTGCGGTGGGCGCGGCAACCGCGCCCGGTGCTGAGGCGTAGATCGTCTGGTAGCGTTCCCGGTCCGCCGCATCGTCCTGACGCTGGATATAAGGCGGCAAGGGCATATGACCGCTGGCCTCCAGCCAGGGCATCAGCGGCCGGTTGAAGCGCAGCCGATACAGGTCCTGCTCCCGGCCGATCACCCGAGCGCTGACCTCGCCGTCAAAACTCAGGCTGGAGCCCTCGCGTGGCGGCTTGCTGGCGCGCAGATGACACAGGGCCTGATCAGCGCTTTCAACCCGCTCCAGCAGCATTTCCACTTTGCCGCCGCTGTCCTTGCGGCCGAACATCCGGGCCGGGATCACCCGCGTGTCATTGACCACCAGCAGGTCGCCGGGCCGCAGCAGCGACGTCAGATCCGCAAAGCGACGGTCGGCCAGCGCGCCGTCAACCCCGTCCAGGCACAACATGCGGCTCGCAGCCCGATCGGCAAGCGGATGCTGGGCAATAAGCTCCTCGGGAAGCTGGTAACTAAAGTCCGTGCGCCGCATGGGGGGCGAATCTTAGCAGTTTCGCCCCCGGCGGGGATGGTGCGCAGGCGTCTTGGCGAACAGCTCAGTTCAGGCCTGTTCGGGCGCCTCGATAATCAGCTCACGATCAATCCGGGGCTCACGATCAAACCGGGGCTCACGATGAAACCGGGCCGGTTCGGCCGGGCTTTTGAGATTCTGTTCAGGTTCCAAGGGCGCTGGAGGCGCTGGAGGCACTGGCGGCGCTTCTGGCGGCGGCACCCGGATATCGAGCTTCAATGGGGAGCGCTCGCGCACGACCACCAGATCCAGCGTCTCTCCGACCTCATAGGAACGCAGGATACGCATCGCATGCTCCGGGCTGGTCGGCCGACGGCCGCCGATATCGAGGAGCACATCTCCATCCTTCAGTTGCAGCGACGGATCTGCAGGTGCTTTGACCACCAGGATGCCCTCTTCAGTCCCGAAATAACCCCCGAGGTCCGGAGAAATCGTCACCAGCTCCATGTCGCTCCAGCGCCCGGCGCCGCCGAGCAGCCCCTGGAACGCGCCGTGGCCCAAACGCTGCAATTCGTCCAGAGAACCAAGCTGCTGTAGCACCTCGAGCTGCGCAAAATCCTCCAGATCGATATTCAGATCACCGAGATCTCCCATCGCGAGCAGAAGCTCTCCGGGCCCGAAATCGCGGGGCGTCACCGTCACCTCCTGTTCCAGTCCGCCACGCAGATAGGTCACCCGCAGCGCCTCACCACTGGTCGCGGTCTTCATCTTCTCGGTCAACTTGTTGCTGCCACTGTCAGTATTGTCGTCAACCAGCGACACATCATCGACGCTGACCAACACGTCTCCGGCGCGCAATCCAGCCTCGTCCGCGGGACCGTCAGGTGTCACGCCCAGGATCGGGACGCCCAGGTGATCACTCTCGCCAATATTCACGCCCAGCATCGGTCTCGGCTCGGTACCGAATACGCTGCTCATCGCGAACGCCGTCACATCGCCTGCCAATTGGGTGGATAACACCGCGATCTCTCGGGCGGCTGCTTCCATGCTCTTTTGCGCCTGTTCCAGCCGCGCCTCCAGCGCCTGCTCGTCAGCTTCCCGGCGAGCCTCGGCCGCCTTGCGTGCCGCCTCTTCAGCCTCCAGGCTCGCCTCGGCTTCCAACAGTTGCTGCTCTGTTGCAATGACCTCAGCTCCGGCATCGGGCGCCTGGGCCAGCGCCAGCGCAGGCAGCACCAGCAAAAAAGTGGCAAGCCAGTGTGTCGTGTGTCTCATCTTCACCTACTCCAGTAATACCCTTCAGACCGCAGCTCAGTAGCGTGTGCTCTGAATCTGCGCGTATTCAAGTTGCAGCAATGACTGCATCAGGTTCACCCGCTCACGCCACAGCGCCTGTTGCTGTGCCGGGCCGAGCCCCAGATCCATGGCCGCGTTGAGTCGCATGTCCACCAGCGCCACCCGATCCTGCAAATCGACTATGGTCCTGGCGGTGCTTGCCCGGATCACACCCTGCCGCCGCGGCATCGCCCGGCGCAGGCTTTCCAGCTGTCGCGAGCGCTTTTGCAGCGCATCCAGTCCAACCGGCTCTACCGAGGGTACGACCTCCGATATCTGTGCCATTTCGGCAGCCGGGGCTTGGGCGTCGGGCGCCGATAGCCCGGGGCCCAGGCGCTGCATCAGCGCCAGTCCGAGCACAAAAGAAGCAGCGATGGCGACCGCGGACAGCCACGGAAACCCGGTCCGCGCCGGTTGCTCCAGGCTGGCCACGGCGACGGCCTGCCACAGACCCTGTCGCGGCCGAATCGGTGGCAGCTCGGCCAGTTGATCCTTAACCCGGCTTAAGCGCTTCAGCTCACCGGTACACCGCCGGCAGCTTTGCAGATGGGCCTGCAATGCCGGCGCAGATTGTTCGTCATCCCTGAGGCTTAGCAGCTGTTCTGTTGTGGCATGCATGATTCTTCACCGTTGGACTCCACCAGCAAGGTGCGCAGACGTTGATGCGCCCTCGCCAACTGGGACTTGGAAAAGCTTGTGGTCTTGCCCATCAGCCGACCGATCTCCCGGTGGGTCAGGCCTTCAACGTCGTGCAACCACACCACCGAGCGCGTCACCGGTGGCAACAAGGCCAGCGCGGTCGCAATATCCATCGCGCCGTGGATTCGCTCTGCCGATTCACCGTGATCGGAGCCTTCGAGCCAACCGCTGTCACCGACTTCCGAATCCGGGGCGGTGGACACCGATTTCCGGTGCCACGCCGAGCGTAGCTGGGCCAGGCATTTGTTCACCGCGACCCGCTTGATCCAGCCCCTGAATGCCTCCGCTTCGCGCAGGGAGTCGAGCTTGCGGATCACTTCAATCGCTGTTTCCTGTAATACCTCGTCAGCCAGTGCGGCGTTTTGCAGCATCCTCGCGGCGAGCGTGTATACCGGTGTCGCATAGACCCGATACAGGACCTCATGGGCCTTCATATCCCCTGCCTGCGCCCGGGTAAGGATCGCGGGGTCGACACTGCACTCAGTAAATCCCGACATGATGCTGCTTAGATACCTCAAGCACAGAAAAGGTCGCGAGCGAAAAAAGGCCCTTGAGAGTTGCGGGGGAGAACCGTTACTCTACGCCCCCGCAGCCGGGATGGCGGAACTGGTAGACGCAGCAGACTCAAAATCTGCCGAGGGTAACCTTGTGGGGGTTCGACTCCCCCTCCCGGCACCATCGCGGGCCTTGGCATGTTCCGTGTTGAGGTTTAGCACAGCCGAATGACACTCGCGAAACCCGATATTCCAGGAAGATTGCGCGCTCTTCTGACGCGCTCGTCAATGCCCGCTTTGTATCGGCTATGAAGACCGCGATGGGGCCGGGGGGCACGCTGCCCGAGGCATCGCTAGAAGTATGCGGTGACGACCAGCGAATCCGAGTAAGCGCCTGATGCCGGGTTCTGCCCGGCAAACACGCGGCCATAGACCGGAATTTCAAACACCTGCCGGTTGGGTCGCCACATGATCCGGAGAATATAGCTGGTGGAACCCGAGCCGTCGCCCCAGATAACCGTCCGGGCGGCATTCAGATACGCGTTGTAACTCAACGTATTGCCGCCGGAAAGCATGAAGCGATTCTCCATGTTTCCGCTGCTGCCCGCGCTGAGGGTGATGAACACCAGTCCGCGACCACCCTGGCAGGTCACATCCACATCGGCGGATGTATCCAGGTCCTGTGGCGAGCCAGGACTATAGTTGCCAAAGGCCAGCGTGGGGGTCTGAACCCGGCAATTGAGCGCTGCCTCGGCCGGCATCACGAGCCCGAACAGGATCAGGCAGCAAGCAAGATGCGGCAGGGTCACTCTCACTGAGCACCACTCCCGTTGCAGATGACGTTTCCAAGATCCGGCACGGGTCCCTGATGCCCCGCGATGTCCAGTACGAAACCGCAGGTGTTATCGCGCCAATCCAGGGTCAGCGACGTGCCATCACTTACATTGCGCAGATAAACCTGACCGTCGAGGCCCACAGGAAATACTGCATCGCTGCCTTCCGCTCGCACCGCCCCACCTTCGGGCGCCGGAGAGCCGTCGGGCAACATCAAACGCAGCAGTATGTCGCGACCCTCGCTGGCCGGGAAGTCAGCCAGCACACCGCTGCGGAAATAGGGGGTGACGTCCATCGACACGGATTCTATATTGGCAGTCAGCGGAAGGTCTTCCTGTTTGATCGAGACTTTGTTGTGCTGATACGGGCGCAGACCCGGAACCAGTATCCGGCCGCTGCCGTCGGTGCGCCCGACTTCCTGGTTTTCCAGCATCACGCGCACGTCCTCGAAGCCGTTCACCTGAACCACGGCGAAGGCATCCCTGATCTCCCGGGCCAGGAACGGCATACCACCGACCCACGCCGCCGAGCCGGAGGTGCTGGCTCGCCAGCTGGTCCCATCGTCGTTACGCGTCGAGGCTATTCCGTAGCGACCAACCCGGCTTTGCGCGCTGAGATCTCCTTCCCACTGCGTCTCACCATCGCCGGTGGCGGTGCCGAAACGATAACCAAAACCGGGGCCAGTGGGCAGATTCTGCTGGAAACGCGTCGTCGCCTGTACGTCCCCATCGCTGTCCTGAATACCGAAGCTGGCGCTGCGCCGGCCGCCCAGGGCAAGGTTGAGTGACAGCGTCAGCGCGAAATCATTATCGTCATCAGTGTTCACATAGCTCGAACTCGTGGACAGGAACAGCCGCCGCGCAAGCACCGTTGAATAGCTCAGCGTGAACAGGTCCAGATTCGACGAGCCGCGGTTTTGCTGACGCAGGAACGATCCCGAGATAGTCCCGCGCGGAGCCAGGTTGATCCCGCCAGTCAGCGTGTAGCGAGCTTTGGGCTGGTCCACGACCTCGACATAGCTGAGCTCCCGATAGTTCGAATCATAGCCGCGGTAATTGAATCCGAGATTGAACCGGTTTGACCGGTAATCATGCCCCACCATCCACGAAGCGCCCGTACCCGGGTCCTCGCCATCGCTGATGCTCAGGCCGAGCGAAGTGACGCCCAGCCGCAGCCTGGAGAAGGTCACACCGGATCCGACGCGGCGGAACTCCTCGGCCAATTCGGTATTGCCCTCAATGGTAAGCGTGTCACTGACTCCGTAGCGATGGAAACCGGCAAAGAACACATCGTGATAGTCATTGCTCTCGAAACCATAATCCTTGCGCAACGTGCCGACCGAGTAGGAATAGTCCGACAGTCCGGGTTTGAGCAAGGCCTGACTGGCGTAGAAATCGGTAAGCAGCACCTGCTCACGGCCGAGCAGATCCCGGGTGACCAGACGCGCCTCACCAGCGCCGGTATTGACGCGGATGTTGTCGAAGTTGAACGGTCCGGGTCTGAGTTCCTGGCGCTGGGTCAGGCGGCCATTCACATACAGATCGGCCTCCGCCGCAGATGCCGCTTCGCCTGCCAGGGAAGGCGACGGGAAGGTGATGAAATATGGCTGGGTATTGAAATTGGTTGCGACCTGTACGCCGGCGAAACGCGTTGGCGTTCCGAGCATACCGGGATACAACATGCCATCGCCGACGCGATAGCTTTGCATGCGCTCCGGGTCGTCTTTTTCCCAGGTGGATTCCAGACGTACTACGCCGTTGTCGTTATCAAAATCGTCAAAGCCGTCGTCACCGTATTCACCGTGACGATAGATGAGGCTATTGCGCAAAGTGCCAGCAGGACTGAATACCACGGGCTCGAAAAAGCCGACGAACTGCTTTGAGTCGCCATCGCCATATTTCTGGTAGGACAGGTCGTAATCGCTGTAGATGCCGAGGTCGGATGCGGGCGCAGGCGCTTTAGGGTTAGCGCCGGAAAAATCCTGGGCATGCAGGTACCGCGGCGGGATGTTGACCACCAGGCTGAGATTGGCTGGATCGAAATCCGCGTCACTCCCCTCGAAACCACTCAGCGGCAGATAGCGCTTGCCGCGATGGACGATCGCCTGGGGTCGGCTGCCGTTGACCCGCCACTGGTCAAACAGTGCTTCCTCGATCCAGAAGTTGCCAGCCTCGTCGCTGAGCACAAACGCAGATTGCGGAGCACCACCGTTGGTGGCCACCTCGACGATCATCATCTCGAAGTCAGCCGCGGATGCCGCGGCCGACAGCAGCAGCATCAGAAAAAGGCTTGCAAAGCGCCTAGTTATTGCCGGGCAGAACATACTGCACGGCCCCGGTCTGATTGGTCAGCACGGTCACCGCCCTTACGTCTGTGTCCGCTGGCAAGGCGACCGTGAAACGACGGGTCATTCCCGGCAACAGATAGCCACCGACCGGGTATTCCTGATCGGGCTCCCTGGTGCCTCCGGCCGTATCCAGACGAAACCCAAGGACCTGCTCGGTGGCATTGCCGGCATTTTTGACGACGATCTCAAGCTGCTCATCCAGGACTTGGGTACGAACCACTTCGATCGCTGCCTCGGCGCCGCCTTTTGGCTCCAGAAACACCGGCAGGGACAGGCGCAAACGGACACTGATCCCGCTACCCTCCCTGGCGCCTTGTTCTGTCGCCAGTTCGGTGATGATCAGTCGGTAGGTGCCTTGCACATCGTCACCGGACTCGACCAGCTTGCCGATGCGTACTACCTGTGATCCGCCCGCGGGCACGGTAAAGATCCGCGGCACGATCAACAAATCGTCGCTGGCCAGCAGCACGTCCTTGCCGTCCTCGTCCTGACTCCAGCTACGAATATCCGCCTGCAGCGAGGCATCGGCCTGACCCTCGTTTCTCAGCGTGACCACCGCGCTGCGCTCGGCAGGACCAATCTCGACCCGCACCGGAGACACATTCATCGTGGCCGCGGCGCAATCGAGGACCGGCAGAAGCAGGCAGAGGGCAGCGGATACCGCTGCCCTCTGTGTCGTCTTCAGTGACATCGACTCAGAACAGGATGGTGACGAGAACCGTGTCCGAGTAGTTGCCGCCCGGGGCGACCGCGGCGTCCGCCTGGGCCACACGGCCGTAGACGTCAGTCGTGGCGGTGTTGAGCAGGCCGGTGCCGGTGACCGTCTTGCCGGTACCAGCAGTGTCACCCCATACGGTGCCACCAGCAGCGTTGGTGTACAGCTGGTAGTCCAGCAGATCGCCAGCACCGTTGATCATCGCGCGGCTGTTTACGTCCGCGCCGTTGGCGCCACTGTCGATGATCATCTGCGGGCTGAAGCCCAGCGTGCAGCTGAATTCGATCGTGCTGGCCACATCATTGTCGATCGCCGGATCGATCACGCCGAAATCCACCGTGTTGGTCGTACCCACGGTGCACGTGTCGTTGACCTGGGCGGTGACCGTCATCGACGCACTGTCATCAGCCAGGGCGCCTGCCAGCGGCAGACCGGCGCCAATTACGGCCACCAGGCCGCGGATGGCATTTACGGAAGTCTTCTTGAACATTTGATATTCCTCGTTAGTAGTTTCGGGAGCTGAGCTATCTCTTCTGCGGAGACCTCTGGCTTTGCGTCCCCACCTCGCGGCGGGTATGCCTTTATCGAAACCCTAAGGTTCCGCTGGCGAGTCAAACTGTATCATAAAATCATGCAGTTACAGCCCTAATTTCACCTTATAAGTGAGAAATGCGTCAAGTTTTTGGCATCCCGTTAAGTGAAACCGCCCTGCTTGCCATGATCGGCCCTCCGCGTTGCCAGGAATCTGCCTGCCACGGATACGTTGGCAGCTCCGCTACGCGGCGCCCGGTCGCTCTGTTTGAAACAGCATTTCGGTCTTTGTCTGCCGCTGCCCTGCTCGCCTGAACTGGTGTTAACAGTCTTCTCACCCGCCACTTGTGCTGGGGTAATATGGCGCTAACTACAAGCTCAGGAAGTGCCGCAACATGAAATTCTGCAGCGCCTGCGGCGAACCGGTGACGCTCAAGACACCCGCCCAGGACACTATCCCCCGCTACGTCTGTGAGGCCTGCGGGATAATCCACTACGAAAACCCCAAGATCGTCGTTGGTTGTGTACCAGAGCATCGCGGGAAAATTCTGTTGTGCAAACGTGCCATCGAGCCCAGGTCCGGCTACTGGACGGTGCCGGCGGGGTTTATGGAAAACGAGGAAACCATGCAGGAAGGCGCTGCCCGGGAAACCCTGGAGGAAGCGCTGGCCGTGGTCGAGGTCGGAGAGCTGTTTGCCGTCGTCGATGTGGTCCGGGCCCGCCAGGTCCACGTGATGTTCCGCGCGACCCTGATCGGAGAGGACTATGGCGTCGGCTACGAGAGCCTGGAGACGCGACTATTCGCCGAAGAGGAGATCCCCTGGGACGACATCGCGTTTCCCAGCGTACGCTTTGCGCTTGAAGTATGGTTTGAAGACCGCCGCCAGGGACGCGCCGGACTGCATATGACGGCATTCCGCCGGCCCGCTGCATAGGGCGATCCGGCTATAGGGGGGCGGCGGGGCTTGTGGCAGAATACGCCCTCGCCCGCATTAACAACTTTTGCCATCGACACCGAGGAGCCACATGACCTTCGTCGTTACAGAGAACTGCATCCGCTGCAAGTACATGGACTGCGTTGAGGTTTGTCCGGTGGACTGCTTCCACGAGGGCCCTAATTTCCTGGTCATCGATCCGGAAGAATGCATCGACTGCACGCTGTGCGAACCGGAGTGCCCGGCGGAAGCGATCTTCTCAGAAGAAGACTTGCCTGAAGGTCAGGAGCACTTCCTCGAGCTCAACAAGGAACTTTCGGCAGGCTGGCCGGTGATCACCGAAATCGGCGAGCCGCCGCCGGATGCCAAAGAATGGGACGGCGTGCCGGAAAAACTGAAGTATCTGGAGCGTTAGCCGCGATCGAGATACTCGGCCAGTTCCTTGGCCGGAATATAGCCCGGGATCAGCTCACCATCTTCCATCATGATGGCCGGCGTGCCACGCACGCCGATGCGGTTACCCATCTCATATTCGGCGGCGATCGGAGTGGCGCCGCAACTTGGGGCATCGATTTTCTTGCCCTGTTTTGCAGCAGTCATCGCCTGTTGCTGATCGTCAGAACACCATACCGCTTCCGCCTTGGCCCAGCTCTCGGAGCCCGGCCCCATTCTCGGGAAGAAGACGTAGCGGACACGGATCCCGAGCGCCTGCATTTCATCGATTTCCTGGTGTAGCTTGCGGCAGTAACCACAGTCGATATCAGTGAACACGGTAATCGTATGTTTGGGATTCTCCGGTTCAAAAATAATCATGTCCGATTCTTTCAAAGACGCCATCTGGGCCAGGCGGCCGGCACTGCGTCGGCTTTCAGTCAGACTCTCGTTGGTGCTCAGATCGATAATGTCGCCTTTGATCAGGTAGCGACGATCGGCCGAGATATATACCACCTGCCCGCCCACCATGACTTCGAACACGCCCGGAGATCGGCGACTCACTGACGTCATCCGCGGTCAGGCCCGGCAGCATGTTGGCGATCTCTTCCTTGGGCCCGGCAATGGCGTTTCCGCCGGCCAGCAAGCTCAGACCGGCCAGGCCGGTGAGCATGAATCTTGTCGGTGAGTTAGGCATATGGTGTCCGACTTTCCAGGCGGTTGATGTCACATTCGGACCGCCCGAGGTGAGAATGGTTCAGCGACAGCAAAGCGCCATTCTAATCCAAACCCTGCCAAAGCCAAGCACGCCCCGGCTTTATCAGCCCCGGGGATGGTGGCGGGAATGCAGGTCTTTGAGACGTTCCCTGGCCACGTGAGTATAGATCTGGGTGGTCGAAAGATCGCTGTGTCCGAGCAGCATCTGTACCACTCTGAGATCGGCGCCGTGATTGAGCAAATGGGTGGCGAACGCGTGGCGCAGGGTATGCGGCGACAACTTGTCTCCGACTTCGGCCTTGGCCGCATAGCGCTTGATCAGGTGCCAAAACGCCTGTCGGGTCATGTGGTCGCCGCGACGGGTCGGAAACAGATAGTCGGACTGACGGTCCAGCAGGATTTCTGTTCTCGGCCCCTTGATGAATTTTTCGATCCAGTCCATGGACTCTTCGCCCAGCGGGATAAGGCGTTCCTTGTCGCCTTTGCCGATAACCCGGATCACGCCCTGATTCAGATTGATCTGGCTGAGCTTGAGGTTGACCAGTTCGGTCACCCGCAAGCCGGTCGCGTAAAGCACTTCAAGCATCGTGCGGTCGCGATGGCCGAGGCAATCCGACGTTTCCGGCGCTTCCAGCAGTGATTCAACCTCTGCCTCGCTGAGCGATCGGGGCAGCGGCCGGCCGATTTTGGGCATATCGATGCGTGCGGTCGGGTCGTCCTTGCGCTTGGTTTCCCGCAACAGATGCCGGAAGAAACGGCGGAAGCTGGACAACTGCCGGGCGGTCGACCTCGGCCGGGCGCCTGATTCCACCCGCCAGGCGATAAACTCCAGCAGGTCTGCGCGACTGGCGTCCGCAACCGGTGAGCCACGCTCAGCCAACCATCTGGCCAGGGACGTCAGATCTGTCCGATAAGCCGAAAGGGTGTTGCGCGACAGGCCCCTCTCCATCCAGACGGCATCGAGAAACTTCTCGATCTTTGCTTCTGAATCTACTAGCTCTGCGGGGCGGGTGTCTTTGTGGGTTCCGTTGTTGCTGCCCATAATTCCACTTTGCTCATAAAGGCGTTATTGCCCTACCGGTCCCCACCCCTAGTTCCCGGTCCTGGCCTCGTTTAGTCAAGCGACTTAGAATCGGACCGCTCGTCGAATTCAGATTCGATCAGGCGGATCCACCTACGAGCACCGAGTATCAGGTCCGCAATAAGTCGGAGCCGTGACCCGCTTCACAGTTCCCCAAGGTTATTAACATAACGTGACGGCGGTCACATAACGAGTCCGGGCGCGGATCGATCGAGAGAATGAATCAGGCGATAAAATCCGTGTTCCGCGTGTTTTGGGGCTTTTATGCTCTGGTCGCTTTCGGTTCCATGGTGCTGATTACAACCTTGCTCGTCGCGGTGATACCGAGCCTTGACGCGCGCCGCACCCTGGCGCGGGCCTGCGCCCGCAGTATCTTTTTTGTGACCGGCATCGGACTCAAGGTCAATGCCGCCGAACTGCTGCCCTCCGGAGCTTGCGTGGTCATCGCAAATCATTCCAGCTATCTGGATGGCGTGATCCTCACTGCAGCCTTGCCGGCAAATTTCAGTTTCGTTATCAAACGCGAAATGACCGGTGTGCCGCTGGCCCATCTGTTGCTGCGCAGATTGGGTTCGGAGTTCGTAGAGCGGTCGAATCGGCGCCGAGGCGCCCAGGATGCACACCGCATCCGGACCAGGGCAGATAAAGGTCAGGCGCTGGCCTTCTTCCCCGAAGGCACCTTTGTCGCCGAACCCGGGCTTGGCCGTTTCCGCAACGGCGCTTTCGCGACTGCGGCCAGAACCGGCCTGCCAATCGTGCCGATCATTATCCGTGGCGCCAGAGAGATACTGCCCGCCGAGCGCTGGCTGCCGAGGCCGGGTAATCTTGAGGTTACCCTGACCCCACCGATCCACCTGGCCGAAACCGACAGCGGCCACACCGCCAGGGCGCTGCTTAGCGAGTCCAGAGCGCGGATGGTGGATCTGATAGATGAGCCGGATCTGGTAGCCGGTCGATTGGCCAACGACGACGCCTGATACGAGAAAGCCCGCATCTGGCGGGCTTTCTCGTATCAGGACTCTGGCGGGCTGGAATAACTGCGGGGTATCAGGCCTCCTGAGCGGGGATCAGCCAGCGGATGCCGCCTGCTGACGCTCTTCTACGAACTTGATCCAGTCGGTTGCCTGGCGACGCGATTTGTCATCGTACTTGCGCGCCTCTTTCAACGCATCCAGGGACTGATTGAAGTCCCGCATCTCGTTTGCAGATATACCAATCAGCAGATAAGCCCCGCCCGGTGCTTTCAGATTGCCCTTTTCCAGGGCCTGTCTTGCCGCATCGATCGACGCCTGCCACTCGCTCTTTTCGACCAGCAATTGCGCTTTCTGCATGTATAGCTCGCCATCATTCTTGAGCGGCGCAAGACGGTCGATGGTGGCCACAGCCTTGTCGAATTCCCGGGCCGAAGTCCAGGCACTCAGCAACAGCTCAAGGTTCTTCTGGTTAGCCTGGATCCGCCCGGCCGCCATTTCCTTCTGCAGCAACTTGCCGGCAACATAGGGAACTTCGACAAACAAATTCATGCGGGCAAGGTTAATCAGCTTGGTTTCGCGCTGCTTCTCGCTCAGCGTGTCGCTTACCTCATTCAGCAGTCCGGCTTCATAGGCGACCATCAATGCGGACAAAGCGTCGATGTCCTTTTGCTGTTCCTGATAGGCGCCTGACAACATCTCCCAGTACTTCAGCTTGTCCGGCCACTTCGCAACCATACCGGTAAGCAATTTCGCCGCGGCCGGAAAATTCTTCTTTTCGAAGTAAATCGCCAGCTCCAGCAGATACCAGGACTCCTGAGCCTTATCGCCAGCCAGGGCAATTGCTTTCTGCACGTTCGGCAGCGCCTCATCGTAACGCTGCAGCTGCGAGTAGCTCGCAGCCAGCGCAATATACGCCTGTGGCGGCGGATCGCACTGGAACTTCATATACTCCAGCAGCAGATCAATGGTCTGTTGATGTTTTTCCTCGCCGGCGTATAGCTGCGCCAGCGAATACATCAGACCAAAGTGCGACGCATTGGTCAGCGCATCCGAATCCAGCGCCTTTTGGAAATAGGGCGTGGCCTGGGAATACTTGCCCTGCGCAGCATAGACGTAGCCAAACGTCTCATTCACCTTGGCCATTTCGTAATCGTTCAGGTTGCCGGACTCGAGCGATTTGAGACCCTTCAGCGCATCGCCATACTGCTCGTTACCCATCTGCTCATGGATTGCGCTCAGGCGTCGGTAGGTCCGCTCGCCGATCAGCGCGCCACGTTCTTTGCGCTCAATCGCGGCCTGGCCCTCGCACTTACCCGCCTGCTCTGCTGCCTGAGCCACCCCGGCAACGCCGGTCAAGGCCAGCAACAAGAGACTCAAACCGATTGATTTGCCTGATTTCATCAGCTTGCATCCAGCTTGAAGTCGATGGTTTGCTCGGCTTCCCGACTGACTGCGCGACCATCGACAATACGCGGCTTGAATTTCCACCGCAGGATGGCGCGGACGGCGGCGCGATCAAACAGACGCCTGGGTTCAGCCTCCACCACCAGAGGATTGTCTACGGTGCCGTCTTCGAGAATCGTAAAGCGGACTCTCACCCATCCTTCAGCGCCTTTCAGCAGGGCTTCGCGAGGATACTGCGGCTCGATGCGTACGATCGGGATGATGTCGCCTTCAGCGGATGCGTCACCTGCCTGCCAGGACCCGAGAAACGGGCCACTGCCGCTAAAGCCGACGTCGATATCCGGCGTCTCGATATCCAGCGGCGTCGGCGGCGGCTGTGACTGTGAGGTGACCTGCAGCTTGGGCGGCGGTGGCGGCTTCTTTGGCGGCGGCGGCTTCTTGGGTACCCGCCGGTCCTTGGTTTGCAGCATCTCGTCTTGCTGAACCCGGATGAAGTCGATGACCTTGCCGCCTTCGTCAGCGCCGCGGAATCCGCCCTTGTTGGAGATCAACGCATTCATCAGCAGGAACAACAGCAAGGCGATAACAATGCCCAGAGCCAGGGATGCGAATGTCTTGACCATCAGCCTCCTCCCAACTCTGCAGCCACGGATACATTTTGGACCCCACCCAGCCTGATTTGATCCATCAGATCAATCAGCACACCGGTGGCGGCCTTCTCATCAGAAACAATCACAACGCTGGCCTCGGGAGTTTCGGCAATAGCCTGTTCAACCAGCTGCCGTATCTGCGCCAGTTCGACCCTGCGTTTGTTCATCCAGATGTCACCGCCGGAACTGATGCCGATCAGGATGTTGCCGCGCTCCTGCTTTATTGCGGTAACCGCCTCGGGGCGCTGCGGATCAATACCAGTTTCCTTGATAAACGAGGTGGTGACGATGAAAAAGATCAGCATGATGAACACGATATCCAACATCGGCGTGATGTTGATCTCGGTCTCTTCCTGCGGGACTGCATGCCGTCTTGCCATTTAGACTCTCACTCGAAAAGTGCTCAAGGATCCCTGATTCATTTCGCCATCGCCGCCAGCGAAACGCCCTGGGCCCCGGCGACCCGCGCCTGATCGATAACCTGCACCAGCAAGCCAGCGTCCGAATTCCGGTCGGCGATGACCACCACGCTGGCATCCGGTTTGGTCGCCAGTTCGCTCTCGATGTTCGCCCTCACCGCACGCAGATCGACATACCGGTTCTGAACCTGGATCCGGCCGAGTTCGTCTATCCGAATCGCCACGACCTCGGAAATCTTCTTCGTTTCCATCGGCTTGTTCGACGGCCGGTTTACATCAATGCCGATTTCCTTAACAAAGGATGTCGTGACGATAAAGAAGATCAGCATGATGAACACGATGTCCAGCATCGGCGTGATGTTGATCTCCGCCTCTTCGGCGTGGGCCGTTACTCTGCGTCGCATTCAGCCGCCCTCAATGGTGCGCCAACAGGTCTTCGATCTTGCCAACTTCGCGGGTCGACTTCTGCTCCAGCCAGGAAGCGAAGTACAAACCGGACAGCGCAGCGACCAGACCCGACATGGTGGGAATCGTGGCTTTGGATACACCTGCCGCCATCAGACGGGCATTGCCGGTACCCGCGAAGGCCATCACGTCAAACACCGAGATCATGCCCGTGACCGTGCCCAGCAGACCCAGCAACGGCAGAATCGCCATCAGTGCCTTGATGATCGACAGATAGTGACGACACTCCACGCCCACTTCCGACACCAGCTGCTGGCGCACCTGACGCGCATACCAGGAGAAGGTGTCGGAGCGGGCGTTCCAGGTCTCGGTGACCTGCTTGACCCGCCCCGGAAGCACGAAGTAGAAGAACCACAGACGTTCGATGATCAGTGTCCACATCAGGATGGTCACGAACAGGATCGCGAACAGAACGTTGCCGCCTGCTTCGAAGAAATCTCTGATCGGCGCGATCAGATTTTCCTGGAAGAAGATCATCGGTCAGATTCCGCCTTCTGGGCGATCATGCCGGCGGTCTGCTCCTCAAGGATCTCG
Source organism: uncultured Gammaproteobacteria bacterium (assembly GCA_963704875.1). Lineage (GTDB taxonomy): Bacteria > Pseudomonadota > Gammaproteobacteria > Steroidobacterales > XN24 > CAMYOC01. The sequence goes on along the minus strand of CAVPIA010000005.1, from coordinate 605,200 downwards.
ATCAGGCTGCGGCTGCGACCGGCGACCCAGCTGTGCAGAAGCACCAGCGGGATAGCGACGCACAAACCGAGCACTGTGGTAACCAGAGCCTGAGAAATACCACCGGCCATCAGCTTCGGATCACCGGTTCCGAACAGGGTGATCGCCTGGAACGTCGCGATCATGCCGGTGACCGTACCCAACAGTCCGAGCAACGGGGCCACCGCCGCCAATACCTTGATACCGCCTTGCCATTTCTCCAGCGCCGGAGCCTCGCGAAGGATGGCTTCATCCAGCTTCAGCTCCAGGGTTTCCGTGTCGTTCATCCGGTTATCGTCGTAGACCTTGAGTATCCGTCCGAGCGGGTTCTTCTCGCTGGCTTCAGATGACTTCAGCTGCTTGCGCATACCGGAACTGATGCCGCTCAGCAGCAGCAGACGCCACAGCGCGATCAGCAGCCCGATGATGCCAAGCCCGATAATCACATAACCGACGACGCCACCCTGGTCGATGCGTTCGGGCAGGCTGGGCGCCTGAATCAGCAGGCCAAGCAGCGAACCACGACTCGGGTCCACCGCCGAATTGACGATCTCGGGTGGTGTGGCGTTGAACAGATCGTCAATCGCAGCACGGAAACGGTCCTGCGGCTGGCGCGCCAACTCCTTGATCGACCCGGTCTCGGTGTCATAAGTCAGGAAGCGGTCACCGGTGATCAGGTTGTGTACGCCGACCCGGACCACTTCAACCTGTTCGTCCCGGCCGTCGGCAGTAACGATCGTCGACGGGAAGCGCGAGACTTCACCGGATTGGACCATCTCTTCAAACAACAGGATGCGCAGGGCGTCCAGATCTTCGATAGAGGGCAGGCCCTTGATCTGGGCCAGGCGCGCTGCAACGTCGCTGCGATCCGGATATTGGGCCGAGATCAGCGAGCTCTTGATAATGCCCACGGTATCGCCGGCCACCTGACGCACCACGCCGAACAGCTCACCGAAGTTGCCCACCTGCACCTGCAGATTGTCCGACATCTCGGTCAGCAGCTGCTCGTTCTCGGTAAATGCTGCGGTCAGCTGGTTGCTGCGCTGTTCCTCGCGCGATAGCTCTGCCTGAATTTCGCGTAGCAGCGCGCGCTGATTGTCGCGCTCACGCTGGAAACGGGACTCACGCTGCTTGTTCTCCTCGGACATTTCATTGCGCGCTTTCTTGACCTCGTTCAACAACTGGTCAAGCGTGTCGGCAGACCAGGCATTGCTGCTGCCAAGGGCGCCAACGATCAGCGCCAACAGAGTAATGATCTGCTTTCTCATTGGGAGGCCTCCGGCGCGGTCACGGGCAGCATCAGCAGGTTCGGCGGCGCCTGCTTGCGTGCAATGCGTAATCCTTCAGTGATCGCTGAGCGGTATTCAGCCGGCAATGCTTCCCACTGACGGGTGTTGGGGTTGAAAAAACCGGTGTCCTCTTTGCTGGCCGTCTGGTAGGCAAGCAACAGGCGCCCCAGGCGCAGGAACTGGACCTCGCGGGATTCACCGCCCAGGTCCAGCGCGCCGTTGCGCGCTTCCATATCGCGGCCGAAATTGGTCTCGATCTGGTAAGCCTCCATGATCTTGCGGTACTTCTCCGAAATGGTGATTTCAGAGTCGTCCATCATCTCCCGCAGGGCGGCGATTCGGTCGTTGCGTTCCTCAAGATTGAACGGCAGGTCCATCGCGATAAATTCTTCGAGATTGGCGATCATGATCTCCATCAGCGGCACGATCTCGGTCTGCACGACCTGAAAATCTTCCAGCTGACGGTTGATATTCGCCTTCTCTTCTTCCTGGCTGTTGACCAGGGTCTGCAGATGGCGATTGTAAATCTTGACCCGGTCCAGCTTTTGCAGGGCAAGCCTGTAGTCACCGATGAGCTCCGAGGTCTGATCGGCGAGCTGCGCAATCCGCTGCTGGGACTTCTGCGAGGCTGAATCGCTTGCCTTTTGCTCCGCCAGGCTCGACGTCACCACCCTTTCGGATGCGTTGGCCGCTGACACGCACAGGGCCAACAGGCCCGCCGCGAGCGCCGCCCCGAGCCGAACGGCAGGGCGCGATTTCTTCTGTGTTTGCATGAGCTTCCCTTCGCTGGAGATTGTAAAAAGTGAGGAGGCTTTCGTAAGCGCTCAAAGCTAGCAGAAAGCCTTTTGAAAAAAAAGATCACGGCTGCGTGCGTAAGCACTGCAGGATTCATTTGTAATCCTTTGTTTTCCCGGGACTATTCCGGTCACCCCCATCACGACCGGTTCCCCCCCAATCTGTCCTACATGTTTTCTACATGTTCCGCCGGTACTGACCGCCCACCTGATACAGGCCGTGCGATATTTGCCCGAGTGTGCACACCTTCACCGCCTCCATCAACTCGGCGAACACATTGCCGTCTTTTGCAGCAACTTCCTGCAGCCGCCGAATGGCGCTTTCACCGTCGTCTTCATGAGCCGACCTGAATGCCCGGATCGCTTGTACCTGCGCCTGCTTTTCCTCGTCTGTCGAGCGGATCAGCTCCATCGCTCCGTGTTCTTCTTCGCTACCGTGTTGTGCCTTGAAGGTGTTGACGCCAACAATAGGCAAACTGCCGTCGTGCTTGCGCGACTCGTAATACAGGCTCTCTTCCTGGATCTTGCCACGCTGGTACATGGTCTCCATCGCGCCCAGCACACCGCCACGGTCCGACAGCCGGTCGAATTCCTGGTAGACAGCCTCTTCCACGAGATCAGTCAGCTGATCGATCGCAAACGATCCCTGCAAGGGATTCTGCACCGCATTCAGGCCCAGTTCCTTATTGATGATCATCTGAATCGCAACGGCGCGACGCACTGAGTCCTCTGTCGGCGTTGTGATCGCCTCGTCGAAGGCGTTGGTGTGCAGACTGTTGCAGTTGTCGAACAACGCATAAAGAGCTTGCAATGTCGTCCGTATGTCGTTGAATTGTATCTCCTGAGCATGGAGGCTTCGACCAGATGTTTGGATATGGTACTTGAGCATCTGACTGCGCGGACCGGCGCCATAAAGCTGCCGCATTGCGCGTGCCCAGATGCGCCGCGCCACCCGCCCGATGACCGCGTATTCCGGATCCATGCCGTTGGAGAAAAAGAAACTCAGGTTGGGTGCGAAGTCATCAACCAGCATGCCCCGGCTGAGGTAATACTCGACAAATGTGAAACCGTTGGCCAGCGTGAACGCCAGCTGCGAGATAGGGTTCGCTCCGGCTTCAGCGATGTGATAACCGCTGATCGAGACACTGTAGAAATTGCGCACCCGATGGTCGATAAAATAGTCCTGCACATCGCCCATCATCCGGAGCGCGAATTCAGTCGAGAAAATGCAGGTGTTCTGCGCCTGGTCCTCTTTCAGGATATCCGCCTGGACCGTGCCCCGAACCTGACTCAGGGTCTCGTCACGAATCCGGCCATAAGTCTCGGCATCCACCAGGCGGTCGCCGCTGATACCCAATAGCCCCAGACCACTGCCGTCGTGCCCGGGCGGCAGATCGCCGCGATAAACCGGACGCTCCCGTTGCGCGAAAAATTCATCGATGCGCGCCTGCGCCGCTTCCCAGCTGCCGGTCTCACGCAGATGTCGCTCGACGCGCTGGTCCACCGCCGCGTTCATAAACATCGCCAGGATCATCGGCGCCGGCCCATTGATGGTCATCGACACCGAAGTATTCGGGGCGCACAGATCAAAACCCGAATACAGACGCTTCATGTCATCCACGGTGGCGATGGACACGCCCGAATTGCCGACCCGGCCATAGATATCGGGCCGCTCATCCGGGTCCTCGCCATACAGCGTCACCGAATCAAACGCGGTAGACAAACGGGTTGCCGGATGTCCGGCCGACAGGTAATGGAAACGGCGATTGGTGCGCTCGGCCATGCCCTCGCCGGCAAACATCCGTATCGGGTCCTCGGCTTCGCGCCGATAAGGATAGACCCCGGCAGTATATGGATAGCGGCCAGGCAGGTTTTCCTTGAGCAGAAACAGCAGCTGCTCCCCCCAATCCTTGCAAGCAGGCGCCGCGATCTTTGGAATCTGCAGGTGACTTAGCGAACTTGTGTAGTTCTCACCGGTGATATCGCGGTCTCTGACCCGATAGGTAAAACGCTCAGCGCGCACGCCCTCGGCGCGTTCCGGCCATTCCTGCAGCATGGCCACAACATCAGAGCCCAGTTCCCTGAGAAGCTCGTTGTACCGCTGACGCAGACCACAGCGGCTGCCATCACCCTCATCAAGACCGGTCTGGGGATACGCGTGCAACGGCTCTGGCAAGTTGTCGCCAAGCTCCTCCAGCGCCCGATAGCAGGCGTGGGCGCGACTGGCAATATCCGCCAGCGCGACGGCATCCCGATTCGCGGACCGTCCGGTCTCCGCGATCTCCGCCAGGTAACGAACCCGTTGCGGCGGAATCAGGGAGCGCCTCGCCTCGGACGGCGGGCCAATCAAGTCGCCTGGCAGCCACTGCTGCGCCAGATCCGGCATGCGCTCGCCAATCGCGTTGCATACCGCGGCAAAGAACCGGTTGATCCCGGGGTCGTTGAACTGACTGGCAATGGTCGGATAGACCGGCACCTGATCATCGCTCAAGCTGAATGCCTTGCGGTTGCGCTTCCATTGCTTGCGCACGTCACGCAACGCATCTTCGGCGCCACGCTTCTCGAACTTGTTGAGCGCGACCAGATCCGCATAGTCCAGCATGTCGATCTTCTCCAGCTGGCTGGCAGCGCCATAGTCGCTGGTCATGACATAGATGGACAGATCCACCAGATCGACGATCTCGGTATCACTCTGGCCGATGCCGGCGGTTTCGGCAATGATCAGATCGAAGCCGGAATCCTTCAGAAATTCGATGCTGTCCCGCAAAACCGCGCTGGTTGCCAGATGCTGGCGTCGCGTCGCCATGGAGCGCATGAATATCCGCTCGTCAGACAGACTGTTCATACGTATCCGGTCGCCCAGCAGCGCGCCGCCTGAACGGCGCCGGGTCGGATCCACCGCCAGCACCGCGATGCGTTTGTCCGGGAAGGCACGCAGGAATCGATTCAGCAATTCGTCGGTCAGGCTGCTTTTGCCGGCGCCGCCGGTCCCGGTGATGCCGACAACCGGCACGGTGCGGCCGGCCCTGGCCCAACGGCGGCGAATGCCCTCAGTTTTCTCAGGGGTCTCCACCGAGGCCTCAAGCAAACTCAGCATCTGACCCAGCTGGAGGTGGTCACCCGCCGTCACTGGCTCGCTGGTCGCCTTCGGCCGCGGCCATGCCCGCACCCGCCTGAACACATCTTTGACCATGCCTTCCAGACCCAGGCGCATACCATCGTTGGCATCGTAAATTTTTTCTACGCCATGGGCTTCCAGTTCGGCGATCTCCTGCGGCGCGATAGTGCCGCCACCGCCGACAACCACCCTGATGTGCTCCGCGTCGGCCTCCCGCAACATGTCGACCATGTAACGGAAATATTCGTTGTGTCCGCCCTGGTAGGAACTGCAGGCGATCGCATCCACGTCCTCCTGCAAAGCCGCACGAACGATATCGGCCACGCTGCGATTGTGCCCAAGATGAATCACTTCGGCGCCATGACTCTGTAGCAGCCGCCGGATGATATTTATCGCGGCGTCGTGACCGTCAAACAAAGACGCGGCACTGATAAAGCGCAACGGGGTATCGCTGAGCTCTTCTTCAGGCAGGGTGATGTCTTCGGCTGCGCTACTCATCGGGCAATCATCCGGTTTCCGCATGGTCGCGGCCAGGGCCGCCGCGTCTCGATTATAGCGACAATCCGCAGAGCGCCCTCACGGGTCAGATTGCTGCACTGCAATGCCGACCTGTCATGCAGGATTCGCTTTCCCCGACTATAATCTCGCCCGCCGTTGCGCTAAGCCGCGCCAGGAAGCAGGCAGCGCAAAGCAGCAACGGTAATTCGGGCACTTCGCTCTCAACACGATGAAACCCGAGATGATTTCAAGCCGGGGCCGGCTGTGCGTCGATCGTCGATTCCACTCATGGGCGCGCGCCCGCAGCCAGTACTCTGACAGTCCTTTGCAAAGGCATTCCTTCAGGAGGAGAACGAATGGAGCTCTTCGAGACCCTACGCGAGATGGGGCACGAGCAAGTCGTGTTTTTTCAGTGCGAAGACACTGGCCTCAAGGCCATTGTGGCAATCCACAATACTACCCTCGGCCCGGCCCTGGGCGGCCTGCGCATGTGGCCCTATCAGAACGAGCAGGAGGCCCTGCGCGACGTATTGCGTTTGTCCCGCGGCATGACCTACAAGGCGGCCGTATCGGGTCTCAATCTGGGCGGCGGCAAGGCCGTGCTGATCGGCAACCCCGAAGCAGACAAGAGTGAAGCGCTGTTCCGCTCGCTGGGTCGTTTTATCGGCTCGCTTGGCGGCCGTTACATCACCGCAGAGGACGTTGGGACTTCGGTAGAGGACATGGACTACATCTACCAGGAAACGGACCGCGTGGTCGGCGTCCACCGGGTGCATGGCGGTAGCGGCGACCCCTCCCCGTTTACCGCCTACGGCACGCTGCAGGGCATCAAGGCCTGTCTCTCCCGAAAGTACGGTGATGACGATCCAGGCAAACGCAGTTTCTCCATCCAGGGCTGTGGCCACGTGGGCTACTACCTGACCAAGTACCTGCGCGAAGCCGGTGCCAAAGTGATGGTCTGCGATATCAACGAATCGCGGGTCGAGCGCGCCGTGGCGGAACTGGGCGCCGAGGCTGTGCCGATGGACCAGATCTACGATGTTGACGCAAACGTGTTTGCGCCCTGCGCCCTTGGCGGCGTGATCAACGAAGACACTGTGCCGCGCCTGAAATGCGACATCGTTGCGGGCAGTGCCAACAATCAGCTCGAGTCCGAAGAGTGGGGTACCGTGCTGGAGGATCGGGGCATCCTGTACGCACCGGACTACGCGATCAACGCCGGCGGCCTGATGAATGTCGCCATCGAGCTGCAAGGCTACGACCGCGATCGCGCCTACCGCACCGTCAGCACCATCTACAATATTATTGGCAACATCTTCAGCATCGCCGATCGCGACGGCATCCCGAGCTGGCAAGCCGCGGACAGACTGGCGGAAGAACGGATCGAAGCCATCGGCAAAGTGCGCCGCTTCTATTCGAAACGCTTCAAGGACCGGCTGTCCGGACGCAGACCGCACACCACCGCGACTGGCGGCTGATTGGCGCCTGTTTGCCGGGGCTGCGGCGGCGGCCCTGAATCATTTGTTTTTCCTTTTTCCGAGGAGCCGCGGTGACCGCTTTCAATACTGAGATCAACGAAGATCTGGATTTGCTGCGTGATGCGGTGCGTCGCTTTGCAGAGGTCGAGATCGCGCCACGCGCCGCGAAGATCGATGAGGAGAACGCTTTCCCGCAAGACCTGTGGCTCAAGCTGGGTGAAATGGGACTGCTCGGCATCACCGTGCCCGAAGAATACGGCGGCTCCGGCATGAGCTATCTTGCTCACGTGATCGCGATGGAGGAGATATCCCGCGCCTCAGCATCCGTTGGCCTGTCCTATGGAGCCCATTCCAATCTTTGCGTCAACAACATCTTCCTGAACGCGAGCGAAGAGCAGCGACAGCGCTGGCTGCCGGGATTATGTAGCGGCGAAGCGGTAGGCGCGCTCGCCATGTCCGAGTCCGGGGCGGGATCCGACGTCGTCGGCTCGATGAGCTGCCGGGCTGAGAAAGACGGCGACGTCTGGGTGGCCAACGGATCAAAGATGTGGATCACCAACGGACCGGAGGCGTCGACCTTACTGGTTTATATGCGTACCGCGGGCCGTGAGGCAGGCTCGAAGTGCATGACTGCATTCATCGTTGAAAAAGGCATGCCGGGTTTCAGCACCGCACAAAAGCTGGACAAGCTCGGCATGCGCGGCTCACAGACCTGCGAGCTGGTGTTTGAGGATTGCCGTATCCCGGAAGCCAATGTCCTCGGCAAGGTGAATGAAGGCGTCTATATCCTGATGCGTGGCCTGGACTCGGAGCGAGTGGTGTTGTCCGCCGGCCCGCTGGGGATCATGCAAGCCTGCATGGACGCCGTCCTGCCCTATGCGCATGAGCGCAAGCAATTCGGCCGGGCGATCGGCGAGTTCGGCATCATGCAGGCCAAGCTCGCGGATATGTATACCGCGCTGCAGTCGGCACGCGCGTTTTCTTATCGCATCGCCGAGCAATTCGATCGCGGTCAGCCGACCCGTCAGGATGCAGCGGCCTGCCTGCTGCTGGCGTCACAATCAGCGGTCAAGCTTGCGCTGGAAGCAATCCAGACACTGGGCGGAAACGGATATATCAACGAATACGCGACCGGGCGCTTGCTGCGCGATGCCAAGCTCTATGAGATCGGCGCAGGCACCAGCGAGATCCGGCGCATGCTTATCGGCCGCGAGCTGATGCGAGCGACCGCGTCGGATTCATGATCGGCTACACCAAGGAGTTTGCGCATTGAGCGAAGAAAGCGTCGTTATTGTTTCCGCCCGCCGTACCCCAATCGGATCTTTTCAGGGCAGCTTGTCCTCCGTCCCGGCCCCTGAGCTCTGTGCCGCGGCCGCAGCCGCTGCGGTCGAGGATGCCGGTCTGGCCGCGGAAGATATCAACGAGGCGATCCTTGGCTGCGTGCTGCCTGCTGGCATCGGCCAGGCGCCTGCCCGACAGGCCGCGCTGGCTGCCGGTCTGACAACGGCGACTGCCTGTACCACGATCAACAAGGTCTGCGGTTCAGGGATGAAGGCCGTGATGATGGCGCACGACCTTATCAGTGCCGGATCGGCCGATATCGTGCTCGCCGGCGGCATGGAATCGATGAGCCTGGCGCCGTATCTGCTGCCCAAGGCCCGGCAAGGCTATCGGCTGGGCCACCAGCAGGTCCTCGATCACATGTTTCTTGACGGTCTGCAGAATCCCTACGACAACAACATGATGGGGCATTTTGCCGAGCTTACCGCGGACAAGTATCAATTCTCGCGTGAGGCCCAGGATCGTTTTTCAATTGCGTCAGTAGAACGCGCGCTGAGCGCGATCCAGGATGGCGCTTTTGGCGACGAGATCGCGCCGGTAACAGTCAAGTCCCGTCGCGGAGAGACCCTGGTGGATACCGATGAAGAGCCAGGCCGATGCGATATCAGCAAGATCCCGGAAATGCGTCCTGCATTCCGCCGCGACGGCGGAACCGTCACCGCTGCCAGTTCCTCATCGATCTCTGACGGCGCTGCGGCGCTGATATTGATGCGCCGGTCCGAAGCCGAACGGCGCGGCATCAAGCCGCTGGCGGAAATCGCCGGCCATAGCGGTTTCGCGCAAGCGCCAGAGTGGTTTACGACCGCTCCGGTTTTCGCGATTCAGTCGCTGCAGGAGAAGCTGGGCTGGAACACAGGGGATGTTGATCTGTACGAAATCAATGAGGCCTTCGCGGTCGTAACAATGGCGGCGATCCATGACCTGGAGCTCGACCACGACAAGGTCAACGTCAACGGAGGTGCCTGCGCGCTCGGTCATCCGATCGGCGCAAGCGGTGCCCGCCTGATCGTCACGCTGATTCACGCGCTGCGTCGGCGCGAGCTGCAGACAGGTATCGCCTCGCTTTGCATTGGTGGCGGCGAGGCGACAGCCATCGGCGTCCGGACCCTCTAGACACCAACGAGGCGACAGACTCAAACCATGCCACGTATACGATCGCAACTGGACATCCGCAGCGACGATTTCGCCGCCAATGCACGCCGCATGGAGGCCCTGGTCAGCGATCTCAAAGAACAGCTGGCCAGGACCGCACTCGGCGGCAGCGAGCGGGCGCGCAAGAAACACATCGAGCGCGAAAAACTGCTGCCCCGGCAGCGCATTGAAGCGCTACTGGATGAAGGCAGCCCGTTCCTGGAGTTGTCCGCGCTGGCCGCGCACGGCCTGTACGACGATGCCGCGCCCTGTGCCGGGATCATCACCGGGATCGGCCGCGTGCACGGCACCGAGGTCATGGTGGTTGCCAACGATGCCACGGTCAAAGGCGGCACTTACTTCCCGATGACAGTGAAGAAGCACCTGCGAGCGCAGGAGATCGCGCTGGAGAATCACCTGCCGTGTATCTATCTGGTCGACTCGGGCGGCGCTTTCCTGCCCATGCAGGATGAGGTTTTCCCGGATCGGGAACATTTCGGGCGGATTTTTTATAACCAGGCCCATCTGTCCGCGGCCGGCATCCCACAGATCGCTGTCGTCATGGGCTCATGCACAGCGGGCGGCGCCTACGTGCCGGCGATGTGCGACGAAGCGATTATCGTCCGCGAGCAGGGCACAATCTTTCTGGGTGGCCCGCCGCTGGTCAAGGCCGCCACCGGCGAAGTCGTTGATGCGGAATCGCTGGGCGGCGGAGAGGTGCACAGTCGCGTATCGGGCGTCACTGATCATCTTGCGAATGACGATACGCATGCGTTGAACATCGCCAGAGACATTGTCGCTGCGCTCAATCGGCGCAAGCAGATCACGCTTGCCGTGCGTGAGCCCCGCGAGCCTGCCTACCCGGCCAGTGAATTGTATGGTGCTGTGCCCCAGGATACGCGTCATCCCTGTGAAGTCAGAGAAATCATCGCGCGAATCGTGGATGCCTCGGAGCTGACCGAATTCAAACCCCTGTACGGCAAGACCCTGGTCTGCGGCTTCGCCCATATCCACGGCTACCCGGTGGGCATCATCGCCAACAACGGAATTCTGTTCTCGGAGTCGGCGCTCAAAGGCGCGCATTTTGTCCAGCTGTGTAACCGGCGCCGGGTACCACTGGTATTCCTGCAGAACATCACTGGATTCATGGTCGGCAAGAAATATGAAAACGCCGGCATTGCCAAGGACGGGGCCAAAATGGTCAACGCGGTCGCCACCGCCACGGTGCCCAAATTCACTGTGATCATCGGTGGCTCTTTCGGCGCAGGAAACTACGCCATGTGCGGCCGTGCCTATGGCGCGCGGATGCTATGGACCTGGCCGAATGCCAGAATCTCGGTGATGGGTGGCGAACAGGCGGCATCGGTGCTGGCGACCGTTCGGCAGGACGGTTTGAGCGCCCGCGGCGAAGAATGGCCAGCGGCGGACCGGACCGCATTCGAGGCTGAGATCCGACAGCAATACGAAACCCAGGGACACCCCTACTACGCCTCCGCGAGATTGTGGGACGACGGCGTCATCGATCCGCTGGATACGCGCAGAATCCTCGCGCTGGCAATTTCTGCCTCCGGCAATGCACCGGATCGGCTTGAAGGGCCTTACGCAATCTTTCGCATGTAAATCACCGGCCCGATCGACGGGCAGGCAGACGGAGTTCCTGATGTCAGCAAAGACAGTACTGCTTGAGGTCGACGGTCGCGGCGTCGCCACACTGACGATAAATCGCCCAGCGGTCCGCAACGCGTTCGATGACGCGCTGATCGAGCGACTGACGCAGACGCTGGTCGATACCGCGGCAAACAAAGACGTGCGTGTGGTGGTTCTTACCGGCGCCGGCAGCGCATTCTGCAGCGGCGCCGATATGGAATGGATGCGCTCGATGGCCGCATACGGTGAAGCGGAGAATCTGGAGGATGCACTGAAGCTGTCGGAGTTGATGGCCACCCTGAACGCGTTGCCAAAACCGACCATCGCCCGGATCAACGGTCACGCCTTTGGCGGCGGTGTCGGACTGGTCTGCTGCTGTGATATCGCCATCGCCACCAAAGGCGCCCGATTCGCATTGAGCGAGGTCCGGCTCGGACTGGTGCCGGCGGTCATTTCGCCGTATGTGGTCGATGCTATCGGCGTCCGTCATGCGCGCCGGTTCTTTCTCACCGGCGAAGCAATGACAGCACGCAAAGCCCGGCGTATAGGGATGATCCATGAGATCGCAGCCGAGGGTCGACTCGATGAGGCGGTTGGCGACCAGGTCGATATGTTGCTCAACGGCGGCCCGGCGGCGATGCGCGAATGCAAAGAACTGATCCATATGGTGGACGGCCACACGCTGGCTGCCGACCAGGCCCTGCGCCGCCGGACTGCCGAACTGATCGCCCAGTTGCGCATTGCAGAAGAAGGCCAGGAAGGCCTTGGCGCTTTTCTGGAGAAACGACCGCCGAAGTGGACGACCGGAAGCTGATGTTCGATCGCCTGCTGATCGCCAATCGGGGCGAAATCGCCTGCCGCATCATTCGCAGCTGCCAGCGGCTCGGCGTTTACAGCATCGCCGTGCACTCGAGCGCCGATGCCGGCGCGAGGCACGCACGCCTGGCTGACGAGGCGGCAGATCTTGGCGGCCTGCGCCCGGACGAATCCTATTTGCGGATCGAGAAGCTGATCGAGCTTGCGCGCGAACGCGGCGCGGATGCGATCCACCCCGGCTACGGGTTCCTGTCAGAGAACCCGCTGTTTGCAGATGCCTGCGACGCTGCCGGACTGGCCTTTATCGGGCCGGATGCGGAGACCATACGACTCATGGGATCGAAGAGCCGCGCCCGGCAGATCATGGCGGCGGCGGGCGTACCGGTGGTGCCTGGATATGACGGCGATGCCCAGGACGACGCCAGCCTGCGCGAGGCCGCGCGGGAGACAGGATATCCGCTGATGTTGAAAGCATCCGCCGGCGGTGGCGGCAAGGGCATGCGCGTGGTGCGTGATGAATCCGGCTGGGATGCCGCGCTCGCCGGCGCCCGGCGCGAGGCCGCGGCAGCATTTGGCGATACACGGATGATCGTGGAGCGCTACGTGACCGAGCCGCGCCATGTCGAGGTACAGATCATCGGCGACAGCCACGGCCAGCTCGTGCATCTGTTCGAGCGCGAATGCTCGATCCAGCGCCGCCACCAGAAGATCATTGAGGAATCTCCGTCACCTGTCGTCGACACAAAACTGCGCCAACGCCTGACCGAGGCGGCGCTGGCCGCGGCCCGCGCGGTGGACTATGTCAACGCCGGTACCGTCGAATTCCTGCTCGACGCCTCGGGCGAATTCTTCTTTATGGAGATGAATACCCGGCTTCAGGTCGAGCACCCGATAACCGAAGCCATCACCGGTATCGATCTGGTCGAGTGGCAGCTGCGGGTGGCAGCGGGAGAGGCTCTGCCATGCTCGCAGAATGAAATCTCTGCGCATGGCCACGCCATAGAAGCGCGGATCTATGCCGAAAACCCGTTCAACGGCTTCCTGCCATCCACTGGTCGTATTGGTCGTTTTCTTTACCCGACCAGCGGTGATCTGCGTATCGATACCGGTGTCGAAGATGGCGATGAGGTCAGCATCCACTATGACCCGATGCTGGCCAAACTGATCGTCTGGGGTGCGGATCGTGCCAGCGCGACAGAGCAACTGCGCCACGCCCTGGCGCGGACACTGCTGACCGGCCCCACGACCAATCTGCCTTTGCTACGCAGCATCGCCGCGCATCCGGACTTTGCCGCGGCGAAAATGGATACCGCCTATCTGGATCAGTATCTGGATCAGGTGCTGGCCGCGCTACCGGCAGCGCATGACATCGCAGTCATCGCGGCGGCCTGCAGCGTTGCGCTGAAGCAGCGGCCACCCGCGTGGAATTCTGATCCCTGGTCGCCGTGGGATCGAAACGATGGCTGGCGCGGCACCGGCGGCGGTCTGCGCATGCGCTTTTCCGACGCTTCTGCCGAGGAATACGAGATCACGCTGCGGGAAATCGCGGGCGGTTGGGACGCCTGTCTCGGCGATACCTGGCGACCGGTGAGCTGCAGACGCCTGGACGCGGATCATATTGAACTACAGGTCGGCGATGCGGATATACAGGCGACGGTACTCAACGATGGGGCGGCATGTTTTGTCGGGCTGGATATCGGCGCTTATGAGTTGACCCGCCTGCCGCTGTACCAGTCTGCCGGCGGCGACAGCATCGATGACGCGCATCCGGGCGCGCCGATGCCGGGTCGGATCGTCGCGGTCCACGTAAAAGAAGGCGATCGCGTGGAACCTGGCCAGGCCCTGCTTGTCATGGAAGGCATGAAGATGGAATACACGCTGGCCGCACAGATGGCCGGGACCGTCAGCCGGGTTCTGTTCGCGGTGGGCGATTCCGTCGAAGCGGAGACACCGCTGGTCGACATCGATCCCGTTGGAGAGAGCGCCGGATGAAGCGGCTGCCAGAGCGGGTCCGGATCGTTGAAGTGGGGCCCAGAGACGGCCTGCAAAACGAGAAACAGCCGGTGCCGACAGAGGTCAAGATCGAGCTGATTGACCGGCTCAGTGCCGCGGGTCTGCCGGCAGTAGAACTGACCAGCTTTGTCAGCCCGCGCTGGGTTCCGCAACTTGCTGATGCGGAAGCCGTACTCGACGGTGTCGATTTCAGGCCGGGCACGGATTATCCGGTGCTGGTACCGAATATGAAGGGCCTGCATCGGGCCCTGAGCAGCGGAGTACGCGAAATCGCTGTATTTACCGCCGCCTCCGATGCGTTCAATCAACACAATATCAATGCTGACGTCGAAGAATCGCTGGAGCGGATCGCCGAGGTGATCGCTGCCGCCCGAGAGGCGGACATCAAGGTTCGTGCCTACGTGTCCTGTGTGCTCGGCTGTCCCTATCAGGGCGCGGTCGACCCGGCTCGGGTGGTCGAGATCAGCCGCCGGCTGATCAATCTTGGCTGCTATGAAGTATCACTGGGCGATACCATCGGCGCGGGCACGCCCCTGCACGCCCGCCGGCTGGTCGAGGCGGTGGCGGCAAACATCCCGCTGCCGCAGATCGCGGTTCATTTTCATGACACCCGGGGCCAGGCGCTGGCCAATATACTTGCCTGCCTCGAGATCGGAGTAACCACCGTGGACGCGGCAGTCGCCGGACTGGGGGGATGTCCCTATGCCAGGGGCGCGACCGGCAATGTGGCTACGGAAGACCTGGTCTACATGCTGCATGGCATGGGTATCGAAACCGGGGTGGATGCAGACGGTCTGATGGAGGCCAGCCTGTTCATCAGCGATGCGCTGGGTCGCCGACCGGCAAGCAAGCTCGGTATGATTGCCGGCCTGTCAGATCTGGATGTGGCGGGCTGAGCGGCCTGAAACCGTGTCAGACATCGGACATGCGGCGGCCCCGAATCATTGCCATGTGGCCTTTCGGCGACCGCATGGACAAAACAAGGCAGACCGATTTTGAAATCGCCCGCGCAAATTCGGGCAAGGGAGTAGTAGACCATGGATATCAGCAAAGCCGTCGCCGTCGTCACCGGTTCTGCATCGGGCCTGGGATTGGCCGTCGCGCAGCGAGTCGCCAGCGAAGGCGGCCGGGTTGCCATGCTGGACGTGAATGAGGCGCAGGGGCAGGAAGCGGCCGAAGCGATCGGCGAGCATGCGATCTTTGTCCGCACCGATGTCAGCAACGAAGAAGAAGTAAACGCTGCGGTAGACAAAGCGATGGAAGTTTTTGGCAGCGTCACGCTATGCGTGAATTGCGCCGGAATCCTTGGCGCTGCGCGCGTATTGGGACGAGATGGCCCAATGCCCGGCGAATATTTTTCCAAAGTCATACAGGTCAACCTGATCGGCACATTCCTGATGTGCAAGGCCGCTGCCAGCGCGATGCAACACAATGAACCCAATGAGGAAGGCGAACGCGGCGTGATCGTCAATACCGCCTCGGTCGCTGCGTTTGAAGGCCAGATCGGGCAGGCCGCCTACTCCGCGTCCAAGGCCGGCGTGGCCGGGATGGCCTTGCCTCTGGCGCGGGAGTTTTCGCGTCTCGGCATCCGGGTCAACACCGTGGCACCCGGCATTTTTCTGACGCCGATGATGGCGAGCATGCCAGAAGAGATTCAGGCCTCTCTCGCGTCCCAGGTGCCGTTCCCGTCACGTCTGGGTCGGCCCGAGGAATTCGCCGATCTGGTGGCGTATATCTATGGCGCGGTGATGCTTAACGCCGAAACCATCCGCCAGGACGGCGCCATCCGCATGCAAGCAAAGTGATCGCCCAATATTTCCGCCAATATCTCCGCCAATATCTCGGCGATCCAGGAGTTACTCCATGAGTTCTACCCGGCCGCACAGAAAGGCCCCACGCATACTGATTCTGACCGCAGCGCTGTTGTTGTCCGGCGGCTGTGGCCAGAGTGGTGCACCGACAAACAAGCAGTCATCAGACGCCGCCGGCAGTCCACAGGCCAGCAGTTTCAAAGTCCCGATTTTCTATCGAACGCTGGATAACGGTCTTAAGGTCGTAGTATCTCCGGATGCCACCGCCCCGACGGCGACCATCGCCGTCTACTACAAGGTCGGCCTGCGAACCGAGCCAAAGGGTTTGACCGGCTTCTCCCACTTGTTTGAACACATGATGTTCCAGGGGTCTGCCAACCTGCCCAAGGGCGGATTTGATCAACTGATTTCAGGCAACGGTGGCGTGATCCAGGGCCAGACCAAGCCGGATACGACGCTCTACTACGAAGTGATCCCGGTCAATGTGATCGAACCGGTGTTGTGGGCGGAGGCCGACCGTATGGGTCGTCTGACGGTCAATCAGGAGAACCTGGACAACCAGCGCGAAGTGGTCAAGAACGAGTATCGGATGAAGATACAGAATCAGCCCTACGCGGAATTTATCAGCGTACGGATAAACGAGACCGCCTACGAGAACTGGCAGAACGGACACAATTTCTGGGGTGACATGGAAGACCTGGATGCCGCAACCCTGGAGACGGTCAAGGAATTCCATGACGTCTACTACGCGCCAAACAACGCGGTAATCGTGGTCACCGGCGATGTCGACCCGGATCAGGTTTTCGCCATGGTCGAGAAATATTTCGCCGGGTTCGAAGCACGCCCACAACCCACGCCGCCGGATCTTTCCGAGCCAAAACAAACAGCAGAAAAGCGCGCGAGTTTTGTCGATCCGCTGGCGCCGCAACCGGCGCTGGCATTCGCCTATCACATGCCCGAACGTGGAACACCGGAGTACTACGCGATGGGGATGATCGACGAGATTCTGCTGAACGGACAGGACAGCCGACTGTATCGACGCCTGGTCGCCGAGAAAGGCTACTCCTCATTTGTCGGTGGCGGCATCAATCTGCAGGGCGGCATGTTTGACTATGACGGACCGATGATCTGGGCAGGATATCTGGTGCACGATCAATCTCAGGACCCGGAAGCGATCGTCGCCGACTTTGACGAGGTCATCGAAGAACTGCGCGAGCAAGCCGTCGACCAGGCAACGCTGGATCGCGCGATGACCAAATTCCGCTCGGGTTTTTATGAGACTCAGGGCAGCCGTTTTGGCATCAGCCGCGCCGACCTGCTGGCCAGTTTTGCGTTGTTCGATGACGATCCGTCAAAGATCAATCAGATCGAAGCCAACATGGCAGCGGTTTCTCCGGAACTGATCCAGCAGGTGGCTAGAGAATACCTGCGCCCGGAGAATCGTTCGCTGCTGTTCCTCGAGGCGGGCGCGGCGACACAGCAATCGGATCAGGGGCAATAGGCGATGAGCAATATAGACATGTTCGGGCGCAGGATCCTGCTGACACTGACCGCACTGGCGTTGACAAGCACCGGATTTGCGGCTGAAGCGCCGCCTCCGGTCGGCCAGCCCAAGGACTATCAGCTACCGACGAAAACGACGTTTGCGCTGGACAACGGCATGCAGGTCACGCTGGTTCCGTTTGGATCGGTGCCTAAGGTCAGCATCGTACTCAATATCCGCAGCGGCAATCTGAATGAAGGTGAAGACACCTGGCTGGCTGACCTCGCAGGGGAACTGATGACCGAGGGCGCCGCCGATATGGACTCTGCGATGCTGGCGCAGACTGCGGCGGAACTCGGCGGTGGGATCGGCGTGTCCACAGGCGCAGAGATGACCAGCATTAGCATGGGCAGCCTTTCCGACCAGGCGCCGGCAGCCATCGCCCTGGTCGCCGCGGTGGCCCAGCAGCCGACGTTTCCGGAAGCTGAGCTGGACAGGATCCGCCAGGACTTCCTGCGCAATCTGAGCATCGCACGAACTCAGCCAAACGGTCAGGCGGCCATGGCGTTTTATCCGAGGATGTACGGCGATCATGCGTTCAGCCGCATCTACCCGAGCAATGAACAGTTGCTCGGGTATACCATCGACGACGTTAAGGCCTATTACCAGAATAATTTCGGCGCCAGACGCAGCCACCTGTACGTCACTGGGCAGTTTGACGAAGGCCTGGTGAGCGAGGCGATCGTCGAACAGTTCTCAAACTGGTTGCCGGGTCCGGAGCCGTTGATAGACATACCGGTGCCCAGCACTACCGGCAGCCTGCAGATTGTCGATCGACCCGGCTCTCCACAGAGCACCGTGCTGATCGGAATCCCGGTGATGGACATCACTGATCCCGATTATCCGGAATTTCAGATGACAAACAGCGTCCTTGGCGGGGCGGGTTTCCTGTCCAGGTTCTTCCGCAATATCCGCGAGGAAAAAGGCTACTCCTATGATCCGGGCAGCTCGACCCGGGGTCACTATCGTGACAACGTCTGGGTGTTCAGAGCCAACATCAATACGCCGGACACAGGCGCCGCATTGCAGGAGTTCTTCGACGAGATAGAACGTCTGCAGCAGGAGCCGCCGGCGGGAGACGAGCTGGCTCTGATTCGCGGTTATCGCGGCGGGATCTTTGTGCTCGCCAACGCGTCCCGGGGCGGCATCATTTCCACCCTGGGAATGATGGATCTTCACGGGCTGCCGGATACCTATCTGACCGAGTATCTGTCCCGCATGCAGCAGGTGACCGCAGAGCAGGTGAGCGCCATGGCGAAGAGCCAGCTGCCGGTCGAGGGCATGACCGTCGTGGTCGTCGGCGATCGCAGCGTGATTGAGCCGCAATTGGCAGAGATAGACACGCTCAGCGACTATTTCGGCGAATAATCGAAAGCCGCGGACCCCCGGCAGATGCCGGGGGTCGGATGCTTTACAATAGACGGCTGCCACGGGCGGCCGTTTTTGGTCCGGTTGACCGGACGCCAGCCCCGGCTGAAAGGGCCAGGAACGGCAAATCTGGCGGCAACTTTGGCATTGGGAGACAACGATGACTGAACGCGATGAGATGCAATATGACATCGCCATCGTCGGCGGTGGGCCGGCTGGTCTCGCCTGCGCCATCCGTCTGAAACAACTGAAGCCGGAACTCGCCATCTGTCTGCTGGACAAGGGCTCTGAGCTGGGCGTGCATGCGCTTTCCGGGGCCGTGATGCAGCCGGACGCGCTGGATGAACTGCTCCCCGGCTGGCGGGACAACCCGCCGGGTATCTGCGTCCCCGCCAGAAAGGATGAATTCCAGCTGTTGACCAGGAAGCGGAGTATCCGTCTGCCGACGCCGCCTCAGTCCAATAACCACGGCAACTTCATTGTCTCCCAGGGGCTACTGGTACAGATGCTGGGCCAGCGTGCCGAAGCGCTGGATATCGACGTGTTTCCCGGCTTCGCCGGCGCTGAGGCATTGATAGAAAACGGCACGGTAGTGGGCGTGCGCTGTGGCGATATGGGGGTCGAAGCCGACGGCAGTCAAGGCGCTGCGTTTGCGCCGGGTGTCGACATCCGGGCCACAACCACGATTTTGGCTGAAGGCTGCCGCGGCAGCATCAGCAAACAGCTGATAAGGCGTTTCGCCCTGGATGCCGGGCGTCAGCCGCAGACCTACGGTTTGGGATTCAAGGAGCTGTGGCAATTACCCGAAGGACGCGGGGAACCAGGCAAGATCCAGCACACGGTCGGATGGCCGCTTGATTCGAAAACCTACGGCGGCAGCTTTCTCTATCATCTTGACGGCGACCGGGTTTACATCGGCTTTGTCGTTGGACTGGACTACGCCGATCCGATGTTCTCGCCATTCGAGGCCTTCCAGCAGTTCAAACATCACCCGGCGATCAGGTCGCTGCTTGAAGGCGGCGAGATCTTGTCCGCTGGCGCCCGCACGCTGATCGAAGGCGGCATCCAGTCGATGCCGAAACTGGAGATGCCCGGGGCTGCGCTGATAGGCGACGCCGCCGGCACGCTGAATGTGGCCAAGATCAAGGGCATCCACATGGCGATCCGGGCCGGGATGCTTGCCGCAGAACACATTGCCGAGACCGGCTCCAGCGAGGGCTTTGACGCTCGCTGGCACGCATCGCCTTCGGCCGGCGAACTGCACAAGATCCGCAACATCCGGCCGGGTTTCAACAAGGGTTTATGGTTTGGCCTGGCCAACGCCGCCTGGGAAACCGTCACCGGCGGCCACAGTCCATGGACGCTGAAACACCACGCGGACCACGACAGCCTGGAACGAATCCCGGCCAGCGAACCGGGCCGTGACTGGCCGGGCCGTGACTGGATTGAACAGCGCGATTTGCCGCCGCGTGACCGGCTGGCATCGGTCTATTTTGCGAATACCGCGCATGATGAAAATCAGCCGGTGCATCTGAAGGTATCCGACACGTCGATCTGCGCGACCCGGTGTTACGAGGAGTATCGCAACCCCTGTACCCGTTTCTGTCCGGCGCAGGTGTATGAAATCGTGGAAGACGATGACGGCGGCCGACGATTGCAGATCAACGCGTCCAACTGCGTCCACTGCAAGGCCTGCGACATCAAGGATCCCTACCAGATCATCGACTGGGTGCCGCCGGAAGGTGGGGCCGGACCGAATTATCAGAATTTGTAATACGAACCACACAGGGACAGACCAACCGAGGCACTGGCGGTGCCGCAACGAACAGAACCGGGATGCTGGGAATCATTGCGCAGATCCGCGCCGACTCAGACCCCGGTTGAGAGGATGTAAATGATGAAGATTTTGGTCGGCGTAAAACGTGTCATCGACTACAACGTTCGGGTGCAGATAAACCGTGAGGGCACCGGGGTGATCACTGACGGGGTCAAGATGAGCATCAACCCGTTTGACGAGATCGCTGTCGAACAGGCGCTGAGATTGCGCGAAAGCGGCGTCGCGGAAGAAGTGATCGCCGTATCCATCGGTCCCTCTACTGCGCAACAGCAATTGCGAACTGCGCTGGCCATGGGCGCGGATCGCGCGGTCCTGGTGGAGACAGATCAGGAAGTGCAGCCATTGGCCGCCGCAAGGGTTTTCATGAGTCTGATTGACAAGGAAGATCCTGGTCTGGTCTTGCTTGGAAAACAGGCGATTGACGATGACGCAAATCAGACCGGACAGATGCTGGCCGCGCTGTGGGACAAGCCTCAGGCGACATTCGTTTCCGGGCTTGACCTTGCCGACGGCAAGGCCAGAGCGGTGCGCGAAGTCGATGCCGGGCTGGAGACCATCGAGATCACGCTGCCCGCGGTGGTGACCGTGGATCTGCGTCTGAACGAGCCGCGTTTTGTAAAGATGCCGGACATCATGAAGGCCAAGAAAAAACCGCTGGAGACGCTGCCGTTGGCCGGGATCGGTATCGAGATGCCGCCGCAGATTGAGACTCTGAGCTACGAACCACCACCGAAACGCGGCGGCGGGATCAAAGTGGATTCAGTAGCGGCGCTGGTCTCCGCTCTCAAAGACAAGGGGGTGCTGTAATGGCCCGGGTATTGCTGATGGCCGAACACGACGGCCAGACATTGAACGTCTCCACCGCTCGCGCGCTGAATTGCGCCAGCGCGCTTGGCGAAACTGACATCGTGGTGTTTGGTTCCGGCGCCGGAAGCGTCTGTGAGGCAGCGGCCAGACTGGAAGGTGCGGCAAAGGTCCTGCATGTGGATCGAGCCGAGAATGCCCATCCCCAGGCTGCGATCATCGCGCCCCAGCTGGCCAGCCTGGCTGCGGGCTATGACTATGTACTTGCGCCCTCTTCTACCACCGGCAAGGACGTGATGCCGCGCACGGCCGGACTGCTGGGTCTGCCGCAGCTAAGCGACATTATGGAAGTGATCGATGCACGTACGTTCAAACGTCCGACCTATGCCGGCAACGTGATCGTCACGGTCAAAGTGCCCGATGGTATGGCCGTACTCGGCACCGTGCGCATTGCGTCCTATGTGGCCGTCGGCGAGGGCGAATCGGCCACAGTGGAAGCGGCCAGTAGCGACGCTGTGTTGCCTGAACACACCCGATTTGTTGGCATGGCAGCGTCGAGCAGCGACCGGCCCGATCTGCAATCGGCGGCGCGTGTGGTCGCCGGTGGCCGCGCACTAGGCAGCAAGGAAAACTTTGATCTGATCTACAGTCTCGCTGACAAACTCGGCGCGGGCGTCGGCGCGTCCCGCGCCGCTGTAGATGCAGGCTATGTGCCCAACGACATGCAGGTGGGGCAGACCGGAAAAATCATCGCGCCGGATCTGTACATTGCGGCGGGTATCTCCGGCGCGATACAGCATGTGACCGGGATCAAGGACGCGGGCGTCATCGTCGCGATCAACAAGGACGCGGATGCGCCGATCTTCGAGATTGCGGATTTTGGCCTGGTCGGCGATCTGTTTCAGATCCTGCCTGAGCTGGAAAAAGCGCTGTAGGCCGATAACTCGATAATCGTGAACGCCGAGCCCTTATGGACCCCTGACCCGGAGCGCATCGCCGGCACGCGGCTGGCGCAGTTCCAGACCTTCGCTGGCGAATGGGCGGAGCAGTCGTTTCCTGACTACGAAGCACTCTGGCAGTGGAGCGTGGACCAGCCCGCTGCGTTCTGGCAGGCGGTATGGGATTTCTGCGAGGTCCACTCAAGCGTCCCGGCCACCGATGTACTGCTGGACGGCGAAAGCATGCCGGGGGCGCGCTGGTTTGACGGCGCCAGGCTCAACTTTGCCGAGAACCTGTTGCGTTATCGGGATGAACGCGCCGCCCTGGTATTCCGCGGGGAGGATGGCCGGCGCGAACAGATCAGCTATGCCGAGCTTTACCCGACCGTCGCCCGCCTGGCTGCTGCGCTGAAGGCCGCAGGCATCAGCCCCGGTGACCGGGTCGCGGGCTTTCTGCCGAACCGCCCGGAAGCGGTGATCGCGATGCTGGCCGCCGCCAGCGTCGGTGCGGTGTGGTCCTCGTGCTCACCGGATTTCGGCATCAACGGGGTGCTCGATCGATTCGGGCAGATCGAGCCCAAGGTGCTGTTTACCGCGGACGGGTATTACTACGCCGGCAGGACCCTGGACTCACTGGCAAACATAGGCGGCGTGATCAGCCAGCTTCCCTCAGTGCAGACCACGGTGGTCGTGCCCTTCGTCAGCAACACACCGGATATCAGTGCGCTGCCGGGTGCGGTGTTGTGGAGCGACTTCCTCGGCTCTGAAGATGCCGATGAGCATGGAGAAGCCGACATCGATTTCTCCACCCTGCCCTTCGACCATCCGCTGTACGTGATGTATTCCTCGGGCACCACCGGCGTGCCGAAGTGTATTGTCCACGGCGCCGGCGGCACGCTGCTGCAGCATCTTAAAGAGCACCAGCTACACACCGACATCGGTCGCGACGATGTGGTGTTTTATTTCACCACCTGCGGATGGATGATGTGGAACTGGCTGGTCTCATCGCTGGCCAGCGGCGCCACGATAGTGCTTTTCGATGGCTCGCCATTTCATCCTGACCCGGGCGTGTTATGGAGGATGGCGGAGGAGGAAGGCGTCACCGTATTTGGCACCAGCGCGAAATATCTTGCCGCGTTGGAGAAAGCGGGACAAATCCCACGCGAGAACTACGACCTCACGGCCCTGAAGACTGTGCTCTCGACCGGCTCGCCGCTGTTGCCCGAGTCTTTCGACTACGTCTATCGCGATATCAAGGCTGATCTCCAGCTGTCTTCAATCTCCGGCGGCACCGACATCATCTCCTGCTTTGCGCTGGGTTGTCCGGTGCTCCCGGTGTACCAGGGAGAATTGCAATGCCGGGGCCTGGGCATGGCCGTGGAGATCTGGGACGAAAAGGGAAAACCGGTCGTCGGGGAGAAGGGCGAGCTGGTCTGCACCCGCCCCTTCCCGTCCATGCCGATAGGATTCTGGAACGACGCGGACGGTAACAAATACCGCGCTGCGTATTTCGAGCGTTTCCCGTACGTCTGGTGCCACGGCGACTATGCCGAGCTGACCGAACACGGCGGACTGATCATCTTTGGCCGCTCCGATGCAGTCCTGAACCCTGGCGGGGTACGCATCGGCACCGCCGAGATATACCGTCAGGTCGAGAAGCTTGACGAAGTCACCGAGAGTTTGGCTATCGGCCAGGACTGGAAGGGCGATGTGCGCGTGGTTTTGTTCGTACGACTGCGCGACGGCGTGCAACTGACTGACGAATTGCAGCAAACGATCCGCACCACGATCCGCCAGAACACTACACCACGCCATGTGCCGGCCAAGATCGTTGCCGTGACCGATATCCCGCGCACCATCAGCGGCAAGATCGTGGAACTGGCGGTGCGTCATGTCGTTCATGGCCGCGAAGTAAAGAACACCGACGCGCTGGCCAACCCGGAGGCGCTGGAGCAATTCCGGGAGCGCTCTGAACTGGCCTGCGACTGACCATGAGCGATGCAAGCCCGGGGCCGCTGGCGCTCTACCGCACCGAGCTTGCCCGTTGTGGTTTCAGCATCGATCCCGACCAGGCCAGGGTGGCATCCCGCCTGGAGGACCTGTACCAACGCCTGCTGGATTCGGACCGGCCACGCAGCACCGGATTGCTGACGCTGTTCCGGCGCAGCGCCACGGAACCGGAAACCGGGCTGTATATCTGGGGTGATACCGGCCGCGGCAAGACCTGGCTGGTCGATTTGTTCTACGAGACCCTGCCGTTCACCGATAAGTTGCGTCGCCACTTCCACCGCTTTATGGCCGACGTCCATGAACAAATGGCCGAACTCGAAGACCATGCCGATCCCCTGGACACGGTGGCCGCACAGATCGCGGAAACCGCCCGAGTGGTCTGCTTTGATGAATTCTTTGTCTCCGACATCGCTGATGCAATGATTCTCGGCACATTGCTGGCGAGTTTGTTCCGACGCGGTGTCACCGTGGTCGCAACGTCGAACATTCCCCCACAGAATCTGTACAAGGACGGACTGCAACACTCACGTTTCCAGACGGCGATTGACTTGATCCAACGCTATACCGAAACCGTGCATATGGACGGCGCCAACGACTACCGATTAAGAGCTCTTGAGAAAGCCGAGATCTACCATTCGCCGTTGGATAACGCTGCGCGGCAGAGCCTTACCCGGAGTTTCGAACAGATCGCTCCTGACGTGAGCTGGCGCCAGGACGAATTGATGGTCAGTGGCCGCATGATCCCCACGATCCGGCGCGCCGAAGGCGTTGTCTGGTTCACTTTCGAGGCTATCTGCGACGGCCCACGCAGTCAGCTGGACTACATCGAGATCGCCCGAAGCTTTCACTCTGTACTGGTTTCCGAGGTGCCATGCTTTGATGAAACCACGGAGAACCAGGCAAGACGATTTATCGCGCTGGTCGATGAGTTTTACGACCGCAATGTGAAACTGATCGTCTCCGCCGCTGTTCCGATCGACCAGCTGTACGCAGGCCAGCACCTGGACTTTGAATTCCGCCGGACCCGCAGCCGTCTGGAAGAAATGCAGTCGCACGATTATCTGGCCCGGCCCCACCTGCCGTGAAATCGCGGCTGCCATGAGCGACGGCAAGCAGCCCAAGCCGTGGCGCCGGCGCCTGTTGATCCTGATGGAAGCGGCTTTGTTCGTGACCATCATCGTTTCTATCTACGCCTGGCGCGCCCGCGACCTCTTACCCGCTGACCAGTTGATGCCCGCGCCGGGCTTCGAACTGCAGGATCTGGACGGCCGGACCTGGACGATTGAGGACTTTAAGGGCAAACCGACCGTGCTCTATTTCTTCGCCCCCTGGTGCAAGGTCTGCGCCGCAAGCGCCCACCAGCTTCGGTGGTTCCATGACTGGTTCGGCGACGAAGTGAATCTGGTGATGATCGGGCTTGACTACCTGCATCAGCAAGAGCTGACCGAATACAGCCGCAATCACGATATTGAGAATCCGGTACTGATTGGCACTGCTGACGTCGGCCGGGACTATCAGGTACCCGGTTATCCAACCTACTACGTGCTGGATGCAGAAGGACGGATCAGGCGGAGGGACTTTGGGGCGAGCACTGTCGTTGGCTTGTGGTGGCGGACACGAAACTGACGCTCCGACAAAGGGTGCCGATGTACGGTCTTTTACGTTTTGGGATGAATGCCTGAACGCGCACTGGTTCGTATCCGTGAGCCATGCGAGTCGAACTATCCGACGAACGCTTTATGGCTTATGTACCGGACTCCGGCAAGTTCGCTGCCTGATGCTGCCGAATATGATCGTCGCTGCGTTCGACTTCTACAAACACCCGGCGTAGCGCCGGGTGGATCGCCTTGATGCGGCGGCCGAGATCGGTGACGCCGGCCTCGACCTGACCGACATTGATATCGTCGACAAAATCCACGCTGATGTTGACCACAACAAATGCCGGGCCCATGTGCAGTGTCGCCACCTCGCTGACGGTCTTGACCAGTGGATGCGAGGCGGCGACCTCGCGTATCCGCCTCACAGTCTCCGGATCCGCGGCTTCGCCGATTAACAGGCCCTTGGTCTCATAAGCCAGCCACACTGCGGTGATCGCCAGGATCACGCCGATCACCATCGACGCCAGACCATCGAAGATAGGATTGCCGGTGATCTGGTAGAGGAAGATGCCGGCCATCGCCACCAGCAGACCGAGCAGCGCGGCGCTGTCTTCGAATACGATCACAAACAGCGTTGGATCCTTGCCGCGGCGTACTGCGTCTAAATAGCCGAGATTGCCTTTGCTCCGTTTGAACTGCCGCAGGGCGATGGTCAACGCCGCGCCTTCGAATACGATCGCCAGTCCCAACACCACGTAGTTGACACCGAAACTGGACAAGGTCTCGGGATGCAGCACATGTTCGAGACCTTTGTAGAAGGACAGTGCCGCGCCCAGCGCAAAGATCATGATGGCCACGACAAAGCTCCAGAAATAGATCTCCTTACCGTGACCAAAGGGGAAACTGGGGCTCGCCGGCCGCCGCGCCGCTCGCAAGCCATAGAGCAGCAAGATCTGATTGCCGGTGTCCACCAGCGAGTGTATGCCCTCGGCGAACATCGCGGCGCTGCCGGTAAAGGCGGCTGCGGCGAACTTGGTCACCGCAATCAGGCTGTTGCCGACCAGCGCCGCATAGATCGCCTTCTTCGATGAGCCGGCCATGGACTCCTCTGCCCCACCGCGAGGGGTCTGCTCTTCGCTGCTGTGTTATACCCGATCCGGATAGCAGGCGCAGCGCCAATACCGCACTCTCGCACCGGAACCGAGCATATAGAAGTCGCTGAACTCGCCTTGCAACCGCGCACCCTGATTGGATGGCCAAATACCAGGCGACAGGTATCGTGTCCGTACTGATCATGGAATGTACTGCTGTAAGGTCCGTCGGTTCCATTTGGCCAGATTGACCGGGCGTGGCAATGTTCACCGGCCCGTTCTGGACTAGGAACCTCTATTCAGCTGATGGCGTGGGCGCCCGGCCTCTCACGGTGGTCGTCCTCGCCTGGCGGCTAAGCGCCCGGGTGCCTGCGCGCTTCAGCCCGATCCCCGTGCCGGGACCTGGCACCCATCGCTCCGCCAGGATCATGATCCCGGCACATCCGCCGACGGTGGCGATGATCAACGCCAGCGGCTCCAGCACCGGACCCAGAGCCAGTTCCGATAGCCAGACACCGGCCACCACAATGAGGGTCTGGTGCAACACGTACCAGGGGTAGACCGCCCGATTGGCATAGTTCAACCATGCCATCGGCCTGTTGAGCAAGCGGTGACCCCAGCCCAGCACGACGAGCAGCCAGGTCCAGCGGTTCAGGTAGACCACGAACGTCAGCACTGTATCGAACGGCTGGTCGGGCGCGTCGATCGCAATTTCTCGCAGCCCCAACAGCGTCGCGAAGGCAACGCTGGCCAGCCCCAGCGTCCGCCAGCGGAGGCGCGCCATCTCGGCCCACAGCCCTGGATCGCGGCCGATCAGATAGCCATAAACAAAGAACGTGCCATACATCGCGTGGGCGTAGCCGTCGGTGATCAGATCATGGCTGATATACGGGAATCGCGGGAAAATCCAGATCCCGATCGGCATCAGCAAGGCGACCGGGACCAGCACCAGCCACAAGCCGCGCAGCCGGCGTATCGCACGCCTTAGCAGACCTATTGGGCGGGCCATACAGCGCAGCAGTACCGCGAGCGTCAGCGTGTAGAGCAGCAGATAGGGCAGATACCACAGATGATTCCAGGTGATCCCTGTGTCCGAGCCCGCGAAGGCGCCATCCGGCCAGCTCTGGAACGTGAAATAGCGCCACAGGAAAGACAGATAACCCGGCTCGGCCGCGCCATGTCGCAGCGCCTCGTAATAGGCCTGGGGCGGCACCACCAGCAACATCCCGAAAACTAACGGCCACAGCAGCCGCCTGATCCGCAGCCCGGCGAAGGCAGCGTATTCGATCCGCGGGTTTTGTCCCCTCGCCAAGCAGGAAATTGACCGCCAGCCCCGAGACCATAAAGACCAAAGGCATGCGCCATTGATTAAGCAGCAGCATCGGCGTCTCCAACCAGGGCGCGATGTGCGCGGACTTTACGTGCCAGTCCCAGGGCACATAAAACATGCCCACGTGGTAGAGGATCAGACAGACCGAAGGCGATCGCTCGCAGTGCGTCGATGTCGTGACGGCGGCCAGGTGCAGTGTCGGCGGTGACGGCGACAGGGGTGGTCATGGTGGGCGCTCCGCTTGAAGACTATTGATGACGAATCTGCCCGGGTTGCGCGGGGGCGACCACCCTGAAGGGCCCTGCAGCAGGGAATTTGTGACGAACGGCTGAATGGAGTGACGAGTGACAGGCAATCTCGCCGCCTATAAGGCAGGATTGCGCAGAGGGGGGCAGACCGATGACGCTGCAATCGTATCTTCGCCGCCGGCGGGTGTTCGAAACCGGACTCTGGATATTGCTGTTCGCGATCAACTGGCTGGCGAACGTGGCCGTCGTCCGGACCGACCTGGCGCGCGCCGGACTTTCCTACCAGGCGTGGGAGCCTGTCGTCTGGGAAGGCACTTCCGGCCTCGTGCTGCTTGTATTGATCCCCGTCATTCTGTGGTTCGACAAGCGCTTCTCGCTGGCGAAACCTGCGCTGTGGCGGAATCTGTTCGCCCACGCGGCTTTCACCGTACCCTATTCCCTCGCTCATATCCTGCTCATGGTCGGGTTGCGCAAGCTTGTATATGCGAGCGCCGGCGCGACCTACGAATTCGGACCCTGGCCGGGAGAGTTCGTCTATGAGTACCTGAAGGATTTCCGCAGCTACGCACTCTTTCTGACCATCATCTATCTTTATCGCTTCGTGTTGCGCCGGCTTCAGGGCGAGGCGGAGTTTCTCTCTGAGGGTCGCGAGGAGAACGATCCCGCCCCGGTCACCGACCGCTTCCTGGTGCGGAAACTGGGCCGCGATTTCCTGATCCGGGTCGGCGAGATCGATTGGGTAGAAGCCTCAGGCAACTACGTCAATCTGTATGTCGGCAAGCGGGCCTATCCGCTGCGCGAGACCATGACCGGGATTGAGCAGCGGCTGACGCCCCACGGCTTCGCGCGTGTCCACCGCTCGGCCATCGTCAACCTGGACCGGATCAGCGCTATCACGCCGGGCGATACCGGCGATGGAACAGTGCAACTGGAGACAGAGGCGCTGGTACCGGTCAGTCGGCGATACCGCAAGATATTGAGGGAACGGATTCAGGCGGGAGCGGGCAACGGGGGCCGGTGACGAGCTGATTAATCCCGGTATTCGTACTTCACCCAGTCGACTTCCATGACCCAGACAGCGGTCATTGGGGAAGCGTTGATCCTGGCAAAGTTGAGTATCGCGAACATCGGCTCAGGAAATTGCTCGCCCTGCCCGGCACAGCGATACACACGTCGCCATCCAGACGGAATATCAGATCGTTTCCGACCCACTCCACCGAGTATTCGTGATATTCATCAAGCGTGGCTTCCTGCACCAGCATCAGGGACTGCCAGTCACCACCGCCGCAGTGACCCAGATTCTTGATGGCCCGGGCTGCATAGTGGCCCGCCCCGCCATCAGAGTGATGCTCGAAGATATCGATTTCTCCGGAGCCAGTCATCGGCCAGCATATGGTCTCGTCCGACTCCTGCACCGGTGGTTCGTTATTCCGGGCACCGAGTAACCACCATGCGGGGAACATGCCTGCTTGACCACTGTTCTCGACCCTTAGCCGCGCTGTCCACTTCCCCTTGACGAACTCCTTGCGGTTCTTGGAAGCTATGCGCCCCGCAACGTTATTGAGTGTCCGGTTGTTTCTTGCCGGTTTTGTCGAGGTTGTCACACGGACGCTTCTCGCCCAGGTCAACAACGCGCAGCTTGAGCGTGCCGTCACTGACCTCCCGGGTATTAAACTGATTATCTGGCACATAACACTGATCTTCGTCGTTTACCCGTGCATTTGATCCTGCCAGTTGCCGGCGTCAAAGCTGTCGAAGTCGTCGAAGAAATCGACCTGCCAGCCGCGAACTGCGGGTTGCCATCGCGATAGTTGCAATAATCTCGACAAAGGAGAAAGCAGATTTCATGTGATCACCGGTGATAATGTCATCACTTGTCAGCCCGGAGATGAGTACCGGGAACAACCTTACACTCTATGGCGTAAATGACGCATCCTCGATTGACCATGAACAAAGTTGGGCAGAGACCAATTTAATCAGATGAGCAATAATCTGACGATGCTCCCGATTTCCGGTTAAGTCACAACCCATGATCATCAGATTCAAACACGAGTTCGAGCTGCCGCCGCCCGAGGTTTACGCCTATTTCCGGACTCCGGCTGACTGGACCCGTCTGTTTGGACTGGCCAGCGATGTCAGGGATTACGGCGATGGCTGGTTCGCGGTTCCGTTGAAGCATTTTCCGTTCCCGCTGGTGGCGCGCAATATCGAAAACGAGCCCAACAAGCGGGTCCGTTGGGTGTTCCGTGGGTTCTGGCGTGGACGGGGCGAGGTTTGCTTTTCCGAAACGTCCAGCGGAGTCGTCGTCGAGGGCTACGAGGAGATCGCGGTCCGTTGGCTGTTCTTCGTATCTCCTCTGATCGAGCGCATGTTCCTCGAACGACAGTTCAAGGCGATCTGGGAAATCGGCTGGCATCGTCTGCGCAGGCGGGCTAGCGCGGGAGAGCAAGCCGGCTGACACTGGGGAGGCCCTTACGCGTCCGGAATCCTCTGACACCCGGCACTTTTCTTTCCTGCTGGTTTCTCCGAGAGCCGCGCGCTCCGCGTCGGGCGATCGGCTATGCTTGTATTGTGCCGTGTTGAGGCAACAGGCATGACGCGTTCCATACCCTTTCCGGCTGTTCCTTGCCTATCCGAATGGAGATGATCATGGCGAAATCCAAAAAGAAAAAATCCACGACAAAGAAGGCGGGGCGTATTTCAGAATTAAAGCGGGCGCTGGCCAAGCTGAAGAAGCAATTCTCTGCGCACAGGAAGGAAGCGAAGACCGACATCGCCAAATTGAAGAAGCGGGTTGCTTCCCATAAGAAGAAGTCTTCGGCACAGGTGGCGAAGCTGAAAAAGCAGCTTGCCCCGGACAACAAGAAGAAATGAGGAATAGAGGCGGTGGCGGGCCTGCCAGAGGTGCATTTGACGAAGCCCGGGAGCTGCAGCCAGTAGTCGCCTTCGCTAAAGGCGTCCGATTTTTCGCGCTCTTCCGGCGAGATCAGATTGGCAGAGGCCCGTGCCGCGCAGCCCCCGGGTCGCGTCGGCCACGGCAAGAAACAACACAAGCATCACAAGCCTGATGATATGGATCACAGGACGTAGCATCGACGCGGTCTCCGCTGATCGCAGGGATCCCGACATTCCATGTCCAGCGAATGACCAAGCTGCCTGACGTGCGATCACCTCCGCCGACCGCGTAAATGTCCGCCAAACGGATGTTGGTAATGAAGCCTGCCCGCCCCGACCCGGGACCACACTCAGCATGCAGCGACGAGTCACGCCGACCCAGTGTGGTCCCTGGCAACCGCCTGGCAATCGCTCCTGCGCTTACTCGAACGGCTGGGGTTTTGGCGTGCCGTCGACCGAAGGCGGCAATATCGGCAGCGCGAATGATGGCTGCTCTCCGGTCAGCGTATCCAGAAAGGCCACGATGCTGGCGTTTTCCTCCGGCGTAAACGCCTTGCCCAATTGCAATCGCCCCATAATGTCCACGGCTTCAGTCAGCGTGGCGGCCGCGCCATCGTGAAAATAGGGATAGGTCAATTCGACATTGCGCAGCGTTGGCACTTTGAACTTGAAGCGATCGACTTCGTTCCCGGTCACCGCGCTTCGTCCCTCAGCCGGATTGTCAGTCCTGTAAGGCTCGACCACACCCATCTTCTGGAATGAGGTCCCACCCAAAGCCGGACCGTTGTGGCAAGCAAGACAGCCGGAAACCTTGAACAGTTCATAGCCGCGCAGTTGCGTCGGGGTCATCGCAGCTTCGTCACCCAGCAGCCACTGGTCAAAGTGTGAGTACGGGGTTACCAGGGTCTTCTCGAATTCAGCAATGGCGTCGGTAACCTCATCGATACTGAAGTCGTCCTGGCCGTATACCAGCTCGAATTCAATGGCGTACCCGGGGATCGATTGCAGCACATGTACCGCGACGATATGCGTCAAGGCCATTTCTTTGGGGTTGGCGATAGGCCCGCCGGCCTGCTCCTTCAGATCCGCGGCACGGCCATCCCAGAATTGCGCGACGTTCATGCTGGAGTTCAGCACGGTAGGCGCGTTGATCGGACCCTGCTGCCAGTTGTGACCGATTGAGGTCGGCAGATTGTCCGCGCCGCCCATGCTCAGGTTGTGGCAGGAATTGCAGGAGATAAACCCGGACCTGGACAAACGGGGATCAAAATATAATTTTTTGCCCAGCTCAACCTTTGCCAGATTGACTTCCTGAACCGGTCGGATTGGCTCGACCGGCTCTTTCGCCAGCGCCACGCTCCGGGTCAGCAGGATTAGCACACAGGCAAGAACGATAGAGAACGTTACGCGTGTCACGATAGGCTCCTTTTTTGTGCTCAAACCGGGTCCGACCCAGACCTGTTGCCCAGTAGAGCGCGAGACAGACCGCGAGACAGACCGCCAGACAGGCTGCGGTCCACCCGACAGGCCGCTCGTTTGAAGCTATCAGCTGAACGCAGTAGGCGTATATCAGGTAAATTACTCCCGGAGCTACGCGACTCTGATCCACGCCTGAGTGTTGCGAGAATTTGATGAAGAAATTGAAGAACGAGAAGGAGCTGGTCAGGAAAGCCATCGACATCGGCGTCGTATACGCCGAAAAAAGAGGCGCGGCGGAATTCGAGCCAACGGATTCAGCCAGCGACAAGCTACTGTATATTTATCGACTACTGGTTCACGACAAGCTGATTACTCCCATCCCCGAGGAGCAGGTCTCCCAGCAAGCCATCCGTCACAAGCTGGCGATCTGGGCGTCGAAACAAAAGCTGAAGCAGTGACAGGCGGACCAGCGGAGAGGCAGCTTGGACGGTCCGGTGGCTGGAGTTTATTTCACCTCCTAAGACCAGGGGAAGAACATTGAATGCATTCAAGATTTTCGCGATTTTGCTGATCCTGGCGGGGACCCTGAGTCTGGTATTTGGTGGATTCAGCTACACCAGGGAAACCCATGAAACCAAAATCGGCGCGCTCGAACTGTCGGTCAAAGACGAAGAGACGGTTCGGATTCCGGTCTGGGCCGGTGTGGGGTCTATTGTCATCGGCAGTGCATTGCTGTTATTCGCCGGACGACGACGTTAGACGATTTGCGGCTGGTCTGGCCGTCCACGTAACGTACGAAACCCGTGACAGACCGTACCGATGAGCCATATCCAGAGTTTCCCACCGATCTCGGATAGCCATGCCTCGGTTCTGATCCTCGGCTCGATCCCGGGCAAGATCTCTCTCCGTGCCGGTCAATATTACGCCCATCCACGCAACGCATTCTGGCGGATCATGTCGCATCTGCTGAATTGGGAACCTGGCCTGGACTACGAAGAGAAGTGCGCCGCACTGATCGCGCATCGGATTGCGCTGTGGGATGTACTCGCGGCGTGTACCCGGTCGAGCAGTCTGGATTCCGACATCATCGAGTCGTCCATTATCCCGAACGACTTCGTTTCGTTCTTCGATCGCCACCCGGCGATACGCGCGGTCTATTTCAACGGTGCCAAAGCAGAATCAAGCTACCTGAAACATGTGCGCCCGCAGTTGCCCGTCGGGGCCTCCGGCTTGCCAGTGCTACGCCTGCCGTCGACGAGTCCGGCCCATGCTGCGATGAGTTTTCAGACAAAACTGGACCATTGGCGAGTGATTCCCGACTAGCAACGGTCTTCGCTCCGGGATTCTGCACAGCTGAGGCCCTGCCGTCTGTGCTAATGAAAGAGTGGTCCCCGCGTCTGGTTTCTTTCTATACTCCCCATACGTCCGCCAGATATGTCCGCTCCATGTATCGGCTGGATACGCCCGCCGGCATTGCGGGCGAGCGGCGCTTTCCGGAGAGGGCCTGCCGATGAAAACCGCGCTGCTTGTCATCGACGTCCAACAGGGCTTGTGCGAAGGCGAACACAAGGCATTTGAGTCGCAACGGGTCATCGAACGGATTAATGCCGTGGCCAAAAAGACCCGCGCAGCGGGCGCCGTGGTGGTGTTCATCCAGCACGAGGCCGATGCCGGATTCATGCAAGCAGGCAGCCGGGAGTGGCAGCTGGCCGATGGCCTGGAACAAGAGCCTGGAGACCTGTTGGTCAGAAAGACCACGCCAGACTCGTTCAATCGAACGGAACTCGGGAAGCTGCTCAGACAGCACGAGATCACGCAACTGGTGATCTGCGGGATGCACACGGAGTTCTGCGTCGACACGACGGCCCGGCGAGCACTGGCCCTCGGCTATCCCGTCATCCTGGTCGCGGACGCACACACGACGGAGGACAATGCGCAGCTTTCGGCCGCCCAGATCATCCAGCATCACAATGACACTCTGAGCAACATTGTCAGCTTCGGAGTCAGAGTCCGGACAATCTGCTCGGGGGATCTGAATATCAAGTCCTGAGCCCTCATGCTGCGAGCGCACGGGTACCCGTCGCGCGCGATGAAGTGTGTATTGACGCCATCCGGGCCGGAGGTCAGGACAGAATCAGGCCGGAACTGCAAGGGTTCAGGTAACTTGTCCTGACGGGAACGACGCTGCTCTGGTCAGACCGGTGGTTTTTACCCGAACAGCCGGGCCTGCTGACGCATGTTCAGTCTGCTGGGCCGCATTCCCCGGACTCACCGGGGTTTGGCGGCGAAGCCGAGACCACGCTTCAGTCCGGCGCGATCACATCCGAACTTCGCTTATGATCCATCACTGACCATAATTCGAACCTTCAACAATCAGCATCTGCTGGAGACCAGATTTCGTGAGAGCTGAGTTGTCTGCCAGAACCGGCCTGTTCCTCGGATCGCTTGTCATCGGGCTGACCCTGCAAGGCTGCGTCACGATGGTCGTGGGCGCAGTGGTGGGCACTGCCGCGACCGTCGCTATCGAGGCTGCGAAAATCCCGGTCAAGGCGACCGGTGCGGCCGTCGATGCGGTGACCGGCGATGACGAGGAAGACGAAGATGGCGATGAGTAGGCCAACTCGCAGCGATTGCCGTTGACATTCGGCTGAGCAACGCATGCGCCCAGCGTGACGATGTTTCGCTGGCACAATCCGTCCTTCTGATCCGTGCGAGCGGAATACAGGACGAGCGCCACGACCGGGAGCTGACGGATATCTTCCAGAACCAGATTCATCAGAGAGGTCAGGTCCACGCAATGCTGGCGGACACCGAAGTGAAACCTAATCCGCTGGATGAGTTCTTCCTCGGCAGCAAAGAAGAATTAGCGCCCAGACGGGCGGACTTCGATACGACTGGTTTTCACGAAACCAGTGTCAGGCGTGAATGGTCGAGCCGCACCGAGCCCGTATTGTTCTGACTCGCGTCAACCACGGCGCCGCGGCATTGATGAAAGCATCGGTCATCTAGCGGCCGTTGACCGAACGGCTGCCGTCCCTGCGGCGGGCAATAAAGAAATGCACCAGCCAGAACAGCAAGGCTGCCGCCAGCATGCCCGTCAGCACCTCAGCCTCATACTTCTTCACGCTGCCGAATACTGCTTCTATCGCCTGACCAAAATAGTAGCCAGCCATGCTCACGGCGCTCGCCCAGATCGCCGCGCCGATGACATTGAATAAGGCGAATCTCGCATAGGAGATATTGGTCAGGCCAATCGCAAACGGGGTGATGGTGCGCAGGCCGTACAAGAACCGGAAGCCGAGCAGCAAGGGTGTCTGATGGCGCTCCAGCTTCTGCAGCACGATCTCGGTTCGCGCCTGCCAGCCAGGGCGCCTGGCCAGAATGGCCCTGCCCCGCCGGCGACCGAGAATAAAGAACAACTGGTCACCGAGCACGGACCCAACAAACCCGCAGACGATGACCCAGCCCAACGACAGATAGCCGATGTGGGCGATCACACCGGCCATCACCAAAATGGCCTCACCTTCCAGGAAGGTTCCGATGACGAGGAACGGATAGCCGTAGGTTGTCAGCAGCGACTCGAGCATGCGGGTAGATTACAGCGCACGGCAGCCTTTTCGTAGTAAATTTGGCCGGGGACGCGTTTCCAGATACCGGCAAACGCGCCGTTTGACCCGCGGACACACCAGGGCGTAACTATGGCAGGCATCGGCCCAGCACTTTTGTGGGACATCTTTAAACATGTCGGGTCCTGGCTGACGAATCTTAGTCGCGCCGGTCAGGCGCGCAAGACCGAATCCGTAAAGGCGTTGCGCGAAGTGATTACTGCAGCCAGGGAAACCGCGGTGTACGTGCGCCAGATGCAGGACTCAGGCAAACGCGATCACGATGCAGAACGTCGTCTCGCCGTGTTGTGGACACGGCTGGGTTTTGCGCTGCGCGATCTGGGGATCGAGAAGCTGGCGAAACGATGCCAGATCGCCGGCAAGGATTGGGCAACACCCGGCCACTATGCGCAAGATTTTCTGGACAAGGCGGACATCAGCCTCGAGCGTATGGAGTCACTGGCCACACAGATTCTGCACCAGATCGATCGCCAGGGCTGAAAACCGACGGCATGGACCGGTCATTGCTATTGTCTGAGGAGCTTATGAAGGACATCTATCCAACTGCAGTCATCGGCGCCGCCGCAGGGCGGGCGCAGCCACAATACCGGCGACTATGCCGGTGACTTCTGCTGGCCTGACCCAGGCGGCGCAGGCTTTTTATCCGCTCCCCGATTGCCATCGGCTCGCTCTGGCAGCGGGCCGAAGCACCAGGCGCTGGCGCAAGCCCGACCGAATGGCCGTGAGCAGGTTGGCGCGAAGCGACAGATGTTCGTCATCGTCAATGCATGCTCGTCATCCATGTCACTGCTCCGGGCTATTGCAGGCTATACGGGGCTATCGCGCTGCTGGTTTTCCGCTCTCTGACATAAGAGTCGGCCACGGCAGAAAATTCTTTAGCCGCAGCTCTGTCCCGCACACTTTTGCTGGGACGTCCGCGCCGGCAAGACACGCCCGGCGAGACGATCCGAGTCTGCTAGTCTTGGTCGAGTTAACACACCGGCCTGGCACAATCCGACTCGGCTCTTGGAGGGACAGGACACTGTGAATTCACCATTTCATGCTGCAGGTATCTTTGTTGCCCTGCACATATTGATCGAGATCGTTCTCATCATCCGCGTACTGCTGCGGCCGCATCGGCAGCCGGCGTCGCGCATCGCGTGGATCGTGGTCATTGTGGGGCTGCCGGTGATTGGCATCCTCAGCTATCTGCTGTTCGGGGAAGTCAGTATCGGTCGCAAGCGCGTGGCACGTATGCGCGCGGTACTGGCAACAATGCCGAAATTTGACGCCGTGGCCCAGGGTGACCAAAGCAAACTAAAGCCTGGGGTCCCTGAGCACTACCAACACCTGTTCAGGGTAGGTCTGTCGATCAGCGGCTTCGATGCCGTTGGCGGCAACTCTGCACGATTAATGGCTGACTCAAATACGGCTATAGATTCGATCGTCGCTGACATCGACGCCGCCGAAAACCATGTGCATCTGCTGTTCTATATCTGGTTGCCCGACAACAACGGCTGCAAGATCATAGAAGCGCTAAAGCGCGCTGCGGCGCGAGGCATCAAGTGCAGAGCGATGGCGGACGATCTGGGATCAAAAGGAATTATTCACTCTGAGCACTGGCGGGCGATGCGTGCAGCGGGTGTGGAACTCGGGCGGGCCTTGCCTATCGGCAACCCCCTGCTTCGCCCCTTCAGGGGTCGTATCGATCTGCGTAATCATCGGAAAATCGTGGTGATCGACAATCGAATCACCTATTGCGGCAGTCAGAACTGCGCGGACCCGGAGTTCCGGGTCAAGCCGAAGTTCGCGCCCTGGGTCGATGCCTTGATGCGATTTGAGGGCCCCGTGGTCGCACAGAATCAGTATCTGTTCGCAAGCGACTGGATGACCTCTGTCGATGAAGACCTCACCCACCTGTTGAATCAACCCGTTGAAACGCCTCACGAGGGCTTTCCTGCACAGGTGATAGGTACGGGTCCGACGGTTCGCTATTCTGCGATGCCCGAGATGTTCGAAACGCTGATGTATGCTGCGCGTCGCGAGCTGGTTATCACCACGCCGTATTTCGTACCGGACGAGTCGATACAGAATGCGCTTTGCTCTGCTGCGTATCGCGGCGTGGAAGTAACAATTGTGTTCCCGGCCAGAAACGATTCCTGGATCGTGGCCGCGGCCAGCCGCAGCTATTATGCTGACCTGCTGACCGCCGGCGTCCGCATCCATGAATACGTCGGTGGCCTGCTGCATACCAAGTCACTGACCGTCGACGGCGAGCTCACGCTGATCGGTTCAGCCAACATGGATCGGCGCAGTTTCGACCTTAATTATGAGAACAACATCCTGCTCTTCGACCCATCGGTCACTGAACAGATGAAATCCCGGCAACAACAGTATCTCGAACGCTCCCGCCCGGTGAGCGTGGATGAGGTCGCCGCATGGCCGATGAAGCGCCGGCTATGGAACAACACCATCGCAATGCTCGGGCCATTGCTTTGACAGGGCTTTGAGGGACAGGCTTGAGTCTGCGGTCACCAGCACCTGAACCCCCGGTCATGCGCACGCTCAGCACCGGCATCGCCACGCTGGTACCGCAGACCGCCGCTCATGCGGAGGAAATGTTCCGCGTCCTGGGCGACCCGCGCATCTACGAGCATGAGAACGCGCCGCCACCATCGCTTGACTGGCTTCGCAGCCGCTACGCAAGACTCGAATCCCGCCGCTCTCCCGATGGCACAGAGGCATGGCTCAACTGGGTGATTCGCGTGCCAGGAGATGGATTGGCCGGATATGTTCAGGCGACCGTGCGTGAAGCCAACGTTGCCGCCATCGCCTATGTGTTGTGCAGCCAATACTGGGGGCGAGGATTGGCGAGTCAGGCTGTTGAGGCCATGCTGGCCGAGCTCGCTGAATTCTACGGCGTTCAAACCGTGTTGGCGGTGGTCAAGCAGCAGAACCAGCGTTCCCTGCGCCTGTTGCAGCGATTCGGGTTCAGTCGCTCGGCCGCCGCACCGGGATCCGCTTTCCCCGTGCAACAAGACGAATATTTGATGACGAAGCAACTGTCAGAGACGATAGCCAATTGACAATCAGTTCCTATCGGTCATGATCTGGACAGCCTCGGCGATGCAGGCATTCATCACATGTCCTTCTATTCAGAACTGAAGCGACGGAATGTTTTTCGGGTAGCACTGCTGTACGTAGTCGCTGCCTGGCTGATTTTGCAGGTCGCCGACGTCCTGTTCCCCAACCTCGGTGTGCCCGACTGGGCGTTCGGCCTGGTATTCGGTCTGTTGTTGCTTTTCTTTATTCCGGTGCTGATCTTCGCCTGGGCTTTTGAGATTACACCGGAAGGATTGAAAAGAGAGCGCGATATCGCTGTGAGCGATGCAGGGGACGGTCACACTGGCAGCCGCATCAACACCCTGATCGTAGTGCTGCTGCTGCTCGCTATCGGTGGTCTGATACTCGATCGCATGATTCCTGAAAGCGGATCGCCCGCCGAGGTCTCCGCGTTGGGCCCAGCCGGAACGTCGAATCCGAATGCGGACGGAACGATCAGTGCCGACACCATCGCGGCCGCAAAATTCATGGCCAGGGAAGACTCCCTGGCCAACGATGTGCCGTCCATCGCTGTACTGCCGTTTGTCACCCGTAGCGACGATCACCAGGACGAATATTTTGCCGCCGGCATCCACGACGATCTGCTGACGCAACTGGCCAAAATTGACGGCCTGAAAGTCATCTCACGTACATCCGTGATGCAGTATGCAAACACCACAAGACCGATGCAGGAAATCGCTGCCGAGTTAGGCGTAAGCACGGTGCTCGAAGGCGGTGTTCAGCGGGCCGGTGATCGGATACGGGTGAATGCCCAGCTAATCGAAGCGCTAAGCGATCAGCATCTGTGGGCAGAGACCTATGACGAGACGCTTTCGGTAAGCAATATCTTTGCGATCCAGAGTCAGCTGGCCCAGGCGATCGCGGCTGCGCTGGAAACCACACTCTCGCCGAGCGTGCAGGCTCGAATCGACAATCAACCGACGGAAAACCTGCTCGCCTGGGATCTGGCGCTGCGTGGCCGTTACCTGCTGGACAAGGAACAGAGCCAATCTAATCTCGAGGGTGCGGTGGATTTCTATCGCGGGGCCTTGCAGGCGGATCCGGACTACGCCAGAGCCTGGGCCGGCCTTGCCCAGGCCATCGGTGAACTTGTCGCCTGGTCTTACTGGCCTGATGATGAACTTTCAGAAGCCTGGGATGCAGCTGAACGGGCGATCGAACT
Source organism: uncultured Gammaproteobacteria bacterium (assembly GCA_963704875.1). Classification (GTDB taxonomy): domain Bacteria; phylum Pseudomonadota; class Gammaproteobacteria; order Steroidobacterales; family XN24; genus CAMYOC01. The sequence goes on along the minus strand of CAVPIA010000005.1, from coordinate 564,275 downwards.
GGATCCGAATCTGGCTGAAGGATATTTCTCACGCGGTGATCTGATGCGGATAACGCGGCAATTTGACCAGGGTGAGGCTGACTTCCTCAAGGGCCTGATGCTCAGCCCCGGCAGCGCGGACGGACACTCCCGCTATGGCGACTTGCTCCGGGACTCCGGACAGGTAAAAGAATCAGTGCTTGAATCACGGCGGGCCATTGAGCTCGACCCGCGCATGGTGAGGATCCGTGTGTCGCTGTTGCAGAATCTGTACTTCAATCGAGACTGGGACGGCGTATTGGAGCAGGCCAATCAGGTGCTGCAGCTGGAACCGGATACTGCCGAGGCCTGGTACTGGATCGGTCTGGCCAGCTGCTGGACGCGCGACTTTCCAACCGCAATCGATGCGGTCAACAGGGCCTTCGAACTGGATCCCGATACGCCGTATCTGCGTGCCGGCCGCGCCTATCCGGATGCGCTGTCGGGCAATCACGCACCAGCACGTGAGATGCTTTCAGGCGCCGAAGCCGACGGGTGGCCGCTGCCTGAGATCGGGCTGCTGTATGGATGGGTCGGCGACATGGATGCGGCCTACGACTACATGTACCGGGCGCTACAGGAAAGGCCTTCCGCGCTGCATTATCTGGCAACTGATCCAACCGCGGACGCGATGCGCAAGGATCCCCGCTGGGCCGAGCTGATGCAGGCGCTGGCTTCAGAATAGCCATATGCTGCGCAGGCTGGAGACACAAACTCCTCCTGTACGCTGGTGCCGGGGCGCGTGAAGCGTCAACACGCTGAGCGCTGATAATTTGCACGAGCGCGACCCGGGGGCCGATAATTCGACTCCCGCCCGAACTATTCGGATCTGTTCCAATCGAACAGCACAGGCTCTCATACGATCGCTTGCAGGCATTCCCGAATGACGCGAAAGACTAAACGACTCCTTCTTATCGCTGGCATTCTTGCCGCGGCAATCGCCGGTGCATTAGTACTCAGTCAGATGAAACCACCGCCGGAAAAGAAGGAACTTGCCAATGTAGACCCCCTGGTCGAAGTCATGCCACTGATCACCGAAACGGTGGAATTCACAGTACAAAGCCAGGGCACTGTCCGTCCGCGTACGGAAACTGTTCTCAGCGCCGAAGTATCCGGGGCGATCGTAAGTATCTCTCCGGATTTCATCCCGGGCGGCATGTTCGAAAAGAATGAAGTGTTAATGCGAATCGACCCGACCAATTATCTGGTCGCGGTCGATCAGGCCAGGGCATTGCTCGCGCAACGACAAATAGAACACGACGGTGCGGCGAAATTGCGCAGTCAGGGCTATCGGGCCGAATCGGAATTGGCCTCCGCGGTGGCGGCGCTGGCCTCGGCAAAGGCGGAACTGGTCCGGGCCGAGCGCAATCTCGAGCGTACCTACATCAGGCTGCCGTATGCGGGGATGGTGAGGAGCAAGGAGACCGATCTGGGTGAGTATGTCAATGTCGGCAGCCGTCTGGGTGTCGCGTTCGCCACCGACTATGCCGAAGTCCGCTTGCCTCTGACTGACACCGATCTCGCGTTTGTGGATCTGCCGCTGGCCACCGGCAACTCACAGGGACAAGCAGCCCAGGGACCCATGGTCACGCTGTCCGCGGTGCAACGCGGACAGATGCAGACCTGGCCGGCTCAAATCGTGCGCAGTGAGGGCGTAGTCGACGAAAACACCCGGGTGACCTATGCCGTCGCTCGGGTCGACGACCCGTATCAGATTCTTGCCCGGAATGCGCAAACGCCGCCGCTGCCGATGGGGACGTTTGTCGCCGCGAGCATCGGTGGCACTACCGTGGAATCGGTGATCCGGGTGCCGAGAACAGCTCTGCGCGGCAACGGGCAATTGGTGCTGGTCGGCGATGACAACCGGCTCAACATCCGCAACGTCAAGATCCTGCGCGCGGATGCGAAATATGCCTATCTGACCGGTGGCGCTGAACAGGGCGAGCGAGCCAGCCTGACGGTGATCGAAAATCCGGTCAACGGCATGCGAGTGCGCACCGAAGCAGGACCTGAAGAGCAGCAAGTCGTCGCCGAAACGGACGCAGAGTTGCCCCGATGAACCAGCCAGGCACGACAAGCGAGAAAGGCATAATCGCGTGGTTTGCCAGCAATCATGTCGCCGCCAATCTGCTGATGCTGTTGATTATCGCGTTTGGCGTGGTGTCCGCGGTCACCATCCGCAAGCAGACAACTCCGGATTTCGAACTGCGCAACGTTCAGGTCCGGGTGCCCTATCTCGGTGCCGCACCCCAGGAAGTGGAAGAAGGGGTGGTGATCAAGATCGAAGAGGCTATCCAGGACATCGATGGCATTGTCCAGATCAATTCCAGCGCCGACGAGGGATTGGGTACGGTCACAGCAGAAGTGGCCACTGGCGAGGACATCAACGAGATCCTGAATGAAATCAAGACCCGGGTCGATGCAATCTCGACCTTCCCGGGACTGACCGAGAAACCGGTTATCTACAAACAGGAAATCCCTATCCACGTCGTGTTTGTGTCGATCCACGGCAACATGGACGCCTTCGCGCGCAAGGCTCTGGCACAGCAGGTGCGTGAGGAATTGATGAACATGCCGGCAGTCAACCAGGTTCAGTATCTGGGCGACCGCGACTATGAGATCAGCGTTGAGGTCTCGGAGCACGTGCTGCGCCAGTACGCGCTGACCATGAGTGAGATATCGCAGGCGATCAGGGACTCTTCGCTGGATTTGCCCGGAGGAACGATCAAAACCAGCGGTGGCGATATTCTGCTGCGCACCGAGGGCCAGGTGTATACCGGCCTGGATTTTGCCCAACTCGTGCTGCGCACATTCCCCGACGGTACCCGCCTGACGCTGGGGGATATTGCAACGATTAACGACGGATTCGTGGAAACCGACGGCTATGGCCGCTTCGATGGCGAGCCTACCGCGCTGTTGAGAGTCCTGGCGGGTGGTCAGCAGAATGAACTGACGACCGCCAAGGCGGTGAGGCAGTACATCGAAGATCGCGCCGAGTCGCTGCCCGAGGGCATCAGCATGGACGTGTGGATCGATCGTTCACACTATCTGCAGGGCCGGCTGGATATGATGTTGAAGAACATGTTCCAGGGTGCGCTGCTGGTGTTCATCATCCTGTCGCTGTTCCTGCGCCTGAAGGTTGCCGCCTGGGTCATCGTCGGCATTCCGATCGCGTTCCTCGGCACCTTATGGCTGATGCCACTCGGACCCTGGCCGGTGACAGTCAACATGGTCAGCCTGTTCGGTTTCATTCTGGTACTTGGCATCGTCGTCGACGACGCCATCATTATCGGCGAGAGCATCTATACCAAGGTGCGCGCAGATGGCCATACGCTGGATAACGTGATCCGGGGTGCTCGCCGGGTCGCGGTACCGGCGACCTTTGGCGTGCTGACGACGATGGCAGCATTCGCGCCGATGCTGTTTGTCGGCGGCATCGCGGGCGCCTTTTTCGAAGCCATGTCGATGGTCGTCATCCTGTGCCTGATCTTCTCGCTGATTGAATCGAAGCTGATTCTGCCGGCGCATCTGGTGCATACGAGTATCGAGCCTATCGACGACGTAGAGATCTTCAGGCCTTACCGTGAGGTGAGCTGGCTGAAGTGGCCTGCCCGCTTCTTCCAGCGTCTCAACCGGCGGATCCAGATCGGGCTGCACAATTTTGTTGACAACACCTATCAGCCGTTGCTGAAGAAGGCCGTGGATAATCGTGGCGTGACTTTCAGTATTTTCGCCAGTGTGCTGATCCTGACCATCGGGCTGATGAGCAGCGGCATTGTGCGTACCGTGCTGTTTCCTGACGTGCCAGGTGATTTCATCCAGGTCCAGTTGACGATGCAAAACGGCACCGCTCCACAGGTCCGCAATGCGGCGCTGGATCGTCTTGAGCAAGCCGCCCTGGACCTCAACCAGGCATGGCTGAAAGATAATCCCGATGATGACAAACCGGTCAATCATCTTGGCGTTTTCACCCAGGGTGACACCGGCGGCATGATATTCGCTGAGATGCCGATGAATGATGACCGGCCGCTCAACGGCGAGGACATCGAAATCATGTGGCGGGATCGGGTCGGAGAGATACCCGGAGTTAAGGAGCTGACCTTCTCCGGCGGCACCAACATCGGCGGCGATGCGCCGCTGAGTTTCAACCTGACGGGCGCGAACTATGATTCTCTGGAACAGGCGGCCAGGGAGCTCGAACTGAAACTGCGTGAATACGATGGAGTATTCGATATACGCAATTCGATCGCCGCCGGCGGTGAAGAGATCAAGCTGACGATCAAGCCTGAAGCCGAGGCGCTGGGTCTGACGATGGCTACCCTCGGACGCCAGGTACGTCAGGCCTTTTACGGTGAGGAGGCCCAGCGCATCCAGCGCGGCAAAGACGAACTCAAGGTCATGGTGCGCTATCCGGAGGATGAGCGCCGCTCGATCGCCGATCTTGAGAACATGCGAATTCGCACCGCCGAGGGCGACGAGGTGCCATTCGCGTCGGTCGCCGAAGTCAGTTTCGGGCAGGCGTATTCCTCGATCAAACGTCAGAATCGCAAGCGCGTCGTCACCGTGTCCGCTGATGTCGATCCGGAGCGCGTAGAACCTGGCGCGGTGGTCAAGGAAATATCCGAGGAGTTCATCCCCGACCTGCTTGGGCGCTATCCGGGCGTCGGTTACGGACTCGAGGGCGCCAGTCTTGAAGAGATGGAACTGGTTCAGAATCTGACTCTGGCCTCGATCGCGGCGATGTTCCTGATTTACGCCCTCATCGCGATTCCGCTGCGATCGTATTCGCAACCGCTAATTATCATGTCGGTGATCCCGTTTGGCCTGATCGGTGCAGTGGTCGGCCACGTTGTTATGGGTAGCGCGATCAGCATGTTCTCATTGTTCGGTCTTATCGCGCTGGCGGGTGTGGTGGTCAACGACAGTCTGATTATGCTCGACTTCATCAACACAGCGAGAAGCCAGGGCGTGCCGGTACGCCAGGCTGTGATCGAATCCGGAACCCAGCGCTTCCGGGCGATCATCCTGACCTCTCTGACCACTGCAGCTGGCCTGATGCCAATCATGCTGGAGAAAAGCGTCCAGGCCCAGTTCGTCATTCCGATGGCAATCTCGCTGTCCTTTGGCATCGTGTTTGCTACCGTGATCACGCTGTTCCTGATCCCGGCGCTATATCTGATGCAGATCGACTTCGGGATACGCTTCCGTGCGATGAGGGACCTGCTGCTTGGCAGGGAACCACAGTCCGACCTGGTCGACCGGACCTGAAGCTGACTCTTTTCATGGCATCGACACGTAAACCGGCGTGCAGACAGACAAGCTGTATCTGCGTGACCGTAGTCTCCGCACTCGCCGCGATCGGGCTGACGGGCTGCCAGCCGGGTGGAGACACCACGCTGCGAGCAAGCTGTCAGCCTCTCGGTTATGACAAGGCTGCGTTGATGCAGCTCAGGTCCAGGAACTTCGAGATCACAGATCCCGGACAGCGCGAGCGCTTTGCGTTGGCATTGGTCGATTGCGTTGCCGACCCCGACCCTGAGTTGCGTGATCAGGTGGCCTATGAAGGTCTGGCAACCCTGCTTCGCGGCAATCTGATATCGCCCGAGACTATCCAGCAGCTGAGATCTTCACTGATAGCGCAGATGGTGACGCCTGATCCCGACGGCTTTGGACAGCCGTTTGCCGCGCTGTTGCTGGCAGAAGTCGCACGAGCAGACCGGGTCGAGCCTGTCTTTTCCGCAGAACAGCGTGCAGAAATGGTCGATGCCGCGGCGGACTATATGCGTGGGATCAACGACTATCGCGGTTTTGATGAGACCCAGGGCTGGCGACACGGTGTCGCGCACGATGCGGACCTTTTGATGCAGCTGGCAATGAATCCCGCACTGGACCGGGCGCAGCTACTGGAGATCATGGATGCGGTTGCCACCCAGATCGCACCCGACGGTATGCATTTTTATATCTATGGTGAAAGCAGGCGGCTGTCGCGGCCTATACTCTTCGTTGCAATGCGCGGCATTGTCACGGACCAGGAATGGGCAGACTGGTTTGCAAAGCTGGCCTCCCCGGCACCGTTCGATGACTGGGGCAGCGTGTACACCAGCCAGGCTGGCCTGGCGAAATTGCACAACACGCGGAATTTCGCCGAGGCGATTTACGTCAGCGCAACAGCGAATGACGAAGCCGCACTGGCCCCGCTGGGAAACGGCGCGCTGACGGTGTTAACCAGCCTGCGCTGATCGCACTCGGCCAGCTTGTTTAAAAAGATTCACCTCGGCGCATCGAAGGAACTCAAGAGAACGATCAAGTTCGAGGTCAATTCGAATCTGTTTCCTGCGGCGGTCGTGCGCTGCTTTCGGACTACAAGCCGACCGTTGCTGGCGAAATGGTCATCACCTCCCCGGCCCCGGTGCTACGCAACACGATATTTGCCGCCAGCGGTGTGCATATCCGCACGCTGCCTGTCGGCGAACAGCTCCGAATCGAGATGGCCGGCTGATCCAGGCTCCGACCCGGGAAAGATCTGAATCCCCGGATCACACAGAACGACAAGCACAGCCATGTTCTGCTTGATGCATTTATGCCATCATTTGCGCCGAGTCGTGCCTTGGCGGGCAATCCCTTCGTCTTGCTCTACCCTTGATACCCACTGCCAATCAGGAATCCTCGTGAAGCCAATTGTCTTGTTCCTGCTGCTGATGCTGGCAGCAACCGCTTGCACCGTGCAGCCCGCGTCAACTGTGTCCAGACCCGACACCTACTATGAATCGGTCGCGGTCGATCCGCCTGTGGCTTCGTTGTTCACCGCAGATGCGGATGTGCTTTCCGATGAGGCCATCGCCACGGCACTCGACTTTCGCTACGCACCACCTGCGCTAAGCCGGATAGCGCTGATGTCGTTCGCGCCGGACTCGTGGTCTGAATGGTCCGAGGAGCTGGCGGTGGCTAGCGAACGAATGAAGACCGATGTCGTCGATCGGCTGCTAGCGTCGCCACATGTATATGACGCTTCGTATCTGCCATCCATTCTGGTGCCCCAGGTCCGCACGGTTCCACATCTGAGGGAGGCAGCCGCGCGATACCAGGCCGATCTGCTGCTGGTCTATCGCAGTTACTGCCGCAGCTTCGAGCGCTACCGCACTTTCTCAGCCGATGAGACCCGGGCATTCTGTGGCGTCGAGGCGGTATTGCTGGACACCCGCACCGGCCTGGTGCCATTTACGTCAACCGCCACCCGCGCTTTCGAAGCACAGCAAGATGACGCCGACATGAACTTCCGCGAGACCATTCTGAAAGCGCAATTGAAGGCGATCAACGAAGCATTGGGCGACATCAGCGCGGAAGTGGTGATCTTTTTGTCAAATGGGAAGTGAGCAGGCGCCAGCGCTAGCTCCGGTTTCGGTTCTGGATCGGCAAGCCCGCACATCTGCCGAAGTTGGATTCCGCATGGGCTGATCGGAATCCAGCCGCGTTTGTCATCGGACAACCGCGACCGCGAATTGAAACGCCGGATCCCTGCTGCCCTATTTCTTCAACATCTCTTCGCGCAGTACGAAGAACGGCGGCGACCCGGCACTCACCAGGCGTTCGTTGAACGTTTTGATGCTGAACTCCGGTCCCATCAATTTGCGGTAATCCTCAAGCAATTCGAGGATCGCGATATGCCCCGCAAAGTAGCTGGCCAGCTGCACCGAACTGAGTTTTGCCCGCACCAGTTTCCCCTGGGCCTCCCCTTCTTCCTGGAAGCCCTTCTCGACCATGAGCTTTATCGCGTCTTCTTCCGGCCAGTCGGTCGTGTGCAAACGGATGTCGATGATCGCGTTCATGATCGATCGCAGGATCAGCTTGTCGTCGACCAGTTTCTGCAACTCATGGCCAAACTCATGCTCGGGATAAATGGTGAATCCTTCGGCGACCAGCTGGGTAGCAATATAGGTCGCCCAGCCTTCGACCATCGGTCCATTCCTGAAGATCTTCGGGATGATGCGCTCAAACTGATTCGAATACTCCAGCTGCACAAAGTGACCGGGCACGCCCTCATGGATATAGATCATCGCCAGGGTCGGGCGGTTGTACTCTTTCAGATAGCTATCCGAGGTTGCCAGCACACCGAGATCCCAGAACCAGACTGATTCAAGGTCCGGCTGAAAGGGCGGAGCCGGGGTAATCTGCGCTACCGCATATCCGGCAAGGTGGGGCGGTATGTTCTCGATACGCAATTTCGAGGTTGGCGGCAGATCCAACAGATCCTTCTCCTCGACGAAACCCACAATCGCATCAGCCAGGGCGTAGCTGTCCTCGATCAGCGTCTCGGCGGTGGATCTGTCCTCCGCGATGCGGGTGAAGATGTCCCGGACGACCTGGTTGTCGGACAACTCAGCTGCCGTCTCAAACTCGCCGGCAGCAATCCCATCTGCAAGATACTGATCGTGAATCCGGCGTGAGACGCTCACCATCTCGGCGTAGGTCGTCTCCAACGCCGACTCCGCCCTGTCCAGGAGCTCCTGGGGGTCGAGCGGATAGTCCATATACAAGGCGTACTTGGCGCCATAGAGTTCCGGTCCCAGGCGCCAGTCGGCGTCGGGCCGGGGCAGCATCGCGGTTTCGAACCAGCTGGTAAACGCCGCAACCTCCGTGACCGCGCTGGCGCAGGCTTCCAGAATCGCAGCCACCTCGCTGTCGCTGAGATTCGAACTCTCCAGCAGATCGGGCAACGTCTTGTCGAACAGCCCACCCTCGCTCAACAGACCTTGCAGCCGCGTGACGGCCACCTGCTTTTGCACCGCGGTCGGCTGCACATAAGGCGGTAGCAAGGCACTCTTGGCGCCGTCGAGGAAGCCACCTGTTGCCGCGCAACGCTTGCCGAAACTTCTGAGTCGGCGATCCAACGGCGCATAGTCGCGTAACACCAGGTCGGAAAAAGCCCCGCCAAGACGTTCTACATAGGTCAGCGGATCAGTGACCTCACCAAGCCGGGACACCTCCAGGTTGGCCAGTTCGATCTCGGTCTTCAGGATGTGGACGTCGACCTGATCGGCGAGGCTCAGCTCCGCTACATCCAACGATGCCAGACGCTGCAGCAGAAAGTTGCGAGCTTCGTAGGCGCTGGCCCAGCCTTCAGCCGAAGGGTCACCCAGTCGGTCATCGTAGTAAGCCGGATCCGCTTCGATTCCGTGAATTCCGTACGAGCCACCATCGATCGGATTGGTCTCGAACATGATCGCCAGATACAGGCGCGCGATCTCGTCAATACTCTGCTCCTGCGCAAGCTCGTGATTTCCATTGCTCGAGGGAAAACGTCTCGGCCCAGGCGGCTGGAACCGCAATGGTGCTCAAGCCAAGGACAGCGGCACATGCGCGCAGGATGAATTTGTTCATGAGGACTCTCTCGATCGTTCGGGTTCGCTTGCATGGCTTACAACGCCCCCAAGAGAACCAAGGATACCGGGCCGGGCAAGCAAGGCTCAAGCGGGACTAAAACGGATTCATCATCTCCCGGTACCAGGCCCGGGCGTTTTGATCTGGCTACTTTCGACAGGCACGCCTGCGATGCGCCTGAGTGTCGGGGTCCTGCCCTGAAAAGACAACGCCCGCACGTGGCGGGCGTGGTCACATAGATCTAGCGGCTAGTACGACCTGTCTCTGTTTACTCCGTAAACGACATTTCGCGCAGCAGCGTCGTGCTCATGATCGTGCGCATTGCGCCCCGGTCAATACTGGCTGACTGTCCCTTGTCCAGACTACCGAACAACTTGGCCGTCAGCCCCTCAAAATATTCAGTCGGTGTATCGAGCATGTCCGCGCCGGAATTCCACTCCACCAGCAGCCACAGATCGGGCTCGCCGTCGCGGGCATGGACATTAGAGAACATCGTATAGCTCTTTACTTTGCCATCGGCGACCTGCATATCCAGCGAACGCCGGTAATTTGCTTTCAAATCAGCCAGATAGTCGATAAAACGGGCGGGCTTGGTATCCACACTGGTTACGGTCCAGTAGGTGCCAAATTTGTGCGGGTCACCGTCAGCGGAAAATGCTGAGAGGGGCAACATCAAAACGATCAAACATAAAAGTCGCTTCATTTTTCTTTATTCCTTGGTTTCATGGTGGGTTTGTCGTCTGTGTGGCCCGATGGGCCAGCCACAACCGATCGACGGAGCTTACGCCAATTCGATGCAATAGGAAGCTGCGACGCAGCATTCCCGGCCAGGGGTCGCTCCAGGACCACATTTGGGTCTTGCCACCCGAGGACAAGGTATGATGCATCGCACCCAGGCAATCCCGCCAACAGGGCTGCGCCACCTGCCCCAGAGAAATCCGATGTCCGATTCCATTATCGCCGGCTGTACGTTCCGCGATCTCGATTTGTCCGCCCCATTGCTGGCCGCGCTGGAGCAGGTCGGGTATGAAACCCCGTCCCCGATTCAGGCCCAGGCGATCCCTCATCTAATGCAGGGTCTGGACCTATTGGGGCACGCGCCAACCGGCACCGGCAAAACTGCAGCGTTTGCGTTGCCCTTGCTGTCACGCCTTGATCTGAAAAAGAAACATGTCCAGGTGATGGTGTTGACGCCCACCCGCGAACTGGCGATCCAGGTGGCCGAGGCGTTCCAGCGCTATGCATCACATCTTAAGGGGTTCCATGTGGTGCCGATTTACGGTGGCCAGGATTATGCCGGGCAGCTTCGGCATCTCAAGCGCGGCGTGCATGTCGTCGTCGGCACACCGGGGCGGGTCATGGATCACATGCGCAAGCGCACGCTGAAACTGGATTCCTTGCAGGCGCTGGTGCTTGACGAAGCCGATGAAATGCTCCGCATGGGGTTTATCGACGAAGTCGAGTGGATACTCGACCAAACCCCGAAGGGCCGTCAGATGGCCCTGTTCTCGGCGACCATGCCGAAAGAAGTCGAGCGCATCGCGCGGCGGCATCTGGACAAGCCCCGGGAAATTTCGATCAAGGCCAGGACGGCGACGGCTGAGACCATCCGTCAGCGCTACTGGCTGGTCAGCGGTTTGCACAAACTGGATGCACTGACCCGAATCCTGGAGGTTGAACCGTTCGAGGCTGTATTGATCTTCGTGCGCACCAAGACCGCCACTGCGGAGCTGGCAGAACGTCTTGAGGCACGCGGTTATTCGGCCGCTGCGATGAACGGCGATATGGCACAAAAGCACCGCGAGCAAATGGTCGAACGCCTCAAGAAGGGTTCACTCGATATTCTGGTAGCCACCGACGTGGCAGCCCGCGGTCTGGATGTGAACCGGATCAGCCATGTCGTCAATTACGACATACCGTATGACGCGGAGGCGTATATCCATCGCATTGGTCGCACCGGTCGCGCGGGCCGGGCCGGTGACGCAATACTGTTTGTCGCGCCCCGTGAGCGTCGCATGCTCCACGCCATCGAGAGAGCCACCCGGCAGAAGATCACGCCACTGGAATTGCCCAGCACCGAGCGCGTCAACAACAAACGCATCGCCGACTTCAAACAGAAAATTACCGACACGCTGGCGGCCGGAGAGCTGGCGTTTATGCAGAGTCTGGTCGACCAGTATCAACAGGAACACGACGTCCCTGCGGCGGAGATCGCGGCCGCACTGGCCAAGATGTCGATCGGCGATCGACCGCTGCTGATGGCGCCAGACACGCGGCGCCCGGCCCGGGTTGATGCGGAACCGCGCTCGCGCAGAGATCGTGATCAGCCAACGCCGCGTAAGCCGCGTAAGCAGACCGACGAAGGCCTGGAGCGCTTTCGCATCGAGGTCGGACACAATCACGGCGTCAAACCGGGCAACATCGTCGGTGCCATTGCCAACGAAGCTGGCCTGGACGGACAGCATATCGGACACATCGAGATCGGTGCAGACTTCAGCCTGGTCGATCTTCCGATCGGGATGCCGGTCGAGATTTTCAAAGACCTGAAAAGAGTCCGGGTATGCGGTCAGCCTCTAAGAATCTCCCGCCTCGACGAAACAGCGCCTGAACGAGACGCCAAATCGCGACCTGGCAAGCACAAGTCAGCACGCCGGCCTGACAAGGCCCGTGCCAAGAAACCGAAGGCCGGGAAACCGAAGGCCGGCAAGCGAGAGCCAGCAAGACGAGCGAACCACGGAAACAGAAGGCGAAGTAGGCGCAGGCAGACCTGATTGGCCAGGCCGCGAGTCAGCCTGCGGCAACGAGCCGTGCAGACCTCGATCACATCACGCGGTGCAAGCTCCTGGTGTCGGGCTTGTCCGTCACCCTCCCCGCGTCCAGGCAGCCGCACAGGCTGCAGCCATCCGTCAATCCTGTGCTAACTTAAGCACCGGCTGCTCCATTCCTCGACGGGTTCCGAGCCATGCTCTTTCGTCTGTTTTTGTTATTGATTCCTGTCCTTATGATTAGCCCCGGCTGCGGCGGCGGCGGATCTGACAACCCACCCGAGGCGGCCTGCGGGCCCTATCTGCTGCACACCGATTCGCAATATGTGCTCCCCTATGAAGTCGGCAGCGCCTACACTGTGAGCCAGGGCAACTGCGCCAGCTTTTCCCACAAGCCAGGTACCGGCGACCAGTATGCTTACGATTTCCTGATGCCAATTGGCACACCGATCATTGCAACGCGAGACGGGACGGTTACCCGGATCACGGCACATTTCCTGGATAACACTGCTGTTCCGGGCGAGGAAAACGTTGTCGGGATTACCCACAACGACGGCTCAGTCGCGCTGTATTTCCATCTCACACAAAACGGCGCGCTGGTAACACTCGGACAATCCGTGCGCCTTGGCGATGTGATCGCGCTTAGTGGCAACTCCGGCGCCAGCACCGAACCGCATTTGCACTATGTGGTGGTGGGCCCGGCAGGCACCGTATCTCCTGGCACCTTGCCGATCACGTTCAGAAACACGAGTGCCCACCCTAACGGCCTGGTTCAGGGCCAGACCTATCTGGCGCTGGATTACGACCAGACTTCAACATCTGGTCTCTGAATCAGCCGCCGAAACTTTCCGCTGCCGGCAGCGATGGCCAGCGATGGCCAGAGCGGTCAGCAGCAGCCGGATCCGGCCGATCGAGGCGCACAGCAGGCTGCGCCGCCATCCGCTAATGGCCCGGCGGATTCACTTCGCGAAAAGGTCTGAACGTCCTCCATCGTCTTGAACGCTTCCCAGGCCACGCCTGATGGGTCTTCAAGCCAGGACTTCTCAGAACGCGCATAGCAACAAACCGTCTCGCCCTCATCGACCAGGGACAGGCCTGCTTTCCTCACCCGCTCCCTGAGTTCGTCCAGCTCGCCCTCCTCATCAACCTGCACCCCCAGATGATCTACCCCCTTGTGGCCAGCATGGGTCGAGATTGCAAAGTTGATCCGCGGATCATCGATCATCCACTTCGCGTAGTCGGTCTTCTTTTTCACCGGTTCGGTACCGAACAACGCGCTGTAGAACCTGATGCTATGGTCGAGGTTTTCGACCCCGACATGGATATGCATACGTTTCATTTTGATGTCCTCTGTCTATTCGTGGTTCTGGGCCGTGCTTCTGGTTCGTGGCTCTGGCTCGTGGCTCTGGCTCATGGTTCACGGTTCACGGTTCACAGCAGCGGGCCAGTTCAATCACTGAGCAGCCTCTCTTTCTGTCCTCCCGGACGCTGGCGAATCCGACACTGCAGCAATCCTTGACCATGAAGCCGATCAAATCCCGAACCGCATCGAAATTCGCGGTATAGACCACAGAGCGGCCCTCTTTGCGCGAGGAAACCGCACCCGCATTGGCCATATGGCTCAGGTGAAAAGACATCGTGTTATGCGGAGTACCCAGACGTTCGCTCAACTCTCCTGCCGGCAGTCCGTCAGGGCTGGCCTGAACCAGCAAACGAAATGCCCTCAGGCGGGTTTCCTGGGAGAACGCGTCGAACAGGATCATCGCTTCGTCGATATTCATATGTCCATAATAGTGGACATAATTTAATATGTCCATCTTTCTCGACGTATTAATCTTGAAAACGGGATGCGATGCTTGTCAGACACGCAGCTGCGTGTCAGCTTTTCTGCTCAATCAGGATCGATGCCGAAGAGCCGACCAGAATAGGTATACGGCAAATCGCTGGATTTCACTGCTTGGTGGCGTTCGCGCGAGGCGGCATGGCCTTCGGCTGCAGGCACCACTCCGCAGCCCTCGACAATGCGGTTCATCAGGTTGAATGTGGCGCAGACCACGATCGCGTCATAAAGCGCATCTTCGCTCCATCCGGCGGCAAATACCGCCTGCGCGTCGCCGCCGGTAAGACGGGCGGGAGACTCGGTGAGTTTGTCAACATAGGCCAGCAGGGGCAGCCAGTTCTCTTCCAGGCCCGCCTGCGTTAGATCAGAGACAAGGTTCGCAAAAACGGCGGGTTCGATGCCATGAAATCCGGCGATGATCTGGTGCGAGCCGTGGCAAAAGTCGCAAGCGTTCAGACCCGACGTGTAAGCAGCAATCAGTTCCCGCTCGGCGGCGGTGAACTCAGACTCGCCGCGCAGGATCGCGTCGTGGAATGCCATCAACGGCCAGACGCCCTCGCTGAAACGCTTGAAGACGTCCGCAAGCTGCGGCTGTTCCGGCAGAGAAGCAAAGCGCGCCATGATGACTTCGCCTCAGGGTAGATATGCCAATGCACAGCACAGGCTGAGGAACCATGTCGCCTGGCCCTGGATTCAACAGGGTTTGTCCTGCAGCCTGATCCTGCGACCCCTGAATCCAGGCTCAGGAATTCAACGCGTCTCGCGACCCAGTTCCCTGAGGACCCGGACCGCCATGACGATTACCGCCAGCACGCCGAGAATGAGCGCGATCCATAACGCGACAGTCTGCCAGTCGATAGGCGTCGCCACCTGCAGCAGATCACTGCCGCCCAACGGATACCTGGGTCCGAGTGTCGCCATCCCCGGTGGGCCATTTTTCCTGGCCAGAACGATTAGGGCCCGATCGCCCATGATCCGGTCCTGGGGATAGTGTTCGTCATGATCCCGGGCCCGGCCGGTAGCCAGGGTATAGGGCCCCTCGCCCTGCGCGACAAACAACAGCGTGTCGGGTCGCCATCCGAGTTCAAGCCGCGGCGGCGTCATCGTTGATCCGCGTCGCAGCACGACCTTCCAGCGCTCCGCTCGCGTCTGCCGGATGGTCACCGGATCGCTTTGCAGGGAATCATCACCGCGACCAAGACGGTAGAACTGACCGTTGTAGACCGGCCGCCAATGTTCGCTGTTCGCTTGCCAGACAGAAATTTCCGCATGCACCACGGTGTTGGCATCGGGCAGAACCAGCCCCACACGCTCGACATCCGGCGCGCCACCCAGCTCGAATATGAACCCGCCATCCGCTTGATCACGGGAGGCCGCATCTAACGTGATAAATGCGCGTCTGCTAGTGTCTACACCATTGCGGCGAATCGCCTCCACATCAGTCAGCGCCCAGCCCGAAGGCAGGTTCGTTCCACGAATACGCAGGAAGTCATGTCGATCGCCACTGACGGATACCCGGCGGCGTTCGATCCTGGCGGTGTCCTGCTCAAGAAATGCCACGGCACCGGATCCAAGCTCGGTCCAGTTGTTCAGGTCATTGCTGCCCTCGACGATGATCTGGGCGATGAACCCGGGATCAATCGGCGCCCAGCTCAGTTCCAGCGCATCGATCTTCGAGGCCAGCCCGCGTGCGTCAACCAGGTAGGCCAGCGGCAGCGATTCGGGTGCCGCTGGCATACCACCACCGATATTGAGTTCGAGTTCCGTCCTGTCGCCTTGATGATCCAGCAACAGGCGCAGGCCTTCAGGCGATTGTTCTTTTTGTGAATTGATCGCCATCACCGGCAGCGCCTCGACATGTTCAACGACAGTCGCCGTCTTGCCGATGCTTTCGATGACTCTCGGCACCGGGTTGCCGCGGGCATCGTAGACGCCAGCATCACGCATCTGCGGATCGCTGACCGACTGGTTGAACTCCAGCGGCAGCGTCACCGAATAGAAATCGTGCTCGCCGACCGTTTGCACAGGGAACCCCCATGCGTAGTCCGAGATGTCCGGTAGCTCGCCCGGCGAATCCGATGCCACTGCGCCTGACCAGGCAAGCAGCAGAGAACAGATCGCAAGTGTGCGACTATTCATCGCTGACGCCCGATGCATTGGCGGGACCGTCTTTAGGCGGCGCCGGTGCGAAGTAGCCGACCACGAGCAGCAGTAAGCCGACGCCAAGAAACGACACAATCCGGGCCACCGTGGCGGTGTTGCCCAGATCGATCAGGAACAGTTTGAGCACAACGATTGCCATCAACCCGGTGCCTCCGATCCATACCATACGCTTGCCGCGGCGGGCACCGAAGATCATCGCCCCAAATGCCAGCGCGCCCCAGTAGATCGACAGCGCTGACTGTACCGACACGGACTGCATCAGTGACCGGCTACTCCAGTCCATTTCACCAAAATGATAGACCGCGCGGACTACGCTGATTGTGGTTAAAACGAAAGCGGCAACACCCAGGCCCATGGCGAACTGAACAAATCGCTGCTGCCTCATCCAGGGATGCGTCTCCCTGGCCGCAATCAGCGACACCAGCGCGATGATTAGACCGCCGATAGTCAGCAGATCCAGCGGATTCAAAATCGGAATATAAGGCAAGGGTGCGGGATCGGCGGGGTGATCGATTCCGCCGACGACCAGCAGCAACAGTTGTGCCGCGATCATGGTCAGGGCTGCGCCCAAGTAGGCACCCCAATATCGCTGCAGGGGCCAGGCCAGTTGCCCGCGCAGACGGATGATCGCCAATGGGGCCAGGGCAATAATCAGCAGCGCGCCGCTGACCACCCATACGTCGCCGTATCCGGCCCGCTCTATGCGCCAGCTGAGTTCCTGACCGAGTATGGCCACAGCGAAGAGCATCCCGGCATAGTGCCAGGCGCCTTCCCACCACGTGCGTCCATCGTCGTACAGTTTCAGTATCCAGAAGTGTCCTGCCATCGCGACTGGCCAGGCCAGCCAGCCCAGGCCAGTGAGAAAGTGGTGCTTGTCGAGCAGGAACAAGCCGGCCACCGGAAGCAACAACGGCAGGTATGCAAGCGTCGCACGCCTGGCGGCAAGCCATTTAAGATGCGCCGCAGTCCAGGCCAACGCTGCCGCACTGGCACTCGCGAACAGTACGACGACGCCGATCTCATGGCCCGAGCCCACGCGGGTCTCGATTTCCATTGCACCTGTGCCTAACCACCAGACCAGACCCCAGACCAGCAATCCGACAGATACCCATGTCTGCCAGCTTTTCTTGTGCGGGTCCGCACTCAGATAGTGTGAGGAAAAAAGCGACGCCAGGCTGACCAGCATCCCGCCCAACACATCACCGTTGAGAATCGGGATCCCGCCGCCGGCCCAGCCTGAATCGATAAAGGCAAGGCCGCTGGCGATCAACAAACCGCTTCCTGAAAGCCGGGCAAGCAACCCTTGCTGGCGCACGCCCACCCACACCAGGGCTGCGCCTTCCAGCGCCCAGGCAGCAGCCGTCCAGCGCGGATCGAGCGCGAGCGGAATCGCGATCGTGGCAAAGGCGACCGCCAGCGCAACAAAAGACTCGGTAAGCAGACGCATTTGCGCGCCATAGCGACGATTGAGCCAGGTCGCAACGCCAACATAGAACAGCGCCACTGCTACGGCGCTGATCGCAAGCCCGTACTCGAATCGTCCAACGATCGCCGCCTGCATCCCGAATGCAAGCACGGGTGTGCCAAACACCAGCGTGCCGTCGACCAGTCCCCGGAGACGGGGTGGCTGCCGAAACGCAAACAGGATCGCGATGACCTGGTAGAAAACGAAGAACACGACCAGGAACGGCTCGGTACTGGCGAACAATTCAGGTTTGTAGTTCTCGTATCCCCAGAGTCCTGCGACGGCAAAAGTGAACGCGAATCCGATGATGTTGAGCAGACGCCACGAGCGGTACCAGGCGATCCCCAGGATCGCAGCATTGAGTACCAGGTAGTAGCTGAACAAGCCTACATGGTTGCCCGATCCGGTCGAAATCAACACCGGCGCCAGGAAGCCGCCGACGCTCGCCAAAACTGCCAGTGCCATCGCGTTTTGCAACACCGCGAGCACACCCGCGGCCACCGTCAGTGCAATCAACAGGCTGAAAACGAACGCAGCGGGCAACACTGCATAGAGTTTGAACGCCGCGAACAGCGTCAGATACAGGATGCCGATACCGCCGCCCTGCAGGCTAAGTCCGTAGACCCGATTCTTGTCACGGAATCGCCAGCCGAACGCCAGCAGAACCACCGCCACGGCGGCCACCGCCAGCAGGCGAAGTTCAATCGGGACCACCAACACCTGTCTTTCGACCGCATATTTGAGCAGGAAGGCGACGCCGAAAAAGGAAACGATCACACCGAGTTTTACCGGCACATTACCGGTACTCAACCAGTTTCTGGCAAGCCTTAACAGTCGTGTGGTTAACACCGGCGCGCCCCATTCCCGAACCGGACCGGGCGACGCCCACGCCTTGCTGGTGCTTGCTGGAGGAGTCTGCTGCGGTCGTTCCTTTGCCTCATCCGGGCCCTGGTCCAGGCTCTTATCCTGCAAATCAGGCCGCGCCGTTCCAGCGACCCGCGACCGTGTCTGGACTGGCGCTGCTGACTCGACCGGACGCGCGGGCAGCGGCCGGGCGGCCTCGCCAGCAGACACATGACCTTGATCGAGCCGCCGTTTTAGTTGGTCAAGTTCCTTGCTCAGTGCGGTAACCCGGGAAACAAGAAAGCCCAGCAGTGCACCACCCGCAATTCCAAGAACATGGGTTCCGGCGCCGGCAACCATAAAGCCTACCAAGGCGCCCACAAAGACCAATGTATTCTGCATAGTGGAACCGTTGTGACCCATGGAAGAGTCAGCATACTGCCCAAACCGGACTATTGGGAACAGGAACGCCTTCCCGTTTTTTGAATAGATTCCGACGGATACGTCAGTTTGAGGTGGTTTCGGGTTCCCGCGGAACTGTGTCCGGGCGCACGCTTCAGGGATGGAGAGCCCGACCGCTGACAGTCAGCATCCCCTGCGATCCGCCCGGGCCCGCGGACCGGTGCCAGGACAATCAGCTGGCGGGCGAGATTACCGACACTTCAGGCAGCACGTACCAGATGACGGCAAGGAAATGGCAGACCCCGCCCGCCAGTACGAACAAATGCCAGATGGCATGGTTGTAGGGAATCCGCTTCGCCGCATAGAACACCGCGCCAACCGTGTAGCACAGGCCGCCAGCAACGACCCAGGCCATACCGCCAGAGCCAATAGCCGCTGCCATCTTCGGCGCGGCAATCACGATCAGCCAGCCCATCACCAGATAACTGACCAGCGACAGACCGGGAAAGCGATGTCGCAGCCATAACTTGGTCAGGATGCCGGCAGTGGCCAGCGACCAGATCGCTCCGAACAGCCACCAGCCGGTCCCGTTGCGCATTGACACAAGCAGGAACGGCGTATAGGTCCCCGCGATCAGCAGATAGATCGCGCAATGGTCGAGCAACTGAAACCAGCGTTTCCGTGGCGATACCGGCCAGGCATGGTAGAGCGTCGAGGCCAGGAACAGCGAGATCAGACTGAAACCATAGACGCCACTGGCAACGATCCGCCAGGGGTCGGCGATGGCAATCGACAGGTACAGCATCCAGGACAAGCCGGCGATGCTCAGGATCACACCGGCGCCGTGGCTGATCGCGTGGGCCAGCTCCTCGGAAAAAGTGTAGTCAGCGTGAGTGTGGGGCATGGGGATCGTTGGAGCTTTGCTCGCGGATGGCCGCCCGGATCAGCGGCAGGATTTCATGACAGAGGCTACGCTATTTTGTTGCGACGCAACAGTCGACCGGTGCAGATACCAGGCCTGGCGAGGATCCGTCGCGGATTTTCGTCCGCTTCAACCACGGCTGCGCGCGCAACGCACTGGCCCCGATCTGGATTCGCCGGGAAACCTGGGTGAGACTGTGGCTACGTCGATAGAGGATTCGGAGTCGCAAATGTCATCGCCAGACGGGATTACATTTACAACGCATGATCACTTACCGGAAGAAGCCGCAAGCGTGATTGACGGCGGGCTGGAATCGGCCAATGCGGACGCGGCGCCGCTGGAGAGCGTGCGTCCGCTGTGTTGCTTCGCCCGGACATCAGCCGGCACTGTCATCGGAGGGGCCATAGGGCGAAGCTGGGGCACATGCTGCGAATTGCGGCAGCTATGGGTAACTACAGCGTATCGTCAGCAGGGGATCGGCGCGGCGCTGATAAGGCAATTCGAGGACCGCAGTCGACTGCGCAATTGCACTCTCGTCTATCTGGAAACCTTTAGTTTTCAGGCGCCCGATTTCTATCGCGAGCTGGGGTACGCAACCCGGTATTCTGTTCCCGGTTTCCCCGGCGGCATCGTCAAACACATGATGACGAAGAAACTCCAGCTCGATACCGCAGAGTGAGTAGCAGCAAAGAGAATCGAGCGGTTCGCATGTCGCTGTTGTGACATGCCGACCCGCGGGAGATGATGCGAGATAAATGGACAGGTTGATTCGCGAGATCCGCGGTAGCGGGCATCAGACCAATGACTGAACAGGTACCGCGGACGATAAGATGCTGCTGCTGAAACCTGATTGCGAATGTTGCGGCAAAGAACTGCCTCCGGAGTCGACCGAGGCGAGGATCTGCTCCTTCGAGTGCACATTTTGTGTGTCCTGCGTAGAGTCGGTTCTTGAGGGTGTTTGTCCAAATTGTGGCGGCGAATTTGCACCTCGACCCAGGCGTCCGGCGGACAAGTTGCAGACTTACCCCGCCTCCACCAAGCGGGTGCACAAACCGTCTGCGTGCAAGGGCCCGAGATCATAGACACGCGCAGTCATTCAGACTCTGCAAACAGGTTGACATCAAATGCGAGCAATGTGGAACGGACAAGTCATCGCCGACTCAGATGACACGGTAGTCGTCGAAGGAAATCACTACTTCCCCGCAAGCGCCGTCAGGCGGAAGTATCTGACCGACAGTAGCAAAACGTCTTTCTGTCCCTGGAAAGGTACGGCCAGCTACTACTCCCTGCAGGTAGACGGAGAGTTGAACCAGGATGCCGTCTGGTATTACCCGGACCCGAAACCGGCGGCTGCGCAGATCAGGGATCGGGTCGCATTCTGGCGCGGTGTAGAAATCGTTGACTGACAAGGATGCTGCGATCAAACGCAACAGCCATCAGGCCATTCAACGGCAAGCTGCTCGGGCGAATCTCCGTATCCATGATCTCCGCATCGATGATTTCTCCACCCATAATCTCGTCATCCATAATCTCGTCAGGGACCTCTGATGGCGTGGCTATGCTCCGCGCGACCGTTGCGGCTGCCTTCAGGTTTGAACTGGGCATGGCTATGGCAGACAACAGACGACAACAATAAGACCGGAGTCAGGATAAATGCAGACTTTTGAATCAAAGCGCGATCGTTGGCTGATGCTGGTCCTCTGGAGCAGCGTGCTGATTGATTTCCTGGCAGCAGTCGTGCTTTTGCGCATGGATGTGCCGCTGCTTGTGCGTGCTTCGGGCGTGGCAGTCATGTTGAGCACTGCCTTGTTCATCGTCTGGATTCTGACCGGGACTCGCTACACGGTAGATCAGGGTGTACTGATAATCCGCTGCGGACCGTTTCGTCAGCGCTTGCGAATAGCCGATATAGAGTCCGTCGAAGCCACGCGCTCACCGTTGTCATCACCAGCGCTGTCTCTGGATCGTCTGCGGATCACCTATGGCGGCGGCAAACGTGTGCTGGTGTCGCCCGAAGACAAGGCGCGTTTCCAGACCGCTATCGGTCATGCCCGGGACTGACCTGGTAACGACAGCGTGCGGACAGGCTAGACTTCTGACAACAGTTCCGCATTGGCAACAATGAAAGGGAGACCAACCGTGTCAGAGCATCTTGCGACTATCGAATGGCGACGGACAACGCCGGATTTCGAATACGAGACCTTCAGCCGGGATCACACTATCGCCTTTAGCGAGTCAGTCCGGATCCAGGCTTCATCTGCAGCAGATTTCCTCGGCACGGCCGAATTCGCTGACCCGGAACAACAGCTGGTCGGCGCCTTGTCCAGCTGTCATATGCTCACGTTCCTGGCGCTGGCCTGCAAACGCAAGTTTATTGTCGAACGCTATCTCGACCGGGCCGTAGGTTATCTGGAAAAGAATGAGGACGGTTTTATGGCCGTGACTCGCGTTGAGCTGCGACCGGAGATTCGATTCGCGCTGGAGGCTGAACCGGACGCAGCGCAACTTGCCAATCTCCACGAGAAGGCGCACAAATATTGCTTTGTGGCCAACTCTGTTCGCACCAGAGTCACGATCGGCGCCTGAGCAGGAGAGAGTCCGATGAGCGACAACAAGGCAACAGGCTCCTGTCTGTGTGGTGCGATTCGATACCAGATAGAGCCTGAAAAGGGTGTATTCCAGTACTGTTACTGTTCGCGCTGTCGCAAAACAAGCGGATCGATGGGGGCCGCCAATCTGATTATCGACCAGACGCAGTTTCACTGGCTTGAAGGCCAGGGGCGGCTTGGCCGTTACGTGCATGCCGAAGCCACGCGCTTTTGCAACGCATTTTGCCGTGACTGCGGGTCAAAGATGCCGTGGCTCTCCAGAGACGGCAAACGGATGATCGTCCCGGCCGGCACGCTGGACGAGGACCCAGGGGTGCGCCCCGTGCGTGGCATTTTCGCGGACTCAGCCGCGCCCTGGTACCTGGATCCGGGCTCGGTACCGACATTCGATACCGTCCCGCCACCGATGGACAGCACTGACTGATAAGATGGGCCCCAGATCCAGGACCGGCTCCCCGCTCATCGCCCAAGGAGAACGACCATGACACTCTGCCCCGTCGCACTGGCCGCAAGCTGCAAGAAATGCCCCATCGTCTCGGTCTGCCCGCTAAAGACCGTCATCGGCGACTATCCAAAACCCGGTGACCATGGTGCTGGCGATGGTAAAGGGAAGTCTGACAAGGACAAGTAGGCCGCTGCGATGAACGAGACCAACGCGGGCGCTCCGGAACCGCTGCTGGAGTGGCATCGGATCATCAGAGATCGTGACCTGGCACAGCTGCAAAGCCTGCTGGCCAAAGATGTCTGTTTTCACTCCCCGATCGTGCACAAGCCCCAGCGCGGTCGCGACATCGCGACCATTTATCTGACTGCTGCCTGCCACATCCTGCTAAATGACAGCTTTCGCTATGTCAAAGAGGTGGTCTCTGATCAAAACGCAGCGCTTGAATTCATGGTCGAAATCGAAGGCGTGGAAGTCAACGGGGTCGATCTGATCCACTGGAACGAGCGCGGCAATATTGATGATTTCAAGGTCATGTTGCGACCACTGCAGGCCATAGAGCTGGTCCATCGCAAAATGCGCGAGATGCTGGAAGCAAGCCAGGCCAGCCAGCAGTAGACCGCCGGCTGCCTGCCGGGATTAAGCCTCAGTTTCCTTCAACCCGCACGACCTTAACGCCACCCAGACCGGCAGCCACAAACAGGTAGTTGCCCTTGAACGACACGTGGTTCGCAGACTGCAGGTCGTCGAAACGCAGCTTGCCCTCAACCGTGATTTCCTGTTGGGCGCAGCCCGAGTTCTGAAACTGCTTTTTCGCCTTGGCGACATAGACACCGGCTTCGCCGTTGGAAATAAACATCAGGTCTTTATCGACGGTGACCGCATTGGTTACAACAACGGACGGGTCAAGCCCGAGCGCAGCAGGGTCGGGTCGCGGGACGTTGCCGATGATCTCGCCGTTATCCAGGCAGACCACCTGCACGCCTTCGGGACCGGCCGCGACAAAGGCTTTGCCGCCGACAATCTCGACCGTGGATTTAGACTCCGGAATATCTGCGCCTGGGAACGGAAAGCTGTTAAGCAGGTTCATCGAGCCCGCTGGGAATTCGCCCTCAGCGAACACAGAAATCTGACCCGGCGTACCCTGGGCAACGACGACACGGCCGCCCTCTACATCGACGGCCACCCAGCGGGCGTCATGCAGAGCGAACTCACCGATCTGACTTAGATTGTTCTCGGCAAGAGCAAACAGGCCTCCGGTGTCGCCGGAGGTAGCGTATACCGTGTCACCGACCGCAAGCGCGCTGGTCGCAGCAAAGCTGGCAAGCCCGACTCTTTCGTTGCCGTCGAGCGTAAGCCGGTTGCCATTGACCCGGAGCCGCTCGAGCACCGCTGGGAAGGCGAAATCTGGCGCATCGGTGGCCATGGCCATGTAGACGTTGCCGGCATCCGCACTGACCGCATTGATGTCCGCATCGTTGAAGGTGGCGCCGGAACTTAACAAGGGCCGGTTACTGTTCGTCTGTGTCACCCAGTCGATAGCCCCCAATCGCGGCGCTCCGCGCATGTTGTAGCTGACCATAGCGGCGTTCCCGGATACTCTCTGCGACACAGAGGTCGCCTGCACGACCTGGCCATCAACCGTTGGCGGGAAGATCTCGGAAGCAAGGGTCAGCGTGACCGATGGCTTCCTCGCCAATACCGACCCGGATTTCTGCGCGACGCCGCTCACATCGACCGGAACCGGTTGCTCGGGATACAAAACCCGGACATCTAGCGCCGCCTGATTGTTGGTGATCGCGATTCGGTCGTTGGATTCGTCCGGGGCGTCGACCACGGGATCCAGCGCGACCGGCCCGGCGCCGTCACCACCACCGCCACAGGCAGACAATACAGCGGCCAGGACCAGCGCCCCTGCGGCAGCGAAAGCGGCACGGGAGGCGCGTCCTCTGCCCGGAATTGCCCCGGGTTCGCACTGAAATAGAGTTTCTTGGAACATGGTCATTGTCCTTGCTGTTCTTCAGATTACTGTTCTTCAGAGCCCCGGCTGCAGGGGACGCGGCGTGGCGCCGGGCCGCAACATGCGACCCGCTCTACGGCCCATTTATCGGCCAGGCGGCTGGAAATCTTTAGCGGGGGGGTGCCTGGCCGCAACACGGCCTCGGCAAACCGGGCATCAGGAAGAGCAGTGGTCAGGTGCCTGGTCTGATGGTGATACTCCATTCCCGGACAGGACAGGGTCGGCACCTGTCGTGACCGGCGTTAGCGCTTACAATGGGGTCCTGCGGACGGATGGGCCACCTTAGTGCGCCTTCGTCCATCTCATCGAACTCTTTTGGACGAGCTAATCATGCCTTCTTTCGACGTAGTATCAGAGCTGGACGGCCACGAAGTCGCCAATGCGGTGGACCAGGCCAATCGCGAGGTCACCAATCGTTTCGATTTCAAAGGCACCGGGGCAAAGTTCGAGCTGAACGATTTTGTCGTCACGCTGGAAGCCCAGGCCGACTTTCAGCTGAAACAGATGCTGGACATCTTTACCCAGAAACTGGCGCGGCGCAGCATCGATGTCGCCTGCATGGCGCCGGACGAGGCCGAAGTTGCGCTCAACAAGGCGCGGCAGAAAGTTATCCTGAAACACGGCGTGGACACCGATAATGCGCGCAAGATCGTCAAGATGATCAAAGACGCGAAACTCAAGGTCCAGTCACAGATTCAGGGCGAGCAAGTCCGTGTCACCGGCAAGAAACGAGATGATCTGCAGGCAGTGATTCAGATGCTGAAGGGGTCGGATCTGGATCTGCCTTTGCAATTTACTAACTTCCGCGACTGACCCTGGCCGGGCGCTTCCCCGGCTGCGCAGTTGCAGCCGACGGCGACCCTTGCGTCTTCTGCATATCATTCAGGCAATCCAGCGGTCCGCCCACTAACTTCTCGGCTTGTCGCTGCAGGCGGCGCAAATTGACGCGTTCGCCGCGTTCCGATAACGCGCGAACGACGTCGTCCAGACTCGATTCGCCGCCGCTTCGCTGAATCAACTCAGCATCAAGCTGTGCCAGCAACGTCACGGCCCGGGCTGTTACCGCACCACTGGATTTGTTCGCCTTCAGACTATCGGCTTTCCTGCCCCACCGTTCGGCGCCGGCCAGGGCCCGGCGCGCGCGCTCCGGCGACAAGGTGCCCGAACGACGCATGATCTCGATGCTGTAGTACTCGGCGATGCCCTCGACAATCCAGTCACCGCCGGGATCGGCACTATAGCCCTGAGCCAGGTGAACCAGTTCATGCATCAGCGTGCTGGTGCCGTTTTCGCTGATCAGCGGCCGGTCTGCGTGGATAAACAGGGAGTCAGGGCCGGACAAGCCGCCGCGCCACATCGGGTCGCCCGCTGAGACAATCAGCACACGCTTCGGAAAGTCCGGAAACACCTGTTCCAGCACCGGAAGGTTCCAGTTCAAAAAGGCCAGAATGTCCAGGCGCCGCACATCCTGGCCGGCCGGACCCGCCACCGCCACATTGACGCCGGCCACCGTGTCTCGACGCACGCCAATTTTGCCGGCCGCCATCCACCCCACCGGACGATCGAAATTCCTTTCCGGATCGTCGATCAAATACCAGTTGCCGTCGTCCTTTGGAAACGCGGTGACAGACGACCAGCCTTCCGGCGCGTCGATCTGCAAACGTGCCTGAGCGCGCGCGCCTTTGACCGATCTGACGGCGGCTGGCGGGACCAGGTCATCGCCACGAAACACACCCCAATCATCGGTAAGCAGCGAATCGAAACCACCCGCCCCTCGTCGATGATCGATGGTCGCCTCCAGTCGTAACCGACCACCCTGCGGCGGTGGGCGCCAGATGATGGCTTCGTCGCTCAGCTCGAGATCACCGTCTCCGGAAAACTCGTCATGCCAGCCCGGCAGGCGACGGAATCGGACTTCGCGCAGCAAATCACGCGGCTGACGCACCTCGATGACAACGACGGCCAGGCCCTGACGCGGCCGTAAACGCACCCGGTAGTCGAGCTGGTAAAACTCGACCGCCTCCGGCTCTGCCTGAGCCAGAACAGGGGCCGGCACAAGAAGCACGACAAAGGCAAGCGCTGGCAACAAAAACAATCGGGAGAGATCCATGGGGAGGGTGCTTTGGTCCAAACCTGGCTGGTTAAAATAGCATTTCCGGCCAGCATCGCCAGCAGACGCCGGATTCGCGCAGCTAATTTGCGCAGAAACCTGACCCCACGACGCGGTCGATATTCCGGCTGCCCCGTCAGCGCATAGAGCGGCGCAGCATTATGTCTAATCAGGCGCCTCTGACCGGCAGCAGCAGCATAATATAGAGTTAGCTACGCGTTCCTTGCTTCGGGGTTGGCTCCGCGGGACGCCCAACTTTAGACCGCGGTCTGCATGTCATTGCGGCTGTATCTCGCCCGGGGGGGCGATTGCCATGACTAATAAACTAAGTAGTCTGTTCTCGATCCTGTTGCTGACGGTCCTGAGCGCGTGCGGGGGCGGCGGCGGGTGGCGATCCGGCACCAGCGGTAAACAACCCGCCACCGACAGCTGACGCGACCGGCACGGTCGCCATTTTGCTGACCGACGCAGCCGGCACTGACTATGATCAGGCACTTGCGACGATCACCTCGATCAAACTCATTGGAGACGGCGGCCAGGTCACCGTCTGGGAGGGTCTGGAGACCGTTGATCTGCTGAGCCTCGAGGACTACTACGAGTTCTTCGCGGTATCCGATGACGTGCCGGCCAATACCCCTTTCTCGAAGATCCGGCTGCAGGTGGTCAACGGCCTGAAACTGATCATCCTCAACGAGGACGGCTCGATCAAAGAGGAAGTGAATGCTGAATTGCCCGGCAAGGGCAAGCTGGACCTGAACAATCAGGGCAGTTTTGTGGTGCAACCCGATTCAGCCCTGATCATCGAAATCGACTGGCAGATGAACAAGTCGTTCAAGGTCATTGAGACCGGCAATGGACGGGTCAAGGTCCGACCGGTGATCATGGTCAACGTCCATTCGTTCGATGCGGACGACAGATTGACGCGCGTGTTCGGCGTAATCGACGATATCGACGAGCCGGATCAGAGTTTTCGGCTGTGCCGCACGGCCTATGTGGCGGACCCCGATCATGGCGATAGAGACGATGAACATCAGGGCGGTTGCCTGCGTGTATTCGCCGACGATGGTACCGGGTTCTTCAACGATCAGGGACTCCCGATCACGTTTGCCGATCTGAGCAACGGCGACGCTGCCACGGTCGTCGGCATGCTACGCGCGACCGTGAATACGAGTATGACCGGCGTTTTGCGCTGCAAGCCATTGTCGTCGAGCTTGGGCCGCTGGGCTCCTCTCGATCATTAAAGGGCATGTCGCTGTCAGCGGTAAATGCGGATGACCAGTTTGATTTCGGTATAGATTCCGGCCAGGGCTTTGCCGCCGGCTCTGCGGTTGACACACAGCTTTATGCCAGCAGCCGAATCGTAACCCGCACGGGTGAGAGCCTGGACCGCTCGGTCATCCAGGACGGCGTGGACATGACAGTCGACGGTGTGCTGAGCCTGTCCAATGAGGACCCGGACCTGCTCCGCGCCGCACTTCTGATCGTTGATCTGGATACCGAGAGCGAGGACCTGCTGCGAGGAATTGTTGCGGATGTCAACGTCGCCGATGGCAGTCTGCTGGTGACAACAGAGGGTGGTGACCGGTGCGTCGACGCCCGCGAGGCAGACATCTATGTGGTGGAATCCAGCGACGATGAGTTCCTCACCGAACCCGCGGAACTTGGCGACCTGATCCCCGGCCAGCGTGTTGACGTATATGGCGATGAGACTGAAGCCTGCTTCGTCGCTGAGACGATTATCGCGGATGCCGTGCTGGATGATGTGCCAGTCGCAGATGCCGGTCCTGACCAGGACGTGGTGACGGGCGAGACCGTCACGCTGGATGGCACGGCCAGCTCCGATCCAAATGGCGATGAACTCACCTATGCCTGGACGCTGGTCAGCAAACCCGCGGGCAGCAGCGCTTTGCTAACAGATGCAGATACCGCGATGCCGAGCTTTGTTGCTGATCTGGACGGCCAGTATGAGGCCCTGCTTGTGGTCAACGACGGCGCCTATGCCGATCAGGACACAGTTATAGTCACGGCGTCCAGCACGCCCTAACCAGCATTCCAGAAGTTTAAATGAAGGGCGGCTGCGGCCGCCCTTCCTGTTCTGGTATCCGTCACTGCCGGCCGGCAATCCGTTCCAGGGAAGCCGGGCGCTTGCCAGACATCCCGCGATCTGAGTAAGGTTCCAACACGCGTATACCGCCCACGGAATGTCCGGACCGACCTGCATGCAAACTGATCCTGCCGACACAGCTGTCCCATTGACCCGGCAATTGAGCGCAGCCACACAGCTTCATCAGCATGGCCGGCTGGAAGACGCCGAGCTTGCCTATCGGAAAGTATTGGCTGAATCGCCCGGGCATCCTGAAACGCTTCGGCTGCTTGGTCTGCTCAAGTATCAGACCGGAAACCTGGAGGCCGCAATCGACCTGCTCAGCCAGGCGATCGAATCCGGGTCTGACGATGGCCGCGCAATGGAGGCATTGGGGTGTGTCCTGGGGGAGAGCGGGAAACAGGATGAGGCGATCCGCTGTCTGCAGCAGGTGACCTCGGCGCACCCTCGACAGACGTCGGCGTTTTTTAATCTCGGCATGATGATGAGCAGAGATCCTGCGCGGCTGGAAGAAGCGATGGTGGCACTGCAACGCGCCGTGGACCTCGATCCTGGAAGTGATCGCGCGCACAGTGCGCTGGCGCGCGTGCTGCTGTGCCGGGGACAAGCAGAACAGGCGCTGATCCACCTGGAGAAGGTACTCGCCCGCAAGCCCGGTGATGTGCACTCGCTGGCGCACAAGACCGCTGCGCTGTCACAACTCGGGAATACTGCAGGCGTGGCAGCTCTGGCAGATCCGGAACGCATGCTGCATTTCGATTTCTTCAAGGGCGACGCAGGTTTTAGCGATGCCGCCAAACTCAATGCCAGGCTGGCGGCACACATCCTCGGCCATCCAACGCTGGGCACCGAGCGCACGACCGAAAACGGAATGGATACCGGAGAGATATTCGGCTCGGAGGAACCTGCGATTCAGGCCCTGAGCGGGTTCATCGAGGGCTCCGTAGGGCGAATGATGGAAGCATTGCATCTGCCACCGGGGCATCCGTTCCCGGCGAGCCAACCCAAGCGCTGCTATCTGAGCGGCTGGGGCGTGCGCATGTGGCGCGGCGGATTCCAGATCCCGCACTACCACAAGGAAGCCTGGATCAGCGGTGTCTACTATGTCCGGTTGCCGCCGATCATCGCTGACCCCGACGCCTCGCAACAGGGCTGGATCGAGTTTGGCCGCGGCCCTGACGACATCTATCTTGACTCGCTGTCCGAGACTCGCCGCATCCAGCCGGAAGAAGGCAAGCTGATCGCGTTTCCGTCCTATCTATGGCACCGCACGCTGCCGTTTGAGGACGAAAGGGATCGGCTTTGTATTTCATTCAATGTCGTCCCCACCGACACCTGACTTCAAACCTGACACAGGAAGATTCACATGAGTAGCCCTCCAAATATCGATGCTGACACCACCCAGGCCATTGAAGCCCAGGCATTTCGGAAACTTGTCGCGCATCTGCAGAAATATCCGGATGTACAGAATATTGATCTGATGAACCTGGCCTATTTTTGTCGGAATTGCATAGCCAAATGGTATCGGGCGGCGGCGGAAGACCGGGGCATCGAGCTCGACTATGATCAGGCCCGCGAGTGGGTGTACGGCATGCCGTATGCCGAGTACAAGACCAGGCATCAGAAGCCGGCCACTGCTGACAAACTCGAGGCCTTCAAGGACTCGGAGAAGAAAGCCAGCGTTTAAGGCGATCTCGATAAAGGAAACGACGCCCGCGTTGCGCGGGCGTCGTTTCTGAATCTGCTGCCGGATCGCGGATCCTGAAATCAGTATTGGACCATGTCAGGCCGCAAAATCTGCTCCGGGTCTCAATACCCGGTCCTGACCGGCCAGAGCCGGCAAAGGCCGCCTATTTCTTCTTGCTTGCCGCCTTTTTGCGTGGCGCGGCCTTCTTCTTCGCCACCGGTTTCCTGGCTGCCGTCTTTCGGGTTGCGGGTTTCTTCTTCGGCGCCGGTTTTCGGGCTGCTGCTTTGCGGGTTGCAGGTTTCTTCTTCGCCGAAGACTTCCTGGCCGCTGGTTTTCTGACCGTTGCCTTCTTCGCAGCGGCCTTCTTTGCTGCGGCCTTCTTCTTGCTCGCGATCTTCTTCCTCACATTGGCGACATCTTTCTTGATCTCCGCCTCCACCTCATGCGCTTTTTTGGCAATCGCCTTGCGAGCCTTCGAGGCCCGCGCTTTGACTGCAGGCATCTCTTTCTTGACTCGACGCCCGAGATCTCTGGCGCCCTTCTCAAGCGCCTTCTCCATCGCCACCAGCTTTTGCTTCACCGTAGCTTTCTTCCTGGAAGTGGCTTTGCTGGAAGTCGCTTTCCTGGTATTCGACTTCTTTCTGGGACTCGCCTTCTTTGCGGCAGGTTTCTTGGTAGCCATAGTTGTCTCCGATTGGGGTTTCGCGCGAACAGGGTATAGCGCAAAATCCTCGCCTTGGCCATTAAAAAATCACGTGACAGTCAGAGATCTGTATCGGGTCTGTCAGATTTCGCGGCCTGAGGGTTCGCGCCGATTTTGATCATCCGATCCTCATCTCTGCGGGAAGTCGCTGTGATGCTCCAAACCGGACAGAATGTGCCCGTCACACGAGCCACATTGAGCCGGGTCTGATCGAATTTGGCGACCAGACCCGGGCCGCAATGCAGGCCGGGAACTTCCTGGTCCGTGCGCATCCACCAGGATCGCTTGCGCGGGATCCGCGGCTTGCGCAAGTTACCGGCGCCGGCCGCAGAAACCAGGCGGATGACAAGGACTGCGGCAGTCGGCGTATCATACTGGCCAGCAGTGACAGGTCGGATTCGACGTTGGAGCAAGGAGGCAGGAATGGCCGACTTTTGGGCATCAAGAACCGGGCGCTGGCGGATTCGCCTGCGAGAGGAATCTCAGGGCGAAATCCATGAACGATTGTTCCGTGTCCTTAGCGACGAGATTAGCGATGGGCGCCTGCCGCCGGGCGCGATCGTGCCGCCAACCGCGCGGGTGGCGGAGGAACTGCGGGTAGACGCCGCTGAAGTGCGCAAGGCGTTTGGCAAGCTGCTGCAAGAGGGACTGTTGGAACAGCGCGAAAACGGCCGAATCTGTGTTGCAGATAGCGGTGGCAGCGCCATCGTTGGGGATAACACCCAGGTATTGTTCGAGAATAATCTGATTCAGGCAGCTCGCTACGCCACCGAGATGGGGATGTCGACGATCGACGCCACCGGGGTATTCAAAGCCAGGATCGCCGAGACCAAAGCGCAGAAAGACAGCGACGAGGACGACCAGGGCTGAGACCGCTCGCAAGCTGTCCCGCAATCATAGCCGCCACACTCAGCCTTCTTCGCAAGCCAGGGCCCGCGCATAGGCAGGTCTGGCAAGACAGCGTTCGACATACGCATTAACTGGCGGCGAGTCGGGCAAAATTCCGAACATCTGCATAAAGAATGCGCTCGATCCCACCATCACGTCGGCCACGGTAAATCGTTCGCCCAACAGCCAGGGACCCGATTCCAGGCCCTTCTCCAGCGTCTGCATCATCCGGTCGAAGTCACCCCAGCCATGACTGCCGGTCGCGGTCTCCCAGCCACCCATTTTTTCCGCCATCGCTGGTTCGATGACCCCGGGGGCAAAGAACATCCAATAGAGAAATCGTCCTCGATCCGGCTCGTCGACCAATGGCGCCAGGCGACCGGCCGCGTATCGATCTGCCAGATAAACGCATATCGCGGCTGAGTCCGCGACACCGACCAAACCATCCTCCAGCGCAGGCACCTTGCCCATCGGGCTTGCCGCCAGAAACGCCGGATCTGCTTTGGACTCGGGATCACGCACGTCGATCAACACGCGTTCAAAAGGCTGACCGACCTCTTCCAGACACCACAATGCTCGAGACGCGCGGGTTTGCGGGCACCAGAACAATTTCATCGGTCGCTCCTGCTGACCTTGCGGGGCTCCCATTCTCAACCACAGGATCGAATCGGAGCAACACGCAAGCAGCCGCGGCCGCGATCCGACAGCGATTGCCGGCTAAATCTCCGGGGAACAGGGCCCCGAGGGCTGTTACCAGCACGACTTCGGCGACTGCTACAAAGGGCGATACACGCGCTACACTTGCGGTAGCTCTCACAATGAGGTTTTGGACCAGGAGGTAAGTCATGATCGGTTACGTGACCTTGGGAACTAATGATCTGGCACGGGCCGCCGAATTCTACGATGCGCTGTTGAGCGGTATAGGCGGCAAGAGGTTCATGGAGTTCGACTCATTTATCGCATGGCAGGCCGACCCCTCCAGACCAGGTCTGGCCGTGACCCTGCCATTCGACGGCAAGCCCGCCACGGCAGGCAATGGCACGATGGTTGCGCTGATGGTCGATTCGCAGGAGAAAGTGCAGCAGATGCATGCCGCTGCGTTGTCACTGGGTGCCAGCGATGAAGGCGCACCTGGTCCGCGAGGCGACGGCTTCTACGGTGGGTATTTCCGCGATCTGGACGGCAACAAGCTCAATTTTTTCTGCCTGACATGATGTTGCGCCGGGGCAGAGCAGCCTCTCATATCGGGACAGGGCTGGCTGATCTGGCGTGCGTGTGCATGCCTGCAGCGACGTCTGGCCAGGGCGTCGATTAGTCCCGGAATCCTATCGTGTCTTTGCGCATCAATAATCGCGTGAGCCTGCCGCTCGATGAACTGACAATCAGCGCGGTACGCGCGCAGGGGCCTGGAGGGCAGAACGTCAACAAAGTCTCCAGCGCTGCCCATTTGCGTTTTGACATCAAGGCCTCGTCTCTGCCCGCGGCCTGGAAGACCCGGCTGTTGGCGCTCAACGATCAGCGGATCAATGCTGACGGCATGGTGATCATCAAGGCGCGGGATCATCGCAGCCTGGAGAAGAATCGACAGGCCGCATTAGACCGGCTGAGGGTCCTGATACAGAGCATTGCGACACCGCCAAAACCGCGCATCCCCACGCGTCCGACGCGGGCAGCAAAGCAAAGACGGATCGATACAAAAACCCGGCGTGGAAAGACCAAGGCAATGCGCGGGCGGATCAAGGGATGAACACAGGCGACTGTGTCGGAATCGAGAATTGGCGGTCCAGGACCGGGGCGGGCTATCACCCGACGTCTGCTGCCGGACCAGCCACACTCTGGAGATAGCAGACATGCATACAGAAGCATCGATCGTCTGGGGCATGCTGTTTGGCGCGATCGGCTTCGGCTATTTTATGTACGGCCGCAAGCAATCAAAGACCGTCCCCTTGTTGTGCGGCATTGGTCTGTTCGTCACGCCATGGATCATCAGCAGTCAGCTGCCGCTGGTCGCGGCAGGCGGTGTATTGATGGCGCTGCCTTACTTCTTTCGCTACTAGTGTCCTGTTTCCTGTCTGACGGAGCAGACGGAACAGACGGAGCAGACGGAGAGGACGAAGCGGGCTCAGCGGGCCGCCCGCCCTGCGTGCCGCCGCGCTCCTCACGGTACAAGCGCTCAACCAGGGCCACTACCCGCGGGAACTGCTCCCTCCATTGCTGCATTTCGGCGATCATCCCCTGGGGCAGGGAACTCGCGGACAGGCGAACGCCCTCAGCCTGACCTCCACCGTAGCCCGGAGGCTGGAGCCAGATCCCGGACAAACCGGCAAGCGTCAGATCGACAAAACTGATCTGGCCCCCGCCAAGCAAGGTCCGGCGGCCGTCGGCAAGACGATCCTCCATGGATTGCAGAAACTCGCTGATTTGGATCAGCACCCGCCGATGCGCCCGATCGGACAGTCGGAATGCGCGGCGGATCATCCCCCGCAAAACGGGAAATCCGACGCGCACGGCAAGCCTCTGCCAGCCGGGGAGTTTCGGATCGTTGGCACCCCATGCCTGCAAGGTCAGCTCGCGGTCACGGATAATGTTGTGATATATCCAACGCTGCAGGCTCAATCCGTAATGATCCATTTGCTTCTCAAGCGCCAGTGCGTCGGCGCCGGGCTCGAGAAACCCCGCGCGGGGATCTACAAGACCGTAGCGGCCCCACAGATAGCGCAGTATGTCCGATGAATTGCCGATGGAAGACTCGACAGACCCGGTCCTGACACGCAAACGCGGTACCGTCCGTCCCACCGTAAATACCCCGATCACGCCGGCATTGGGTACTTCCTTATAGGGCACGCCAAGCCGGTCCATACACCAGCGAACCTTCTCGACAAAGTGGCTCGCAGAAATGGTGTCCAGGTGCATTTCAGAGCCGCCAGCGGGATTCAGCAGCGTGCGCATCCGCATGCCCCACAGAAGCATCAATCCAAGCAGCACACCCAAAAAGGCCGTGAGCGGATCCAGTTCCAACAGCGCCCCGATAACAGGCAGGGCCAGAAAATACAGCATGATCCAGGCGACGGTGGTCAATCTCATGACTCATGGTCTCCATCAACATAGGGGCGACGACAGCACGGCTTGGAACGGGTTTGGCATCCGCCAACGCCATTATCGCAGTAAAGGAAGGCATCTCGCCTGCCGATGAAGCTACTGCGCCGGGCAGCACTGGCCGGGCAGCTACTGGGCCTGGCAGATTGCCGCCGATACAATGTTGCTCCCGTGCCCGGCAGGCCTCCCAGGCCCGGCGCAAACAGATTGCATCCGAGTCACTTTCGGTCCAGTCGACATTAGCATCCGGCAATGACACCCGACTGCCGGTCCATCGGCGCCATACCGGGCGGATTCAATCGCTCGGGATCGGTTGACCAGAGTATGCTGTACATACTGCTTACTCCCTGAGTCCGGAGCTGGGCCTTGCACGACACGCACCCCCTGGAGATCGAGATACGCGCCTGGCTGGAGCAGGTGGTGATTGGTCTAAACCTATGTCCATTCGCCCGGCCGGTGGTTCGCCAGAAGCGTCTGCGCATCAGAGTAAGCGATGCAAGCACTGAGGAACAGGTGCTGAGGGACCTGCATGAAGAGCTGCTCCTGCTCGCAGAGTCTGAGCCCGCCGCGTTGGAAACCACGCTGCTTGCGCTGCCGCGTGTGTTAAAGGATTTCGCTGCGTTCAACCAGTTCCTGGACCTGGTAGATTTGCTGCTGGAACATTCCGGGATGGCGCAAACCTTCCAGGTCGCCAGCTTTCATCCCGGGTATCAGTTTGCCGACACGGAACCGGACGCAGCGGGGAATCTGACCAACCGGGCGCCGGTCGCGTTACTGCATGTCCTGCGCCAGGAGAGCGTCACCGCAGCGATCGGGTCGGTTTCAGATGTTGCTGAGATCCCGCTGCGCAATATCGCCACCATGGAGTCCATGGACCCGACCCGGCGGCGACAGCTCTTTCCATGGCTGTATCGTTCTGAAGCGGAGGAGTAGCGCCCGCGACCGTGCCACTGAGCGCGGCAACAGCCCCGGGAAACAGGCATGAAAGGCCGGCGGGAGAAGCAGATTATTCGTCGAGAACGAATTCGATCTCGACTTCCATCGGATGAGACACGGCCTGACCATCGACGATAGCGGGATCAAACTGCCACTGGCGAACCGCAGCCATCGCCGCCCGGTCAAACGTGTTTCGGGGCGTCGCCGAGACCACGGCGATATTCTCCGGACCGCCATCCGGCGCTACCGTAAATGAGACCGCCACAGTGCCTTCAAGCCCGCGCAGTAACGCATCCCGCGGATACTTCGGCGGTACATATTTACGCCGAACCGGAATGGGATCGACTACTTCCTCGACCACAGGCTCTGGAACAGGCGCCATCGCCAACTGAATTCGTTGTTGCAGGCCATCGGGGCCATCGCCGCGCGCTCCCGTGGTTCTCGCCTCTGCAAGCAAGAATTCTGCCCGCGACAATTCCCCCGCCTCGAGGGCCGCAGCTGATTGTTCCAGAAGACCTGTGACGACACGATCGAGACCCTGCTCCGCCACCGGATCTTCCGGCGAAATGGCCTGTACAGCGAGGAGATAGTCCCGTGCACTATCTCCCTGAGGCTCGATCAATTGCTGTTCAGCAAGCCGCTCAGCGGCAAGCGCAAGCAGGCGATCTTTTTCGGCATCTTCTGCAAGGCGCCGGGCAATTGTCGCGCGGACCGCGTCAACGCCGCTGATGTCAGCATCCAGGTCAACCGCGCGATCCAGCCACTCCTGCGCCAATAACAAGGATCCGTCTTCAAGCATAGCCTGAGAGCGTGCAAGCATGGCACCGGCGATTTCTTTGGCGAGCGGCGCGAGCACCTCGTTGTCGCTGCCGTTGTTACGTGCAGCGCGCAGATAGGTCAACGCGCTGTCATCGGCCGGTTCAACCAGCCTGCCGTCTGCGACACGTTTGTAGCCCAGGCTCAGGAAGCGACTGGCCTGCTCGGCGCGATAGCGCTGCTCGATTGCTGCTCTGGTGGCTTCCAGGGACTCGACGCTGACTGCACCCAGAGCTTCGGCCTGGGATAATGTTTGCTTTGCTTCTTGGAGATCGCCCGCCTCGGCGTCGGAATTCGCCTCGGCGACGAGTTCCGATACCCGTGATTCGATCAACTGACTCTCCAGCGCGGACAGCCTGGGATCGTTTGGCAGGACCCGGCTGGCCCGATCGAAGGCGCGCTCGGCAGTATCCAGATCGCCATCTGACAGCGCCGTCGTGGCCTCGCCGACGAACACGCGCATGATTTTTTCCAGTCCCTTCAACGCGGCAGGATTGTCCGGATCATCCGCCAACACGCGTCCATACAGGGTGACCGCATCGTCACCCGTGCCATCGTCTCCGACCAGGTAATAACCTTGCTGCATCGCCTGCTCTGCCCTGGCGAGGATCAAGCCAAAGCGATTTGAGTGCACTCCCGGTTTGATCTGTTGCCCGGCAGCAGGGAGTGGCTCCTCAGCTACTATTGATTCGGGCGGGGCCAGGGTCGCGCTCACAACAGGCACATCTTGCTGGGATGGCGAGGTAAGGATCCAGGCCAAACTGCCGGCGGCAAGCGCGAGCGCAGCAAGACCCGCATAGACCAGGGGGCCTGACGCGGTTCTCTTCGCCGGATCGGGCTGCGCTGATCCACCCATCTGCTCGTCATTGAATTTGCCGGCGGCCGCTTCCACCGCCATCCGCAGTTGACCGCCGGATACCGGTTTCATCACGAAACGATAGATCGTGCCGTCGATGTTCAGGTGTGTCAGTGCTGCCAGATCGTCATGCTCCCCGACCAGGATGGTGACTATCCCTGGCGCCAGGGCCTGCAAGGAGGCGACAAGCGAGCCTATGTCGTTGCCCGCGCTATCGACGTCCAGCACCAGAACGCCAACAGGGCTTCTGGCTGCCAGATCCAGCGCCGACGCTACTTCGTCAGCGAAATGGTATTGACAGATGCCGGACAGCGAAGACTCGACCGCACTCCGTACCTCAGAGTCCGCGCTGAGAATCAGTATTTCCGTATTGACGGTGGACATCCCGGATTTGCCCCGCATGCTGTTATTCGGCCCCACGGCCCAGCTTCTGGCGCGCGTCTGATCAAGTTAGATTGACATAAGCTCAGCGCCTGTGATGCAGGTCACAAATTGAGCAATAGAGGCGCGCATCCGCCTGCTGGAGGCCTGGCAGGCTGGTCGCAACAGCGCAGTCAGCAGCGCAGCAGAGGCGTTATCATTGCTCCCGCCGGTAAGCCGCGAGCGGAGTTTCCGGATTCCTGCGAGCTCGAGCGTACAGGTTAAGCAATACTGGTGCCGGAATTCGATCCAGGATAAACGCATGCAGTCTGTTTCACCGAAAAGACTAGAACACCGCCTGCAGCCAGTGCGCGAGCTGCTGCGTCGGCAGGAGCTGGTCGAACAGCTGATCGACCGGGATGAGCACGATCGAAACTCGCTTGGCGCGGATCTGCTGCATCGACAGCACCACCAGGAATTACGTCGAAAGCTGTCACGGCTGCACCCCGCCGATGTCGCCCATCTGGTAGAGATGTTGCCGCCAGATGAGCGGCTGGCTGTGTGGTCCTGCGTACCCGCGGCGATGGCCGGGGTAATCCTCGCCGAGGTCAACGACCCGGTTGCCGAGGGCTTGATCAGCGAGACTGCCGACCAGCGGTTGCTGAGTATCTGCCAGGCGATGGATCCTGATGACCTCGGCTTTATCGACGACATGCTGCCTGCCTCCATCCGCGAGGAGCTGGTGGGCGGCCTGCGGGAGAGGGATCGCAGCTGGCATGAGACTACGGTCACCTATCCCGAAGACTCGATCGGATATCTGATGAGCCGCGACATGTTGTTTATCGAGGCCGAGGCGACAGTGCGTGACACACTAAAATATCTGCGCAGCCTTGATGACTTTCCCGATCAGACCGACCAGATCTTTGTCGTCGACTCGCGCCGGCACTTGCTGGGCACCCTGCAGCTGAAGGACCTGTTCCTGAACCCGGTCAAAACGCCGATACAGGAACTGGCCGAACCTGCACCGGAGGTATTCCAGCCAGAGCAGAATGCGAGCGAGGCGGCTCATGCATTCGAGCGCTACGACCTGATCTCGGCTCCGGTGGTCGACGATCGCGACCGCCTGCTGGGGCGCCTGACTGTAGACGTGGTCATGGACTTTATCCGTAATGAAGCGGAGGAAGATGCCTTCCTTCGAGAAGGGCTCAGCGCAGACGAAGACCTTTTCGGACCCGTAATCCAGAGCGCCCGCAGCCGCTGGATGTGGTTGTCGCTGAATCTGATGACCGCCTTTCTGGCCTCCCGGGTCATCGGTTTGTTCGAAGGCTCAATCGAAAAACTGGTAGCCCTGGCAACCCTGATGCCAATCGTCGCGTCAATCGGTGGCAACACGGGCAATCAGACCATAGCGCTGGTGGTCCGGGGTCTCGCGCTGAAGCAGATTAACCGAGAGAACCTGCGCTATCTGGCGTTAAAGGAACTCGGCATCGCGCTGATCAATGGGCTGGTGTGGGGAGCGGCAATGGGCGCCGTTGCCTGGCTGTTGTATGACAACCTCCGGCTGGGCCTGGTGATGGCAGCAGCAACGCTGTGCAATCTTCTCGTGGCCGCGCTGTTCGGGATCTTTGTGCCGGTGGTGCGCGAGCGACTCGGCCGCGACCCGGCCCTGGGTTCAAGTGTGGTGTTGACCTTTATAACCGACAGCATGGGCTTCTTTATCTTTCTCGGTATGGCCACGCTGGTGTTAAAGCCATGATTCAGCCCTGAATCAGCCCTGAATCAGCCCTGATAGGCGGTATCCGACCAGGACCGCGAACGTCTCCGGGTTGCCGCTCGCCGTCGATAATCCCACAGGCGGAACCCGAGCAGCACGGCAAGAATCGCCGCATAGATCAGCGGTTCGCGAATATCCTGCTTTACCTGCCACCAGAAGTGCCAGACACCGACAATTGCAATGGCATAGACCATTCGATGCAGAGTCTTCCAGCGGCGGCCAAGTCTGCGCATCATGCCGTTGGTGGACGTGAGCGCCAGCGGCAACAGCATCAGAAACCCGAGGATACCCAGGGTGATAAAGGGCCGCTCGAGCACATCCTCGACGATCGCTCCAACTGCCAGACGCTGATCGATCAATGCATAGCTGAGGAAATGGCTCAGTAGGTAGAAGAATGCAAACAGACCGAGCATCCGACGCAGGCGAACCACCCAGTTAAGACCGCTCAAACGCTGTATCGGCGTCACCGCCAGCGTGATCAGCAGAAAGCGCAATCCCCACAGACCAGACTG
The DNA here is from genome assembly GCA_963704875.1 of uncultured Gammaproteobacteria bacterium. GTDB lineage: Bacteria > Pseudomonadota > Gammaproteobacteria > Steroidobacterales > XN24 > CAMYOC01. Next base: position 523,566 of record CAVPIA010000005.1, on the reverse strand, counting down.
ATGGATCAGGGTCTCCACCGGGTTTGGGCCCAGACCAAGGCCGGCGATCCCGAATGTCGCCATCGCCATCCACAGGAACGGCAGCAAACAAGACAGAAACACAACCGCCTTGATTGTGTTCATTGCGGCTGGGCCGGGATTCGTTATCCGAGTGCTCAACATCGATCCTCAGAAATTGCGACGCAGATCCAGATCTTGGTACAGGTAAGCGACCTCATCGGTATAGCCATTAAACATCAGCGTCGGCTGCTTTTCCGCGAACACGCCCGCACCAATCCGGCGTTCACGCGCCTGACTCCACCGCGGATGATTCACCTTGGGATTCACGTTGGCATAAAAACCATACTCGCTCGGTGCGGCTGCCTCCCAGCTGCTAATCGGCCGCTGCTCGGTGAATTCGATGCCGACGATTGACTTGATACTCTTGAAGCCGTATTTCCATGGCACCACCAGGCGTAATGGGGCACCGCTTTGATTCGGTAATTCCCGACCGTACAGACCCACCGTCATCAAGGTCAGCGGATTCATCGCCTCAGCGATAGTCAGCGCCTCAACATACGGCCAGTCCAGCACCGCGCGGCGCTGGCCGGGCATCTGCATCGGGTCATACAAAGTAGTGAATTTGACGAATTTGGCGCTTGAGGTCGGCTTGAAACGTTTGATCAGCTCCGCCAGCGGGAAACCGACCCAGGGAACGACCATCGACCACGCTTCAACACAGCGCAGTCGATAGATGCGCTCCTCCAGCGCGTGAGGCGCGACAATATCTTCATAGGCGAACTCGCCCGGTCGCTCGCACGCCCCGCTTATGCTGACTTGCCAGGGCTTCGTGACCAGCCCTCCCGCATACCGGTGCGGGTCGCCCTTGCCAGTGCCAAATTCGTAGAAATTATTGTAGGTCGTGATGTCCTCGTAAGAATTCGGCTTTTCGCCGGCGCCGAAGTCAGTTTTGACGACATCGACCAGCGCTGCGGGACCCGGCTCAGCCGCCAGCGCACCTGGCAGAGAACCGGCAAGTGTGCCGGCAGCCGTGAACCCCGCAAGCTGGAGAAACTGACGCCGGTTCAGATAGGTATGCTCGTCGGTGATCTCCGATGGCCGAATGCTTGGCGCTTTCTTGATAAGCATGATGCTCCGCGTGCTCTGGTTGACGTGGCAGGACTTCATGCTAATAGACCGGCAAAACCGCGAAAACATTTCTCGCCGGACAGCATAGAACCCGGATATTGCTCAGGGACGCGATGCCAGACACCCGCATTCATCGTCGGAACCATGCCCTAACGATACCCTGGCGCCGCCTCTCAATCGCAAAAAGCGGCAGCCGAGCGCGCCCTGGCGCACGTGGTCCTGAATATGCCGCCAGTCCTGGTGTCGAGGGGAGCAGTCTTATGCCTGTGCCGACACGAATCCCCCGCGCAGACTGGAGAAGCGAACGCTGAGAAACTCCACGCCGACGAGATGCTCGACGTAGAGAAACCGTCGGGTCTCCCTGGCATTCGACACGCGGGCGACCGCCACGCAAGCGGCTGCTTCGATTTTCAGCAGTGCCCCCGGTGAAATCGCTTCGGCAGTGGCAAACAACATACCGGTCAGCGAAATATCCTGGCAGCGGCCAAACCGCGGCGGCTGAGGCCAGTCAGAATAGAACGTCAGCGGATGCCGGCGCGGTATCCGCTGCACTCCACGCTGATCGACTGGCTCCCAGTCCAGATGCTGGATCGGGTACAGGGGGCTACCGCAGTGCGCGCAGTCATCCTCAGGGGCAACCCCTGAAACCATCCCATGAGGTTTGCTGCAGAACAGGCAGCCGCCGGGATCAGCATCAGGCGCACCGGCTCCGGCCGCCATCGCAGCAACAGTTCCAGCCTCACGCTGCCGGAGCGATTCGTCATAGGTCGCCCGGGCGGCTGCGTCCGCGAGGACAGCATAGGCTTCGTTGATCAACGCCGCCTGCGCGTGATCTCCGCCAAGATCGGGATGCATCCTCATTCGCTGCATCAGCGTGCGATAGCTGGCGCGGATGATCTCCTCCGGCGCATCCCGCTCGACATGGAGGATCCGATAGTAGTTACGTCTGTTCTCCATTCATCTCCACCGTTCGGGGCGACTGCGGATTCAACAAAGTTTGCGACATATGGACAAAGTATCGACCTGGCCCGTCCCAGTCTTGAACGCCGGTCGCAAAACCTGCCTCGAATGCCTGTCAAAGAACGCCTGGGGGCGCGCCTGCTCTCGCTGTTTTCCGGTCGAGACTCTAGACTGCCGACATGGAGGATTATGATGTCATCGTGATCGGCGGCGGCGCCGCCGGCCTGATGTGCGCGCTGGTTGCGGGCCAGCGTGGGCGCCGGGTCCTGATTGTCGAATGCGCCAACCGGATCGGCAAAAAGATATTGATGTCCGGCGGGGGTCGTTGCAATTTCACCAACCTGTACGTTGAGCCGGATCGCTTCCTTTCTGCCAACCCGCACTTCTGCAAATCGGCATTGAGCCGATATACGCAATGGGACTTCATCTCCAAGGTGGAACAGCACGGCATCGCCTATCACGAGAAGAGCCAGGGCCAGTTGTTCTGTGACACGTCGTCCAGGGCCATCGTTGAGATGCTGCAGTCTGAGTGCCTTGAGGCCGGCGTACGCATCCTGACCCGATGCGCGACGCGGTCTGTCAGCGCAGGTCGACCGTTCGAACTGTCCACCAGCGCAGGCGAATTTTCCGCGCCGTCGCTGGTTGTCGCATCCGGCGGTCTGTCTATCCCCAAAATGGGAGGATCTGCATTTGGATACGAGCTGGCGCGACAATTTGGTCACCAGGTGTTGCCGACGCGAGCCGGGCTGGTGCCGTTTGCCTTTACCGATGAAGTCGGTCATCTTGCTGAGCGCCTTTCAGGCGTATCCCTGTCCGCGAAGATACGCACAGGCGATCAGAGTTTCGAAGACGATATCCTGTTTACCCACCGCGGATTGAGTGGGCCAGCGGTGCTACAGCTGTCAAGCTACTGGCACCACGGGACGGATATTCATCTGAATCTCTTGCCAACTATCAGTGTGCCAGACTGGTTGCTCAGCGAGAAAGTATCACGCCCCAGGGCAGCCTTGAGGACCGTGATCAGCAAGCACTTGCCACGGCGACTGGTGGCAGAGCTGGAGCCTCTCTGGTGGGAAGGGTATGCCGAAACACCGATGGCTCAACTCACAGATAGTTTTCTCTGGCAGCTGGCCCAACAGCTCGGTGACTGGCGCGTGCGTCCCGCCGGCACCGAGGGTTATCGAACTGCTGAAGTCACCCTCGGCGGCGTGGATACACAGGACCTGTCGTCAAAGACCATGGAGTCACTACGTCAGCCCGGGCTGTATTTTATTGGCGAAGTCGTAGACGTCACCGGTCATCTTGGAGGATTCAATTTCCAGTGGGCCTGGTCATCGGGTGTGGCCGCGGGCGAGGTTGTCTGATCTGACAGTACGGCAAGCATCCATCAGAGGGCTCAGATCGGAACCCGACCCTCCCCCAGATTCACACAATTCAGAACCACATAATTCAGAACCACTTAGTTCCGAACCTTAGAGCTCAGAATTTTATGTTTTTGCAAAGGCGCAGGCAGAGCTCACATGACCCGCGGGGGATGCGCCTGTACTGGCCTTGCTGACTGGCGGATCACTCAATAATCGGGTAACACGGCCCGAAGCGTCCGCAAGCCCAACCGACTTTGACCCGGCAACAGAGGCGAAATACACTGCGACCCGCGATAAAACAGCCTGGCGGTGGATTTCCGGGTGCGGTTTGTGCTCCGGGCACCGGGGCACCCGCTGCGTCTCGACCTTGGGGAAAAAAATCCGGGCGGAGGATTCACGGGCACAAGAATTCGCCGGATCGGACCGCTAAAAGGGTCACCAGCGACAACATCACCTGTTTGGCGGAGCCATGTCGACCAGCAAAGAGTTCAATTTAATCTCGGGGCTTGACCCTCTGCAGACAGCCTCGGTGCCTGACATCCGTCGCTTTTTTTTCGGATTGCTCGATCTCACAGTCGATCAGTCAGAGACCAGCACCCGGCCGCTGCACACCGGCAGTGAGCTGAGCCCGGACAGTGATCCCCGCGAAGAAGTCCAGGCCATGCTTGATGATCTGACGATTGTGTTCCGGCGAGCGCTTGAGCGCGGCACAGCCGACGGCAGCATAGGCCTCGAGCGGAATCTCGACGCCGTTGCGCAGAAACTGACCGGGACGTTTCGCAGTGTGCTGTTCATGCAGCATGACGGATACGAGCGCGACGAGATTCGCCGTTTCATCGAGTTGGCGCTGAAAATCCTCGACTGATTCCCGCTCCTGACTTTCCGGCTGAGTAGTTTCCCGACTGTTGGTCTGCTGATCGGCGCGTTAGACTCATTCCAGCTTGATTGCTGTACAGGCTCCGCTGGTCGGGGCCGGGCTGGAGAAATGCGCGCCGCGCCCCATTCATCAATCAATCCGTTGTTGCATCGCCGCTGGATTCGCCGGTGGACGGTGGCGTTCGCCCTGATATTGCTGATGCCCTGCGCGGTCCTGGCAGAAGCTGCGGCTGCCGCAGCCGATCTCGTACAGACTGTTGCACCCGCCCATACGCCCGCTCACACCGAGGCACCCGCCGACACGTCGCGCACCGTCGAATCGGACAACAAGCATGTTGTCCAGCGTCTGATCATTGATCAGCGTATCGAACAAACCCACGACGCATCCGCACGTTTTGAGTACATCTATCAGAGCGCTGATGACTCATTGCTGGTCGTCGAGGTCGAGCAGCTCGGGCTCGATCTGATCCTCGCCTATACAGATCCTGCCGGGGCTACGCAGGCAGTCAATTCGCCGCTGCAACGTGACGAACGAGAGGTGCTGGTCATAGGGGGATCTCCCGGTCTGCATAGCATCAGAATCTATAGCGAGGAATATACAGACGCCGGCGGCGGCCACTCGATTGTTGCATTCCACCCCGAGACACCGCCGGGCGCCCGCCCAATCCGGCCCTACGCGCTGATGATGCGCGGCAATCAGCTGAATTTCGAAAATCACTCGGAACAGCGCCAGGTCGCGGTCGATAGCTACCGCCTCGCGGCAGCAGCGTGGGCCGCAGCAGAGCAGCCCGCAGAAACTGCCTGGGCCCTGATGAGCGGCGCCGGCATCCTGTACTGGTCGATGTCGGATTGGGAAAGCGCTGCCGGCCTGGCGAGGCAGGCCGCGGCGCTGTATGCCGGCGCCGGGGACCAGGCGCTGTTCGCTGCAGCCACGCATCTGGAAGCGGCTGCGTTGATGGAGTTAGCCGGTCCGCTTGACAGTTCCCCGGCTGGGCCAAGCTTGCCAAAGAAAGTGCGGCACCTGGAAAACGCGGGATCGCTGCTCGATATCGCGTTGCTGACTCAACAGCGTCTTGGTCTGGCTTACCCGGCGGCGAAGACAATAAACAACATGGGTCTGCTCGCGTATTACCGTGACGACTGGGACCTGGCGGAAGAACGTTGGAAGGCGTCTTCCCAACAATTCAATACCCTCCATGAATGGCGTGATGAACAACTCAGCCTGAGCAATCTCGGCGTCCTGTTGCTCCAGCGCGGCAAGCTTGTGGATGCGGTGGACACATTTACCAGGACGCTCGAGGTGCTTCCGGCTGCGGACGAGAACTGGCTGGCAGCCGACACCCTGGACAACCGGGCGCGGGCGCGGATCGCCCTGGGAAATTACGACGCTGCCTTGCAGGACTATTTCTCTGCATCACGGATACACACCACGCTTAACAATCTCAAGGGCCAGGGTCGCTCGCTCAGCGGGATTGCTACCGCATATCAAAGTCTGGGCGAGTTTGCGTCCGCAAAAGATCACTATCTGCAATCTCTGGTGCTCCGGGAAGCCTCGAACGACATCAGGGGCACGATATCCACGCTGATTCAGCTCGGCAACGTATGCCGGGAGCTGCAGGAAATGGATTGCGCGCTGGCGGCCCATGCCCGAGCGGACAAGATCGCTGTCAATGATTATGACCGGGCGCGGGCGCTGACGGCGTTGGCCGCGGACTATCTCGAAACAGGAGAGCCGGCCAGGGCACTTCCCTTTCTTGAATCGGCTATCGCAAATGCGCGCCGGCACGGCGCCCGCCTGGTCTGGGCCGAAGGCCTGCTTGGACTTGGCAGGACGCGTCTGGCGCTTGGCGAATTCGCGCCGGCCCGCGACAGCCTTATCCAGGCGCAGGCCCTGTTCACGGATATGGGGATAACAGAACAGACCGGCGAGACCATGTACCTTCTGGCGAAAACGTTCGCCGAGCAAGGAGACTGGCCGGAAGCGATCCGGCTGACCGATCAGGCGATTGCAAGGATCGAACAGGTCCGCGATCGTCTGACCACACCGGCGCTACGCAGCAGCTATCTGGCGCACAGTCTTGCCGCATACGAACTGCAGATCGAGCTGCTGATGTCGCTGGCCGCAGACGCTACCGGAGATGACGCCCTGGCTTTGGCCAGGAAGGCATTTGACACCGCCGAGCGTTCGCGTGGCCGGATGATGCTGGACCTGATCAATGAGGCGTCGCTGGACATCGATGCCGACGTCGCGACGGAGAATGTGGCGCGACGCCAGGCCTTGATGGACGCGATGACCGAGCTGGCCTATCAGCGCGACACCCTGTTACAGAAATCAGGCGACGAGTCCGGCGCCTACTCTGACCGGCTGGCGGCTGTCGTAAGTCAGCTGGATACGGTGGCCAGCGAGATTCGCGTGCTGGACATCGATATCCGCAGCAGCAGCCCGCGCTATGCGGCGCTCGCCGCACCCCGCGTGCTGGACAGCCGCGAAGTTCAGCAGTCTCTGCCCGACGATGCCGCGCTGTTGATGTTCTACGTCGGGGAGGCGCGCGGATTCCTGTGGATACTGACCCATACTGAGCTGCGCTGGCGCGCGCTCCCGGGCCGCCCGGTTCTCGATGAACAGGCCCGCGCGGCTGCAATTCTGCTGCAGAGCTACCCTGCCGACCACACCGCGCGCCAACAGCGTGATGCGTTGCTTGGCCAGCTTGCACGAGATTTGTTGGGTGACGACTTCCAGGTCCCGGGCAAAGACCGCCTGATCGTTTCCCCCGACGGCGCGCTGCACTATCTGCCCTTTGCGGCATTACCGTTGCCGGACAGGGATGGACGAGCGAGATTTTTGCTGTCGGACTACGAAATTACCCGGGTATCCTCGGCATCAGCGATGGTGGCGGGTAGTCTGACCGAGCCGCGAGCAGATGCGACCATGGGTATTGCCGTGTTTGCGGATCCGATTATGGCGCGGAATGATCCGCGTCAGACGAGCGGGATAGAACCCGGTCCCGGCCGACAAGCCTGGCTGACCGACCTGGACCGGCTGCAACGTCTGGAATGGAGCGCTGAAGAAGCGGCCAGCATCGCGGCGTTGACCGAACCGGGCACCAGCCTGGTGATCACCGGCCCCTCGGCCACGCGTGACGCTGTCTTGAGCGCTGACCTGCGGCGCTATCGATTTGTCCATTTCGCGACCCACAGCTTTGTCGACACCGAATATCCTGCGCTGTCCGGGCTGGTCTTATCGAGGACCGGCGCTGCGGGTCCGGGCGAAGGCTTGCTGCAGGTCGACCAGATCTCCCGTCTGTCGATGAACGCCGACCTGGTCGTGCTTAGCGCCTGTGAGACCGCGTTAGGGAGAGAGATCCGCGGCGAGGGTCTGGTCGGCCTGGTTCAGGGCTTCTTTCTTGCCGGCGCCCGCCAGGTTGTGGCCAGTCTCTGGCGGGTGCCTGATCGGGCGACCGCGGAATTGATGGAGCTGTTTTACCGCAAACAGATTCTCGATCACCAACCACCAGCCGCCGCCCTCCGCGCGGCCCAGATCGAGCTCGCCCAGGCGCGCCGATGGGCCGATCCTTACTACTGGGCAAGTTTCGTCGTGCAGGGAGTCGGCCCCGGCGACTGAGCGGCGTTCGCCAACCTCGGTGGGACAATAGAGGTGCACAGCACAGGCCCTATATGGGCCTTCAGCTTTGCCCATCCCACACTCAAACGAGGAAAAACTCCAATGAAATCATTCACTGTCGCGCTCGGCAGCGCATTTCTGGCACTCATCGTTTCATCCTATGCTCCCCTCGCGGCGGCCGCGCCCTCCTGCGGCGACCCGGGCGACCCGTTCGCTGAGTTCTATAACGGCGGCGCGCCGGGCAAGACCTGGCGCATCACTATGGTGACCCATGACCATGAGGATCACGGTCTGCATCTGACCGAAGGCGACACCTTTACGCTGAAATACAACTCGAATTGCGAAATCGTGCTGGCCCCGGGGCCGAATCTGGCCTTGCGCTGGGGCAACCAGTCGCGCCTGCTGGCCCGCGAATCCCGTGTCGCGGCTAATCTGCGCAGCGTGGAAAACGAGGTCTGCACCACCATCGGTATCGGCCATGAGGATCAGGGCGCCAGCGAAATCGTGGCCCGGCCGCACCTGATGCGGATGAAGATGATCGATACGCCGAATGGCCGTAAGCTGCAGATTGCGTATTCACACAGAGCCCGCGCCACGGATGATTGCTCCAGCGACGGCACGCTTTCAAACGTCCATCGGGGTGTCGCCCACGCCGAGGATTAGACGCGGGACCGCCAAGCGGCGGCGCGAGCATGACTTGTCATTGACCGGCATCCAGCTGACTGCACTGTCGCTGGCGCTGCTGGTCTGCAGTCCTGTGCGCGCAGACAATACCCAGCAACCCACGGCCAGGCCGGCGATCGTGCTCGCGCTGAAAAACAGTGTTGCCACGCAAGCTTATGGCGGCGTGGGAATGCTGCTGAGTCGCTCCTGCCCGAACGGCCGCTGCGGGGTCTTCGCCACCTGTTCATTGGTGTTGGTGGCACCAGACGTGGTGGTCACTGCGGCGCACTGCGTGGAGAATCCGAACAAGGATTACTGGGTCTTCCTGCCCGGCGCCGGCCTGACCAGGGTCGCTCCGGGTGGCGTCACCCGCTTTTGTGACGGGAAAGCGGATTGCGATCCGGTGGCCGGGGATCTGGCCAGCCTTCGCCTGAGCGAAAGGCTGCGCGGCATCGAACCGATACCGCGTTCGACGCGATTGCCACCGACCGGCCGCATGGTGGGCTACGGTGACAGCAACCCGAGCTTGCCGGACAACGGGATTCTGAAACAGGCGACGGTGCCGATCGATGGATGCGAGCCGCAGACCCTGTGTTATCGATTTGATCGGGACTCGCCTGCAGCCTGCAATCACGACTCCGGCGGCCCGATGTTGAGTATCGGGCCCGGTGTCGAAGGCGTCGCCGGGCCGGCGATGCCTGGGTTGATCGGGCTCGCGCGGCAGAGCGAATCGAACTGCACCGAGGGCCTGGGCACTTATACCCGTGTCACCGGCGCCTGGGTCGACGACTGGTGGCGCGCCAACGTCGGGTCGGATGGAGTGGAATCTGATCGCCTGGCACCAGCGGCATCCCGGCCGGTGCTGGAAACGGACTGCAGCAACCAGACCTGCTGGTTGTCCGCGCCCGGCGACATCATTCGCTACCGATTCCAGGTAAGCGCCCGGTCGCCTCCCGGCCCTGCCCCAAGTCTGCCCGCCTCGAATCTGCCGACGACATATTTGAATCAGGAACCGCACCTGAATCGGGAACCAAATACTGATACTCGCCTGATCGTCACCATGAATTACGCACTGCGCAGCGACAGCTCAGGCTGCACGGACACATCTGTCGATAGCTGTATCGTCGACTATGATCTGGCACTGGCGGGACCTGATGGTTCAGTTGCGGCGGAATGTCGCTGCGAAAATTCGTTTCATCAGGTCTCCGTCTGCAGTTGCCCGCTGACCTCGCAAGGCGAATGGACGGCCATCATCAAGCGGGTCGCCAACCGCGGCCCGTTCCAACTCCAGGGTCGGCTGCTGCAGTGATAGATCGCAACTGAATTGACGCCAACGAATCAGCACTCCGCGTTTGAGCTCCGGGGTCGATGACCGGGCAATCAGGCTGAGGTGCTTTTCCGAATCGCGCGGCTGCGATTTACACCGCGGCGTCTTACACTGCTAGCGTGGAAAATCCCCGGGGCACCCTTTGGTAAAGCCAGTCAGGGGGAAAGCCAGCCAGAATCACCCGACCGCGGCAGCAGGCGGTACAGTCGACAACGGCCGGTCCGCCGCTACCAGAGTCTCGACTAGTTCGCCGCGACGTTAAAACCCAACTCGGTAATGTGAGAGTAGGCGTCGTCGGGGCCTGCGCGTCCCTCAACGGCGATCAGGTGCGGGCCAGGAACCAACAACCGTCCCGGGACCGTGATCGCAATCAAGGCTTCATAGCTGGGTCTGACGGCTTCTGCCTGCGCAATAATCCGGACTCCGTTCTCATCGAGCCTGCTGAGCGAAATCCGGTAGTCGTATTTCTGCGTCCGGCCAGGATCCACCAGCAGCACTGCCGAGGCATCGCTTGAACCCAGACGAATCAGACTGGCCTCGCCCGCAACACTCCGCGTGGCGTGTATCGGGAACACCTCTGCCGCAGCAGGAACCAGAGTATCACCCGGGCCTCTGTGCGAAAGCCCGACCGTGACCAGGGATGCGGCCAGCACGATGCTGGCGGCGATCGCGTAGCGCGGTGCCTGGCGCGAAACCTGTCCGGTTTCATTAGAGTTCGCCGGGATTTTGCCAGCGCCATGAATGGCTTCGGCATGGCTATCAGACCTTGTGTGGGCGGCCACATCCCGCAGGCCAGCGCGGAGCTTCTCGGTCAGCTCCAGGTCCTCCAGGCAAAGTTCGCAGCCCAAGTAGTGCTGTTCGAATCGGCGCCGCTCACGCGGGTCCAAGCGGCCCGCGAGATATCGGTCAACCAGCATGTTGTCTTTGGCTTCCTTATGGTGCATGGGTGCTTCCCGCGGTGTGGATATGCCTAGGTACTGCAAGCGAGGGCCGGGTTATCGCACCTGGCTGAAGCAAATTGTGACGCCGTTATCATTCCTTCACCAAAATCAAACTGTTGCGCTCCTCAGCCTTGCGCAGCAATTCGCGAAATCTGTTGCGCGCACGGTAGATAACCCGATGAAAATGGCCGCGATCGATATCCAGCGCAGCGCAAATGGTGTCTTTGTCTTCGTCGTAGACCCAGAATCGGAGCAGCAATTGGCGATCCCTTTCGACCGTCAGCTCATCGAACATGGACATGACCATAGCCAATGTTTCATCGCGTGATACCTGGAGGTAGGGATCCGGCCGCGAGTCTGCAACCCGATCCAGCACGTCGTTGTCGCCATAGTCCTCGGTCCGCCGCCGTAGCGCGATACTGCGCGAACTCAATTTGCGGGCAATTCCGTACAGATAGCTATTTAGCTTCTTCGGTTCGTCCAGTCCGTCTGTTCGCAACTTCCGCAACAGGATCACAAAGGCTTCCTGGCAAAGGTCCTGAGCTGCATCCGGATCCCGGGTCAGACGTCTGATGAAGAAATAGAGGCCGCGATGATAGCGCTTGTAGAGCTGGCCTTCGGCCTCGACGTCACCTGCCCGCACTCGTGCCACCAGATCGGCGACAAGGGCTGCTTCGTCCAGCGGGGCGCTGTCAGGCATCTGAGCCATGCGGCGCTCTCCCCGATCTCGGCCTCGCCGGTCTCGCTCTGGCCCCGCCGGAAAAGCGTCCACGACCAGTCGGGGCAACAGCGCCTGCAGAGCGCAGCTGGCGTCGTCGGGGGACGTCAATATTGGATGCGGACTGCATTATTTTTCTTGTTCCGTTCCTTGCCAAAAAACCCGTTCCGCCCTGGAACATCATGGCCGGGATGCGCATACCATGCGCTAAATCCGACCTTGGCATTGAATAGTTTACTCGCTGATCACGCGAACAGGTGAAGAAGTCAACCGTTCAGCCGCGGAAAAAATATTTCCAGCAGGGTGAGACAACAGCGGCTCCACCGGCAGTCCTTTGTAAAAGGACCGCACAAGACCGGCGAGCGCCGGGCCGGGCCCCTCCCCCCAGGGACCCTCTGTCCGCCTGGCGCTCAACGGTTGCCTCAGGTGCCCTCGCGAGAGGTCGAATGCCGTATCCGACAGGGACGTTGGATACTTTCTTGCAGCACAGGGAAGCGCGAGCAGAAAAAAAGGACGGTCAGCAACAGATGTTGAGTGAACCACTGGTGGGGACAGCACCTCCGAGCAGCTGTCGGTTGGTTGAATTCGAACACGCCTTTGTCACCAATAACGGACCAGCCGGCCGCGTGCTGGTCGTAAAAGGCACCGCTCCGTCGACGCGCATGGATGTGTTCCTGTCGCACCGGGTTTATCCCGAAACTCCGGACTGGTGGGGGATAGAAGTCGTCGGAGCACTTCCCGGTGGCATCTGCCTGACCGAGAGCAGGGAATTTGAGACAGCGATCCCACTCGACGCAATCGCGGGCCGGAAGGGCATCGAGGTCATTGGCGCTGGATCCACGGTCAAACTGGAACTCGCGCAACCGGCAATAGCCTGACATTTCCGCGCTCCGATTTGCCATACGAACTACCTGCATCCATGACCAGGGCATGGGCAACGCTGTCGCCGGACTTTGGTCGGCAGAGACGACCGCCCAAAATAACCGCCGCAAATAACTGCAAGAAATAACTGACCCCCAGCTCGAAGTCCGTTCACCGGAACGCCGATCATGGTCCGTGACTGTGGGTCCGATCTGCCAGAATCACATGCAATTTTTGCGCGCGAAGCCCGGGGCTCATTCGACGTGCAAAGTTCGCACGCGTAATTCTCCGTGAACCGGCATGCATCGGCACGCCCACTTTTTCCGGAGACTCATCTCTGGGCTCATCTCGGGACTCACCCCAAGGGCATCGCAACAGGAATGCCGCACCGGTGCCCCGGAACCTTGCCCGATTGCACCCTGACGATTGCACCCTGACGTTTGCGTGCCAATGCCTGAGCACTGCGCGATGTGGCTGCCGACGCTGCATGCGCCAGCGGCCCGCCGGAATAAGCTCACTTACACCGCGGGCTATTTGGCGTTAAGCGAGCTGGTGGTAAACGACGGGGATGCTGCAAGGCCAGACAGGCACCCTGCCTGACCCGCGCCAGCAGACCCGGCGCAGCGGAGCTTGCGGAAAACGCTGTTTTCACAATGCTTGCATCGACAAAGCTAACAATTCACCTGAAAAGTCACTGGCAAATGGCTCCATGAAGCAGGCACAAGATGTGGGGCTCAAGGCTATGCCGGGACACCATATGTGCCGCCAGCGCCGAGCCGGGTGCCGGATTCTCGCCGACAGCAGCCGGACCGGACCCGTTCAATCTCGCGCTGTCAGCGTTCCGCACTTGGAAAAACAAGCCGTTATGTTTAGTTTATAAGGTTCATGTCAGGATCAGATTTATCTTCATTGAATTCTTCATTTAGTCAGGGATGAGTATCCAGCCGATGTCACCGGGTCCGCGCAAAATCGTTGTGTTAAATCCCAAAGGGGGATCGGGCAAGACCACCCTGGCCACGAATCTGGCCGCCTACTACGCTTCACGCGGCCACGCGACCGTGCTGATGGATTGTGACCCTCAGGGGTCGTCCGGCCGCTGGCTCAGGAACCGTTCAAGCGAACTGCCTGCGATACATGGCGTTGACGCGTGTAACACCTCGATGCACACGACACGCAGCTGGCAATTGCGTACGCCCCCGGATACGCGCTATTTGATTGTCGATACCTCGGCAGCGATACCGGCGCAGAACCTGGTGGAGTTCACGCGCGGCGCTGATTCAATCGTCATCCCGGTCGGACCATCCGACACAGACATTCACGCCGCTACCGGCTTTATTTCCAATCTGTTGCTGGTGGCCAAGGAAGACCGGCGCGAAGGCCGGCTCAGCGTAGTCGCCAATCGGGTACGCGAAGGCACGGTTTCGTACACACGCCTGATGCGTTTTCTGCAACGGCTAAATATTCCGGTCATTGCGGTGTTGCGTGATACCCAAAACTACGTTCATGCCGCAGAGGAAGGCATGGGCATCCACGAATTCAAGCACTATCGCGTGCGTAAGGATATCGCTCAGTGGACACCGATGTTGCGCTGGTTGCAGTCAAGGATTGTGACGCCGCTTGATGAGCAGGCAGTCATTCCGCCGACGCAGGAGCGACTGCACGAGCGGCTGAACCCGGCACCACTTACCGCAGTAAATACCAGCTGAGCACTGCCCGACGTCTCAACGCATCCACTGCGTAAGCCGGGTGTTGCCTCCATCAGGCCCAGTCGAGCTGAGCGGGTGCTTGCGACCGAACCGGCCACACCATGCAGGAGAAGCTCGTGAGTGAGAACCGCCTCGAGCAAATCGAGATCAAGCTTGCGTATCAGGAAGACGCCACCCGCGAACTCAGCGATGTGGTCTACCGCCAGCAGCAATTAATAGATCAGCTGCAGGCATTCTGCAGACAACTCGAACAACGCGTGAACAGCGCGTCCGAGCCCGCGCCGGCAGACTCAGCAGCAGACGAGAAGCCGCCGCACTACTGAGTGCAGGAGCAAGTCCGCCGACCTGCAAACCTGTCCTGCAAACATGATGGCGGCGGGTCCCGGGCCGGCTCCGGATCCAGTGCGGAATGACTAATCCGGAATGAAGTGATCCGAAACAGACAGCGGTTCTTCGCCTTTCTGCCAACCGCCTTTTTCGGGAATTTCTCCTTCCTCCGCCTCTTTGATCTCGACCTCTTCCTTGGTCATTTCCCGATCGATGTCGTCAGCATTGCTCGCCACCGCGCCGGCGGGCGCCGCTGCCGGCACTACGCTTGCGGGCTTCACGGCGGGCTTCGCCGCGACCGGCGTGGCGCCCAGATGAACTGCCAGGCGATCCAGCGCAGCCTGGTATTCGTTCTTGAAGCGCGCCATCAGAGCCAGACCATATGCCGTATCCGGATAACCCATGGCGGACACCCGGATCTGGGTCTGCTGATCCGAGATCGGCTGGAGATAGATCACACACCAGGGCTTGTCAGCGCTGCCCGAAGGCGTGGCCGGGCCGGCGTCGGCCAGAGACAACATCCGCCCCGGCTCGAAGGTCTGAATCTCACCGTTTAACGGCCAGGTGAGATCGAGCTTCTGCCCATCTGCGGCGCCACTACGCATATACCCGCCGTTTTTCAGATCGATCTCGGCACCGGGGTAGAGCCAGCTCGCCTGACCCTTGTCAGTGGTCAGCAATCGCCAGACCTTTTCGGAACTGGCCGGAACAGTCACCTCGACACTCGCGGTGTTCTGCGCCAGGGACATCATCGGCAGCAGTGCCGCCAGAACCAGGAGTCGTCTCATATCGGGAACCTCCGCCTCTGATTAAGCCTTAGCATAGCTGCCCCGACGTCACGAGCGCCAAGCCGCTGGCTGTTTATTATCTCGTACCTGGTGCCTCAGAAGCGACCCCGCAACTGAACACCACCGGGCGCTGGCAAGATCTGCCAGCTGATTCGGGTCTCCGCCTGACCGCCAAAACGGCGCCGGTAGGTCTGCAAATCGGCGACTGACTGGGTCGGCATCGTCCACAAAGCCGCTTCCCCGCCGGCGATTCCGATCAAAACAGAGAGCGGCGCGTCGGCGCAATCTCCGAATGCGCAGATCATGCCACCGAAAGCCAGGTTCATGCCGATGTTTATCAGATGCCTGCGCGGCGAATAACGTTCGTCCGCCCGCCTCGCGCTGCGTTTCAGCAGCAACTCTGCCTCGGCCAGGCGCGCCATCGGCGTTTCACCCGTCAGCACACGCACCGGATCCGCGCCCTTGCTGCCGGGGTGCGGACGCAATGTCAGCAGCGTAAAGGCGGTCACGGCGCGCAGCGCGCCCACGCCGTTGGCAACCTGATCGTCCTTCCTGTTCTCGGTAAACGCCAGCGTGCCCTGGACGACCGCAACGCCGGCATAAGCCGCACGCCAACCGTTTTGCCACAACGCAGCATCCCTGCGCCCGGCGTCCAGTCGAGACTCAATAAACGTCAGTCGTGCGTCGATTTCCGCTTCGCTGAGCCCTGCTGTCTCGGCCGCCGCAGCCTGCGTTAGCATAAAGCCAGGAATACAGATTCGCGCCAGTAACGCGAATACGGCCAATACAGGCCTCAAGGCCTGCACGGTAACTCGGGTGCATCCGCTCATGAATAAAGTCTTCCTGATTGCGTCGCCGCTGCCGCGATTGCCTGTGGATTATGCGATAGCAGACAGTAACGCGCACTGAGAAGCGGACGGCAGACCAGAAGAGAACCTGCCTGATCTGCTATTTTCTGGAGACGGAGAAACTGTCACCAGAAACCGTCACGAGGAATCGCCACGAGGAAGCGCGCAATGCCCGACTATCTTATTTCGGTACGCAATATCCGTCAGGGAGCGTTTGGTTCGGAACCTGGCAAGACGCGTTTCGTACGTCTGCCGTCGAACCAACGCGCCCACAAACCCGAGCACATGATCAGTCGATCAGCTTGGGTTGACGAGGTCATGGGCGCAGCCAGCTGTGGCGTCGACCCGGTAACCGGGCACCCTTGTGGGGATATTCTGGTCTTCGTCCATGGCTATAACACCGATCTGCCGGCGGTACTGCGACGGCACAGGCTGCTCAAAAAGAACCTGGCCAGTGCCGGATTCACCGGCACCGTGGTCAGTTTCGACTGGCCCAGCAACAATATCGCGCTGAACTATCTGGAAGATCGAAGCGATGCGCGCAAGACGTCGATAAAGCTGGTCGACGACTGCATCAGATTGCTGACCGTCACGCAGACGCGCGGCTGCGCTCTCAACGTGCATTTGCTCGCCCACTCTACCGGAGCCTACGTGGTCCGCGAAGGCTTCGACGACGCCGACGACCGGCGTCATATCGCGCAACATAACTGGACCGCCAGTCAGGTCGTGTTTATTGCTGCCGATGTCTCAGCCAGATCAATGAGCAGCAATGATTCGAAATCGAGTTCACTGTATCGACACAGTGTACGGTTGACCAATTACCACAATCCCTACGATTCGGTGCTCAAGCTTTCCAATATAAAGCGGGTAGGTGTAGCGCCCAGGGCTGGCCGCATCGGTCTGCCGCAACAGATTCCGCAAAAAGCTGTCGGCATAGACTGTGGCCCGCACTTCCGGCAGTTGGCCCCGGACCCGCGTTGCGCCGGTGCCTGGGACCATTCATGGCATTTCCATGATCGCGGATTCGCCGCGGATCTGGCTTGCACGCTGCGCGGCGATATCGACCGCAACTATGTCCCGACGCGTCGGCGCGGAAATCTGGGTCAGCTTGAACTGGCCGTCGACGACTGACCGGCCAGGGCATTGGCGCCCAGCCAGGCGGCACCGCGCACGCCGCTGGCATCACCATGCAGATTTTTGCGCACCGGCGTGGTCGCCTGATCGGTGAACAGGTGGCCGCTCATTGCCGCTTGCGTGCGTTCAGCCAAGCCCGGCAGATTAGACATCCCGCCCCCGAGCACGATGACATCGGGGTCGAGAATATTGACCACGCCGGCCAGGCTGCGACCCAGGCGTTCTACATAGCGCGCCAGGGTCGCGATCGCCCCCGGGTGCCCGTGTACGGCATCGCCGACAATCTCCCGCGTGTTGCGCGTTTCGCCGGTTTTTGATTTGTGGTCCTGCTCCATTGCCGGACCCGACAGGAACATCTCGATACAGGCTGTGCGTCCGCAATAACACACAGGCCTGGCGAGTTCTTCTGCCGACGGCAAAGGCAGTGGATTGTGCCCCCACTCTCCGGCAATGCGCTGGGCTCCCTCGAGGATACGACCGTTGACGACGATGCCCCCACCCACCCCGGTACCGAGGATCACGCCGAATACCACGCCGCACCCGGCTCCGGCGCCATCTACCGCCTCTGACAATGCAAAACAATTCGCGTCATTCATCACCGTGACCGGCCGCTGCAGCCTCGAGGACAGATCCTGATCCAGCGCGTGACCGATGAGCCAGGTCGAGTTCGCGTTTTTTATCCGGCCTGTCAGCGGAGAGATCGTCCCGGGTATGCCGATGCCAACACTGGCTCCGCTTCCGGCGACAGCATCCGCATCGACCACCAGCTCCTCGAGCAACTGCAGGGTTTGCGGGTACTGCCGCGGCGTCGGAGCTCTGCGGCGTAACAGCTCGGCGCCGCTATCGTGCACCGCGATGATCTCGGTTTTGGTACCGCCGAGGTCTATACCGATTGCGCCCATGCCGTTTTCCCTAAGCGAGCCCGTTCCTCAGGCGAGACCGGACAGGCTGACCAGGCAATCGCCGTGACACCGCTGACAAGAGCACCAATTCCCGGACCAACAATTCACTCGAAAATGCGTCATCTGGTGCAAAATCGCGCTCGGCCGGCGCATACTCGCTGTCGTGGCGCCGTCATGGCTCGATCATGGCGCGGCACCGCGCGGTAGGCAAGCTCAGGTTCTCTTGAGGATAGACTGTCCGGGTCCGTGCACAATGCCCAATACACAATAAGCCGGAAATCGACGTGTCATGAGTGATGAGAAAAACGTACTCGGCGAGCCCTTGCAAATATGCGGCGAACGCCCCCTGACCGGTTTTTTCCGCGACGGATGTTGCCGCACCGGCCCACAAGACCTTGGCCTCCACACCATCTGCACCCGGGTCAGCGCTGAATTTCTCGCCTTCAGCCTGAAACGCGGCAATGATCTGCTGACACCCGCAGCTGCTTCCGGATTTCCGGGGCTAAAACCGGGAGACCGCTGGTGCCTGTGTGCGGCGCGCTGGCAGGAAGCTCTTGAGGCGGGCGTGGCGCCAAGAGTTGTGTTACAAGCAACCCACGAACGGGCGCTTGAAATCGTCGAACTCAGCGAGCTCAAGCGCCATGCTCTTGATCTTTCGTAAAGCTCGCGCGTCGTGGCCCGATTGACCACCCGGGCCGCGCCCAACACGCCGGCAAAGGAAACCCCGATGAAATCCGAAGACCCGATCACCCTGGACGCGCATGACATCCGCGATCTGATCGACGAAATTAACCGTACCTGGCTACAGGGAGACCCGGAAAACCTGCAAGCCTATTTCCACCCGGACATGGTGATCCAGCCCCCCGGGGACGTACCGAGGATCTATGGCATCGGGCCCTGCATCGCCAGCTACGCCGACTTTCGACGCGAGGCCCGGATCCGCAGCTTCACCCCCGGCGAGGCGGAGATTGATGTTTTTGGCGACACCGCGGTAGCGACCTACCGATACGAGATCGTGTACGAACTCCACAAACGATCATTTGATGAAGTCGCAGGCGAATTGCTGGTGCTATTGCGCGCCGAGGACAGCTGGCGGGTCGCCTGGCGCACTATGTTGAGCTGAAACCCCGCATTTTTGTCCGGCAGCCCTTTGGCTGCATATCTGCCGACCAAAAGCACGGTCCAGAAGCACGGTCCAGAATCCCGGGCTGTCTCGCGACCCCTAGGGTGCCAGGCGTTCTATGCGCCAGTCATCCTTGCCACGGCGATAGACAAAGCGATCATGCAAGCGGCTGGGGCGGCCCTGCCAGAATTCCATCTCCTGCGGGCGTACCCGGTATCCGCCCCAAAAAGACGGCAGCGGCACTTTGCCTTCGCTAAATTTCTGCTTCATCTGCTGAAACTTCATCTCCAGCATCTTGCGCGAGGTGATCACCCGGCTTTGATCGGATACCCAGGCGCCCAGTTGGCTGGCATGCGGGCGCTTCATGAAATAGGCGAGTGATTCACGATGAGTCACCTTTTCCGCCACGCCACGTATGATGATCTGCCGCTCCAGCGGCTGCCAGTAGAACAATAGAGCGACTTTGGAATTGTCTGCTATCTGCCGCGCTTTGGCGCTCTCCAGATTGGTAAAAAAAACGAAACCATCTTGGTCGAAATATTTCATTAGTACGGTGCGAAGCGAGGGTTGAGCGTCCGCACCCGTAGTTGCAAGGCTCATCGCATTAGGCTCACGCAAGTCTGCCGCCCGCGCGTCGTCAAACCAGATACTGAATTGCTCCACCGGCGAATCTGACAGGTCCTGCCGCCGCAGGGCTGCTCGCTCGTACTCGGTTCTCAGACCGCTAATATCCATCTGCTATTCCACGTCCTTGAAGGCATCAACTCTAAGTACCTCGCGGCGCGACTTCTCCGCATATCGCAGCTCGTCGGCCTCCGCCTGCGTCAGCACCCGGGCCCTTACCGCCATCTCCAGACGTTGCTCAAACGGTGCCTCGGGCACCAGATGCCGGCGCGTGCCCTCGCGCAACTTGGATGCCAGCGGCGCGGTCATGGTGACTTTGCCCAGGGCGGCTTCCAGCTTTGCCAACTGTTCATCGCGGTCCGTGGGGATGTAGATTCCAGCCGCAATCCGGTCACGACCGGTGGACGGGACAGTGATCAATTCAACCAGGCATTGCTCCAGACGATCGCCTGGGGGCGGCCAGGGCCGGCCCCATGGAAACAGCATCCAGCGGAGCATCCTGCCGATGACCGGTGGCAGGTTGGCGCAGACGGCCTCCAGCGAATCCTGACAACGATGCAGACTGTCAGCCATCACCCAATCCAGAAGTAGCTCGTCGCTGGCATCGCCATCAGCAAGTTCATGGTGGCGAAGCGCAGCGCTGGCAATATAGAGATTGCTGAGCACGTCGGCCATCCGTCCGGACAAGCGTTCCCTTCGCTTGAACTGTCCGCGCAAAGTCAACAGCAGCACGTCGGTAGTCAACGCGAATCCGGCGCTCAGCCGCCCGATCTGCTGATAGTAACTGCGCGGCGCCTTTGATTTGGCCGGATGACCTGCAAGACGGGCTCCGGACAAGCCCAGCAACAGGGTGCGCAGAACATGCCTTGACGCAAGCCTCAGGTGGCGCGCCAGGACACGATCGAACGCCCTGATGTCACCCCCGCCGGTGCGGTTCGCCGCCTCCAGCTCCGCCTGCAGGCAAGGATGGCAGCGCATCACACCCTGACCGAAGGTCATCAGTGTCCGGGTCAGTATGTTCGCGCCCTCCACTGTCACCCCCATCGGCGGAAATTTGGAGAATTCCGCGATCAGGTTCCTTGGGCCCAGACAGATACCCGCGCCGGCATGGATATCCATGGCCCGTTCCAGCACTCTCCTGCAACGCTCGGTGAGGTTGTATTTGACGATCCCCGCGGCCACCGCAGGTTGCCGTCCGCCATCGAGCTCCGCCAGGATCAGCTGGCGGGCACAATCCATCGCCCATACGTCCCCTGCCATAGGCGCGAGCGCCTCCTGGACGCCCTCAAAATTCGACACCGGCATGCGAAACTGAAAGCGCACCCGGGAGTACGCGCCGGTGATGCGGACTGCCGCCTTGGCGGCACCGCAGGCCAGCGACGGTAGCGATATTGCGCGGCCGTCGGTCAGGCACTCCATCAGCATTTTCCAGCCATTGCCGATGCCATCCTGCTCGCCGATGATGCTCTCCAGCGGCACGAACACATCTTCGCCACTGACCGGCCCGTTGTGGAAGCCCATGTTCAGCGTGTTGTGACGCCCGCCGCGGGTGACGCCGGGCGCGTTGGCCGGAACCAGTGCGAGGGTGATACCCCGCCGTTCCTGGTCGCCAAGCAACTGATCCGGATCGTATAGTTTGAACGCAACGCCGAGCAGGCTGGCGACCGGGGCCAAAGTGATATAGCGCTTGTCGAAATTCAGCCGGACCCCGAGAACATCCGGAACCCCTTCATGGCTCTGGCGGCAGACGATACCGCTGTCGACCATGGAGCTTGCGTCACTGCCCGCCTCGGGCCCGGTCAACGCGAAGCAGGGAATCTCCTCGCCAGCCGCCAGCGCCGGCAGGTAACGCTCCCGTTGCGCCTGGGTCCCATAGTTGAGGATAAGTTTCGCCGGGCCTACGGAATTCGGGATCATCGCCGTCAATGCGGCGCTGACGCTGCGTGATGCGATCTTCATGACTACCGCAGCATGGCCACTCTGGGAGAAACCCAGCCCGCCGTATTGCTCCGGGATCACCATGCCGAAAAAGCGTTCGCTCTTGAGAAAATCCCAGGCTTGCGGTGGCAGATCGCGATCGACCTCATTGATACGATAATCGGAAATCATGCCGCAGAAGGCCTCGACCGGGCCCTCCAAAAACGCCCGTTCCGGGCCACTCAGCTTTGGTGATCGCAGTCGGCGCATGCGGCGCCATGACGGGCGACCGCTAAACAACTCTGCTTCCCAGCCAGTATCCCCGGCTTCAAGGGCCGCGTGTTCGGTAGCAGAGATCGGCGGCATTTCCTGACGCATCAAAGCCATCATGCGTTGGCTGAGCAGCCGGGTGCGCAATGCCGGTAACCCCAGCACAGCGATGCCGACAATAAAGACCACCCAGCAGATGGCGCTGGCGGCGATACTGACCTCGCTAAAAACGCCCATCGCGATGAGCAGGGATGGGCCCAGCAACAACCACCACCACAAGCGTGCCGCAAACCAGACCAGCAGCCCCGCCGTCAGCAGCAGAACGCATCCCCACAACCATCCAGCGCCCAAGATCTCCATACCCGCCATCCTATTCAGGGTCAATGGCTGGCCAGCCGACTGCTCCTCAGTCGCTCAGCAGGGACACAAGTCCGGCCATCTCGGTAAAGACTGTAGCACCGGCTGCGGCCAGTACGCGAGATGGGGTGCGCTGCGCATAGCCGAGGACCCGCATCCCTGCGGCCCGGGCAGCGAGAACCCCGGGTCGCGAATCCTCGATCACGACGCAATCCGCCGGATCGAAGCCCAGACTGCGCGCGCTATACAGAAACAGATCAGGCGCAGGCTTGCCCCTGGCGACATCTTCAGCGCTGAAAATCCGCTGCTCAGGAAAGAATGCTCGCAAGCCGGTCAACTCGAGACTGTTGCGGATCTTTTCATGGATGCCGCTGGAGGAAACACAATACGGATGTTGTAGTTCAGCCAGCACCGCAGCGATCCCGGGTACCGGTTGCAGATCGCTACGGAAAGCCGCCGCCGTATCACGGCGCAGGTCGCTGACAAAATCCGCCGGCACCGACCGTCGAATATGCGCCTGGATAATGTCGATGCTTGAACGCATGCTCAGGCCGGTAAACATGGCAGTCGATTCGGCCAGAGAAAGATCAAGGCCGATCGCCTGAAGATGTTGATTGAGCACTTTGTTGGCCAGCGGTTCCGAGTCCACCAGCACGCCGTCACAATCGAAGATCACCAGCCTCACGAAGCGATAGCTCAGGCGGCGTCCGGCTGCGCCTCAGGAGCCGCCCGCCGGAATGCTTCCAGTACATTACAGGCGTCGAGTACACGGCGCAGGGTGGGATATGGGCTCATGTCGATTTCGAAGCGCAAGGCATTGTAGATCTGCGGCACCAGAAAGACATCAGCCAAACCGGGCTGATCCCCATGGCAGAATTCCCCGGTTTCCGAATCGCGCGCAAGCCTTTTTTCCAGGGCTTCGAAACCGATCTGTATCCAGTGGGCATACCAGGCGCTGCCGGCGTCTGCGCCGATACCCAGTTCGTGCTTGAGGTATTGGGTCACACGCAGGTTGTCCAATGGATGGATGTCACAAGCGATGATCTGCGCCAGGCTGCGGACCCGCGCCCGATCGGCGGCGGCGGGTGGCAACAGCGCGGGCAACGGACGTGTCTCTTCCAGGTATTCAATGATTGCCAGTGACTGGCTGATCGTTTGCTCACCATCGACAAGCAACGGGACCAGCCCCTGAGGATTCAGGTCAAGATATGCCTGTCGCCGGTGTTCACCGCCATCCCGTGCCAGATGCACCGCCTCGATCCGGTAATCGAGCTGCTTCAGGTTCAGGGCGAGACGCACCCGGTAGGCAGCGGAACTGCGCCAGTAGCTGTAGAGAACCAGCCCGCTCATCGCCCTTGATATCGGGTCACGATGTGTTCCACGGCACCGAAGATACTGGCGCCGCCGGCGTCAAGCATCTCGATGCGGACGGTGTCGCCAAAACTCATGAACGGGGTGCTGGGCTTGCCGTCACTGATGATCTCCAGCATGCGCCGCTCGGCCAGACAGGAGGCGCCCCGGGACTCATCCTGATTGGCGATGGTGCCGGAACCAATCACGGTACCAGCCGCCAGCGGCCGTGTCCGTGCCGCGTGCGCGATCAGTTCGGCAAAGCTGAACTGCATATCGACACCGCACTCCGGCTGGCCAAAAAGCTCTCCGTTGTAGCGGGTTATCAGCGGCAGATGCACTTTGCAGTCGCGCCAGGCATCTCCCAGTTCGTCCGGGGTTACTGCGACCGGGGACAGGGCCGAGCGCGGCTTGCTGTTGAGAAAGCCGAAGCCCTTGGCCAGTTCCGCCGGGATCAGATTACGCAGAGACACATCGTTGATCAGGCAGATAAGCCGCACGTAGTCGCCCGCCTCTGCCGCATCGACACCCATTGGCACGTCGCCGGTAATCACGCAGACCTCGGCCTCGAAGTCTATCCCGTGCTCTTCACTTACCGCTTCGATAGTTCCTGCCGGCGGCAGGAACCCGTCTGAGACCGCCTGATACATCAGCGGATCAGTGAGGAAACTCGGCGGCATTTCGGCCCCACGGGCGCGCCGCACCCGTTCCACATGGGCCAGATAGGCGCTGCCGTCAAGGAACTGAAAAGCGCGCGGCAAGGGCGAGGCAAGCTGTTCAATCTCCAGCGGGAATTCACCGTCAAGGTGACCGCCCTCAAGCGATTCTGCCAGTCGCGCAAGCGCCGGCGCGAATTGCTCCCAGTCCTCCAGCGCCGACTGCAGGGTGGGTGCAATGTCTGCCGCCGCTACTGCACGCTGCAGATCCTGGCTAACCAGTATCAGACTGCCGTCACGACCGCCTGTGCGGAGAGAAGCAAGTTTCATGGCGATTGATTTCCTTTGTCGGGACTATGCGTATTGAGTGTAGATGGCTGATAACGGCTTCGGGATTTCCCGGGTCTTGCGTGACCGAGTCAGGACTTCCATGAGTCGACATAGCCGGCCCATTCCACTGCGATCGCCTGATCGTCGACATCGAGTGCATCCCGGGTGTCAATCATCACCGCGACCTCTTCAGTGCCAGGGGCTTTCTGGTCCAGCATATTGCCCAGCGCTTTGGGGTGTGGACCATGGGCAAACCCGGAAGGATGCAAGGTGATCATCCCCGGATGGATGTTGTCACGCGAGAAAAACTCCCCGGCGTGATAGAAGATGACTTCGTCGAAGTCATCATTGTTGTGAAAGAACGGCACCTTGAGCGCACCGGGATCAGTTTCGAACGGCCGCGGAACAAAGGTGCAGATAACAAAGCGGCTCGCCAGAAATGTGGTGTGAACCGATGGCGGCAGATGATAGCGGTGACTCATCAACGGTCTGATATCGCGCCAGTTCAATCGCACCGGCGCCAGGTCGCCCTTCCAGCCTACCGCGTCCAGCGGGTTGAACGGGAAACTCATCACCGACAGCCTGGCGCGGGATTTCACCACCACACGCCAGGGATCCTCCCCTTGCTGCGCCTTGAATGCCTGGTCGATATGCGGCGTGTCAAGCACAGCCGAATCGAAAATCGCGTGCGGACCCAACATGCCCTTGTCCGGTAACCGGTAGCTCTCGTTACTGGCTTCAACCAGCAAAGCAACTACAGGCGCCGACGTTTCGATCCGCCACATGGTGCCGCGCGGGAGCACGATGTAGTCACCATCGCGAAACGACAGATGCCCGTAATCGCAAAACAGCTCACCCTGGCCCTGATGGATAAACAGCAGTTCATCGCCGTCTGCGTTGCGGACCAGCTGATCCATGCTGCTCGGCAGGGTCCAGTGCCGGATTTTGACTGATGCGTTGTGCAGCAGCGGTACCGCGTCCCAGGGCGTGTTACCCGCGTGCTCCAGTCGGGTCGTATCGAAGGCGCGCGGCCGCAGCGGGCCCTGGAAATCAGACCAGGACGTCGGCGGATGGCGATGGTACATATGAGTGGCCGGGCCGAAAAACCCCTCTCTACCCAGCTCACGCTCGTAGGTCCCGGTGGGAAGATCCGCATGAGCCTGCCGGGAAGACAATCCCTCGATGCGGGGGAAGGAGATCCATTGTTTCATGTGTGGGCTCCGGACGCGGCTCTGCTTCAGAGCACGCCGCGCTTTTGCTGATCACGCTCGATAGATTCAAACAGGGCCTGAAAATTGCCTTCGCCAAAGCCTTCGTTGCCCTTGCGCTGGATGATCTCAAAGAAGATCGGACCGATACACGTCTGCGTGAAAATCTGCAGCAACAATTGCGTTCTGGTTTCGCGATCGCCATCGATCAGAATGCGGTTGGCGGCCATCCGCTCAAGGTCCTCGCCATGCCGGGGCAGGCGCTCGTCGACCATCTCGTAATAGGTGTCTGGCACGTCGAGAAAATCGAGATTACTCCCTCTCAGCGCTTCAACTGAGGCATAAATGTCGTCAGTGAACAACGCGATATGCTGGATGCCTTCGCCCTTGTACTCATCCAGATACTCGGCGATCTGCGACTTGTCATCGGTCGCCTCGTTGATCGGAATCCGAACCATGTCGTCCGGTGCAGTCATCGCCCGCGACACCAGGCCTGTCTTGGCACCCTTGATATCGAAATAGCGAATCTCGCGGAAGTTAAAAATACGCTCATAGAAGCCGGCCCAGCGGTCCATATTCCCCTGGTAGACGTTGTGGGTCAGATGGTCGATGAAAGTCAGACCGAAGCCTTTGGGATTCCGGTCTACGCCCTCGAAGAACTCATACTCATCTTCGAACACCGAGCGCTTTGAATTGTCTGTCACCAGGTACAACACGCTGCCACCGATACCCTCTACAACCGGCACATCCAGCGCCAGCGTGTCCGCCTTGTCAGTGATCGGTTCCGCACCATTAGACAAGGCATGGGCTCTGGCCTGCTCGCCATCGGCGACACGAATCGCAAAGCCGCAGGCACAGGGGCCATGAGTCCGGGCGAAATCAGCAGCATAACTGTCCGGCTGTTCATTGATCAGAAAACTGATCTCGCCCTGCCGGTATAACGTGACCTGACGACTGCGATGACGCGCCACCGCGGTAAAACCCATCATGCTGAACAGCTGATGCAGCTCGCCTGCATGAGGCGCCGCAAATTCGACGAACTCAAAGCCATTTATGCCCAGGGGATTGGACTGTAGATCCGTCATTGGAACTCTCCACAAGTGAAGACAGGGCCTTCCAGGGCCCTGTCACAGTTGAATTAGTTTCAGATGTAACTATTATAGTGCCGCATGGCCTCAGACAACAAGCTGCGCCGCACCATGGAACCGACGACCCTTGATCTGGAACGGTTCCTGCCCTATCGACTGTCCGTGCTGTCGAACACGGTCAGCGCTGCTATCGCACAGACCTATTCCTCACGCTATGGTTTGTCGATACCCGAGTGGCGGGTCATGGCGGTGCTCGGGAGGTTCCCGGAAATCTCCGCGGCGGAGGTTGCGGAACGAACAGCAATGGACAAAGTCGCGGTCAGCCGGGCCGTGTCGCGCCTGCTCGCTTCCAGTCGGATCAGGCGGAGCTTTGCCAATGCGGACCGCCGCCGCTCGATCCTCGATCTGTCGCCGGCCGGCAAGCGGCTGTATCAACGCATCGCGCCTATGCTGCTCGAATACGAGGATGCCCTGCTGTCCGCACTCAATCCGGCCGAGCGCCAGCAGCTGGACGCGATCCTGCAACGCCTGGCGGATCAGGCTGTGCGCCTTGAGCGACCGGACAGCGCCTAGTCTCCTGTTTGCTTAGTCCCCTGCTCATCGCGACTATCCGCCGATAAGCGTCCGCACTTCGATCAGTTCCGGGAACAAACGGAAGTCGATCGCCTGTCGCAAAAATGCGACGCCGGACGAGCCGCCGGTGCCGCGCTTGAAACCGATAATGCGTTCGACAGTCTTCAGATGGCGGAATCGCCACAACTGGAAATTCTCCTCCACGTCCACCAGCTTTTCGCACATGTCGTAAGCCTGCCAGTGCGACGCGGTGTCTTCGTAGATCGTCTTGAACATCGCAACGACGCCCGGGTGGGATTCATAGGATTCAGACCAGTCACGCTCCAGTCTCTCCGCTGGAACCGGAAAGCCGCGACGGCCCAGATACATCAGAAACTCGTCGTAGATGCTCGGGGACTCGAGCCTGTGCTGCAGATGCGCATGGGTCGCTTCGTCGTACTCAAACACCTGCAGGTGGGCCGCATCTTTGTTGCCCAGCAAGAACTCGACCTCACGGTTTTGCGCCGATTGAAAACCGGAAGCATGGCCGAGCACGCCGCGGAACTGTGCGTACTCGTTCGGGGTCAGCGTCTCGAGCACTGACCACTGACCAAAAAGCTGTTGCTGTACTTGTTTTACGCGGGCGAGGATCTTGAAACACGGTGCCAATTCGTCCTGCTGGAGATACCTGATTGCCGCGGTAAGCTCATGGATGATCAGCTTGAACCAGAGTTCCGATGTCTGGTGCTGGATAATAAAGAGCAGCTCGTCGTGGTGCGCCGGTTCGCTCAACGGAGACTGCGCACCGAGCAGCCGATCCAGCTGCAGATACCCAGCGTAGGTCAGCCTGTTTGACAGATCGCGGTAAATTCCGTCTTCGAGTTCACGCTTGTTCATATTAATTTCCGCCTCGGATTACTGGTGCCCATTCTGGCGCCGGGAACGGCCCGGCCGATCTCGCGGCGGGGCTTTCCTTATGGTGCGTCGCGACAAGAATTATCGCAGAAAACATCGGTTATAATGCGCGTCCTTTCCGGGCGCCCGCCACCTGAGACCTTCTCGTCGGCGGCCCCATTCCTGAACCGGCCATGCCCAGAAGGAAACGATTCCTTATGATCTGGCTCGGGCCTCGGAGGAAATCTGTTTGAAAACGATTGCTGAGTTCAAGGTCGGATATACCCAGTTTATTGATCCGGAGGGCAAGCCGGCAGGTGAACTGCCACAGTTCGCCCGCGATCCCGAACAACTTTTGGCCATGTATCGCCTGATGACCCAGACCCGGGTATTCGATACCAAGGCGATCAATCTTCAGCGCACTGGCAAGCTCGGCACCTATGCCTCTTCGCTAGGTCATGAGGCTGCCCACGTTGGCATCGGTGCGGCCATGCGCGAAGAAGACTGCCTGGCGCCGATGTATCGCGAATACGGGGCGCAGTTCTGGCGTGGCGTGAAGATGTCCGAAGTGCTGCTGTACTGGGGCGGTGACGAGCGCGGCAATGATTTCTCCGGGCCCAGACATGACTTTGCCTGGTGCGTGCCAATCGCCACACAGTGCCTGCATGCTGCTGGCGCCGCATGGGCATTCAAGCTGCGCAAGGAACCAAGATGCGCGGTGAGCGTGATCGGCGACGGCGGCACGTCGGAAGGGAATTTCTATGAAGCGCTGAACCTGGCCGCGGTACGCAAGCTGCCCGCGGTATTTGTCGTGGTGAACAACAAATGGGCAATTTCAGTACCCCTGTCGATACAGACCGCCGCTGAGACCCTGGCGCAAAAAGCGATTGCCGCGGGCATGCCCGGAGTACAGGTGGACGGCAATGACGTGGTTGCGGTTCGCGACGCGATGGAGACCGCGCTGGCGCGCGCCCGGGCGGGCGAGGGTCCGACCCTGATTGAAGCGGTTACTTACCGCCTGAGCGACCACACGACCGCTGACGACGCCAGCCGTTACCGGGATCAGGGCGAAGTTGACGCGGCGCGGGCCGAAGAGCCATTGATCAGGTTGCGCAAGTACCTGGTCGATACCGGCATCTGGGACCAGAAACAAGAACAGGCATTGCTGACTGAATGCGCGCAGAAAGTCGAAGCCGCGGTACAGGAATATATCGAAACACCAGTCCAGGCGACTGGCGCCATGTTTGACTACATGTACAAAGACCTGCCCGAAGCCATGCAAGAGCAAAGGGAAAACGCGATCCGTTATGGTGCGACCGGGGGGGACCACTGATGGCCAAGATAACCCTGATCGAGGCGGTGACCATGGCTCTGGCGCACGAAATGGAGCGCGACCCCGCAGTGGTCATCCTCGGTGAGGACGTGGGCGTCAACGGCGGCGTGTTTCGGGCGACAGCGGGACTGCAACAACGATTTGGCGGCGACCGGGTAATTGATTCCCCGCTGGCCGAGGCGATGATCGCCGGCGCATCTATTGGCATGGCTGCCCAGGGCATGAAGCCCGTATGCGAAATGCAGTTCATGGGTTTTATCTATCCCGCTGTCGACCAGATGATCAACCATGCCGGCCGCATGCGTCATCGCACCCGGGGCCGGCTGCATTGTCCGATGGTGTTGCGCGCGCCGTTTGGCGGCGGAATCCATGCGCCGGAGCATCACTCAGAGAGCACCGAAGCGCTGTTCGCACACATGCCCGGCATCCGGGTGGTGATCCCTTCCTCACCGCAACGCGCCTATGGTCTGCTGCTGGCCGCGATCCGCGACCCTGATCCGGTGGTCTTTCTGGAGCCGAAAAGAATCTACCGTTTGCAGAAACAGGAGGTTGCGGACGACGGCAGAGCGATGCCGCTCGATGTCTGCTACACCTTGCGCGAGGGGGATGACGTTACTCTGGTGACCTGGGGCGCGATGACTTTCGAAACGCTGAAGGCCGCAACCGCACTGGCGGAAGAAGGTATCAGTTGCGAAGTGATCGATGTCGCGACTATCAGCCCACTGGATATCGACACGATCCTCGAATCGATAGAGAAAACCGGCCGCCTGGTGATTGTCCATGAAGCCGCTCGCAGCTGCGGCGTGGGTGCGGAGATCGCAGCCGGCGTCGCCGAGAAGGGTCTTTATGATCTGGAGGCACCGATCCAGCGGGTAACCGGCTACGACACGGTGATGCCGCTGTTCCGGATGGAATACCAGTACCTGCCAAGTGTTCAACGCATCATGGATGCTGCCAAGGCTACGCTCCAGGATTGAGTGCGCCGCAGACGGATTCGTCAGACAAAGAGCCAGTTATGAAAACATTTAATCTACCGGACCTCGGCGAAGGGCTGCCCGAAGCTGAGATCGTCACCTGGCATGTCAAACAGGGTGATGAGATCGCGCTGGATCAGCTGATGCTGTCGGTAGAGACCGCCAAGGCGGTGGTCGAGGTCCCGGCACCCTACGCGGGTCGCGTCGCCAAACTGTATGCCGGCGAAGGGGATATCGTCGAAACCGGCAAACCGCTGATTGACATCGATACCGGTGGCGGTGCCGCATCACCCAAACCCGCGGCCGAAGCGGCGCCGGCAGCAACAGGCAGCGACGAAAAACCGGCCCCCTCGGCGGATACCGGAACTGTGGTCGGCAGCATGCCGGTCAGCGATGAGGAACTGGTCGAAACCGCGGTCGCCGGCGGACGCCGACACCGCGCTCAGGGCAAAGTGAAAGCGGCGCCTGCAGTTCGCGCGCTGGCCAAGAAGAAGGGCATCGATCTGGCCGATGTGCCCCCTACCGGTCGCGGCGACCGGGTCACGCGTGAGGATGTCGAAAATTTCCGCCCTCGCGCGGAGAGAAAGCAGCGCTCCATCACCCGCCTGCCAGCGGGCGAACCTGAGCGTCTGCGCGGCCCGCGCCGTGCAATGGCACAGAGCATGAGCCTGTCCAGGGACGAAGTTTGTCCCTGCACGATATTCGACGACGCGGATATTCACGGCTGGACCCCCGGGCAAGACATCACCGCCCGACTGCTGCGTGCAATCGTGGCCGGCTGCAAGGCAGAGCCCTCACTGAATGGCTTCTATGACGGTGCCGCGATGACACGACAGCTGGAGAGCCGGATAGATATCGCGATCGCGGTGGATACTGCGGATGGCCTGATAGTCCCGGTGATCCGCAATGTGGACCAAAAGTCCGGCGAGCAGGTGCGCGATGACCTGAATCAGGTCAAGCAGAAAACGCGTGAGCGAACCGTAGCGCCGGATGAAATGAAGGATTTCACATTCACCTTGTCCAATTTCGGCATGATGGCAGGGCGCTATGCCACGCCTGTTGTGGTGCCACCGACAATTGCCATTCTGGGTTCCGGCGGTATTCGTCACGATGTAGTCCCGGTGCTCGGCGGTATTGAGACACATCGGCGGATACCCCTGTCCCTGACTTTTGATCACCGCTGCGCGACCGGAGGCGAAGCATGTCGATTTATGGCGGGCGTGATCGAGGACCTGCAACGGCGAAGTTAGGGCCTGTCAGTCGGTCTGTCGGATTTTTTCCGCAACAGAAGCGCAAAATCGACGCCCGAGGCGCTAGAATTGAGCTATCTATCCGACACCCCGACGGACACAGCCCATGAGCTCAAACGCGGCCAACCCGAGACAACGGGTTCTGGACGACGTAATTTCCGCCGCGCTGGATAAGGCGCCGGCCGATTGTCCGGTAGACGTTTCCCTTTTTATCAAGCTCTACTACGCTAACGCGGCGTTGGAGGACTTGCGCGTCCGGGATCCGGCCGATCTGGCTGGAGCCGCCCTGCAGCACCTGGAATTCGCTATACAGCGCAAACCGGGCCGCGCGCTGACCCGGGTGCTGAACCCCGAAGCAGACGAGCAAGGTTGGGACTCACAGCACACCGTCGTTGACGTGGTTAACGACGACATGCCCTTCCTGGTTGACTCGCTGGGCATGGTGATCAACGAATTCGGTCTGTACATCCATCTCACCGTTCACCCGGTGCTGGTGGTGCGCCGCGACAAGGATGGCCGTTTAATCGAGGTGTTGTCTTCCATCGAAGACGCAGACGATGCCCAGTACGAATCCTATGTTCATCTGGAGATCGATCGCGAGAGCGATGCCAAGGTGTTCCGCAACCTCGAACGCAAGGTCAAAAGCGCGCTCGGCGACGTCCGCGGGGCTTTCGAGGATTGGTCCGCAATGCGGCGCAAGGCCCGGGATATATGTCGCGACCTGGAAGATTTGCCGCCACCCCTGGATCAGACCGTTATCGACGAGGCGCAGGCGTTTCTGGAATGGATGGATGATGACCATTTCACCTTCCTGGGCTATCGCGAATACGAACTGATCAAGGGCCCCGACGGCGAAATGCTGCAGGCTAAATCAAACACCGGTCTCGGCATCCTGCGCAAGCCCTCGGAATCGAGCAGCGCAGGCAGCACGGTGATGAGCCGCGCGATCCGCCGGCACACCCGGTCCAAGGATCTGCTGATCCTGACCAAGGCGAACTCGCGCTCTACCGTGCACCGGGTTGGCTACCTCGACTATGTCGGTGTGAAGCACTTTGACGCCGACGGCAAGGTCGTGGGAGAGAAACGCTTTCTCGGTCTGTTCACCTCCGTCGCGTACAGTCGCAGCCCGCGCTCTATCCCCGTGTTGCGACACAAGGTGCAGAAGGTCATGGCGCATTCCGGTCTGCGGCCGGGCAGCCACGGCGGCAAAGCACTGCTGCATATTCTCGACAGTTTCCCTCGCGACGAATTATTTCAGGCCTCAGTCGAGGAATTGGGCCGGATCAGCAGCGGCATTCTCAATCTGCAGGAACGCCAGCAGGTAAAATTATTCATACGCCGGGACGCCTTCCGGCGGTTTTTCTCCTGCCTGGTTTTTGTGCCTCGCGATCGCTACAACACCCAGGTCCGGGAACGTATTCAGGACATCCTCGGCAGTGCGCTCAACGGCACCCAGATCGAGTCCGACGTACAGATGTCGGAGTCCAGGCTGGCTCGGGTACACATCATCGTCCGCACCGATCCGGATAATCCACCGCGGGTGCGTCTGGCGTCGCTGGAAAAACTGATCGCGCAGGCAGTGCGCACCTGGCAGGACGACTTGCGAGACGCGCTGGTGGAACGCTTTGATGAAGAGCAGGGTCTGCACCTGTTCCGAAGCTATGCCGACGTGTTCCCGGCTGCCTATGTTGAAGACGTTACTGCCCGCGAGGCCACGTTTGATATCGAGCGACTGGCCGCGGTGAAGGAATCGCCGGAGCAGCTTCGCATGAGCCTGTATCGGCCACCTTCCTTTCCGGACGAGCGCGTACGTTTCAAGACATTTCATGCAGACTCGCCGTTACCTATCTCCGATGTCCTGCCGATGCTGGAGAATCTGGGCTTGCGCGTCATCAGTGAGCGGCCATACCGGGTCGAACTCGGCGACGATCGCGAAGTATGGATCCAGGATTTTGAGATGGTGCTGCGCCAGCAACGCGACCTGGTCCCATCCGAGGTCAACGAAGCATTTCAGGGTGCCTTTGAGAATACCTGGCTGGGGATGACGGAGAACGATGGCTTTAACAGCCTGGTGCTGAGTGCTGAGCTGTCCTGGCGCCAGGTTTCGCTGCTGCGGGCCTACTGTCGCTACATCCTCCAGACCGGCTTGCCCTTCAGTCAGAGCTACATGGAACGGGTGCTCGGGGATTACCCGGAAATCACCAAACTGCTGGTAGAAAAATTCGAAGCCCGGTTTGACCCCGGCGTAAGCGACAAACAACGCAAACGACTGTGGCTGACGATCAGTCAGGCACTGGATCACGCCATGGACTCTGTGGTTGGACTCGACGCCGATCGCATCATCAGCGCGTTCCGCGAGATGATCCGCGCCAGTCTGCGAACTAATTTCTACCAAACCGACAGCGAAGGCGCGTCCAAGCCATATATCTCGATCAAGCTTGATCCACGCAAGATCCCGGATCTGCCAAAGCCCCGACCGATGTTCGAGGTATTCGTCTACTCGCCGCGCGTCGAAGGCGTGCATCTGCGCGGTGGCGAAGTGGCCCGGGGCGGCTTGCGCTGGTCGGACCGTCCGGAAGATTTCCGCACGGAAGTGCTGGGCCTGATGAAAGCCCAGGCAGTCAAGAACACGGTGATTGTCCCGGTAGGCGCCAAAGGTGGATTTGTCGCCAAGCGGCTGCCGGCAGGCGATCGGGAAAAAGTGATGGCGGAAGTCATCTTCTGCTACCGCACCTTTATCCGCGGCCTGCTCGACGTTACCGACAACCTGGTCAACTCGGAACCAGTGCCACCGACAAATGTCATTCGCATGGACGGCAACGATCCCTACCTGGTTGTCGCGGCAGACAAGGGCACGGCGAGCTTCTCGGACATCGCGAACCAGATTTCCGCAGACTACGACTTCTGGCTGGGCGACGCTTTTGCTTCTGGTGGCTCGGTCGGATATGACCACAAAGGCATGGGGATTACCGCCCGTGGCGCCTGGGAATGCGTGAAGCGGCATTTCCGGGAGATGGGCCGGGATATTCAGAATTCAGAATTCACAGTCGCAGGCGTGGGCGACATGAGCGGCGATGTGTTTGGCAATGGCATGCTGCAGTCCCGCCATATCCGGCTTCAGGCGGCGTTCAACCATCTGCATATATTCCTAGATCCTGACCCGGACGCCGCCGCCGGCTTCAAGGAGCGGTCGCGTTTGTTCGGGCTGAGCCGTTCCGGGTGGAACGACTATAATCAGAAACTTATTTCCGATGGCGGAGGGATTTTCTCGCGGGCGGACAAACTGATTCAGTTGAGCCCCCAGGTCCGCGACATTTTGCAGATAGACAAGCAGAGCCTGACTCCCGACGAACTGATCCGCGCAATCCTCAAGATGCCGGTGGACCTGTTGTGGAATGGCGGTATTGGCACCTATGTAAAGGCGAGTACCGAAACCCATGTCGATGTCGGCGATCGCAGTAATGATGCAGTCCGGGTAAACGGCAAAGACCTGCGTTGCAAAGTCGTCGGTGAGGGTGGCAATCTCGGCTGCACCCAGCTCGGTCGCATCGAGTATGCGCTCCACGACGGACGCCTCAATACCGATTTCATCGACAACTCTGCCGGGGTTGACTGCTCTGACCGCGAAGTCAACATCAAGATCCTGCTGAACATCGCGACGCAAGAGGCCGGGCTCACCAGCGGTCGGCGCAAACGATTGCTGGCCGATATGACCGATGAAGTCGCCGAGCAGGTGCTGCGTAACAACTATCTTCAAAGTCAGGCGATCAGCCTGCTGGAAGCCAACGCAGTCGAACGGATTCGCGAACACCAGTATTTGATTCATGCGCTGGAACGACGCGGAACGCTGGATCGGGCGCTGGAATTTCTGCCCGACGACGAAATGATCAATGAACGACGGACTTCCGGCCGCGGGCTTAGCCGGCCCGAACTGTCGGTGCTGCTCAGCTACGGCAAGATGAGTCTGTATACCGATATGATTGCGTCCAACGTGCCAGAGGATCCTTATCTCAGTCACGAGCTGATCAGCTACTTCCCCAAACCGCTGCAACGCAAGTACCGCAACTTGATGGGTCAGCACCGCCTGTCCAGAGAGATCATCGCGACCCTGGTCACTAACAGCCTGGTCAATCGGATGGGTCCGGTGTTCGCCTACCGAACCAGTGACGAGACCGGTGCCGACCTGGCCTCGGTGGCGCGCGCCTATGCCATTGCCCGCGAGGTATTCGACGTACGCTCGCTGTGGAGCTCAATCGAGGAGCTGGACAACGAAGTTCACGCCAATGCCCAGTATTCGATGATGAACCGCACTACCCGCCTGCTAAAACACGGCACCCACTGGCTGCTAGACAGGCCGGATCTGGTGCGCGACATCGAGGCGGCGGTGAAGCGTTTCGCCAATCACGCCAGAAAGATATGCGACAACCTCGAAGAGTATCTGGCGGGCCGCGAGTTGAGGCGCTTTGGTGAAGCCTTCGGCCTCTACAAGGAACTCGGCATACCGGACGGCATTGCCCGACGTATGGCGGGCTTACATGCGATGCATTCGGCTCTGGATATCATCGAGGTGGCCCAGGATGCGGGCGCCAGTCCGGCAGCCGCCGCCCACATCTACTTCACGCTTGGTCAGGAACTGCGGATCGACTGGCTGCGTGATCAGGTGGAACAGCTATCGGTGGAGGGTCGCTGGCAGGCAATGGCGCGCAATAGCATGCGCGAGAATCTTTACCACCTTCAGGGTCAGCTTACCCGACTGGTGATCGCAGCCAACAAGCGCAAGCCGCCGCCGGCAGCCGTGCAGGCATGGATAGCGGCGCACAGAGAGCGAGTCGATCACGTCCTGACCACTTCCCGCGAGATGATATCGATGGGATCGACAGATTTTCCGACTCTGTCGGTCGCGATGCAGGAAATTAGACGCCTCACTCAGCTCTGAGACTGACGCAAGGAAACCCCAGTATGTCCCAGGAACCGCTAATCGCAGTATTTGTCGACTTCGAGAATCTCGCTATCGGCGTGCGAGATATGAAGAGCGCCCCCAAGTTCGATATTCAGCTGGTTATGAAACGATTGCTGGAAAAGGGCCGGATTGTGTTCAAGCGCTCGTACTGCGACTGGGGCAACTATCGCGATTATGTGAAGGAATTCCATGCCAACGGCGTTGAGATGATCGATATCCCCCAGACCCGCCAGGGCGGTAAGAACAGCGCAGATATCCACATGGTGGTCGACGCCATCGACCTCTGCTATGCGAAGCAACATATCGACATCTTTGCCCTTCTCTCGGGCGACAGTGATTTTTCCCCGCTGGTCTCGAAACTGAAGGAAAACAACAAGCGGGTGATCGGCTGTGGAGTGAAGAGTTCCACCTCTGACCTGCTGATCGCTGGCTGCGACGAGTTTCTCTACTATGACGATCTGGTACGTGTCGCGACACGTAGTCGTACCAAGTCGAAGAGCCGCGGTAAGCCACAGGATCGCAAGAGCGAAGCGATGGATCGATTGCTGGAGATCGTCAGCTCTCTGAGTGATGACTATGATCAGCTGTGGGGGTCGATGGTGAAGCAGACGATCAAGCGTGTGCACCCGGGATTCAGCGAATCCTATTATGGGTACAGTAGCTTTTCGGAGATGCTTCAGGACTGTGAATCCCGCGGCCTGATCCGTCTCAGCTTCGACCAGCAGCGAGGCAACTATCTGGTCAGCCTCGCCGGCGCCAAAACCGGTTGACCCGCATCTCTCGCCCGGGTTTTGTCATCCAATAGTCCAACGGGACAGGACCCCGGTAGCGCCGGAAAAGGGTTAGAATCCGTTTATCCAAATCGTCAAACGGGAGGCTGAAATGCCCATCAAACTGGTGCTTTTGCGCCACGGTCAGAGCGACTGGAACCTGAAGAATCTGTTCACCGGGTGGACCGATGTCGATCTGACCGAACAGGGCCGCAGCGAAGCCGCCGAGGCGGCCCGTTTGCTGGCCGCTGAAGGTCTGGAATTCGATATCGCCTTTACCTCGGTGCTGAAGCGCGCAATACGCACGCTGTGGATGGTGATGGATGGTATGGATCGGATGTGGGTACCGGTGCACAGGGCATGGCAACTCAACGAGCGCCACTATGGCGCGCTGCAAGGCCTGAACAAGCCGGAGACCGTCGCTAAACACGGTGCCGAGCAGGTGCAGATATGGCGGCGAAGCTACGCCACGCCGCCGCCCGCCCTGGCTGATGATGATCCCCGTCACCCGAGCCATGACCCACGCTATGCAGGCATAGATCCCGCTCGGCTGCCCGCATCAGAATCGTTAAAAGACACGCTGCTCAGGGTCCAGCCGTACTGGGAACAGAACATCGTACCGTGGCTGGAAAAACGCAAGACCGTCCTTATCGCTGCGCATGGCAACAGCCTGCGCGCGCTGGTCAAGATGCTTGACGGGATGTCGGAAGAAGACATCGTCGGTTTCAATATCCCAACCGGTGTACCGCTGGTCTACAGTCTGGATGAGAAACTGAATTCGCTCGGTCGAGAGTTTCTTGGTGACCCGGAAGCGGTGGCGGCTGCAGCCCGGGCGGTTGCCAATCAGACCAAGGCTGGTTGAGCATACTCACAGCGCAGCACAGCGAGGGGACATGCCGGACCAGGGCGCCGTCTCAGGCGCCCTGGTCTCCGATCTCACACCCCTGGTGACCCTCGGTGACGCCTAGGGTGGCTACTGGTGAACGATCAGGCCTGAGGAACATTCCTTCCCCGGGAGCCCTTTCCGCCATCGGTCTAGTATTCGGATGCCGCTTCCGAGAAGCCGCAATAGTAGGCCACCCCGCAACCTGACTGATCATTGCCTGCCGCATCCTTAAATGTCACCCGCAATAACGCGTAACGTGCGGCGCTGGCGTCGGTATTCTCGATCTCAACCGACAACTCCTGCCAGGTATCGTGGTCCATGCGGAAGAATCGAACGATCCGGGCGTCGCTGACCTGGCATTTCTTGGTGTCGATATCGCATTTGGCCCAATCGCCGAGATTGTCGCCGCGATCGGCCCGGTCGGCGAATACCTCGACTTTCGGGATCTCGGCTGAGCGCGGCAGGATCACACCGATCTTGATGACCGAGGGGCCGTTTTTGGCCGGCGGTATCTCAGCCTCAAATGCGCGGATGTCGAAGACCTTGCTGTAACCCACCGCGTGGGCGCCTAGCGGCAACATTAAGGCGATAAGAAGCAGGATGATTTTTTTCCTCATAAATTTCTCCGGGATGACGGCCTCAAAGCCGGATTCAGCCGCTCGTTTTATTTGACCAGACCAAGCCTGCTTCTGTTCCCCCGATCGCGAGTGCGGGTAAATATGAGCCGCCCGGTCAAAGGCATACGTCGCTTCACAGTCCGGGAATTACTCCGGCACTCCCGCTGTGCAATCCACCCCATCGATCAACTTCTGTTGAGTTCCAGCAGCTTGAGGAATCTGACGGTCTTGTAGTAGGCCGCCAGTACCGACCAAACCAGCCCGGGGATGCCGTTGCGCCAGTTGCCGTTGATCAGGTAGGACTGGAGAAACCTGAACGGCCCGGCGAGGATCAGACTAACGGGTGCTGCGCGGCGACCATCGGCATGCATGCGAGCCGCGCTCAGGCTGGTGTATCGATTAGACTTTTGAAAATAGTCCTCGAGATTCCGATAGCTCAAATGCAGCAAGCGGCCTGCCAGTTCTGCTGTGGGCCCATCGACCTGAACCCGTTCGTGGACCAGTGCATCCGAGAAATTCCCTTTGCGTCGATCGAACAGCCGCAGATGCCGTTCACGGGACTCACGACCGTGTTGGAACACCCGGTCCATGAAAACCAGGCTGCGACGTAGATAGAACCCGGCGGTGTCACCGACATCCCCGGCCAGTGCGGCTCGGGTCGCGGACAGTAATTCCGCATCCGGGACCTCATCCGCGTCAAGACTCAGGATCCAGTCATGGCGCGCCTCGCCGATCGCAAAGCGCTTTTGTGGCCCATACCCCATAAAGGCATGGACTATCACCCGGCAATTCGGGTAGCGCCGACAGATTTCGACCGTCCGGTCACTGCTGCCGGAGTCGACAACCAGAATTTCGTCGCACCAGGACACCGCCTCGAGAGTTGACGGCAACCGGTCTTCCTCATTGAGGGTAATAATGACGACACTGAGTTTATGCAAGAGAGTCGTGCCCCCCGGAAGCAGACGAACCCGGCACCCAGGCCGACTATCCGCGCGCGTCGCCGAGATCGCAAGGCGACGACCACAGTATCAGATCGCGCTGGCGAACAGCGTGCCTCGCGTCCGGCTCAGGACTGTTCTGGCGCCAGCGCCTTGAGTACGCTCCGCGCGCGCCGCCGCCCCAATTCGATCATCTCGGCAGCCCGATAAAATTCGTAAAACGCACAGGCATCCCGCGGGATGTCGATCACGATGTCCGGTGAATACGCAGCCAGCTTCAGCCGACCAATCGCTGCCTGCATCGTATCCAGGCTCATAGACACCAGATCGAAAATTCCCGGCGGTTGGGGTGGCACCTCAGGAGCCGCTGCCGCCTGCCGCCTGGCATTCAGGTTGACCGCAACAATCATGTCAGTGTGTTGATTGAGCACCGGCGCTATTGGCAAGGGGTTGAGAAGGCCGCCATCAACCAGCAGGCGTCCCTGATAGACCCAGGGCGTCAGAATCGTGGGAATCGCCATAGAAGCGCGCATGGCGTCGAACAGCGAGCCGCTATTCAGCCAGACCTCGCGCTGCTCCTGAAGATCTGTGGCCACCGCGGTAAAGCCGATGTTCAGATCTTCAATATCGCAATCGCCAACCATCTCCTTCAAGGTATCGAAAATCCGGTCGCCTTTGAACAGGCCCCGAAAATCGAAAGAAAAATCCAGCAGCCCGAACACGTCTTTTCGTTCCAGGCTGCGCGCCCATTTGGTATAGACGTCGAGCTTGCCAGCCGCGTACATGCCACCCACCAGAGAGCCCATCGAACACCCGGCGATACATGAAATCTCCATGCCATGGCGTTCCAGTTCCTCGATCACCCCGATGTGAGCCAGACCTCTGGCGCCACCGCTGCCTAGCACCAGCGCGATCCTGGGTCGGCTATTTTCAGTCTTCTTCATTTTCGCGTTGCCCCCGCATTCTTTCAGGGTCAAAGGTTGCCTCACGGAACAACGGCTCTCGCTTCTCCATCCCCGCGCGGGCCGCCTCCATCTGATTACGTCCTCCCAGCAGACTCATCTGCAAGCGAGTCTCTAGCGCAAGCCCGCTGGGATGGTCGCACTGCGAGGCCTGATCGAGCAGGAACTTGGCCGCGCGCACCGCATCCGGCGAACGCGCGGCAATCTCTTCAGCCAGGCTTATCGCTGATGCCAATGGATCATCACAGACGCGTGTGGCAAGGCCGAGACTCACGGCCTCGCTTGCCTCGACGATGCGGCCGCTGAAGGTCAGCTCCTTGAAAACATCGAGCCGCAACAGCTCAGGCAGGATCCGGCTACCGGCCATGTCCGGCACCAGGCCCCAGCGGATCTCCATCACAGACATACGGGTATCCGGTGCGATCAAACGTATGTCGGCGCCTAACGCGATCTGCAGGCCGCCGCCAAACGTCTCGCCATGCAGTGCTGCAATCACTGGCACCGGCAGGCGACGCCAGCACCATGCCGCCTCCTGGGCCAGATTTGTGTCTTCATTATCCTGACGCCCGAGCAAACGGGCACCGGCATTCGGATCACTGAAAAAGGCGGCAAGATCCAGGCCTGCGCAGAACGCCGGGCCGGCGCCGTGCATCACGACAGCGCGGATATCTTCGCGTGCCGAGATCTCAGCGGCCGCAGCGACGATCGATTCGAACATCGACAGATCCAGTGCATTGCGTTTTTCCGCGCGGGTCAGACACACCCTGGCGATGTTGCCGTCGACATCCAGGCGCACACGATCATTCATTACCGGTCTCCCGCCGCATTAGTCCTTCAGTTTGTTCGCTTCCCGTGAAGCCAGCTGAACCCGGCTCCGCCCTGCCAACAGACAGAGTCTAGTCGCTCGGGATCGCGCCAGCCCTGCTCAGCATCTCGATGTCGGCATCCCCGAATCCTGCGTCCGCCAGCACCGTGCGCGTGTCCGCGCCCGGCCGCGGCGCTGGAAGCGGCAAGCCCGTCGCGCTGCGCGAGAACCTCGGCGTCGGCGCAGACTGCTCGATCCCGTCAATCTCCACGAACGTGTCACGGGCGCGGTTGTGAGGGTGATCCTGAACTTCGGATAATGCCAGCACCGGGGCAAAGCACACATCGCTGCCTTCAAGCAATTCACACCACTCGTCACGCGTGCGAGTGGCGAAGACCGCTTCCAGCCTGGTCCGCAGTGCCGCCCATCCACTGGCGTCAGTGCGCTTGTCGAGTCCACCGAAACCAAACGGCAGGAACTCATGTTCAGGTAAGCCAAGCTTGTCGATCAACAAACGATAAAAGTCGGGTTCGATGGCCGCAATAGAGACGAAACGATCGTCCGCGGTGCGATAGGTACCATAAAAATGCGCTGCCCCTGCCAGCATGCTTTCGCCCGGACCTTCCGGGAACATGCCGAGATGACGAAAACCACTGAACATGGCCATGAACGAGGCCGCCGCGTCCAGCATGGCTGCATCGACAACCTGACCCTTGCCTGAAGCCTTGCGCTCCAGCAAGGCGCAGACTATGCCGTATGCCAACATCAGCCCGCCACCGAAATCACCCACCAGATTCAGCGGCGGCAATGGACAACCACCGCGAGTACCAACCGCATGCAGATACCCGGACAAAGCAATGTAGTTGAGATCATGGCCCGCGGCGCCGGCCAGCGGGCCATCCTGGCCCCAGCCCGTCATCCGTCCGTAGACCAGCCGTGGGTTGCGTTCCAGGCATTGCTCCGGACCGAATCCCAGTCGCTCGGCAACGCCGGGACGAAATCCCTCCAGCAAGCCATCGCAGTCTTCCATCAGGCGCATCAGCACTTCGACCGCTTGCGGAATCTTCAGATCCAGGGCGATCGATCGACGGCCACGAGCCAGCACATCAGGTAGCGGTGGCGGTGGCGGCATCCGTTCGATACGGATTACCTCGGCACCCATGTCGGCAAGCATCATGCCGCAATACGGCGCAGCACCGAGACCGGCGATCTCGAGGATGCGATAACCATCCAGCGGCCCACTCACGGCGATGCCCTGCAAGTCCCTGGAGTTGGTCTTTGCGGCAACACAGCCCGGCCTTGTTAACTGCTTTTCGCTCGAGGATCCA
The DNA here is from genome assembly GCA_963704875.1 of uncultured Gammaproteobacteria bacterium. Classification (GTDB taxonomy): domain Bacteria; phylum Pseudomonadota; class Gammaproteobacteria; order Steroidobacterales; family XN24; genus CAMYOC01. The sequence continues at coordinate 480,209 of CAVPIA010000005.1, read as the reverse complement.
GACCCATGCCGCGAGCGATGATCTCACGCATGATCTCTGAACTCCCGGCATAGATGCGGGACACTCTTGCATTCGCGTACATACGGGAGATCGGGTATTCATCCATGTAGCCGGCGCCGCCATGGAGCTGGACGCATTCGTCCGTCACCCAACCTTCGAGCTCGCTACAGAAGACCTTTGCTTCAGCAGCGACTTCGGCGCTGAGCTTGCCTTCGTTGTGGTCCATCACCAGTCGATCGACAAACGTCTGGGCAACATCGATACGTGTGCGCATGTCCGCAAGCTTGAACCGGGTATTTTGAAATGCAGCGATAGGCTGACCAAATGCGTGACGCTCTTTGACGTATTCAATCGTGGTCTGCAGTGCGGCTTCGGCGTGAGCCACACTGCCGGCAGCGACGATCAATCGTTCTTCGGCCAGAAACTGCATCAGGTAGTAGAAACCCTTGTGCGGATCCCCAAGCACGTTCTCGTGCGGGATTTTTACGCTGTCAAAAAACAGCTCCGCCGTATCCTGCGCTTTCAACCCCATCTTCTTCAGATTGCGGCCGCGACTGAACCCCTCCATGCCCCGCTCGACCAGGAACAGCCCCAGGCCATGAGGATTGTCAGGCACGGTTCGCGCCGCGACCACGAACAAGTCGCCGTTGATGCCGTTGGAGATGTACGTCTTGGATCCATTAAGCAGGAAATGATCGCCTTTGTCTTCGGCCCGCGTGCGCAAGCCGGCGACATCGCTGCCGGCGGCGGGCTCTGACATCGCGATGCCGAGAATCGTCTCGCCACGGACGCACGCGGGAAGGAATCTCTCTTGCTGCTCCGGGTTGCCCAGTTTGCCCAGGTACGGTGCTACCAGCCGGCTATGCAGCGACAGGCCAAAACCGGGGTCACCGTGGTGGGCCATTTCCTCGATAATGATCTGCTCGAAACGGAAATCATCTACACCCAGGCCCCCAAACTTCTCGTCTGCCCAGATCAGACACAATCCCTGCTCTCCGGCCTTGAGAAATGCTTCCCGATCTACGATGCCGCGCTCGCGCCAGGCATCGATATTCGGTGTGATCTCCCGCTGCAGAAACTTCCTCACCGAATCACGGAACATCTCGTGCTCCATGTCAAAAATGTTCCGCTCCATACTGCTCCCTGTGTGCCTTGAACGGCCTCAGCGACCCTTGAATTCCGGCTTCCGCCTGGCGAGAAAGGCGGCGACACCCTCGCGACAATCGTCGCTGCGCGCACGACTGGTCTGGATCCGCGCCTCAAGCGCAATCGTTTCTCCCAGCGACAGGTTCATAGCCTGACGCATTGCCTGTTTGGTTCCCGCCAGCGCCAGCGGCGCCCGCTGAGCGAGACTCTCAGCCCAGCCCACCGCCTGCTCCAGCAACTCTGTATCGGCCACGACACGATTGGCCAGACCGGTTTCCAGGCAAACCGCCGCCGGGATACGCTCCGCTTCAACGCACAGTTGATAGGCCCGGTGATAACCAAGTCGCCGCGCCAGGAACCATGTTGCGCCACCATCCGGAATCAGGCCGATGGTGGAGAACGGTGCCAGCAAGAATGCGCTTTCCGCCATCACGACCAGATCACAGCAAAGGGCGAATGACATGCCGATACCCGCAGCCGGGCCTGCTACCGCGGCGATGACGGGTTTGTCCATGCTGCTGATCAACTCCAGCGACGGGCGATAGCGGCTGTTGATCATGTCTTCAACGCGATGGAATTCCGGCAGACCTTCCTTCAGGTCAGCGCCCGCGCTGAACGCTCCGCCGGCACCTGTGAGGACGACCGCTCTGACATTGTCATCTGCGGCGACGTCCAGCAATGCCGCGTGCAAGCCAGCGCTGACCTCAAGACCAAGCGCGTTCCGCTTTTCCGGCCGGTCCAGCGTAATCACGCCGACGGCGCCGCGGATCTCCAGCCTGGCGGCGGGTGTATTCTCCATCCTGATCTCCGTTTTGTGTTTCAGGTCTCAGCGCGCTGACTTGCGTTGAAGCAGCCAGTCCGGCGGTGCGAACCGCGGTCCGGATTCTTTGGCCAGGCGTTCGCACTCGCTGATGAAATGCCCGATGCCAACAGTATCGATGTAGGACAAGGTACCACCGGTCCAGGGTGGGAAGCCCCAGCCGAACACCGAGCCAATATCTGCGTCGGCCGTTTCGGTCACCACGCCTTCCTGCATACAGCGCGCCGTTTCCAGCGACTGGACATACAACAGTCGTTGCTGAATTTCCGCGACCGTCGGTTGCGACTCCGCCACCGGGAATGCCTCGGCCAGGCCGGGCCATAGAAACTTCTTTCCCTCAGCCGGATACTCATAGAATCCGGCGCCAAAACGCTTACCTGGTCGCTTGAATTCCTCGACGAATCTGACGATGACTCCGTCCGCCGCTGTCGCCACATAGTCGTCGCCCATGTCCCTGCGAGTCTGTTTCATGATCTTGTACGACAGATCAATCGTGACCTCGTCATGCACCGCAAACGGCCCCACCGGCATGCCTGCCATTTTCGCCGCATTCTCGATCAGCGCCGGCTTGACCCCTTCGCTGAGAAGCTCCATGCCTTCACGGACATAGGTGGCGAAACAGCGACTGGTATAGAAGCCGCGACTGTCATTGACCACGATCGGCGTCTTGCGGATCTGCTGGATGTAATCCAGCGCCCGTGCGATGGCTTCATTGCCAGTCTGTTTACCGACGATCACTTCTACCAGGGGCATCTTGTCGACCGGCGAGAAAAAGTGGATGCCCACAAATCGGTCCGGCCTGGACGAAGCCTCAGCCAGGCCGGTGATCGGCAGGGTTGAAGTATTACTCGCAAAGATCGCGTCAGCCGGGATGACGGCTTCGGTCTTGTTAGTCACCTCTGCCTTGATCTTGCGATCTTCAAACACAGCTTCGATAACCAGATTACAACCGTGCAGATCCGCATAGTCGGTCGTGACCTGGATCCGGCCCAGGATCACTTCGGCCTCGTCCTGCGTCATCTTGCCCCTGCTGACTCGTTTCTCCAGCAGCTTGCGCGAATAATCCTTGCCCTTTTCAGCGCTCTCCAGCGCGGTATCCAGCAACACAACCTGTTGCCCGGCGAGCGCTGACACATACGCGATACCTGCGCCCATCATGCCGGCGCCGAGAACCCCGAGCTTCTCCACTTTGCTCCTGGCGACGCCCTCGGGACGCCGGACCAGCTTGTCCGCAGCGCCCTTGTCGACAAACAGGGTGCGGATCATGTTGCGCGCCACCGGCCCGGCCAGCAGGCGGGTAAAGTACTGCAGCTCGATCTTCAGACCCTTGTCGATCGGCAGTTGGGTACCCTCGTAAACACAGGACATGATCGCGATCGGCGACGGATAATTGTGCTGGGTCTTCTCCGCCACCATGGCGTTGCCGGCCATGAATGCCTGCACCGTGGCCGGATGCATGCCGCCGGCGCCACCGGGCACCTTGAAGCCCTTCTTGTCCCACGGCGCCTCGGCATCACCAACCTCGAGCAGCCACTTGCGCGCCAGCTCCATCATCTCGTCAATGTCGCCTGCCAGCTGATCGCAGATGCCGAGTTTGACCGCGCTGGCCGCGTCCAGATGGCGGCCTTCAAGCATCAGCGGCAGCGCCTCGCGGATGCCGATCAGGCGCGGTAGGCGCTGGGTGCCGCCGGCGCCGGGCAGCAGACCGACCTGTACTTCCGGCAAACCGATCCGGGTCTTGGGGTTATCGAGCACGACGCGGTGATGGCAAGCCAGACAAAGCTCCAGGCCACCGCCCAGCGCGGTGCCGTTGATCGCCGCAACTAACGGCTTGCCGCAGGTCTCGAGCTTGCGGTACAGCTGCGAGTATTTCCCTGCGAAGGCATAGATTTCCTGCTCGCCAAGGCCCTGTTCGAATACGCCAACCAGTTCCTTAAGATCCGCACCGGCAATAAATGATGATTTCGCGGACGTGATCACTGCGCCGCGCACCGAGTCGTCACTGGCGACGCGATCGATGGCCTGATCCAGCTCAGCCATGAACTCAGGTGTCAACACGTTCATGGGCCGGTCGGCGACGTCAATGGTCAGAGTCACGATGCCCTGCTCGTCCTGTTGATAATTAAGAGTCTTACTCATGGATTCCTTCCGTAGTTCTGATTTGCTCCGGCGCTCGCCTGGCCGTTGCCTGGCCATTGCCATGCTCCGGCCAGGGTCAGACGCGTTCGATAATCGTTGCGGTACCCATTCCGGCACCGATGCACAGCGTAACGAGGGCGGTTCCCAGTCCACGCCGCTCGATTTCATCAAGCGCCGTACCGAATACCATGGCACCCGTTGCGCCCAATGGGTGTCCCATCGCAATAGCGCCGCCGTTGACGTTGATCCGATCGTGATCGATATCGAGTTGCTGCATATAGCGCAGCACGACCGCGGCGAATGCTTCGTTAAGCTCGTACAGATCGATATCGCCGATTTCCATGCCCGCTTTCGCCAGCGCCTTCAGCGAAGCCGGGGCCGGCCCGGTCAGCATGATCGTCGGCTCACTGCCGATTGAAGCGAAGGTCTTGATGCGGGCCCGCGGTTTCAAACCCAATCTTTCACCAGCGGCACGATTGCCGATCAGCACCGCGGCTGCACCATCAACGATGCCGCTGGAATTGCCGCCTGTGTGCACATGCTCAATCCGTTCGATGTCGGGATAGCGCTGCAGCGCGACGGAATCAAAGCCGAACTGGGCGCCCATTGCTTCAAAAGCAGGCTTTAGCTTCGCCAGATCGTCAACGCCGGTACCAGGGCGCATATGCTCATCCCGCTCGAGCAAGGTCGCTCCCATATGATCGACCACCGGGACGATCGACCCGGCGAAGTGGCCCTGCTCCCAGGCGCTGGCCGCACGGGTCTGGCTCTCTGCGGCATAGCGGTCGACATCATCGCGGGAGAATCCATACCGGGTCGCGATCAGATCTGCGCTGATGCCCTGGGGAACAAAATAGCTGTCATAGGCGACCTGGGGATCAGTCGCCCAGGCGCCGCCATCGGAACCCATCGGAATGCGTGACATCGACTCCACACCGCCGGCGATGACCAGCTCCGACTGACCTGCCATCACGACTGCCGCTGCGCTGTTGATCGCTTCCAGACCCGAAGCGCAAAACCGGTTGATCTGTTTGCCTGGTACGCTCTGGTCGTAACCGGCCTCAATTGCGCCCACCCTTGCGATGTTTGCGCCCTGCTCGCCCACCGGCGTTACGCAGCCGAGGATCACGTCTTCAACCGCTGATGTATCGAGCTCGTTGCGCGTCCTCAGCGCGTCCAGTATCTGGGATACCAGCCGGATCGGCGCAACCTCGTGGAGCGCGCCGTCGGGCTTGCCACGGCCGCGCGGCGTTCGCACGTGATCAAAAATGAAGGCGTCGGTCATAGCAACTATTCCTCCTGAAACGGTATCGCTGTCGCTGCTGCGCACGCCGAACGGCGGCGCGCCGGGTTGCCCCGATCATACACCGGTAAAAGGGGAAATGCTGCTACGCGTCAGAGCGCCGGATTTGCCTGTTTTCAGCGCTGATCGGCCACCAGTGGCGACATGAAATCTTCAATTTGTTCAATCATGTACGGGAAGAACGGATTGTGGCGCAGACGCATGAATTGATCGATCGGAACACGCAGTACCCCGCGCTCACCGCGCGGGCTGACATTGCCCAGCGCGAGCGGCGGAAGCGAACGGGCACCATAGATTGGGTCCTGCGGCGAGAAGGGGACCGCAACGTGGGTCATCGAATAGACCTGCAACGGCCAGGCCAGATCGAGGACGATACGACCGGTCGTCGCACCACCCGCCACCCGCGACACTGCCTCGACCGCCGCCGAACTTCCGCTTTGATTGCGGATGACCGTCAGGGTGTAGCCCCGATTCGGATCAGCCTCCAGCTTCTCCAGCATCTCCCGGTATGAAGGTTTCACAAACTGCTGCATGCCATCGCTGCCATTAACGTCAAACAACACCAGTTCGCTGTTTGGCACGCTCAGACGTTCGAACAGCCCCTCGACAACAGCCGAAGTCAGTACGGTGGCATCGGCCAGCGACTGGAAGGCAAGCAGCGGCGGCATCGACCGGATCTGACCCGAGGCCGAGAGTTTCGCCAGCTGCTTTTCCAGCGAGCGCGTGATCTCCCAACTCTGGTGGCCGGCGATCTTGGGGAAGGAATTGTATTTGTAGGGATCGTACTCGGGGATGATGCTCTCCCAGCGTACCTTGCTGAAATAGGGAATCCCCGCCAACAGACGATGCCAGCCGGCAAACACCGCCAGTCTGGTAATTCCTATCGCTGGCGAAAACAGATGCACCTGCGCTGGCAGCGGTTCACCGTTCTCGATCGCGTTTGCAGTGAATTTCATCACCAGTGAGCCGCCGTTCGAATAACCGCCCAACAACAGCGGCGCGTCGGGCCCGATCTGGCTGCGCGCATAGTCAGCTGCAAGTTCAACCACCGCCAGCCAGTCCTGCCATTGCGCCTCCAGCAATCCCGACGGCGCCGTGCCGTGACCCGGCATCCGCGGGCCCACCACGAGCAATCCCTTGTCACGATAGATTTCGGCCAGCGCGCGCATGCTGTAGGGCGAATCGGTCAGGCCATGGACCAGCACGATGGCGCCCCATGGGGTGTTCTCCGGGCGCAATTCGAAACTGCGGTTCCAGTTAATCGGGAAACCTTTCGGATAGGCCGCACTCCGGCGATCGAAACGGTCAAGGACCCTTGGGTCGCCATATTCTCCAACGACCTTGGACTCCAGCTCATCAAACACCCGCTTTTCACGCTCGAGGAAGCCGGCGTAGTCTGCGCCCGCCTCGGCATCCTCCTCGGTAAATTCAGCCACAAACCGGGTGGTGTGCCAGGGTTCCAGATCCGGCAGCAAGCGAGAATCGAAGGCACGAACCAGGATGATCGTAAATACTGCGATCGCGCCCCAGAGGCTCACTCTCAATATCAGCCGGAGTAGAAATCGGAAAACCGCGGCCAGTGTTGTCATTGTGCCCATCCTTTTGGCTTGTTTGCTGCTAGGTCAGTTTCGTCGCAAAGCGAATATATCTCACGTGACCGCCTATCAACAGGCTTGGTGTGGCCGGCCAGCAGCCTCTATCATGATCGACCCATAGCGGTATCTGCAAAGTGAGCCGGCCTTGCATCAGCAGGAATTCATCGGTGTATTTGACTCGGGCCTGGGAGGCCTGTCGGTTTTGCATGAGATTCATACCGTATTGCCGTCCGAACACCTCGTGTATGTAGCGGACTCCGCGTTTGTACCCTACGGCGGTCACAGTGAAGCGTTTATTCGACAGCGGGGACTTGCTATCGGCGGTTTCCTGGCCCGTGCCGGCGCCAAAATGCTCGTGGTCGCCTGTAACACGGCGACCGCCGCGGCAGTCCCGGCCCTGCGGGAGCAGCTGGATCTGCCCATCGTCGGCATGGAGCCGGCAGTAAAGCCGGCTGCTGCAGCGACTCGCAACGGCATCGTAGGTGTGCTGGCAACCGTCGGCACCTTGCGCAGCGCCCGCTTCGCCGCCTTGCTCGATCGTTTTGGCAACAATGTCCAGGTACTCACGGAACCCTGTCCCGGCATGGTTGAAGCCGTCGAGAGCGGCGACCTGGATTCAGCTGCAACCCGCGCCATAGTGTCGCGCCATGTTGCGCCACTGATCGAAGGCGGCGCCGACACTATCATCCTGGGCTGCACCCACTACCCGTTCCTGCGCTCCCATATCCAGGCTGCCGCCGGATCAGAAGTCGTGATCATAGACACCGGGCTGGCGGTGGCGCGACAGGTTGCCAGACGGCTGCAGCAAGAGGGCTCAACCGGCGACCAGACCCGCGGCACCCAACGATTTCTCACCACCGGCAACGTCAAACGGTTGCAGCCGGTGCTCGAATTGCTGTGGCCGGGCGCCGGCCAGATGGAAACGATGCCTGACCTGGAACCGGCGTCGGATCACTGACCGCCGCGACGGCGGGCAAGATAATCCCTGCCACGCTCCATCAACGCGACAAACCCCTCTTCATCTCCGCTGCGGATTGTCTGGTTCAGCCGGGCGACCGAGTTCTCCAGCGCATCCAGTGCCTCTTTTCCATGCGCATTCAGCGACTGGATCTCGAAGTACAACTGCGGATTCTCGGCAGCAACTTTTGAACAAACATCAAGCTGGGCATCGAATGTGGTGCTCGACAAGGCCGCCAGATGCGGCACGTCTTCGCCGCTGTCGGCCAGCGCGGTGAAGAACGCGATGTTCAACGCGTGTGACAAGCCCAACACGAAGGCCATCAGACGGTCATGTTCATCCAGTGACATCTGCACCCGTTCTGCCATGGTTGCCTTGAACAGATCAGAGATTTCCTGGCTGGCTTCCGGACAGCCTACATCAGCGATGATGACGTGACGTCCGGACAACAGGCGGGTGTCCGGTCCGAACATCGGATGCAGCGACGCGACCCGGCAGCCGGCGGCCACCAGCGATTCCAGCCCGGCGCGCAGCGGCGCCTTCAGCGAGCCGATATCAAATATCAGACCGGGCGGCTGCAGCTGCGCAAGTTGCGTCAGAATCTGTCCGGAAATCGCCAGCGGCGCGGCCACAACGATCAGGTCCTCGCCGAGATCACCGGACCGCCAGTCCTTGCGGCTTGGATACGGCGCGGCGTCTCCGGAAGGGTCTGCAACAGACACGGCATAACCCTGGGAATCGAGAAAATCTGCAAACCAGCGACCCATGCGGCCTGCACCGCCGATGATCAGCGCGGTGCGTCCACTGCCCCGACCCTCAGCCACCACCCGGTCCTGTTCCTGGGTGGTCAGCGATGAGCGGATCAGCAAGGTGAGCAAGGCCTCGGTCATGTCCTCCGATAACCCCAGTTTTTTTGCGGTAGCCACGGCACCGTCGATCACTTCTTTCTCGCGCCGGAAATCGCGCGTCTGCTGCCCGCGGGAGCGTTTGTCCCGGCCAATCGCTTCCACCAGTTTCTGGCGCTCGGCCACCAGTTCGAGGATGCGGTGGTCAGTCGCGGTCAACCGCGCTCTCAGCGCATGGATGTCGGAGTCTTGTTCGGGCATCTGCGGGTTCCAGCTTGCTAGAAGAATGTCCTGCAAAGCATATCAGCCGACCGGCGACATCTGGACAACTTGTTGCCGCCGCATCGGCTGCGCGCGGCAGGCACGGTTGGCTTCGGGTATCGTTGCGACTGTAGCTGACGGTAGTAGCTGGCAACTGATGGCAACAGCTGCCGCCCATCGCGCCGCGGGTTCTGCATATGGCCAACGACCATTTCTCATTGCAATCCAGGGAGTACGTGCGGTATCGGCCGGTGTATCCCAGTGCGCTGTTCCGCTGGCTGGCGCGGCAGGCACCCCGGCTCGGCTGTGCCTGGGATAGCGCGACGGGCAACGGCCAGGCAGCCCTGGGCCTGGCGCAGGTCTTCCCCTATGTGATCGCGACCGACATCAGCCCGCAGCAACTCAGCATGGCCCGCCACCAACCCGCTATTCACTATCTGGTGGCGCCATCCGAGAAAACTCCGATCGAAGACAACAGCATCGACCTGGTGCTGGTCGCGCAGGCATTGCACTGGTTTGATCTGCCCCGCTTCTATGAGGAAGTGCGACGGGTTTGTAAGTCTGGTGCTGTGATGGCCGCGATATGTTACGGCTTGTTGAGGATCGATCCTGAAATAGACCGGCAGGTCGATCAGCTCTACGGCGAAGTGCTGGCAGCTGACTGGCCGCCAGAACGACAGCATGTAGAGAATGCCTATGCGAGCCTGCCGTTTCCTTTCCCGGCGATACGGGCGCCGAATTTTCAGATGCGCGAGCGTTGGTCCCTGGACCATCTGCTGGGATATCTCGCTACCTGGTCAGCCAAGGTCCGCTATCAGACCCGCACTGGCGTCGATCCGCTCGAGGAAGCCGCACCCCGGATTCGAAACGCATGGGGGCCCGCCGAACAAAGCCGCCGGGTCGAATGGCGACTGCAGATCAAGGCTGGACGCGTAGACTGAATCGGATGGCCGGCTAGCGGCGGCAGCTGGTGCTAGCGCCGTGAGATTGTGCCGAGGATACCGCGCAGCAATTCGCGGCCCAATACCCGGCCAAAGCTGCTGCCGAGACTACGCAACACGCTTTTTGCCGCCGCTTCGCCGTATCCCTGCCGGCTTGATCCGCGACTCGTTGACTGTTTCGCATTAGCCGATTTCTCTGCTGTTTTGGCCGCCGCCTCGGCTGCCGTTTCGGCCCGCTGCGCGAGAATTTCATGCGCGGACTCGCGGTCAACCGCGGTGTCATAACGGGTTCCGATCGGGCTGTGCTGGCGCACCTTGATGCGCTCTTCCTCAGTGGCCGGCCCGATCCGTGAACGCGGCGGACATACCAGACATCGTTCAACGATACCCGGGATACCTTTGTCTTCCAGGGTCGAGACCAGCGCCTCGCCCACTCCCAGCTCGGTGATAGCAGTCTCCGCATCCAGCGTAGGATTCTGGCGGAACGTCGCCGCCGCGGCGTTCACGGCTTTGCGATCCCGCGGCGTGTATGCGCGCAGGGCATGCTGGACCCTGTTGCCCAGCTGACCCAGCACATCGCTGGGCACGTCAAGCGGATTCTGAGTGACGAAATAGATCCCGACCCCCTTGGAGCGTATTAATCGCACTACCTGCTCCACCTTGTCCAATAGCGGTTTGGGCGCATCGTCAAACAGCAGGTGAGCCTCGTCAAAAAAGAACACCAGCGTCGGGCGCTCCGGATCTCCCACTTCCGGCAGCTCCTCGAACAATTCGCTCAACAACCAGAGCAGGAACGTCGCATACAACCTCGGCCGGTTTATCAATTCCCGCGCGTCCAGCAGATTAATAATGCCGCGCCCGGTCATATCGGTTCGCCGCAGCTCGGCAAGCTCCAGCGCCGGCTCGCCGAAGAAACCTGAGGCACCCTCGTCCTCCAGCACCAGCAAGCGACGCTGTATCGCGGCCACGGACTGGCGGCTGATGTTGCCGTATCGACTGGAAAATTCCGCCGCATGTTCGGCGATGTAATGCAGCAAGGCGCGCAGGTCCGGCAGATCCAGCAGCAACAGACCTTCATCATCGGCGACACGAAACGCGACATGCAGGATGCCCTGCTGGGTGTCGTTCAATTCCAGCAGCCTCGCCAGCAGTAATGGCCCCATTTCGATCACGGTGGCCCGGATCGGGTGGCCCTGGCGCCCGAAAATGTCCCAGAAGACTATCGGCGAGGCCGCCGCAGCATAATCCTGAATGCCGATCTTCTCGATTCGCTCGGTGATCTTGGGATGGGGTTTGGCCGGCTGGGACAAGCCCGACAAATCCCCTTTGACATCCGCCAGGAACACCGGCACACCCATCGCCGAGAAGCCTTCAGCAAGCACCTGCAGGGTCACGGTCTTGCCGGTACCGGTAGCGCCGGTCACCAGACCATGACGATTGGCAAAACGTCCCAGCAAGGAGACCTGGCGGTCGCCACCACCCACGAGAATTCGATCTTGAGTCATATGCGCACTTGGAACCTGATCAGAGCTGGACTGACCGCCATTTTGCCTAGCACGAAACCATTAGGGTAGCCCGCGTCAACCGGAACCGGTCATTACCGAACGCGCGCCATGATCGTGCAATCCAGGCCCGGCACTGCTCCGCGACCGTGCACCCCCGGCCGAGTCCGTCGCTTAGTTTCATTCTAAGTGACTGAAAACCCTGTATCTTCTCAATCGGCATGATTCCTGCAGTCGATGTCCAGGGCAGCTCAACGCCTCTGATCCGCGAACACCGGCTTTCAGGGTCGCAAAAAAGCGCGGTGATGCGATCGCACATTTCTGTTGTATATTCACCACATGACTAAGAATAATGCTTGCAATATCTGTCCATGTGCTACACTTTCCGCACAATTAGAAAGTATCTTTTCCCCCACTACTCACTTCAATAAGGGATTTTCATGAAAACCTTTACTTTGACAATTGCGACGATTGGGTTGCTGGCGGCAGCCGCGGCGAACGCCGAAGTTTCCGGCTCCGTAACAGGCGCATATACCTCTGACTATGACTTCCGTGGTGTGTCTCAGTCTGCCGGCGATCCGGCGGCTCAGGGCAGCCTCGACCTGGAAGGCAGCTCAGGCTGGTATATCGGCGTCTGGGGCAGCAAGGTCGATTTCGGCTCAGGCGACTCCACCGACCTCGAGCTGGACTGGTATGCCGGTTTCACCCTGGGTGAGACCTGGGTCTGGGATGCAGGAATCACCCGTTACTCCTATCCGAATGGCGATGATCTGGACTACTCCGAGATCTACGTCGGTCTGGATTATGACGGCGCGGATAACTGGGGCGCCGGCTTCAAGCAGTGGTACAGCTGGGACTGGTTTGGCTTTGAGAACAAGGCCGGTTACTACAGCGAACTGAACGGCCATTACATGCTGCCGTGGTTCGACATTGGTCTGAGCGGCCATGTCGGTTACACCTGGGGCGACGGCCCGGACGACTTCTACGACACCTACACTGACTACTCGGTTGGCGTGTTCAAGAAGTGGTGGGGCGAGCGCATCGAGACCCATCTCCGCTGGGTTGATACCGACATCAGCGGCAACCTGGAAGAGAAGAGCGGCGCGTTCGAGAACGACGGTCGCGTGATCGGTCACATCTCGATCACCTTCCCGTAAGCGGGGAGTCGTGAAAGCCGCGAAAGCGACTGGGCGACATTGATCGTGCGGCTCACCGGAGCCGCAACTTAAGAAGGCCCGCCGTTTCCGGCGGGCCTTTTTTTGTTCCAAAACAGTACCGGGTCCGATCCGGGATCCGTGCAGCGACGGACCGAAGCCTGGACTCTGGCTATGTCATCGTCGGCATGGTGAATTCCGCGCTGCTGCTGCCCTGATCCGGCCAGCGGGCCGTCACGGTCTTCAGGCGAGTGTAAAACCGGACGCCGTCCGGGCCATGCACGTGCAGGCTACCGAACAGCGACCGCTTCCATCCACCAAAGCTGTGAAACGCCATCGGCACCGGGATCGGAACATTGATTCCAACCATGCCGGCCTCAACCTCATGCGTGAAGCGCCGCGCAGCGCGGCCATCGGCGGTAAAGATGGCACTGCCATTGCCGAACTCGTGACCGTTGACCAGGCTCAGGGCCTGCTCCAGGTTTGCGACCCGCAACACGACCAGCACCGGCCCGAATATCTCTTCCTGATACACCCGCATCCCGGGTGTCACGTGGTCGAATACACAGCCACCCATGAAAAACCCGTCGGCATGGTCCGGTACTGAAATTTCCCGGCCATCGACGACAAGATCGGCGCCTTCGGCGACCCCGATATCAACGTAGTCACAGACTTTCTTCAGATGCTCGCGGGTGACCAGCGGGCCCATCTCGAACCCTTCCGCTGTCGCCGGCCCGACTTTCAGATCCCGCACCATCGGCGCCAGAACCTGCATCAGACGATCGCCTGCGTCAGCGACAGCCACGGCCACCGAAATTGCCATGCAGCGCTCACCCGCCGAGCCGTAAGCCGCTCCCATCAGCGCGCGAGCGGCCTGCTCCATGTCCGCATCCGGCATCACCACCATGTGATTCTTGGCACCGCCAAGCGCCTGTACTCGCTTTCCGTGAGCACTGGCCGTGGTGTACACATGCTCCGCAACCGGTGTCGATCCGACAAAACTGACCGCGCCCACTCGGGCGTCGGTCAGCAGCGTGTCTACTGCTTCCCTGGCCCCATGCACGACGTTGAATACGCCCGGCGGCAAACCGGCCTCCCGCAGCAGGCGGGCAAGCAGCAAAGACGTCGAAGGATCCTTCTCTGACGGCTTGAGGACGAAGGTGTTGCCACACGCGATCGCGACCGGAAACATCCACATCGGCACCATCGCCGGAAAATTGAACGGTGTGATGCCGGCACAGACCCCGACCGGCTGGCGCAGCGACCAGCTGTCTATCCGGGTACCGACGTTCTCCGAGAACTCGCCCTTCAACAAGTGAGGAATACCACAGGCAAACTCGACCACTTCGAGGCCCCGGGTCACTTCGCCGAGCGCATCGTCATGCAACTTTCCGTGCTCGCTCGAGATCGTCCTCGCGAGCTCCTCACTGTGTGACTCGAGCAATTCGCGAAACCGGAACATGACCCTGGCTCTGCGTAGCGCCGGGGTCGCCGCCCAGTCCGGCAGCGCGGTCTGCGCAGCAGCAATCGCCTGGCCGGTGGTTTCGGCATCGGCCAATGGCACCCGCGCTACCAGCGCGCCGGTCGCAGGATTGAACACTTCGCCGAAATGTCCGCCACGGCCGGTCATGAACTCGCCGGCGATGAAGTGATCAAGGGTCGGTATGACTGTGGTCTGTTCTGCTGCAGTACTCATCTCAGCCACCGAACGCCGCCTCCGGGGCGACGTAGTCATAGCCGAGGTCGCTCGCCACCGCTTCGTAAGTGACCTGGCCTCGATGGATGTTCAGACCGGCCTGCAAGTGCGGGTCCCGTTTTAGTGCGTCTCTTGCGCCGTGGTCTGCCAGCTGCAGCACGAACGGCAACGTCGCGTTGGTCAGCGCAAAGGTCGAGGTGCGAGCGACGGCGCCGGGCATGTTGGCAACACAATAGTGCACCACCTCGTCGATCACATAAGTCGGGTCCTGGTGGGTCGTCGCCCGACTGGTCTCGAAACAGCCGCCCTGGTCGATCGCAACATCCACAACGACCGCGCCACGTTTCATGTTTGCCAGCTGTTCCTTGCGCACCAGCTTTGGCGCTGCTGCGCCAGGCACCAGCACCGCGCCGATCACAAGGTCAGCCTGGTTTACATATTCGTCGATACTGTCGATGGTCGAGTAGATGGTCTTCATCCGCGGACCATACAAACCGTCCAGCTCTACCAGTTTGTCTGGGGAGCGGTCCATGACCACCACCTCGGCGCCCATGCCCATCGCCATGCGCGCGGCGTTTACTCCAACCACGCCGCCGCCGATGACCACGACTTTGCCCGGCGCCACGCCGGGCACGCCACCCAGCAGCGTTCCGTTGCCGCCATGCGGCCGTTCCAGGCAATAGGCGCCAGCCTGGATCGACATCCGCCCGGCCACCTCGCTCATCGGCCTCAACAGAGGCAAACCGCCCCGTCTATCAGTGACTGTTTCATAGGCGATCGCTGTGGTCCCGGATTCGATCAGCAGACGCGTCTGCTCAGGGTCCGGAGCCAGGTGAAGGTAGGTGAACAGGGTCTGGCCTTCCCGCAGCATGCGGCACTCGACCGGCTGTGGCTCTTTGACCTTTACAACCATATCGGCACGCTCGAAAATTTCGGCGGCCGTTTCGACGATTTCGGCGCCAGCCCGTTCGAAATGTTCGTTGTCCAGTCCGATGCCATGTCCGGCATGGGTCTCGACAACGATCGAGTGTCCGTGCAATTTGAGCTCGCGAACGCCGGCGGGCGTGAGTCCTACCCGATACTCATTGTTTTTTATTTCTTTCGGTACGCCTATTAACATGGTTCTCACCGCCTTATTCAGGATGGGAAAGTGGCATGGCCCGATTCCGGGGCCGCCGGTCAGTCAGTCGCTCGTATCACCTCAGCCAGAATACCTACCAGATCGTCGATCTGAGGCTTGTCGATGATCAGGGGCGGTGACATCGCGATGATATCGCCGGTAAAGCGCACCAGCGCGCCACGCTCGAAACAGCCGACGTGGACATCATAGGCCCGTGCGCCCACCTGACCGGGTCGCGACGCCAGCTCGACGCCAGCCACCAGACCGAGATTACGGATATCAATCACATTTGGCAGTTCGCGCAGCGAATGAACCGCCTGTTCCCAGTAGCTACCGAGTTCCGCGCCACGCTCCAGCAGCCCTTCATCCTGGTAGATATCCAGTGCCGCCATGCCTGCCGCGCAGGCGACCGGATGGCCAGAGTAGGTATAACCATGGAACAGCTCGATGGCGTGTTCGGGGCCCGTCATGAAGGTGTTGTAAATCTCCTCCGTGACGAACACCGCGCCCATCGGCACTGCGCCATTGGTCAAGCCCTTGGCGGTGGTGATGATGTCCGGCATTACGCCAAAGAAATCTGCCGCAAACGGTTTACCCAGGCGACCGAAACCGGTGATCACCTCATCGAAGATCAGCAGGATGCCGTGGCGATCGCATATTTCCCTTAGCTTTTGCAGGTAGCCCTGAGGCGGCAGGATCACGCCCGCTGATCCAGCCACGGGCTCGACGATTACTGCGGCGATCGTCGATGGGTCGTGTAACTGAGTCAGTCGCTCCAGATCATCAGCGAGGTGCGCACCCCAGGCCGGAACGCCCTTTGAAAATCCATTGTGTTCGATGTCCAGGGTATGGCGCATATGATCGACGCCTGGCAGCATGGAGCCAAAGAACTTGCGGTTGTTGACCATTCCGCCGACGGAAATGCCGCCAAAACCAACGCCGTGGTAGCCCTTTTCGCGGCCGATCAGCCGCTGCCTGGCACCTTCACCGCGGACCCGGTGATAGGCGATGGCGATCTTGAGCGCTGTGTCCACTGACTCCGACCCGGAGTTGGTGAAAAACACATGATTCAACCCTTCCGGGCTGACCTTGACGAGCCGGCTGGCGAAGTCGAATGCCACCGGATGCCCCATGTTGAACAGGGGTGCGTATTCCATTTCCTGAATCTGCCTGGCAACCGCCTCGCTGATCTGCTTTCGCCCATGACCGGCATTGACACACCAGAGCCCGGCCACGCCATCCAGGACGCGCCTGCCCTCCGGCGTGTAGTAGTACATCCCCTCTGCCCGGGCCAGCAGCCGGGGCGCCGCCTTGAACTGGCGGTTCGCGGTAAACGGCATCCAAAAGGGCAGCATATCGGGCATGACGGCTGAGCCGGGTGCTTTTTGCGTCTGGGTGTTCATGGCATTCCTCGCGAGGTCAGCCCTGCCGGAATAATGCAGAGCCAAATCCGAATAAATTCGACACATTGGCCAGCGGGGCCGATTATTGACAGTCTTTTCGCTTAGACTGTTAAATATCTTATACACTTTGGCTGAGGCGCTCAATTGAATATGGACGTGGGCAGACACCTTCGCGCAGTGCGGAAGATGCACGGCTTCTCCCAGCGCGAACTGGCAAGAAAGGCCGGAGTTACCAACGGCACTATCTCGCTGATTGAGCAGAACCGTGTGAGCCCTTCGATAAGCTCCCTGCGCAAAGTGCTCGCCGGTATCCCGATGACCCTGGGCGAGTTTTTTACTACCGATTTCAGCAACACCGAGAAGGTCTTTTACCAACCCGAGGAATTAACCGATCTCGGTGACGGCGATGTTCAACTCAAACTCGTTGCCGCAAACCGACCGGATCGCAATCTCTCGGTGATGCGCGAAATCTATGCGCCGGGGGCAGACACCGGCGAGGAGATGCTCGCCCACGAGGGTGAAGAAGGCGGTGTCATCGTGAACGGCCGAATCGAAATCACCGTCGGCGGATCACGCCAGGTACTCGGACCCGGGGAAGCCTATTATTTCGACAGCTCGGTGCCACACCGATTTCGCAACCTCGGCGACGAAGATTGCGAAATTGTCAGCGCCAATTCACCGCCCACTTTCTGACTCATTGATCAAGCGGCATCCGGCTGAATCAACCGGACCGCGCGGAGACTGCTATGGCTGAACAAAAGTCCCTCCAGGATTGGCAGCAACTGGCCAAAAGCCTGAACATTCGCGGTCAGGCGTTTATCGATGGCCACTATGTGGACGCCGCCAGCGGCGCGACCTTCGACACAGTCAACCCGGCTAACGGACACACGCTTGCTGCCGTCGCAGCAACCGACAGTGAAGACGTTGACCGCGCTGTCGCCGCCGCGCGCCGCGCCTTTGACCGTGGCCACTGGTCGAAAATGGCACCGCGGGATCGCAAAGCAATCATGTTGCGTTTCGCGGATCTGATCGAGCGGCACACTGATGAACTGGCGCTGCTCGAAACCATGGATATGGGCAAACCGATCGCGGACAGCACCGCGATAGATATCCCTGGTACCGCCCGCTGTCTCGCCTGGTATGGCGAAGCCATCGACAAGATATATGACGAAGTCGC
Source organism: uncultured Gammaproteobacteria bacterium (assembly GCA_963704875.1). Taxonomy (GTDB): domain Bacteria; phylum Pseudomonadota; class Gammaproteobacteria; order Steroidobacterales; family XN24; genus CAMYOC01. Next base: position 462,149 of record CAVPIA010000005.1, on the reverse strand, counting down.
GCCGACCGGCCCGACGGAACTGGGCATGATCACGCGCGAACCCGTGGGCGTGGTGGCTTGCGTGGTGCCGTGGAATTTCCCGCTGCTGATGGCGGCCTGGAAACTGGGTCCGGCCCTGGCAGCGGGCAACAGCGTCATCCTCAAACCCTCTGAGAAGTCGCCGCTGACCGCGATCCGCATCGCCGAGCTGGCTGCCGAGGCCGGTCTGCCGGAAGGGGTACTCAACGTCCTCCCCGGTATGGGCGCAACCGCCGGTAAATCACTGGCCCTGCACACCGACGTGGACTGTATTGCGTTCACCGGTTCTACAGCTGTTGGCAAGCTGATCCTGCAGTATGCGGGCCAGTCCAATATGAAACGGGTCTGGCTGGAATGCGGTGGCAAGAGCCCCAACATCGTGCTCGCCGACTGCCCCGACCTCGACAAGGCCGCGGCCGCAGCGGCCTCCGGGATCTTTTTCAACCAGGGCGAAATGTGCTCCGCAGCGTCCCGCCTGCTGGTGGAGGCGAGTATCAAGGAGCCCTTTCTCGAGAAGCTGATCGCGGCCGGGCAGCAGATGCAGCCGGGTGACCCTATGGACCCCGCTTCACCTATGGGTGCGATTGTCGACGGCATTCAGTTCGATACCGTAATGGGCTACATCGCGAAGGGTCGCGATGAGGGTGCGACCGTGCGCATGGGAGGAGAACAGCTGTTAAAGGACACCGGAGGCTGGTTTGTCGCTCCAACCGTGTTTGACGATGTGAGTAACGACATGGCCATTGCTCAACAGGAGATTTTTGGCCCGGTACTGGCAACAATTACGTTCTCCGATCCGGACGAAGCACTGCGTATGGCTAACGACATACCTTATGGTCTGGCAGCCGCGATCTGGACCAGCGATTTGCGCAAGGCCCACCGGTTTGCGCGTGAACTGCGAGCCGGCACCGTGTGGGTGAATTGCTATGATATGGGCGACCTTAGCGTGCCATTTGGCGGCTTCAAGGAATCAGGGAACGGACGGGACAAGTCTTTGCATGCGCTGGACAAGTACGTCGAGCTCAAGACCACCTGGATAGACCTGAGTTAGGGCGGCAGAAAGCAGATGGACGAAGCGCTGACCACACCACGTCAGGCCGGTTTCCGAATGCCGGCAGAGTGGGAACCGCACCAGGCCTGCTGGATGTGGTGGCCGTGGTCGGACCCCGTCTGGCAGCCAGGGCTCGATGGCGGCGACGGTCTGGCGGCAGCGCGAACCGCCTATGCCGCGGTGGCACGGGCCATTGCAGAGTTCGAACCGCTGCGGCTGGTAAGCAGGGCAGAGGATGCCGGCAACGCACACGACTATTGCGGCGACGCAGTCGACATCATCACACTGCCGGTAGACGATGCCTGGGCCCGGGATACGGGGCCGAGCTTCCTGCTCGGGCCCAATGGGGAAACTGCCGGGGTCGACTGGCAGTTCAATAATTACGGCAACGAAGCCTTTGCCGGCAAACCCGCGTTGACACCGGAACAGTTTGCCAATGACCGGCTGCTGGCCAGGCGCTTGCTCGAACATCTTGGCCTGCGTCGTTTTTCGGCACCGCTGGTGATGGAAGGCGGTGCATTTCATGTAGACGGTGATGGCACCGTGCTGACCACGGAGGAATGCCTGCTCCACCCGAATCGCAATCCGGGGATGAGCCGCAGCCGGATCGAAGCGTTGTTGCTGGAATATACCGGCTCAGAGAAGGTCATCTGGCTGGGCCGCGGTCTGGTCGATGACGAGACCAACGGTCATGTCGATGAACTGGCCTGCTTCGTGCGCCCGGGCGTCGTCCTGGCGCTGTCAAAAGACGATCCGGCTGATCCAGACTATGCGGCGGTGCAGGACAATTTGACGCGACTGGCGAGTGCCACCGATGCTCGCGGACGTTCGCTCGAGGTCGTGAAGATTCAGGCCGCACCATCGGTCTGGTATCGCGGTGTCCGTCTGAGCCTGTCTTATGTGAACCTGTATATCGCCAATGACGGCATCGTTATGCCTTCGTTCGACGCGCCCGAACACGACGCGGCAGCCGCGGCCGTGCTGGCAAGCGTGTTCCCTGAGCGAAAGATTGTGCAGGTGCCGGCGCTGGACATTTTCACCGGCGGCGGCGGTATCCATTGCATCACCCAGCAACAACCTCGCGGCGGCTAAAGACGATGGCTGAGAAACAAGGAGTAGCATCATGCAAAGCGTGACCCTCGCTGCAACGCAGATGCAGTGCGGCACTGACCGCCAGGAAAACCTGGATCGGGCAGAGAAGCTCGTGCGGCAGGCCAGCACACAGGGCGCCAATATAATCCTGGTGCAGGAATTGTTCGAAACGCCATATTTCTGCAAGGATCAGATCGCGGCCCATTTCGATCTGGCCACCAGCGCCGGCGACAACCCGGCTATCCGCAGAATGTCGGAAATCGCGGCGGAACTGGGCGTCGTGTTGCCGGTCAGTTTTTTCGAGCGCGCCAACAACGCGTTCTTCAATTCTCTTGTGGTCATAGACGCAGACGGCCGCGTGCTGGATATCTATCGCAAGTCACATATCCCGGACGGACCCGGGTATCAGGAAAAATTCTATTTCTCGCCTGGCGACACCGGCTTCCGGGTCTGGGATACCCGGTTCGGACGCATCGGTGTTGCGATCTGCTGGGATCAGTGGTTTCCCGAGGCTGCCCGGATCATGGCGCTGCAGGGCGCCGAGTATCTGTTCTATCCCACTGCTATCGGCTCTGAGCCCCAGGACGCCAGTCTCGATTCCCGCGATCACTGGCAGCGCACGATGCAGGGCCACGCTGCCGCCAACACCGTGCCAGTGGTGGCGTCCAATCGCATCGGCACCGAGCAGGGTAAAAGCTGCGCCATCACGTTCTATGGGTCATCGTTTATCACCGACCATACCGGGGCCAAACTGGTGGAGGCAGAGCGAGACCAGGAGCAAGTGCTGGTGGCAAGTTTCGATCGTGAACGTCTGCGCGAGATACGTGCCAGCTGGGGTCTGTTCCGCGACCGACGTCCGGATCTCTACTACCAGCTGCTGAGCATGGACGGTGGCAATCGCTAGACAACGATTGCGGCAGAAATCAAAGCAGATCGCGCAAGCGCAACCAGGCCATGGCAAGTACCAGCGCCGGTGTTCGGAAGACCCGCCCACCAGGAAATGCGCGATGCGGGATACGGGCGAATACATCGAGACGGTCCGCAGTCCCTGCCACCGCCTCCGCCAGCAGCTTGCCAGCGAAGCCGGTCAGGACGATTCCGTGCCCTGAGAATCCCTGCGCGAAATAGATATCCCCTTCCAGTCGTCCGAAATGCGGAGCGCGATTGGCGGTGATTGCAACATTGCCACCCCACGCGTATTCGATCGCGACACCTTCGAGCTGCGGATAAACCTTCAGCATCCGGGCGCGAATCGAATGCGTCAGACTGGGCGGCGGAATCGTTGAATAGCTGACGCGTCCACCAAACAACAATCGATGATCAGCCGACAAGCGGAAGTAGTCGAGCACGAAATTGATGTCAGCCACCGCCATATTGTTGCGAATCAGGCTGCGCGCCATATCTTCGCCCAGGGCCTCGGTGGCAACGATATAGGTCCCCACAGGCATGATCTTGTTGCGCAAAGGCGCAACCAGATTACCCAGATAGGCGTTGGCGCAGATCAACGCATGGCGGCAGCGGACTTTTGTGCCGGTCGCGCAATGCACCGTCACGCCCTGCCCCTGCTCAATCCGCACAGCAGGGCTGTGCTCGAACACTCTCGCTCCTGCGTTGCGGGCCGCGGCGTTCAGACCCAGGGTATATTTGAGCGGATGCAGGTGCCCGCTGTCAGCATCGTACAGACCCGAAAGATAGCGATCAGTCGCCATCAGCTCGCACAGGTCTGAGCGGTCAAGCATCTTCAGGCTGCTATAACCGTAGTCGTCCTCCAGCTGACGCTGCCAGGCGAGCAACTCCTGGTGTTGGCGCGGCTTGATCGCCACGTGCGCATGCCCTGCCGCGAAATCGCAGTCGATCTTGTAAGCCTGCAGGCGCTCGCGCAGCAAGGCCATGGCTTCAACAGACATGTCCCACAAGCGATGGGCATCGGCCTTGCCGACCAGGCGTTCGAGCCTGGATTGTTCGCAGCTGTAGCCGAAGATCGCCTGGCCGCCGCTGCGACCGGAGGCGCCCCATCCCACGCGTTCTGCCTCCAGCACCACGGTATCCAATCCACGATCTGCCAGTTCCAGCGCGGCCGACGAGCCTGTGATGCCCGCGCCGATGACGCACACATCGCAATCGACGTCTGCTTCCAGGGCCGGCAAACCCTGTGCCTCAGGCACACTCGCGGTGTAGTAAGAATCAGCATGGCCGGAGGCTGCCATCAGCATTTTTCCGATCTTCATATTTGCGGGCTCATCGCGTCGGCTTCATACCGCGCGCAGATACCACTCGTACTCCAGCGAGGTCACGTGGGATGCGAAGGACTCGCGCTCGAACCGCCTGCATGCTGTATAGACATCGAGAAACGGCTGACCAAAATACTCCAGCATCACCTCACCGGCTTCAAGTGCTTCAATCGCGTGCAGCCAGCCGGACGGCAGCTCGCGCTCCGCGTGCTCAGCCGCGTTGCCGCTGGATGGCGGCCTGGGTTCGATCTTGTGCTGCAGCCCGTGATGGATGCCCGCCAGCACCGCCGCGGTGACCAGGTGTGGGTTCGCATCGGCGCCCGCCACCCGATGCTCTATGCGCGTGGCTTCGATGTCACCCGCAGGAATCCTTAGCGCCACAGTCCTGTTGTTGACCCCCCAGGTCGGCGCCAGGGGTACAAAACTGTCCGGCTGGAACCGCCTGTAGGAATTTGAATTCGGCGCCAGCAGTGCCAGCGATTCGCTCATGGTTGCCCCCAGACCGCCGATCGCATGGCGCATCATGTCGCTGCCCAGCGGGTCTTCTCCAACAAATACGTTGCGGCCGTTTTCATCGAGCAGACTGATGTGGATATGCTGTCCGCTGCCGGATTGCTCGGCGTAGGGTTTGGCCATAAAGGTCGCTTCCATCCCCATGCTGTTGGCGGCCCGTTTGATGATGCGCTTGAGCAAGAGCGCATGATCGGCAGCTTTCAGCGCATCAGGCTGATGCCCGAGATTGACTTCATACTGCCCCGGGGCGTATTCCGAAACCGCGGTATCCGCCGGCACACCCTGGATATCGGCAATGCGGGTGACTTCATCCATGAACTCGGTGTAGTCATCCAGCTCTGCCATGCCGTAGACCTGGGTCGAAGACTCGCGCTGACCGGTAACCGGCGACCGCGGCGGCTGAGGTCGACCGCGTTCATCGCGATCGCGGTCCAGAAGATAGAACTCGAGCTCCAGGGCCACCACTGGCGTCAGCTTCACGCGCCTGAATTTATCCAGGATTCCGTCCAGCACCACCCGCGGATCAGCAAAAAACGGTGCGCCCTCAGCATCCAGCATGGTCAAAAAGAGCTGGGCGCCGGCACCGGTACGCCAGCCGGTGAGACCCAGCGACCCGGGGACCGGGATGCACACCAGATCCGCATCACCCGTGTCAAAGCCGAGACCGGTTTCTTCCACTGTCTGGCCTCGTGAATCGAGGCTAAATACCGAGGCTGGCAGGCAAATCCCGTTTTCGAACACTTTTTGCAGATGCCCGTCGTTTATCCTTTTGCCACGCACAATGCCGTTGCCGTCAGCGATCAACAGGTCGACGGTTTCAACTTCCGGGTGCGTCTCGAGAAAACTCCGTGCTTCGTCAGGATCAGGTCGCAGCTGCAGCATGGCCACTCCAATCGATGTTTAATAAATTCTGAGGTCGGCGCATTCGGCAGAATCCCCCGGGCGCCGCTCAAGTCCAGCTTGAATTGCCGCGCGGCTGTAATATATCCTGAGAATATCTGAAGATGAGCGGTCTGAACACCCGTCCCGCCGGGTCTGAACGCCAAACTCCTTTTCAAGAGTGCCGCTTAATATAATAGACATGCCAGCAATCCATCCCATCATCGGCGTAGCCGCCTGCAGACGCTTTCTGGATCCTCATCCGTTCCATGTCGCAGGCGAAAAGTACCTAACCGCTGTCACCCGGGCCGCCGGTGGTATTCCGCTCATCATCCCCGCGCTGGCCCCGGAGCTGGAGCTGGAAGCGCTGATCCGACGCCTCGACGGGCTGTTGCTTACCGGCAGCCCATCGATGGTGGAGCCACAGCATTACCAGGGCGCTCAAAGCAAACCGGGTACGCTTCACGACCGGGAACGCGACCAGACCACGCTGGCCCTTATTCCAGCCGTCGTGGAAGCCGGCATTCCGCTATTCGCGATTTGTCGCGGTTACCAGGAAATGAACGTGGCTTTCGGCGGCTCACTGCATCAGCATCTGCCGGAGACAGGCCGTTTCGGCATCCATGAACCCGACGACAATGCCCCACTGGATGCGCAATACGGACCCAGCCACGAGGTTGCTCTGGCCGAACACGGGCTGCTGCGACAACTGACCGGGCGTGCTCGGCTGATGGTGAACTCGATCCATACTCAGGGCGTCGATCGTCTGGGCCCCCGCCTGGCAGTGGAAGCGGTTGCCGATGATGGACTGATCGAAGCGTTCACCGTGTCCGGCAGCCCCGGTTTCACGCTCGGCGTGCAGTGGCATCCCGAATGGAAAGTCATGGAAGACCCGGCCTCCGTGGCAATTTTTCGAGCCTTTGGCGAGGCCTGCAATGACTACTCAGCAGGGCGACATCATGCATGACGACATAAAGCGATGGCTGCAGGAACGCAGCATCTGCGAAGTAGAGGGCCTGGTCCCTGACACCGCGGGAACGGCGCGCGGCAAGATCATGCCCTCGACCAAGTTCTGCAGAGAAGAATACATGCGGCTGCCTGAGTCGCTGTTTCTGCAAACCGTCACCGGTGACTATGGAGAGGGCGTGGCGGGCGATGTAGAACACGACATGGTATGTCACCCGGATCCCAGCACAATCCGCGTCGTGCCCTGGGCCACGGACCCCACGGCACAGTGTATCCACGACTGTTTCCACCACGACGGATCTCCGGTGACGACGGCACCCAGATACGTGCTGCGCAGAGTGCTTGAGCTTTACGCAAAAGAGGGTTGGAAACCGCAGGTGGCGCCCGAAGTGGAGTTTTTCCTGGTCAAACCCAACGTGGATCCGGACTATGAACTGGAACCTCCGGTGGGTCGCTCGGGCCGCCCGGAAACGGTGCGTCAAACCTTCAGCATCGATGCAGTCAATGAGTTCGATCCGCTGTTCGAGGAGATGTACGACTTCTGCGAAGCTCAGGAGCTTGAGATCGAGACGCTGATCCATGAGGGTGGTGCTGCGCAGATGGAAGTCAATTTCATCTACGGCGAGCCTTTGGCACTGGCAGATCAGGTGTTTATTTTCAAGCGTACGATGCGTGAGACTGCACATCGTCATAACATCTACTGCACCTTTATGGCCAAGCCAATGGCTAACGAACCTGGTAGCGCGCTGCATATTCATCAGAGTGTGGTCGACCAGGACACCGGCCGCAGTCTGTTCTCCAACAGGCGTGGCGGCAGCAGCCAGCTGTTCCACAATCATATCGCCGGACTGCAGCGATTCTTGCCTGCGGCCGTGCCAATGCTTGCGCCTTACGTGAACTCCTATCGTCGATTCACCCGCTACTACGCGGCACCGATCAATGTCCACTGGGGCTATGACAATCGGACCGTCGGTCTGCGTGTGCCGGTGTCCGATCCACAATCAAGGCGGGTCGAGAACCGGCTGGCCGGATCCGACGTCAATCCCTACCTGGCCATTGCTACCTCTCTGGCCTGCGGCTACCTGGGGATGAAGCACGGGCTACGTCCCAGTAAACCGGTTGATGTCGATGCCTATGATCTGCCATTTACGCTGCCAAGAGATCTTGAGACCGCACTGGCCCGGTTCAAGGAGTGTGAGGAGTTGATCGAAATTCTGGGGCAGACCTTTGTCGAGAGCTTTTGCGCGGTAAAAGAAGCTGAATTCGAAACTTTCTTCCAGGTCATCAGCCCATGGGAACGCGAATTCCTGTTGCTTAACGTATGACTCCAGACCCAAACTCACCTACAACCGAGCATTTGAGGACTCCGAGCAATGCATGAACCCGCCGCAGCGTCCACACGCGAGTTGCAGGCATCGGATGCAGCACACTATCTGCACCCGTTTACCGATTTCAAGCAGCTCAATCGCAAGGGCAGCCGTATCATCACCCGGGCCGAAGGTATCTATCTTTGGGATTCAGACGGTAATCGCATCCTCGACGGCATGGCCGGCCTGTGGTGCGTCAACCTCGGCTATGGCAGGACCGAGCTGGCCGATGCAGCGCATGCTCAGATGCTGCAATTGCCGTATTACAACAGCTTCTTCCAAACCACCACGCCGCCGGCGATTCGTCTGGCAGAACTGTTGTCCGAAATTACCCCTGACCGGCTTAACCATGTTTTCTTTACCGGCTCAGGATCCGAAGCCAACGACACCGTTGTGCGCATGGTCCGTCACTACTGGGCCACACTCGGTGAGCCAGACAAAACGGTGATTATCAGCCGCGAGAATGCCTACCATGGCAGTACTATGGCCGGTGCCAGCCTTGGTGGAATGAAACCGATGCATGCCCAGGGCGGATTGCCGATCCCTGGGATAGTCCATATCGAGCAACCCTACTGGTACAAGAACGGCGGCGAACTCAGCCCGGATGAATACGGCATCAAGGCGGCCCGTGCGCTCGAGACGAAGATAGACGAACTCGGCCTGGACAAGGTGGCGGCGTTTATCGCGGAGCCGATCCAGGGCGCAGGCGGGGTGATTATTCCTCCCGACACGTACTGGCCGGAAATCAGCCGTATTTGCCGCGAACGAGGCATTCTGCTGATCGTCGACGAGGTGATCTGCGGATTCGGCCGGACCGGCCAGTGGTTTGGCTCACACACCTACGACATCCAGCCCGATCTGATGCCGATCGCCAAGGGCATGAGCTCCGGCTATCTGCCTATCGGCGGTGTCATGGTTTCAGACCGGGTCGCCGATGTGCTGATCAACAAGGGCGGTGAATTCAATCACGGCTTCACCTATTCCGGCCATCCAACCTGCTGCGCCGTGGCCATCCGCAACATCGAGATTCTTCAGCAGGAGAACGTCGTCGATCATGTCAGGGACGTGGCCGCGCCCCACCTGGCGCGATGCTGGGCCGAATTGGCCGACCATCCGCTCGTTGGCGAAGCGAGAAGCAAGGGTCTGGTCGCCGCGCTGGAGCTGGTCAGGAACAAGGAAACCCGGGAGCGCTTCTTGCCGGCAGGCACCGCGGGCACGATGTGTCGTGACTTTTGCTTCGAAAATGGCATCATCATGAGGGCGGTCGGGGATACTATGATTATATCGCCACCACTGGTGATAACGACTGAGCAGCTCGATGAGCTGGTATCACTGGTCAGGAAATGCCTCGATCAGACTGCGGCTGGGCTGAGCGTCTGATCGGAGACCGGGCGGGTTTCGGCTCGCTCGCATATAGACAACGGGACCAGGCATCCCTGAGAGATGCCGGGCGTATATTTGCACTACCTGGGGAGTAAGAATGAAATCCATCCAATTAATCTGTCGCACGACCTTTCTTATCGGAGGCCTGGCGCTGGCAGCGGGTTGCGGCCAGAAGGCCGAAGACGCTAGCGCGCCAGCGGCCGGGGAAGAAGTTGTCGTCGTAGAGGTCGAGGCTGAAGAGCCGGTCCTCAACGTTTACAACTGGTCTGACTACATCGCAGAGGACACGATCGCCAATTTCGAAGAATTGACCGGTATCCAGGTCAATTACGACGTGTTCGATTCCAATGAAGTCGTCGAGGCCAAACTGCTGGCCGGCAACACCGGCTATGACATCGTCGTTCCCTCGGCTTCGTTTTTGGAGCGCCAGATCAAGGCCGGCGTATTCCGCAAGCTGGACCGTGATCTGCTCAGCAACTGGTCCAATCTGGACGCGGACATCCTGGCCCGCGTTGGCAAACATGATCCGGACAACCAGTACGCCGTGGTCTATATGTGGGGAACAACCGGTATCGGCTATAGCGAGGGCGCAGTGGCCGAACTCCTCCCGGAGGCACCGACAGACAGCTGGGCAATGCTGTTCGATCCGGAGACCGCCGAGGTGCTGTCTGCCTGTGGCATTACCCTGCTGGATGCGCCGACCGAGGTGGTCAGCGCAGCGCTGGCTTATCTCGGCCGCAACCCCAATAGTGAGGACCTCGCGGACCTGGCGGCCGCCGAAGAACTGCTGATGAGCATCCGGCCGTTCGTGCGCTACATCCACTCGTCGCAACAAATCAACGATCTGGCCAACGGCGAGATCTGCGTCGCTCATGGCTACAGCGGGGACATGATGATCGCCGCCGACCGCGCCGCGGAAGCCGAGAACGGCATTGAGATTGCGTACAGCATCCCCAAAGAGGGCGCTGTGATCTGGTTCGACATGCTGGCCATCCCATCGGATGCTCCGCACCCGAACAATGCGCATGCGTTCATCAACTACCTGCTGCAACCTGAAGTTATCGCGGAGGTGTCGAACTACGTGTTCTACGCCAACCCGAATTCAGCTTCTGCGGAGTTTGTTGACGAGGAAGTGCTGGGCGACCCGGGCATCTACCCGTCGGATGAGGTCAAGGCCAAACTCTATCCTGATCTGTCGCACAGCGCGGAGTACACCCGCAATCTCACCCGGACCTGGACTCGTTTCAAGACCGGACAGTAGAACACCAGGTAACTGCTGCGCCCGGCAACCAGGCCGGGCGCACTCCTGCTCGCCGAGGTAGCCATGGCAGAAAGCGAAAAAGCTCCGACCGTGTTTCAGCCGTGGCGTGACTCCAATGAGACGCCGTACGTTCAGATCGAGCGAGTGGGCAAGAAATTCGGCGATTTTGTCGCCGTCTACGAGCTTTCGCTGGATATCTATCGAAAGGAGTTGTTTTGCCTTCTGGGTGCTTCTGGCTGCGGCAAGAGCACCCTGCTGAGGATGCTTGCCGGGTTCGAACAGCCGACCAGCGGACGCATCCTGATAGACGGTGTGGACATGGCGGACATACCTCCCTACGAACGGCCGGTCAACATGATGTTCCAGTCATACGCGCTGTTCCCGCACATGAATGTGGAACAGAACGTCGCATTCGGTCTCAAGCAGGAAAAACTGTCTGCCGGGGTCGTTCGCGAAAGGACCCGGGATATGCTCGATCTGGTCAAGCTGGGCCAGTTCGGCAAGCGCAAACCGCACCAGCTTTCCGGTGGTCAGCGACAACGTGTCGCACTGGCTCGCAGCCTGATCAAGCAGCCGAAACTGCTGCTGCTGGATGAGCCACTGGCCGCCCTCGACAAGAAACTGCGTGAACACACCCAGTTCGAACTGATGAACATCCAGGAGCAGGTTGGAGTCACCTTTATTGTCGTTACCCATGACCAGCAGGAAGCGATGACGCTGGCGACACGCATCGGGGTGATGGATGAAGGCGAGCTTATCCAGGTCGGCACGCCCACGGATATCTACGAATTCCCGCAGAGTCGTTTCGTCGCCGACTTCATCGGTTCGGTGAACATTTTTGCCGGCAAGATGACCGTCGACGAACCGGACCATGTCGTTATTCATTCGGCCGAAGCCGGAACCGACATATGGGTGAATCATGGCGTCAGCGCGGGTCCGGACGCCGCTGTGTGGGCCGCGATCCGGCCCGAGAAGATGCACATCTCACGCGAGGATCCGGGGAAAGAACACAATTGCATTTCCGGGGTCGTCGACGAAGTCGCGTATATGGGTGATTTCTCCACCTATCTGGTGAAACTGTCCTCCGGAAAAATCGTCAGGATTACCCAGCCGAACCTGATGCGGGGCAACCCCGAACGCATCCTCTGGGATGAACACGTGTATCTGTACTGGGACGCCTCCAGTCCGGTGGTGGTGACCAAATGAGCAACCGGGGGACGCCCGCTCTGACCAAGGGCGTCAACCAGACCGCCAGTACCGCGGTGAAGCGCCTCAGCCTGTTCGGGCTAAAGGAGTTCCTGCAGGCCGTGCTGCGACGGCTCAGAGGATTGGGTCGGACCGGGGTGATCGGCATCCCGTATCTCTGGCTGCTGGCGTTTTTCCTGATCCCGTTTGTGATTGTGCTGAAGATCTCGCTTGCTGAAACCGAGATCGCGCAGCCGCCTTATACCTCATTGTGGTACTGGGTCGAGCATAAATACCTGAATATCAGACTCAATCTGGGTAACTATCAATATCTGATTCAGGACTCCCTGTATTGGAACGCGTACCTGAACTCGGTGAAGATCGCGGCCGTTTCAACGTTTGTGTGCTTGTTGATCGGCTATCCGATGGCATACGGCATTGCCCGCGCCCGCCCTGATCGTCGGGTGCTGCTGCTGATGCTGGTGATCCTGCCGTTCTGGACCTCGTTCCTGATCCGGGTTTATGCCTGGATCGGCATCCTGAAAACCAATGGCCTGATCAATAATTTCCTGATCGCTACCGGGATCATCGATACGCCGCTGGTCATGTTGCAGACCGACTTCGCTGTCTATCTGGGTATCGTGTATTCCTATTTGCCGTTTATGATCCTGCCGCTCTACGCCAACCTGGAGAAGCTCGACGGCACCTTGCTTGAGGCCGCCGCGGATCTGGGTTGCAGACCGTCCAAGGCATTCCTCAAGGTCACATTGCCGCTATCGATGCCAGGTATCCTTGCGGGCTCGATGCTGGTCTTTATCCCGGCGGTGGGCGAGTTTGTTATCCCTGCCCTGCTGGGTGGCCCGGACACACTGATGATCGGTCGCGTGTTGTGGGATGAATTTTTCGCCAATCGGGACTGGCCGGTGGCATCGGCGGTAGCGATTGCTCTGTTGTTGTTACTGGTGATTCCGATCGTGCTGTTTCAGTACAACCAGTCCAGAGCGGCCGAGGCCAAATCGTGAACCAGCGAAGGTTCTTTGTGCCGACTGCGATGATCCTCGGGTTCGTCTTCCTCTACGCGCCCATCGTCTCGTTGATTGTGTTCTCCTTCAACAAGTCGAAACTGGTCACGGTATGGGCCGGGTTCTCGACCCACTGGTATGGCGCCCTGCTGGAAAACGATCAGATCCTGCAGGCGGCATGGATCAGCCTGCGTATCGCCACCTTGAATGCGACCGCCGCGGTCGCGTTGGGCACCATCGCCGGATTCGTCATCGCACGTTTCCGCCGGTTCCGCGGGCGCACCCTGTTCACCGGCATGGTGATGGCGCCATTAGTGATGCCGGAGGTGATTACCGGCCTCTCGCTGCTGTTGTTGTTCGTTGCGATGGAGGCCGCTTTCGGCTGGCCGGCAGGCCGTGGTTTCCTCACTATCACCATCGCCCACATCACGTTCTCGATGGCCTATGTGGCGGTGATCATCCAGTCGCGACTGTCGGACATGGACGAGTCGATAGAAGAGGCTGCGCTGGACCTCGGTGCACGACCGGCAAAGATCTTCTTCCTCATCACGCTGCCGATTATCGCTCCGGCCCTGGTGGCCGGATGGTTATTGTCCTTCACCCTGTCGCTGGATGATCTGGTGATCGCCAGCTTCGTGTCAGGACCGGGCTCCAGCACGCTGCCGATGGTGATTTTCTCCAAGGTGCGTCTGGGTGTCAGCCCCGAAATCAACGCCCTGGCGACTATCCTGGTGGCATTGGTCGCCATTGGCACGATTATCGCCGGCGTCGTGCTTGCACATCAGCGTCGAGCCAGGGAGCGAGACATGCAGATGGCCAAGGCCGAAACAGCAGGCTAACGCTTTTCGCCGCGCCTGGCTTGCTGCAAATAGCCGGCGATCTCGTCCATTGCGGCGTTGTAATCGAGCAAACGCTTGTGCCCGAGTTGCTCCCGGGCACGCGTCGCCGGTACCCGGTGATTGGAACTGATCAGGTGAATCGCTTCCCGGGTCAGCGCCGGCCGGCTACGCGATCCGACCATCCGCCAGATTCGCTCCATGACGGTCGCCAGCGGCCAGGCCAGCCATCCTGGCACTGAACCCGGCCTGCTCGCTCCGGAGGCGGTGGCCAGGTCACTGAAATACTCCTTCCAGCTGACTCCCAATTCGTCACAGGCATTGAACACCATCCCGGCTGCGGCGCGCTCTGAAGCCGCGCGCAGCATGACATCGACGACATTCTCTACATGCACGAGTCCGGCGTCCTGCACGCCGCCGTCGACAAGCGTGGGCGCCCCGCTGGCCAGCACCCGAATCACTTCGTCGACCCAGTTCCGGCTACCTGCGCCATACACATTCGCCGGCCTGACGATACGGATATCCGCGCCACGGTCGATCTGCTCGCGCGCCAGTACTTCCTGCATCTGCTTGGCGCGACTGTAAGGCCCATATGGTTTGCCGTGTGGCACCTCTTCGTCGCAGCGCTGACGACCCAGGCGGTCGCCGTAGACGACGATGCTGGATGCCAATATGACCTGAGCATCATGCTCACCAGCGATTGCAAGTAGATGACGGGTTCCCTCGACTGTGACCCGACGGAACAGCGTTTCAGGACCCCAGTCCCCGACTACCGCGGCCAGATGAAACACGCGCTCAGCGCCGGTAACGGCGCGGCGGACGTCCGCCGGTTCAGCAATGTCTCCAGGAATCACTTCTACATCCGAATCCCACTCTGCCGGTACTGGATCTCCGGGCAAGACCAATGCGCGCACCTGTTGCCCATCGGCGCGCAATCGGGATACCAGTCTGGCACCTATGAAGCCGGTCGCACCGGTCACCAGAACCGGGGCGCTCATCGAGCGGCCTGGCGTGGACAGACCCTCAGAGGCGCCCTTTCCTTTATCAGCAGGGGTGCCTGTATGGCTCTGCTGCCGGTCCGGCGTCTGTGTCTTACCGGTCCCGCCAGGCGGGTTGGCAAGAAAACCCTTGACAGTCCAACACCGCGAGGTAATTTCGAGATGTGCCGGGACCCGCGGGGCGGCGGCACAGACGACTTAATGGTCGCGAGACCTCGGACCGGAATGCGGAGACAAGTCATGGGCAAACATTACACTGTCCCTGGATCTGAGTCAGACGATGCAGACGATGACACCACCGACGACTACGACATCCAGGACGATCTGGACAAGGGCGAGCGACCACTGAAGAAGCTACGCAGGGACTCAGATCAGCCCAGGAACAGGCACAAGCGCGACGGTCATCACCACCGGCCTTCCCGCCGCGACCAGGATCGCGAAAAGAATGGCGATCATCAGAGAGATGATGCCAGGGATAAGGACAGGGACGACGACTAGCCCCGCATCAGGGCATCGCGCAGCGCACCGGGTTCTGCGCGCATGCTGTCGGCCCTCGCCGGCAGTGCCAGCAGTCGCTGCATTTCTGCCGGCAGCGGAACCTCTTCGCCGATCAGTGGTTCAACGATATCGTTGAACTTGGCGGGATGCGCGGTGGCCACCGCAATCCAGGGTCGAGCCTGAACAGATGCCGGCAATTGCTCCCATGCGCTGATCGCGGTTGCCGTGTGCGGACACCAGATCTGCCCCCAGCGTTGTGGCCCCTGACGGATCGCCGAGCGTATCGCCGGGTCGTCTATGGCAATGACCTTCAGCGCCGCGCTGACTCCCGCATGATCACTGAAGCGCCAGAACACGCGCTCCATGTTGCTCGGATCACCGACATCCATCGCGGACGCCAGCGTCGCCACCGAACCGCGCGGCCGCCATTCACCACTATCCAGATACTCCGCCATCGTCAGATTGGCGTTGGTGGCGAGTATCACATCACCGATCGGCAGACCAATCTCTCGCGCCATCAGGCAGGCGAAAGCATTCCCCAGATTGCCGCTCGGAATGATGAAGCCTGGCGGCGCCAGTCCATGTCTGTAGGCGTGCAATGAGGCAGTCGCGTAGTAAACCATTTGCGGCAGCAGGCGGCCGATGTTGATACTGTTGGCGGAACTAAGCCGACGCGACGCAGTGATCTGGGTATCGGCAAACGCATCTTTGACCATGCGTTGGCAATCATCAAAAACGCCGTCTACCGCATAGGTACGTACGTTGCCATCCCAGCACGACAACAGATGTGCCTGTCGCGAGGAAACAAGGCCAGAGGGAAACAGGATAGTGACTTCGATCCCGGGTCGCCGATGGAAAGCCGCCGCAACCGCGCTGCCCGTGTCACCGGATGTGGCGACCAGCACCGTCAACGGACGTTCCACGCTGGCCTCGATGCGTTGGATGCAGGCTGCCAGGAACCCCGCGCCGATGTCTTTGAAGGCCGCCGTCGGCCCATGAAACAACTCAAGCACGGCCGGTCCATCGTCCAGTTGCTGCAGCGGCAACGGGAAGTGGAACGTCTCAGCGCAAATCTGCTCGAGTTTGTCGGCTAGCGGGTCACCGTCAAAAAACGGCGCAAGCAATACCCTCGCTACTTCTGCCGGGCTGGTGACCGCGTCGAAATCGGATGGATGCAGGCGCGGCAGCGCGGTAGGCACATACAGACCACCGTCATCAGCCAGACCCGCGCGGATTGCGGTAGAGGCGGTGACCGCAGGCGCGCCTGCAGTGTTTCGCGTGCTGACGAAGCGCAGACTCATCTCAGAGATTGGCTCCAAGATTTCCACACAAGCGGAGTAAATCTGAAAAAACACCGGCTGCGGTTACCGCGGGACCCGCGCCCGGGCCTCTGACGATAAGGGGATTCTCGCGATAGCGCCGGGTGACGAATTGCACAATGTTGTCGGTGAGGTTGATTCGCGCAAACGGGTGATCTCCGGGCAGCTGCTCAAGACGCACGCTCACCGGTCCACCTGGCTGCAGACGGCCCACATAGCGCAGCACCTTACCGCTGGCCTGCGCCTGTTCCAGGCGGCCGAGGAAGCCCTCGTCATGCTTCGCCAGACCGTCCAGAAACGATTCGACATCGCCCTGCTCCAGGCCCGGCGGCACCAGCGATTCCACATCCACCGACGAAAGTTCCAGCGGCAGACCCATCTCTCTGCCCAGGATCACGACCTTGCGCGCCACATCCATTCCTGACAGATCGTCGCGTGGGTCCGGCTCGGTATAGCCCTTGTCTCGTGCCTCGCGCACGATTTCGGAAAACGGCCGCTTGCCGTCATATACGTTGAACAGATAAGCCAGCGTCCCGGACAAGACGCCTTCGATAGCAAGGATGGCATCACCGGTCTGGCGCAGATCGCGCAAGGTGTGGACGATCGGCAGACCGGCACCTACCGTGGTCTCGTAGAGATAGCGCGAACCGCCACGGCGGCGCGCTTCCGTGAGGCGCAGATAATAGTCCAGCGAACCCGTGTTGGCCTTCTTGTTCGGTGTCACCAGGTGGATACCCTGATCCAGCCAGGCGGCATAATGCTCGGCGATACCCTGATCGGCAGTGCAATCGATCAACACTGCATGGGGCAGATGCTCGGCGTGGATATGGCTGACGAACCGGTCCAGATCCATATCCTCCGCCTGACCGGCCATGTCGGACTGCCAGCGGGCCGGGTCCAGACGACGATCGTCGAGCAACATCCGGCGCGAGCTGGCGATGCCACGAATCCGCAGATCAACATTGAAATCCCGGCGCAAGCGCGACAGCTCTGCGCCGAACTGCTCCAGCAATGCGGCGCCAACCGTGCCGCAGCCGATAACGCCCACCGAAATAGTCTGCGGCGAGAGGTAGAATCCTGAATGAACCGCCTTGACCGCCCGGGTCGCGTCCTCGGTATCAATTACCGCGGAGATATTGCGTTCCGAGGCCCCCTGGGCGATCGCGCGGACGTTTACACCCGCTCTGCCGAGGGCCTCAAACAGTGTCGCCGCGATCCCAGGCATGCCCTGCATTCCATCTCCGACCACGGCCAGGATGCTGCAGGCCGGCGTCAGATCGACGCCCTGAATCTGCTCCTGCTCCAGTTCCTTGGAGAACGCGTGTCTGACCACCTGCGCCGCCCGTTCGGCATCCTGCTCGGGCACAGCGAAACAGATTGAGTGTTCGGAACTGCCCTGCGAAATCATTACCACCGAAATCGACGACTCTCTGAGCGCGCCGAACAGCCGGTCAGCGGTGCCCGGGACACCTATCATGCCTGCGCCTTCAAGGTTGATAAGCGCGATGCCGTCTATGGTCGAGATGCCCTTTACACGATTGCCTTCGCCGCCATCCGCCGATATACGAGTGCCCGGAGATTGTGGTCGAAACGTATTGCGGATGTAGATCGGAATGCCCTTCTCCACCGCCGGGCCCATCGTCCTCGGATGGATGACCTTGGCGCCGAAGTAAGCCAGCTCCATCGCCTCGTGATAAGACAGCTCGGGAATCACCGCCGCCTCGTTGACCCGACGGGGGTCGCCACTCATCACGCCGTCCACATCTGTCCAGATCACGATCTCGCTGGCATCGAGCAGACGACCGAAGATAGAGGCAGAGAAATCACTGCCGTTGCGACCCAGGGTCGTCGGAACACCCGTTTCTTCGCGTGCGACATAACCGGTGATCACCACGATCACCGCGTCGTCTTCGGGCAAGCGCTCGCGCAGGCGAGCGCGACTCTCATCCCACAGCACCACCGGTCCCAGCTCGGAATTGCGTATCGTCAGAATCTCGCCAGCATGCAGCCAACGGCTGTTGACACCCAGATCGCCAAGATGCGCCGCGAGCAGACGTGCCGACCATACTTCGCCAAACCCCGACACCAGGCTGCGGGCTTCCGGAGCGGACCGGCCAAGCAGGCTCGCCGCCCGGATCACCGCTGAGATGGTATCGAGATCCTGCTCAAGCGCATCGACATATTCAGCGCGAGCTGGTCCGTCAAGCAGTTCATCTGCCAATCGAAGGTGATGTTGACGGATCCGCTGCAGGCGGCTGTCAACATCATCTGCCGCTGGCGTCTCAACCAGCGCCATCAGTCGATCCGTAATACCCGCCGACGCAGAGACCACCCCGGCACGGGCGCCATCTCCAGCGTCAATCAGAATCTGGGCCACCGCGCGGAACTCTTGCGCGCCGGCCAGGCTGCCGCCGCCGAATTTATTTACCGACCATGCTCTGACTGACATGCGCAAACCAGCCCTTCAACACCACGCCCAATTCGGGTCCAGACCGGTCAGATTACGGCAACAGATGCTGCAGAGCAACGTAGGAATCCCGGGCCATCCGGCATGGTTAGGCCGGAGATTTGACAAGGTCAATCAAGAGCACCGATCAGGGCTGTGAGAGTCCCTCACGGATCGCAAACCTTGCCAGCTGAACCCGATCGTGGATATCGAGCTTTTCCATGATGTGATCGCAGTGCTTTTCGACCGTCTTCACCGAAATATCCATCAAGGTCGCGACAGTCTTCTTGGGCAGGCCCTGCGCCAGGTGACCAAGCACCTCCAGTTCTCTCTGAGTCAGCAACTTCAACCGGGTCAGATGTTCACGACTGAGGTGCGCGCCGTGTTCATCGATGACGATACGCTCACTGACCGCGCTGGAAAAATGGGTGGCACCGCTGGCCACTACGCGGATCGCCTCGATCACCCGCGTGGTCGGCTCATCCTTGGTCAGATAACCCGCTGCCTCGCATTCCAGTGCCTGTTCGATATATTGATCATTCATGTGTGCACTGAGGAATACCACACGCGATGACGGCATCGATTTTCTGATTTCCGCGGCGATCTCGAACGGGGATCGCCCAGGCATGTCGATGTCCATCAGCAAAACCTGCGGCTGCGTCTCCCTGGCCACTCGCAGGGCTTCCCCTGCATCGGCCACGCTGGCCACGACCTCTATGTCTGCCTCGCTTTGCAGACGTTCAACCAGCATTTCTCTGACCAGGGTATGGTCGTCTGCCAGCAAAACACTTATCGGCTTGTTCATCTGACTGTTTTCCGCTCCGATTTACTGCGCGTCATACCAAGCGCCAGGCGCTTCAGTTGCGCCATGCTGACCGGCTTGGGCAGCAGCATGACCTGACCGTCATCCAAATCCCCGACATCTGAATCCGGGTCGCCGCTCATCAACAGCACGGGCCCCTGATAACCGGACGTGCGCAACCACAGCACCGGGCCGCGGCTTGCGATTCCGGGCAGATCCGAATTGAGCACAACCAATGCTGGTCCGTCTGACGCGCGCTCTAATTGTTCGAGCAATAAACCAGCGCTGGCCATCGCCGAAACAGTGTACCCGGCTGCTTCAAGAGCCGCGGTCATGATCTGCCTGACATAATCATGCGGCTCCGCAAGCAGAACATGTCCCATCTCTTCCGACGCATCAGCGATGCCGTCGGATCCGGGTTCAGATTCCAATGGCGCTGGAATTGAGGGCAAGTGGATGCTCACGGTTGTGCCGCTGCCGGGCGCAGAATCAAGACTCAGCACCCCGCCATGCTGGGTCACAATGCCATGCGCCATCGATAGACCGAGGCCCGTGCCTTCGCTGATCGACTTGGTCGTAAAGAACGGCTCCAGCGCTCGGGCGGCAACTTCTTCGCTCATTCCACAGCCGGTGTCGCGGACTGACATGCTGATGGCATCGGTCGACCCATCCGTAATCCGCTGCGCGGCAATTTCCAGGCTGCCGCCCCCCGGCATCGCATCACAGGCGTTCACCACCAGGTTGAGCAGGACCTGCTGCAATTGAACCGGATCGGCAAGCACCCACAACCCGTCCTCGTCCTCCTGCACCCGGGTATCCAGGCGCACCGTTGGCGGCACCATGCGCTGCGCCCAGGCAGCGCCGCGGTTGATCAGCACCCCCAGATCCACTGCCTTTTTCTCGGCGACAGACCGGCGACCAAACGTCAGCAGCCCGCGTATCACGCCTTCGGCCTGGTCTGCGGCTTCCTCCACCCGGCCCAGTGCATGGCGCGCTGGATGCAGACTGGGGATTTTGTCGCGTGCAAGCGTTACGTAACCGCGGATCGCCGTCAGCAGGTTGCGGAAGTCATGCGCGATGCCGCTGGCGAGCCGACCCACGGCCTCCATCTTCTGCGCCTGGAGCAACTCGGCTTCCAACTGGCGCCGAATACCGGATTCCCTGTCCAGCGCAGTACCCCAACGACGCAAACGGCGTACCAGGGCGACCCAGATCGCCAGGCTCAGCAGCAAGATCAGGAACGCGACGCCTACCGACTGCACCTCACGCTCAGCCTGCAGTGCCAGCCGTTCGTTGAGGAAACGCCGATGATCATCGATAAACAACTGCGAAGCTGCCAGAAACCGTTGCTGGATGTCCCGGTATTCATCACCAGACAACAGCGCCAGCGCTTCGTTGACCTCCCCCCACTCCGCCAGCGAGGTCGCCTCTGCCTCCAGAGCGCTGAGTTCGCGGATGGCTTCGCCCGCCTCGATCAGCGCCGCAGTGTTGTACCCGGACTCGGTGTTACCGATTGTCTCGCGCAGCGCTGTCTGCAGTTTCGACTCCACCTCCATGTGTCGGACTTTCCATGAGGGATCATGGGTCGCGATCAGCAGGATGGCCGTGGTGGCGAGTTGCTGCTGCAGTTCAGTCATCAGGTCGCGCAAGCGATCACTGGCAACATACGATTCGGCAACTTCGCGACCCACCTCGAAAGAAGATCGGACATGCCAGGCTAGCCCCGCAAACATCAGGACAGTCAGCAAGAACGCGCTGCCCACCCATAACCAGGGGAACCGGCGAGCATCGACCGATTTCAGGTCCGATTGCAGGTAGGATTGCTGACTTGGCTTTCCGGTTTGCGTCATATGCCTGCGACAGTTACACGAACACAATTCCATCCCGATCATAACAGTCAGGAGACAGCCGCGAACTGATCCAGGTCCTGGTTAGCGGCAGTAGCCCCGGTGGCCAGAACCGGCCGTCAGGATTGAAAATCCGTGCCCCGGGCATCATGCTTTGCACCGTGTCCAACGCTGCCGAAACACTCTCGCCTCCGCGCAAGGCCGCAATCGCAGGTCTTGTGGCAAAGCACTTCGGTCCCATGCCGCAGGGAATCCGCCGTCTTGGACGGGGCTTGATCAATCAGACCTTCTTGCTTGAATTCGACGCCGGGGAGCGCCGGGTCCTGCAGGCAGTGAACCCCCTCTTCCCAGCCGGGGTGAACGAAGATATCGATGCAGCAACCAGGTTTCTCGATTCAAAGGGATTACGGACGCCGCGATTGATACGCACACGCAGCGGCTCGGCTTCAGTGACTCAGGATGGCGAGGTGTGGCGTCTGCTCAGTTGGGTCCCCGGGCTAAGTCTTGACATGCTCGGCGGCACAGGCCAGGCGAGAGAGGCCGGCGCCTTGCTCGGCCGTTTCCATAGCGCGCTGGTCGGGTTCAAGCACCGCTTTCGGCAACCCAGATTGGGTGTTCATGACACCCAGGCGCATCTGAATAACCTTCGCCAGGCCACGCAGCTCAGCCAGGCACATCGGCACATGCGAAAGATCAGGCCATTGGCCGAGGAAATACTGGATCTCGCGGCGACACTGCCCGCGCTCCCCGAGACACCGGATCGAGTGGTCCATGGCGACCCCAAGATCAACAATATCCTGTTCGATGACAACGGTATCAAGGCCCTATGCCTGGTCGATCTGGATACGCTCGGACTTATGCCGCTGCCGCTTGAAATGGGCGACGCCATGCGCTCATGGTGCAATGCTGCGGGTGAGGATTCCACCGACGCCCGCTTCTCAGCAGATCTGTTCGAGGCGGCCATCATCGCTTATGCCAGCGAGACCGGCGATTGGATCACCGAGCCGGAATGGCAAACGATCGTGCTGGCGACGCGGACCATTTTGATTGAACTGGCAACGCGCTTCTGTGCCGACGCTGTGCAGGAATCTTATTTTGGCTGGGACCCGCAGGTGTATGCCAGTCGCAGCGAGCACAACCAGGTGCGCGCCCGTGGGCAATTGTCTGCTTTCCATGCCTGTTCCGCGCAACATAAGCGGCTCGAAGAAATCGTCCGGCATGCATTCCAGGGCGGCAAGGCATGAACTTGCGTCCGGCCAGCTTATCCAGTCATCACATGAACGCTGCGCAAGCGGTGTGTGACCGGAGTCTGTCAAATGCCGACTAATGTCAGCCCGGAATACAAGAAGGCCGAGGCCGCGTTTCGCAAGGCCCGTGATCCGAGGGAGCGACTCGATTGCCTGCGGCAGATGTTGCGCACGATTCCCAAACACAAGGGGACCGAGCACCTCCAGGGTGATATCAAGAGTCGGATCAAGCAGTTGAGCGATGAGCTTGCCGGCCCCAGGAAAGGCGGGAAGCGAGGTGCTCAGAGCCACTCAGTACGCCGGGAAGGCGCCGCTCAGGTGGCGATGCTGGGTCCGCCAAATTCGGGCAAATCGGCGCTGCACAATCGACTGACAGGGGCCAGATCGGAAATCGGCGCCTATCCGTTTACTACCCGCCAGGCTCAACCGGGCATGCTGGCCTGGGAAGACGTGCATTTTCAGATTCTGGATCTGCCGTCGATCGGGGCAGATTTCACCGCTCCCTGGTTGCCCACCGCGTTACAGACGGCTGATGCGGCCATGCTGGTGGTCGATCTATCTGACCCAGCCTGTACTGAACAACTGGCGTACGTGCTGGAGTGGCTGGATGGACACAAAATCGGATTGACTGCTGCCTGGCCCGGCGGCGGAGCGCGGCCGGAACCCGCAGCATCTCAACAGGAAGACCCCTTCCGCATCGAGTTGCCAGGCCTGATGTTGGCGAACAAGCGGGATCTGGACCCGGGGCCAGGCGAGATCGAGGTCCTGGAGGACCTGCTCGATTTGAGCCTCCCGGCCATAGGTACCTCGGCAGAAACAGGTCACGGGCTCGACCGTATCGGTTCATTCCTGTTCGAACATCTTGATGTGGTGAGGGTCTACACAAAAACTCCCGGTAAAGCGCCGGACATGCATAAGCCGTTCACGGTGTTCGGTGGTGACTCGGTGACGGACGTCGCCGCCCGGGTCCACCAGGACATGGCCGCCTCGCTGCGCTTCGCTCGCATCTGGGGTGCCTCGGTGTACGATGGCCAGCAGGTCGGGCCGGAACACAGAGTAGAGGACGGCGACATCGTCGAGCTGCACATGGACTAGCGACTTGTTGCGCAGCAGATGGTGACCGTTCAACAGGCAGATCGACAAGGAAAAAAACACTCGATGGATTCTGCACCAGGAAGCCCGATCAGGCTCAAGTGTCTTCAGCATGCGGCTTTTGACGGTCCCGCCTTTCTGCCACGCTGGGCGCGTGAAAAAGGTCATTTCCTGGACCCGGTGCAGGTTGCCGGCGGTGCCCGCTTACCTCGGCTGGCCGACTTCGACGGACTGATCGTGATGGGCGGCCCGATGAGCCTCCGAGACGAACGGACGCACCGGTGGATCGCCGCTGAATGCCATCTGGTCGAGCAGGCTGTGAATGCAGACAAACCCGTGTTTGGCATCTGCCTCGGCGCGCAGATGCTGGCACGCGTGCTCGGTGCGCCGGTGTCGGCCGGGAGCCATCCCGAGATCGGCTGGTTTCCGGTGCGCCTGACAGAGGCCGCAGCGGAGTCATGGCCAGGCGCATCTCTTCCCACTGAGTTCACATCCTTTTTCTGGCATCAGGACACATTTGGAATTCCTGACGGGGCGATCCATATTGCCAGCACGGATGCCTATGAAAACCAGGGTTTTGTCTGGGGTCCCCATGCGGCCCTGCAATTTCATCTTGAAGTCACGCCGGAATGGGCGGCAATGCTGGTCGCACGGGATGCAGATCAATTGAATGAACATCGCTTTGTCCAGAGCGCCGAGACTATTCTTATCAGGACCGAGCAGTTGTCACGACAGAACAACTCGATCATGAGCAACATTCTGGATCGGTGGATCGCGAATTCGACCGGCAACATAAATGAAGATGCGTAGGGCCGCGCAGCGGATCGCGGCTGCATCCCTCGCGCTGGCCGTGATGAGCTCATCAGGAGGCCCCGCCCTGGCAGATACCGATACTCAGGCAGCACGGTTCCTGGTCGCGGTTCGCGATCTGCCTGACCCCAACTTCGCAAAGTCGGTCGTGCTGATCATCCGGCATGACAAAGACGGCGCAATGGGCATCATTGTCAATCGCCCGACCCGGGTCACGCCCCGGGAGGTCATGCCGGACATCGACCAGTTGGCCGACTACGGCGGGCCGGTTTTTTTTGGCGGTCCGCTCATGCTGGACCGCATGATGGTTCTGTTTCGCTCAGACACTGCGCCAGATACCGGTGATGCCATCGCAGTAACCGGGGATGTGTATATATCGGCCAGCGAGAAAGCGCTGCTCGCGTTGCCGGCCAGCGATTTTGCGACAGAGCGAATGAGGATATTTGCCGGCCACGCCGGCTGGGCCCCGGGACAACTGGATCGCGAAATTGCTGCCGGAGGCTGGCACGTCGTGCCGGCGCAAATAGACCTGTTGTTCAAGACCCCTGAAGGCCCCGACTGGCAGCGTCTGCTGCCCGACGCGCGACCGCTAAGCGTGGACGCGGCCGGGTCCGCCGATCCCGGCCCTGCAGTCATCTACGCGCGGCGCTAGTGTCCCGTTAGCGAACTAAGCGAAGAGGACACTAGGGACCGGCGACGTCCTGGCGGATTTGTGCAGCGATATCCTGACTCAGGGCTGCAACCAGCTCGCTGTGCGCGGCGACGGTGGCTGATGGATCGGTGGAAGCCGCCATGCGAGTGTCATTGAACTGGCCGACGTAAACGGCCGCCGCAGTATCGCCGGCCTGCAGCACCCAACGCGTTTCCAGCGTCACCAATCCGTCGGCATCGCTATCGAAACGCTGGACTTCAAAGCTCACCTGGTAGTCCACGGCAAATACCGGAACGTTGGGATATACCGCTATCCGATTGCTGCCGAGCAGCGCACTCAGGTTGCTGCCGACCGTGCCAAGGAAATCACTGTCCAGCGAGCCGGCCCATCGATTGAACTGGTCGAACTCGATCTTGTTCGGCCCGGAGCGCGTCGCCAACTGGGCACGTCGCAAGGCCCTGGGAAAATCGGCCGGACCCACAATCACGGACACCGGCTTGTCTGCGACCTGCACCGCATTGCCGGTGGCCGCTGCTTGCGGCGTTAAAGTGTAGAAGGAAACGTTCGGACTGCGATGAGCGCAGCCTGCCACGCTGATAAATGCGTACAACATGCTCGTCATCAGCATGACTCTGGCTGCTTGTCTCACTGCGTCTTCTCCTTGCCAAAGATCAGCGCTTCGGGATGTTGTTCAAGATACTCGGCGACGGCTGCGATCGCTTCCGCCGCGTCGCTCAGTTCGATCAGAAGACGGTTCAATTCCGTTCGCGTCACCGAATTGGTGGCCACCATGGCGCGAGTGGCCGCCAGCGTCGACTCAGCCTCGGCCAATGAAGCCGCCAGACGCGGCGCAATGTCGGTGTTGGCGGTGGCAAGCAAGGTGCGCGCCTCCTCCATGGTCGTGCCCACCTGGTCGAGTGCGGTCTTCATTTCCTGACCGATCTGCACGTAGGGCACGGTCTTTAAATCGGCAGAAATCTGCGCCAGATTGCTGATCAGCTCGGCGCCCGGCGAGCGTATCGTCGGAATCTCCGGATACCTGCCCGCGGCAACGACCGGGGGCGGTTCTGCATTCGGGAAGAAATCCAGAGTCACAGCCTTCTTCCCCAGCGCCAGATTGGCTATCGTCAGTTGGGCACGCAGGCCCTGGTCGATCAGCTTATCCAGCAAATCATCTTCTTCGGGGCTGCCGACGATCCGGAATCGTTCGGGTTCAATCTCCACCACCACCGGCATTCGGATCTGGTCGCGATTGAAATCAGCATCCAGACCGATGCTGACCACCTCGCCTATATCCAGTCCGCGGAAATCGAGGGGCGCCCCCACCTGCAGTCCGCGCAGAGACTGATCGAAGAACAGCAGATATTTTTCCTCGTGATCGTATACTGAATCGCATTGGCCTGGGACCGATTGCGGAACAGCGGGAACACCGTCTCTTCCTTCGCCGGGGCGCCCGCTGACGCCCGAGGAGGAATATCGAAAGCGACGCCACCCATCAAAACCGATATCAGGCTCTCGGTGTCGAGTGATACACCGCTGGCGTCGATCTTCAGATCAATCCCGCCTGCATTCCAGAACAAGGTGTTGTCAAAGATCCGTTCGTGGTGAGGGGTCTCGATAAAGACATCGAGCAAGATGGTGCCATCATCCTGCAATACATAGTCCGTGATCATGCCCACCTCGATCTGACGGTAATACACCGGGCTCCCGGGATTCAGACCGCCCAGACGATCCACGCTGAGCTTGTAATGCTTGCCGGGAAACCGGGGATCGATAACTGGCGGCTTTTTCAGGGCAACGAAATCTTTGGTCTTCTTGCCCTCGGCATTCCCATCCATCGCGATATACGCGCCGGAAAACAAGGTACCAAGCGCGGCAACCTGGCCCGCGCTGATATGAGCCCGGACCGCCCAAAACCGGGTGTTCTCGGTCAGGTAGTCCTTGGTGGAGGGGTGCAGCTCAGCATGCGCCACCACCAGTGAAATCTCCGTCCTTCTCCTTTTCAAGGTCCACGTCGGTGACGACGCCGATTTCCACGTCCCGGAACCGTATCTTGGTCTTGCCTGCAACCAGACCCTCACCGGTTTCAAACTTGATCTGGACCGTCGGCCCGGTCTCGCTGATGTTTTTGTATACCAGCCAGAGTGCAACCAGCGCGGCGACGATCGGGACCAGCCAGACGACGGAAAAACCCCGCTTGGCGCTGACCGCGGCCGCCGGATACCCGCCTGATGGCAGCTGGGGCTCAGCTTTCTTGTCGGTCATCTTGTGCCTCCACGGTATCCCAGATCAGCCGGGGGTCAAATTGCTGTGCGGCGAGCATGGTCAATACGACGACTGCGCCGAAGTACGGGGCGCCGGCGCCGGCATGCATAGTAGCAAAGAATCCCAACTGGACCAGCGCAACGAGGATGGTCACCACAAACATGTCCAGCATGGACCAGCGGCCGATCAACTCCACGATACGATACACTCGCGTCCGGTCTGCCGGCCGCCACACAGAACGGCGCTGGACCGACACCAGCAGATACATCAGCATGGCGATCTTGCTCATCGGCACTGCGATACTGGCGGTAAAGATCACCAGAGCCAGTGGCCAGTCTCCGTGATGCAGGAAATACAGCACACCGCTCATGATGGTGTCCCCCTGGATCTGGCCCAGCGCATCGACCACCGTCACCGGCAACACGTTCGCCGGGATATAGCAGATAGCCGCAGCAATTAGCAGTGCCCATGAGCGAGCAATACTGTTGGGCGTACGCAGGTGCACAACGGCATGGCATCGGGGGCAATGGTGGTGCTCAGCCGAAAGCCGCACCAGCTGGCCACAATCGTGGCATACGGCGAGACCTGCATCGCGGGCCGTCGGCATCGGACCGCTCATGAAAGCTTGGCCAGCCGACGCCAAAGGACACGTGGCTCCAGACTTCCGCTGGTCCATGCCTGGGTGATCATCAGCAAAGCAAAAGCATAGGCGGACACACCGGGCACGAGTTCCGCCATGTTTGCCAGCTTGACGTAGGCCACCAGGATGCCGACCACGAACACTTCGACCATCGCCCATTCCCGGACATGGAGCATCAGGCGGATTACGTCTGCCATGTCTGGGACTTTGCGCCCGAGATGTAGTGGAAAAAGCACATACAAGCCCAGCACAATCAGGAATCCTGGCATGATCACGCCAACCATCATGATCAGTCCAGCGAGTAAGTACTGGCCTTCTCCCCAAAGACTGGCGACGCCAGTGACCAGGGTGGTGGTACGCATATTGCCGGGCGTGCCGAACCTGAGAAACGAAAAGCTGTTGGCGACGATAAACAGAAACAGCGAAGACAGCGTCAGGGCCAGGCAGTTTTCGATGGAGTTGGGCGGGTTCTTGCACAACACGTTGTTACAGCGCGCGCAACGCGCGGTAGCGCCCGGGCCCAGTGCGGGAACCTGATTCAGCAGGTCACACTCGTGGCAGGCTGCCAGCTCGGGCGGCAAATAGTCATCGTCGGCCGCACTGGTAGTGATGGTAGCGATCCTGCACCTCCGATCGGCGGCGGAGTTCGCACGTCAAAACCCGCCACTATTGGATCCCGGCTTAACGGGGCGGGACCGCCCGTTCCTGATGGGCGGGCCGGTTGTAAGGTTACACCTTTGCGCAGTGCCTTTAAAGCTGGCACAACGTCGAGTCAGAGCCTCTTCCTGATACTTCTTTATAGCCTTTCTTGTTGGCCATTCCTGTTGACGATTACGATGACACGCCAACATCACCGACGCGCTCTCGTTCCCGGCACCGGTTCGCTGCCGGCACGCCTTCCCGCAATGCCCCCGATCAGACGCCCCAAAAGAAGCCTGGCGATTCAAAACACCCTGGCCACAGCCGACTACTCTTTGCCCCATTCGAACGCATTGCTTGCTAGCGAGCACACCGGGCACTAGCCTTGGGCCTTATGAACAAAGAAAACACAAGCAACACGAGCGACTTCGATCTTGTCATCTGGGGCGCGTCCGGCTTTACCGGACGACTGGTGGCCGAGTACCTGCTCGGTCAATACGGCGTCGGCGGCGAATTGCGTTGGGCCATGGCCGGCCGCAATCAGGCCAAACTCGAAACCGTCCGCGATGGACTCGGCCAGGGATCCAAGGCTGTCCCGATCCTGCTCGCGGACAGCCATGACCCGGACAGCCTGGAGGCGCTGGTCAATCAAACCCGCGTGATCTGCTCCACTGTGGGACCGTTTGCCAAATATGGCAGCGAGCTGGTCGCAGCATGCGTGCGCACCGGCACCCATTACTGCGACATCACTGGCGAAACCCAGTGGATACGACGCATGATCGACGCACACGAGGATCAGGCGCGCGCCAGCGGTGCACGCATTGTCAACTGCTGTGGATTCGATTCAATCCCGTCGGATCTTGGCTGTCTGTTTATCAACCAGAGCATGCAGACCCGGCACGGAACGCCCTGCGACGAAGTCAAAATGCGGGTCCGCCGGATGCGCGGCGCGTTCAGCGGCGGCACCTTCGCCAGCATGCTGAACGCGGTCGAGGAAGCCAGGCGAGACCCTCAGGCGCGCAAGGCGCTGGGCAATCCATATGGCCTCAACCCGCGCGGAGAGACCAGCGGCCCGGATGGTTCAGACCAGAGTTCGGTGAAATGGGATGCAGATGTTGATTCCTGGACCGCCCCGTTTGTGATGGCGGCCATCAACACCCGGGTAGTCCGTCGCAGCAATGCGGTGATGGACTATGCCTATGGCCGAGACTTCCGTTATAGCGAGGCGGTGATGACCGGGCGCGGCGCGGCCGGCTGGGCGAGAGCCGTCAGCATCACTGCAGCGCTGGGTGGATTCCTGCTGGCCACCTCGGTAACGGCCACCCGCGCGCTGGTCAACAAATTGCTGCCGGACCCGGGAGAAGGACCATCAGCGGAAGACCGTGAGCGCGGCTTTTTTGACATTGTAATGGTCGGAAAAGCAGGCGACCGCACCCTGCGGGCGCGGGTGAAAGCCGATCGCGACCCCGGTTATGGCGCGACGTGCAAGATGCTGGGAGAGAGCGCCGTGTGCCTGGCCCTGGATGAATCCGAGCTGACGGTCACAGGCGGTTTCTGGACGCCCGCCGCTGCGATGGGCGCGATCCTGATCGCGCGTCTGGAGAACAATGCGGGGATGAGTTTCACCATCGAGGCAGACTGATCCCACGCGAACTCCAACCTGTCCTCAGGGCATCTGGATGCCGCCGCCCGGCATGCCACCACCGGGCATGCCGCCACCCGGGGCGCCGCCGGAAGCACCCGGAACGATCAGCGAGGAGGCGGCTTCACGGCGCATCTCTTCAATGCGTTTCATCGTGTCCTCCACCGCCACCTCGGCGGCAGCGCCAAAGCCGTCCACCGCTTCCTGCAGCGAATTAGCGGCGATTTCGAAACTCAGTGGCAGGGCGCCGGCCGGGGTCATGATCTGGGCCTGGCCGACGAATCGAAGCGGGCGGGATGGATCCGCGTCCCCACTTGCGGTCACCGGCGTCAGACGCTGTATTGTGCCAACCCGGCGGTCCGTGAAAACCTCTTCAAGGTAGAGGTCCTCGCTGGTCATGCGTATTTCCATCTTCTGCTGTTCGGCCATCTGTTTCGAATCCCCGCTAAGTGGTGACAAATTCTGGTCCGATAGGTTAACAATTTCCTGCGACTATTGTTCCAGCGACTGTTGTTTGCGCGACAATAGGACCCGCAATCAATGACTACCCGCGACGGCATCTGTTTCCAGGCTGTCGGCGCAGCCGGAGATATCGACCTGGATCGTCGAATGACTGATTCGATAACGGTCCCGCAGCGCCATCTTGATTTCGCGCAACACGCGTTCCTGATGACCATCGCCCTTGGCGATTTCCGCATGCATGGTCAATAACAGTCGCTGCGGCGTCAGACTCCACACGTGAACATGGTGCAGCCCTTCAAGGCCGTCGATAGAGCTGATCAGATCCTGTTGCAACGCTTCGACCTCCAGCCAGTCGGGGGAACCCTCGAGCAGGATGTGCGCGGACCGCTTCACCAGTTCCCACGCGCTGCGCAGGATCAGGCCAGCAACGATCACGGAGAGAATAGGATCGATGGGCGTCCAGCCGGTATAAATGATGACAACCGCGGCGACGATCGCGACCAGCGATCCAAGCAGATCACCGAGCACGTGCAGCGCGGCGCCGCGCAGATTGAGATTATCCTGGTCGCCGCTGTGCAGGATCCAGAACGAGACCAGATTGACGATCAGGCCGAGCAC
This sequence comes from uncultured Gammaproteobacteria bacterium, assembly GCA_963704875.1. GTDB lineage: Bacteria > Pseudomonadota > Gammaproteobacteria > Steroidobacterales > XN24 > CAMYOC01. The sequence continues at coordinate 430,368 of CAVPIA010000005.1, read as the reverse complement.
GGCGACAACCAGCATCGTCCCACCGGCAACGGGTACCGGATTCAGCATTCTGCTGACCGCTTCGATCAGGATCCATCCGACTATGAACAGCAGCGTAAGACCATTGACGAAGGCCGCAAGAATCTGGAAACGATGGTAGCCGAAACTGCGCCGCTGGTCGGCCGGCCGCTCGCTGACCATGAATGCGGCCCAGGCCAGGCCCAGAGCCATCGAATCGGTCAGCATGTGGCCGGCATCCGCAAGCAGCGCCAACGATCCCGACAGAACGCCGCCAATGACCTCCACGATCATAAAGCTGGCGGTCAGGATCATCGCGAACAGGATGCGCCTGGATGCGGCGGCTTCCCCGTGCGCGGCTGGATGGGAGTGGCTCATGCTCTTCTTCCGGCTCTTCTTCCGGCTCTTCTTCTGGATGGACCAGAAAGCCCTGCTTGCCACGGGCGGCACACAGGGTGCGGGTACCAGAATAAACTACACTGTCGACCAGGATAGAAAAAGGCCCCTGCAAGAGGGGCCTTTTCCAACGATCCAGACCGGAGAATGCTCCGGTCGAATCGGATCAGGTCTTAGTAACGCGGGCCACGCGCCGGGCGTTCTGCCCGCGGCTTGGCCTGGTTGACCTTCATGTTACGACCGCTCAGGGCCGTGTCGTTCAGGGCCTTGATGGCCGCGTCGGCCTCGGAGTTGTCCGCCATCTCGACGAAGCCAAATCCCTTGGACTGGCCCGAGAACTTGTCAGTGATGACATTGACGCTGGTGACGGTGCCAAACTCCGCAAAAGCCGAGCGAAGGTCGTCTTCGGTCACGCTATAGGCCAGATTTCCAACATAGATATTCATACGTTCACTCATCTAAAAAGTGTGTTATTCGAAAGAAGCGCCGCCAGGCAAGCAAACACACAAACCTGCTGGCAGAGACTTGCCGCAACGGCAAATTCCGTGTCCCGGCTATCCCATCAAAAAAGGCCCACCGGGCCCAAACTGTAGTGACTGGATCGCTCGGAAAAGATGCTTGACTGAAGACACCGGAAGCCATCGCGCACGTCCCGCTGTGGTCTTCCGAGTGCCCGGGATCAGGCATCTAATCGGTCAATTTTAGCATGATCGCCAGGAACTTCCCATCATATGAATCCATACGGACCGTGTGCAGTCCCCATCGCCGGTGTCCTCAGACGCAGCCGGCAACCGTCCCCGGACGAATCATCCTGCCTGCGGGCTTCGTTTGGGAGGATAATCCGGAATCGGATGAATCCACAGGAGCGTGTCGATGAGAATCCAGCTGACCGAACTTGAAGCAAGGGTCATTGGTGTATTAGTTGAGAAGTCCATCACCACACCGGATCAATACCCGCTGTCGCTCAATGCGCTGCGTAATGGCTGCAACCAGAAGAGCAATCGCGACCCGGTGCTTGATCTCGATGAGCCCGAGGTCCAGGCGGTGGTCGATGGGCTGAGCAAGAAGCACCTGTTGATGGAGAAGTCGGGCTTCGGCAGTCGCGTGCCGAAGTTCCAGCATCGGTTTTGCAACAGCGAGTTTGGGGCGCTGCATTTCTCTGCGCAGGAACTGGGTCTGATTTGCGCTCTGTTGCTGCGCGGACCACAGACTGCGGGCGAGTTGCGCAGCAGAACCAACCGCCTGTGTGAATTCTCCGATGCCGGCGAAGTTGACACTGTATTGCGTGAGCTTGCGCGGCGTGAGGACGGTCCATTTGTTACGTTGCTGCCCCGGGAACCAGGCAAACGCGAAGCACGCTACGCGCATTTGTTCTGCGGTCCGCAACCGACCGCCAGCCCAATAACGGAAACCCGCGGCTCAGATGACGCCGAGGTGTACGCGAGTCCCAGCAGCGATCTCGAGCAGCGAGTCGAAGGACTCGAACGCGCAGTCAGGATGCTGGAGCAGCGCATCGATGCATTGCACGCGGGCCATGATTCGACGAGCACCGCGGATCGTCCGCACCGGGACGCTGATTCTGATAAATGACAGAAACATGAATCGCGGCTAATCTGACAGGGATGACCACGCTCAAACGCCGCCTGCGCAGGGAGTTTCTGACCATCGAGCGGATGGTAGAGATTTATTGTCGGGACCATCACCCGGGCGAAAGGCATCGCCCGTGTCTGCGCTGCCAGCGCTTTCTCGAGTACGCGGAACAACGTCTGCACAAATGCCCGTATGGCCAGCGTAAACCTGTTTGTGCGCGCTGCCCGGTACATTGCTACAAGCGGGCCCAACGTGAGCAAGCGCGAATCATCATGCGCTATGCCGGGCCGAGGATGCTGGTTCGTCACCCCTGGTACGCACTGACTCACATTGCTGACAAGCTGCGCAAGGCCGAACATCCGATGGCATTGAGGCGGCGCAGAATCGCTCGTCATCGGTCCGGAGAGGACGGAGAGGAACGAGGCTGAGACGCGGCTGCGCCAGGCCTTGCCGGCCTCAATCCTCGGGCAGCGGGATAAACTCGGTTTCTCCGGGGACCATCGGGAAAAGACCCGCCTTCCAGTCGGCCTTGGCCTGCTCAATTCGTTCGCGCCGGGTCGACACGAGGTTCCACCATATGTGCCGCGGTTCAGCCAGCGGGTCGCCACCGAGGATGATCAGACTGCTGTCGGCCTCCGCGGTAAATTCGAAATTCTGCCCTGCTGGCGGGATCAACATGCGGTTTGCCTGGAATGTAACCCCAGCCGCCGACACCGAACCGTCGACCACATAGACGCCGCGTTCAGCAAACTCCATTGGCAACTCGAATCGAGCGCCGCGACCGAGTCTGGCGTCGAGATAAAACATGCCGGACGAGGTCGCCACCGGCGAGCGTTCCCCGCAGGCCGTGCCAGCAACCAGGCGCATCCACACTTTCGGCATTTCGATAATCGGCAACGTCTCGGCCGGGTGATGGAAAAACGCCGGCTCGGCCTCCTCCTCATCGACCGGAAGCGCGATCCAGGTCTGTATGCCATGCAAGCGCGATTCGGTCGCTCGTGCGTCCGGCCCGGTCCGCTCCGAGTGAACGATGCCGCGACCGGCGGTCATCCAGTTGACTGCTCCGGGTCGAATCGACTGCACCACACCGAGGCTGTCTCGGTGTGTGATCTCGCCCTCGAACAAATAGGTCATCGTGGCCAGACCGATGTGTGGATGCGGGCGCACGTCGATGCCCTGCCCGGGCTGGAGAACCGACGGCCCCATATGGTCGAAAAAAATAAACGGGCCAAGCGAGCGCTGCCCCGGCGCCGGCAATACGCGGCGCACCGAAAACCCGCCCAGATCCTTGGCGACAGGTTCGATTTCCTTGCCCAGGCCTTCATGGGGGCGGGCGCTGCGTGGATCCGGACAAGCTTGCCTGCTCATAGCGCGTTACTTTCACCGGGAACCGGTGTTCAGATCCTCGGCCCTGCAGGCGTGCGCCGGACGATCACACCAGCCGCGTCCGGTTTATGTCGCTCATCTGATCGTTGAGGGTCCAGTAATCGTATAGGTAACCGATCAGGAACAGCCCGCCAGTCAGTAGCCAGATGATGCCGGTAAGCCACTTGCCCATGTAGAAGCGGTGAATACCGAAAATCCCCAGGAATGTCAGCAGGATCCAGCCGATATTGTAGTCCAGCGGCCCGTCCTCAAATCGGTAGCTTGCATCGTCATTCATGCCCGGGATCAGGAACAGATCTATGATCCAGCCGACAAAAAGCAGGCCCAGGGTGAAAAACCAGATAGTGCCGCTGACAGGGCGGCCATAGTAGAAGCGATGGGCGCCGATAAAACCGAAAATCCACAGCAGATAGCCCATGACCTTGCTGTGGGTGTGCCCGAAGCTATTCATCGCAGGCCCTCGCCAGGAGATTTGCGCTGAGCATACCAGCCGTTGGTGTCGGGGTCATGAGCGCGGTCGGAGCGGACTGAATCAGGGCCAGGCTGGCCGAGGTCGGCTATTCGGAGAAATCACGCAGATCGCGGCGTCCGGACGTCCGCAGCATCCACCCACGGGTCTGCCCGGGTTCCTGATCCTGGTTGTCCGTTCGGATTGTGGGGTGCAGTCCGAGCCTGTTTGGCGCGGCGCCGCCGGCCAACTGTCAGTTGTTATAGGCCACGGTCATCCGGTAGCGATCCAGATCACGCTCGTAAATCGCCTTCTGTTGCTCCAGATCGGCGATCTCGGCTTTGAGCTTGCCCGCCGTCTCATTCAGCTCCTTGGCTTCCAGCAACATCTGGGCGCGTTCCTGAATCGTAGCCTCATCGCTGATTACGCCAAGCTCCTTGGCCTGCAACTGATCTTCGGTGCTCGCCAGTTGACGCTGTTTGCTGGCAATCTGGCTGGCGCTGGAGTTGACCCGGCTTTGCAGGGTATATAACTGCTTGCCGGCCTGATAGGCGTCGGAGAAATCAACCGCAAGATCTGCCGGACATGCGCCGTTGAAGCTGCCACCGCGTGCGCCCAGATTGAAGCCATTGTTTGGCTGACAGAATTGCCTGAGTCCCTCGTCGCGACCCTGCTGATAGGCCGCCAGATCCGGCGCGATCCCGTGCTTTGCGCAAGCCTGGCGATGCTCGCCAATTCTGCTGGCCGGATATCCCGCAGCACCATCCTCGTAACCGATCGTGCGCCAGTCGCTGAGCCGGCACTCGTTCTCATTCATCGTCGCACAAGCCTGCAATATCACGGATATTGCGACGAGACTGATGATCCGAATAGTCATGGCTGCCTCCGGCGGGCATCATGCCCATGCCTGCTTTACATAAGACTTGTATCGCATTCTATGTTTCTTGCGATCAGGCAGACCGTGAGCGGAATCACGCTTTGGGTGCTCTTTCTGGAGCTTTTTCTGGCGGATTCTCTGGCGCTTGATGCGGCTCGATCCCGGCTGTCGCATAATCGCCGGGTCGTATCTCACCGTCAGTGACGCCATGGACTTCCTCTTCGCCGTTTCGCCGATCGTTCTGTTGATCTGGCTACTGACCAAACCGCGCGCTTTGTCTTCTCATATCGCGTTGCCTCTGGTGGCGGCTGTGTTGTGGCTGGTCAAGCTGTTCTATTTCGACACTTCTTTGCAGGTCGCCAACGCAACCGTGTTGCTCGGCCTGCTGGAGTCGCTGACTCCGATAAGCATCATCTGGGGCGCAATTCTGTTGTTTAAAACAATGGAATTGTCAGGGCGCATGGAAGTTGTGCGCCGCTGGCTCAACGAAATTACCGACAACCGGGTCGCACAGTTGATGATCATCGGCTGGGCTTTCGCGTTTTTGATCGAGGGCGCCAGCGGCTTCGGCACGCCGGCCGCGCTGGCGGCGCCGCTACTCGTCGGCATGGGGTTTCCGGCCATCCGGGTGGCGATACTGACACTGGTGATGAACTCTGTGCCGGTCTCGTTCGGCGCCGTCGGCACGCCCACCTGGTTTGGTTTTGGGCAACTCGGATTAAACGAACAGGAACTGGCCGAGCTGGCCTACAAGAGCGCGCTGATTCATGGCGTCGCTGCGCTGTTTATACCGCTCATGGCACTGCGATTCGTCGTCAGCTGGCGCGAGATCCGTGCCAATCTGGTGTTCGTGTTCGCATCAATCCTGGCCTGCACCGTGCCCTATGTGATCGTCGCGCGATTCAATTTTGAGTTTCCCTCGCTGATCGGCGGCGCCGTGGGCCTGGGCGTGTCAGCCATGCTGGCGCACAAGGGCTTTGGCCTCGCACGAGACGATAATTCTGTCTCGGGCAAAACGCGGTCGGTTGCTCCGGCACAGCTGGCGAAAGCCCTGTTCCCGTTGTGGGGCACTCTGTTGATATTGCTGGTGACCCGGATCCAGCAGCTGGGGTTGAAGGATCTGCTCAATTTGCAGCATCCTTCCTGGACCGCATCTGTGGGCGCGCTGGGAGATGTTTCGATCAGCCCGGCCCTGGTTATCAGCGTTCGTGATGTGCTCGGTGTTGCCGGTGCCGACGGTGCGTGGATTTATAAAACGCTCTATGTGCCAGCGTTGATTCCTTTTTTTCTGATCTCTGCGGTCGCCTGGCTGATCTATGGCCTGAATCGGCGGGTGGTTGCTCAAATCAACCGGGAGAGCTGGCAGCGCATGGTGCATCCCATTATTGCGCTGTTCGGCGCTCTGGTGGTGGTGCGTCTGCTGATGAGCGGCGGCGATCAATCCCTGGTGCAGATCATTGGCCGTAGCTTTTCCGCGGTTGCGGGCGGCGCCTGGATCGGTTTCGCCCCGTATCTTGGTGCGCTGGGGTCGTTCTTCTCTGGGTCGGCGACCATATCCAACCTGACCTTCGGCGGTATCCAGGCATCGATCGCAGCCGCCCAGGGTCTTAACAGCTCTACCATCCTGGCTCTGCAATCCGTGGGTGGCGCCATGGGCAATATGGTCTGCATCAACAACATCGTCGCAGTGTGTTCGATTCTCGGCCTGAGCCGGCAGGAGGGTTACATTATCAAACGCACTGTCGTGCCGATGTTCCTATACGGGGTCTGCGCCATCATCACGGCGCTGACGCTGCTCGGCGCCTGAGCTCAGGCTCAGGCGAACCCCGCGACGGTGGCCGCTGCCGGTTTCAGGTCTGAGAATTTGCGCCAGGATCGAAACCGCGATCGGGATTTTTAGCAGCGCCGGGTATGAGCCTGCGACGCGGTCGCTTGCCCATCCCGCGGTGGTTTGGCCGGCCAGCTGAGCCATCATCGGTGCCGCCCCATCGCTCGCGGTGAAGATTCTCCGCTGACTGACGCACGGAGGCGTGCCGGTTGGAAAGCAAGAGTGCGTCGGGCGAGCAAACCCGCGCTCGAATAAGCCCCAGGTCCTGTGCGGCCTCGAACAGACTCGGGTACCAGGACTCCCAACCCGGCAGCAATTTATCGACCTGTTCACGCAGGCTCACGGTGATTCTATCCTCGTTCAGACAAACCTGAGCCGACAGTACTTCAGGCTTTTCGATGGCACAAGGCGGTAACTCACAAGTCAGACAAGTCCGATGCTCGGTCCGGAACAAGGATGACCGGACCTTACTGACATACCGTCTGCAATCCCGGTCGCATCGCTGTTGCCGCTGCCGGGGAACCCGTAATGGCCGCATCCGTCTGCTGGCGATTGCCGGCAGAAAAGCCAAATTTGCTGTCGCCGGCCGTCGAAGGACTATCAGAATTGATAGGTAAAGCCGATGCCCGCGCGTATCTGGTTTTTGTTCTCGACGACCGGGCTGTCCGCAGCGTCTCCGACCAGTCGGTCGTAGTTGAAGATCGATTGCAGGCTCCAGTGCTTTGACAAGAACATCATCCCGAATATACCTGCGCCGACCGCATTGATCCCGGCGTCTGCATCGTAGACCGGCAATCCGGAGTTCGCCGATTGACGCGGCGTTACGCCAAAGTAACTCTTGTTGTAGTTACTGTCGGCAAGCGTCAGCTTGAGTGAGGGCTTGAGAATGATCGGGCCGAACAGCCGGAATCCATAGCCGGCGCTCAGATCAAGGAAACCGCCGGTGTCGTCACCCGTGACCTGGCGACTGTAGCGAACATCCGCTGACCAGGGCCTGGACTGCCAGCTGAAGAACAGGTTGGTAGTCATACCGCCGTCTACGTCGCCCATACCCTCCAGGCGACTGGAGTCATCCTCGTCACGACCGCCCCGATAGCCTAGCGAAGCGCCGAGCCGGGTGTTGGACTCTTTCCAGAACCAGACACCCAGCCCTTTGATCGGATTCAGAAAATAGCGATCCTTGTATTCAAGATCGATCACCGGGAAAGCGCGGATCTTGTAGTCATCCGCGCCCTGGTACTCCGGTGTGATCAGACCGAAAGCGCCAACACGGACGACCCAGTCAGACTCGGATTCTTCCGATTTTGTGTCTCCGGCAATTTCTATAGGCGGATCATTGAGCTGAGCCAGCGCGGAGGCATTAAAGAGCGTGCACAGCAGCATGAGTAGTATGAATCTCGACATCGCAGAATTTTCCCGGTGGGCCTGGTTGGGTGACATGCCGTGCTGTTGCGGCGGCGCTGGTGGGCAAGGATACCTGCTCGGACGCTCCGATGCCTGGCCAGCGTCCAACTGGCGTCCACGGCGAATTGTCGTGCCCTTCATCGACGGCAAGGTCCGCTTCCCATCGAGCTTTAGGCTGACTACCATGAGTCCGATTGGATCCGGGCTGACAGATCATGCTGGCAGCATCCGGAGCCGAATGGCAACGCCGGCAATCGTCGCGGCAGCATTGGTTTTTTTATGGTGGAAGTCCCTTGAAGTCATCCAGGCATGAATCTCTGCGCATTGAGCCGGTCACAGACCGCCGCTCGCTAAAGACCTTTATTCGTCTGCCCTGGACCGTCTACCGCAACGACCCCAACTGGGTGCCACCGCTGATGCTCGAGCGGAAGCAGGCCTTCTCGCCAAAGAATCCGTTCTTTCAACACGCGAAATGGCAAGCGTGGATCGCGTATAGAGGCGAACAGGCTGTGGGTCGCATCTCAGCCCAGATCGACCAGCTTTATCTGGAGCGACATCAGGACGCGACCGGCTTTTTTGGATGCATTGAGGCGATCGACGACCGCGGAGTCTTCGAGCTATTGCTCCGGACCACCGAAAACTGGTTGCACGATCAGGGCATGCGGCGAGTCCGCGGACCCTTCAGTCTGAGCGTCAATCAGGAAGCCGGCCTGCTGGTAGATAATTTCGATACGCCACCATTTCTGATGATGGGCCATGCGTTGCCCTACTATGGCCCGGCGATCGAGAACGCCGGATACGCCGGAGCAAAGGACCTTGTGGCCTATCAGCTGACCCCGCAATTCGAAGCGCCGAAAGTGATGGAAGCGCTGTGTGCGCGGATTGGCAAGAATGTCGTTATGCGTAGTTTTCGCCGCAAGGAAAAACATGCAGAGCTGGAGATGATGCGCGACATTTTTAACGACGCCTGGTCCGAGAACTGGAGTTTTACGCCGTTCACGCAGGAAGAGTTCAGAAATATTGGTGATGAATTACTGCCGTTGATCCCTGATGACTTTATCCAGATCGCAGAACTCAAAGGTGAAGCCGTCGCTTTCATCGTGCTGATGCCCAATGTGAATGAGGCAATTGCTGACCTCAACGGGCGGCTGCTTCCTTTTGGCTGGGCACGATTATTATGGCGGCTGAAGGTACGCTTTCCGACCACTGGCCGGGTGGCTTTGATGGGGGTGAGACGAAACCTGCATAACACGCGGCTCGGGCCAGCGCTGGCGTTTATGACCATACGCGCACTTCACCCGGCAACGCTTCGAATGAACCTCAACGATGTGGAATTGTCATGGATCCTGGAAGACAACCAGGGTATTCGCAGCATTATCGAGAGTCTGGGTGGTCGACTCACCAAGCGTTATCGGGTCTATGAAAAGGACTTGCCGATGAACGCTGAAGTCGGCGGCTGATTCAGACTGCAGGCTCGGACCCGCATGAGCAAAGCCGATCCAGGATTTCGTGCCGTAGTGCTTGCCGGAGAACGCCCCGGCGGCAGTGCGCTCACCCGCGCCGCCGGCGTTGCCGCCGGCGTACTCGTCCCGGTTGCCGGCCAGACTGCGTTAGAACGCGTGGTCAATGCACTGGACGCCAGCCCGTGGATCAGAGACTGCTGCTTGTGTGGGCCCGCGCCATCGATTGCCGCGACCAACGATGTCATCAAGGCATTGGCGGCAAGGCAGACCTTGCGTTGGCTCGCGCCTGCAAGCGGGCCCGCGGCAAGCGCGCTGGCCGCGGTCGAGTCGATAAATGAATACCCCATCCTGGTAACCGCGGGCGACCATGCCCTGCTATCGGTCGAGATTCTCGATGAGTTCTGCGCCTCCACAAGCGACAGATCCGAAGATCTGCTGATCGGCCTGGTTCCATATGATCTGGTTCGAGCGGCTTTCCCCGAATCGCGGCGAACGGTGCTGAGGTTCCGGGACGGCGGTTATTGCGGCAGCAACCTGTTCGCCATCATGAAACCAGCGGCCGGACACGCCCTGCGCTTCTGGAGCCAGGTGGAGAAGGACCGCAAGCGACCGTGGAAGATCGCCCGCCAGCTCGGCCTGTGGACGCTGCTGAAGTACCTGTCAGGCCGGTGCAGCGTTGAACAGGCTTTCCGCATACTGTCATCCCGGGCAGGATGCCGCGTCGGTTTTATACGGCTGGAAACAGCTCGCGCTGCGGTGGACGTAGACAGCGTGGATGACTGGCATCTGGCTGAACAAATCCTCGGCGCAGCCGAACCAAATCAGGCCCGATAGGCGCCCAGGCGGCACGTTCGAATTTATGAGCATGTTATCCATGAGCGGCGTGGGGCCGTGACGCCACCCTGCCAGAAATGATGGTAAAATGAGCAGCCCTTATGGACAGGTGCTATCCGGTTCCAGTGGATCGAATCGATGCCGGGTGCTGCTCCGGGGAGGTCCGGCCGCGGATTGTTAGATGAACCCGGAGCGATGAACCCACAGCGATGGGCACGGAACCTGCGGCAGCCTTTTTAGGTCAATTGAGTATCGGTCGAGCGGGGGTCAACCGTGGGTCAAGCCTGAGTGACACATAGGGGCTCGCGCCCTGGAGTTTCCCGGTCTGCTTCGGATCAGCGGACAAACAGAATATTGGCAGAGCACGGAAATAGCGCAACAGCATACTGGCCGACCTGAACTACCCAGAGAACTGGAACGCCGGCGACACCGGAAACAATCACCGGTACGGCAGCTACAGTGCGGCCAACTGCCGGCATGGCATATGAGTGAAGGTCACGCATTATGAGATATCAAGCTGCTGAATTGATGAGAGAGATAACAAGAACATGAAAGCAATTGTCCTCAGCGCAGGCCAGGGGCGCCGGCTGCTGCCGCTTACTGAAAATCAGCCGAAATGCGCGCTGCCGGTGCTCGGCCGCTCGATCCTGGAATGGCAATTGCAGGAGATCGCCCGATGCGATGTCGATGAAGTCGTCGTCGTTAGCGGGTTCGGTGCTGACCGGGTCGACGAGATAGTTCAGCGTGACCACGGTGTTCCGGTGCGTGCGGTTTACAACCCGTTCTTTGCCCACAGCGACAACCTGGGTACATGCTGGGCCGCACGTAACGAGATGAATGGGCCGTTCATGATCATCAACGGCGACACTCTGTTTGAAGCCGCAATCATGAAACGCCTGCTTGCATCGAGTTCCCCGATGGCAATCACGCTGGCCACCGACACGAAACCGGAATACGACCCAGACGATATGAAAATTGTCAGTCGCGGCAACCGGCTTCTGCGCGTGGGCAAACAGCTTGAACTGGACGTAGTCAACGGCGAGTCGATCGGGATGATGGTTTTCCGCGGCGAGGGGATCAGCCGCTTCTCTGCCATGGTCGACCACCTGATGCGCCGCGGAGAGGGCCTGAATCGCTGGTATCTGTCCGCGATCGATGCGCTGGCTCAGGAGTGGAATGTCACCATCTGCCCGATCCAGGGCCTGAGTTGGTGCGAGGTAGATAACCGCGCCGACCTGCTGCGCGCCGAAGAAATACTCGAGAGCTGGGCTCAGAATGTTGCCAGCGATGAACCAGTGCTGGTGAGTAAAGGTGCAGCGTGAACCCGACGATGGAGAAATTCGGGTATCCCGACACCGTGGTGCGTGAGTACGCGCACTGGTCGGTTCAGTTGAGACCGAAACAGGCAACCCTGGGCGCGCTGGTCGTCGTGTGCAAGGAAACTGCAACGAAATTCGGTGATCTTTCCGCCGCCGCTTTCGCTGAGTTAAAACAGGTTACAAGCGAGCTGGAATCGTCTCTTGGCAAAAGTTTCGCTTATTCAAAGCTGAATTATCTGATGCTGATGATGGTAGATCCGGATGTTCACTTTCACGTATTACCGCGTTACCCCGAAACGCGGCAGTTTCATGAAATCAGCTTCGCCGACGTCGGCTGGCCAGGACCGCCGGATCTGAGCGCGGCAACGACAACCGCTGCCTCGACTAATGTTGCGTTGATCGAATTGTTGCGTTCCAACTGGCCTCTGTAGACTGATCCGGCGGGATCCGCCTGACCAGGCGAACAGTCCAGGGACAAGCGTGACCACGATTCCGGTATGCGCTACTTGTTGCGATCCACGACAATCGTGACGCCTTTGTCGCCGCTCGCCTTGAACCGCTTGGCTACCATGTCATATTCAATCAGACCGCTGCGAACCGTGCTCTCGCCGTCCTTTATCACCGCATCGCCCGAAAGGCTGAGAGAGTCGGTGCTGCGCAGGTACTCGATGCGTTGGCCCTCGCCCTCGACTTTCCCTTCTTCGCCCGACTTCTTGATCCAGGCCTGGGCCGGAGAACCAGTGATGATTATCCGGTCCGGCGTATTCAAGGGCCCGTACACAGAGGCTTCGTCTGCTTTGACCGACCACTCTGCCCCGCTCATTTCGAAATTCCCACGGAAATGAGTGACCCCTTCGCCCGGCTCTTCCCACGCCTCGTCAGCCCGCACCAGAATGGGCTCATCGGAACTGAATTCCAGCTTGTCTTCGGCCATTCCGGGTTGCGTCATCAGACACGCGCCCAGCAACATGGCCACCAGCAACTTGTTCATCCGGGTTCTCCAGCGCGCGAGAATTTGATTTGGGACCAGTTGCGTTCGATTATAGCAAGTTATCGTAGGGTTCTTGCGAGTCTAGGGCCGGCCTGGCGCAGTGCAAACTGGCCTCAGACCGGCCCAGACCGCGGCTCGACCCCACCGCGTGGAGCCAGACAGCTTGATTATTGACCGCTACCTGCTGCGTGAAGTCAGTGCCCCGTTCCTCGGCGTCACCGCGGTCCTGATGGTGGTTTTTCTGACCTACAGCCTGACCGTTTTTCTCACCGATGCCAGTAGTGGCTTGCTTGGCGGCAGCGATGTCGCGCGTCTGACCTTCCTCAAATCCATGGTCGCGCTTGAGGTCCTGTTGCCGAGCGCACTGTTCGTCGCCGTGGTGATGGCGATGGGCCGGCTTTACTCGGACTCCGAGATGGCGGCCTTGCGCGCTGCGGGCGTCAGCGAGTTCCGGATGTTGCGCCCGATTTTCCGTCTGGCCCTGTTCGTCGCGATTCTTGTCGGGCTGATGTCTACAGTTATCCGGCCATGGGCTTACGCAAAGTCATACGAGATGAAGGCGGCAGCCGAGGCGACGTCTGAGATTGACCGCATCCGGGGCGGGCGCTTCTACTCCTACGAAGACGACAATCGCACGGTCTTCGTTGAGCACATCGAAGGCGATCTGGACCATCTTGAGGGCGTATTTATCCGCAGCCGCGAAGGTCGCGATATCGAAGTTCTGTCAGCGGAGGGCGGAGCGCTGACCCTGCGCGCCGAACCGGATTATCATCGTTTGCTGTTGCGGGATGCCAGTATTTTCAAAACCACCGTGGACGGGCCGGATCTGTTCGGTACGTTCGGCAAGTTCTCAATCCGCTTGCCGGTGAAAGCGCCCAAACCTGTCGGCTATAAAACCAAGACAGCAGACACTTTGACGCTGTATCGCTCCGACGACCCGGACGATAAGGCGGAATTCCAATGGCGCATCTCGACCCCGATTTCCGTCCTGCTGCTGACTATCCTTGCCGTGCCGTTGAGCAGGAGCCGGCCCCGCCAGGGACGTTATGCAGGTCTGGTTATCGCGCTGCTGGTCTACGCGCTGTATTTCAACATGGTCACCGTCGCCAGGACGTGGGTGGAGCAAGGCAGCGCTGTTAGTATCTGGTGGGCGCCGGGCTTGCTGGCGCTTGCCGTGCTGGTCGCCTATCAGCCCTGGGGTCAGTGGCTCGCGCGTTTACGACGCAAGAGGCAACATGCAACTGCTTGATCGTTACATCGCCAGCAGTTTTGCCAAAGGCATTCTGCCAGTGCTGCTGATGCTGGTGGGCCTGTTCAGCTTTCTCGCGTTGAGCGAGGAACTCGAAGACGTCGGCAAGGGTGCGTTCCAGGCGGTCGACGCTATCAAGGTCGTCATCCTGACGCTACCCAGAAGAACCACCGATATCCTCCCCGTTGCTACCCTGTTAGGCGCGCTGCTTGGCCTCGGCGCAATGGCCAATCACCGCGAAGTACTGGCGGTGCGCGCAGCGGGTCTGTCCCCCCGCCGGATTTCCTGGCCTGTCAGCAAGGTCGCGCTGACCTTGATTGCAATCGTACTTTTGCTGCAGAGCTTTGCTATTCCTCAATGGGAGAAGAAGGCCGGTCAGTTTCGCAGCAAGCAATTCAACCAGGCATCCTCCAAGGGTGGACAAACGGGCGCCGAATTCTGGACCCGCTCGGGTAACCAGCTTATCCGCGTTGGCGGTGTGCTGTTCGGACGGGTTCCGAGTGAAATCGAAATATATGAACTGGACGAGAATGGTCGCCTCGACCAGCTGACACTGGCTGAACGCGCAGACATTCTAAGCCCGGAAGAGTGGTTGCTTCATGGCGTCAGACAAAGCCAACTGGAGCAGAATTACGCGCGGGAGCGAAATCTGGAAAAGCTGCCGTGGCGTAACGTGCTGACGGAAAAACAGATGTCCAGTCTGATCCAGCCTGCGGAGGCCCTGTCACCCATAGATCTCTTTCAGTACATCAGACGTCTGGAAAGCAACGGCTTGAACACTCACCGTTATCGCTTCATTTTCTGGCAGCAAATGAGCCTGCCGCTGGCTTTGATCGCGATGTCGTTGCTGGCGATTCCATTCGTCATGGGATCTGTAAGGAGCATTTCCATCGGCCAGCGGGTCGCAATAGGGGGCGGTATCGGCATACTGTTCTATCTGGGAGAGCAGATAGTAGGCAACCTGGCACTGCTGTACGAACTCAACCCGATAATGGCCGCTTTCGCTCCGGACAGCGTGCTTCTGGTCGCCGCCTTGTACGCGCTGCGCAGGGTTCGCTAACGCGCTGTGTGCCAGCTTGCCTGTTCTATGGTGCCCATGCGCCATGCGCCGGCGGACGATCCCGAGAGCGACTTCAGGGTCATGCTCACGCCCCAGCCGTCTGCGTTTTTCTCAATATCAAAAACACGGTAGGCCGCCGGCGCGTGGCCGGTAATGCTGGAAGCGGATGCGGTGCTGTAGATCATGCGTCCCGCCAGCGCAATCTCCTCGTTGCGATGAGTGTGACCGTGTAACACCAGATCGATCGGTTGCCGCTCAAGCAAGTCCTGTAATTGCGTCTCGTCCGACAGCGCACGTCGCCGGCCTACGATGCCCGGGATCGGTGGGTGGTGGATCATCAGACAGCAGAATTTGTCACGCTGCCTGAGCCGCCCGACCATGCTCTCGAGACGCCGCATCTGACCGTTGCCAAGGCTGCCGCTGGCCATCAGTATCGGTGTGGGGTGGGCCGACGATACGCCGATAATGGCAATATCCCCGAATTCGCGGATGACCGGAAAAGCGTCATGTATCGATGCACCGGCCTGTCGCTCGTCCAGATGCAGATAATCACCCCAGATATTGGACACATGGCCCCAGGAATCACGCGCCATCAGATCGTGGTTGCCGGGCACCAGCATGACCTGATCTGCATTCCCAAGGCTCTCCAGCCAGGTCCTCGCGGTCCGGATTTCTTCGGCCAGGCCAATATGGGTCAGATCTCCGGTCACCAGCATCTGATCCGCCTGCTCGGCGCGCAACGAGCTGGTCACAAACTCGAGCGCCGATTGATCGTGCTGGAACCGACGCTTGCGCCGCCACGACAGGTAGCTCAGCGAGCGCTTCAGGCCGAGACCCGGCGGCGAGTGGTTTTCCAACGATGTCAGATGAGGATCGGTAAGGTGTATCAAACGCATCCGCGATCCCGTCTTTTTTTGCCAGTCATAGCGTGGCTAATTATAATCCGCCCACTCGACGCCTTTGTCGAGCCAATCCCCAGACGGGCCCGCCGTTGTCCTTCATGAACCTTATTGCCTACATCATGGGTGAGTCCGGGACGCGGCTTTGGGGTCTGAGCTCCCGCCAGCGCCTGACGCGACAATTACGTCAGGTCGGCGATATCCCGGTGCTAGACACCCTGGAGCAGTTGCCGGTCGGCCCCCCCGGCCTCAAAGTGCTGCTGGTGAGATCCGATTATCTGTTTGAGACCCGCACGCTGGCCGCGTTAGCGCAGCACACTAACGTCATTCTCGTGGACGCAGAAAAATCACATCCGGCAGCGGCGATTGTCGATGCTGAGTCTGTTCAGCTGGCCAGGGGACTACTCGAGGGAGAGACACAAGCCGGTGCGGAACTGCTGGAGACCATCGATCCGGATGCATTGTGGGCCTTTGACTCGACCTTGCGGCGGTCTGAATCGCCGCTGCTCGAGCATGTATCTGAACAACGCAGGCAGCAGCTCGAAAACCAGCTCTATGGAAACGCATACAAGGGGATTACCGACTTTGTGACCAAGTGGGTCTGGCCACGCCCGGCCAGATTCGGCGTCCGCGTGTGCACGTCATTGAGCCTCACACCCAATGCGGTGACCCTGTTTGGTTTGGCGCTGATGCTGGCCGCCTGCTGGTTATTCTGGCGTGGCGATTATGCGCTTGGCCTTGTGCTGGGCTGGTTCATGACCTACCTGGATACCGTTGACGGGAAGCTGGCTCGGGTAACCGTGAAGTCCAGTCGTTTCGGGCATCTGCTGGACCATGGCATGGACATCGTCCATCCGCCATTCTGGTATATCTACTGGGGGCTTTCCCTGACAGGATTTTCTCCGTGGCTAGGTCTGGATGTGCAGCAACTCAACTGGCTGATCGTCATCACCTACACCCTCGGGCGCGTCGTTGAAGGTGCATTCGAAGTGATCCTGCGTTGTGAGGTTTTTAGCTGGCGTCCGTTTGATTCGTATTTCCGGCTGGTTACAGCGCGGCGCAATCCCTGTCTGGTGTTGCTGACCGCCGGTCTGCTGCTGGGCCGTCCTGACTGGGGATTCATTGCCGTGGCCATCTGGACCGCCGTGACTACCGCCGTACTCGTGCTCCGCCTGATCCAGGGTTCGATATCCCGCGCGCGCGGCCGCCGTCTGGAGTCGTGGCTGAATGATGCCGAGCGTGCCAGACGAGAGCATCCAGCGGCATACAGGACGTTCTCTGGGACCCGCGCCGCCTACGGCGGCGCATGACGTGTTGCGTATAGACTCTACATCCTGGCGCTGCCTGCCCCTGTGATATGGCGACGTAATATGGCGACCCGGCAGCAAACTGTGAATCCAGACACCGACAGGAATCTCGCCATAGATCTTGTCCGCGAACGGGTGACCAGCGAATGGTCGACGGATGATCCTGCGCTTGTCTCGCTGCTCACGGTCATACGTGAGCGATATGGGGATTCGCTGGAAGCGGTTCTGGTATACGGCTCTTATCTGCGCGGAAAACGGGACACGCTGCTCGATTTCTATGTCCTGTTAAGAGACTTCGATCGGCTGCCAGGTCGCTGGCAGGGTCCGGCTTGCAGATTGCTCAAGCCCAACGTCTATCAGATTCATGTGGGCACAGGCGGCACGGCGATCCGGGCCAAGTGCGCCACGCTTTTGCTGGAGCAATTCGAGAAAGCACAGCGACATGATTTCCATTCCTATTTCTGGGCGCGCTTCGCCCAGCCAAGCCGTATTCTTTACTGTCGCGACGCCGGGGTCCGCGAGCGCATTGCTCAGGCAATCTATAACGCCGCCAGGACTTTCATCGGCAGGGTGGTGCCCATGTTGCCACCTCGTTTCTCCAGTGCCGATTTGTGGATCCGGGGTCTTGGACTGACCTATCGATGTGAACTGCGGACCGAAGATCCAGCTTATGCGCGAGGTTTGTTCGAGGCTAGTGCCGCGTATTTCGAGGAATTGACGGGCGCATTCGCAGACGGCGCGCTGGGGTTTGGTCGGCAATCCGGAGAGACCGACAGTTTTGTCGCCGAGATCAGCCGGCGAGAGCGTCGGCGATCAAAAACAGGCTGGTGGTTGCGCAGGGTTCAGGGGAAGTTCCTGTCCGCAGCACGCATCATGAAGGCGGCGATGACTTTCGAGGATCCGCTGGATTACCTGCTGTGGAAGATTGAACGCCATTCTGGCGTGCATGTGGAACCCAGCGAACGCCAGCGTCGATTCCCGCTGTTATTTGCCTGGGGACTCCTGTGGCAGCTGTATCGCAAGGGCGCGTTTCGCTAGCCGAACCTAACCCTCGTCTGGTGCTTTTTCCAGGGCCTGAATCGCGTCGCGAAACTGATCCAGAATGGTATCAATCTGTTCGCTGGTGTGAGCCGCGCTTACACTGCAGCGTAGCAGGCTGGTGCCATCGGGAGTGGCCGGAGGCACAAACAGATTGGTATATATCCCTGCATCCAGCAGGCGCTCCCAGGTCCGGGCCGCATCTTCGCTTTGCTCAAAACGCACCGCGATCACCGGGCTGACATCAGCGCCCAGCGTCAGTCCCATCTCCTCGAGACCCTGATACAAATGCCTGGCATTCTCTTGTAGCTTCTGCCGCAACTCGGGTCGCGCCTGTAACTGCCGCAACGCCGCTCGGGTTGTGGCGATCACCGATGGATTACCCGATGCCGTGAAAATATATGGCCGGCTCGCGTATCTGAACAGAGACAACACTTCATGTTTGCTGGCACAGAAACCGCCGGTCGCGCCAAGACTCTTGCTGAAGGTACCAACGATGAAATCTACATCGTCCATGACCCCAAGCTCCTCGCATACACCCCGACCATGGGCGCCATAGATGCCTAGCGAATGGGCTTCATCAACCAGCAGGTGAGCGCCGTACTCGCGCTTCAAAGCGACAATCTCGCGCAGTGGTGCGCGGTCGCCAAGCACGCTGTACAGGCCCTCAACCACGATCAGCGTGCGGCTGGCCTTGTCCTCGAGGCGCCGCAAGCGGTTGGCCAGGCTGGTCATATCATTGTGGCGGAAACGATAGACCGAGCCGCCACTCATACGACAACCGTCGTACAGGCTGGCATGGGCATCGGCATCAAGTACCACCACATCGCCGGTATTCACCAATGCGGCCATGGTACCCAGATTGGCCGAATAGCCCGTCGAGAAAACCATCGCGTGACCCACCTCATAGAAGTCGGCCAGTTCACGTTCGAGTGCCAGATGGGGCGCGTAACTGCCGTTGGCCATGCGCGAGCCAGTCGTTCCTGTGCCAGATTCCGCGAGCGCCAACTGTCCGGCCGCCACGCATTCGGGATCAAAGGTCAGTCCGAGATAGTTATTCGTGCCAACGAGTATCGTCGGCTTGCCGTCGATTATCGCCTCGGTCGGCGAGATGATCCGGTCAATGACGATGCTGGTCGGATCACGTCCGACTGCGGACAGCTGGTCACGGTTGGCGGCAATTTTCCCGAACTTGTCGAGCAGATCGACCTTGTCCATGTTCAGTCTCCGACCGCGGCTGCCACGACTTCTGTTAATTCACCGACTGTTCTTACATCGGAGAGACTCTCTAGATCGATCGCGATATCGAAATGCTCTTCGACCTCCATGATGAATTCCAGCACCTGGATAGATTCCAGGCCCAGGTCCGAGACGAAGTCCGTATCGCTGGCAAGTTCAACTGAGCTGTCCACGGACCCCGAGAGAATTTTTCGCAGCGCCTGTTCTATTTGCTTTGTGTCGGTCTCCACTGCTCGCTCCAAAATTCAGTCTCAATTTCTACCGGATCCGTCGAAGATCCGTCTGGCCCCCTCGCGAAGCCGTATTGTCGGGGCCCAGCCGGTGATCCGGGTGAAGGCGGCATTATCGCAGACCCAGGCATCCTGAGTTAATTCTCTGACTTTCCCGGGGGTCAGCATGGGTGAATAACCCAGTATCCCCGACAGAATCCAGTTTATCTGCGCCACCACCTTGAGCAGGGTTGTATGCACATGAATCTGATGTACCCGGCCCCGACCCACTGCTTCCGCGATCTGCATCCAATCGTAGCCGCCCGGTTGACCATCATCGATTTCGAACACCTGGTGACGACATGCCGCTTCCGATCGCCACCATGCGGCGACTGCCGCGGCCAGATCCTCCGAATACAACAAGGAAAGTCGCTGTCCGGGCGGACCTGCCACAAAAGCTATGCCGCGCCTGACCCAGGCCAGAATCGGACGCATTTCCTTGTCGCCAGGGCCATAGACCGCCGGCGGACGCAGTATAGTCCAAGCCAGATCCGGATGCGCCCGCAGCTGTCGCTCTCCCTCCGCCTTGCTTGCTGCGTAATCCGAAACTTCCGGCCGGCTGGCAGCGAGAGAAGAAATCAATAGCAGCGGTATCTTGAGTCGACTCAGCACTGATGCCAGGCAGCCGACGCCATCGACATTGGCAGCGGCAAAATCCGCCGTCGAGCGGCCGCGAACGCTACCGGCGCAATACACCACGGCGTCGGTCCCGCGTACGGCATCGGCCAGCCCGGTCTGATCGTGCAGATGCACCTGGACCGCCTGCACGCCGGCAAGGATATTGTTCGAACGTGGTGATCCGGGTCTGAGCAGAACCCGAAGTCTAAAGCCATCGGCCAGCAACTGCCGTTGCAGTTGCTGGCCGATGAAGCCGGTTGCTCCGGTGAGGGCTAAGAGAGGTGGATTCGCCTCAGCGTCATCCATTCGCTTCCGCGGAAGCCAGCCCTTCATCGTCCTGACTCGTGCCCCAGGATTCCCGCGCCAGGAAATCGCGCTTGGTCTGGGAGCGGGACAACTTACCCGAGGACGTTCGCGGCAGAGTGCCGCTGGGAACAAGATCAATATAGCTGTTTATGCCGAAATGAGTCTGCACCGCAGCTTTCATTTCCTCGATGATCTCACGACATCTGGCAGGATTCTTCTCACGCGACTCGGCGACCAGCACAGCCAGCTCTTCGCCTTCCTCTGTCGGCGCCGCAAACGCGGACACATGCCCGTAACGGACACCGGGAATCTGCTCTGCCAGATGCTCCAGGTCCTGCGGCCAGATATTGCGTCCCTTGATAATAATCACATCTTTATGTCGAGCGGTGACGAAAACACGTGAACCGACGCAATAACCGATGTCACCGGTATCCAGCCACCCGTCTTCGCACATCACTTCCGCAGTCGCTTCCGGATCCTCGAAATAACCGGTCATCACGCTGGGTCCCCTGACCCAGATGCGACCGCAGCGACGATCCGACAATACCTTGCCCTTCTCGTCGCGGATGGAATATTCGTAGCTGGGAAGGAACTCGCCGCAATCGACGAAACACAGCGCGTTGGTCTCGCCTCGATCGGTATCAGGAAGAGGCCGGGCTTCGCCGGATGCCGCCATCACTTCCTTGTCAACGATGTCTATCTCGAGGCCGGCGCCCAGAGGCGCGAAACTGATGGCCAGGGTGCATTCCGCCATGCCATAACACGCAACCCAGGCTTCCGGACTGAAGCCAGTAGGCTTGAGTACCTCAGCGAACCGCTCCAGCGGCTCCGGATTGATGCGCTCGGCGCCAACACAGGCCACACGCCAGGCGCTGAGGTCATAGGCGTTGCAATCAGCCCATCGCAGACGCTTGGCACAAAGCGCATAGCCAAACGGCGGACTGGAGGAGATGGTGCCCCGATTCTCAGACAACACCTTCAGCCAAAGACGCGGGCGCATGGCGAAACTGCGTGGCGACAGGTAATCAGTCGATAGCTGACTGGCCAGTGGCACCAGCATGAAACCAACCAGGCCCATGTCATGGTACAGAGGCAGCCAGGAGACCATCCGATCTTCGCGTCCGATCTTCAGCCCTTCCTGAGCAATCTCTGAAAGGTTCTTCAAAGCCGCGCGCTGGGTAATTTCGACACCACGTGGAAAACGTGTGCTGCCCGATGTGTACTGCAAATAGGCCGGCTCGTCCGCCGTCATTGGGCGCAGCTCGGCGTCGACTTCCGGCAATGCATCAAAGTCTTCAGGCATTCCCGCCATCTTCAGATCGAGCCCGGTTGTTGCCTCGCGCAAGAACGTTGCGTGCGACTCCGGGGACACAGCGATGTCCGCACCGCAGGTTTCAAGCATGCGGCGCAACTGTTCGACGTATGCCTTATGCGCACCGATCTGGACACTCGACGGAAGTGCCACGGGAATAAACCCGGCGTACTGGCAGGCATAGAAAAACCGATGAAACATCGGATGGGTCTCTGCGACGATACCTACTCGCGCGCCACGCTCGCAGCCAAGTCCAAGCAACCGGCGCGCCAATACCTGAGCCTGCTCACGCAACTCACGGTAGCTGAGAACGGCGTAGAGCTCTCCACGACCGTTGTAAAAGTTGTAACCCGTATCGCCCTGGGCCGCATATTCCAGCGCTTCGACCAGATTGGCGAAGCCTTCATTCTTGAGCGGCAGGCACCGGTTTGTCTCTGTCGGTTTCATCGACATGGATTCAGCTGACAAGATTTATCCTCGGGTGGCCCCTAGAGCAGGTCGCTCCTACGCAACATCATACCACTTTTCAGTGTCTTGGCGATGTATTAGAAAGAAGAAATGAGCGCGCCGCCAGACCCCGGTCGAAACACTTCGGTCGGTCCGAAGGCTAACGCAACCGAGCAATTTTCGCAGGACTTGAGCCTTCATGCCAAGCCCCCCCTTCGCCGCTGCTTTGTGCCCACTCGAGTATGTTGATGGGGTACTGCGCAAAACTTCATCAAAATGTTGTATTTATGCAACACTCTGTTCACCGTGCCGCGCCCCGAATGAGACGGTTCTGAGCTTTGGAATTTTGTCCGTTCTGCACTGCAATATAAGGGTTTTCCCAACCCCCTGCCGGGAACAGCAGGACTGATTCACTGGCCGTGGAGGCCTCTCCGGCATGTCTCACTTTGGCCGGATCAGGAGACCTGCAGCAGAATATTGGGGATGGCAGGAACCGCAGCCCTGAACCCCGTTTCCGGGATAGCAGTCGCGCAAATTTGCGCAAGCGGGAAACATACCGGAATCCAAAAGACGGCCGTATTGATGCGTTCCACCCGCCGCCAGGCAAGACTTGCACGCGGCCTGCACCAGACCCGAATCGTCCAGGCCTGAATGGCCAAAACGCGCGTTCCAGACATTGCCAGAACAATTGCATCAGTGCGCGGGCGCTAACTCAGTTGCTGACCGGACGAATGATGCCGCACGCGTCGCGCGTTCCGCCCGCGCATCCCTTCTTGAGATCAGTCTCTTCGTCGCAGTAGGTATCGACGTGGGTATGGATGATGAAGGCACTGCCGTTGTCGTCGAGGATCGTCAGGCGTCCTTCGGACAAGGTCACACGATTGGTTGTGTGTTTCATATGGCCCTTGCCGTCCTTGACCTCGATATTGATCAGGTCACCCATGTGGTACGGGTGATTGATGTCCATGGCCGGCACTTCGTCGCCTGCGCTATCCGGGCGTGATTGGCCAAACGGACCGGGATCATGATGACCGCCCGCGGCGCCGCAGGGCTCGCATACGCCATTTTCATGAATATGCACCGCGTGTTTGCCATCGCTGAGACCAGTCACCGTCATCTCAACGGTTACTTCCTTGATGCCCTCCGGAGTCACCTGCTCCACCAGGGTTGCGGTGCCGGTAATATCGCTATCACTGCAGCTGTTGATATCGGCGACGGCTTTCATCGGCCCTGCCTGAGCCATCATCGGCCAGATCGCGGCAGGTAAGAAAAATACCAGGGCACCCAGCGCCGACGGCAAACGACGCGAAGCGTTGATTCGTGACATGGTTGCAAACATCCTGATCCTCCGGCGCAAATTCACGCGCATGATTTAGCCTTCACTCAGGCAATGCGTTGTCTAACCGCAGCTAATCTGGCCATTACTGGGTCGGTCAGTCAAGTCGGGAGCACGAAAATACGAATCCGTTGACCTGCGCACTCGCCTGTGAACAGAGACGTGTCATCACGCAGATTCCTTCGCCTGCCCCGCAATATCGGGCGCAGCATCAGCCAGCAATCTGTTCAATTCTGTCCCGCTGAAACAATCAGGGGACGGATTTCTCTGAGCTTCCTTTTCACCAGACCCGCGTTGACAGGACCCATGCGGATCAACGCTTTTTGTCCGGCCGACAGCGCTTCCAGTTCCGGGTTGGCAAACTGGTACAGCACATGCGGCCTGACCAGATAAACCGGTTCATCCACCTCCGGAGCCGCCAGCAAATCATCGATCATCTGCAACATCCGATGATGGAACTGTTGATCCGGATAACCCAGATCCACATAAGCCTGTTGAAACAGGGGATAGTAGCGCGCGTAAATCTCTGCCAGCTCGGTTGCCGGGGCGTTGGCAAACACAGTCACCCATGGCGTGTAACGTTCGAAGTTTTGCTCGCTGAGCACGGTAAGTTCAGCATCGCCCTCGGTGACGAATTTTCCCGGAAGCGGGGGCACCGCCCGCAGCCTGAGCGCGATCTTGTCACGCGGCGCGTTATCGGTGGTGACGACCAGTTTGCGCACGATATCGGCTGGCACCAGAAACTGCTCAACATAGTCGTCGCCAAAAATCCCGACCGCTGCATCATGCACTTCGGAATCACTGTCATCGAGAGCCGGCAACGATACGGCGGGCTGCGCTGGGGCCGGCGGCGGCATCGTTTCGATAGGTTCCGGAACGCTTGCGGATGCCGCAGGCAATTCCGGCGCGGCTTCCGCAGGCGCTGGCGATACGCTGATCTCAGCAGGTTCGGGCTGAAACTTCTGATAGATCAGGTAGGCGCTGGCCCCAATCGCAAGCAGCGCGAGTAGCACCCATGAAGCTCTGTTCATTGTCCTTATCTCCCGGGCCCATGCCCGAATCAGGTCGACGTTGTGTCGGTCACCATACTCAAGCGGATTTAGCTCGCGCCGCCAGTCGGCGCGCCAGGATTGCGTGCGCACGCCGGTTTAGCGGATACCGCCAGGCCAGGATCGTCATCGGTAACAATAGCAAGCCGGGCCAGGCAACAAAGGCAAGTTTCAGGCCGAGGACAGATTCCGCCGACAACTCGCCCTTGCCGGCAAAACCGAACAGGGTCGGAATAAACAGCGCAAGTGCACCGCCAACGCCCTGGTTCAGCTTGGTGACCAGCGCCTGAAAGGAAAACAAGATCGCCGCGCGGTCCTTGCCATTCTTCCACACATCATAGTCCACCAGATCTGCCAGCAGCGACGGCAGTGCGATCGAAGAAAGACCGAGAAAAAAGCCGAAAGCCGCCATGATCGCAATCATCGGCGCCAGCGCCTGCGGGCCGGGCTCCAGCACCGGCACCCAGATCAGGCTTGCGATCATGCCTACACCGGCGGCAGCCCAGGCGCGATGTTTGTCCACCCGCTTCATCAACTGCAGCCACAACGGCATGCCGGCGGCCATGGCCAGCGTCATGGGCATGGCAATGTGCGGGATTTTGTCCGCCAGCCCGAGATACTGACTTGCGTAGATCACAAACAGACTGGCCACCGCGCCAGTCGCCAGGCCGAACAGGACCTGAGTGGCGAGAAAGTACTGCAGCGGCGGTGTCCTGCGCAGGGCCAGCCAAAGATCCTTCGGCTGCAATCTGCGCGAACTGACCCGGCGTCCAGGCTCGGGCACCTGCCAGCACATCACCAACACGAACAAGGGCAGGCCCAGCGCAATGAATACCGCGAGCGTCCTCATCACCGCCGGGTTGAATTCGGTGCTTCCTCCCAGCACCAACATGGGAGATGCCATAAACATCACGCCACCGGCGAAACCAAGCAACTGACGCCACAACACGATGCGAGAACGTTCCTGGTAATCGCCAGACAGCTCGGCAGCCATCGCCGTGTGCGGAATCTCTACCAGCGTCCAGCCGAGGGTAACGACCAGATACCACAGCAGGAGATGCGACAGACCTGCCTCCGACCCGGGATTGAACAAAAACCAGATGCTGATCGAGATCATCGCAGCGCCACCGACCATCCACGGTTTGCGATTGCCGGCGCGATCAGAGAGGAAGCCGATCAAAGGATCGGTCACGCCATCGAACAGCCGCGCCACCAGAGTTGCGGTAGCAAGACCGGCAAGCGTGACGCCACTGTACTCAAGATAAAAATTTGGCAGGATCGCCGCGGTCGGCGACATCAGCATGGACAGCGGCAGGTTGACCAGACCAAATATGATCAACAAGGGGGTGGGCACTCGCTTCATGATCTAAACCGTGGCCGTGAGCGCACGCTGGAGCCGCTCGCATGCAGGCTCCGCCTGAATCGATCAGGGGCCGCGCGACTCTGAACCCTCGGCGACCGAACGGCCACACTCCAGCAGCGTCCCGGGGCGGCATTATTGTTCAGCGCCATTATTTCAGCCGCCAGATCGCACAGCCAGATTGCCCAGCCAGATCACACAGACGGATCTGCCGCCGCTTTGAGTGCTTTGCGAATCTCGCCGGCAACGCTGCCGAGCCAATCCTCGTCCTTTGCCAGAACTTCCAGCGCGCTATCGTTGAGCTGGCGCTTTTCTGTTTCGCTCAGCACCTTGGCAGTCAGCACGATCACCGGTATCCGGGCGGTGGAACCGCCCCCGGCGCGCAAGCGGCGCAGAAACTCGAAACCATCCATCACCGGCATCATAAGGTCCAGCAAAACCAGATCCGGAGCCGAGTCCGCGATCTGATCCAGCGCCTGCTGCCCGTTCGCGGCCTCGCGAACAGTCAGCTTCAGCTGCTCCAGTGTGCGTCTCATCAACTCACGCGTCGGGAGATCATCATCGACCACCAGCACTACTGCCTTCTCACCCTGAGCGTACCGGCCAACCGCGCGCAACAACACGCTCTTGTCGACGGGTTTGACCAGATAGTCGTCTGCGCCAAGAGCAGTTCCCATACCCTTGTCAGCAACCATACTGACCATGACCACTGGGATATCAGCGAGCTCCGGGTCCGCCTTCAGGCGCCGCAACACCGCCCATCCATCCACGCCAGGCATCATCACGTCCAGCGTGATCAGCGCCGGCCTGAGCTTCGCCGCCAACTCCAGTCCGGCTTCTCCGTCCGCGGCTTCGACAACGCGATAACCATCCTTCTTCAGCGTTCTTGCCAGCAGCTCGCGCGCGCCCGGATCGTCCTCGATGATCAGCACGAGATCTCCGCGCTGCTCCGCATCCTCACCGACTTTTGACACTGCTTCGGAAATGCTCTCCGCTGATACGCGAGCTGCCTCCATCGCATCGACGACCGCCGGAATCTCGATGGTGAATGTCGAGCCCACCCCGGGTGTGCTGGCGACGGTGATATCGCCGCCCATCATCTGGCAGAAACGCCTGCTGATGGTCAATCCCAGGCCGGTTCCGCCATATTCCCGGGTAGTTGACAGATCCGCCTGAGTGAATTCCTCGAACACCTGGCTCAGCTTGTCCTGCTCTATGCCGATGCCTGAGTCCCTTACTTCCATGCGAATCCACGGAACGCCATCGCGATCCTCACGCTCCGCCGCAAGGACGACTTCCCCCTCGTGGGTGAACTTGGCCGCATTCGAGAGCAGATTGAACAGGGCCTGACGCAACTTGGTCAGATCCGCGCGCACCACGCCGAGGTCGTCGGCAAAACGTGTGACAAATTCAAGATCTCTGGAACCCATCAGCGGTTGCACCGTCGCAGCGGATTCTTCAAGCATCTCCTTGAGATCGAAACGCTCGAGGAAAAGATCCATCCGGCCGGCCTCGACCTTGGAAAGGTCAAGAATGTCATTGATCAACGCGAGCAGGTGTTTGCCGGCCGCCTTTATCTTGCGAACGTCAGGCAGGAACGACTCCAGCTCCTCCTCTTCCAGCTCTTCTTCGATCATCTCGCTATAGCCGATGATCGCGTTCATCGGGGTGCGCAATTCGTGACTCATGTTGGCAAGAAACGCGGACTTGGCCCGGGTATTCTGTTCGGCCGCATCGCGCGCGGTCTCAGCCATGTCTTTTGCATCAAGCAATGCCGCCTCAGCGGCCTTTTGCTTGCGGATATCCTCGACCATGGCGACGACGAAATCGACGCTCTGGTCTTCCTTGCGAATACAACGCACCACAAGATTCGCCGGTATTGCTTCGCCGGAACTGGTGAGAAAACGCTTCTCGAGCGTGTATCCGTCGATCTCGTTCTTCACCAGACGCTCATATTGCCTGACGTCTGCGGCCAGATCATCCGGGTGCGTCAACTCCTCCCAACTGTGGCTCGTCAGCTCTGCTTCGGTGTATTCAAGTAGTTCACACAGGTACTGATTCACCCGTAGCCAGCCTTTTTCCGGAGAGGTAAGCGCCAGACCAATCAGATTCAGATCATAGAAAGCGCGAAACTGGGCCTCGCTCTCGGCCAGTTCGCGAGTGGCGTCCCTGACTTTCCCGGAAACGATCCGGTTCTGACGCAGCAGGAAACCGATAAACCAGGTCAACAGCAGGGTGCCGATCACCCCGGTTGTCAACACGATATTCGCTGATCCTTCCTGGACGCCGCCACGCGCGTCGTAGCCGATATGCCAATCGAAGAACAATTCGGCACCGCCGCTGACGCTGCGTGCGTGAACCACCAGGCTGGCCTGGGGAAGAGAGATGTCGACCAGGTCCAGGCGCGGGCCGAGACCGTCTGTTGCCGCGAAACGTCCGCCGACCCTGACACCGATCGACTCCAGACCAAAAACGTCGAACAGCCCTTTGATCAATTCGTCGAGACGCAACATGCCGAGAACGACGACCGACTGACCTCCTGGTGATTGAACAGCGAGCGCGACGCTCAGGTAACGATAGCCATTCTCAGCCTCGAACGGCGGACCGAGAATCTGGGTCCCGGCGCGCGCGACAGCCGCTTGAACTGCATCCATGACCTCGGTTCGGTCGGCGAGCCCT
Organism: uncultured Gammaproteobacteria bacterium; assembly: GCA_963704875.1. Classification (GTDB taxonomy): domain Bacteria; phylum Pseudomonadota; class Gammaproteobacteria; order Steroidobacterales; family XN24; genus CAMYOC01. The sequence goes on along the minus strand of CAVPIA010000005.1, from coordinate 401,667 downwards.
GTACCGGTCGGCAACGGCCCGAACGGATCATTGGATGCCACCACCCGCCAGCGGCCCTTGTCTGCAACCGGCTGCACGATGGCAATCGAATCCAGGAACGACGCGGAAGACCTGCTTTCGAGAGCCTCCGCGGCACCGAGCAACTCGATTTCAGTCACCTCACTGGAATTCTCAAACAGCACGGCCAGCGCCGCCACCGGCGCATAGCTCTCTTCAAGCCAGCCGAGCACGGTACCGGTCAGCGCTTGTGCAGACTGACCAGATTCCGATTCCCATGCCGCGACCGCCTGTTCACGCAGGACCTCGCTCACACCGTAGCTTCCGAGCAATCCGATAAGCGCGACCGCGACCATCAGCGAGATAGTCAGTCCTCGGCCGGCGCTGGAAACGGCCCGCTGATCCGCGGTGCTGGTGTCGATGGCCTGGTTCATTGCCAGTCCACGTTAAACACCGGCCTGAATCCCCGCGGCGGCAAAGACGATGATGCGTCCCAGGTGGCAAGTCTCTCGCGGTCGATCATGACCACCTTGGCACCTACATGGGCAGGAAATTCCCGCTGCTCGAGTATCCGCACCATGACATCCAGCGCAATCCGGGTCTGCAGTGCCGGCAGATCGCTGGGCGCCGCTATGATCTCGCCACGTCGGATAGACCGGTGCACCGCAGGCGAGTAATAATCGGCCAGCAGGCCCACCTGATTCTTCAATCCCCGGCTGCGAATAATAGTGACCCCCACCTCCGCCGTGACCGCGGTACCGACAACATAGTCAATCTGTGTCTGGGGCTGATCGAGAACGGCTTCCACCAGGCCGCGCTGCACGCTGCGCCCGGTATCACCATTCAGAGTGGTCACCACCTCTACCGCCTGGCCATCAAGTGCGTCACGCAGTCCCGCATCGCTGGCCTCCACCCACCCTGCCCCTGCGGGACCCGGAAACCAGGCTATACGGACAGGAGTGCCCCGCTGCGACTGCAGCGCATTCAGATAGGCGCCGGTGGCATGACCCATGTCCCAGAAATCCGCTCCGACCCGGGCCCTGATCAGTGGCGACGAAATGCCGTTGATCAGATCGACTACCGGCACACCCCGGGCAACCGCGTTTTCTATTTCGAGATCCAGACCATCGCTGGAAACGGCGCTGAGCAATATGCCGTCCGGGTTTTGGGACAAGCATTCGTCGATCTGGACTCGCTGACGGTCCAGCCGGTCATAGCCACCCGCCGAGAACACCGCCACCGACACGCCCAGACGCCGGGCCTCGTCAACGACGGCAAAATTCACCGCGAGCCAGTAAGAGTCTTTCAGATGCGGGATCAGCAGACAGATTCGCCAGGGCTCCGCGGCCCGCTCCAGCGGCACATATTCTCTTTCCACGCGCTGGCGCTGATCATTGAACGGCGGTTCCCATACCTCGACCTGGACCGGATACCAGGCGTCTCGCGCCTCAGCGGGCAAGGCGACGACGCTCGTCAGCAGAATAAGCAGCAGCGCAAGACGGTAGCCGGAACTCCGGAACCGGCGCCGCGGGGAACAAATAATATCGAGCATACCTTCCCTTTCGAGGCCCGCTGACTAGCCTGGTCCGTGCTTCCCGATCTCGATGCACAAATGATGCATCGGCCTGGGCTGGATAACTCTACCGCATCACTGCGAAGCGGTGAACTGCCAGCGGACATCATGTGCCTGTGGCTTTGTTCGAACTCACCAGGGTTTGCCCGGTCTGGCTATACTTGTCGACTGATCGGTCGACTGATCGATCGAACAATCACTGGTAACCCGATAGCGCATCATGCTGAATTGAGCGCGCTGTGACGGGCAGGAGGCAGCAAATATGAAGACCTTCAGTGTTGCCAATGGCAGCACCATGCCAGCGCTGGGCCTGGGCACCTGGAAATCGGATCCAGGGATAGTTTCCAGTGTCGTGCGTGAGGCCATAGGCATCGGTTACCGGCATTTCGACTGCGCGCCGATTTATGGCAACGAGGCGGAGATCGGCCAGGCGATCAATGCCGCCATTCGCGCAGGAGACGTGCGGCGTGAGGAACTATGGATCACCTCAAAGCTGTGGAACAGCGATCATGCACGCGCGGACGTTGGGCCAGCAATCGAACGCACATTGAGAGATCTCAATCTGGAGTACCTCGATCTGTATCTTATCCACTGGCCGGTCGCGTTCCGACCCGGCATTAGTTTTCCGCAAGAACCCGCGGAGTATCTCAGCGCGAGCCAGGCGCCGATCAGCCAGACCTGGGCGGGTATGGAGCAGATAGCCTCACGCGGTCTGTGCCGGAATATCGGCGTGTCGAATTTCAGCCGCGGCAAGATCGAGAAATTGCTCGATACAGCGAACATCCGACCTGCCGTCAACCAGGTCGAGTGTCACCCCTATCTGGCACAACAGGATCTGCTCGACTGGTGCCACGAACAGGACATCGTATTGACCGCTTACTCGCCGCTGGGATCAGGCGATCGCAGCGAGGCGCTGAAAAAATCAGACGAGCCGTGTTTGCTCGAAGATCCGGTGATACTGGCCATTGCGGAAAAGCATGCCTTGAGCGCGGGTCAGGTGCTCATCGCCTGGGCATTGCACCGCGGTACCAGCGTCATCCCAAAAACCTCAAACCCACGGCGGCTGCGCGAGAATTTCGCCGCCAGCGAAGCGAGCCTCGGTGCGGCAGCGATGGCTGAAATCGACAAGCTGGACCGGGCTTACCGATTCGTCGACGGCACATTCTTCACCGGCCCAGGGTCGCCATATACGCTTGACGGACTCTGGGGCTAGACGCTGTGCTGGCCAGGATCCGCAGTCGCCACCGCGCTGGCACAAAGCGCCAGCCCGGGTTCGACGGTTGATTTACACCAACCCATCACTGACTATCAACCCCATGGTATCGCCCCGCCAGTGGTAGGCGGGCACAAAGGCCAACGGAGGTCATTATGTTTGAACGCGGCAAGAAATCTTCAGATGAGACAGACCGGGGCATCGCAGGCGATGCAGCGCCGGCCACAGGCAAGACAACGAACCGGAGATCCGGAAGCCGGGAAGCGGCGGTGATCGGGGCATCGATTCAGATCGACGGCGATGTGCGCGGCGAGGAAGATCTGATCATTCAGGGCGAGGTCAGCGGCAAGATTAATTTGCTAAACAACAGCCTGACAGTGGGCCGCGACGGCAAGGTCAAGGCCGACGTCAGTGCGCAAGCGGTCTTTGTCGATGGTCACGTTGATGGCGATCTGATCGGCTCGGAGAGAGTCTGTATCCGCAGTACCGCTCAGGTACGCGGCAATATCATCTCACCCCGGGTCAGTCTCGAGGACGGGGCGCGCTTCAAGGGCTCGATAGAAATGGACCCTGAAGCCGTGGAGTCGCTGCTGGGCAAGAAACCAGCTTCAGGCCGGAGCGCGAGTCACGAGACAAAGCCGAGCGTGGCCAAATCCGGGAGCAGTAATGACGCTGGGAAAAGTCGTGACTTGTTGACGGAAGCAAAAACCAGCGCGGCCAGCTAGCGCTGCTCGCAAGCTGAATCCCGGCATCTGATCATGAGCCAGGCGCTTGGCCGCCAGCCGCACCCGTCTGCAGTCGCCAGCGGGAACCTGCTTAATGCGCCGCTGTTCCATTCCATGGTCGAGCGGATGAAGGACGGCGAGCGACATGTGGTGTTGGACCTGGGTCCGCCTCAGGCTGGCACCGTCGCCCTGTTTGGCGCCTACCGTTGCCGTCTCGAGATTGCGGACCTGGCAGCAAACCTGAATGACATCGATCAGGATCTTCCCGCTCGGCAACTGCAGGCCAGCATTGACAGGCTGCTGCCGGATCAACGGCCGGAATGCGCCGATCTGGTTCTGTGCTGGGATTTATGGAACTACCTGTCGCGTCCGGCGCTGAAGGCGCTGATGAAATGCGTGGCTAAGCGTAGCAAGAAAGGCACGCTGGTCCATGCACTTGTCGTATACGCAGAACGCCAGATGCCGATGATCCCTGATCGCTATGTACCGATAGACGATCACAGTTTGCAAGCCGTCGCGCTAAGTCAGGAAATGCGGGCAGCGCCCAGGTATTCACCCGAAGACTTGAGCCAGTGTCTGCCTGGCTACCATCTGGAACGAGCCATGCTGTTACGCAACGGCATGCAGGAGTTTCTTTTCCGCAGGTGAGACGGATTTTCCCCTGCGCGGGCTATCCACCAGCAGCGGTGCGCGGAACTCAAGCTGATGCGATGGATGCGCGGCGGGCCTGCGAACGTTGAGGCAGACCCGCCCCGCAGGTGCTTACTCGATAGCCAGTAATTCCACTTCGAAATTCAGCGCGGCTCCCGGCTTGACCTTGGTGCCGGCGCCCCGATCGCCGTAAGCAATCGCAGCCGGGCAGACCAGGCGAGACTTGCCGCCGACCTTCATCTTCTGCACACCCTCGGTCCAGCATGGGATCACGCCATCAAGCGGAAAGCTGATCGACTCGCCGCGGTCAACAGAGCTGTCAAAGACCGTCCCGTCGCGCAGGGTCCCGTGATAATGAACCCTGACCGTGTCCGACGCCGACGGGCTGGGTCCGGTGCCTTCTTCCAGCACGATATAGACCAGTCCTGAACTGGTCGTTTCCGCGCCTTCAGTCGCCGCCATAGTTTCCACGAATGCAGCAGCCAACTGCTGTTCGCTTGACGCAGCAGCTGCGACGCGCGCCTGCGCCAGTGCCTGGACCTTGGGCCCGTAAGTCGGCAGATCGACCTGGCTGTCCTCGCCCAGTGCAGCGTCAGTCAGCCCTGCGGTGACCATTTTCATTTCTTCCGCATTAAGGTTCAGCGGACCCAGATCCCTGGCAAGGATCACGCCAAGCGCGTAGAGGGTCTTGTCGTCTTCGGATTGCGGCGCAGCCGCCTGCGCTGACATGGCGGACAGCATCAGGCACACCGCGGCAGCGGGAATAAGGACTCGGTACATGAAATTCACCCGTTATTGAGGAGCGCAAAGCCTACCGCAATCACGCGGCTGTAGCCATCAGCGCGCTCGTGCGATCAGCGGCCCGTCAATTGATCCATCAGACGTCTTGCGCGGGGATCGCCAGGCTGCATCTCCAGTGCGAGTTGGGCGTACTTCATCGCCTGCTGAGGATTACCCGCTTCGGCGTAAAAACTCACCAGCGCGAAAACGATATCCAGATCAGCCGGCCGGGATTGATGCGCCTCCTCCAGAGACGCGATTGCGGCCTCGGTGTCGCCATTCTCGTGCATCGCTACCGCCAGCACGTACTGATAGCGACTATCGCCCGGCGCTAACAGCACCGCCTTCTCGAGCCAGGGCATTGCCGGGCCAACGCCCTCTGTTCGTACCTTGAGCAATCCCATTGCATAGTTGAGCGCCGCGCTTTGCGGGACCACCGCGAGGCCCTGCTCGATCAAGGATTCTGCGCCAGCCTCGTTGCCTGAGCTACGGTACATGTCCACCAGATTGACATAGGCCGGTTCGAAATCCGGCTGCAGGCGCAGCGCCATCCGGTAACGGTTCTCCGCCGCCTCGAACTGTCGTGCTTGAGCATAAAGATTTCCCAGATTGGTCTGCGATTCCGGGCGATCAGCATTGGTTTTTTGAATCGCCACGTACTCCTCGAGTGCCTGTCGCAGACGCTCACGCTCCACCGATGGCAGGCTCGCCGGGTCGACCGTAGCCAACTGCCGGGCTGCCTCGGTACGCACCGACAGGACCGGGTCCCCAGCGACCCGGATCAACGACGACTGGATGGTTTCCACCGGCACCGAGCGCAACGCAGACAGCGCCCCCAGGCGAACCATCGGATCCTCGTCATCCAGAGCCTGCAATGCGAGTCCAAGCGTCTCGGGATCCACATACGCGCCCAGATATTCCAGCGCCGTTGCTCTTGCGATCGGCGGCAATTGCGCTGTTTCGAGCAAGTTCTTCAAGCCTGCCGCGGCATCCGCCCGCCCGGCATGGGCTGCCCTGAACGCCTGACCGTATTGCTGGTAGCCGCTGGCGTCCCGGCCCAGCCATTCGCGAACCTGGGCCGCGCTCCAACCCGGCTCACGGTCGTCATGGCATGCGGCGCACGCATCGGTAACCTCCAGAGACTCGGCCAGATCCGGCCGCGGCACCCGAAAACTGTGGTCCCGGCGGGGATCGACCACCATGTAGGTTTTTGCAGGCATGTGGCAGTCAATACACCCCGGCGTATCCTCGCTAACCGGGTGATGATGATGGCTGGCGACATCAAACACCTCGGGCGCATGGCACTGTGCGCACAGCGCATTGCCGGGCGCCCGCAACGCCAGCGAGTGCGGCAGATGACAGTCGGTGCAGATGACGCCGTTCGCGTACATCTTGCTCTGCAGGAAGGAACCATACACATAGACTTCATCCCGAATCTGACCATCGGGAAAATAGCTCGGCTCGGTCAGCATCGCGGGCACAAAGGAATCCGCCAGCGGCTTGCCATGCGCGTATTCGCTCCGGATCGATGCCCGGCGAGCGTGGCAGCGACCACAGGCTTCGACCTGCGCTTCCTGGCGGGAGTGCCCGCTCAGACGAGCGGTGGCTTCGCCAGGCTCCCGCAACCAGTGCCGCCCTGGATTGGAGGGCACAACGAGCAACCCCGAGCCGTTCTCAAGCGTCTGCGCCTCGGCCAGCGCAACATGTTCTGAACCCGGGCCGTGGCAGGCCTCGCAACCTACATTGATATCGCTCCAGACGGAGGCAAAGCTGTTGTTCTGTTCATCGTAGTTCTTCTGATACCCGGTGCTATGGCAATCGGCACACATGAAATTCCAGTTCTGGCTGAGCTTCGTCCAGTGCAACTCGTCCAGGTAGTCGACTTGTTCGTCCGGATACAGGTGGAACCAACGTTGTCCGCCCGCCTCAGCGCTTCGCGTATCCCAGGCGATACCCAGCGCTTGTATCCGCCCGTCGGAAAATTCCACCAGATATTGCTGTAGCGGCGTGACGCCAAAGGCATAGCGAATCTGGTACTCGGTGGGCTTGCCATCCGGCCCTTCGGTGAGCGCGAAATATCCGCCGTCGCGTTTGCTGAAGCGGGATACCTTGCCGGCATAGGTAAATTCGGCGTTATCAAAATCGCCTAGCACTGTATCCGCGCTGGCGATCTGCATGGCCAGATCGTGATGGGACCCTGACCATTCTCCAGTTTCCGGTTCGTGGCACGTCGTACATACGGCGGTGCCAACAAAGCTAGCGGGCAGCGCTCCGACAAGCGATGAACTGGCTGACGGATTCGCTGCACTTCGCTCGTTGCCCCGGTCGTCGCTATGGTCGTTGCCGGGACCGCGTTCGCAAGCAGAAATGCCCAACAGCAGCACCATGATCGCGAAGACGGATAATTTAGAACGTCGCATCGCGTCAGCTGCTCCGCGATTTCATGCTGTTGATCTCATGCTGCCTGACTTCATGCCGCCCAATTCCTTGCTGTTGATCTCATCCGGCAACAGACATCCGGATTTTGCGCTGCCCTGCTCTTCACCATGGGATCGGGTTGCCCTGGAAATCATAGAATCCGCCATTGTCCTCGGGCGTCAATGCCCCGATCACGTTGACCAGTCCAGTCACGCTCTCTTCAGGTGAATAGCTGGCATTGGGCCCACCCATGTCCGTGCGCACCCATCCCGGGTGCAACACCACACAGGTAAAGCCCTCGGACGCCAGTTCGACACTCCAGATCTTGTTGAACTGATTCAGCGCCGTCTTGCTCGCCCTGTACGCGTACCAGCGACCGTTTGAATTCGCTATGCTGCCCAGTTGTGACGACATGCTGATAATCAATCTGGCCTTGCCGGCACGCAGATTCGGCAACAGCGCCTGCGTGACCCGCAGTGGTCCAAACGTGTTCACGGCAAACGTCTGTTCCATGGTCCCGAAATCAACCGCGTCTATGGTGACGTCGTCGCGGTCAAACATCCCCGCATTGTTGATCAGAATATCGATCGGCACACCGTCCAGACGCTCGGCCAGCGCTGCCACGCTGGCCGGGTCGGCAACATCAAGCTGTTCGACCCGATCCGCAACCTTGGCAAGTTCAGTCGCGGCGTCCGGATTCCTGGCGGTACCGATCACCGTATAGCCCCGCTCGGAGAATTGCTGGGCGTATTCAAGACCCAGTCCCCGATTGGCACCTGTGATCAACACCGTCTGACTGGCCGCGTGAGCAAGACCGGAAATCAGACACAACACCAACATGGTGGGCAGTTTGTAAAACAAACGCATTGTGACTCCTCTGTCGTCAGTATGGGAGGGTACTTTGTTCTGCAAAGTCCGGATATTATACGCAGCAGGTTTAGAACGCTCGATACAGTAGATTTTGCAGCATTACCTGGCCCCTCTGTCGAATGCGGACCACTCCGGGGGAATGTAAGACCTGCACTGATTTTTTTGTTGACCGGCAACGTGAGCGGCCATTATGTTAGGCACCTGCCGTCCGCCCTTACCTCAGGAGTTAACCCCCGTGACCAGGAAAATCACCGCTTCGCTCGCCGCGCTGGCTTTGACGCTACCGGTGATTCCAGCCCAAGCTGCCGGTCTTTGGTTGTATGAAATGGGCACGCCCGATGTCGGGACGGCGTCTGCGGGCATGGCCTCCCGCGCCGAAGATGCCGCCACTGCCTTCGCCAACCCCGCAGGGATGACCCGGCTCAAGGAATCCCAGATGATGATCGGGATTCAGCCGATCTACGCAGACGTCAAATTTGATACCGAAGTGGCCACCTTTGGTGGCGGAGACGGCGGCAATGCGGGCGGTCTGATCCCAACCGGTAGTCTGTCATACGTAAACAGCCTTTCAGACGATTGGAAACTCGGCGTAACAGTCGGTTCGTATCTGGGACTGGGCGTCGAATTCGACGACGACTGGGCCGGCCGTTACTTCGCGCAGAAGGTGGAATTTCAGACCCTGGCTCTGAATGGCGCGGTCGGCTATCGCGTCAACGACTGGCTGTCGGTAGGGGGCGGCCTGTCGCTGGTCTACGGTGAGCTCGAAGACAAGACGGCGATCAATAATATTCAGGATGGGGCCCCGGACGGACAACTCAAGCTGAAGGCCAACGATACCGATTATGGCTTTAATGCGGGTATCCTTATTGAACCGATGCTGGGCACCCGTGTCGGCCTGACGTATATCTCCAAGGTAGATCTGGAGTACTCCGACAATCCTACCGCTACCGGTCTCGGTCCGCTGCTGGACGCCGCGCTCGAGTTGTCGGGATTCAAACAGGCCGAAGCCACATTTGACTTCACTTTGCCCGAACAGGTGATGTTGAGCGCCTATCATGAGTTGAGCCCCAAGTTGGCCGTAATGGCGGATCTAGGCTGGCAGAACTGGTCGCAGTTCGGGCAGATCGGCATCGGTATCGACTCTGGCAACCAGTCAGACAGCGGGTCCGTCAATGCAAACATGCAGGATACCTGGCATACAGCGCTGGGAGCCCGTTACAAGCTTGATCCGCGCTGGTCGGTGTCTGCAGGCTTTGCTTACGACAGCTCACCGGTGGTCGATGAATACCGCACTATCATCTTGCCGCTGGATCGCCAGTATCGCTATGCAGCCGGTGTCCAGTATCAGTGGCGCAGCGACATATCCCTGGGCTTCGCGTATGAGTACATGGATGCGGGCAGCGCGCCGGTGAATCAAACAGCCGGACCGCTGCGCGGCGACCTGAAAGGCAAACTAAAGGACGATGTGTTCCACATCATGGCGTTCAGCATGAACTGGACGTTCTGAAACCCCTTCACCAGCTGGATTCCCGGCGTCATGCCCCGGAAGCGTTCAGGGCACGATATTGCGACGTTCGCTCAATCCGGAATGCGTAATATTGTCAAGACCATGCAAATGACCTCAAGCAAGCTGCACGCCGGATCGCCCTTCCCCTCCGTCATCGCGAACAATCATGCTGGCGAGACGGTTGACATCAGCAAGCCCGCAGGCGATGCGGATTGGCAAATGGTGGTCGTTTACCGTGGTCAGCACTGCCCCTTGTGCACCAGGTTCCTCAACAAGCTGCCTGACTATCGGCAACGCCTTGCGAATATCGGGATCGACATCGTGGCCGTCTCTGCCGACAGCAGGGCACAATTGGAAACTCATCAGGAAAGACTGGAAGTGAACTTCCCGTTGTTCTATGGACTCGGTATCGGACAAATGCGGGAACTGGGTCTCTACGTTTCGATACCCAGATCCGAGCAGGAGACCGACCATAACTTCCCCGAGCCGGGGCTGTTTGTTATCAATGCGGGCGGCAACGTACAAGTCATCGATATCTCCAACAATCCGTTCGCGAGGCCTGACATGGAAACACTGGTTTCCGGCCTGGAATGGATCCGCAAGCCGGAAAACAATTATCCCGTTCGGGGTACTTTCGAATACTGAGCGTCACGCTCCGGCAGCTTGCTGGCAGGTCGGCCAGCCGTCCCGTCGCACTGGCCCGTCGCACTGGCCCGTCGCACTGGCCCGTCGCACTGGCCCGTCGCACTGGCCCGTCGCACTGGCCCGTCGCACTGGCCCGTTGCACTGGCCCGTTGCACTGGCCCGTTGCACTGGCAATTCTGCAGCGGGCCTGATCGCAGTGAGTACTGCCTCACTGCGAAATGCTAGTCGACGTTGATAACTATCTTTCCCCGGGCGCGCCCTGATTCCGAATACGCCATCGCCGCCGGAACATCACTCAAGACGTAACGCTTGTCGATAACCGGCGTGACCTGGCCGTTCCGCATGAGATCGGCCAGAACGACCAGATCATCCTTGTTCATTCTGGCCAGGATCAGCGCCAGTTCCTGGTCCACAAACGGGGAAGTAACGGCCGCCTTCACCGGAGGCACCAGCGGGCCAAACCAGTTCCCTTTTGGCCCCCCCACCATGACCAGAATGCCCTCTGGAGTCAGCACTCGAGTGTTCTCCAGCGGCGAGTGGTTGCCGACCATGTCTATGATCAGGTCGTACTGTTTGCCAGCGTCTGTGTAGTCCTCTTTTTTGTAGTCGACAACATGATCAGCACCGATTGATCGGACCAGCTCTACGTTACGGGTGCTGCATACGCCAGTGACTTCGGCGCCCAGGGCTTTCGCAATCTGCACCGCAAACGTCCCGACGCCACCCGAGGCGCCGTTTATCAGGACCTTCTGTCCGGGCTGCACTTTTCCCTTGTCACGCAAGGCCTGAAGCGCGGTGATCGCGGCGATCGGTACCGCAGCCGCCTGGTCGAATGAAATGTTCTCGGGCATCAGGGCGAGCGCGCGATCTTGCGGAATCGTCAGATACTCGGCAAAGGCGCCACCTCTGCCGCCAAAGACACGATCACCGGGCTTGAATTGCGTGACACTGCTGCCTACCGCTTCGACGGTGCCGGCGAAGTCAACGCCCATGCTCGTATCATCGGGCGCGCCCAGACCCGAACCCAGGCGCATGATGTAGGGCGAGCCACGCATGTAGTGCCAGTCCAGCGGATTGACCGACGCGGCGTGGATCCTGACCAGCAACTCATCATCGCCAGGCACCGGCTTTTCGACGTCTTCAAGCTTGAGCACATCGGGTGGTCCGTAACAACGATAAACGACGGCTTTCATCGTCTCCGATTTCGCATCAACGACCGACTCGCTTGCCGGCGGGCAGGGATCATCGCGGCTGACAACAAACGCCAGGGACCCTATCGCAACTGCCAATAGAATAAGTATTCCGTTGGCAATTTTGTAACGTAACTTCATTGGTCTGTCTCCCGGAATTTACGGCTGCAAGTCAAACGCTCGGAACAGTACTCGCCCCGACAATTCGCTGACAAGCTCACTTTCTCCCCCCTCAGACTGCCATATCGGCGAAATCACTGCTCGCGAGTTCGTGATTCGCGTTTGTCACCCGCCGCGTCACTGCCGCGGGGGCCGGCCTGACGGCAGGACAGACTCGCGCTGAACTTCTCTCTGGTCGAACTGCGGTGCCCAAAACGCTGACGCGTTTTGTCGGACAGGTCGCCCTGCGGGCGACTGAGTTCGAACCTGATGCCAAGTCGATATGAAGATAAGGCCCCGGAGAGATGGGCTCGAATCGCCGTGCGGCGATTCTCGGGTCTGCGACCCGCCTCCGCTGCGCTGCGGCGCCCAAAACGCTTACGCGTTTTGTCGAACCGGTCGCCCTGCGGGCGACTGAGTTCGAACCTCATGTCATGTCAATAAAAAGAGAAGGCCCACGCAAGGTGGGCCTTCTCTTTTTATTGGCGCGCCCGGAGAGATTCGAACTCCCGACCGCCTGGTTCGTAGCCAGGTACTCTATCCAGCTGAGCTACGGGCGCGTATTAACTTATGATCTTTAATTCAATGATGGCGGAGAGGGAGGGATTCGAACCCTCGAAGGGCTTTTAACCCTTACTCCCTTAGCAGGGGAGCGCTTTCGACCACTCAGCCACCTCTCCGTTCTGTTCTCTTCCGTTCATCGTGGCGAGGTCGGGATTACTCGTCGCCTCCGGCTCCTCGCCCTGCGGGCCGCCGTCGCTTCGCGTCGGCGTTGTCTCGGCCGGCAAGCCGGCCTCGGCTCGAACCCTCGAAGGGCTTTTAACCCTTACTCCCTTAGCAGGGGAGCGCTTTGCGTCGGGATTCTCCCTCCGTCCTTCGGACCGGCGCCGCTTCGCGGCCCCGTCCAGTCGCGCCTGCGGCGCTCGTGTCGACCACTCAGCCACCTCTCCGTTCTGTTCTCTTCCGCTCGTCGTGGCGAGGTCGGGATTACTCGTCGCCTCCGGCTCCTCGCCCTGCGGGCCGCCGCGGCGCCGCTTCTGGCTGTTGTCTCCCTCCGACACGCACCCTTCTGCAGAAGGTCGTTGCCATCGGGAAAAAAGTGAGCAGTCCGCCAGAAGGGGGCGAATGATACCGATGGAATTCAGGCAGGTAAAGCGCCCCGCCGGCTGCTCAGGATTCCCCCGACTCAGGCTCGGAAGCATCGCCGTCATGCTCTTTTTGGATGCGCTCGTATATCTCCTGACGATGGACGGAGACGTCTTTCGGCGCGCTGATACCGATGCGGACCTGATTGCCCTTGACGCCAAGCACGGTCACGGTCACCTCATCACCGATGACAACCGCCTCGCCAACGCGCCTGGTTAATATGAGCATGGTTCGTAAATCCCTGAATCCTTGCGATTTAGTGTAAGCCATGTTTGGGATAAACACACCCAAAGACCCACTCCCTGGCCCGTCAATGGGCCGTTTTGTCCACTTTCGCTCAGTCGCTCCACCGGCCGGATGGCTGGTCCAGCTCGAAGGCCCGGTGGAGACTGCGAACCGCGGCATCAATGTCCTTATCGGCCACGAGCACGGAAATCTTGATCTCTGAAGTCGAGACCATGCGCACATTTATCGATTCAGCGGCCAGGGTCTCGAAAACATGGCTGGCGATCCCGGCGTGGGCGCGCATGCCGACGCCGACGACCGAGAGCTTGGCCACGGCGTCATTGCCCAGCACGTCCTCGGCCCCAAGGCTGGCGGCCGCCTGTCGTGCCAGCTCCATGGCCTGGGGGTAGTCGGCCCGATCGACGCTAAAGCTGAAATCCACGCAGCCGCCCCGAGGCGCATTCATCACGATCATATCCACCTGGATGCGGGCATCAGACACCGGCTTGAGGATTGCAGCCGCCGCGCCCGGCTGATTGCGTACCCCGACAATAGTGATCTCCGCCTCATCGCGGGTAAATGCGATACCCGATACTACTGGTGCTTCCACGCCAGGCTCCTCGAAACTTATCAGGGTGCCTTCGCCGACGCCGCTCATATGCAGCACCCGCAAGGGCACGTTGTACTTGCCGGCAAATTTCACCGCGCGGATCTGCAACACACGCGAGCCCTGACTCGCGAGTTCGATAATCTCCTCGAAGGTAATCCGCGACAAGCGGCGGGCCTCCGGCACAACCCTTGGGTCGGTGGTGTAGATACCGTCGACATCGGTCAGGATCTGGCATTCATCGGCGTTCAGCGCAGCAGCCAGCGCGACTGCTGTCGTGTCGGAGCCGCCGCGCCCGAATGTGGTGATTTCGCCCTCGGCGTCAACGCCCTGGAATCCGGCCACCACCGGAACACCGCCGCTGTCGATATAGGACTGCAGACGGGAGGTCTCAACCTCGCGGATGTGTGCCTTGCTGAATACGCTGTCGGTCAGGATACGCACCTGACTGCCCAAAAATGACCGCGCTTCGCACCCGGCTTCGCGCAAGGCCATCGCCATCAGCGCGACACTGGCTTGTTCGCCCGAGGACAACAACATATCGAGCTCGCGTCGCGACGGCGCAGCGGCGACCTGTGCTGCCAGTCCGGCCAGCCGATCCGTTTCCGCACCCATCGCCGACACCACCACGACCGGTTTATGTCCCCGCGCCTGTGCCGCAGCAACAACCGCGGCGGCCGCGCGAATGTGCTGCGCCGAGGCTACAGACGTGCCGCCGAATTTTTGTATCACCAGACCCATATGGCGGGTCTCCAGGCGAGCCTATCCGACCCGTTCGGCAACGTATTTGCTCACCTCGGCCAGCGCGGCGTCCATGCCTGCGGGCTCATTGCCGCCCGCCTGAGCCATATCAGGCCGGCCGCCACCCTTGCCGCCCACATGCTTCGCGGCCACGTTGACCAGATCACCGGCCTTGATCAGGGAAACCGCATCCCTGGTCACGCCAGCGACCAGCTGTACCTTGCCCTCATCAATTGAGCCGAGGACGACGACTGATTTGCCAAGCTTCTGCTTGAGTCGATCGACCGCGTCACGCAACGCCCTGGCATCCGCGCCGTCGACCCGTGCTGCCAGCACCTTGATATCGCCGATTTCTATCGCCTGCCCGGCCAGATCCTGGCCCTGCCCGCTGGCCAGCTGGCCCTTGAGCTTTTGCAACTCTTTTTCAAGCTGACGGCTACGTTGCAACACCTGGCGGACCTTGTCCTCCACGTCCTCGCGCCCGCCCCGGATCAGACCGGCAATGCGGCGCAGGGCCTCTTCTCCGGATCGCACCCATTCCAGCGCATGCTTGCCGGTCACCGCTTCGATACGGCGAACGCCGGACGCGATTCCCGCCTCGGAGGTGATCTTGAGCAAGCCGATATCGCCCGCCCGGCTGACATGGGTTCCGCCACAAAGCTCGGTGGAAAAATCACCGATCTTCAGCACCCGCACCCGGTCATCGTATTTCTCACCGAACAATGCCATCGCGCCTGCAGCCACCGCATCGTCGAAGTCCATAACCGCGGTTTGCGCTTCGGCGTTGGCGCGCACCTGCTCGTTGACCAGGGCCTCGATCTGTTCCAGCTGGTCGGTGGTGACCGGCTCGGAATGAGAGAAATCGAAGCGCAGGCGATCCGGTGCCACCAGCGAACCCTTCTGGGTCACATGCTCACCCAGCACCTCACGTAGCGCCGCGTGTAACAGGTGAGTCGCCGAATGATTGAGAATGATCTCATTGCGTCGCGCGGCGTCGACCCGGGCTTCCAGGGTGTCGCCGACCCGGATCTGCCCCTTCAGTATCTTGCCGATGTGGGCGTGTCCCTTGCCTGCTTTTTGCGTATCGTAGACGCGGATTTCCACGCCGTCAGCGGACATCGTCCCGGCATCGCCGACCTGGCCACCGCTTTCGGCATAAAACGGCGTCCGATCGAGAAATATCACAAGCTCATCACCACTGGCCGCTGTCTCAACCGCGGTGCCTCCCTTGACCAGCAGCGTCACCGTGCTGCGCGCGCTCAAGGCATCGTAACCAACAAATTCTGTCGCCGATCGCTCGGCCGCGTCCCCGGCGCCGATGACCTTGGCCAGGCTGGCCTGGAGATCGCCGAGCGCAAACTGACTCCCGGCACGGCCTCGCTCGCGCTGGGCCTCCATCGCCGCGTCAAAACCGGCCAGATCCACACCCAGGCCTCGCTCGCGGGCGATATCGGCGGTCAGATCCAGCGGGAAACCGTAAGTGTCATACAGTTTGAACGCGGCGGCACCCGGGATCTCTTTGCCGGACATCCCTTCGATCGCTTCCTCGAGGATCGACATGCCCTGCTCCAGCGTTTCGGCGAAACGCTCTTCTTCCTGCAGCAACGCACGCTCAACCGCAGCCAGGTTCCGGCCAAGTTCCGGGTAGGCCTCGCCCATTTGCTGGTTTAGCGGCGACACCAGCGTATGGAAGAACGGCTTTTCCATGCCGAGTTTGTAGCCGTGACGGATCGCCCGGCGGATGATTCTGCGCAACACATAGCCCCGGCCTTCGTTGGACGGCAAGACGCCGTCAACGATCAGGAACGCGCATGCGCGGATATGATCCGCGATGACCTTTAGTGACGGGCTGTCCAGATCAGCGCTTGCGGTGGCCTCTGCTGCTGCACGGATCAGGGCCTGGAACAGGTCGATATCGTAATTGCTGTGGACGCCCTGCATCACCGCCGCCATGCGTTCCAGACCCATACCGGTATCCACGGAGGGCCTGGGCAGCGGTGACAGGGTGCCATCGGCAGCACGATCGTATTGCATGAACACCAGGTTCCAGACCTCGACATACCGGTCGCCGTCTTCTTCCGGCGTTCCCGGCGGGCCACCGTCTACGTCCGCCCCATGGTCATAAAAAATCTCGGTACACGGACCGCATGGCCCGGTATCCCCCATCGCCCAGAAATTGCTGTCCGCACCCAGACGGGCCAGCTGCGCCGGCGGCACACCGATCTCCTTGAGCCAGATCTCGGCAGCCTCGTCATCTTCTTCAAACACCGTGACCCAGAGCCGCTCAGCCGGCAGACCCATCTCCTCGGTCATGAATTGCCAGGCGAAGCGGATCGCGTCGCGTTTGAAATAGTCGCCAAAACTGAAGTTGCCCAGCATTTCGAAGAAGGTGTGGTGCCGCGCGGTATACCCAACGTTTTCCAGGTCGTTGTGTTTGCCACCGGCACGCACGCAACGCTGGGACGAGCAGGCGCGATTGTAGGCACGCTTGTCGAGCCCCAGAAACACGTCCTTGAACTGCACCATACCCGCGTTGGTAAATAGCAGGGTCGGGTCGTTTCCCGGGACCAGCGGGCTCGAAGGCACGATCTGGTGCTCGTGACGGGCAAAGAAATCGAGGAACCGCTGGCGAATCTGCGCGCTTTTCATGATTGGACCCAAAGGCTTGATCGGTCAAAACACCGTGGCAAAAGTGGAAAGACTACGGCCTTCAGGCCTTGCTGGCCACCCCGGATGCTCAGTCGTCCCCGCCTGTCGCAGCCTGGATCTGATCTGGAGCAAAGCCCCGGTATTGCAGAAATCGCATCTGCCGGGCCTTGTCTTTGAAATCCACCGGTATGGCCGCGCCAAAACGCTTGTGGCGCACGGCTTTGGCCACGTCCAGCCAGTCCACGCCACTGTCCTCAAGCGCGATGTCGATCAATTCACCGCTGACGCCCCGCTCTTCCAGTTCGCGGCGGATGCGCAGCGGACCCTTGCCGCGGCTGGCCCGGGCGCCGACAAAGCTTTCGGCAAACCGCGCGTCGGAGAGCAGGTTCTCTGCCACCAGATCATCGAGGACCTCGCCCACCAGATCCGCAGGCAGCTGACGCCGGCTCAGCCGGCTGGCCAGCTCGGCCCGCGCATATTCCCGGCGCGCCAGCAGATTCATTGCCGCACGCCGGATATCCGCGCGGCTGACCTCCGGGGCCTGCTCTTCGCTCATCAGGCCTGTTTAACGGCCTCGGGCTCTTCGGATTCGACGACCGGCTGCGGCAACAATTTGGCCCGATCAGCTGGTCGATCTCGTTCGCAATCTCGGGGTTGTCGATTAAGTACTGGCGTGCGTTTTCCTTGCCCTGACCGATGCGATCGCCGTTGTAGCTGTACCAGGAGCCCGCCTTGTCGACCAGGCCCTGTTCAACGCCGATGTCGATGATCTCTCCTTCACGGGAGATACCGGTGCCGTACATGATTTCGAATTCCGCTTTGCGGAACGGCGGAGCGACCTTGTTCTTGACCACTTTGACCCGGGTCTGGTTACCGGTGACTTCCTCACCCTTCTTGATCGCGCCAATACGGCGGATATCCAGACGCACAGAGGCGTAGAACTTCAGCGCGTTGCCGCCGGTGGTGGTCTCCGGGCTACCGAACATCACGCCGATCTTCATCCGGATCTGATTGATAAAGATCACCAGTACGTTGGTGCGCTTGATATTGGCGGTCAATTTGCGCAGAGCCTGCGACATCAGACGGGCCTGCAGGCCGACATGCGAGTCGCCCATTTCGCCCTCGATTTCAGCCTTGGGGGTCAACGCCGCCACCGAGTCGATCACGATGATGTCGACCGCACCGGAGCGCACCAGCATGTCGGTAATCTCCAGCGCCTGCTCGCCGGTGTCCGGCTGCGAGACCAGCAGATCATCGACATTGACGCCCAGCTTGCCGGCGTAAACCGGATCCAGCGCGTGCTCGGCATCGACAAACGCCGCGGTGCCGCCCACTTTCTGCGCTTCGGCGATCACCTGCAGCGTCAGCGTGGTTTTGCCCGAAGACTCCGGGCCATAGATCTCAACGACCCGTCCGCGCGGCAATCCGCCTATCCCGAGGGCCACGTCCAGACCCAGAGAGCCAGTAGACACAACCGAGACATCCCGGGAGGCAACCGAGTCGCCAAGACGCATCACGGATCCCTTGCCAAACTGTTTTTCAATCTGTCCAAGGGCTGCTGCAAGGGCTTTCTTTCTGTTGTCGTCCATATTTTTCCCGCGGCTGGAGGAGTAAAAGGGGTTCGCCGACCGGCGGCGACCAGAACGCAATTATTCCACATAACGGGATCGCCGGCAGCGGCGATTTATGCCGCTGATGCATCAATTCTGCGCTGACCGGGACGATAAGCAGCCCACGCCTGGCCCATGCTCGACAAATCCTTGCGTTATCGGCGACGCGGCAGGCGGCCCGTCAGGCGGCGAGGCCCAGGCGAGATCCGAATCAGCCGTCCGACAGGGACGTACCGGTACCCCAACGCGCCAGCACCCGGTAGCTCGCACCGTCGGGATCGAGGCGCGATTCGACCAGCACAAATCCCGTTATCGGCCAGCCTATCGGCTCAGCTAATCGCCCCGTCGTCGCTGGCCGCGCCTGGCTGCATTTGCGGGCCAGGGTGACATGCGGCTTGAATGGGTGACGCTCGGTTCGACGCCGGGGTCGACGCTGGGGCCGTAATCCAACGGCTTCCATCCCAAGCCACAGATCCCGCACCAGCGCGTCGAGCTGCGCTGGCCAGGCCGATGGGCCCAGCCACAGGATTCCGGCCCGCCGCCACCAGCCCAGGCGATCAAGCGTCAACGAGAACGGCTCGAAAACGACCTGGGCGGCCGCCTGCTGTATCGATGCTATTTGCTCCGCGCGGATATTGCCGAGGAAGGCCAGCGTCAGATGCAGATTGGCCGCTGCGATAGGCCGGCCCTCGCGGATCCGGTCCGCGGTCTGCACCGCGGCGATCCGCTGCCGCGACGCCGGATCCGGCCACAGGGCAAAGAACAGCCGCTGGCTCTTGCTGCCTGCGTCTGGGCTCACACCTGGGCTCATACCTGGATTCATGTCCGGTTGATGCGGACGCAAGCCATCCCAAAGTGGGTCCCGAACCGGCGGCCCGGGCCAAAGCGGGCTGGTTTCCGGTCGTTTGTCGGCCCTCTTCTGGCGCCGGTGATCATGCGCAGGCCCGGATTCCGGTGCCTAGAGCTCAAGCAGGCCCTGTAATGCCGTTGCCACGCTTTGCCGGCGCACTGCATCCCGATCTCCATCAAACTGCCGCTTCCCGGCCTTGACCATCAAGCCGTTCTCGCCCATGACCGCCCAGGCGAACCAGACCAGACCCACCGGCTTGTCGGCGCTGCCGCCCGCCGGCCCGGCGACCCCGCTGACGGCCACCGCAAGATCAGCGTCGCTGCGCCGCAGGAGCCCTTCGGCCATCGCCATCACCACCGGCTCGCTGACCGCGCCGTGTTCGATCAATGTCGCGGCTGGCACACCCAGCAGCTCCTGTTTTGCTGCATTGCTATAGCTGACAATGCCGTAGCCAAACCATTCCGAGCTGCCGGGGAGGTCGGTCAGTACCTTGGCGATCCATCCGCCGGTACAGGATTCGGCGCTGGCTACCGAACGACCCGAGCTGCGCAGATGCGAGGCCAGATTCGCTGCCATTGCGAGCAGGCTACGGTCATCCACTGCTGTGGGCATGATGGGTGCTCCCGATGAGGTCCCGATATACGCTGAGATTACCGTCGACCATCGCCTCCAGCGAAAACTCATCCGCGACGATGCCCGGACCGGTACGGCTCATCTGATCGTGCAATCCCGAGTCATCCAGCAACCACGCCAGGGCCGCGGCCAGGGCCGGGCTGTCTCCCGGCGGCACCAGCACGCCATTCTTGCCGTCGCGGATGATCTCCGGGATACCACCGACCGAAGTGCTGACGACCGGCACCCCGGCGGCAGAGGCCTGCAACAGGATGACGCCCAAACCCTCGTCCAAAGCCGGATGGACGAGGATTTCGATGTGGCTCAGGAAGGCATCCAGATCCGCGCGAAAACCGACCGCCTGGACCCGGGGCGCCATGCCCCGGTCATGGATTTCCTGGACGATGCTGTCCTCCAGCGGGCCCTGCCCGAACAACAACACATGAACATCGGGCCGCTCCTGCAGAACCTCAGGCAGTGCAGCAAGCAGATCCGCATGCCCTTTACGGCGAATGAACTGCGCGGCCATGCCTACCACCCTGGCGCCTTCGCTCAGACCAAACTCCTGCAGGAACCGGCTGCGCTCCCAGACCGGAAACCGGGCTGGCGGCGCCGCACTGTGGACGACCCGAATTTTTTCGGCCGGAACCCCGGCGCGCTCCAATTCAGCCGCAATCGCACGGGAAATGGTGATCACCCGGTCGTAGAGCCGATACTTGATCGGCGCCAGCCAGCGATGTTCAGGATTCGTCACCCGCCTCGACAACACTACCGGACAACCGCGGCGGCGCGCGGCGATCGCGCCCAGCCAGTCAGCGCCACGACGGCTGTGCAGGTGTACCAGATCCGGTGCATAGCGCTGGATCCTGCGACTGACGCGGCCGATGAATGCCAGATCGATATCGCCGTGCATCGGCACCTCATCCACCCTCACCCCGGCGGGAAAATCCTCGCGGGCGATAGCACTTCCGGCCGGGCACACCAGCAGGTTGTCGACGCCGCGCTCGGCCAGGCCGTGCATCAGCCAAACGACCTGACGACCGCCACCATAGAGATGCATACCTGTCTCGATGTGCAGGACTTTCAACAACGTCACCTGTACCTGGGTCCGGCTGCATGCCAGTGTACCGCGTCACAGCCCGAGGCAGGTCCGGGGGTGTGCTTGTCGGCTCTGATCCCGGGGTCTAGGATGCCGCCTTTAGTGTTTTTATCTCTTCATCTCGCCGCACCCATACCGTTCACTCATGCCGGAACCAAAAAATAGGCCAAGCACCAGTCCAGCATCGCTGGAATCGCACACGCCGATGATGCGTCAATATCTGAGCATCAAGGCGGAGCATCCGGACACCTTGCTGTTTTATCGGATGGGTGACTTCTACGAGTTGTTCTATGACGACGCTCGACGGGCGGCCGCGTTGATCGATATCACGCTGACCAGCCGCGGTAAATCCGCCGGCGAACCGATCCCGATGGCGGGCGTCCCTGCCCACGCTGCTGACAACTATCTTGCGCGGCTGGTGCGTACGGGAGAATCGGTTGCGATTTGCGAGCAAATCGGCGATCCGGCGGCAAGCAAAGGCCCGGTGGAGCGCAAGGTGGTTCGTATCGTTACACCCGGGACGATTACCGATGAATCCCTGCTGCAAGACCGTCGCGAGACCTTGCTCGGCTGCATCTGTTTTGACCGGGACGCGATTGGACTGGCGTGGCTGGATCTGGCAGCCGGCGACTTTCGCATTACCGAACTCGAGAGCAAACAAAGCCTGCAGGCTGAAATTGAGCGTTTGCAGCTGGCGGAGTGCCTGATCAGCGAAGACGACCGTCCGCCGGCCTGGCTTGCAGACCGCCCCGGACTGCGCCGCCGTTCGCCCTGGCATTTCGATGAGGAAACCAGCCGTCGCCTGTTATGCAGGCAATTCAACACCCGTGACCTGAGCGGTTTCGACTGTGAGGACTTGTCCGTCGGGCTGCGCGCGGCGGGTTGCCTGATGCAATACGTGGCTGACACGCAGAAAACAGCTGTACCCCACATCCGTGGTCTGCGCAGAGAATTGCACGGCGACGCGTTGATCATGGATGCGTCGACGCGACGCAATCTCGAACTCGAAATCAGTCTGTCCGGGCACCACCAGCACACGCTGGCCGGGGTCATGGACCGCACCGTCACCGCAATGGGCAGCCGCTTGCTGCGGCGCTGGATCAATCGACCGCTGCGCTCAAAGGCGATTCTGAACAAACGATTTCAGGCGATTGACGCGCTGCGCGCTGCCGCAGCCATGGATCTTCTGCATGATCAGCTGCGCCAGATCGGTGATGTCGAGCGAATCCTGGCGCGCGTCGCGCTGCGCTCTGCTCGTCCGCGCGACCTGGCGCAATTGCGGACGGCTCTTATCGCGCTCCCGCAGTTGAGGGAGGCGCTGGCCCCGCTGGATGCACCGCGTTTGCATAAATTGCAGGAAGACTGTGGCGATCACCAGCCACTGCGCGAACTGCTTGAGCGGGCACTGGTGGAGTCACCGCCGATGCTGATCCGCGATGGCGGCGTGATCGCCGATGGATTCGACCAGGACCTCGACGAGCTGCGCCGCATCAGTGAAAACGCCGATACCTACCTGGCCGACTATGAAACCCGCGAGCGGCAACGCACCGGTCTGAGCAATCTCAAGGTCGGCTACAACCGAGTCCATGGTTATTACATTGAACTCAGTCGCGGCCAGGCTGAGAAAGCACCACCTGAGTACACCCGGCGGCAGACGCTGAAAGCGGCCGAGCGTTACATCACCGAAGAATTAAAGGGATTCGAGGACAAGGTCCTGAGTGCCCGGGATCGCTCTTTGAGTCGCGAGAAGGCGCTATACGAAGGTCTTGTTTGATTCCTTGCATGAGGTTCTGGAGCCGCTCCAGCGCATGGCCAGAGCACTGGCCGAAATCGATGTACTGGCCAATCTCGCGGAGCGCTCAATCAGCCTGCAGCTGGTGCCGCCGAGACTTAGCGATGAGCCGTGTCTGGAGATTCGTGCTGGTCGTCACCCGGTCGTTGAGCAGGTGCTCGACGAGCCCTTTGTGCCCAATGATCTGATTCTGGATCCCGACCGCCGGATGCTGGTGATTACTGGTCCCAACATGGGCGGAAAATCGACCTATATGCGACAGGCGGCGCTGATTACTGTGCTCGCGCATGTCGGCAGCTATGTGCCGGCCGACGCGGCGATCATTGGACCTGTCGATCGGATCTTTACCCGCATTGGCGCCGCGGACGATCTGGCCGGAGGCCGCTCGACGTTTATGGTCGAGATGACTGAAGCCGCGAATATCCTCAACAACGCGACCGCATCCAGCCTGATATTGATGGACGAGATCGGCCGCGGCACCAGCACCTTTGACGGCTTGTCGCTGGCCTGGGCCTGCGCGCACTATATTGGGGAGCGCATCGGCGCCTGCACCCTGTTCGCTACGCATTATTTCGAATTGACCGCGCTGGCCGAAGAACTGCCCGCCTGCGCCAACGTCCATCTGGACGCCACCGAGCACGCCGGGCGTATCGTGTTCCTGCACAGCGTCCGGGACGGGCCGGCAAATCAGAGTTATGGCCTGCAGGTGGCCGCCCTCGCGGGGGTGCCACAAGGCGCGATCAAGCGCGCGAAGATGTACCTGCAAACGCTGGAGCAGCAGCGCGACGCCGCGTCAGCCGGTAGTGCTCGTCAGGTGGAGCTGCCGCTGAGCTCTCCCGCTACGCCCAGCCCCGCGGTCGAGCTGCTGGCGGAGATAGACCCGGATCGCCTGACGCCAAGAGAAGCGCTGGATCTGATCTACCTGTTGAAGGACAAGCTGGACTAGTGCGCTGCTTGCTAGCCCTGGTTCCGGATCGAGTCACGGATCGCGTCCCGGTCCCCGCTGCATGTCGCCTCGCGTCCTGGCTGATCCGGATGGGAAAAGCGGCCATCATTAATAAAGTCAGCCGCTGCGCGCGCGACAATATCTGAAAACAGCATGCCCGTATGGCTGACCGGCAACACCAGCTCGTCGGTCACACCGTCCAGACGGGTCTCCGCCAGACATACGGTGCCGTCACTGACGCCGTCCATCGGGCCCAGGACGCGGCCCATTCCCATCGCCTTGCTGCCGGCGATTACGCCGATTTCCAGGCTGTCGACGGCTGGCGACGGAATCCCTTCGACCAGCGCTGTCAGACTGCCACCGACCAGCCAGCGGCCAAGCGCGCCGAACCTTGCCATGCGTCGAGCCGCGAGCGAACCACGCAAGGGCGAGCCGAGCAATACGATGCGGCCAAGCCTCCCGGCCGGCAGCTTGTCGCATGCGGCCAGGACCAGCAAGCCGCCCATGCTGTGCGCCACGATGTCAACCGGCCCCGCTTCTTTCGCGTCGATAAATTCGACCATGCGATCAACATTGGCGGCAAAGCTGCGGCTCACTGTCTCGTAGCTGAATTGCAGTACCTGGCGTTGACAGTAACGACGCAGACGTCGCCGCAGGACCCATGCTTCCGGGCCGCGATTCCACAAGCCGTGAACTACGGTGATCGGCGTATCACTCATCGTTTCGTCCCGGACGAATCAGGCACGGACCCGCGCAGTCGTCGGGCCGCACAGGGTGACAGACATGGAAGTGGTAAATGATGTTGGGCCAGACCGATTCCTGAACCGATACCAGGTGTCCTGGCCTCGTCGACATAGTGCGGCATTCGGCCAGTCCTAGAAGGTGAATCTCGCCCCCACGTTTAGCGTGTCGATCTGCCCCACTTCATAACCGATCTGAAGGCCAATCCGGTCGGTCACGAAGAATCGTCCGCCAAAGCCGTACAGGATGTCGTCGCTGAATCCGCTGTTCGAATCCACCTCGAAATCGCCGACGCTGGAATAGCGTACGTAAGCATACAATTCGCTCGGCTCAAACGGTGCAAAACGCAAACCACCCTCGACACCGGCACCACTATCATCCGTGTTCAGGCTGCCGTCCCCGTCGCTCAGATCGAAATTGTCGAACTCTATGTAGTCGTAACTGACTTGCCCGTAGGCGGTCAGCACTTCATTGATCGGGTAGGCATAACCGAGCCCGGCCCGCCAGCGGATCACATCAAAATCTCCGGAAGCATTCAGCGGGACGCCGAGCACGGTACCCGTGATACCGACATCGTTCTTGGCCTTTGAATACTCACCGAACACATGCACGTTACGGTAGAACTCCCATGCTCCCCCGACTTCGAAACCGCTGTCGTCACTGGTTCCGAGCCGGACGTCAGTATTCGCAGCCGTATCGGTAATCCGGCCTGCGAGGTTGGTGTCTACATTGATGTAATTCGCCTCGGCATAGCTAAAGGAAATCTCGGCACTGGCCGGACCCGCCAGTAGCGAAGCGAGCGCGAGGGTCATCGCAACCGATATTCCAGTCCTGATGGTTTTCATGAAGCGTGCTCCTGTTGATGCGGACAATTGCCCGTCATTATGCATTGCCGGGCGCGCTAATGATCGCCCGGAAGAATCTGTCCTTGCCCAATATCCGGGCGTAATGCCCCTGCGCGATGCCCCTGCGCGATGTTATAGCGTCGCCGCAACGCTGATCCGACCAAGCGTCATCTTGCAAGCCCCATGGCATGCCGAATCGCGGCCTTGTTCGTATACGAGCTGACCGTCACCAGCGCTTCGTCTACAGCAGCCCAACGGAACCGACGGTGTTCGGCCGGATTGAGTTGCGGCGTGCAGACGTCTTCCAGCCGCACCGCAAACGCATGCTCGGCGTTTTCGACCACATCCGGATGGTAGCGTTCACGCCAGGCGGGTGCGATGGGGAATGTCTGCACCAGCGCCAGACCCTGGATCCTGACGCCGGCAATGCCCGTTTCTTCGGTCAATTCCCGGCTTGCGGCCTGCAATGGTGTTTCTGCTGGCTCCAGGCTCCCGGTCACCGATTGCCAGAAGCCTTCTGGATGAACGCGTTCCAGCAACAGCACCCGGTTGTCGGTGTGAACGACCACCAACACCGACTCTGGCCTCTTCCAGCGCGATGCCGGCATGCGTCCGGCATTACTCCCCGGCCGGATCCTCGGCCTCGGCCGCGGGATCTGGCTTGGCCGTGCGCCTGAGCTTGATCCCGACCTCACGCAGCTGAGCGTCAGCAACCTGACCGGGCGCACGCGTCATCAGGCAGGCCGCAGTCTGGGTTTTCGGGAAAGCAATGACCTCGCGGATACTGCTGGCACCGGCCATCAACATGACCAGTCGATCCAGTCCAAACGCGATTCCGCCATGCGGCGGCGCCCCGTATCGCAGCGCCTCGAGCAGGAAACCGAACTTTTCTTCCGCTTCTGTTTCGTCGATCCCCAGTAGTGAAAACACTGCTGATTGCATGTCCTGGCGATGGATTCGGATCGAACCGCCACCGATTTCCGAGCCATTTAGCACCATGTCATAGGCGCGCGACAATAATTTGCCAGGCTCGGCTTGCAACGCCTGGGGGTCGCTCACCTTGGGGGCGGTGAACGGATGGTGCAGGGATACCCAGCGTCGGGCGTCGGCGTCCCAGTCGAACATCGGGAAATCCACGACCCAGACCGGACGCCACTCACCTTCGAGCAACGCCAGATCGGTAGCGACACGATCGCGCAGCGCACCCAGCGCGTCATTGACGATCCCGGCTTTATCCGCCCCGAAGAAAATCAGATCGCCAGTCTTCGCGCCGGTGCGGCTCATGATCCCGGCTACCGCTTCGTCGGGCAGGAACTTGAGGATCGGCGACTGCAGTCCGTCCCGGCCGGTAGCGGCGTCGTTGACCTTGATATAGGCAAGACCGCGGGCACCATAGCGGCCGACGAATGCGGTGTATTCATCGATCTCCTTACGACTCAGGCGAGCGCCATCAGGCACCCGCAGCGCCGCAACCCGGCCCTCAGGATCAGCCCCCGGACCCGCGAACACCTTGAACTCCACCGCTGCCACCAGATCGCCGACTTCCACTAACTCCAGAGGATTACGCAGATCAGGCCGGTCGGTGCCATATCGAATCATCGCCTCCGCATAACTGATACGCGGGAAGGGATCGGGCAATTCGACCGCGAGCACCTCAAGGAACAACTCGCGGATCATCGGCTCCATGATGCCCATGATCTGTTCCTCATCCAGAAACGAGGTCTCTATGTCCAGCTGAGTAAACTCGGGCTGACGATCAGCGCGCAGGTCCTCGTCGCGGAAACAACGCACAATCTGGTAGTACCGATCGAGCCCCGAGATCATCAACAATTGCTTGAACAACTGCGGGGATTGCGGCAAAGAGAAGAATTGACCGGGATAGGTGCGGCTGGGCACCAGGTAGTCGCGCGCGCCTTCCGGCGTCGACCGGGTCAACATCGGTGTTTCCACATCGACAAAGCCCTTTGCATCCAGACTGGCGCGCAAGGCCCGGGTTACCCGGTGACGTAACATCAGATTGTTCAGCATGCCCGGCCGGCGCAGGTCCAGATAGCGATAGCGCAGGCGCAATTCCTCGCTTGCCGCCTCGTCATGATGAAACGGGGGCGTCTCCGAGCGGCTGAGAACCTCCATCTCGACCGCCTGCAACTCGACTTCGCCGGTGGGCATGTTGGGATTGACTGTGCCTTCCGGGCGGCCACGAACCCGACCGCTGACCCGGATTACGAATTCCCCACGCAGCTGTTCAGCAAGGGCGAACAGATCGGCATCGTCTGACGGGTCGAAAACGACCTGCAGCAGCCCTTCCCGGTCCCGCAGGTCGATAAAGATAACGCCGCCGTGATCACGCCTGCGATGGACCCAGCCGGCGACGCTGACTGTCTCATCGATCAGGGATTTTTCGATTTTGCCGCAGTAATGGCTACGCATAAGGTGTTCCAGGTTCGGCCGCAGCATGTACGGCGGGAAAAAAGGCGCCCGATCTTACGTTTCGGGTTGGGCCGGTGCAAGGGCGTTCAGGTCCTCCGGATGACGCCATCGAGGCACCACTACACCCAGAGAAATAATCATGCGCAGACCCTCATCCACGCTCATATCGAGATTGATCAGGTCCTTGCGCGGCACAAACAAAATAAAACCGGACGTCGGGTTCGGGGTCGTCGGAACAAATACGCACACGACCTCTGACTCGGTACGTGACTGGATCTCCGCGAGATCAGTCGCGGTCTGGAAACACAGGCTCCACACGCCCTTGCGTGGGTACTGCACCAGCATTACGCGTTTGAACGAGGTGTCACCATCCGACAGCACCGTTTCCGCCACCTGCTTGGCGCTGGCATAAATCGAACGCACCAGCGGGATCCGGGCAAGGATTGATTCGGAAAAGCTGACCAGCTTGCGACCGAACAGATTGGCGGCCAGCAGACCGGTCAGGAACAGAATAACCAGAGACAGCAGCAATCCCAGCCCCGGGATATTGAAACCCAGCAGCGTCTCGGGTTGGTAAGCGGGCGGAATGACGACCAGCGTCCGGTCCATCAGTCTGAGCAAAAACCGGACCACCAGCACAGTCACAATCACCGGCACCCAGATGATGACCCCGGTGACCAGATAGCGACGCAGGCTCTTGAACACAGGCAAGCCTAGCTGCTGCTGGCGTCAGACTTGCCGCCGCTGCTCTTGCTGCCACCACCTGCAGTGCCTGAGGAGGTCGGTTTGGTGTCCGCCTTTGCGTCCGCGGTTTTCGCCCCGGATTTACCCGAGCCGCTGGCGCTGTTTGACGTGTCAGATCCGCCCGAGTCACCGGAGGCAATATTGCGCCGGTTTTTGTCCTTGAAATCGGTCTCGTACCAGCCGCTGCCCTTTAGCCGAAAGCGTGGCGCCGAAATCAACTTCTTCAGTGCCTCTTTGCCACAGGTCGGACAATGCGTCAGCGGATCATCGCTTACCTTCTGCAGGGCATCGAGGACGTGGCCGCAGGCCTGACATTCATACTCATAAATCGGCATTGGTGCTCTTCCTATGCAATGTCCTGTGCAATGTCCGGCGTAACGCCCTCGGCGACTCACTGCGCATCAGGGGGCAGCACTAACAATGAGGGCGCTCGCGGGCATTCCAAGGCCAGCCATTATAGCCGCTGCCGATTGAGAATCGTGTGGCTCGGTATAATCCCGGATTCAGGCGGCGAACACGGGCCAGGCCAGGCGATGCCGTCACTGGATTGGACATGGACAGCACGATTGAGCACACACTTCAGGCGGCGATGAGCCTGTTCCAGGCCGGGTCCCACCAGGCGGCCCTGGACCAGTTGCGGGACCTGCACCGGCAGCAGCCGGATGACCTGCAATTGCGGCTGGTATTGGGTGCACTGGAGGTTCAAACCGGCAATTTCCGTCAGGGCCGGCCGCATCTGGAAGCTGCAATGGTGGCTCAACCCGGCAATCTGCAGGCCGCGACCCTGCTGGGCAGCGCCTACCGTGGCCTGGGCGAGACTGCGCCCTGGGTGGCGCTGTGGCAAAACTATCGGCGAGCTCAGCCTGATGACCCGGGCGGGCGGCTGGCGCTGGCCGAGGCCCTGCTGCAGTCCGGCGAGCACGCTCAGGCAAACAGCGAGATTCAGGCCCTTTGCCGGAGCATCACCCCGGACCACGAGCTGTTACTGGCCATCGGTACGCTTTATCACACCGCCAACCGGCCCGCGGACGCGGTTGCCTATTACCGTCGCGCGCTCGCGCTGCAGCCGGGGGATGATTCGGCAAACCAGAATCTCGCGGCCGCGCTGCAGGAAAGCGGCGCGGGCGAAGAAGCCGAGCAAATCTATCTGGATATGCTCAAGCGGCAGCCGGATCGTGCGGATGTGTTGCGTAACCTGGGCACGATCTACAAAGACCGCGATGACCTGCCGGGCGCGCTGGAGTGCTATCACCAGGCCATGATGATTCGGCGCCGGCGCCTGGATCCGCAAGCGGTAGCGCTTGCAGCGCGCGACCCCGGCAAGCGCCACACCACCCTGCACAGCCTGCGTCTGGAACTGGAGCAATTGGAGCATCTGGCGTCGATTGGCGTTGCCGTTGAGGCCAGCGAGAGATTGCGTGATGGCTACAGACAGGTCATCGATGAACTCGCCAGCCGGAATCTCGAAGGCCAGCGTGTGGTGCTGGACCCGCAACAATTCATGCTGATCGGCGAGGTGATGCAGAAACTGGTGCATCTGGAACCGACCCCGGCGCTGGATGGCGGCGCCCTGAACCGTGGGCTCGATTTCGATCGCATCCAGGCCGACTACCGTGACAGCGGTCCGGGCGTGGTTGTGGTCGACGATCTGTTACGCCCGGAGGCCCTGGCGGCGCTGCGGCGCTATCTGCATCGATCCACGATATGGTTCGGCTATGGCAAGGCTCGCGGCTATTGCGGCTCGTATATGGAAGACGGTTTTGGCAACGAACTGCTGTTGCAGGTCGCCGCGGAAATGCGTCAGCGGATGCCACAGATCGTCGGCCCGCATTTTCTCAATCAGATGTGGGCCTATATCTACGATCAGAGCATGACCGGGATCACCGCCCACGCGGATCCCGCCGCAGTCAATCTGAATTTCTGGTTAAGCCCGGATGACGCCAATCTGGATCCCGAATCCGGTGGCCTGATCGTGTCGCTGTGGGAAGCGCCGCGAGAGTGGAATTTCCACGACTACAACAACCGGCCGGAAGTACTGGACCCGTATGTCACCGGCGATCATCGCGTGGTAGTACCCCATCGCTGCAACCGGCTGGTGATGTTCAATTCCAACCTGGTCCACAAGACCGACGATTTCAGGTTCAAGCCGGGATTCGAGAACCGGCGTATCAACGTCACCATGCTGTTCGGCAGACGTTAGGACAACGCAGGACCAGCCATCGCGATCCGCGTCCACGCCTGCCTCGGGCAGCGGTAACCGGAACACACGCAGGCGCCCGGATACTCGCCCGCGGCCATCCGATCGTCTGCAAGGCTCAGTCGCTGGTGAAACTCAGGCCGTCTTCAGCTGCATCCACCCGGATCGTGACACCGGGCGCGAATTCTCCGCGCAGGATCGACTCCGCCAGGGGATTCTCGATCTGCTGCTGGATGGCTCGTTTAAGCGGCCGCGCTCCGTACACAGGGTCGAACCCGGCCTCACCCAGGCGGGTGCGGGCTTCGTCGGTCAGACGGATCTGCATGTCGCGCTCGGCCAGCCGCCGTTCCAGATAGCCGAGCTGGATGTCCACGATCATGCGGATCTGTTCCAGCCCCAGCGGATGGAACACCACCACGTCATCCACCCGGTTGATAAACTCGGGACGGAAATGCTGACCGACGACTTCCAGACAGGCTTCCTTCATGCGCTGGTAGTTGGCCTCTCCGGCCAATTCCTGGATACGCTGCGAGCCCAGGTTTGAGGTCATCACAATGACCGTGTTGCGGAAATCGACCGTGCGCCCGTGCCCATCGGTCAGCCGCCCGTCGTCGAGCACCTGGAGTAACACGTTAAACACATCCGGGTGAGCCTTTTCGACTTCATCAAGCAGGATCACCGAATAGGGCTTGCGCCTGACCGCTTCGGTCAGATAGCCGCCCTCCTCGTAGCCAACATAGCCCGGAGGCGCACCGATCAAGCGTGCCACCGAGTGCTTCTCCATAAACTCGGACATATCGATACGCACCATCGCGTCTTCGCTGTCGAACATGAAGTTGGCCAGCGCCTTGGTCAGCTCTGTCTTGCCGACGCCAGTCGGACCAAGAAACAAAAAGGACCCGATCGGCCGGTTGGGATCTGCCAGCCCGGCGCGGGAGCGGCGGATGGCGCTTGCGACGGTGACCACTGCTTCATGCTGACCGACGACCCGGGTCTCGATCGATTCTTCCATGCGCAGCAGTTTCTCGCGCTCTCCCTCGAGCATTCTTGAGACCGGAATGCCGGTCCATTTCGACACGACCTCGGCGATCTCCTCGTCGGTGACCTTGTTGCGAAGCAGTTGGGTTTCTTTGCTCTCACCTTCCGCGGCCTGTGCCAGGCGCTTTTCCAGTTCCGGTATGCGGCCGTACTGCAGCTCCGACATGCGCCCCAGGTCGTTGGCCCGTCGCGCCGTATCCAATTCGATCCTCGCGCGCTCGAGCTCCTCTTTGATCTGGGCCGCTCCCTGCATTGCAGCCTTTTCGCTGACCCAGATCTCCTCCAGATCGGCGAATTCCTTTTCCAGGTCGCCAAGCTCGGTTTCCAGCGTGTCCAGCCGCTTGCGCGAGGCTTCGTCCTTCTCCTTGCGCAGCGCCTCTCGCTCGATCTTGAGCTGGATGATGCGTCGTTCGAGCCGGTCCATCTGCTCCGGCTTGGAATCGATTTCCATGCGGATCCGCGAGCCCGCCTCGTCGATCAGATCGATCGCCTTGTCCGGCAGTTGTCGATCCGAAATATAGCGATGAGAAAGCATCGCTGCGGCAACGATGGCCGGGTCCGTGATCTCGACGCCATGATGGATTTCGTAGCGCTCCTTCAGACCACGCAGGATCGCAATCGTGTCCTCGACAGTGGGCTCGTCAACCAGCACTTTCTGGAACCGGCGCTCCAGCGCGGCATCCTTCTCGACGTATTGGCGATACTCGTCCAGCGTCGTCGCACCCACGCAATGCAGCTCGCCCCTGGCCAGCGCGGGCTTGAGCATATTGCCGGCATCCATCGCGCCCTCGGCCTTGCCGGCGCCGACCATGGTGTGCAGCTCATCGACAAACAGGATGACCTGCCCTTCCTGGCGGGCAAGATCATTGAGCACACCCTTCAGCCGCTCCTCGAACTCGCCGCGGAATTTGGCGCCTGCAATCAGCGAGCCCATATCCAGCGCCAGGATGCGCTTGCCCTTGATCCCTTCCGGAACTTCACCGTTGACGATGCGCTGCGCCAGTCCCTCGACGATCGCGGTCTTACCCACGCCCGGTTCGCCGATCAATACCGGGTTGTTCTTGGTTCGCCGCTGCAGTACCTGGATGGTGCGCCGGATTTCATCGTCACGACCGATGACCGGATCCAGCTTGCCCTGCTCCGCCCTCTCGGTGAGGTCGACGGTGAACCGCTCCAGCGCCTGGCGGGTATCTTCAGCATTGGCGTCGTCGACGGTTTTGCCGCCGCGCAGCTCCTCAATCGCCTTCTCCACCGCACCCTTGACCACACCGGCCTGGGTCAGCAGCGCCGCCAGCGGGCCTTTGTCTTCCAGCGCGGCCAGCAGGAACAACTCGCTGGTGATGTACTGATCGCCGCGTTTTTGCGCCAGTTTGTCGGTGAGATTCAGCAGCCGGTTCAGATCCTGAGACAGGTGCACGTCACCGCCAGCGCCTTCGACCTTCGGCAGGCGCTCAAGCTGCTCGCCGAGACTCGAGCGCAGCTGATCCACTTTGGCGCCTGCGCGGCTCAACAGATGGCGCAAGCTGCCGCCTTCCTGGTCAAGCAAGGCGGTCATCAGATGGACCGGCTCGATGAACTGATTGTCCTGGCCCAGAGCCAGGGACTGTGCATCCGCCAGCGCCATCTGGAACTTGGTCGTCAACTTATCCATGCGCATGGGCATGCTCCACTGAATCTTTCACTCCCGCAGAAATGGGGGGGCTTCAGCGGGTTTTCAAGCGTTGTATCAGCCGATCTCGCGCCAGATCAGTGTGGCCATGCGGCCGCAGCGACCATCTCGGCGGTGCGAAAAGAATCGTGCAGGGTCACTGTAGGTGCAGATTTCGGCCGCGGTGATTGATTGCACCCCCAAACCGCCAAGCCGGCGCCGGGCGAGGCCCTGCAGATCGGCGTGCCAGCGATCATCACGGCCCGCCTGGAAGCAGCCGCTCGCGCCGGGATCGGCTTTCAACAAAGCGTCACGGACCTCAGGCCCGATTTCAAACATGCTGGCACCGATACACGGCCCCAGCCATGCCAGCATGACGGACGGCGAGCCACCAAACGCCATCACTGTCTCTTCGATCACTCCCGCCGCCAGACCTCGCCAACCGGCATGAACGGCGGCCACACAGCTGCCGCTGGTATCCGTCAACAAGACGGGCAGACAATCTGCACTCAGCACCGCGCAAACCCGTCCGGCAGTTTGCGCAGTGGCAGCATCGGCCTTTTGCGGCAAGGTTCCGTCTACGTCCGTGTCGAGATCCAGCACCCGGGTGCCGTGACACTGATCCAGCCACACCGGAGGCCGCGGCAGATTCGCGAGCTCGCGCAAGCGCTCGCGGTTGGTGTGGACATTCCCGGCAACATCGCCGACGTGCAGACCGAGATTGAGGCTGGCATAGGGACCCGCGCTGACGCCGCCCACACGCGTGGTAAAGACTGCCCGGACCGAGCCTGGTGCTGGCCAGTCCGGGATCAACACAGACGTATTAGTCATGAATTTGCATAGCGGGCACCTGGATCAGGGTCGCGCTGTATCGCGCGAACGCCAGGCCAGAAAATCGGCAACCGAAAACTGCGGAACTGGGGCTGTGCCAAATCCATCTGCATTTGATCGCGACGCAGGCACCCCGGGCAACCCCCCAGCCTCGGACAAGCGGATCCACTCGGCATCATCTGTCCGCAGTATCAGCGTCTTTGTCCAGCACTGCCAGCAAGCGAGAAAAGTCTTCAGGCAGATCCGCCTCGAAACTCACCAGCTGTTCGCTGCCAGGATGCAGGAAAGCAAGACGCCGCGCGTGCAGCGCCTGACGCCGGAATCGCCGGAGCGCTTCTATCAGTTCCGGCGCGGCGCCCGCCGGCACGCGCAGACGCCCTCCATAGACCGGGTCGCCTAGCAAGGCGTGTCCGGCGTGGGCCATGTGCACTCTGATCTGATGAGTTCGCCCGGTTTCCAGCTTTGCCAGCATATGAGTGTGGCCCCGATACCGCTTGATCACCCGATAGTGAGTGATGGCCGGTCTGCCGGTCGCCCGCACCGCCATCCGCACCCGGTCCACAGGATGGCGCCCGATCGGTTGATTCACCGTTCCACCGGCAGTCAGGACACCCTGGCAAACCGCCTCGTATTCGCGGCTGACGCTGCGCGCCTCGAGCTGCCTGACCAAAGCCGTGTGCGCAGACACGGTGGCGGCCACCACCATCAGCCCGCTGGTGTCCTTGTCCAGACGGTGCACGATGCCCGCCCGCGGTACATCAGCAAGCGTCGACCGGTGGTGTAGCAGCGCGTTTTGCAGCGTGCCCGCAGCGTTGCCGGCGCCAGGATGCACGACCAGGCCAGCGGGCTTGTTAATCACAATGAGATCATCGTCCTCAAAGACGATGTTCAGCGGGATAGGCTCCGGCGCCAGCTCGACCTGGGCCTCAGCCTGGGCGAGCAACCTCACCTGCTCACCGGGCGACACCGGGTCGCGTGGCCTTCTTTGCTGGCCATCAATCGTCAGCTGGCCGCCGAGGATCCATTGCTTGAGCCGGTTACGGGAAAACTCCGGGAACATTTCGGCCGCTGCCCGATCCAGGCGCTTGCCGGCGAGAGCATCTGGCACCGCGGCCAGGAATTCGCGGGTTTCGCTATTCAACAGCACCGTCCCCGGCCTGCAGGGCTCACCAATTGAACGCTGGAGTTTACGCTATAATCCGGGTCCGTTTCGGCTGCGGCGAGCTCGCCGGTGAATCTCTTGAACCCAGACGTTTCAAAACTGTTCCGAATCATGTTGATGCTCGGCGTCCTGGCGCTCGGCACGACCGGCTGCTCCAATTCCAAGTCCAGTATCGACCCGAACGAAGACGCGCGCGAACTGTTTGAAAAGGGCGAGCGCGCGCTCAACCTGGGCAACTACAACTACGCGGTGGGCAGCCTCGAGTATCTGCAGGCCGTGTACCCGTTCAGCGAATACGCGAAACAGGCTCAACTCGATCTGATGTATGCGTATTACCGCGCCGGGGAAGCAGAGTCCGCCATTGGGTCAGCCGATCAGTTCCTGCTGGAGAACCCGACCCATCCGCGGGTGGATTACGCCCACTACGTCAAGGGTCTGGTCAATTTTCAACCGCGCAAAGGACCTATGGAAAGACTGGTGGGAACGGACCCCAGCCAGCGGCCACAGGACAAACTCGAATCGTCCTTCCGCAGTTTTTCGGTCATAGCCAATCAGTATCCTGACAGCCCGTATGCTGAAGACGCCCGCCAACGCATGGTCTATTTGCGCAATCAGCTGGCGCGATACGAAATACATGTCGCCAATTACTACCTTCGTCGCGGGGCCTTTGTCGCGTCGGCCAACCGCGCCCGTTACGTGCTCGAGACCTATCCGCAATCAGAGTCTGTGGTGACGGCGCTGCAGATTCAGGTCAGCGCCTATCGACAATTGGGGCTGGAGGAACTGGCCGCCGACTCCATGAGGGTGCTGAAGGAGAATTATCCGGATCAGGCATTCGCCTATGGCGAGCGCGGAACAAGGCCGGAAGGCACGCTGATCGAACGCTTCATTTTGCGTCGCAATCTGAAGTAGTTACCGGCACCTGGCTCCGCCGTATCGATGTTGCCCGGTCCTTCTATGGAATACCGGGAACAGGTTCGGCGCCGCGCGGCAGGCGCATGCTATCCGCCTCGGCCCGACAAACGGCCGGCAACTACGTGTTTATCGGGTAATCTGACGCGCAGCATGGATTTATTGAGAACCGTTTTCCGGTCGAACGCCGCCCTCGTTTCGCCAGCACGGACGGACAGCGAGAACATGCGGAGACACACGTGAGCACGCCGCAGGCTCAGGCGATACCCCTGGTCATCGCGGTCACCGGACATCGTGATCTGCTGAGTTCCGAAGTTGCCGGAATCCGCGATCAGGTCAACAGCTTCCTGCGCGGACTCAGAGAATCCTATCCGGACCGGCGTTTGCGTGTGATGTCACCGCTTGCCGAAGGGGCTGACCGGCTGGTTGCCGAATGCGCGCTGGAGCTGGGTATCGAGCTGAGCGTGCCGCTGCCGATGCCGAAAGCACTGTACCTCACCGATTTCGATAGCGAGGAATCCCGCGAGCAGTTCGAGAAGCTGTATACCAGCGCCAGCGAGATTCTCGAACTACCCCTGACCCGGGGCGTCACCGAGAGTCAGATTTCGTCGCCGGGTCCGGCCAGAAGCCGTCAGTACGCCCAACTCGGCGTCTTCCTCTGTGCCCACTGTCATATCCTGCTCGCCGTGTGGGATGGGAAATGGACTGACGATCTGGGCGGTACCGGACAGGTCGTCCGCTTCCACCAGGACGACATCATGCCCGGGTATACCTCCACGAAGATCGCCAGCCAGCAAATGCTGGCAGACGATGAAAGCGACCTCGTCTATCACATCGTCTGTTCCCGAAACCGCACAAATGGCGAGCCGATGAAGGGTCTGAGGCCGCTGGATGGTTTCTGGTTTACCAAGGACGACGAGCAGCCGCGCAGCCATGAGATACCTAAACGATACCAGTTGATATTCGAACGTACCGGCGATTTCAGCCACGACGCGATCCGCTTCGCGGACGAAATCGAAGCCCGCAAGTATCCCTTGTTCGATGAGCAGCAGCGGGAAGAACTTCCGCCGGGCGCCGAGGACATTAATGATTTGTTCTGTATCGCCGATTGCCTGGCGGTTCGTTATCAGAGGAAAACGCTGTCGACCCTTGCCGTCAGCCACATCCTCGCATTCCTGATGGGCCTGATGTTTATCCTCTATATGGATATCGAGAGCTGGCCCTACTTCATGCTCGCGTTCCTTGTGTTCTTTCTGTGCGCCGCAGGGCTGCAGACTTGGAGTCAGCGGCGCGAATGGCATCGCAAGTATCTGGATTATCGTACGCTTGCGGAAGGACTGCGGGTGCAGTTTTACTGGGCCGTCGCCGGTGTTGCCAGTGAGAACGTCTCCAAGTTTACGCATGACAACTTCCTGCAATCACAGGACCCGGAGCTTGGCTGGATACGCAATGTCATGCGCGTCGCCGGGACGCGGTGTGACGTCCAGCCGAACAAGAAGCCAGCTGGCCTGAACTTCGTGCTGCAGGAGTGGATCGGCGACGGCGACAGCGGCCAGCTTGGCTATTTCCGCAGAAAATCCGTTGACCGGACCAGACGCAATCGGCTGACAGAGCGACTGGGCCAGCTAAGTCTTCTGACCAGTGTCGCGGTGGTGCTGTCTTTCGTCGTGATGGGTTCCGGAATGCCGGAGTCATGGATCAGCCCGTTGACCGTGGCGATGGGCACACTTCTGCTGCTATATGGCATCCGTCAGGGCTATGGCTATGCGACCGCGGAAAAGGATCTGATCAAACAATACGATTTCATGTTCCGGATCTTTGAGAACGCTCGTCGCCGTCTTGACCGGACCGACGATCCGGTCGAGCAGCGCCTGATACTGCAGGCACTGGGGGGTTCGGCGCTGGATGAGCATGCAGAGTGGTTGCTGATGCATCGCGACCGGGCGATCGATCGCGGTGAAATCTGGCTGATGGGCAGCTAGTGGACTGTCTTCAGGATTGATTTCCCAATATTGGTCGGCCAGTGTTTGTCGGCCAGGATGGGCGGACTATTTCGCGTCGAATCCAGACGTGATCGGATACCGCCAGTCCCGACCAAATGCACGACGACTGATCCGTATCCCCGGCGGCGCCTGCCGGCGTTTGTATTCGTTGTACTTTATCATCGCCAGGATGCGGCCGACGACGGCCCGGTCGAATCCGCGCGCGACAATCTCATCGACCGAACAATCTTCCTCGATAAATGACGACAGGATCGGGTCGAGAACCTCATACGGCGGCAAAGAATCCGTGTCTTTTTGATCATGCCGCAGCTCCGCCGACGGCGGTCGCTCGATGATGCGTTCGGGAATCACATCGCCGAAAGAGTTGCGATACCGGGACAAGCGAAACACCATCGATTTGCTGCAATCCTTGATCGGTGCAAAGCCGCCCGCCATGTCCCCATACAGCGTCGCGTAGCCTACTGCCATCTCGCTCTTGTTGCCGGTGGTCAACAACATCAGACCCAGCTTGTTGGAGATCGCCATCAGGATCATGCCGCGGCATCGCGCCTGGATATTCTCTTCAGTAACATCTTCCTTGCGGCCCGCAAACACCTCGGCGAGCGCTTCCTGAGCGGACGCGAAAATTGGCTCAATCGATATCTGCTGGTGATCAACGCCCAGCCCTGCGGCCATCAGCCGGGCGTCCTCCAGACTGATGTCCGAGGTATAACGCGACGGCATCATCACGGTCTTTACCCGCGCCGCGCCTAGCGCATCAACCGCAATGGCCAGGGTCAGCGCCGAATCGATGCCACCGGACAAGCCGAGCACGACACCCGGAAAGCGGTGCTTGTCGACGTAATCGCGCACGCCCAGAACCAGCGCCTGATAAACACTGGCTTCGGTTTCCAGCAGCGGGCTCGACTCTCCCGGCTCAGGCACCGCACCCGTGGCTGTCGCCTGCACCACCACCGGCAACAGCGCCTCCTCGAATGCCGGCGCCCGCTGGATCACGGCGCCGGTTTTGTCGACCACCAGCGAGCCACCGTCAAACACCAGTTCGTCCTGGCCACCCACCATATTGCAATAAACCAGCGGCAGACCCGTTTCGCTGACCCTTGCCCGAATCGCTTCCTCGCGACGCTGTTGACTGGTGGTGTCGTAGGGCGAGCCATTGATGACCAACAGCAGCTCGGCGCCGGCGTCCCGCGCCGCTTTGGCCGGGCCCGGACGCCAGATGTCCTCACAGATGGTCAGGCCACACCGGATTCCCGCGATCTCGAGCACACAGGCCTGATCACCGGCAGTAAAGTAGCGCTGCTCGTCGAATACACCGTAATTTGGCAGGATCTGTTTCCGGTAGTTGGCCGCGATGCGACCATCAGCAATCAGAGCGGCGCTGTTATGGATGCGCTCGGCCTCGTATTCCGGGTAACCAACGAGGACCGAGATGCCCTGAACCTGTTCGCAAAGCTGTTCCAAGGCACTCGCCACGCTGCGGCGCATATTGCCGTGAAACAACAGATCCTCGGGCGGATAGCCGCACAGGATCAGCTCAGGGAAGAGCACCAGATCGGCGCCCAACTCGTCCCTGGCCCGAGCCGCTTCGGCCAGAATACGGGCCACGTTGCCGGCCACATCGCCGACGACAGGATTGACCTGAGCCAGAGCGACCTTGAGCGTCACGCGCGGCCGACCCGGATCGGAACCGCGCTCAGCTGCCGAGACGCTGCAGCATCGCGCTGCCCAGCTCGGCCGGTGATCTCACGGTAGCGACGCCCGCATTTTCCAGCGCCGCGAATTTCTCTTCCGCTGTGCCCTTACCGCCGGAAATAATCGCGCCGGCATGACCCATGCGTTTACCCGGCGGTGCAGTGACACCAGCGATATAGGCAACCACAGGCTTGCTCACCTGTTCGGCAATAAATTCGGCTGCCGCTTCTTCGTCGGTACCGCCGATCTCACCGACCATGATCACGCCCTCGGTCTGTGGATCCTGCTCAAACAACTCGAGACAGTCGATAAAATTCATCCCGCGCACCGGGTCTCCGCCGATGCCGACACAGGTGGACTGGCCAAGCTCATTGCAGGTGGTCTGATAGACCGCTTCATAGGTCAGCGTGCCGGAACGTGATACCACACCGATCTTGCCTGGCTTGTGGATGAAGCCGGGCATGATGCCGATCTTGCACTCGCCCGGGGTGATGATGCCCGGACAATTGGGGCCGATCAGGCGGCAATCCCGCTCCTTCAGCGCTGCCTTAACCCGTACCATGTCCAGCACCGGGATGCCTTCGGTAATACACACCACCAGACCGATACCGGCATCGGCCGCCTCCAGAATTGCATCGGCGGCAAACGGCGCCGGCACGTAGATCATGCTCACATCCGCACCGGTCTCAGCCACCGCGTCGGCCACGGTATCGAACACCGGGCGGTCGAGATGGGTGCTGCCGCCGCGCCCCGGGGTCACACCACCCACCAGCTGGGTGCCGTACTCGATGCACTGCTCGGAGTGGAAGGTGCCTTGCTGGCCGGTAAAGCCCTGGCAGATGATCTTGCTGTCGCGGTTAACCAGAATACTCATGACGTTTCCTCGTGATCCTTCAGGCCGCGACGACTTTGCGGGCTGCGTCGGTCAGATCTTCAGCGGCGATGATGGCCAGACCGCTGTTGGCCAGCAGTTCCCTGCCCTTTTCGACATTGGTGCCTTCGAGCCTGACCACCACCGGCACATTGACGCCAACCTCTTTCACCGCGGTGATCACACCCTCGGCAATCAGGTCACAACGCACGATGCCCCCGAAGATGTTGACCAGGATCGCCTTCACGCCTTCGTTTGAGAGGATCAGCTTGAACGCCTCGGTCACGCGCTCGGCCGTCGCGCCACCACCCACGTCGAGGAAATTCGCCGGCTCGCCGCCATGCAGTTTGATCAGGTCCATGGTCGCCATCGCCAGACCGGCGCCATTAACCATACAGGCGATGTCGCCGTCCAAAGACACATAATTGAGGTCATGCTCGCTGGCTTCGTTCTCTTTTTCGTCTTCCTGACTGGGATCGCGCCATCCCAGCAGACGCTTCTGGCGGAACAGCGCATTTCCTTCCAGATTGATCTTTGCGTCCAGCGCGACCAGTTGTCCGTCACCAGTGACAATCAGCGGATTGACCTCTACCAGGCTTGCATCGCACTCGTTGAATAATTTGTACAGGGCCTGAACCATCGCGGTGAACTGTCCCAGCTGCGCCTTGTCCAGACCCAGCCCGAAACCGAGCTTGCGTGCCTGGAACGGCATCAGACCGGTGGCCGGATGGACCGCGACGCGGAAAATCTTCTCCGGCTCCGTGGCCGCCACTTCCTCGATATCCATGCCGCCGGCGGCCGATGCCATAAATACGATCTTCTCCTGACCGCGGTCGATCACCAGGCTCAGATACAGCTCGCGCTCGATATCCGAACCGCTCTCGATCAGCACCGAATTGATGGGCAGACCTTCCGGGCCCGTCTGGTGGGTCACCAACTGTTGACCGAGCATGGCCGTGGTGGCCTCGCGCACCTCGGCGAGGCTGCGCACCAGCTTTACGCCGCCAGCCTTGCCACGGCCACCGGCGTGGACCTGCGCCTTGACCACCCACAGGTCGCCGCCAAGTTGCGTGGCCGCTTGTTCCGCCTCATCCGCGGAGTGTGCGGGAATCCCGCTGGGCACCGGAATACCGTATTCGGCGAACAATTGCTTGGACTGATATTCGTGAAGGTTCATAAGCCACCTGAATGCGCGCGGTCTTGCCGGGATACCCGAACCGGCGCATGGATTAATGCGCCACACCAGGAATGGCCGCAATTCGTTACCGGCACATCCGGCGGTGATTGGCAGCACATTCCTCAGCCGGCCGCTACCGGCTTTTGCCGGAGACAGCCTCGACCGGGGCTCGGGAGAAATTCGAGGCGCGTATTTTGGAGTAAATCAGGGATTTAGGCAAAACTGCTTGCCCCTGCCGGATGACCTCTTAGAATGGCCCGAGGTTCCTCAACAGGTCATCTCACCGATCCATGCCGTCAGCAGATGTATCCAGGTCCGAATCCGGGGAATCAGCGCCGGGAAAACCTGTCAGGCAGACAGTAGCGCCAGAATTTGCATGGCGGGTGCTGCGTCTGGTCAATATTTTCCGGACCCTGGCCGCAGTATTCCTGATGGCCATGTTCCTGGTGACCGATGATCCGCGCCTGATCGGCAACACTCATCCGGACCTGTTCTTTGTCTGCGCGCTGACTTATTTCGTGTTTGGCGCGCTCAATGACTTCGCCGTCACCCAACGCTGGCCGTCGATCATGGGTCAGAGTCTGGGCCAGGCGATCATCGACACCACGGCACTCACGATACTCGCGCATGCCAGCGGCGGCATAGACAGCGGCATCGCCAATCTGCTGATCGTCAGCATCGGCGCCATCTCGCTGATCTGGGCCCGGCCAAAAGCAGTGATGTTCGGCGCGATGGCCGCGATTGCCGTGTTGTTCGAGCAATACCTCAGCATCCTCCAGGGTAGCGCGACATTGACCGATTCCACGCCAGCCGGCGTGCTCGGCGGCATCCTGCTGTTTATCTCCTTCGCCGCCCACCCGCTGGCGCGGCGGATTCAGGAAAGCGAGAACCTGGCGATGCAGCGTGGCATCGATCTCGCCAACCTTGGCCAGCTTAACGACTACATCATCCGCAATCTGCGCGAGAGCATCGTGGTGGTCGACAGCGACGACCGTGTGCGCCTGATGAATGATGCGGCGGCGAAATATCTGGGCACGGACCGCGACCGCAACGGCGAGTCGCTGGGCAACATATCGCCCAGATTGCTCGAACTCGCCAAGGCCTGGAGGAGTCAGGGCAAACAGGACACCAATTCGCCGCCGTCGATCATCGCTGCGGATGGCATCACGGTGATCAATCCCTATTTTGCACCGATAGGCGAAAACGACAGACCCGCGTTGATTATCTTCCTGGAAGACGCGTCTGCGCTGTCAGAACGCGTGCAGCAGTCCAAACTGGCCGCGCTGGGACGCTTGTCCGCAAGCATCGCCCATGAGATCCGGAATCCGGTGGGCGCAATGAGCCATGCCGGCCAGTTGTTGAGCGAGAGCGGCGCGCTGGGGCCGGAGGACCACAAGCTGACCGAGATTATCGAAACCAATGCCAGGCGCGTCAGCACCATCATCGATAATGTTCAGCAATTGTCACGGCGCGACTATACGACGCCGGAACGGGTCGACCTGGTGCGCTGGAACGAGAATTTCGCCACCGAATTCACCACCACATTGCAGATCCCAAGAGATCGCCTGGTGTTGGTGCCGACCGTAGAATCCATAGAGATACAGATGGATCTGAGCCATCTGCATCAGGTGGTTTGGAACCTGTGTGAAAACGCGTTGCGCTACGGGATGGCAATGGATGACCCCAACGCGACCGTCGAACTGGTCTGCGGACGGCGGATGGCAAACGACCGGCCGTTTCTGGAGATCCGTGATCGGGGCCCCGGCATCCCGGAAGCCATCCGCGACCGTATTTTCGAACCGTTTTTCCGTGGTGTTGCGGCGGAGCGATCCGGTTCAGGTCTGGGTCTGTTTATTTCGCGCGAGTTGTGCGAATGCAATCGCGCGGCATTAGTCTATGAGCCACGCAAAGACGGCGGCAGCATTTTCCGCATCATATTCGCCGACCCGCTGCGTTGGGAGCCATAAATGCCGAAAGCTTCAGAAAGGAGCTGTAGATAAGTGACTCCGGGGATTTTCAGGATTGAAAGCGTTTCGCCGCCTATCTTTAATTACCGATATCAATTACGGATATCAATTAGGGATGTCAATTAGGGATGTCAATTAGGGATACAGGGAGCGCGAGTTGATGGACAAGCCACTGGTCCTGGTCATAGACGACGAACCGGACATCCGCGAGCTGCTCTCGATCACACTGCAGCGGATGAAATTGCGCGTGGAGACCGCTGAGGATGTGACCAGCGCAAAGACGCTGCTCGAGAGCGGACGCTTTGATCTGTGCCTGACCGATATGCGCCTGCCGGATGGCGACGGGCTCGAACTGGTGGAATGGATTCAACAGCACTGCGCCAGCATTCCGGTCGCGGTGATCACCGCCCATGGCAACGTCGAGACCGCAGTCCGCGCGCTAAAGATTGGCGCCTTCGATTTTGTCTCCAAACCGGTCCAGGTCGGAGACCTGCGCAAGATTGTTGATACCGCGCTGCGCCTGGAGCGCCCGTCGGCGGATGGGGCCGGGAGCCTCGGCAACGAAAATGACAACGACGGCGCGACTACCCTGATCGGCGCGTCCAGCAGCATGGCCGAATTGAGGCGGATGATCGCGAAGGTCGCACGCAGT
Source organism: uncultured Gammaproteobacteria bacterium (assembly GCA_963704875.1). Taxonomy (GTDB): domain Bacteria; phylum Pseudomonadota; class Gammaproteobacteria; order Steroidobacterales; family XN24; genus CAMYOC01. The sequence goes on along the minus strand of CAVPIA010000005.1, from coordinate 356,749 downwards.
CAGGCGCCGGTGCATATCACCGGAGAGTCCGGCACCGGCAAGGAGCTGGTGGCGCGGATGATCCACGACAGCGGACCGCGGGCGGACGCACCCTTCGTGCCGGTCAACTGCGGCGCGATTCCAACTGAATTGATGGAAGGCGAATTGTTCGGGCATCGCAAGGGCAGCTTTACCGGTGCCACCGAGGACAAGCAGGGCATGGTGCGCAGCGCCGAGGGCGGCACGCTGTTTCTGGATGAGATCGCGGATCTGCCCCTGCATATGCAGGTCAAGTTGTTGCGAGTCATCCAGGAACGCTCGGTCCGACCGGTGGGAGAAACGCGCGAATCGCCGGTGGATGTCCGTTTTCTGAGCGCCAGCCACAGGGACCTGGCCCGCATGGTGACCCGGGGCGAATTCCGCGAAGACCTGTTCTATCGCCTGAACGTGATCGAAATGCGGGTACCGCCGTTACGGGAACGCGATGCAGACGTATTGTTGCTGGCCGACCATATCCTGGCACGCCTGGGTACCGAAATGGAGATTGACTCGCCAGCGCTGACCCGGGCCGCACGCAAGAAGCTCAGGCAACATGGCTTCCCGGGCAATGTGCGCGAACTCGAGAATGTGCTGGAGCGGGCCATGACGCTGTGCGAGGCCGGTCAGATCGACGCGGACGATATCCAGACAAGGGCGCCGCAAACGACATCGAGTGCGTCCTCAAGCGCAACATCAGGCGCGACACCAAACGCCAGGCCGTCAGATCCGCCAGATCCGCCATCGTCGAATGAAGGAGGGTTGGGCTCGCAGCTTGAAGATGTGGAGCGCGACGCGATTGTTCAGGCGCTGGAACAGACCCGATATAACAAAACTGCCGCGGCGAAGCTGCTCGGGATCAGCTTTCGGGCCTTGCGTTACCGGATAAAGAAATTAGGCCTGGAGTGAATCGGATCGTAATACCTTTTTTCTTTATGTCCCGATTCTTACGGTCAATCCATTCGGCGAATTAATCTGGCCAATCCCGCGGTCGACTGACGTACAGGGTCACATTGTGACGCGGGCTGGCAACTCGCCGCCGATGGCCGGACCCAGCCGGACGGCTTGGAAAGCCTATAAACGTATAATATTCATATAGTTAGTTCCTTCGCACAGGAATTGGCACGGCATTTGCTTCCTTCTTCGGGACAGGCGAATGTTCGCCGAAAAATTGACACCCCAAGCGAGGAAACTGCAAATGATGAAGAAACAACAGGGCTTTACCCTTATCGAACTGATGATCGTTGTGGCGATCATCGGCATTCTGGCCGCGATCGCGATCCCGGCCTACCAGGACTACACCGTGCGCTCGAAGGTGACTGAAGGCCTGGGCATGGCCGCTGCCGCCAAGACATCTGTGGCCGATGCCTGGAACTCGCTCGGCTCGATGCCGAGCACGCCGGACGCAGCCGGCCTGCTGGCCTGACCACGCTACGGCCTATGCCACCAACTACGTGACCTCCATGGCTCTACAGTTCGACTAGCGCCACTGAAGGCCAGCTGCGGTCACCTTTAACGGCGCGACACTCGGTACGGTCGCTGCGGCCCCCACGGTCATCTTTGTCGGCACTGCGGATCCGGCTGTCGGTAACGTCGAGTGGGACTGCACCGGCGGCGACCTGGACAGACAAGTACCGTCCGGCCAACTGCCGTTAAGCGCAAATGCTGCCGGTCTGCCCACACGCCTGATCCTCCCCCGGAACCTGCGTGCCCCTCCCCCCAATCAGGGCATGATCGGTAGATAGCCAAGGGCGCCGCTCCGCAAGGAACGGCGCCCTTTCTTATTTTGTGCGCCAGGTCCGTTTGCGATCTGGATTATGTGAGGTAGACTTCAAGGCCGTATCGGTCTGAATACCGGCTGAAGTTCGGAAAGCCGGGTTCCTGCAAATTCAGGGACATAGACGCAGGTCTTGATGATTTTCGACAGTTCCACAGACTAGAGAGCGCATCCATGGTGGCTACCGTCACAGATCTCAACCTCCGAGGACTCCCGCGACGGCTGGTCCAGGACGGGGTCATCGAGAACGCGGCTTTGGAAACCGCCAGCGCCGAGGCGCGCAAGCAGAAGGTCGCGCTGGTCTCCTATCTGGTAGACAACGAATTGGCCAACCCGGGCGATATCGCGTCCGCGGCCTCGCAGGAATTCGGTGTCCCGATCGTCGACCTGGACGCGATGGATCTCGATCTGGAGATCATGCGCCTGGTCGATCAGAATCTGCTGACCAAGCACCGCGTGTTGCCCTTGTTCAAGCGGGGCCGCCGTCTGTTTATCGGTCTCTCCGATCCGACCAATCTGCCGGCCGTTGACGAAATCAAGTTCCAGACCAACATGGCGGTTGAAGCCGTGGTGGTCGAGGATGACAAGCTGCGTGCCGCGCTGGAGCGGGCGCTTGAAGCCGTCGACACCACCTTCGAATCGCTGGATGACGACGACTTCGATCTCGACAATCTGGATGTGTCCGCCGGGGACGACGAAGCAAGCGAGGATATTACCCGCGCCGATGTCGAGGACGCGCCGGTGGTGCGCTTCGTCAACAAAGTGCTGCTGGACGCGATCAAGCGCGGGGCCTCGGATATCCACTTCGAGCCTTACGAGAAAACCTTCCGCGTACGCACCCGTCTGGACGGTGTTCTGAAAGAGATCGCACGCCCGCCGGTCGCGCTCTCCGGCAAGGTGTCGGCTCGAATAAAAGTCATGTCGCGACTGGATATCGCCGAGCGCCGCGTGCCCCAGGACGGCCGGATCAAGATGAAGCTGTCCAAGAACCGCGCAATCGATTTTCGCGTCAGCACCTGCCCGACGCTGTATGGCGAAAAGATCGTGTTGCGTATCCTCGATCCGAGCAGCGCAAAGATGGGCATCGACGCGCTGGGCTATGAAGATTTTCAGAAAGATGCCTATGTCGAGGCCTTGTCCAAACCCTACGGCATGATCCTGGTGACCGGGCCCACCGGCAGCGGTAAGACGGTGTCCTTGTATACCGGACTGAATATTCTGAATACCGAAGACCGCAACATATCCACCGCCGAGGACCCGGCCGAAATTAATATGCCCGGCGTGAACCAGGTCAACGTGAATCCGAAAGTCGGATTGACCTTTGCCTCGGCGCTAAAAGCATTCCTGCGCCAGGATCCCGACGTGATCATGGTGGGTGAGATCCGTGACCTGGAAACCGCCGAAATCGCGATCAAGGCGGCGCAGACCGGTCACCTTGTATTGTCGACTGTGCATACCAACGATGCGCCCAAGACGCTGACCCGGATGGTCGACATGGGCGTCAAGCCTTATGCCATCGCCTCCTCGGTCAGTCTGATTATCGCCCAGCGTCTGGCCCGGCGTTTGTGCAGCAACTGCAAACAGCCCAAGGATGTGCCGGCCGAGGCTCTGCTAAAGGAAGGCTTTACTCAGGAACAGATCGACCAGGGGATCCGGGTCTATGCGCCGGTGGGTTGCAACCAGTGCACCGACGGCTACAAGGGCCGCGTGGGCATCTACCAGGTGATGCCGGTGACCGAGACTATCGGCCGCATCATCATGGAGGGTGGCAATGCGATACAGATCGCGGAAGCCGCCGCCAGTGATGGCATCTGGGATCTGCGCCAATCCGGCCTGAACAAGGTCATCGATGGCATGACCAGCCTGGAAGAGATCAACCGGGTCACGATAGATTAGTTAGTTGGTAAACACTAGTTAAGTTAGTAAATATGCGCTTCGCGATGATCCGGCCTGTCAGGCGGGTCCCGACGCGTCACTGATCAAAGAGCAAAGGCGAAAAGCACATGGCAGAAACCGCAGTCAAACAGCATCCGTTCAACTGGGTCGCGAAGGATGTCCGTGGCACTCAGGTCAAGGGCAAATCGATGGCTGCCAACGAAGCGGCCGTGCGCGCCAGCCTGCGTCGCCAGGGTCTGGTACCGACCAGTATCCGCAAGCAGAGCAACCTGTTTTCGTCGCAGCAGAAGATCACCACCGCAGATATCGCGATCTTCGCCCGTCAGTTGGCGGTGATGATGGCGGCCGGTATCCCGTTGGTGCAGGCCTTCGATATCGTCGGCGCCGGGCATGAGAACCCGAGCATGCAGAAGCTGATCATGGCGATCAAACAGGACATCGAGGGCGGTCTGACGCTGGCCGAGGCGCTGGCCAAGCACCCGATGCAGTTCGATGATCTGTTCGTCAATCTGGTCAACGCAGGCGAGCAGGCCGGCGCATTGGAAACCTTGCTGGACAAGGTCGCGACCTACAAGGAAAAGACCGAGGCAATCAAGCAAAAGATCAAGAAGGCGCTGACCTATCCGGCGGCGGTGGTCGGCGTGGCGATTATTGTGACTACAATCCTGCTGATCTATGTGATCCCGCAGTTTGAAAGCCTGTTCCAGGGCTTTGGCGCCGATTTGCCGACCTTCACGCGCACCGTCGTCAATCTGTCGTTGTTCGTGCGCACCAAGGGCTGGGCGATCGTGCTGGTAGCCGTGGCCGGCGTGATGGCCTTTACCTATTTCCGCAAACGCTCGCGCACCTTCCACCGCCTGCTCGACCGGTTGATGCTGAAGCTGCCGATCATCGGCAACATCCTGCGCAAGGCGGCGATCGCGCGTTTCGCCCGCACGCTGTCGACCATGTTCGCCGCCGGCGTGCCGTTAGTGGAAGCGCTGGAGTCGGTAGCCGGCGCCACCGGCAATATCGTCTATCAGGAAGGCGTGATGGCGATCAGGGAGGAAGTTTCCACCGGCCAGCGTTTGCAGCGCTCGATGGAAGCCACAGAATTATTCCCGAATATGGTGATCCAGATGGTCGCGGTGGGTGAGGAATCCGGTTCTCTGGACGAAATGACGGCCAAAGTCGCGGACTTCTACGAGGCCGAGGTGGACGACGCCGTCGACAACCTGAGCAGCTTGCTTGAGCCGATGATCATGTCGATCCTTGGCGTTTTGGTGGGCGGTCTGGTGGTGGCCATGTATCTGCCCATCTTCAAGATGGGATCGGTCATCTAGCGCTTGCTGATGGTGCCAGGCAGGTTAGCCAATTGCTTCGGGCAGGCAAGTTGACCAGCCAGTTTGACCAGCCATGCGGGCCATCGGGTTTGGTCATGTAGATTGGCCAGGTAATTTGGCTATGTAATTTGGCCCGGATGGCACTTCAGGCAATCGACATGACTGTCATTCGCGAAGCGTCTGCGGGTCGTCCGGTCCATTGAGCCGCATTTGCGGGAAGGAACAGCGTGGACAGCCTTGCATTCCTTGGCGCTCAGCCCGCCATATTTATCTCGCTGGTGTTCGTAGTCGGCCTGCTGATTGGCAGCTTCCTGAATGTGGTGATTCACCGCCTGCCGCTGATGCTGCAACGGGACTGGCGCAGCCAATGCGCGGAGCTGTTGGGTCAGGACACCGAATCGCCAACCCAGAGCCCGACCCAGACCCAGTCCTCGGCCCCGGCCGCGACCTATAACCTGGTCGTGCCGCGTTCGGCCTGCCCTCATTGTGGCCATGTGATCGGCGCGTTTGAGAATATTCCGGTGCTCAGTTACCTGGCGCTGGGCGGTCGATGCTCATCCTGCAAGGCCCCGATTTCGCGACGCTATCCGCTGGTTGAGTTGTTTACCGGCGTGATCTCGGCCGTGGTGGCCTGGCGCTATGGCGCCGGCTGGGTCTGCGTGTTCGCGCTGCTGGTCAGCTGGTCGCTGATTGCGCTTGCTGCCATCGACCTGGACCACAAACTGTTGCCTGATGTGATAACACTGCCGCTGTTGTGGCTCGGCCTGCTGGTCAGTCTTGGTGGTCTGAGCTGGCAGGGACAAACCGCGTTTGCTGATGTACGCAGTGCTGTCATCGGGGCAGCGGCGGGTTATCTGAGTCTCTGGCTGATGTTTCACCTGTTCCGTCTGATCACCGGCAAGGAAGGCATGGGCTATGGCGATTTCAAGCTGCTTGGCGCGCTCGGCGCCTGGCTGGGATGGCAGGGGCTGCCGCTGACGATTCTGTTGTCCACATTGGTTGGCGCGGTGTTGGGCCTCGTGCTGATCGTCGCTGGCAAACGCGACCGCCAGACCCAGATCCCGTTCGGCCCGTATCTGGCAGCGGCAGGCTGGATTGCGTTGTTGTGGGGCAGAGACATCACCCAGGCGTATCTCTCCCTGTCCGGTCTGAGCTGAGTCTTTGCAGGAACCCCGGGAAAGCGCGCCTCGCTGGATGATCGTCGGCCTGACCGGCGGTATTGCCAGCGGCAAGAGCACGGTGGCTGAATTGTTCGCAGAGCGCGGCGTGCCGGTTCTCGATACCGACCTGATCGCTCGCGATGTGGTGGCGCCAGGCACACCGGGACTTGCGCGTCTGGTGTCAGCGTTTGGAGATGACATCCTCAACCCGGAGGGTGCACTGGATCGGGCCAGCCTGCGTGCCCGGGTGTTCGCAGATGACGAATCCAGGCAACGTCTGGAAGCGATCACGCATCCCTTGATCAGGCAGGAATTGCTGCAGCGCTCAGCCCTCGCCGGCGGCCCCTATCAGATCCATGTCATCCCGTTGCTGGTCGAATCGGGCCTGCAGCAACAAGTGGATCGCGTGCTGGTGGTGGATTGTCCGGTCCCGCTGCAGATGGAAAGACTGCTGGCCCGCGATGGCGAGACGCCAGAGGGCGCAAAGCGCATGATTGCCGCGCAGGCCTCACGCCCGGAACGATTGCAGCTTGCCGACGACATCATCAACAATGACAGCGATCGGGCGTCTCTGATTGCTGCGGTAAACCGGCTGGACCAGCACTACCGGCAATTGGCGGGCAGCGGCGGTTGGCAGGCCCGGGGGCCGCGTTTGCGATAAACCCCATTGCTGGTGGAGAATGGTCTGATGAGTTCCCGACCAGCCGATATTCCCGACGTGGATCAGGCGGCCAGCACGGTCACCTATGAGCAGCCGCTTTCAGAGCGGATGCGTACGTATCTGCGAATGGAATTCCTGGCTCAGCAGACCAACCACCATTCGCTGGACCCGGCGCCCTGGAGCAGTCGGGCGGCGGTCGCCAGCCTGCTGGAGATCCTCACCATTCTCGGCCGTGGGGATCTTCGAACCGAAGTGATGAAGGAACTCGAGAAGCAGGCATCGCTGCTGGAAATGTTCGCGTCCAAACCCGGCGTGGACAGCAAACGCCTTGCGACCTTGCTCGAGCGGGTCACCGTGCTGCGTGCCCGCCTGACCGAGTCCGGCTCACAATATGCTCAGCCGTTAAAGGAATCCGAGTTTCTGAGCGCGATCAAGCATCGCAGCGCCATCCCGGGCGGTACCTGCGAATTTGATCTGCCTGATTTCAAACACTGGCTCAACCTGCCTTACGACGAGCGCGTCAGCGATTTCCAGATCTGGTTCTCGGCGATAAAGCCACTCTGCGATGCAGTGGGGCAATTGTTATGGCTAATCCGGGAGGGTTCGCCGGGGCAACCACAACAGGCGCATCACGGACTGTTCCAGCACTCTATCGAGCGCGGTACGCCGAGTCAGCTGTTGCGCGTGTCGCTGCCAACGCCGGCCAGCGTCTATCCGGAAATCAGCGGCAGTCAGCACCGCTTTACCATCCGCTTCTACAGCTGGAGCGGCATCGAGCAACGTCCGGTGCAATGCATGGACGATGTGGAATTTCTTCTCGCCTGCTGCTGAGCCCGGATCTGATGACCGCCAGATCACCCATCGAGGTCAAATGCCCCACCTGCTGCGCAACCGTGGTGTGGAGCGAAACCTCGTCGTGGAAACCATTCTGCAGCGAGCGCTGCCGCCTGCTGGATCTGGGCGCATGGTTCACCGAGGAGCGCGCGATTCCGGACACTGCCGATCAGGAAGACGCCGGCATGACTCAGACCATCAGCCCGGCTTCGCAGACAGACGACTGAGCGTCTGCGGGACTCTCAAGTCCCAAACCTTGGTCTCGATCCTTGAGTCCAACCCGTTAGCCCGAATCGTTCGTCGCAATCTCTAGTCCCAGAGGGCCCTGATCGCTGCTATCCCCTGGGCACCCTGCTGCCAGGCCTGAACCAGCATGTCCGGCGCCATGCCGCCGATGGCGAAAACCGGTATGGCGGCATGCCTGATCTGCGTCGCAAACCGCTCCCACCCCAAACCCGGCTCGCCGGGGTGGCTCGCGGTCGACCGCACCGGGCCGAGCACCGCATAGTCGGCGCCCAGTTGCTGAGCCTGCGCGATCTCCTTGGCATCGTGACACGACATGCCAAGCAATCCACACCGGGCATCGGGCGTCAGAGCCGTGAGCTTGTCGCGATAACGAGCGGGAACATGGATCCCATCTGCACCGCAGCGCAGGGCCAGCGGGCAGACCACATCAGGGTCACCATTGATGATCAGTCTGACACCGGCCGGGTGGCACTGGCCCACCGCGATTCCGGCAAGCGCAGCCAGTTCATCTGCGCCCGCGCCGGGGACCCGTAATTGAATCAGGCCGGCTCCGCGTTTGATGACATGCAGTAAGCGGCGGGAAAACTCTGCCCGGTCTGCATGCGGCCCGGTCACTGCGTACAAAGATCCGAGGGTGAGCGCGGTGACAATCGGCCGGTCAGCCGGCAACAGCCTCGAGCCATCCAGCTCGCTCGCCTGCACCCAGTCCAGCGCCTGTCCCTCAAGCCCGCGCGGCTCGCCGGTGAAACGCTCCACCTTCCAGACGTCCAGATCAATCAGACGATCCGGATACGCATGCCGGAAACGAATCAGCGGTCGCGCCTGCTCGACATCCAGACCGAGTTCCTCGCGCAATTCACGCACCAGTGCCTCGAACCTGGATTCGTCGCCATCACGCTTGCCACCGGGGAATTCCCAACATCCGGCCATGTGTTTGCCCGGCGGCCGCTGGCAGATCAGGACCCGCGCCTGGTCGTCACTGAGGACGCCGGCAACTACGTGCAGGTTCGGCCGTTCGCCCGCCTTATCGCTCAAGTTTTGGCTCAGGTTTTGGCTCAGGTGTTCGCTCAGCTCAGGCGACCATGACACTGTTTGTATTTCTTGCCCGAGCCACACGGACAGGGTTCGTTACGGCCGACTTTCGGCTGCTCGCGAACAAAAGGCTCGTGCTGCGGCGCCTCCGGTCGGCTGGCTTGCGCCGGCGTACCGCTGCCGGTCGCTGCCGGCGCCTCGGCATGCTGGAACTTCATCTTGGCCGCCTCCCGCCGCTGACGTTCCAGCGCCTCGACTTCCTCCTCAGTGCGGATCTGTACCCTGCTGAGGATACTGACGGTGTCTCGTTTCACCCGATCCAGCATTTCGGAAAACATCTGGAACGCTTCCCGCTTGTATTCCTGTTTCGGGTTCTTCTGCGCATAACCGCGAAGATGGATGCCCTGGCGGAGATAGTCCATCGCGGCCAGGTGCTCTTTCCACTGCGTATCCAGCTGCTGCAGCATCACCGCCTTCTCAAAGTGCCGCATCACGGGTTCGCCGATCGATTTAACCTTCTCGGCGTACAGGGCGCCGGCCTCCTCGATGACGCGCTCCTGGATCCTCTCCTGATCCAGAGAATGGTCGTGCTCGACCCAGTCGGCGATCTCAAGTTTGGCTGCAAAATCGCTTTCCAGCGTCCGCTGCAGCCCTTCGAGATCCCACTGTTCCTCGACACTCTCAGCCGGGATATGCTCTTCGACCAACTCCTGCAACACTTCTTCGCGCAAACCCAGAACCCAATCCTCGATGTCCTCCGCGGCCATCAATTCGGTACGCTGCTGGTAGACCACCTTGCGCTGATCATTGGAAACGTCGTCGTACTCCAGCAAGGACTTGCGCATGTCAAAGTTATGCGCTTCGACCTTGCGCTGAGCGCGTTCGATCTGGCGCGACAACAAGCGGCTTTCGATTGCTTCACCTTCGCGCATACCGACGCGTGCCAACAGCGCTTTGGTCTTCTCCGGTTCACCGAAGATGCGCATCAGATTGTCTTCCAGCGAAAGATAGAAGCGGCTTGACCCGGGATCACCCTGACGGCCAGAGCGTCCGCGCAATTGATTATCGATGCGTCTGGACTCGTGGCGTTCGGTGCCGATGATATGCAAACCGCCGGCGTCAACAACCTGCTGGTGGCGCGCCTGCCATTCTTCCAGCTCGGCCGCTTCGTCGACCTCTTCGCTCCTGGCACCGTGGATGTCGGTACCGGGACTACCGCCCAACACGATGTCGGTACCGCGACCAGCCATATTGGTGGCGATTGTGATGGCGCCTGGGCGACCCGCCTGCGCGACGATTTCGGCCTCCCGCGCATGCTGTTTCGCGTTCAGCACTTCATGCGGCAGCTTGCGCTTACGCAGCAATCCGGACAGATACTCCGAGGTCTCGATAGACGTGGTGCCCACCAAAACCGGTTGACCACGCCCCTGGCAATCCTCGATATCGTCGATGATCGCGTCGAACTTGTCCTTTTGTGTCAGGTAGACCAGATCGGCCCCATCGATACGGATCATGTCCCGATGGGTCGGAATCACCACCACTTCAAGGCCATAGATCTGCTGGAACTCGAAGGCTTCCGTGTCCGCGGTACCGGTCATGCCGGAGAGCTTGCGGTACATGCGGAAAAAGTTCTGGAAGGTAATCGACGCCAGGGTCTGGTTTTCCTGACGGACCTGCACACCCTCCTTGGCTTCGATCGCCTGGTGCAGACCGTCAGACCAGCGACGGCCCGGCATGGTGCGGCCGGTGAATTCGTCGACGATCACGACTTCGCCATCTTTCACCAGGTATTCGACGTCCCGCCGATATACGCCATGCGCCCGCAACGCTGCCGAAAGGTGCTGCATCAGGCTTATGTTGGCGGCGTCATACAAGCTCTCGCCCGGTTTGATCAGGCCGGCGCCGGCCATCAGTTCCTCGACCCGGGCATGACCATCTTCGGTCAGAAATACCTGCTTCGTTTTCTCATCCACGGAATAGTCGCCAGGACCATCGGGTTCGGTCTGCGGCGTGAGCTTGGGCACCAGCTTGTCGACCTGGTTATAGACCGCAGTATTCTCTTCGGACGGCCCGGAGATAATCAGCGGTGTCCGCGCCTCATCGATCAGGATCGAGTCGACCTCGTCAACCACCGCGAAGCTCAGTTCGCGCTGGACTCTGGTCTCCAGGCTGAACGCCAGGTTGTCGCGCAGATAGTCAAAGCCGAATTCATTGTTGGTGCCGTAGGTGATGTCGGCCGCATAGGCCGCACGCTTGGCTTCCGGGTCCATGCCGCTGCGAATCACCTCAACGGTCAGACCCAGCGCCTCGAAAACAGGCCGCATCCATTGCGCGTCACGGCCGGCCAGATATTCGTTGACGGTGACAACATGGACGCCCTTGCCCGGGAGCGCATTGAGATAGGAAGCGAGCGTCGACACCAGAGTCTTGCCTTCGCCGGTCCGCATTTCCGCGATCTTCCCGAAATGCAGCACCATGCCACCGATCAACTGCACGTCGAAGTGGCGCATGTTGAGTGTGCGCACCCCGGCTTCGCGCACACAGGCAAAAGCCTCGACCAGCAGATCGTCCAGTTCGACTCCATCTGCGAGCCGCGCCCGGAATTCTTCCGTCTTGGCGCGAAGTTGCTCGTCGCTGAGCGCTTTGATCGACTCTTCCAGCTCGTTGATCTTCTTGACCAGACGGCCGTACTGCTTCAGCAGACGTTGATTGCGACTGCCAAAAATTCCTGTAAAAATAGACACTTATACTCCAAAACAGAGGCGGGACGGGCGCAAACCACGCCCGGATCACCCCTTGCCCTGCCGTCGTTGCGGCAAAGCCCGTTATTTTACGGCTTGCGAGGTGGCCGGGAAACAGCGCCGGATCGGCGCCGGCCCCATCAGCGCTGGACGTACTTCAGCGGATTGACCTTTTGTCCGTTTTTCAGGACCTCGAAATGGACGTGAGGGCCGGTCGCGCGGCCGGATTTACCCATGCGTCCGATGGCCTGGCCTTTCTTGACGGTATCGCCGACCTGGACCAGATTTTCCTTGTTGTGAGCGTAACGCGTTACCAGACCGTTGCCGTGGTTGATTTCAACCATGGTGCCGTAGCCCGAACGCTTCCCGGACCAGGTCACCACGCCCGACGCGACGGCGAGCACATCGACGCCTTCGTTACCGGCAAAATCAACGCCGGAATGGAATTTCTGCTTGCCCGAGAACGGGTCGGTGCGCTTGCCGTAGTAAGACGACAACCAGCCCGAGCTGATCGGCCGGCCTTGCGGCAGTTGCTCGCTGCTCAGGCGTCGGCTTGCCAGCAGTTTCTCCAGCACCGCCAGCTGGTCGCCACGATAGTCGATCTGCAACGCCAGCTCATCCAGCATCGTATCGATTTCGTTTGACTCCACCGACAGGCCGGGCTCTTCGGTTTCCGGGCCGCCGCGGGCCGGCGGCTCGTCGAAATTAAATTCACTGTCGGCCAGATCGGCCATCGACACCAGCCGGCGACCGAGTGCATCAAGCCGAACGATATGGGCACTCAGCTGACCCATACGCACCGCCAGTGCGTCCAGGTTGGCGCGAGCCGCTGCTTCTCGCGCTTCCAGCTGTGCCTGTTGGGCGGCAATCTCCTGCCGCATCAGGTTCGCACTCGCCTCGGCATCCTTGAGTTCGCCATTGCCGGAAATGAAATATCCGGCGGTGAACATGGTCACCAGCAGGGCTGCAGCAATGGCGATCGGGCCCGGGCCCAACAGATTGATCTGACGGAAATCTCCGCGCTGGCTTGAGTAAATCGTCAGATACATGGACAGGGCCACGCGTGATCAACACAAACGGATACTGTCCGCGGTTTGCGGCCAAGAGACTCGGATCGGAGCTGTTTGCTCCCCAAATTTCCCTCCGCATGCGACAGTGATTGGCTCGTAAGCCTTTGATTCATAAACGGCAACTCCGCTATCGTAGGTGTTTCGCCCGTAGACCGGAAGCTTTGCGTCGCCATCTTTCAATGGCTTTGCCCTTGTCAGTCAAGCAGAATATGCACAAAAGTGCTCGTCATCTCAAGGGCTTGGCTCTCATACTCGCATGACTCCCGGTCGTCCAAAATCCCTCAAAGATCTGCTTGCCGGCAGTACCCTGTCCGGTATCGCCGAACAGGCGGCCGCAACCGATACCTTAACCCGCCGTGTCCGGGCACTGCTGGACGCGGAGGTCGCGCCGCATGTGCTCGGCGCCAACGTCAGAGACCAGCGGCTGGTCGTGTTCGTGGACAGCGCCGTCTGGGCCGCCCGGGTGCGCTTCGAAATCGCGGCGCTTCGTCGCGGCCTGCGCGAAAGCCATGAGCTCGAGCCCTCAGCTATCTGGGTCAAAGTGCGTCCAGGCTTTCGGCCCGGCTGAGCCGCCCTCACAACACTCGGATAACACTCGCCGACCGGATCAGACCGCAACCGGCGCCATGTAAGAGATCGGCGCATCGGCCAGATCAGAATAGGTCACCGCTTCCCAGCATTCCTGGCGCGCGACCATCGTCCGCAGCAGCAGGTTGTTCAGGCCGTGACCCGACTTGAAGCCGCTGAACTGACCAATGAGGCTGTGCCCCAGCAGATATAGATCCCCTATCGCATCGAGGATCTTGTGACGCACGAACTCATTTTCGTAACGCAAACCGTCCTCGTTGAGGATCCGGTAGTTATCCAGAACCACCGCGTTGTCCAGACTTCCGCCCATCACCATGTTTCTGGACCTCAGGGTTTCCAGATCACGCATGAATCCGAACGTCCGCGCGCGCGCCACTTCCTTCAGATAAGAGGTCGACGAGAAATCCATCGACTCCCTGCGCAAATGTGCCTTGAACACCGGATGGTCGAACTCGATCTCGAAATTGACCTTGAAGCCATCAAACGGATCCAGTCGCGCCCACTTATCGCCATCCCGGACTTCCACCGGCCTGGTCACCCGGATAAAGCGCTTCGGCACATTCTGTTCCGCTATACCCGCCGATTGCACCAGAAACACAAACGGCGCCGCGCTGCCATCCATGATCGGGACTTCGGACGCGCTGAGATCGACATACGCGTTGTCAATGCCGAGTCCCGCCAGCGCAGACAACAGATGCTCCACGGTCGCTACCCTCACGCCGTCTTTGATCAGCGTGGTACCAAGCATGGTATCGCCGACCTTGTCAGGCTCCGCACGAATCTCGACGATAGGATCAAGATCCGTGCGCCGGAACACGATGCCCGCATTAGCCGGCGCCGGACTCAGGCACATGTACACCTTCTCCCCGGTGTGCAGGCCCACGCCCGTGGCGCGGATCGGATTTTTCAGCGTTCGCTGTTTGACCATTATTGTTATCCCGTACGCTTGTCCTGCCAGCAGTCTTTAGCCGGTGGTCTAATCCTCAGCGCCGACCCTGTCCCCGAAGACCCCGGCCTGGTGCCCCGGTACTGATCCGGGCATCCCCTCCCGGAAAAATCCAGCACCAGCCCAGAAGCACCGCGCAAACCGCCTTGTTGCCAGCAGAAACGGCCGCTTGCCACCCGGTCAGCCATCTTGTGCAGCCATCTTGTGCGGCCATCGGGGCGGCCATGTTTGCGACAAGCTGGGCGACCAGCAAGACAGTGACGTCGGCGCCGGCCCCAATCGAGGCAAAAGTCGTAACTGCTTATTATACCATCAGACACCTAATCAGCCTGGCGTCGCAAAAAAGCCGGTATGTCCAGCAGCGAGTCCTCGGCCGGCATCGGCGTCAGCCCGTCACCCGCAGCGCGGCGGGTACGTTGCACCGCCGGTCGCTCCAGCGTATCCCAGTCCGGGCGATCCGCAGGATTCCTGCGCACGACTCTGACGTCCGGCTTCTGCTGACGGACACTTTCCCGGCCAAGACCGGTAGCCACCACGGTGACACGCATGGATCCGGTCATCTCGGGATCGATCACTGTACCGACGACAACGGTTGCATCGTCGGAGGCGAATTCCTTGATCGTCTTGCCGACGATGTCGAACTCGCCGATGGACAGATCCATACCCGCGGTTACGTTGACCAGCACGCCATTTGCGCCCGACAGATCAATGTCATCCAGCAGCGGACTCGAAACCGCTGCCTCGGCTGCCTCGACCGCCCGGTCTTCGCCGCTGGCCTCGCCCGTGCCCATCATCGCCATGCCCATCTCCGACATGACCGTCCGCACGTCCGCGAAGTCCACGTTGATCAGACCCGGACGGGTGATCAGCTCGGCGATACCCTGGACCGCGCCCTGCAGCACCTGGTTGGCGGCGCAGAATGCATCCAGCAGCGTGGTTTGCGAACCCAGCACCGTAAGCAGTTTCTGATTGGGGATGGTGATCAGCGAATCGACATATTTGGACAGTTCAGCGATACCCTGCTCGGCGATGGCCCGGCGTTTGCCACCTTCCATCTCAAATGGCTTGGTGACCACCGCAACGGTGAGGATGCCCAGTTCTCTTGCCACCTGCGCCACGACCGGGGCGGCGCCGGTGCCGGTGCCGCCACCCATGCCACCGGTGATAAACAGCATATCGCTGCCCTCGATCACCTCCAGGATCCTGTCCCGGTCCTCCATCGCCGCCTGGCGGCCGACTTCGGGGTTGGCGCCCGCACCCAGGCCCTTGGTGATATTGCAGCCGATCTGCAATGCCATTTTGACATTCGATTTTTTCAACGCCTGCGCATCAGTATTGGCGCAGATAAAATCTACCCCTTCGATCCCCGATGCAATCATATGAGACACGGCGTTGCCGCCGCCCCCGCCTACGCCCAGAACCTTGATGACCGCGTTCTGACTGAATGAGTCCATAAGCTCAAACATGGTTGACTCCCCTGCTGTGAAAGGTAAAAAACATCCGACTCAAAAACTTCCCTGAAACCAACTCTTCATACGTTCAAAAATCTCGCGCAAGCCTCCACTGATCGGCGTATCCGTTGAACGCCGCTCCTGATCCTCCTGCCCGTACAACAACAGACCCACGCCGGTGGCATGGATCGGATTCCGCACTACGTCCACCAGTCCGCTGACGTGCTGGGGGATCCCCAGGCGCACCGGCAGATGGAACACTTCTTCAGCCAACTCAACCGCACCCTCCATCTTCGAGCTGCCGCCGGTGATTACTACGCCTGCGGCGACCAGCTCCTCAAAGCCGCTGCGGCTAAGCTCATCGCGCACCAGGGAAAACAGCTCCTCGTAGCGCGGCTCAACGATCTCTGCCAGGGTCTGGCGGGCCAGACGCCGGGGTGGGCGATCACCCACACTCGGCACTTCAATCGTTTCGTCCGGGTTGGCGAGTTGTGACAGCGCGCAGGCATATTTGATCTTGATCTCTTCCGCATACTGGGTCGGCGTACGCATCGACACGGCGATGTCGTTGGTGACCTGATCGCCGGCGATGGGAATCACCGCCGTGTGGCGAATCGCGCCGCCTGAGAAGACCGCTATGTCGGTAGTGCCGCCACCGATATCGACAAGACACGCACCCAGGTCCTTCTCGTCTTCAGTCAGCACCGAATAGCTCGATGCCAGTTGCTCGAGCACGATATCCTCGACCTGCAAGCCGCAACGCTGCACGCACTTGACGATGTTCTGCGCCGCGCTCTCGGCGCCTATGACCATGTGCACTTTCGCTTCCAGCCGCACCCCGGACATGCCGATGGGCTCGCGTATCCCTTCCTGCAGGTCGATAATGAATTCCTGCGGCAAGATATGGATGATCTTCTGGTCAGCCGGAATCGCAACCGCACGTGCAGCGTCTATCACCCTGTCGACGTCGTCGGATTTCACTTCCTTATCGCTGATCGCAACAATGCCGTGTGAATTCAGACTGCGGACATGACTGCCTGCGATACCGGTATAGACGCTGTGAATTTCACAACCAGCCATCAGCTCAGCCTCTTCCACTGCGCGCTGGATCGAGGCCACGGTCGACTCGATGTTGACCACGACGCCCTTCTTCAGACCCCGCGATGGGTGACTGCCGATACCGATCACCTCGATAGCGCCGTCGTCGCGGACTTCGCCGACGATGGCTACTACTTTTGAGGTGCCTATATCGAGGCCTACAATCAGGTTCTTGGCAACTCGCCTAGACATCTTTGTCGCTTCCTTTCTGTGCTGTGTTTGAATCCCCGGCATCTCCAGCCCAGGCCACGGTGAATCCGCGCGGGTAACGCAGATCGACGTACCTCGCACGCCCGTCGCGGGACGCCAGCAAGGGCGTGGCGAGCCGGATAAAGCGGTCGAAGCGGGCGTCGAAGTCTTCACGGCCGAAGCGAACCTCGAGTCCGCCACCCAGCGAGATTCGCCAGGCACCTCGATCATCCAGACGCACGCCGTTGAGCATGTAGCCGGCCTCTGCCAGCGGTCCGCGGATATCCAGGTAGCGGCGCGCGACCATCGCTTCGGCGCCGGACGGCCCATAAAGATTCGGCAGTTCGGCCGGAATATGTCGCGCCGATTCGATAAATAATTCGCCGCGGGTATTGAGCAAACCTGCCTCGCGCCAGCGGGCGGCCGGTGCCTGTTCGGTGATGGTAAGGACCAGCTCTGCCGGCCACCGGCGGTGAATGCGCGCTTCTTCCACCCATGCCAGCTTCTCTACCCGGCGTTGCAGCTTGTCCAGGTCCGCGCTCAAGAAGCCCTGCCCCTGCAGATCACCCATCGCGGCCTCGATAGCGACCGGAGACACGCGTTCGAATTCACCGGAAATCGTGATCGCGCTGATCGGCCGGTCCAGCGCCGCGACTGCGCCCCACAGCACGACGGCACCGGTGCCGACAACGGCGAGCGCGGAAAGCGGCACCCGCAGACGATCCAGCGAAATGCTCCAGCGCTTCGCGGGCTCGTTTTTGCGCTTTCGATTACGCGCCATCTGGCGTTTCCTCCACTGGGCCAGCGAAGCTGGTTTCGAGCACCCGCCAGACCAGTTCGTCGAAGTCGATGCCGGCTTGCGCCGCGCCCATGGGCACCAGGCTGTGTGAGGTCATGCCAGGAATGGTGTTGACCTCAAGAAAGCTCGGCACACCACGCTCATCCATCAGGAAATCCACCCGGCCCCAGCCGCAGGCGTCCACCGTTTCAAACGCAGCCAATGCCTGCGCCCGGCAGGCCAGCTCCAGCTTCGGATCGAGACCACTGGGACAGAAGTAACGCGTGTCGTCGGAGAAATACTTGGCTTCGTAGTCGTAGAAGACGCGTGGCGTCTCGATGCGGATAATCGGCAAGGCCTCACCCTGGAGGATCGGCACCGAGTATTCCTCACCGTTGACCCAGCTCTCGACGAGCACACAGGCGTCATGTTTCCGCGCCAATTCGCACGCCGGCTCGAGCTGGTCCAGCTGGTCCACCTTGCTCATACCGACGCTGGATCCTTCGCCGGCGGGCTTTACGATCAGTGGCAAACCCAGGCGCCGGACGAGTCCATCCGCATCCGCGTTCCCGATGACGACCTCAAACGCCGGGGTCGCAAGCCCCGCCGCAAGAAACAGTTGTTTACTGCGCAGTTTGTCCATCCCCAACGCAGAACCGAGGACGCGGCTGCCGGTATACGGCAAGCCGGCCGTTTCCAGCGCTCCCTGGATCGATCCGTCCTCGCCACCTCGTCCGTGCAGCGCGATCCACACCCGGTCAAAGCCCTCGGCCTGCAGCCGTTCCACAATGTCCCCGACCGGGTCGATGTCATGCGCATCCACGCCGCGCCGACGCAGGGCCTCAAGCACCGCCGCACCGGTCATCAGCGAGATCTCCCGTTCCGCGGACTGACCACCGCTGAGCACTGCCACCCGACCGAATGCAGCGGCCGCGCTGACTTCGCGTCTGGCGCCGCCACTCATGCCGGTTCTCCGATCACGCGTACTTCCGGGTGCAGGCTGATACCGTGCAATCTTTCGACTTCGCTGCGCACATGGTCGATCAGTTGTTCTATGTCCGCGGCGCTGGCACTTCCTGTGTTGATAATGAAATTGGCGTGTTTGTCGGATACGCGGGCGCCGCCGATGCAGTGACCCTTGAGGCCTGCGGTCTCAATCAGACGCGCTGCGTAATCATCCGTCGGGTTGCGGAACACCGAACCGCAGCTGAGCTCACCAATCGGCTGGGTGGCCTTGCGCCGCGCGAGCATCTCCCGGATAGCCGCCCGGTCGACGGTATCGTCGCTCGGAAAGTCCATGTCCGCGGCGAGAAACCACTCCGGCGCGGGTCCCTGCACTGAGCGGTAGCCCACTTCGAATTCGGCGGCCAGACGCCATTGTCTGTGGCCCTGGCGATTGATCACTTCGACCGCTGCCACCTGACGCCAGGTTTCACCGCCGAATGCCCCGGCGTTCATCGCCAATGCACCGCCCACGGTGCCGGGGATGCCGGCGAAAAACTCTGCCTCACCGAGGCCCCAGCGGACGCATTGGCGGGCAAGCTTCGCGCACGGGACACCGGCACCCACCCTGATGCCGCTGGTGCCACGCCGTTCCATGCCGGCCAACACCCGATGGGTCGCAATCACGGTGCCGCGCACGCCGCCGTCACGGACCAGCAGATTACTGCCGAGGCCGACCCAGAAGATCGCCTCCTCTGCGGGCAAGGCGGCCAGGAACCGAGCAAGATCATCGACATCCGCAGGCTTGTAGTAACGATCGGCAGGACCGCCAACGCGCCAGGACGTGTGTCGCGACATCGGTTCATCCCGCAGCAGTTGCCCACTGAATCCGTTGCTGGGCATCGCCTTACTCATCCGCCGGCCCCGCCTGTTTCGCGTCCGCCAGCCGTGCCCCGATGCTGTCAAACAGGATGCCCGCGACAGCGCCGATACTGCCCGCGCCACAAGTGGCGACCAGGTCTCCCGCCTGCACCAGATCGGCCAGGACCTCCGGCAGTTGTTCAACATCTTCGATGAACACCGGCTCGACTTTGCCCCGCGATCGGATAGCCCGGGCCAGTGAGCGCCCGTCTGCGCCAACGACAGGATCCTCGCCTGCGCTGTAGACCTCAGTCAGGACCAACGCATCCACATCCGACAACACCCCGGCGAAGTCGTCGAGCAAATCCCGGGTACGCGAATAACGATGCGGCTGGAACGCGACCACCAGTCGGCGCTCGGGCCAGCCCGCGCGCAAGGCTTCGATTGTCGCCGCCAGCTCTGTGGGGTGATGGCCATAGTCATCCACCAGCATTACGTCGCCGTCGCCCACTGGCAGATGTCCGAGCGTCTGCATGCGCCGGTCGATCCCGCCGAATTCTCTTAGCGCCGTTGCCACATCCGCATCGGCCACATCCAGCTCGCTGGCGACTGCAATCGCCGCGGTCGCATTCAGTGCGTTGTGACGTCCCGGAAGATTTAGTTCGATCTCCAGTGCCGACTCGCGATCCGCGCGATCCACGGCAAAAAAGCTGCGCCCACCCTGCTGGCGGTAGTCGCGCAGACGCAGATCCGCATCGGCAGAGAATCCGTAGGTGATCACCGGACGCGAGACCCGATCGATGACCGCCGCGACACCGGGATCATCCAGACACAGCACGACCAGGCCGTAAAACGGCAAGTTGTGCAGGAAATCTACAAACGCGTCCTGGAGACGCGCTACGTCGCCACCGTAGGTATCCATGTGGTCAGCGTCGATATTCGTCACTACCGCCATCATCGGCTGCAGATGGGCGAACGAAGCGTCGCTCTCGTCCGCTTCTGCGACCAGATACCGGCCGCTGCCCAATCGTGCGTTGCTGTCCACGCTGTTGAGCCGGCCGCCGATGACAAAAGTCGGATCCAGCTTGCCCTGACCCAGCACACTGGCGACCAGGCTGGTCGTCGTCGTCTTGCCATGCGTCCCGGCGACTGCGATGCCATAACGGAAACGCATCAGCTCGGCCAGCATCTCGGCGCGCTTGACCACCGGTCGCCGCAGACGATGCGCTTCAGCTACCTCGGGGTTGCTTTCGGAAACCGCGCTGGACACGACGATGACGTCAGCATCGCGCACCAGCGCCGGATCGTGGCCGATATGGATCGTTGCACCCAAGGTCGCCAGGCGCCGGGTGACCGTACCCTGACGAAGATCCGATCCCTGTACCTCATAACCGAGATTGAGCAGTACCTCGGCGATACCGCCCATGCCGACCCCGCCGATACCGACGAAGTGGATGCGATGGATGCGGCGCATGCGATCGCTCATGCCGCCGCCTCCACCCCGGCCGCCTGCAGACAGGCGCCGACGATCAATTCCAGAGAATGCGGCTGGGATCGTGCCCGGGCTCTGCACGCCAGCTCGAGCAACTTGTGACGGTCCGCCAGCAGCGGCCGCAACTGATCCGCCAGCAGCGCCGGACTCAAATCCGCTTCAGGCAACAGGACCGCTGCCTGTTCCGCCGTCAGATATTCCGCGTTGCGCGTTTGATGATCGTCTACCGCCGCCGCGAACGGGATCAGGATCGCGCCCAGTCCGGCGGCGGCAAGCTCGGACACGGTCAGCGCGCCGGAACGGCAGATGACCAGATCTGCCCACGCGTATGCGGCTGCCATGTCATCGATAAACGGCGTCACCCGTGCACCAATGCCGGCCTGTTGATAGGCGGCATTGACCGACCCCAGATCGGCCTCGCCGGTCTGATGCAGGATGTCCGGACGCAAGTCAGGCGCCAGCAGCGAAAGCGCCGCCGGCACCTGCTGGTTGATCTTGCGTGCCCCCTGGCTGCCGCCGAACACCAGCAAACGAATCGGCCCCTGACGGCCCTTGAGTCGTGTCTCGGGCGCTTCGATGGCGGTGATCTCGGGGCGTACCGGGTTACCCACCGCAAACGCCTCTCCGGCATTTGCCAGGCTCCCCGGAAATGCCTCCATCAAGCGGCCGGCGAATCGACTGAGCAGGCGGTTGGTCAGCCCGGCTATCGCATTCTGTTCGTGAATCAGCAATGGCCGGCGGGTCAGCCAGGCAGCGAGGCCGCCGGGACCACTGACGAAGCCGCCCATACCCAGCACGGCACGCGGCCGCAGACGCAACATCAACGCCAGAGACTGGATCAGAGCCCATCCCAGACGCAGCGGTGCCAGCAGCCGGATCAGCGCACCTTTGCCGCGCAGACCACCGACGGAAATAAGGTGGAGAGTGATCCCGGCCTGCGGCACCAGGCGCGACTCCAGCCCCCTGCGGGTCCCCAGCCAGGCGACCGGCTGGTCGTGGGCCATCAGCCCATGGGCCACGGCCAGACCGGGAAACACGTGACCGCCGGTACCACCCGCCATGATCAGAATCGGGCGCTGAGTCATGACGACCTCCCGCGCGAACGATTTGGCGGCTGGCCGCATTCCGCATTGGCCCGGAGCACCAGACCAATGGCCGCGCAACACACGACGAGAGAGCTTCCGCCAAAACTGACCAGCGGCAAGGTCAGCCCCTTGGTCGGTAGCAAACCCATGTTTACGGCGATGTTTACCGCCGCCTGCGCACCCAGCCAGGTGCCAATGCCAAAACTCAGACAACCGGCAAAGGTGTGCCCGCGATTGATACAGCGTGAAGAAACCGCGAGCGTGCGCCAGACCATCAGGCCATAGACCAGCACCAATGCAATCACGCCGATCAGGCCCAGTTCCTCTGCGTACACCGCGAACACGAAGTCGGTGTGCGCCTCCGGCAGATAAAACAGTTTCTGTACGCTGCCGCCGAGACCGACGCCCATCCATTCGCCACGCCCGATTGCGATCAGGGATTGGGTGAGCTGGAAACCGGCATCAAACGGGTCTGCCCACGGATCCAGGAATGCGGTCAGCCGTCGCACCCGATACGGCGACGCCACCGCCAGCGCCGCAAGCGCCAGCACAGCCACGCCGGCCAGAGAGAAGAAGTAGCGCAAGCGCACACCACCCGCGAACAGCACACCGAGGCAGGTGGCAAGCAGGACCGTCGCCGCACCGAAGTCCGGCTCCATCAGCAGCAGGACACAGGCAGCGGCAACAATGGCGACCGGCTTCAAAAAACCACCCAGAGATTCCGCCAGTTCGCGTGATCGCCGCGCCACATAAGCGGACACGAAGAACAGGATCATCAGACGTGCCGGTTCAGATACCTGCACATTCACCGGACCCATCGGCAACCAGCGAGAACTGCCATTGACCTCGCGGCCGATGCCGGGAATCAGTACTGCCAGCAACAGCACGAAGGCCGCCAGCAACAACGGGAAGCTGGTCCGTTCCCAGTAACGCAGCGGAACCAGATAACAAATCAGCGCGGCAACACCACCGATGCCGAGATAGACCGTCTGCCGGATCAGATATTGGAAAGGCGCACCCAGTTCTCTGTCGGCACTGGTTATCGAGGCCGAGGTCACCATGATCAGACCCAGACACACCAGCGCCAGTGCAGCGCCGGCAAGCCAGGGATCAAGCTGACTGCCCGCAGGCATCGGCAGGGTCTTGCCAGCGACTCTGCTGCGTCTGATGCTGCTCATGCTGTCAGCTCACGGGCCGCGTTCGCGAATGCGGCACCTCGTTGTGCGTAGCTTGTATACATGTCGAGGCTTGAGCACGCCGGCGACAGCAGGACCGTGTCCCCGGCCTGCCCCAGACTGGCCGCCAGGTCGACCGCTTCGCTCATGTCCGTGACCAGGTGTACCGGACAGACATCGCCGAGTGCCCGGGCCAGGATCGGCGCATCACGGCCCAGCAGGATGGCGGCTCTGGCGCGATCTGCCAGCGCCGCGGCCAGCGGCTCGAAGTCCTGCCCCTTACCATCGCCACCGGCTATCAGCAGGATGGGTCCGGGCAGACCCTCGATCGCCGCCATCGCGGCACCTACATTGGTCGCTTTGGAATCGTCGATCCAACGCATCTGCAGCGCGTTCGCGACCGTCTGGGTGCGATGTGGCAAGCCCGGAAAGTCCCGCAATGCTTGCAGCATCGGGTCCATTTGAAGCCCCAGCGCGCTGCCTATGGCCAGCGCCGCCAGCGCATTGGCCGCATTGTGCAGGCCGCTCACGCCCAGATCGGCGGCCGGCATCAGCGCGTCCTTGCCGCGGGCGAGCTGCATACCGGCGTCCTGGCCCAGGAGCCCGAAATGGCCTGGTCCCGGGCTATCCATGCCAAAGGTCAGCACATCCGGATGCGCCTTGACCATGGCCATGACCAGCGGATCCTGACGGTTGGCAACGGCTGTCCGCGCGCCCCGATAGATCCTCGATTTGGCGGCCGCATAGGCGTCGAGTGAACCATGCCGATCGATGTGATCGGCGGAGATATTCAGCACCGCCGCCACCGCTGGCGTGAGCGACGCGGTCACTTCCAGCTGGAAACTCGACAACTCAAGCGCGAACAGATCCGGGGTCGGCTCGCGCAGCAGGTCAAGCGCCGGCGTACCCAGATTGGCACCGGCCAGGACCCGCCGGCCGGCTGCCTCGGCCATCAGGGCCAACATGGTGGTTACGGTGCTCTTGCCGTTGGAGCCGGTGATCGCGGCCACCGGTGCCTGTACCGCGCGTGCAAACAACTCGATGTCCCCGACCACTGGCAATCCGAGCTTCCGCGCCCTGGCGGCAAGCGGCAGATCCGTTCCCAGGCCGGGCGACAGCACGATTTCCTGTGTGTCCGCAGGCAGTTCCGTGTCCAGCGTGCCGCTGAGCATTTTCGCGTTGGGCACTTCCATCCGCAGCTGCTCTGCAGCCGGCGGATGCTGACGGCTGTCCAGCACCAGCACTGCAAACCCTGCGGCCGACAGATGCCGGGCACAAGACAAACCGGTGGCGCCCAGGCCAAGCACCACGCAGGTGCCGCGAGCACCCGAAGCGCGGGTGTCATCGTGGGCGGCCGAGGGCCGGATGAAGAGGGATGTGCTCATCTTAGTTTCAGGGTCGCAAGTCCGAACAGAACCAGCACCACGGTGATAATCCAGAATCGGACGATCACCTTTGGCTCGGCCCAACCTTTCAATTCGAAGTGATGGTGCAGCGGCGCCATGCGGAAAATGCGCTTGCCGGTCAGCTTGAACGACGCGACCTGCAGCATCACCGAAACGGTTTCCACTACGAACACGCCCGCCATCACGAAGAACACGATTTCCTGCCGCACGACAACGGCCACTGTTCCAAGAGCAGCGCCCAGGGCCAGCGCGCCGACGTCTCCCATAAAGACCTGTGCCGGGTAGGTGTTGAACCAGAGAAAACCGAGGCCGGCCCCGACCAGCGTCGCGCAGAACACCAGCATCTCGCCGGTGCCCGGAATGAACGGAATACCGAGGTAGTCCGAGAAGCGCGCGTTGCCGGTGGCATAGGCGAAGATCCCAAGTGCGCCGCCGACCAGCACCGTCGGCATGATCGCCAGGCCATCCAGGCCGTCAGTCAGATTGACCGCATTGCTGGAACCGACGATGACGAAATAGGTAAGCAGGATGTAAAACGCGCCCAGCGGTAGCATCAGGTCTTTGACAAATGGCACCAGCAGGGCGGTTTCCACCGCCGGGTCCTGAGCGGTGGTATAGAGCACGATGGCCGCGGCCAGACCGGCGATCGATTGCCAGAAATATTTCCAGCGCGCCGGCAGACCACGGCTGTCTCCAAGCGCGAGCTTGCGGTAATCGTCAACGAAACCAATCACGCCGAATGCCAGCGTCACCAGCAACACGATCCAGACAAAACGGTTGGCCGGATCGGCCCACAATATGGTGCTGACGACGACGGCGACCAGGATCAGCGTGCCACCCATGGTTGGCGTCCCCGCCTTGGGCAAATGGCTCTCCGGTCCGAACTCGCGCACGGTCTGTCCGATCTGATGGAAACTCAGGCGACGGATCATCCATGGCCCGACCAGCAGCGCGATCAATAATGCAGTCAGCGCACCCATGATCGCGCGCATGGTCAGATAACCAAACACGTTGAACGCGGATTCGAACTGGGTCAGATATTCGGTCAGAAATAGCAGCATGAGTTCACAGCCCCCCTCCTGCTCTGGCCAGAGTCGGCCCTGTCAACGCCTGAACCACGTTTTCCATCCGCATCATCCGCGATCCCTTTACCAACACATTGACGTCGGCATCGAGCGCCTCGCTCAATGCCATGCTGAGATTCGCGGTATCAAAGAAGTGCAGCGCGCCGGCACCGAAGGCCGCAGCTGTGTGTTCACTCAAAGGGCCGAGCACGAACAATCGCTCGATACCGATGCTGCGGGCGTAGTGCCCGATCTCGCTGTGAAGTTCCGGGCCGCTCTCGCCCAGCTCTCCCATATCTCCCAGGGCGGCCCATGGCCGGCCCTGCAGTTCGCACAGGTAGTCCAGACCGGCCCGCACCGTGCGAGGACTGGCGTTGTAACTGTCATCGATCAGTCGGCCGCCGGCGTGGGTGCGCAGCAACTGCATGCGGCCTGCCACGGGCACCATCGATTCCAATCCGGCCACCACCTGCTCGAGGCTGGCGCCAGCCCTGATCCCGCTGGCTGCTGCGGCGAGTGCGTTGACCACGTTGTGCCGGCCAGCGAGCGGGAGTCTCACCGGCGCCTCGCCTTCCGGACAGACAAGCAGAAACCTCAGCTCGTCGTCGGCGACCCGACGGATTTCGCGGGCCGTATAATCTGCGGCGGGACCCAGGCCGAAAGTGCTCACCGGTCGTGCGCCGGCGAACTGGCGCCAGAGACCGGCGAAACTGTCGTCGGCATTGATCACCGCGACGCCCTCTGCCGGCAACGCCTGAAACATCTCGCCCTTGGCCCGGGCCACCCCTTCCAGTGAGCCGAAGCCCTCCAGATGACATGCCCCGGCTACAGTGACCAGACCGATATCCGGTGAGGCGATCGCACACAGCCGGGCGATCTCGCCGGCATGGTTCGCGCCCATCTCGATAACCGCACACTGATCTCGTGGCGACAATCCGAATAGCGTCAGAGGCACACCGATCTCGTTGTTCAGATTGCCGCGGGTGACCAGCGTCGATCGCCCCTGACCCAGAATCCGGGCGAGCATCTCCTTGACCGTCGTTTTGCCGAAGCTACCGGTCACTCCGATTACCGGAAGATCGAAGCGCGCGCGCCAGTCAACCGCCAGATCGCCCAGCGCGCGCAGCGTGTCCGGCACCCGCACCTGCGGCATCGGCAGCTCAGAGACAGTGTCGACCAGCGCCGCGCAGGCGCCGCAGCTCGCAGCCTCTGCGAGGAACTTGTGCCCATCAAATCGCGGGCCACGCAGAGCAACGAATAGCTGCCCGGCCTCAATATTGCGGGAGTCCGTGCTGATGCCGAGGAAGCTGCCGTCACTGCCGATCAGCTCAGCCCGCAGCACCTTCGTGATCTCCGTGAGCCGACCGCTAATCATGTCTGGACTCCAGGGCATCCAGCACCACCTGGCGGTCGCTGAATGGGCGCCGGCCGCTTGCGCCCAGCTGGTAGTTCTCGTGGCCCTTGCCCGCTACCAGCACCACGTCGCCGCGCCCGGCTGCTGCAATGGCAGCCTTTATCGCGGCGGCGCGATCGCGCTGGCGCATCGGCTCGGAGGTCATACCGGCGACGATGTCAGCGAGGATCCGGTCGCCGTTCTCAGCGCGCGGATTGTCGTCAGTCAGAATGATCTGGTCGGCCAGTTTCTCGGCCACGCTACCCATCTGCGGCCGCTTGCCCGGGTCACGTTCGCCACCACACCCGAACACGCAAAACAGTTTTCCAGGGCAGTGACTCCGCGCCGCGGTCAGCGCCTTGGCCAAGGCGTCAGGCGTGTGAGCGTAATCGACCAGCACCACCGGCGAATCAGCTTTTGACAAAGCCTCCATGCGGCCGGCCGGGGCAGACACGGTTGCCAGTGCCA
Organism: uncultured Gammaproteobacteria bacterium; assembly: GCA_963704875.1. Classification (GTDB taxonomy): domain Bacteria; phylum Pseudomonadota; class Gammaproteobacteria; order Steroidobacterales; family XN24; genus CAMYOC01. The sequence goes on along the minus strand of CAVPIA010000005.1, from coordinate 329,059 downwards.
ACACCGCCGCTTCGAGACTGACGTCCAGACCGAGCAGCAGACCCAGTGCGACTGCCAGATTCTCCGCATTGAACTCGCCCCAAAGCGGAGAATGCAGACATTCAAGCGCGTCGCCGAAAGCAAATTCGACGTCCAGCCCGTTCGCGCTGCTGTTGACTGACCTTATGGAAAGCGCCTGCGGGCCATAGGCGGAAACCTCGCGTCCTACGGCGAACATGCTGACGCCGTGCGGCGGATTTTCCAGCAGGCGGCGGCCAAATTCATCGTCTGCGTTGATCACAGCACGCGTCAGGCCAGGCGCTTTGAACAGCCGCGCTTTGGCCTCACCATAGCGCTGCATGTCGACGTGGTAATCCAGGTGCTCCCGGCTCAGATTGGTCAACGCAGCGAGACGAAAACGCACCCCGGCAACGCGGCCCTGATCCAGCGCATGGGAGGAGACTTCCATCGACGCGAATTCCCCTCCACAGTCACGAATCCGCGCCAGATTCCGATGCACCTCAACCGCGTCAGGCGTGGTCAATGTGCCAGGCGTCAAGGCGCCAAAGCGACCACTGCCCAACGTGCCGATGCTGCCGGCAGGCCGGCCCAGCGCTTCCAGTGCGCCGGCGACCAGGTGCGCACAGGTGGTCTTGCCATTGGTGCCGGTAATGCCGATCACCGCAAGCGCTGCGGACGGGCGACCGAAAAACCGATCTGCGATCTGTCCCAGGCGCTGCACAAGTCCGGGTACAGCGAATGCAGGCACCGGCAGCGCCAAACCGCCCGCAACAGCGTCGGCTTCGGGCTCCCAGGCGACTGCTGCCGCCCCATTCTCGAGTGCCTGGGACAAATGATCGAGTCCATGGCCACTGCGGCCACGACAAGCGAGAAACAGGGAACCGGCAACGACCTTGCGCGAGTCCGCTGCAATGTCACTGATACGCAGTCCGGCAAGTTCGGCAGGCAGGCAGTCGTCGAACAGGTCCGTCAACGCCACGCCTGGCTGGATCGTCGATGCGGCCATCATGGTTGGCTCATCGCCTGAATCACGCGCTGGTCAGCAGTATCTGCCGGCTCTTCATCCGGTGGCACACCGAGAACCCGCAATGCGCCAGCTGCCACATCGGCAAACACCGGCGCTGCCACTTCACCGCCGTAATAGACACCACGGCTGGGCTCATGCACCGCAACGACGATGGCCAGACGCGGATTCGACGCCGGCACAAGCCCGCCGAATACGGCGGTGTAGCGACTCTCCGAGTATCCCCCGGCAGTCGCCTTGCGGACGGTGCCGGTCTTTCCAGCCGTGCGGTAGCCCGCCAGTTTCGCTTTGCGCGCGGTACCGTCGGGCCCGACCACGGTCTCCATCATCGCGATCACGGTGCTGGCGGTGGCGGCGGATATCACCCGGGTGGCGGCGGGTGGTTGATCTACCGCGATCAGCGAAACCGGCCGCTGCAATCCGCCAGCGCCGAGAATGGCATAGGCCTGGGCCAGTTGCAGCGGGGTCACCGAGAGCCCATAACCATAGGCCAGCACGGCCTGTCCGATCTCGCGCCAGTGCTCGTAATGATTGAGCAGACCGGCGGATTCACCTGGAAATCCGCTGGAGGTCAGCTCACCGAATCCGAAGCCTTCCAACACCGTCCACAACTGCTGACCATCGAGTGACAACGCGATACGAGAAGCGCCGACGTTGCTCGACCTGGTCAGGACTGTGGTGATCGGGATGCGCCCCAGGTTGTGCGGATCCTCGATCGTCTTGGCGCCGACCATGATGTAGCCTGGCGAGGTATCGATAAACGAGTCTGCCGCGTATCGATCGCTCTCGAGGGCGGCAGCGATAATAAAGGGCTTGAAACTCGAGCCCGGCTCGAAAAGATCCGTCGCCGCCTGGTTGCGGAAACGCGAGACATCAAAGCGACGCCGGTCGTTGGGGTTGTAACCAGGCTGGTTGACCATCGCCAGCACTTCGCCAGTGGCGACGTCCAGGATGACCACCGAGCCGGCCCGCGCCGCGTGCTCCTGCACCGCGGTCTTCAGCGCTCTGTAGGCCATGTACTGAATACGAAGGTCCAGACTGGTGACCAGACTGCGACCTGCCTGCGGCGCGCGAATACTCTCCACATTCTCGATCGCGCGGCCCAATCGATCCCGCAACACGCGTTTCGCACCTGGCTGGCCGGAAAGCCATGGATCGTAGGCAAGCTCAAGCCCCTCGAGGCCCTGATCGTCGACATTGGTGAAACCAACCACATGACCGGTCACTTCACCCGCGGGGTAATAGCGCCGGTACTCACGCTGCGAATAGACACCGGGGATCTCAAGGTCCAGCACTGCCTCGGCTTTGTAGGGAGGCATGTGGCGCATCAAATAGAAGAATTCCCGATCCGGGTTCTGCGTCAGCAACCCGAGCAGGCGATCGTGTTGCCAGCCCAGCGCTCCGGCGAGTTCCTCGATCCGGTCGCTCGCCTGCAGCAGTTGTTTCGGGTTGACCCAGATGCTGTCGACCGGGGTGCTTACTGCCAGCGGCTCACCATTGCGATCGACGATCATGCCGCGGTGCGCTGAGATTTCTGCCACCCGCAAGTGCCTGGCGTCACCCTCGCGAGCCAAAAACGCCTGGTCTAGCCATTGCAACTGCACTGCACGTCCCAGCAGCACCGTGGCGCTGATTGCGAAGAGGCCGCCAACCATCAGCAGGCGTCGATTGAAACGCTTCTGAAAAAGGTTCTTGCTGTAACGAGAGTGGCTCATGGTCCGATGATCACCACCGCCGCTGGCTCCGGCACATGCATGTTCAGCTTGTCCGTCGCCATTTGCTCGATACGCCCGGGCGAGGCCCAGGTGCTGTGCTCGATTTGTAGCCGCCCCCAATCGATATTCAGTTCATCGCGGGTGTCGATCAGCGCCTGCAGTTCGATGAACTGGCGTCGGGCCTCGTGCCGGGCGTGGATGGCGGCTACGCTGGACGCCAGCAATGCCAGCACCAATAACGCCGTGAGCCAACCCTGGTTCTTTATGCGCTGTGCCATCAGTGCAGACGCTCCGCCACTCGCAACACTGCGCTGCGTGCCCTGGGGTTGGCAGCAAGCTCGGCGCGGGATGCACGCTGGGCCTTGCCTACGGGACGCAGATCCGGACGCGCCGAATCGGGCATGTCCGGGAGGCCGCGCCAGGCTTCGTCTTCAAGAGAATGACTACGGATAAAGCGCTTGACCCTGCGGTCCTCAAGCGAATGGAAGCTGATCACGCACAGGCGGCCGCCAGGCCGGAGCAGGTCCAGGGCCGCGCTCAGACCCTTGTCCAGCGCATCCAGCTCGGCGTTTATGTAGATCCTGATGGCCTGAAAACTGCGGGTCGCCGGATGCTTACCGGGCTCACGGCGCCCGATTTCGCCGGCGATCAAATCAGCGAGTTGAGCGGTAGTCTTTAGCGGCGTTTCGCTGCGCGCAGCGACGATGGCCCGAGCAATGCGTCGGGAATGACGCTCTTCGCCGAATTGCCACAGCACATCGGCAATCTCTCTTTCGCCGGCGCGGCTTAACCATTCCGCGGCGGTAGGTCCGGAGCGGGTATCCATGCGCATGTCCAGTGGACCATCGGCGTTAAAACTGAAGCCGCGTCCGGCCTGATCGAGCTGCGGAGACGACACGCCCAGATCGAGCAGAATGCCGTCGAAACCATCTGTTAGCCCGGCTTGCTCGGCGATCGCGCGCATGGCTGCGAAATTCCCCTGCTCTATCCGCACCCTGGAGTCCCCCTCAAATCGTGCTCTGGCCGCATCGATGGCAGCACTGTCCCGGTCGATCATCAGCAAACAGCCGCCACTGCCGAGTCGCTGCAAGATCGCTGCTGAATGCCCGCCGCGACCGAGCGTGCCGTCGAGGTAGTGCCCGGCTTCCTTGATCGCCAGGGCCGCCAGCGCCTCCTCAAGGAGTACCGGCAGGTGGGTGTTGATACCCTCCTCCACTAGAACGACAGGGTCTCGAGTTCGGCCGGCAGGCCGTCTGTATCGACAGCTTCTTCTGACAGCCACTCGTCGCGGCGCTGGTTCCAGCGCTCTTCATCCCACAATTCGAATCGATTGCCCTGACCGATCAGGATCGCCTGACGATCAAGACTCGCGAACTCGCGAAGTTCTTTCGGCAACAAAATGCGGCCGTGCCCGTCCAGCTCCAGTTCGGACGCGTAACCCACCATCAGCCGTTGCAAGCGACGCGCCTGCCGGTTGAGACTTGGCAGGCGGATCAGTCGGCGTTCGATTTCTTCCCATTCCGGGGTCGGGTAAACGAGGAGACAGTAGTCCCGGTCAACGGTCACGATCAGCTGGCCAGCAGACAGGTCCGCGATCCGAGCACGGTACTTGGTCGGTACCGCCATTCGGCCCTTGGCATCGAGGGTGACTTTGTTTGCGCCGCGGAACATTTTTGTGTCGCCAGATCGGGAGGGAATCCCATCATTTCCCACTTTTTCCCACTTGGCGCCACTATAGGGAGGTGAATTACCTTATGTCAACCGCCCCAATCGCAATTTTTTCATGCTGCACAGACACTTAGACGCGCTTCTGGAGGTATTATACGGCCTTTATAGGCCCTGTAAATCAGGCGCTTAAGAGGGCTTCTTGGCAAAGCTCTTCAAGTTCTGGAGCCTGTTTTGTTTTTTTTCGCCCGGGCCGGGTCGAAGAAAAAGAGGGAGTCGGCCGATAAGCCGGGTTCTGTCGAGGACAGTCATTCATCTGGGACAGACGTCACCGCCTGCCTCAAGCAACCTACCCGGGAACGCGCGCGGGCCGCGCGCTGCCATCCCTGAGGACGGCCTGCTCCCCTATTTGGTCTTGCTCCGGATGGGGTTTACCGTGCCGCGACGTGTTGCCACTCGCGCGGTGCGCTCTTACCGCACCTTTTCACCCTTGCCGGCGCCGCCTGAAAGGAGGCGCTTGGGCGGTATATTTTCTGTGGCACTTTCCGTGGGCTCTCACCCCCCAGGCGTTACCTGGCATCCCGCCCTGCGGAGCCCGGACTTTCCTCCGTGAACAAACTGCTCACGGCGACTGCCTGGCCGACTCCCGTCACCAGTATACCGGAGCGTTCGGTTTTACGACTGCTTGCGATCCATCTTTGATGCCAGATCGTAGGCAGTGGCCCTGCTGCAGCCGGTGATGGCTGCCGCCAACCGCGCTGCCTTGCTGGCCGGCAGCTCCCGCACCAGCATCGCCACCAGTTGCTCCAGCCCGGGAGGGGCGCTTCGCCTTGCCACCTCGGCATTGCCTGCCACCACCAGCACCAGCTCGCCGCGGCTGATATCTGCATCGTCTGCCGCCTGCTGTTGCAAAGCCTCGAGGCTGCCCCTATAGGTGCTCTCGAATGTCTTGGTCAGCTCTCGCGCCAGCGTTGCGGGTCGATCCGCACCCAGCACCGCAACCATGTCCGTCAGCGTATCGGCGATGCGACGCCCCGACTCGTAAAAGATCAATGTGCGCGCCTCTTCCTGCAGCTGACCGAGGCGCTTGCGCCTGGCCGCGCTGCGTGCTGGCAGAAAGCCCTCGAAACAGAAGCGATCCGTCGCCAGACCGGCGACACTCAACGCGGCGATCGCCGCGCAGGGACCCGGGATCGGGCTGACCGACAACCCGGCCTCGCGTGCGGCCGCGACCAGCCGGTATCCGGGATCGCTGATCAGCGGCGTGCCGGCATCGGACACCAGGGCCAGATTCTGACCCGCCCGGAGCCTGTCGATCGCGATCGCTGCGCGCGCGGTCTCGTTATGTTCGTGCAAAGAGATACGCTGGCTTGAGATTCCCAGCCGCGCAAACATCAGCCCGGTATGACGGGTGTCCTCGCACAGCACGGCGTCAACCGAGCCGAGGATCTCCCTGGCCCGGGGGCTCAGGTCCTCAAGATTGCCAATCGGCGTAGCGACTATGTAAAGCGTCCCGGCAGATTCTGGCACTATACTTCCCGACCCGTGGCCGTCTTTAATGACTGGCGGCCCATCCTGCAACGGGAACCAGATGCTATGCAAACACACCCGCTGACCTTAAGCCGCGCCCTTATCGTGCTGTTCGCAGCCGCCATCCTGTTGAGTGGCTGCGGGCCGGTGCGTCCGGATTCCGAAGACCTCGCGAATCAGGCAAACACCGCACGGCAGCTGGAATCCGCCGGCGACTATGCCGCCGCTGCGAAGCAATGGCGGGCCATTGCCGCATCTGCCGCGGGCAAGGAGCGCGACAGCGCAATACTAAGCGCGGCCAGCAACGCCTATCGGGCCGGCCAGGTGAAACAAGCCCGTGCCGATCTCGCGTCCATACCGGTCCCGGCTGCGCCTGACAGGGCGTCGGAATATCTGTTGCTGCGCGCGGAACTGGCGATCGCCGACAACGATGCAAGAGACGCCCTGGAAGCACTGGAACTGCTGCCCGCGGAAGCGAGTACGGCAACGCGGATCCAGGCGCTCGAACTGCAGGCAGATGCCTATCTTCTTGTGGGACAGGCCGGACCCGCGGTCGTCGCGCTGGAACAGCGTGGGTCCTTGCTTGAGAGCCCTGCTGCAGTCGAAGAGAACCAGCGCCAGATCTGGAACCGCCTGCAGGAAGCTGCCGCCGCCGACGCCAATTTCGCGGTGCCATCCGATGCCAATCCGGTGGCCCGCGGCTGGTTGCAGCTGGGCGCCTTGCTCGAGGCCTATGGGCGCAACCCGTTCCAGCTCCAGGCCAGCCTGATGGACTGGCGGGCGCGTAACCCCGGGCATCCAGCCAGCGGTAAGGTGCTCGGCGCTGCGCTGGCAACCTACCGTGATCTGAACGAGTACCCGCGTCGTGTGGCGCTGTTGCTGCCCTTGTCCGGCCGCCTGGCTGCATCCGCTATCGCAGTCCGCGACGGCTTTATCGCCGCGTACTATCAGCAACCAGAACAACGGCCGGCAGTAAGTATTTACGATACTGACCGCCTGGGCGCCGTTGGCGCGTGGGAACAGGCAGCCGCGGAAGGGGCCGATTTTATTGTCGGCCCGCTATCCAAAAACGAGCTCGAAGCACTGGCCACGGTCTCCGGCGGCGTTCCAACGCTGGCGCTGAATGAAGTGCCGCGAGGAGAAGCCCTGCCCGAGTTCATCTATCAGTTCGGCCTTTCTCCGGAAGATGAAGCCGCGCAGGCGGCGGCTCGCGCGCTGGGCGACGGTCTGAGTCAGGCGATTGCTCTGGTGCCGAACAATGATTGGGGCATGCGGATTGCCGCCAGTTTTGGTGAAACCCTGCAGGCCGGGGGCGGAAGATTGCTCGGGATTGCCAGCTATGCGCCAGGCACCGCGGATCTTTCTGACCCGATACGCGGGCTGCTGCTGGTGGACGCCAGCGCCCGACGGCATCAGCGATTGGAGAGCCTGCTCGGCCTCAACCTCGAGTTTGAACCACGCCGGCGGCAGGACGCTGATCTTGTATTCGTCGCCGCGCAACCCGCAGACGGCCGCCAGATCAGACCCCAGCTCAAGTTCCAATATGGCGCTGATCTTCCTGTGTACGCGACCTCGGCGATCTATGCCCCCGATGACGGGCCCCACCGGGACCTCGACGGCGTGCGTTTTGACGATATGCCCTGGATCATCAGCTCCGAGGCCGAAGTCGTCGCGCTGCGCGAGCGACTGGCGAAAATCTGGCCTGGCAGCAGCGGCCGCCGCGCCCGCTTATATGCGCTGGGTTTCGATGCTTTCCGCCTGGTGCCGATTCTCCGGAACGACCGTAGCTTGCTGGATCAGGGCGTGCCTGGACTCACCGGCGTGCTCAGACTCGCTCCGGAGCAGCGCATAGTTCGCGGTCTTGATTGGGCGGCGGTGGTTAACGGACAGCTGCGCATTCTGGGCCCGCTCAACGATATGCAGTGAGTATTCGCGCCGGCCGGGTTGCGGAACGCAGCGCGGAATGCTTTCTTCATCGTCAGGGCCTGACGACCGTCGCCCGGAACTATTCGTGCCGCTGGGGTGAGCTGGACCTGGTGATGCGCGACGGCGAAAAGCTGTTGGTCGTTGAGGTCCGCAGCAGAGCTATCGGTGCCCGGTGTAGCGCTGAAGAATCCTTATCCATGGCCAAGCGCAATCGCATCATGCTCGCCACCCGGCACTTTATTGCGCGTTATCCACGCTGGAATAACGCAGCTGTGCGCTTTGACCTGGTGGCAATTTCCAGGGGTGACGGCGACAATGAGCCCCGTTGGATCAAGGATGCCTTCCGCTCGTGAGCGCCTGGTCGAAAGCGCAAGCAGGATACGGTGACGCTGATGAATCTTGAACAACGGGTACGCGAACACTTTGATGCCAGTATCGAAGTCAAGCGGGCGGCAGCCACGACCCTGGTGCCCGTGATCGTCCAGGCGTCGCAATTGATCACCCGTTGTCTGCTGGGTAATGGCAAGGTCCTGTCTTGCGGCAATGGCGGCTCGGCGGCTGACGCACAACACTTCTCCTCGGAGATGCTCAATCGCTTCGAGCAGGAACGACCGGGTCTGCCGGCGATTGCACTGACCACGGATAGTTCGACCCTGACATCGGTCGCCAACGATGATCGGTTCGCCGAGGTCTTCGCTCGACAGATCCGGGCGCTGGGGCAGCCTGGAGATGTATTGCTCGCGATCAGCACTTCGGGACAGTCGCCAAACATCCTCCAGGCGGTCCTGGCTGCCCATGATCGTGGTCTTGCGGTGATCGCGCTGAGCGGCCGCGACGGGGGCGCAATGGCGACGCAGCTGACGGCTGAGGATGTTGAAATTCGAGCACCCTCCCGACGCACCGCACATATCCAGGAAGTTCATCTGCTGGTCATCCATTGTCTCTGCGATCTGATCGACTGCGCCCTGCTCGGACCGGCAGCGGAGCCGGATTGACAGACCGGTGACCGCAATCGGGAACACCAGCATCGAGCTGATCCAGACCCTGGTTCAGCAACTCGGCGCCGGACAGGTGTTGACCGACCCGGCCGATTGCTGGGCTTATGGCTTCGACAACAGCCGCCGACAGACCCTGCCTGCCGCGGTCATCATGGCCGAGGACCACGCCTGCGTTGCGCACACCATTGCTGGCTGCAACCGGCACCGGATTCCGCTCACGGTAAGGGGCCGGGGCACTGGCACCGCCGGCGCCGCAGTGCCTGAAGACAACGGCATAGTCCTGTCCACCGAGCGTATGTCGCGCATCCTTGAGATCGATCCGGACAACAGAGTCGCAGTCGTCGAGCCAGGAGTGATCAACGGCGAACTGCAGCAAGCGCTGGCGGCACAGGGGTTCTTCTGGCCACCTGATCCAACTTCCGCCAGCTATTGCACGATCGGCGGCAACCTCGGCTGCAACTCCGCCGGGCCACGCGCGGTCAAGTACGGCACGCCGCGCGAGAACACCCTGGGACTGCGAGCCATCACCGGTGATGGCCGCTCGATCAGGACCGGTTGCTATACCACCAAAGGCGTTGTCGGCTATGACCTGACCAGACTTCTGATCGGCTCCGAAGGCACCCTTGCGATCATCACCGAGGCGACTCTTAAGCTAAGTGCCTTGCCTGAAAAGATCGTTACCATGCGGGCGATCTATCGGGACATGGCGAGCGCGGCCAGGGCGGTCTCCAGAATCATGGCGCAGGCAATGGTGCCGCGCGCATTGGAATTCATGGACAGCGCTGCGATCCGGCTGGTCCGGGAGTCCGGCGGCGCAGACCTGCCGCAGGAAGCAGGCGCGATGCTGTTGATCGAAGTGGACGGCAATAAGGATACCGTCGATGTCAGCGCCGGCGCAGTTGCAGCCGCCAGCGCCGGCGCTGGGCGGATCGCGCTGGAGATCGCACAGGATGCGGCTCAGGTACAGGCGCTGTGGGCCAGCAGGAAGGCGCTGTCGCCCGCGCTAAGGCGTATCGCGCCAAAGAAGATCAACGAAGACATCGTTGTACCGGTCTCAAGGATGGCGGAGATGATCAGTGCGCTGGAGATCATGGCCAGGGAGTACTCGGTGACGATCGTCAGCTTTGGTCACGCCGGCAACGGCAATATCCACGTCAACATCCTTGGCGATCCGGGCGTGACCGGCGAAAGCGAACGCATGCACGAATGCATGGAGACGATGTTTCGCAAGGTTCTCGAACTGGGCGGCACCTTGTCCGGGGAACATGGTATCGGCTTCGACAAGCGCGAGATTGTGGCGCTGGAAATCGAACCGGAAACCCTGGCGATCATGCGTCAGATCAAAGACGATTTCGATCCTCTGGGGATCCTGAATCCGGGAAAAATGTTCCCGCAGATGCCAGCGTCTACTTGACCAGTCGCAGATGAGGGCGCGCGCTTTCCGTTTCTTCCTTGTCCGGATCCGAATCGGGATCCGGATCGGGATCGCCGTCCTCAGCGCCGAAAATCATCCCCTGGCCGGTTTCCCGCGCATAAATTCCCATGACCGCGGAACCCGGCACGCTGACATGGAAAGGCCGGCCGCCAAAGCGGGCATCGAACTCCAGCAGGTCGTTACTGATGATCAGATCGCTGGTCGCATCGTGACTGAGATTGAGCACGATCTTGCCATCCGTGATGAACTCGGGCGGCACGCAGACACCATCCACGCCGGCATCGACCACCACGTGAGGGGTCTGGCGATTGTCCATGATCCATTCGTGCATGGCCCGAAGCAGATAGGGCCGACGAGGGTTCATTGCTGTCATTCGCGAACTACGGCCGCTCAGGGCCCCAGTTCGGATTCCAGTTCTGTCAGGCTGGCGCGGAATGAGGGGCGCTCAAACATGGCCTCGGCATACTTTGCTACCGGCTTGGCCTCGGCAGCCGAAAGATCGATCTCATAGTGAGGCAGGCGCCACAGGATAGGCGCGATCGTGCAGTCCACCAACGAGAATTCATCGCTAAGGAAATATGGCTTGGCGCGGAACACCTCTGCGCTGGCCATGATGCTCTCGCGCAGGATCTTGCGTGATCGGTTGGCGGTCTTGCGATCCCGCGCTTCCTCGATCTCCGCAGCCACGCTGTACCAGTCCTTTTCGATTCGATAAAGGGCCAGACGAAACTGGGCCCGGGTCACCGGATCGACAGGCATCAGCGGCGGATGAGGGAAACGCTCATCGAGATATTCGACGATCACGCGGGAGTCATAAAGAACCAGATCGCGATCAACCAGCGTGGGTACGCTGTGATACGGATTAAGGTCAAGCAGATCTTCCGGCAATGTCGGTCCATCAACGTCGACAATGTCGACATTGATGCTCTTCTCTGACAGGACCAGGCGAACCCGGTGGCTATGGGCGTCGGTCGGGTGCGAGAACAGCGTCATTACCGACCGCCTGTTGGCAATCAATGCCATGCGAATACTCCAAGTCGTTGACGGCCACGCCTACAGGCGCAGCCTCTGAAATCAGTGAATGTCCTTCCAGATCTCTTTCTTGAGCAGGAAGGCGAAAAGCAGAAACACGAGCAGGAACAGGATCACTTTGACCCCCAGCGCGCGACGCTCCAGTTGCACTGGCTCACCGATGTAACTGAGAAATGTCACCAGGTCGCGCACCATGGTGTCGTACTCCTGAGCGTTCAATGTGCCCGGAGTCACCATCTCAAAACGGTCGAAGATCTCATGAGGATGACCAAGCGAATCGATCTCCTCGCGAAAAACCGCTCGCTGGGTACCCTGAAGCTCCCACAGTACGTGAGGCATGCTGGCCCCTGGCAGCACCAGATTATTGACCCCGGTGGGTTTGATCGGGTCGAGGTAGAAGGACTTCAGGAAGCTGTAGATCCAGCTTTCGCCCCGGGCGCGCGCCACCAGCGACAGGTCCGGCGGAGTGCGGCCATACCAGGTGGCGGCGTCAGCGGCGGGCATCGCGATTTCCATCGTGTCGAAAGGCCGCTCGCCGGTAAACATCAGGTTGTCGACCAGTTGCTCCTCGGTGATGCCCAGGTCCTGGGCAAGGCGGTTGTAACGCACGTATTGGGCGGAATGACAGCCAAGACAATAATTGACGAAGTATTTGGACCCTCGCTGCAGCGCCGCTTCGTTCGAGATATCGACATCGATACGCTGCAGATGGGCGTCGCCGCCGGCAGCAGTAGCCATCGCCGGCAACAGAATTAACGCAGTGGCAAAAAGCTTCCTAACCATGATGGCTCACCCTTTCCGGAACGGGCTTGATCTTGTCGTATTTGGTATAGAACGGCATCAGCAGGAAGTAGGCGAAATAGACCACCGTGAATACCCGCGCAAGCATCGTATAGACACCGGTCGCCGGTTGCGTCCCGAGGAACCCGAGCGCGATGAAACTGACCACGAACGCACCCAGCGCGAGCTTCGACATCCAGCCGCGATAACGCAGCGAGCGCACCGGACTCCGATCCAGCCAGGGCAACAAGAACAGAATCATCATCGCAGCGCCCATCATGATCACGCCGCCCAGCTTGCTCGGCACCGCACGCAACACAGCGTAGAACGGCGTGAAATACCAGACCGGCGCGATATGCTCGGGCGTCTTCAGCGGATCCGCTGGTTCGAAATTCGCATGCTCAAGGAAATATCCGCCCATCTCCGGGGCAAAAAACACGATGGCCGAAAACACGATCAGGAAGACGATCATCGCCACCAGATCCTTGGCCGTGTCATACGGATGGAACGCCACCCCGTCCAGGGGTTTGCCGCTCGAGTCCTTCTTGTCCTTGATCTCTACGCCATCCGGGTTGTTCGACCCGACCTGGTGCAGAGCCAGGATGTGTACTACAACCAGACCGACGAGAATCAGCGGGACCGCGATGACATGTAGCGCAAAGAACCGATTCAGCGTGATATCCGAGATAAAGAAATCACCCCGCACCCATTCAACCAGGCTGTCGCCGACAAGCGGGATAGCACCGGCCAGTGAAACGATCACCTGTGCGCCCCAGTAGGACATCTGGCCCCAGGGCAGCAGATATCCGAAGAATGCTTCGGCAGACAATGCGAGGTAGATAAACATCCCGGTGACCCACAGCAATTCGCGCGGACTCTTGTAAGAGCCGTACATCAGCCCGCGGAACATATGGATATAGATCACAACAAAAAACAGGGATGCACCGGTCGAATGCATATAGCGCAGCAGCCAGCCCCACTCCACGTCACGCATGATGTATTCCACCGAGGCGAACGCTTCCGTCGCCGACGGCTTGTAACTCATGGTGAGGAAGATGCCAGTGACGATCTGAATCACGAGTACCAGCATCGAAAGGAATCCGAACACATACCACCAGTTCAGATTCTTCGGCGCGTAGTACTCAGTGACGTGCTCGCGCAACATCTTGTCCAGCGGAAAGCGCTTGTTGATCCAGGCGTAGAAACCACCGTCGCGCCCGGTCACCATCTCGCCGGCGTCATTTCCGGAACCGCTCATCACGCCACCCCCGTATCAAGTCCGATAAGAATCACGGAATCGCTGAGGTAGCGATGGGGCGGTACGGCGAGATTCAGCGGCGCCGGAACACCCTTGTAAACCCGCCCCGCGAGATCGAATTTTGAACCGTGGCAGGGACAGTAGAAACCGCCCTCCCAGTCCGGCCCCAGATCCGCCGGAGCAATGTCGAAGCGCTCGATGGGCGAACACCCGAGATGGGTGCAGCTGCCTACAACGACCAGCACTTCGGGTTTGATCGAGCGAAACTCGTTGGTTGCGTATTCCGGCTGCTGGGGCTGCTCGGAGTCCGGATCCAGCACCAGCGCGTCTGACTTCTCCACCAGTCCCAGCATTCTCTCGGTACGTCGCAGAACCCATACCGGTTTGCCACGCCAGCTGAACTTGGCCATCGCACCCGGCTCCAGCTTACCGATGTCGACTTCGACCGGTGCTCCAAGTGCCTGGGCTCTGGCGCTGGGCTGCCAGGATGCCAAAAACGGAACCGCAGCAAACACTGCGCCTACGCCACCGGTGACCGCCGTGGCCACACCCAAAAAATGACGTCTGCTGAGGTCAACATCGTCGCTCATCGCAAGGAATCTCCAAGGCAATCTGACAGGAGTTTGCGTAGCAATCCGGGCTTGGGGCCCTTCCCGGGTTTAGTCCCAGGGCCCCCGCGGGCTCGCAATCGGTCCATTATACACGGCGCTTTGTTGCGATGCCTACATGCCAGGACAAGCGCGACACGCGATGCAAATTGTTTCGCGCGCTGAGGCACCGCATAATCCATCGGGTCCGTGCCAGAGGCCCGCCGTGGCTGACCATGTCTCGCCTGTTCATCGCCATCAAGTTCGTTCTGCAATCAGCCACTGTCGGACTCGCCGCCGCGTTCGTCGCAGTCTATCTGTTTCCGGACCTGCTTCCCGGCCGGGCGAACGGCCCGGCGCCTTCCTCCTACGCCAGTGCCGTCGTGTCTACCGCCCCTGCGGTAGTCAACCTGATCAGCGCGGCTCGCGGCATTGAGCAGACCGCTGGACCGGGACCAGAGGCGATCGCCTCGGCCGCTGGCGAAAGCCTTGGCTCCGGCGTGATCATCGATCCCGCGGGCTATGTCATCACCAACGACCATGTTATCGCCGGCGCCTTCGCTATCGATGTGGTGCTGACAGACGGACGCGTGGCACCGGCCGGGCTGGTCGGCACCGATCCGGATACCGATCTGGCGCTGCTAAAGATCGAACTGGACGGCCTGCCCCGTATCCGCCTGGGCCGGTCCGACACGCTGCAGGTCGGTGATGTGGTGCTGGCGATCGGCAATCCATTCAGCATCGGCCAGACCGTCACCCAGGGCATTGTCAGCGGTACCCGGCGCGGCCAGCTGGGCCTGTCCCCGTTTGAAAACTTTATCCAGACTGACGCCGCGATCAATCTTGGCAACTCCGGCGGCGCCCTGGTCAACGCCGGCGGAGAACTGGTAGGCATCAATACCGCGTTTTTTTCCCGGCGTCTCGACTCGGAAGGCATTGGTTTCGCTATCCCGGTAAACCTCGTTCGCGGGGTAATGGGAGACCTGATCGAGCACGGGCGGGTGATCCGCGGCTGGCTGGGTGTTGGCACCGAGACCCTGACCCCGGAGCAAGCGAGATCGCTTGGGCTGGCCGACCCATTCGGGATAATCCTGACCAGCGTACAAACAGGAAGCCCGGCGGATCTGGCGGGTCTGCGCCCTGCAGATGTGATTACCCACATTAATGATCAACCGGTCGTGGTCTGGCAGGACGCTTTGCGTCAGGTCGCCAGGATGACTCCGGGCACCAGCATCGCGCTTACCGGTAGTCGCCTGGGCCGGACTTTTCGGGTTTCGGCGGAGGTCGCCGAACGGCCGTCGCCGGGCCGACAATAGTCCCGCGGTTTTGGCCGTGATTCTGGCTGGTTCTGGCCGCGGCTCAGGCAGCGGTTCGCTGGATAACAGCGCCCATCTTGCCCAGCTTTTCTTCTATGCGTTCATAGCCGCGGTCGAGATGGTAGATGCGCTCTATTGATGTATCGCCACCTGCCACCAGTCCGGCAAGCACCAGACTGGCTGACGCGCGCAGATCGGTTGCCATCACCGGCGCTGCCTGCAGCCGTTCCACCCCTTCGCTGATGGCGGTGTTCCCTTCGAGCCGGATGCGCGCGCCCATGCGCTGCATTTCCTGGACATGCATGAATCGGTTCTCAAACACGGTTTCGGTGATCATGCCAACGCCCTCGGCGACGGTATTGAGCGCGAGAAACTGTGCCTGCATATCGGTGGGAAAAGCCGGATACGGAGAGGTCCGGATGTCTACCGCGCACGGCCTGCGACCGTGCATGTCCAGCTCGATCCAGTCCTCGCCGACCGACAGCTCAGCGCCAGCCTCCTGCAGCTTGGCCAGCACCGCATCCAGATTATCGGGACGCGTGCCCAGGGTTCTCACCCGCCCCCGGGTAATCGCCCCGGCGACCAGGAAGGTACCGGTCTCGATACGATCCGGCAGCACTTCGTAGGGGGTACCGGAGAGCTGCTCGACGCCCTGAATGTGGATCGTATCCGTGCCATCGCCAGCGATGTTCGCACCCATTGCGCGAAGACAGTTGGCAAGATCGACGATTTCCGGCTCACGCGCAGCGTTTTCGATCACTGATTCGCCGCTGGCAAGTGCCGCGGCCATCATCAGGTTTTCGGTCCCGGTCACGGTCACCGTCTCGAGCACAATGCGAGCGCCACGAAGACGTTTGGCCCGCGCCTTGATGTAACCCTCTTCGATACGGACGTCAGCACCCATCGCGCGCAGACCGGCGACGTGCAGGTTCACCGGCCGGGCGCCGATCGCGCAGCCACCCGGCAGAGACACGTCGGCCCTGCCGAAGCGAGCCAACAAGGGACCCAGCACCAGGATGGAGGCGCGCATGGTCTTGACCAGTTCATACGGCGCATAAAAATGGTGGATGCCGCTGCAGTCCACTCTGATCCGCGCTGGCTGATCGACATTGACCGCGACGCCCATGCGCCGCAGCAGTTCTACCGTGGTACTGACATCACGCAGGCCCGGCACGTTGCCAACATCCATCGGACCGTCGGCCAGCAGCGTACATGCGAGGATTGGCAGCGCAGCATTCTTTGCACCCGAGATGCGGACCTCCCCGCGCAACGGGCCACCGCCGCTAACCACTAATTTGTCCATGCCGTACTAGTGTCCTGTTTGCTTAGTTCGGTAACTTTCAGAAAGCCTGCGGGCACTCCCGGCGGCTCGTCCTGCCGCGTTGCAGTCGCTTGAAGTAGCCCGCTAATCCGGCGCTCCTGCGTCTCGCAGGACGAGCCGCCAGGAGCGCTGAGAGTCAGCGAACTAGGCAAACAGGACACTAGCTGTCGGCGAGCTGCCGTTCGGCCGGCGTCAACGCCTTGATCGACAGGGCATGGATCTCGCGTCCCATACGCTCTCCCAGCGCCTTGTACACCAGCTGATGGCGCTGAAGCTGGCGCAGACCCTCGAATTCCGGCGAAACAACGACAGCAGAGAAATGCACGCCGTCGTCCGAACGCACGTCGAGTTCGGCGATATCAACCGTTGAGCGGATCAGAGCATCGATTTCTTCGGTTTGCATAGTTTGGGACCGTAGTAGGAATCGCCAGCGGGCTGGCCGGTAAATCGCGGGTGGATTCTACTGGAACGCTGCGCTCACCGGAAATGGAACTTCAGCCGCGCTTGTCGATCAAGGTCGGGCGAAGCGTGTATCATGGGCGCCCCGCCGAGGGTCGCTGGGCCCGACCGGCCATCGGACCCTGTTGATGCTGCTTTACTCCGCCGCCACCGTTGCCGGTTTTGCTCTCCTGATCTGGGGCGCGGATCGATTTGTCGTAGGCGCGGCCGGCACTGCCCGAAATCTCGGCGTCCCCGCACTGTTGATCGGTCTCACGGTGGTGGCGCTGGCCACCTCGGCTCCCGAGATTCTGGTCTCCATCAGCGCCTCACTCGAAGGCAACGCCGACCTTGCCATTGGCAATGCGGTCGGCTCGAACATCACCAACATCGCGCTGGTACTCGGCGCATCTGCGTTGGTCAGTCCGCTCAACGTACGATCCACAGTGCTACGGCGGGAAATGCCCGCATTGTTGGCGGTAACCCTGCTAAGCGTCATGCTGATGCTGGATAACACGCTGAGCCGTCTTGATGGGGCGATCCTGATCGCGGGTCTTGTGGTAGTGATGAACTGGCTGGTCCGGCTGGCCCGGGTGCCGCCGGACTCGGATCCGATGGCGGCAGATATCGAAGCTGAAATTCCCAGCGGACTTCCCATGTCCAAGGCGATCATGTGGCTGGTGATCGGCCTGACTGTATTACTGGTCGGCGCACAGACGCTGGTTTGGGGCGCCCATAATCTGGCCATCGAGCTCGGAGTCAGCGATCTGATCATCGGCCTGACAGTAGTGGCAGTGGGCACCAGCCTGCCTGAGCTCGCGGTTTCGGTCGTCAGCGCTCTGAAAAAGGAACACGATATTGCGCTGGGCAACATCGTCGGCTCGAATATGTTCAATTGCCTGGCGGTCATCGGTCCTGCGGGTCTGATCGACCCCAAGCCCCTTGATGCGAGCTTGCTCAACCTGCATTTGCCGGTGATGATCGCGGTGACCCTGGTTCTGTTCGGTTTGACCTACAATTTCACTGGCAGTGGTCGCATCTCCCGTTTTCAGGGAGGCGGTTTGCTGATCGCATTCGTTGCTTATGAGGGACACATCCTTGGCTTCTTCTGAACCCGCGCGGCATCTGAACCGGGATAGCCGTCTGAACGATAGGCAGATTCTGGATCGAGCCCGGGAGGTACTGCAGATCGAGGCCGCCGCTGTTTCCGCTCTGATGGAAAGCATCGGCGATGATTTTGTCCAGGCATGCAAGCTCTGCCTGAATTGCAAAGGCCGGATCGTGGTGACCGGCATGGGCAAATCAGGTCATATCGCGAGCAAGATCGCGGCGACGCTCGCCAGTACCGGGAGTCCGTCGTTCTTTGTCCACCCGGGCGAAGCCAGTCACGGGGACCTGGGGATGATCACCGGTGACGATGTGGTACTCGCGGTTTCCAATTCCGGCGGAACCAACGAACTGGTACTTATCCTGCCGCTGATCAAGCGTCTGGGCGTACCGCTGATCACCATGACCAGCCGACCGGAATCGACCTTGTCGCAGGCCGCAGACGTCAATCTCCATATACAGATAGAGAAAGAAGCCTGCCCCCTGAACCTGGCGCCAACTGCCAGCACCACCGCCACGCTTGCGATGGGGGACGCGCTCGCGGTAGCCCTGCTGGATAGCCGCGGCTTTACCAAAGAAGATTTTGCCAAGTCTCACCCTGGCGGCACATTGGGCCGCCGGTTGCTGCTGCGGGTTTCAGACTTCATGCGCACCGATGAGCAGGTACCAAAAGTGCGCCCGGAAACGCCGGTCTCCGAGGGCCTGTTTGAAATGACCCGTACCGGGCTCGGCATGACCGCAATCGTCGATGATCAGGATATCGTGATCGGTATCTTCACCGACGGCGATTTGCGACGCGCGCTGGATCTGGGATGTGATCTGCGAACCACCGAAATGCAGGCGGTGATGACCACCGACTGCAAGACCATCGGCGCGGATGTGATTGCAGAAGAAGCGATGCGGATGATGGAAGATCATTCCATCACTGCGCTGCTGGTCACCGCCGACGGACGGAAATTGATTGGCGCTTTCAATATTCATGATTTGCTTCACGCGGGCGTGATTTGATGGATCCCGCGGCTCGCGCCAGAGACCTGCGCCTGGCCGTGTTCGACGTAGACGGCGTGTTTACCGACGGGCGCCTGATCTATTCGGCTGCCGGAGAGGAAACAAAGGTGTTCCATGCCCGCGACGGGCTGGGCATCAAGCGGCTCCAGGCGACCGGCATCGAAATCGCGATCATCTCGGGACGGGCGTCCGATGCGCTCAGCCTGCGCATGCGTGAGCTGGGTGTCCAGCACGTGTTCCAGGGCGACCACAACAAACTCCCTCTATTCAGCAAGCTGTTGCAGCAATTCGGCTGCAGCGCCGATCAAACAGCATTTATGGGCGACGATCTTCCGGACCTGCCGGTGCTGCTTGAAGTCGGCCTCGCCGCGTGCCCGGCCGATGCGGTCGACGAGGTCGCAGACGTCTGCCAGTGGCAGGCCAGCGCGCCGGGTGGTCATGGCGCGGTGCGTGAATTCTGTGAGTTTGTTATCCGAGCCAGGTCAACGGGGTGACCGCGCGCACCCTGGCCGGCCTGATCCTGGCGGGTCTGGCCGCATTTGGCGCATGGACCTGGCAAAGCTCTCTGCAAGACCCGGAACCGCAAGCCAGTCTGCCAGGCGCTGAAGTCCAGGGCGTCTACATTCGGCAGGCGGCAATCGTGTCGCCAGGTCCTGACGGACAGCCCTTGTATCGAATGGTTGCGGAGGAAATGAGCCAGGCACTGAACGCAGAGTCGTTCGGCGTCACTGGCGTCCGTCTGGACTATGGCGCGCCCGGCCAGGGACGCTGGAACCTGAGCTCGGATCGTGGCGAGGTCACGCTCGACTGGAGCGACATCAGACTATCCGGCAATGTCTCCATCGAATACACAAGCGGAGACAATGCGATGACCCGGCTTCGCACCCAGGCGCTGGCTCTGGATGCACTGACCCACAGGGCTTCAACCGCCGGCCGCGTGGTTCTGCAACGCGGCAGCGGGCTGATCGAGGCCACCGGCATGTCGGTCGATTTGATAGCCGGCACCGTAGCGCTAGAATCCGGAGTCAATGGTCATTTCGCGCCCTAGAGCTTTCTGCTGGGTGGTGCTGCTGGTTCTGGTGCCGCAGGCGCCGGCACTCGCAATCTTCCCGGATTCCAGGGAGCCCATCTCTTTAGAGGCCGAGTCGTCTGAATTCGACGGCAGCAGCGGGCTGCTGGTTTTCCGCGGCATCCGCATTGCTCAGGGTTTGTTTTCGATAACAGCCGAAACGGGCAGCGCCAGCGAGCTCGATTTCTCTGCCAGCACATGGAGTTTCAGCGGCCAGGTCAACATCGCAGGCGAAGGCGCCAGTATCCAGGCAGAAACCGCCATGCTTGAATTCCAGGACCATCGATTGCGTCGCACACGGGCCGATGGGTCACCGGCCACTTTTGAACGCCAGCAGACTGACGATTTTCGCGCCATTAGCGGCGATGCCCGAACCATAGAGTACGATCACGTGGAGCAGACGCTTATCCTGTCGGGTAATGCCCGGCTGCTGGACGGGACAAATGAGGTCTCCGGCAGCCGTCTGATCTATCGTGTTGCAGAGGGCCGCGTGATGGCAGGTTCGGGTGAAGGAGGAGAACAGCGAGTGCGGATTACCATTACGCCGCCGCCACCGTCGGGCGAGGATTCCGAACCTGTCGCGCCGCAACAGGGGCTGGAACCGGAGTCAGAGCAGTGACCAGACTGAGCGCAGAAGGTATCAGCAAGAGCTTTCGCTCGCGCAAGGTCGTGAGTGAGCTCTCGCTTGAGATCGAGGGTGGACAGGTGGTCGGGCTGCTGGGACCCAACGGAGCAGGCAAAACCACTGCTTTTTACATGATCGTGGGTCTGATCGGCTGCGATGGCGGCAAGATTATGCTGGACGGCAAGGACATCACAAACCTGCCTATGCACAGGCGCGCCAGACTCGGGGTCGGATATCTGCCGCAGGAAGCCTCGGTGTTCCGACACCTGACCGTTGAACAAAATATTCTGGCGGTGCTGGAAACCCGCCGCGGCCTGAAGCGACCCGATCGGGAGCGCTTGCTCGAGGAACTGCTGGAAGAACTCCACATCTCGCACATTCGAAGCGGCCTCGGTCTGAGCCTCTCGGGCGGCGAGAGACGCCGCGTCGAAATTGCCAGAGCCCTGGCCGCTGATCCGGCGTTTATACTTCTGGATGAGCCATTCGCCGGCGTCGATCCGATCTCCGTGCTGGACATCCAACGCATCATTGCCCATTTGCGGGATCGCGGGATCGGTGTGTTGATCACCGACCACAATGTCAGGGAAACCCTTGGCATCTGCGGTCATGCTTACATCCTCAACGGCGGCGAAGTGATTGCCGCCGGAAGCGCAGAAGACATTTTGCAAAACAAACAGGTCAGAGAGGTATATCTTGGAGAGGATTTCCGGCTGTAGCCGACCAACCCTCGAACGCAAAGACCGTCGCCGGTTTTTCGCTCACTTCTGATCATGCTCAAACCAAGCCTGCAACTTCGACTCGGTCAGCAACTGACCATGACGCCGCAATTGCAGCAGGCCATACGCCTTCTTCAATTGCCAGTGCTCGACCTGCAGGCGGAGATTCAGGCTGCGCTGGAAAGCAACGTCATGCTCGAGCAGGACGAAGCGGAAGACTCCGAGATCAGCGCCGAGCCGCTGTCGGAGGACAACGACGCACCGGCCGCCACCGCCGAAGAAATGGAGGTGGAGTACGCCGAGATATCAACGCTCGGCCAGCAATCCAGCGGCGCCACCATGCCGGAGGACCTGCGCACCAGTTTTGACTACCCGGATCGCAGTCGCGACAACCTGCAGGACCACCTGCTATGGCAACTGCAGATGGACCATTTCAGCGACCGCGAACGCACCATCGGCGAAGCTCTGATCGACGCGATCAACGAAGATGGCTATCTGAACACCACTCTGGCCGATACCCGGGAGCTGTTGCGCCCCGAGTTCGATGCCGAAGAGGCGGATATCGAGCAGGTATTGATGCGGATCCAGCGCTTTGACCCGGTCGGCGTCGGCGCCCGCGACCTGAGCGAATGCCTGAACTGTCAGCTCGAGCAATTCCCGGATGATACGCCGGGGCTGGCCCTGGCCAGGCAAATTTCGGCCGACTATCTCGAACTCGTCGCCCAGCAGCAGTACGCCCAGTTGCAGCGGCAACTGGGGGCCGATCAGGAGACGACTGACGTAGCCCTGTGCCTGCTGCGCTCACTGAATCCAAAGCCGGGTGGCGCGGTACCCAGCGGGCAACCCGAGTACATCGTGCCAGACGTGTTCGTCCGCCGGCTCGAGGGCCGCTGGGTCGTCGAGGCCAACCCGAGCATCGCACCACGATTGAGGGTAAACCAGACCTACGCCAAATTGATCAGCAGAGGAACCGAATACGAGGCGTTGCGAACTCAGCTGCAGGAAGCACGCTGGCTGGTAAAGAGTCTCGAGATTCGCAACGACACCCTGTTACGGGTTGCACGCACGATAGTGGATCGGCAGCAGGAATTTCTCGAGTATGGCGAGGAATGCATGAAGCCTATGATTTTGAAAGATATTGCCGACGCTATCGAAATGCACGAGTCAACGATCTCGCGGGCGACGACCGGAAAGTATATGCATACCCTCAGGGGCGTTTTCGAATTCCGCTACTTCTTCTCCAGCCATGTATCCGGGTCCGATGGCGAAGACGTCTCTTCTACCGCGATCCGGGCGAGGATTCGCAAACTTATCGGGGAAGAAACGCCCGGCAAGCCGCTCAGCGACAGCAAAATCGCCCGGTTGCTGGAAAAGGAAGGTATCAAGGTTGCCCGCAGAACCGTGGCCAAGTACCGGGAATCACTAGGATTACCGGCCTCCAGCGAGCGCCGGAAAATGGCCAGGCTGCAGCCGGTAAAGTGATGCTAGGCAGACGGGCTGGTTCGCTCTAGAATGAATTCAGGATGGCATGAAGACCATTCGGCGGAGAAAACAATAAACAATCAACCACATTGTCATCGGGCCGAATCTGTAGGACCCAACGTGGTCAAACATATCAGCGGGACCAAAAAGGGGCGCTGCCTGGCATACGCCAGCGCCTGAATCTGTGTTTTCAAAGGAGGCGCAAATGCCAATGAATATCACCGGTCATCACGTCGACGTCACACCTGCCCTGCGCGATTATGTAAACGGCAAAATGGAACGCGTGATGCGTCATTGCGACCAGATGACCGACGCCCGTTGTATTCTCGAGGTGGAGAAACTGCGCCACAAAGCTGAGGCCACCCTGTATTTGAGTGGCGGTACTATTTTTGCTGAAGCGGTCGCCGACGATATGTATGCGGCCATCGACAGTCTGGTCGATCGTCTCGATCGACGGGTCAAGAAACACAAAGACAAGCAGAATGACCATCACGCGCGAGACGCCAACAAGCAGCGCTTCGCATAAGGCTGATGACTGATGGAAGAGCAGGCACAAGTTGACCTTAGCCTGGTCGCGATTATCGAGCCCAGCAGAGTGCTGTGTAATGTCGAAGCGCGCAGCAAGAAACACTCGCTGGATATCCTCAGCGAACTACTCGCGACTGCAGTACCTGATTTGTCGCAAGGCCAGGTCTTCGACTGCCTGGTTCATCGCGAGAAAGTCGGATCAACCGCGCTGGATGGGGGCATCGCAATCCCGCACGGATGTATCGATGGCATCGATCGCGTCTATGGCGCATTCGTCAAGCTGAGCGAACCGGTGGACTATGACACCGCCGAAGGTGAGCCCGTGGACCTGTTGTGCGGCCTGTTGCTGCCGACCGACGGCAGGGCGGAGTGTGGTCAAAGATTGCGGGAAGCCGCCGATATGTTCCGCGACCCGGGATTTGTTCAGCGCCTGCGCGATTCGAGCAGCAGCCGCGGCTTGTTTGAAATGTTGACGCAGCCCAGCCCGGCCCTGTCGGCAAGCGCCTGAACAAGCCCAGGCCCGTCCGGCAACATGATCATGACGCCGAGTGAGCCGAAGCTGTGCGTCTGCTGATCATCAGCGGCCTCTCCGGATCCGGCAAGAGTGTGGCCCTGCACATGCTCGAGGATCTGGATTACTACACGCTGGACAACATCCCGGCCCGCCTGCTGCCGACGCTGATCGTGCAACTGCGGAACATAGACGATGCCAAGTTCGACCGCATCGCCATCGGCCTGGATACCCGCCCCGCACCGCACGATGTTGAGGAAACATCGCGCCTTGTCGGCCAGCTGCGCCAGCAAGGCGACGGATGCGAGGTCTTGTTCCTGCAGGCGGGAACCGAGGTCTTGCTCAAGCGCTACAGCGAGACGCGACGCAAGCATCCGTTGAGCTCCGAAGGCCGCGGGCTCAAAGAGGCTATCGCGTTCGAGCGCCAGTTGCTGGCGCCGATCTGCGATCTGGCGGATGTAGTCATAGATACCAGCCGCATGAGTGTGCACGAGCTTCGGGTCGCTGTGCGCGAGCGCCTGGCGACTTCAGATGACGGCAGGATGTCGATGCTGTTTCAGTCCTTCGGCTACAAACATGGCATCCCCGGCGACGCCGATTTCGTGTTTGACGCGAGGTCTCTGCCCAATCCCTACTGGGTCAGCGGCCTGCGTAGTCAGACTGGCCGGGACAAGCCGGTGATCGACTATCTGCAGCGGCATCCCCCGGTCAAGCGCTTTGTCGACGACATCGCGACCTTTCTCGACCACTGGATTCCGGAGATCCAGCGCTCCAACCGCAGCTATCTCACGGTCGCCATCGGCTGCACCGGCGGCCAGCATCGCTCGGTTTATGTCACGGAAACCCTGGCCGAGCGTTTTCGCGGTCACGGACAGAGAGTGCTAGTGCGTCACTCAGAACTGCCCGACTAGCCACTCATCGATCAGGGCATCAAACTGCAGCATGCCTTGCCCGCCTCTGGCATACCGCAGCGCGCGAGCCTGTTAGCGCGTCGCCTGCGGGCCCACGCGAAATCCGGTTAGGCGCTTCCGCACCCAGGCATTTACACTTCTGCTCCGGATGCAGTCCCGTCGGAGTCCCTGTGCATGGCCATTGAGACAACAGATCAGCGCGCACCACGGTTAAAACTGCTGCGCGAAGCGCTGGAGAGCGGCACGCTGCGGCAGGTCCAGCGCATGATCAACTCACTGCACCCGGCCGAAATAGCGGATTTGCTCGAGTCGCTGCCGCCCGCCGAACGGGACGTGGTCTGGGAGCTGGTCGATACCCAGAGCGACGGCGACGTGCTGGTCGAGCTGAATGAAGAAGTCCGCGCCAAGCTGCTGGGTGAAATGGATTTCGACGAGTTGGTCGCCGCGGCTGGCGGCATGGATCTCGATGATCTTGCCGACCTGGTCCCGGATCTTCCCGAGGCGGTAAGCCGGCAGGTCATCCAGTCCATGGATCAGCAGGACCGGGAGCGGCTGCGCTCGGTCATGGCCTACGGTGAGGACACCGCGGGTGGCCTGATGGACCCGGATATCGTCACCGTAAGGCCTGATGTCACGCTGGAAGTGGTGTTGCGCTATCTGCGCATCCGCAGCGAACTGCCTGACGGTAGCGATGCCTTGTTCGTCGTCAATCGTTTCGACAGATACCTGGGTTACCTCTATCTGAGTAGCCTGCTGACCGCGGACCCGGGCAAGACCGTAGCTGAGCTGATGGACTCGAGCGTCGAGGGCATTCCCGCCGCAACCGGTGCCACAGAAGTGGCCAACCTGTTCGAAATAAGAGACCTGGTCACCGCACCAGTGGTGGACCCGGACGGCCGCCTGGTGGGTCGCATCACGATCGATGACGTGGTCGACGTGATCAGGGAAGAAGCCGAACACTCGATCCTGAGCATGGCCGGGCTGGCCGAAGATGAGGACATGTTTGCGCCAGTTGTGACCAGCTCGCGTCGCCGCGCGATCTGGCTTGGGGTCAACCTCGCTACCGCATTTATCGCCGCCTCGGTCGTCGGTCTGTTCCAGGCGACGATAGATCAGGTCGTGGCCCTGGCGGTATTGATGCCTATCGTCGCCAGCATGGGCGGCATCGCTGGAAGTCAGACACTGACGCTGATCGTCCGTGGCCTGGCCCTGGGTCAGGTGCAAAGTTCAAATGCGCGCTGGTTGATGTTCCGCGAGCTGGCAGTAGGTGTATTGAATGGTCTGGGCTGGGCCCTGGTTGTCGCCACCGCGACCATACTCTGGTTTAAGTCATGGATCCTGGGCGGCATTATTGGTCTGGCGCTGGTCATTAATCTGGTCGTAGCCGCATTCTCCGGTGTCCTGATCCCGCTGGTTTTGCGACGTCTGAAAATCGACCCGGCACTGGCCGGCAGCGTCGTGCTGACCACCGTCACCGACGTGGTCGGCTTTATGGTGTTCCTGGGTCTCGGCGCCCTGTGGCTGACCTGACAGATTACCGACCTGAGAGATCGCCGGCCACTTCTTGCGGCGCATCCAGCATCGGCATCGAATCGCCTCTCAGGAATGCCTCGATATGGTCACGTCGGGCCATCGCATCATCATGACCCATGCGAATCAGCGCGCGGGTAAACGATTTCTCGAACAGCAGATAACTCAGCAGCTGTCCCTCTCCGTGAGCCGACGCCCCCACGCCCCGCAGCAGCAATCGCACCGGCAGCGGTAATGACCCCGCGTGCGCCGCCGCCAGCTCGCGGATATTCTGGCTGGGCAGGATCAGCAAGGTCTCTACCCGTCTGAGGTGCTGAATTTCAGGCGGCAGTTGCGAAGTCTTTACCTGTTCCAGCAACTGATTGATGCGCGTGACCCGCTCCAGATCGGTGTACAGGCCATCCATGAAAATCGTGTCCAGCATATAGCCCGCAATCTGTCCCAGGCTGGGACGTTCGGGATGACTCGGCAGCGGGCCGCCGTGAGTCTTTTCATCGCGCACGCCCACCACGAGTAGTCGTTGCGCACCCATGTGGATGGCCGGACTCAACGGATTCTGCTGACGCATCGCGCCATCGCCGTAGTATTGATCACCAAGCCTGACCGCCGGGAATATCATCGGCACTGCCGCGGATGCCACCAGATGTTCCACATTCAGGCTGGCACGGATGCCCACCCGGCGGCTCCGATACCACTCGCCGACGCCGTCACGGGCCTGGAAAAAGCAAACCGAGCGTGCGGAATGGTAACTGGAGAGGTTTACTGCCACCGCGCGCAGATATCCGGCGGCCAGATTCGACTGGATCCGATGCAAGGGGATGCGGTCTTCGAGCAACTGCCACAGTGGGCTGTTATCCAGCAGACTGCGTGGATTCAGTGGCCCTAACAAGCCACCCGTCAGGATCGACGCCATCCAGTGCAAACTGGCCTTCAGCATCGACCATGCATCGGCACGATAAACCTGGTCGACGGTGAAATTTCGCCAAACGGAATTCAGCGCGCTGACGCCGGCCGAGAACCGATCAGCATAGGCAGCGACGGCCGCCGCATTGATGGCGCCGGCCGAGGTGCCGCTGATCACAGTAAAAGGGCTCGGCCCACCTCGCGGCACAATCCGCGCGATCGCGCGCAGCACACCGACCTGATACGCCGCACGGGCACCGCCGCCGGGCAGGATAAGCCCGACATTGGCCCAGCGCGGTACGGAATGGATGCCCGATTCTGCTGGATTCGCTTTAGCCATCAGGACGCTCGTTCCTCTGCTCACTCAATCCGATGCTCCGCTGGAACCAGTGAGCACGATTGCGGTCTAGTGCGATGTTAACTGGTTCACAGTATGCTCTCCCACGCCCGAATGGCTGCGGGACGGCTCTACATGACGAGGATTTTTTCAAATGTCTAAAGCGCTTCTACGGATACCTGCCCCTGCCGCCCCCTTTGGGATGCTGGCCTTTGCGATGCTGGCCGTCGGCATGCTGGCGACGAGCGCGGCGCTGGCACAGACGCCGGCAGTGGGCGAAGCTGCGCCTGAATTCACGCTACAGGATCAGAACGGCAAGACGCACAGTCTCGAACAGTACCGCGGTCAATGGGTTGCGCTGTATTTTTATCCCAAGGATGACACCCCCGGATGCACTACCCAGGCCTGTAATTTTCGCGACAATATTTTTGCTTTCCGCGATCGCGATGCGGTGATCCTCGGCGTCAGCCTCGATGACGTCAGCTCGCATGAAGAGTTTGCGGAGAAATACAGTCTGCCATTTCCGCTGTTATCCGATGCCGACGGCGCGGTCGCAGATCAATATGGCGTATTGCGCAATCTCGGCGTGATGAAGCTGGCCAAACGCCAGACGTTTTTGATCGGCCCTGACGGCCAAGTGGCCAAACACTATGAGACCGTCGATGTCGACACGCATTCGCAGACCATCCTGGCTGACCTGGACGAATTTATCAGCTCGCCAGAAAGCTGATTCAGCAAAAATCGGCGTACTCAGCGCACCCTCCCCCATGGCCCGCAAGGCCTGGGGGATTTTTTTGCTCTGCAGCATCGGGTCTTCGTAATCACCACGATACAGCGCACCGGCTCACTCTGTTATCTTCGGGCGGTTCGCGTCCAATCCGGTCAGCGTCCGGCCTGCGGTCCTGATCGTCACAATAAATGAAGCAGCCCCTGGTCAGGCTGCAAAAAGGACTGGAGAATCTCGATGAAACGCATAGCTGTTCCGGCGCTGCTGGGTCTGTCCGTATTTGCCCTGGCGGGCTGTGGTGCGTCGGTGGACGGCGCAAGCGGAGTATTCAAGTCAGAGGCTGACCTGAGCACCTCCTCGACCCCGGGCAACACTGTCGTGGTAGCTGGTACGACCTTCGACTATTCGGTGACCGTGACCAATAACGGCCCACGCGACGCAAGCAATGTCCCGATCACCCTGATCGTCGATCAGCCCGACAAGCTGGCGATCGACGAATCCACACCCTTGTACGTGAACTGTGCGGCGACAGGTGGCGCCGTCGCCACTGATTTTGATTTTGACCTCGGCGCGGGCACCGCGAGCGCAGAGGCAGACATGCCGAACGGCTCCACGCTGACTTGCGGGATGACCTTTTATGCCAGCTATTCGGCGATCGATGCGGTCAGTGTCGAAACCTGCGCGGGCGAAGATCAGAACAACCCGGATCCGGACCCTAACAACAACTGCAGCGCCACCGACGCCGCGATCGGCGCGCCACAGCCAATGGTCGATTTTCGCGATGAGATTATCTACTGGGCGTTTACTGACCGCTTCTTCAACGGCGATCCGAGCAATGACAATCTGACCGGCGAGCGCCGCGGCGATGACGTTCAGCCAGACAATCGTTTTGGCTGGCATGGCGGTGACCTGGCCGGTCTCAAGGCCAAAGTCGACGATGGCTATTTCCAGTCCATGGGATTTACCGCCATCTGGATTTCTCCGGTGCCACTACAGGTCCCTGCCGTGAATGGCCCCAGTCTGGTGGACTCGGCCGGATATCACGGCTACTGGGCCCAGGACTGGCAGCTGATCGAGCCGCATTTTGGCACGCTCGAGGAACTGCAGGACCTGGTGACCACCGCGCAGGCGGCAGGCCTGAAGATTATTCTCGACATCGTCGTCAATCACGCCGGATATAACGCTGACCTGGTCGACGAGGAACCGGACTGGTTCCGCCTTGGAGCGCCCGGCTGTAACGGCGCCAACAACGAATACACCTGCAGTATCGCCGGTTTGCCGGACATCAAACACGAGAACCAGGATGCCGCCAGCTTCATCGTTGAGCAGGTGCAATACATCGTCGATCAAACGGGTGTCGACGGCATCCGCTGGGACGCGATGAAGCACGTCAATACGCCCATCTGGAGCACCCTGCTGGGACCCGGTGGCGCCGCCGATCGGACCCAGACCTGGAGCGTCGGTGAGGTCTTCGATTTGCGTTCCACAAGACTGGCTTACTATCAGGACAAAGTCGGTTCGCCCTCGGTATTCGACTTCGCCCTGTACTCAGCGGCCAATCTGGCGCTGGCAGATCGCAGCGCGGGTACCGATGCCATCGCCAATGTATTTGCCAATGACGGGGAATACACCGATGCGAGCTATCTGACGACCTTTCTCGACAATCACGATGTCACCCGGTTTGTTACCAATGCGTTAAACGGCGGCGCGTCCGAACCGCAGGCGGTACAGCGTCTGGATATGGCGGTGAGCATGCTTTACGGCGCTCGCGGCATCCCGCAGATCTATTACGGTACCGAGATCGCGCTGCAGGGGACGACCGACGACAATTCCCAGCGCGACGATATGGACTTCGAAGCGGGCAGTGGCGTGTGCGCCGTTGAAGACCAGGGTCAGGACAACGCGGAAGCCTATGGCGTGGACATGTTCCTGCGCGGCGGCTTCACCGACTGGAACGCGTCACCCGCCGGCCAATTGATCAATTTCGGTGACGACACCTACAAGGCGCGATTGCGCATCGCGGCCGGCGACTATGCGTTCAAGGTGGCCGATGAAGGCTGGACCGTCGAGTACACCAACGAGACCGACCCGGTAGTGCTGGGGACGCCGCTGACGATGGAACCCGGCGGCGGCAAGGGCAATACCAATATATCGCTGGCTGAAGAGGGCTGCTATCAGTTCGAACTCGATACCACGGCGCCGGACGCACCGATCCTGACCGTCACCCGGGTCAAGGACACCTGCGGAGTGCAGGATCAGGGCCAGGACAACTCGGACGCCTATGGCGTGGACATATTCGCCCGCGGCGGCTTCAATGACTGGAATGCCGTGCCCGGGGGCAAATTCATCAATTTCGGTGCCAACCAGTATCAGGCCGAATTCCCGATCGCTGCCGGCGACTACGGCTTCAAGATCGCAGACGCCGACTGGACCATCGAATTTACCAACGAGGTCGATCCTGTGGTGCTGGATTCACCGC
The DNA here is from genome assembly GCA_963704875.1 of uncultured Gammaproteobacteria bacterium. Classification (GTDB taxonomy): domain Bacteria; phylum Pseudomonadota; class Gammaproteobacteria; order Steroidobacterales; family XN24; genus CAMYOC01. The sequence continues at coordinate 298,101 of CAVPIA010000005.1, read as the reverse complement.
TGATCCTTGGGCCGGGCGGCGGCAAGGGCAACACCAATGTGTCGCTGGCCGGGGCAAATTGCTACAACTTCAGCCTGGATACGACGGACACGGATGCGCCGTTGCTTACCGTCAGCGCGGTAGAGACCACCGGTGCGGCACCCACGCTGGTCGGGCGTCTGGCCACGCTGGCTGCGGCTCGCCAGGCGTATCCGGCGCTGAAGCGCGGGTCGACGGAAGTGCTGTATGACCCGTCGCAGGCGTGTTCTCCGCAGCAGACCGGGAACGATCCGGCCGAGGCCTTTGGTGCTGCGATGTTCGCTCGCGGCGGTTTTAACGGCTGGGCCGACCCGCCCCCGGCAAGCGATCTGTTTGCCAATCTGGGTGGGGACATCTATGAAGCCAGGGTGAGCCTGGGCGCGGATACCTTCGAATACAAGATTGCATCCGCCGACTGGTCAGTGGAGCGCTCCTACAACGATGGCGTGACACCGCTGGATACCGAAGTGAGTCTGGGTGTGCCCGCCGGCAATGGCAGTATCACGATCGCCGATGCAGGTTGTTACGCCTGGACCATGGACGCGACGGATACAAACGCGCCCCTGCTTGAAGTCAGCCAGCTGTTTTCCGGCAGCGGCACCGACGTGCTCGCGTTTGAACGTGCGCTCGCTGGCGAAGACAGCGTCGTGGTAGTGCTCAACAACGAAGACGACGACGTCGACCTGTCCAGCCTGAATGGCGGTATCCCGGTGGGAGACAGCTTTGCCGACGGTGCGGTGCTCGAAATCACCGGCGCGGATAACAATCTGAGCGTCGCGGGCGGTCGACTGATCGGCACGGTGCCGGCAAGAACCACGTATCTGCTCAGCCAAAGCCAGGATTAATCAGGACCTTGTAAATACTCAGGGCGCGCCGCAAATCGGCGCGCCCTTTTTTTTGGGCTGATCCTGGCAGCAAGCAGCTCATTCGCAAGCGGCAGCTGTCTGGCCTGCACCAGAACTCGGGACCGCACCCATGCAATCCTGGAGGCAGCGGCCGTGGCAGACCCGTTCTCAATCCTGCGGCGAGAGCAGCAAGCGGAATTCGGTCGGACCAGGCAGAAACGGCGTCGCCAGCCCCTCGACCCAGGCCTGGTGGCCAGCCCGATAAAACGGCGACAAGGGATGACCGCTCTGGCCTGCCGGCATATGAAAATAGGCTTCGTCTTCCCGGCCTGGAGACACTGCGAAACGTTCCGAGGCGCCAAAATCCGGGGTTTGCACTCGCGGCATCTGGGTTGCGCCGGGCAGCGCCTGAAAGGGCATATCCAGCCAGCGCGAGAACGGCCACAGCGCGCCGCTCAGCGGATGGCGGATACTGGCCCGATTCCGCTCCCCCCAGGTCTGTGCGGATAGATCCCCTTCGCTGCCAAGCGCCTGACGAGTCGCGTCCATGGAAGCCAGGATCAGCGCACGCCAGGATGCATACGTCGCATCCAGCAAGTGTTCAGGTCGCTGTTCCAACAGTGCCCACGCAGGCCCTTCGAACTGGCGCGCCAGACCGTAGCGCATGCCTTCGTCAAAACCGAAGTCCGGCTCAATCTGTCGCAGGTCGCGGGTCAGGGACTCGAAAAGACTCCGCAATATGCGCTCGCGGGTGTCATACACCAGTCTGAACCCGACTGAGGTCGTATCGGCACGGGGCAGCCAGTCGGCCAGCAACAGACGGAATTCTTCGCGGCCCGGGTCCTCAGCCAGGGCGTCGCCATCCAGCGTCTCCAGCATCAGATCGCGCCAACGCTGATAGAACAACGCTCGATCGTCCAGCTGGATCGCCAGCATGTCGTCGATGCCGAGAAGTGGTCGGGAAAGCAGGTCTTCCCGAATCTGCGCGGCCCGTGCGCCGAGCGCATATCCTCCATCCCCGACCCGCGCCAGCAGCTCGCCATCCACGACCCGTGCGTTCGCGGTCCAGATTCGTCCGGCCGGCGGATCGATGATCTGCGGGTACTGATCGAAGTCCAGCCAGCCCGTCCAGCCGGTGTCCGCTGTGTTCCAGAACGATGGCAACGCGGGGTCGTAACCCCTGCGTTGCGGAATCCGCCCGACCACCGTCCAGCCGATGCTGCCATGGCGATCTGCCACGACCATGTTCTGCGGCGGATTGCCGGCACGCTTCGCGATCTCAATTGCCTCAGCCACAGAACTGGCCCGCTCCATGCGCAACAGACCCATGTTCAGGGCTTCTGTTTCATGGGCCAGCCATTTCAGCGCGCGTTGCTGGCCGAGATGATCCGGCTCCAACAGCGGACCCCAACGGGTCTCACAAACGGTCTCCACTGCGGGATCGTCGCCCTTGACCAGAATCTCCTCATCGAAACAGCGCAATGCCTCGGTCTGGCCATCAAACAGATAGCGTCCGGGATCGCCTGGATCCATCTCCACCAGGACCAGATCAGTCCAGTCGCCATAGCTGTTGGTAAAGCCCCAGGCGACATGACCATTGCTGCCGGCGATAACGACCGGTATGCCCGGGATAGTCACGCCGGTCACCGCCAGCACTGATCCGCCGGTCTGCAATTCCAGGCGGATGCGGTAAAAAGTGTTGGGCACCCTCAGCGGCAAGTGCATGTCATTGGCCACCATCGCCGCGCCGCTGGCTGAAGCCGCGCCGGATACCGCCCAGTTGTTGCTCCCGTAAAGCGGCACAGGCACCGGCGCCAGCGTCAGCGCCGCGGGCTGCAGCGGCGGCCGCTCACGCAGATCGATCACTTCCGGCCCTGGAATCGGGCGCACACGATAGCTCTCGCCCTGTATCGGCGCGTCCCAGCTGGTGCCACGCGGGAGAATGAATTCGATCAACGCCTGGGGCAATTGCTGATGAACCAGAGCCATCGCCGCGTCCCGGTCCCCGCGGCTGTCGTTCAGGGTCAGAAACATTGAATAGGCGGCTAGCAGGCTGTCTTCCGGCAACCAGCGTCGCGGCCTTGCGCCGAGTACCAGGTATTCAAACGGCCGGGCGCCGAGCGCATCCAGTCCCTGATTCACACCTCTCGCATAGGCGTTGAGCAACACACGGTCATCGTCGCTGCCCTGATTGAGCACCTGTTCTGCACGGTCACGAAAGCGGTGCAGACGGTTGCGCCGGTCGCTCGGCAGAGCCACAACGCCAAACAGCGCCGACAGCTCACCTGCGGCCTGACGCCGGGCAAGGTCCATCTGGAAGAAACGATCCTGGGCATGCACATAGCCCATGGCCTGCGCGAGATCAGCGCGGTCGGTGCCACGAAGCGACACCACGCCAAGTGCGTCGCGCGACACTTCGACCCCGGATTCCAGCCCGGCGAGCGCCTCGGTACCGCTCAGCTGCGGCAGACTTGCCCGTAGCAGCCAGACTGCAAGCGCGGCCAGCACCAGCGCCAACCCGACCAGGAGGATCAATGCGAGACGGAATCTGTGTGCGACTCTGGCCACGCTCAGAAGGCCCTGCCAACGAGGGAGCGGCGCAGGCTCAGGAAGCCTCGGTGTCGATCACTGACAGTATCTTCATCGTGTTGGTGCCGCCGGCAACACCCATTTTCATGCCTTCAGTGAAGATCACGGTATCACCGACGCTCACCAGCTCGCGTTCCATCAAGGCCCTGCAGGCACCGCCGAAGGCGACTTCCGGGGACGAATCTCCGGAATCGAATGCCACCGGATAAACCCCCCGGTAAAGCGCCACCCGGCGACGGGTTGTGACATGAGACGTCAGCGCGAAAATCGGAATCCCGGACCGGATCCGCGACATCCATAAGGCGGTCGAGCCGGATTCGGTAAGGGCGACGATCGCCTGCACTGCCAGATGATTGGCGGTATACATGGCGGCCATCGCCACCGCCTCATCAGTCCGGGCAAACAAATCGTCCATACGGTGGCGGGAATGCGTGGTCACACGCTGTCGTTCGGCTGCAATGCAGGCATTCGACATCGCCTGTACAGCCCGCACCGGGAACTTCCCGACTGCGGTCTCCGCCGAGAGCATGACGGCATCAGTACCGTCCAGGACTGCATTAGCCACGTCTGATACTTCAGCTCGTGTCGGGATCGGTTCCTGGATCATCGACTCCATCATCTGGGTCGCGGTAATCACCACGCGGTTCATATCGCGGGCGACACGGATGATGGTTTTCTGCACCCCCGGCACCTCGGCGTAGCCCAGTTCCACCCCGAGATCGCCGCGCGCCACCATGATGACGTCGCTGGCCTCAGTGATCTCCTCGATATTTTCTACTGCCTCGGCGCGCTCGATCTTCGCCACCAGCAGGGCTTTGCCGCCGGCTTCACGCAGCAGACGACGCGCTTCCTCGATGTCTTCCGCGTCGCGCGGGAAGGAAATGGCCAGATAGTCGACACCCAACTCGACTGCTGTCCGGATGTCCGCGCGATCCTTCTCCGTCAGCGCACGCGCCGACAGCCCGCCACCAAGACGGTTGATTCCCTTGTTGTCAGACAGCTTGCCGCCAACATCCACATTGCAGATGACGCGGGTGCCTTCCACTGCTTTGACCGTCAAGGTGATGGCGCCATCGTTGAGCAACAGCACATCGCCCGCGGCCACATCAGCGGCGAGTTCCTTGTAGGTCACGCCAACACAGGTCTGATCGCCTGCATCCACCGGGAGCGAAGTATCCAGCGTGAATTCGGCGCCCTCCTCCAGATCCACCCGGCCATCACGAAAACGGTCGATACGGATTTTCGGACCCTGCAAATCCCCGAGCACCGCTATGTCCCTGCCGATGCTCGCTGCAACCTCGTGGATCATCTTTACCCGCTGGCGATGGTCCGCGAGTGCACCGTGCGAGAAATTGATCCGCACTACGTCGACGCCCGCCTGAAACAGCGCCTCAAGCACCGCGGGGCTATCGGTCGCCGGACCCAGCGTTGCGACGATTTTGGTTCGTTTTCTGCTGATACTCATTGCTTGCCGGGTCTCCTCGGCGCCTCACAGTCGTTAGGACAGGATTCGGGGGCGAAGGGTATTTTCAGGCGCTCGCGCGCTGTTCCAGGATCGCAACTGCCGGCAAGGTCTTGCCTTCGAGGAATTCCAGGAAAGCGCCCCCGCCGGTTGAAATATAGGACACGCGATCGGCAATGCCGAACAGGTCCAGCGCCGCCAGCGTATCACCACCACCGGCAATCGAGAATGCGGGGCTGTCGGCAATCGCCTCGGCCAGAGCACGGGTGCCGGCGGCGAAGGCAGGGAATTCGAACACGCCAACCGGGCCATTCCAGACGATAGTCCCCGCCTGGCGCAGCAGGTCCGCATAATGAGAAGCGGTTTCGGGGCCCACATCCAGGATCATTTCCTCGGCGCCGACCTCGTCCGCGCCTCGTATCCTGGCCACTGCGTCGGCCGAGAATTCATCGCCGACGCTGACGTCCGTGGGAACCGGGATATTGGCGCCGCCGGCGCGCGCCTTGTCCATCAATTCGACCGTCACCTCAAGCAAATCCGGCTCATACAGTGACTTGCCTACCGGGTGACCCTGGGCGGCGAGAAAATTGTTCGCGATACCACCGCCGACGATCAGTTGATCTACTTTATCAAGCAGGGACTCGAGGACCGTGAGCTTGGTGGACACCTTGGAACCACCAACTATTGCCACCAGCGGACGAGCAGGCTCGTCAAGCGCGCGCGCCAGCGCATCGAGCTCCCCGGTGAGCAGCGGTCCGGCACAAGCCACTGGCGCAAAGCGGGCGACCCCGTGAGTGCTGGCCTGGGCACGGTGAGCGGTACCAAATGCATCCATCACAAAGATGTCGCACAAGGCAGCCATCCTCCTGGACAGATCATCGTCGTCTCTTTTCTCGCCGATGTTGAAGCGCACGTTCTCGCACAACACGACTTGTCCGGGTTGAATGTCCACGCCATCAAGCCAGTCAGACACAAGCGGCACATTCTGGCCGAGCAATTCACCCAGATGGGCAGCAATCGGCGCCAGCGAGAACTGCGGATCGAACTCACCCTCGACGGGTCTGCCGAGATGCGACATCAGCATCACCGCAGCACCCGCGTCCAACGCCGCCTGGATCGTCGGCAGCGCGGCGCGGATCCGCGCATCGCTGCTCACTTTGCCATCCTTGACCGGCACGTTGAGATCTTCCCGGATCAACAAGCGTTTGCCGTCGAGGGCCAGATCCTGCATCCGAATAATGTTCATCGCGGGCTCCGACAGGGCCGATTCTCCGGCCCCGTTAGGCAAATCAAATCAGGCATTCATCAGCGCAAGCGTGGTATCCAGCATCCGGTTGGAGAAACCCCACTCGTTGTCATACCAGGAACAAACCTTGACCAGATTGCCCTGGGCAACGCGGGTCAGGTGAGATTCGAATATTGACGAACGTGGATCATGATTGAAGTCGACGGAAACCAGCGGCTCTTCGTTGTAGCCCAGGATGCCCTTGAGCTCTCCCTCCGATGCCTTGCGCACAATCGCGTTGACTTCCTCGACCGTCGTGTCTCGCGCCGCCTCGAAAGTGAGGTCAACCATCGACACGTTGGGTGTCGGCACACGGATCGAGAACCCGTCAAGCTTGCCGTTGAGTTCTGGCAGGACCAGACCCACAGCCGCCGCCGCACCTGTCTTGGTGGGGATCATCGACAAGGCAGTCGCCCGCGCACGACGCAAATCGCTGTGATAGACATCCAGCAATTTCTGATCGTTGGTGTATGAATGGATTGTGTTCATCAGGCCTTTGACCACGCCGATTTCGCGATGCAGCGGCGTGACCAGCGGCGCCAGGCAATTGGTTGTGCAGGACGCGTTTGAGATGACTGTGTCGCTGGACTTGAGCACACTGTCATTGACCCCGAACACCACGGTGGCGTCGACATCCTTGCCGCCGGGCGCCGAGATGATGACTTTCTTTGCGCCGCCGGCGATGTGCGCCGAAGCCTGTTCCTTGGTCCGGAAAAGACCGGTGCATTCGAGCACCACGTCGACACCGAGTTCCTTCCAGGGCAGCTTGGCCGGGTCGCGTTCGGAAAACACCTTCATCCGGTCGCCATTGACGATGATGTCATCGCCATCGACTTCCACAGTCCCCGGAAACTTGCCATGCACCGAGTCATAGCGGGTCAGATGGGCGTTTGTCTCCGAATCGCCCAGATCATTGATCGCAACAATATCGATTTCGCCGGTGCGGCCCGATTCGTGCAATGCACGAACGATACAGCGACCGATGCGGCCGTAGCCATTGATACCCACTTTGATAGCCATGCTTGTTCCTCCAGAACCCGTCAGATGTTCGCGGCCCGATCCGGACCGCATGCCTTGAATTGAGTCTAATCCAGATTGCTCACGATTTTCTTGAGATTCTCAACCGTGAATCCCATCTCGCGGAATACGTCGCCGGCCGGTGCTGATGCCCCGAATCGATCTATGCCCAGGACTGCGCCCCTGTCACCGACATAACGATGCCAGAGATCGGAGACTCCGGCCTCGACGGCCACCCGGTGAGTGACAGCGGCCGGCAGCACCTGCTCACGGTAAGCCGCATCCTGAGCATTGAAAACGGTGGTACAGGGCATCGAAACCACCCGCACCCGGCGTCCTTCCGCGGTCAGTTCGGACGCCGCAGCGATTGCCAGCGCGACCTCGGAGCCGGTGGCGATGAGGATCACTTCGGGCTGCCCGGCGCAATCCACCAACACGTAGCCTCCGCGCGCAATGTCAGCGATTTGTTGCTCATTGCGGCTCTGAAACGGCAGCGTCTGGCGCGAGAAAATCAGCGCATGCGGCGTCGTCCGGCTCTCGATCGCCAGCCGCCACGCAACGGCAGACTCCACCGTGTCGCAGGTCCGCCACAGATGCAGATTCGGAATCAGCCTCAGGCTGGACAGATGCTCTACCGGCTGATGAGTGGGACCGTCTTCGCCCAGGCCCACGGAATCATGGGTGTAAACGAACACCACCGGCTGATCCATCAGCGCGGCCATTCTCAGCGCATTACGCGCATAGTCAGAGAACACCAGGAAGGTCGCACCGTACGGGATAAAGCCGCCGTACAGACTCAATCCGTTCAGGATCGCGGACATGCCGAATTCGCGAACCCCGAAATACACGTAGTTGCCATCGGGATCTTCACTGCTGATCGGCTTCGAGCCTGACCAGAAAGTGTTATTCGACCCGGTCAGATCGGCCGATCCTCCGATCAGCTCAGGCAGCGCGGGACCAAATGCATTCAGCGCCAGTTCCGAGGACTTGCGCGTCGCGACGTCGCCGCCTTTGGCCGCGAGCTCGGCCACGGCTCGATCGGCGAACGCGGGCCAGTCAGCCGGCAATTCGCCGTCCCAGCGGCGGCGTAATTCCGCCGCCGGCTCCGGGAATTCGCTCGCGTAGGCATCGAAAGCTCTCTGCCATCGGGCCTCTGCTTCGGCGCCGCTAACCCTCGCATCCCATGCCTGACGGATTTCTTCCGGCACCTCGAACGGCGCCGAGTCCCAGCCGATGTTCTTTCGTGTCAGCGCGACTTCGTCCTTGCCCAGCGCCGCGCCGTGGGTGGCCTCGGTACCCTGCTTGCCTGGCGATCCCCAGCCGATAATGGTCTTGCAGCAGATGATCGAAGGCCTTGCGCTCTCGGCGCGCGCCGCAGCCAACGCAGACTTGACCGCATCCGGGTCGTGGCCATCTACGTCAGGCACCACATGCCAGCCGTAGGCTTCGAATCGCCCGGGCGTGTCATCAGTAAACCAGCCGCTGACCTCGCCATCGATGGATATGCCGTTGTCGTCATAGAGCATGATGAGCTTGCCCAGACCCAGCGTGCCTGCCAATGAACAGGCCTCGTGCGAGATACCCTCCATCAGGCAACCGTCACCCAGAAACACGTAGGTGAAGTGGTCAACGATCTGATGTTCGGGGCGGTTGTAGCGTGCCGCCAGGATACGCTCCGCGAGGGCCATGCCCACTGCGTTCGCCAGGCCCTGACCCAGCGGGCCAGTGGTCGTCTCGATACCCAGATCCGGCTCGTATTCGGGGTGGCCGGCGGTGCGCTGGCCCCACTGGCGGAAATTCTTCAGCTCGTCCATGCCAAGCGGATAGCCGGTCAGATGCAACAGGCTGTAGAGCAGCATGGAGCCGTGGCCGTTGGACAACACAAAGCGGTCGCGATTAGGCCAGCGTGGATTGGCCGGATTGTGCTTCAGAAAGTCGTTCCACAGCACTTCAGCGATGTCGGCCATACCCATGGGCATGCCGGGGTGACCGGAATTGGCTTGCTGGACAGCGTCCATGCTGAGGGCCCGGATGGCGTTGGCGATAGCTCTGCGTTCAGGCATGACGGCTCCAGGAAAGGGTGAAAACCTCAATTTTCCGGGAACCGGACAGGCGCGGCAAGCGCTGGTGGCAAAAAAAACCGGCTGTTAGCGCCATTTGATGGAACAGCCGATGCTCGGGGTCTGGATTTCGGGACCCCGGCCGGTGCTGGCGATGGCGGCCATGGCCTGGAACAGCTCGCGCGGTGCGCCCTCCGGTGGCGGCTGCATCACGCCTGCATCAATGCGTCCGCGGTACTGGAGCTCCAGATCTGCGTTGTAGCCAAAGAAATCGGGGGTACAGACAGCACCATAAGCGCGGGCGACATCCTGGCTTTCATCATAGAGGTAGGGAAACGGAAACTGTTTCTCGGCTGCCAGCCTGGCCATATTGGATGGCGAATCCGCAGGGTATGCGGCGGCATCGTTGGACATAATGGCAACGCTGTTGATGCCCACTGCGGCAAGCTCGTGAGTGTCGCGCAACAGGCGGTCGAGTACGGCTTTGACATAAGGACAATGGTTGCAGATGAACATGACCAGCAGCCCTCTCTCACCCCTGCAATCGTCGATGCTCAGGATCCTGCTGCCGCCAGCTTCGCCCGCTTCAGCGCGGACATCCGGCAAGGAAAAACCGGGCGCCAATGCGCCGAAATCGCATCCAGGGGTTTCTTTTGCCGCCACTGCGCTCTCCTATGAACGGGACATCGAGGCCCGACAAGCAGCCAAGGGCCATAAAGATGGAACTGAAAGCCGAAATTATACTCGGTATAATGTCGGTTCTTTTTTGAGCCCGTGGAACACGACCATTATGTCTGACAGCTACATCTTTACCTCTGAGTCCGTCTCCGAGGGCCATCCCGACAAGATCGCAGACCAGATCTCTGACGCGGTACTGGACGCTATCCTCAGCGAGGATCCGACAGCGCGTGTCGCTTGCGAGACCATGGTCAAGACCGGCATGGTGGTGGTCGCCGGCGAAATCACCACGGATGCCTGGGTAGATCTGGAAGATCTGGCGCGCAAGACCATCCTCGATATCGGTTACAACAGCTCCGAGGTCGGGTTTGACGGTGCCACCTGCGCGGTGCTGAATGCGATAGGCAAGCAATCCCAGGACATCGCGATCGGCGTTGATCGGGATGAGCAACGATCCCAGGGCGCTGGCGATCAGGGCATGATGTTCGGCTACGCCAGCAATGAAACGGATGTGCTGATGCCGGCGCCGATCACCTATGCGCACAGACTGGTGCGACGTCAGGCACAAGAGCGTAAACGCGGCACCTTGCCGTGGTTGAGGCCGGATGCCAAGAGCCAGCTCACCTTGCGCTATCGGGACGGCAAGCCGGTCGGTGTCGATGCGGTGGTGCTTTCCACCCAGCACGATCCGGAAATCAAGCAATCTGATCTGCGCGAAGCCGTGATGGAGACCATTATCCTGCCGACGCTGCCAGCCGAATGGATCCACGACAAGACCCGCTTCCATATCAACCCCACCGGACGTTTCGTGGTCGGTGGCCCGGTCGGAGACTGCGGTTTGACCGGACGCAAGATTATCGTCGACACCTACGGCGGCATGGCGCGGCATGGTGGCGGCGCATTCTCGGGCAAGGATCCGTCCAAGGTGGATCGTTCAGCGGCTTACGCGGCCCGGTATGTAGCAAAGAACGTCGTTGCTGCCGGACTTGCAGACCGCTGTGAGATCCAGGTGTCTTACGCCATCGGAGTGGCCGAGCCGACGTCTGTCAACGTCGAGACGTTTGGCACCGGCAAGGTGGCCGATGAACGGCTGATCGCGCTGATCCGGCAGCATTTCGACCTGACGCCATACGGCATCATAGAAATGCTCGACCTGCTGCGTCCTATATACAAGAACACTGCGGCTTATGGTCATTTTGGCCGCGAAGACACGGACTTGAGCTGGGAACGTATCGACAAGGCCGAACTGCTGCGCACAGAGGCCGCAGCCTGAGTCCATAACATGCTGGATTTAAACAATTACTGGAGAAACCGATGAGTCAGACCGCCCACGTACTGAATCCCGACTATAAGGTCGCGGATATCAACCTTGCGGCCTGGGGCCGCAAGGAAATGAGCATTGCCGAGACTGAAATGCCGGGTCTGATGGCATTGCGCGAAGAATACGGCGACAGCCGCCCACTGCAGGGCGCACGTATTGCCGGCTGCCTGCATATGACCATCCAGACCGCCGTGCTGATCGAGACTCTGGCCGAGCTTGGCGCCGAAGTGCGCTGGTCGTCATGCAATATCTTTTCGACCCAGGATCATGCCGCCGCCGCCATCGCCGCCTCCGGCGTGCCGGTGTTCGCATGGAAAGGGGAGTCCGAGGAAGACTACTGGTGGTGCGTGGAACAGACCATCGTCGGCAAGGACGGTTGGCGGCCCAACATGCTGCTGGACGACGGCGGCGATCTCACCCAGTTGATGCACAACAAGTATCCCGAGTTACTCAAGGACGTGAGTGGCCTGTCTGAAGAGACCACGACCGGTGTGCAGAGGCTCTACGAAATGGAGCGTGCCGGTCTGCTCAAGGTGCCGGCGATCAATGTCAACGACTCGGTAACGAAGTCGAAATTCGACAATCTCTACGGCTGCCGGGAATCCCTGGTCGACTCGATCAAGCGCGCCACCGACGTGATGATCGCTGGCAAGATCGCCGTGGTCTGTGGTTACGGGGACGTCGGCAAAGGCAGCGCCCAGGCATTGCGCGCGCTCAGCGCCACGGTCTGGATCACTGAAATTGACCCGATTTGCGCGCTGCAGGCCGCGATGGAAGGCTATCGCGTGGTGACCATGGACGATGTCTGCGACAAGGCGGACATCTTCGTCAGCGCTACTGGCAACGCTAACGTGATCACCATGGCGCATATGGAGAAGATGCGCGACCAGGCTATCGTCTGCAACATCGGTCATTTCGACAACGAAATCGAAGTTGAGGCGCTGCGTTCGCTGCAGTGGGACAACATCAAGCCGCAGGTAGACCATATCGTCTTCCCCGACGGCAAGCGGATTATCCTGCTTGCTGAGGGGCGGCTGGTAAATCTCGGCTGCGCCACCGGTCACCCGAGCTATGTGATGTCCAGCTCGTTTACCAATCAGGTGCTGGCGCAGATCGACTTGTGGAAGAACCCGGATAAATACGAACCCCGGGTCTACGTTCTGCCCAAGCATCTCGATGAAAAGGTGGCTCGTCTGCATCTGCTGCGGGTCGGCGCAAAGTTGACCGAACTGACGCCGGAACAGGCCAAGTACATCGGCGTGAATGTCGAGGGTCCCTACAAGCCCGATTATTATCGCTACTGATCGTTTCCGGCCTGTGCCGGCACGAAAAAAAGCCCCGGCTGGTTGCCGGGGCTTTTTTTATCCGCGTGCTCAGTCCCGGCGCTTGCGGGCAAGTGTCAGGCCATCGCCGATGGGGATCAGGCTGATGTCGACCCTGGCGTCACCATGCAGGTAGCGGTTGAATGCATCCAGCGCGAGACTGTCGGCGTCCGCCGGATCCGGCGTCAGCAATTTCCCCGACCAGAGCGTGTTGTCCACCGCGACCATCCCGCCGGGGTGCAATAATTCCAGAGTCTTCTCGTAATATTGAAGATAATTGCCCTTGTCGGCATCGATAAAGGCGAAATCGAATTGCCCCGCCTGGCCCTCATTGAGCAATTGCTCAAGGGTGTCCAGGGCCGGCGCCAGCCGCAGGTCGATCTTGTCCGCGACCCCGGCCCGCTCCCAGAACTCACGCGCTATCCGCGTGTATTCCTCGCTAACATCGCAGGCGATCACGTTCCCGTCCGCAGGCATCGCCAGCGCCACCGCGAGACTGCTGTATCCAGTGAATACGCCAATCTCCAGACAACGTCTGGCGCCGCAAAGACGAACCAGCAGCGCCATCAGCTGACCCTGCTCGGGCGATATCTGCATCGCGACCTGGGGATGTTCCGCGGTGCGCTGCCTTAGCGCCGCCAATATCGGCGCCTCCCGCAGCGATACATCGAGGATATAGCGGTAGATATCGTCGGTGACAGCGAGGGTCTGGTTGGACACGTTTTGAGACCTCTTCGTTTCTCGATAAGCGACGCCAGAGGTTACACTAGCTCCGCGCCGAAGGCTGGAAGCGGAGCCCATGACGACCGCCACAATTGACCTAGATATCCTGCAGTTGACAGATTCGCATCTGTTCGAAGATCCGGAGCGTCAGCTTAAGGGCGTAGCGACCTGCGCAAGCTTCCGACGAACGCTGCAGCACGCGCTCGCCTTGTGGCAGCCGGATATCATTCTGCTGACCGGAGATATCTCCGAGGATCAGAGCCCTGAATCCTATCGTTTTCTGCGCGAAACGCTGGAGCCGGCGCAAACGCCGGTATTCTGTATCCCGGGCAATCACGATGATCCAACGGTCCTCGCCAGCATCCTCGACAGCGATAACTTCCACTACTGCCAGACGCTTCGCCGGGGCAACTGGTTGCTGCCGATGTTAAACACATGGGACGGCGAACGCGCCGGCGGCCGGATCGGCGCGGACCAACTGGCTGAGCTCGACCAGCAGCTTGCCGACACTGATGCCGAACACGCGCTGATTTGCCTGCACCACCAGCCGGTGCCGGTCGGCAGCGCCTGGCTGGATTCGGTTGGCCTGGCGGACCGGGATGCGCTGATGGCGGTGCTCAGCCGCCATTCCCGAGTCCGCGGTCTGCTATGGGGCCACATCCACCAGACTTATGACCAGCGCAGGGATGGCCTGCGATTGATGGGAACACCCTCGACCTGCTATCAGTTCGTCCCTGGCGTGGACGCTTTTGCCCTTGACCGGCTCGGACCGGGTTTTCGGCGGCTAAAATTGCGGCGCGACGGCAGCATGGACAGCCAGATCACCCAGCTGGATCCATGAGCTCTGCCAGCGAATCGCAGCTGGATCTCGCTGCCGACCTGGTCGGGCGACCACAGCAACTGGTCGACTATTACCACTTGCTGCGCGTGCATGGGCTGAATGATTCGCACAGCGGCAACGCGTCGCAGCGCGCCGCCGGCGGATTCTGGATCACACCCACGGGTTGCTGTGCCGATACCCTGTCTGCGGACGATCTGGTCAGCTGCGCCGACAACTTTGATTTGCCGGCCACGGCCTCGCTCGACGCGCCCTTGCATCGGGCGGTCTATCAGGCGTTTCCGGAAGCCGCAGCGGTGATCCACTGTCACGCACCGCATGCGATCGTGCTGACCATGGACGGGGTTGATTTCGAGCCATCCGATTTCGAAGGACGCTACTATTTTACGAGGGTTCCGGTAGTCGATATCAGGGCGCAGGACTACACAAAGGAATCGCCTGCTCTGGTTGCCGAGGCTCTGCAGCGATCGCCGGTGGCTATCGTGCGTGGGCACGGCGTCTACGCCAGCGGCAAGGACCTTGATCAGGCATACAAGTGGTGCTGTTCACTGGAGTCATCAGCGCGGATCGCCTTTTTGCACCGCTTGCTGAGTGACCGGAGACACGGGGCATGAGCAGACTGTTGAGATTCCTGATTATCGCAAGCTCACTTTGGCTTTTGCTCGGTGCGTCCACGGTCAATGCCAGGGGTCCCGCGATCTGGGAATATCAGGGCAGCGCCGGCACCGTGCTGATGCTTGGCTCGGTTCATGTGTTGCGACAGCAGGACTACCCGCTGCCTGCCTCGGTGGAGGCGGCTTATGCAGCCGCTGATAACCTGGTGATGGAGATCGACACCGGCAAACTGGATCCGCTGGCTGCGCAGATGCTGATTACACAAATGGCGACGCTGGAGCCAGGCAGCAGCATGTCTTCCATCATGGGTCGCAGGGATTTCGATCGAGCCAGCAAACTGGCCAGCGGGCTCGGCTTTGAGCTGGCTTTGATGGAAAGTTTCGAGCCCTGGTTTGCCGCGCTGACGATTATGAACCTGCAGATGATGAAGGCCGGGTTCAATCCTGAATTGGGTCTGGAGTCCTATCTGTCAGGACAAGCCAGGATCGACGGCAAGCCGATTTCAGGGCTTGAGACCATGGAATTTCAGCTGCGCCTGTTTGACGCCATGCCGGCCAGAGTCCAGTCGATGCTGCTGCTGCAAACACTCGAGGAAGCCGGCTCGGCAGAAGCAGAAATGGACTCGATGATCCGCGCCTGGCGAGATGGCGACTCGACCGCACTGGCGCGGCTCATGGGCAGCAGCTTCGCCGATTATCCGGAGGTGTATGACGCGCTGGTGACCAGGCGTAATCGCGACTGGGCGGACAAGATCATCGATCTGGGATCGCGCCGGGGAACATCGCTGGTGGTTGTCGGCGCCTTGCATCTGGTTGGCAAAGACAGCCTGATTCGATTGCTGGAGAATCGGGGACAGAAGGTCAGCAACTGGTCCCCGGCCCCTTAGTCAGCCCCGCGCAGCAGATGGATTGAGACGCAGGCCGGCTGCGCGCCGGGACCAGGCGTCGCCTCAGATCTCGACCATCTCAAAGTCTTCCTTGCCCGCACCACAGTCCGGGCAACGCCAGGTCAGAGGGACATCCTCCCAGCGGGTGCCCGGTTCGATCCCGGATTCAGGCTCGCCTTTTTCTTCTTCATAGACGTAACCACATATAACGCACATGTAGGCCTTCATTGGATTCCTTTTTTTATTTTGAGCGGTCGATAGTCGGCAGCAATTCGCATATTCTCCCACGCATGGACCTGCAACCGGAACCCCGCCCTTTATGAGCCCCACGAACAGCCCGCCGGTGGTGATGATCATCGCCGGCAATGATCCGTCTGGCGGTGCCGGGATCAGCGCAGATATACAGGCGATAGCGGCCCTGGGCGGCCACCCTGCGCCGGTCGTCACTGCACTGACCGTGCAGGACACACGTAATGCCTATCGGGTGGAGGCTGCGGCGGCAGAGTTGGTCATCGCGCAGGCTCGCGCCGTGCTGGCGGATCTGCATGTGCGTGCGATCAAGATCGGCTTGCTGGCAACCAGTGAAATTGCCGGGCTCGTGGCGGATCTGCTGCAGGAGCATCCGAATATTCCTGTGGTGCTTGACCCGGTGCTGGTCGCAGCCGGCGGCGCCGCGCTGGCCGAAGACGCGTTGACCGCGACGCTGCTCGACCGCTTGCTACCATTGACCACGCTGTTAACCCCTAATGCACTGGAAATCCGGCGTCTGGCCGGGGAAGCCCGCCGCAGCTCACTATCCGACGATCGCGATGGCTTTGCGCGGGCGTTGCTTGCGTATGGCTGCCGCTACGTCCTGGCCAAGGGTGCGGACGAAGACACGCCGGGCGTCGAAAATGTGCTGTATGGCAAGGACGGCATGGCTGAGGTGTTCCGCTGGCGCCGTCTGCCAGAGCAGTATCATGGTTCCGGCTGCACGCTGGCCGCCGCGATCACAGCACTGATCGCCCGGGGACGGCCGATACCGGCGGCGGTCGCGGAAGCACAGCGTTATACCTGGCAGGCCCTGCAGCAAGCCTACCGGCCGGGGAACGGCCAGCATGTTCCCCGCCGGCTGGTCGCAGCACAGGATGACTAGCGTCCAGGCGGGGCTGCCGACGGGGCTCTATGCGATCACCCCGGAGCAGGTCGGCGGATTGGAATCCGTATCGGAATCTGCCGCCGATTCGCGTCTGCTGGACGAAGTCAGCGGCTGCCTGCACGGTGGCGCCCGTACTGTCCAGTATCGAGACAAGCGACCGGAATTAATTCCGCGGCTGGCGCTGGCGAAAGCGATCAGGGATCTGTGCCGGCAACACGCCGCGAGATTTATCGTCAATGACGATCTCGATCTGGCTCTGGATGTCGGCGCGGATGGTGTGCATCTTGGGAGATCGGATCTGGATTGCGCGTCCGCGCGCGCCCGGGCCGGCGCGGCATTTTTGATCGGCATCTCCTGCTACGATTCGCTCCCGCACGCCCGGCAGGCAGTCAGGGACGGTGCCAGTTATGTCGCTTTCGGTAGCGCCTTTGTCTCCTCGACCAAACCGCATGCGATTCGCGCACCACTGGCGCTGTATCGCCAGGCAACGCGGGAACTGGATTGCCCGGTGGTGGCGATCGGCGGCATCACGCCGCAAAACGCGCCGCCGCTGATCGATGCCGGCTGTCACGCGCTTGCGGTGATCAGCGGTCTGTTCGATACGGCCGATCCCGGCGCCGCCGCCAGAGAATTCAGCACGCTGTTCCAGGCTCAGACCGGCGGCAATAGGCTAGAATAAACGCCCCGTTGAATCGCCCAAGGAGCCGGCCAGCGATGAATCGAAGCGATCCCCTGTTCGAAGAAGCAAAACGCTATATTCCTGGCGGTGTCAATTCGCCTGTACGCGCGTTTGGCTCGGTCGGCGGCACCCCCGTATTCGTCAAGCGAGCGGCCGGTGCGTACATTTTCGACGAGGATGAGCGTCGCTATATCGACTATATCGGCTCCTGGGGACCGATGATTCTTGGCCACGCCGACCGGGGCGTGATCGAGGCGGTCAAGCAAGCCGCGGATCGCGGACTCAGTTATGGCGCGCCGACGGCATCAGAAACAGCTTTGGCACGAAAAGTCTGCGAGACGATGCCAAGTATCGAGCAGGTGCGATTCACCAGCTCGGGCACCGAGGCCACGATGAGCGCGATCCGGCTGGCCAGAGGGTTCACCGGGCGCGACAAGATCGTCAAGTTTGAAGGCTGCTATCACGGCCACTCAGACTCGCTGCTGGTCAAGGCCGGGTCCGGCGCGCTGACCCTCGGTGTACCGACTTCTCCGGGTGTACCCGCCTCCGTCGCGGCGCACACCATCACCCTGAGCTTTAATGACATTGAGCAGGTCCGCAGCGCGTTTGCCGAGCTCGGTGAGCAGATCGCCTGCATCATCATTGAACCGATTGCCGGTAACATGAATATGGTGCCCCCGGTCGATGGCTTTCTGGAAGGCTTGCGCGCTGTTTGTGACGAATACGGGGCCTTGCTGATTTTTGACGAAGTGATGACCGGCTTCCGCGTCGCCAGAGGCGGTGCGCAATCGATCTACGGGATAAGGCCCGATCTCACGACCCTGGGAAAAATCATCGGCGGCGGCATGCCGGTGGGCGCGTTCGGCGGCAGAACCGACGTCATGCAGCATATCGCGCCAGCCGGACCGGTCTATCAGGCCGGCACATTATCCGGCAATCCGGTGGCCATGGCAGCGGGTCTGGAGACACTGGAACGCATCAGCGCGCCGGGCTTCTACGACAGCCTTGGCGAACGCACCAGATCACTGGTAGATGGACTCAGCACCGCCGCCGGTGAGGCGGGCATCGAGTTCTCCACGCACCAGGCCGGCGGCATGTTCGGATGCTTCTTCTCGGCGGTCTCGCCGATTACCTCATTTGACCAGGTGATGGCGTGTGATGGAGAGCGTTTCCGCCGCTTCTTCCACGCCATGTTGCGCCAGGGCGTTTATCTTGCGCCCTCCTCTTACGAAGCCGGATTTGTTTCTGCCGCGCATTCAGCAGAGGACATTGACGCAACGCTCGCGGCTGCGAAAGTCGCGTTTGCCGAAATGGCCTGAACCCGTGGCGAAGGCGTTGATCAGTCGCGGTCGAGTTGTCGCAATAGGCGACTGAGCTGCTGCGCCAGTTTCGGCTGGTTCAGATATCCAAACGCCTTGTGCGGGTTGGGCCCGCCTTCCGGTTCGCGATAGGCATTGAATAAGCCGCGGTAATCGCGCAGGTCGCGCTCGCGATACGGACCCAGATCGCGCCGCATGCCGGCAAAAAACTGCGCCTCCATATCCAGATCCTGACAGACGATGTCTCCGAGCGCAGCGTAGTTGTGCCAGCGCCTGAGATTTCCCAGCCATGCCTGGCGGCGTTGGCCGACCAGCGGAGCTGCACGATTCGCAAGCGCCCGTCCGCTGAGCATGATCTCCTGGACATAGGGTTCGGCCAGCGGCACCCCCATGGTGACCAGCAAGTCGACCTTGTGCTTGCGGTAATTGCGAAACTCGGGTTCCGGCCGATGCGCAAATCGCCACAACGCGTCATAGGCGACCGCACCACCGAGTGAATGAGCCAGGATCACCACGCGGCGCCCCTGGTCCCAGCACTCGCGCAGACGCTGCTCAAGGGGTCGCCGGATTCGATCCGCTACTCCGCTATCGCGATGATAACGGTCCAGTTCCCATCCATGGCCGGTTCGAATCGACGGTCCGAATACCAGCGCGGCATGCAGTGCTTCGATAATGTGCGGCGCGAAATCTCTGTATTGCGCCATGGTCAGACCCGCGGCAGGCACATGAAGTGCGGCTTTGTACTCTCTGCGCAAAGCCACCAGCGCCGCGACAGATTGTTTTAGCCCCCGGACCCTGGCGGGAAGCTCGGCCAGGTGGTCCGGCACCGCGTCTGCCCAGTAGGCAGACACCAGTAATTCCGGGTCATCCGCCAGCCTGCGCCCCAGGGCCGGATCCTGGACCTGCAGATTCTCCAGCAAACAGGTCCGCCACAACGCCAGCCAGGCCTGCTCCGGCGGCTTGCGCGCCATGCCGTGAATAAGTATCAGGCGGACCTGTTCCGACAAACGCTTCACATTGTCGCTCCGTCTTGCTGGCAATGCCCGCATTGCCAGCAGGTCTCGAAACTCATCGCGTTCTCCTCGCCGCAGCCAGCGCAAATCCACACCGACTCGTTCGGGGGTGCCCCTTTCGCCGCCTCATAGGCCTTGATCAGGGCGTCTGCCGCAAGCCGATAAGCCGGCGGCACCAGCAGCCGCACGTCGCACACTCTGGGCACACCAGAATACGCACCGACCAGATCCTCACCGCTGATCTCCGCAGGGATACCCTCCTGTTGCAGCAGACCCTTGAGCAGATTTGCCTCGATCGGATCAGTCATCCGGTGCACACAAACCACACGCGTGTTCTCACTCATCCACTGTCTCGTGCATGACCGGTCGATTATGGCTGCCATCACACATCGGCGCCGCTGCGCTGCGTTTGCAACCACACAACCATGCCGTTTCGCTGCGCTCGGCTTCGAAGCGAATCGGTTCCACACCACTACCCTGGTGGGAGCCATCACAAAACGGCTGCCGCTGACTTCGGCCACAGCGGCACCAGAAATAGGTTTTGCCCTGCTCCAGGTCCACGCAATACGGCCCGGGCCTTGGCTTCTCGGAGTCACTCATGTCGTTGTCCCATTCCAGAGCCAGCGGCGGCAGACACTGGCTTTGACAGCCTTCATTGCCGCAGCGATTCCACCAGCGGCACCAGCATTTCCAGACGCCGCAAGGGATCACTCAATTCCAGACAATGCTGTTTCTGCTCCAGACTCAGCGGCAGAACCTCGGCCAGTCGGTAGCCAATCCAGCTGGCGTCTTCGAAATCTTTTTCGATAAATCGATACTGGGGTTCCAGCTCCGCCATCACGTTTTCCAGCAGGGTCAGCAAAGCACTGAACCGCGCGGGCAACGGCATCGGCGCCTCTGGCTCCAGAAACTCGATGTGGCCGAGATTCAGACCATCTTCCTGACGGTGCGTTTCAGTCAGCAGGAAGCGGGTTTCCCCCACGGCGGTAATGCCCAGCAGGCCATCATCGAATTGATACCAGTCGACGATACGCGCCAGGGTCCCTATCTGATGCAGAACCGGGCTACCCAACTCAGAGCCTTCCAGCTGGGCAATGACGCCGAAACCAAGATCCTGTTTAAGGCACCGGCCGACCATATCCACATAACGGGTCTCAAATATCCTCAACGGCAATGGGCCGCCCGGATACAGTACCGTGCGCAGCGGGAAAATGGGGATTTCTATGCCGGCTTCTTCCATCGTCGGATCGCTGCTCGCCTGCTCAACCGTCGCTGTCGTCACTGCTGCCCCATGGCGGGACCAGGGTCTGGGCAAGACCGAGATGGTCCATGACTCTGGCAACCATGAAGTCGACCAGCTCAGACACCTGTTGCGGGCGATGATAGAAACCCGGCGCCGCGGGCATCACGATCGCACCCGCCTGCGCCAGACGCAGCATGTTCTCCAGATGGATAACGGATAAAGGCGTCTCCCGGACCACCAGCAGCAATTTGCGGCTTTCCTTGAGGACGACGTCAGCGGCACGCTCGATCAGCGAGCGGCTGGCACCGGTCGCCACGGCGGAGATCGTCGCGGTAGTGCAGGGACAGATCACCATGGCGTCGGCCACCGCAGAACCGCTGGCTGGCGGCGCAGTCCATTGTTCACGGCCATAGACCGCAAGCTGCCCTGGCGCAGCGGAGAACTGCCTGGCCAGCATGCTCTGTATATCGGCGGGGCGCGCCGGCAACACAAGATCAGTCTCCATCGAGGCGACCACCTGAGCCGGCTTCGAGACCATCAGCGAAACCTGGCAACCTGATTCCAGCAGGCACTCCAGCAGCCGCAAGCCATACTGGATGCCGGAGGCCCCGGTCCATGCCAGGGCGATACGATGTGCGGCTTCGCGATGTCTCATGACTGGGGTCCGGCGGCGGCAAGCGCAGCCAGCAGGCTGTCGTGCAAGCCGCCAAAAGCGCCATTGCTCATAATGACTACATGATCGCCGCTGCGCAGATCGGACACAAGGCAATCCCGCAGTTCCTCCAGTTCGCCGAAAATCCGGATCGGCGTGTCTGTCCGCGATGCGAGCTCATCCATTTCCCAATCCAGCCCGGAAGGGCGTAACAACAAGGCTCTGTCGGCCGCGGCCAGTGCCGGGGCCAGGGTTTCGCGATGCACGCCCATGCGCATGGTGTTCGAGCGTGGCTCAAGCACCGCAATGATTCGCCGATCAGCCACTTCCCTGCGCAAACCCTCAAGCGTCATGCGGATCGCGGTTGGGTGGTGGGCGAAATCGTCATAGACACGCACACCGTGGACTTCGCCACGCAACTCCATCCTGCGACGCACACCCTGGAAGGACTCAAGCGCGCTGGCAGCAGCCTCCAGAGGCACGCCGGCATGCCGCGCGGCCAGCATCGAGGCGACTCCATTCTCCGCGTTGTGTTGCCCGCTCAACGACCATTTGACACGGGTGACCCGCCCATCAGGATGCACCAGATCGAAACCCGCCCCGGGCACCAGCTGACAGCGCCATGGCGCGCCTTCACGGCTGGAGAATCGCTCCACCGGCGTCCAGCATCCCATTTCCAGAACCGCCTCGAGATTATCGTCATCCAGCTTGCTGACGACACAACCAGAGCCCGGAACTGTCCTCAGCAGATGATGAAACTGGCGCTTGATTGCATCGAGGTCGGGAAATATATCGGCGTGATCAAACTCCAGATTGTTCAACACCAGCGTGCGCGGATGGTAGTGAACAAACTTGGATCGCTTGTCGAAAAAGGCGGTGTCGTACTCGTCTGCTTCGACCACAAAGAACGGCCCGCTGCCCAGCCTGGCGGAACTGCCAAAGCCCGTCGGCACACCGCCGATCAGAAAGCCCGGGTCAAGCCCGGCGTGATCGAGTATCCACGCCAACAGGCTGCTGGTCGTGGTCTTGCCATGTGTGCCTGCCACCGCCAACACCCAGCGATCTGCCAGCACATGGCTGGCCAGCCACTCCGGCCCGGAGGTATATGGCAAACCGCGATCCAGCAGCGCTTCCACGACCGGCAAGCCGCGGCGCATGACATTCCCCACGACCACGCAATCCGGCTCCAGATCCAGCTGATCGGCATCGAAGCCTTGCGTGATCTCGATCCCGAGTTGCTCCAGCTGGGTACTCATGGGCGGATAGACCTTTTCGTCTGCGCCCGTTACCCGGTGCCCGGCAGACTTTGCCAGAGCAGCGATCCCACCCATAAACGTGCCGCAAATACCAAGGATATGGATATGCATCAGATCTCCGCGGGAAACAGGTAGGCGAATGCGATGTAGTTGAGGATGAAGTAGCTGGCGGCTAGCAGCACCCCGCCGACATAGGGGATCTCCAGCGCGCGATGCAGGATATGACCATTGATGCTGATGGACCAGAGCACGATCAGATAGATACCCAATGCGGGGATCAATGCGGACGGATCGCCGGGGGCGCTGGACTGCAACAGCAACGACAATGGCAGTGCAAAGCAGGCGAGCAAGGCGCCGGCGCCCATGATCGCCGCCAGGGTCTGGCGCAAGCGCGCACCGCGGCGGCACAGGCTCAGCAGGAGACTAAAAAATCCGACCAGCAGGACCAGATCCAGCGCCAGCTGAGCCATCAGCTGCGATGCACTGCTGGAGTAGACGGCGATACTGATGACCCCTGTAAGCACATACAACAAGGCCATCAAGCCAGCGAAGAACGCCGAGCCGGGCAGATCCTGAGGACCACGTCTCAGCGTTGCTATGTCGAGCAGGGCGCGAAATATCTGTTTCACAATTCAAATGTTCCGACAATCACGACAGCATGATAACCGGCGGGACGGCTCGCACCATACGCCCACATTATTCTGCCCTCAGGATTCTGACCTGAAGATTCTGTGATAATGCATCGCCATGGACGACTTTCACTACATCGATACCCCAAGCGAATCCAAACGCGCTGCGGACCTGCTCGCCGGTGCTCCGTTTATCGCCATCGACACGGAATTCGTGCGCGAAAAGACTTATTACCCACTGCCGTGTCTGTTACAGGTTGCGGGTGCCGGGCATATCTTCTGCATTGACCTTATCGCCCTCAACGGGGCCGGCGCGGTGGATCAACTGCTGTTCGAACCCTCGGTCATCAAAGTACTTCATTCTGCGCGCCAGGATCTGGAATTGTTCTTCGCGTTGCATGCGCGCGTACCCGCCCCCATTTACGACACCCAGATTGCGGCCGGCATGCTTGGCTTCCCCGATCAATGCGGGTACGGAAATCTGGTCGAGGCTGTGTTGGGGATTTCGCTGGACAAGGGCCATGCCCGGACCGACTGGTCGCGGCGGCCATTGCTGCCCGATCAACTGCGCTATGCCGCCGATGACGTGCGCTACCTGGTGCCGTTGTATGAAACACTGGTTGAGCAGCTTGCCGACCGCGGACGCGGGGACTGGCCACAGGCGGATTTCCTGGCGCTGGAGAATCCACAGCTCTATTCGGCGGATCCGGCGACCGCCTGGCAAAAGGTAAAGAGCTGGCGTCAGCTTGAAGGGTCGGCGCTGGGCCGCTTACAGCAGCTTGCAGCCTGGCGCGAAGAAGTCGCGGTGGAACGCAATCGACCGCGCCGCTGGATCCTCTCAGATCAGTCGCTGATGGCCCTGGCGACACGAGCTCCACAGGATCCGGATCAGCTCGCGCAACTTGAAGCCGTTCCCGCGGCGGTGCTGCGCAACCATGCCGGCGAACTGATTCGGCGTCTGCGAATAGGGGAAGAATCGCCAACACCTGATGCAGCCACTGATTCCCGACTTAGTCGCAGCGAGGGCGCCCTGGTTGGCCGCCTGGGCAAGCAACTGGATCGTTGCGCCAAAGAATCCGAGGTTGCTGCTTCACTGATCGCAACACGCGCGGAACTCAGACGCCTGGTCAGCGGAGAGCGTGATCTGCCGGTGCTCGCCGGTTGGCGGCGAGAGCTTGTTGGTAGTCGTCTGCTCGAACTGCTCGAACAGGCAAAACAACTCGGCTAGCTACCGTGGCCACCGCGCGGGGCGCCCAACGCAGCCTCCAGACGCTGAAAGACTTCATCAATCTCGCCTTCGGCCGGCACCACCTTGAGCTTGCCTCGCTCTTCATAGAACGAAACCAGCGGGGTGGTCTGTGATTCATAGACCTTCAGGCGCTGCGTGATGGTCTCTTCATTGTCGTCTGCGCGCTGGATCAACTCGCCGCCACAGGCATCACAAACGCCGTCTTTTTTCGGTGCGAAAAAATAGACATTGTAGACCTTGCCGCAACTGCCGCAGGTGCGTCTGCCGGTAAGACGCTTGAGCAGCACGTCGAAGTCAACGTCCATCAGGACCGCGGCATCCAATGGTGCCCCCAGATCCTCCAGCACGCCATCCAATGCTTCGGCCTGAGCCAGATTGCGGGGGAAACCGTCGAGGATAAAACCGCTTTCGGCGTCAGGGCGTGCCAGACGCTCCCGGATCATGCCCAGGACGATATCGTCGGAAACCAGCTCGCCGGCGTCCATGGCGATCTTCGCTTTCTTGCCAAGCTCGGTGCCCTGAGCCACCGCTTCACGCAGCAAATCGCCGGTAGAGACCTGCGGGATGCCATGTCCCTTGGTCAATCTCTGGGCCTGCGTTCCTTTACCCGAACCCGGCGCACCTAGAAGGATAATTCTCATGTTGGTCTCGCTATAAATCGACAATCCCTGGGCTGACAGCTTTGGACGGTGAAATCCGCAGGCGGCACCCCCATCCCGGGCGTCAGGCTAGCTCCCAGCTCTGGTGAGGTCAAACCGATGAAGGCGGGGGTCGAATGGGCTATGCTTTGCACGCCATGACGGGTCAGGAGTCCCAATGACCAAACGCAATCTGTTCTACGCACAATCCGGCGGTGTTACCGCAGTCCTCAACGCCACTGCCTGCGGTGTCATCGAAACCGCGCGCAATTATCCCGATCGCATCGGCGAGGTTTATGCCGGTCACCAGGGCATTATCGGCGCTTTATCTGAGGACCTGATCGATACTGGCAAGGAATCATCGGCCAGCATCGCGGCGTTGCGGCACACGCCGGGCGGCGCATTCGGCTCCTCGCGCTATCGCCTCAAGGGTCTGAACGAAAGCCTGGCCGAATACGAACGCATGATCAATGTGTTCCGGGCACATGATATTGGTTATTTTGTGTTCAATGGCGGTAACGACTCTATGGATACCGCATGGAAGGTCTCGCAAATTGGCGAACGTATGGGCTACCCGATTACCTGCGTCGGTGTCCCGAAAACAGTGGATAACGATCTGGCGGTCACAGACAACTGTCCCGGCTTCGGTTCGGTGGCCAAGTATGTCGCGACCTCAACCCGCGAGGCGGCCATCGATGTGTTGTCGATGAAGCAGACCAAAGTATTCATTATGGAGGTGATGGGAAGACACGCTGGCTGGATTGCGGCCGCCGGCGGTCTGGCTGGTTTGAAACGCCATGAGCCGCCGCACATCATCCTGTTTCCGGAGATCGCGCTCGACGAGGTCGCGCTGATTGCGCGGGTAAAAGACTGTGTCGAACGCTACGACAATTGTGTGATTGTCGCCTCGGAAGGTCTCAAATGGCCCAGCGGGCAATTTGTGTCCGATGCTGGCAGCAAGGATGCTTTCGGCCATGTACAGCTGGGCGGCGTCGCACCCGTGCTCGCGAATATCATCAATCATCGACTCGGCTACAAGTATCACTACGCTGTGGTTGATTATCTGCAGCGCTCAGCGCGACACATCGCCTCGAAGACGGATGTCGATCAGGCTTATGCGATGGGCGAAGCAGCAGTCAAGCTCGCGGTCCAGGGGCGCAATGCTGTCATGCCGGTCATCGTGCGGGTATCAGACAAGCCCTATCGCTGGAAAGTCGGCATTGCCGAATTGAGCAAAGTCGCAAATAAGGAGAAGAAGTTGCCACGCAACTTCATCTCACGCGATGGCTTCCATATCACCGCCGCATGCCGACGCTATCTGGAACCGCTGATACAGGGCGAGGATCATCCGCCGTATCGCGATGGTCTGCCGGACTATGTGGTGCTGAAGAAGGTCCGGGTGCGCAAACGTCTGCGCAAGACTTTCGACCTCAGCGGCTGAGCAGGGCCACTCTTCAGCGTTACTTGGGGCGACATTTGGGGCCATACTCGGGGCGAAGTCCCGGCGGACAAAAAAAGGGGGCCCAGGCCCCCTTTTTTCGTGTCAGGCCATGCCTGTGCTCAAAGCAGTGGCGCAATAACCAGGCTGACGATCGCCAGCACGTTGATCAGGATATTCATCGACGGCCCGGAGGTATCCTTGAACGGGTCGCCAACGGTATCGCCGACCACGGTGGCCTTGTGGGTATCCGACCCCTTGCCGCCGTGATTCCCCTTCTCCACGTATTTCTTGGCGTTGTCCCAGGCGCCACCGGCATTGGCCATGGTGATCGCCAACAGCACACAACCCAGCAGGGCGCCGCCAAGCATGCCGCCCAGTGCTTCGGGGCCGATGCCGAAACCAACCACTACCGGTGCCAGCACCGCCAGCAATCCGGGCGGCAGCATCCGCACCAGCGCCGCGCGGGTGGCGATGTCAACGCAGCGCACCGTGTCCGGCTCTGCCGTACCCTCCAGTAACCCGGGGATCTCCTTAAACTGACGGCGGATTTCCTTGATCATGTCAAACGCAGCGGTGCCCACGGCGGTCATCGTCATTGACGCAACCAGGAACGGGAAAATACCGCCGATGAACATCCCCATCAGCACGGTCGGATTCGAAATCTCCAGCGAGAAGCCGGGATTGTGGTGACTGACGACCTCGATAAAGGCAGTAATGATAGCCAGCGCCGCCAGCGCAGCGGCACCAATCGCAAAACCCTTGCCGATTGCCGCCGTGGTGTTGCCCACCTCATCCAGCGAATCGGTGATCTTGCGTGTCTCTTCGCCAAGACCCGCCATTTCCGCGATACCGCCCGCGTTGTCGGCGACCGGCCCGTAGGCGTCAATGGCCATCGTCATGCCAACAGTCGCCAGCATGCCGACCGCCGCAATACCCACGCCATACAGGGACGCAGTCTCGTTAGAGAAATAGATGATGCCGACGATCGCCAGGATCGGAACGACGACCGACTGCATGCCGATTGCCAGACCGGCGATCAGCACCGTGGCCGGCCCGGTCTCTCCTTCACGCGCAATTCTGCGCACCGGCGGGCCCGCAGTGTAGTACTCGGTGACCAGACCGATGATCATGCCGCCGATGGCGCCGGCGACAACGGCCAGCCAGACACCGGTGCCGATACCCAGCGATCCAATCACGAACCAGGCCGCAAGGATAAACAGGATCGCAGCGCCGAGGGTGCCGACGCGCAGCGCCTTCTCCGGCGGCAGCGCGGTCGCCATCCTCACCAGGATCACGCCCAGCAGCGAACATACCAGTCCGGTGGAGGACAGCAGCAGCGGCAAGCTCATCAGGCTCGCCCGCAGCTCCTCGCCAGTCAGCCCACCGCCCAGTTTCTCGTTCATCAACGACACCGCGATGGTAGAAGCAATCGCGATCGAGGCGATCATCGCGCCGCAGTAGGATTCAAAGATATCCGAGCCCATACCGGCCACGTCGCCGACGTTGTCACCCACATTGTCAGCGATCACGCCCGGGTTACGGGGATCATCCTCGGGGATGCCGGCTTCGATCTTGCCGACCAGGTCGGCGCCCACATCGGCGCTCTTGGTAAAGATGCCGCCGCCAACACGTGAGAACAGCGCCACCAGCGAAGCGCCCATGCCGAAACCGTGGATGGTCTCGGCGGTCTGCGGATCGCCGCCGTACAGCAGGTAAAGAAAGCCGAGGCCGAGCAGCCCCATGGAGGCCACGGTGATGCCCATCACCGAGCCGCCGTAAAATGCGATCGACAGCGCGGCGCCGGCGCCCTTCTCGTGGGCCGCAACCGTCGTGCGTACGTTCGCCCGGGTGGCGGTGTGCATACCGATGAAGCCGGCCAGCGACGACGTCAAAGCGCCGACGAAGAAGGCCCCAGCCGTGTCCCAGCCGAGATCTGACAGGCCGATCGCCAGGATCATCGCCGCGGCGACTGCCCATAACAGCAGGTACTCGCGACGCATAAAGGTCATCGATCCCTGCTGGATCTTCAGCGCGATGTCCGCGACCTTGCCTTCGCCGGCCGGATAGCTGACCACCATGCGGTAGACAACAAACGCGGCGACCAGACCTACCCCGCCCATGATCAGCGGAATCTCGTTGATGTTCATGGCTCCCCTTCTTCTTTTCTTGCGTCTCGCCAGCAGGCGGAGACAGTTTCGGATCCGGATCCAGCACAGCCGTGTGCCTGGACGACGTTATTCCGGCGCATTATACCGGGCCTGCGCAGGGAAAAGCAGTTCGCCTTTAGTGGAGTTTCAGAGCCTCGGGCCGGCCAACCGCGTATCCCTGGATGAAATCGACGCCCATGTCTCGCACGGTTGAAAATACCGTGTCAGTTTCGACATGCTCCGCCACGACTCTGATCTTCAAGGTGCCAGCCAGCTTGATCATCGCGCTGACCATGGCATGGCTGACGTCGTCGGTGCCGAGACCGCGGATGATGGCGCCATCGATCTTCAGATAATCCATCGACAGGTTCTTAAGGTTGGCAAACGAGCCGATGCCGCTACCGAAATTATCCAGCGCGAATTTGCATCCCATCCCGTGTAACACGGCGATGAATCGTGCGGCGTGCGTAAGGTTGCTGGTCACCGCGGCTTCGCGCACTTCGAAACAAATCTGCTCCGGCGTGACACCGCTGTAATCCAGGCACTGCACCACGAAATCGAGGAACTGGGGATCCCCAAGCGTCTGCCCGGACAGATTGATCGTGCAGCTACGCTGATCGGGCAGACGCAACGCACCGCTGCCAATGGCGCTAAATGCTGTTTGCAGCACCCAGCGATCAACGTTCGGCATCAGATGATAGCGCTCCGCTGCTTCCATGAAATCGCCCGGCGCAATTATCTCGCCGGCTTCATCGCGCATCCGCAACAAGACCTCGCAGGCCGGCCCGGTATGGACCCGCCCGCCGACAGACACAATGGGCTGGAGAAACAGCTCGAACCGGTCTTCTTTCAACGCCCTTTGCAGGCGCTGCAACCAGAGTATTTCGCCACGCTGACGGGCCACTGCCTCGTCACGCGCAGAGTAAACGTGCACCCGGCCGCGACCTTTCTGCTTGGCGACATAGCAGGCCGAATCGGCTGCGCTCATCAGCTCTTCGAGACTGCCGCTCTCGTGACTGATTTCTACCAAACCGACGCTGACACCGATATTGAAAATGCGATCGCGCCAGACAAAGCGATAATCCCTGATCGCAGCCACGACATCGTCCGAAATCTGACGTGCCTTCTCCAGCGGACAACCCGTCAGCAACATGCCGAATTCATCGCCGCCGATACGAGCGACGATGTCAGAGTCGCGCACCTGCTCCCGGATCTGACCCGCGACCTCGCGCAACATATTGTCGCCGGCCATATGCCCGCAGGTGTCATTGACCGCCTTGAAACGATCCAGATCGAGATAGCACAGAACATGGGTGGTCGAACCCGCCCGGGCACCGCCGACGACCTCCTCCAGCCGCCGTTCGAACTCCCGGCGGTTGACCAGGCCGGTCAGTGGGTCGTGACTGGCCTGGTAGGACATCTGCCGTGTCAGGCCGCGAATTTCGGACACATCGTGCAGCAAAACCACCGCGCCAAGCACCTGTCCTTCGCCGGTCCGGATCGGCGCCGCGCTGAGCTCGATCGAATGCTCATGACCAGATGTCTTCGACAGCATCAGCGTGCGTCGGCCGAGGTCGATGCGGTTGCCTTCGCCGAGGCAACGCTGGATCGGATCACCAAGTGGCTTGCGATCTGATTCATCGACAAGACTGGTCAGGTCACCCAGAAGCTTGCCTTCGGCCATGTCGAGACGGCAGCCCAGCATCAGTTCGGCGGCGCCGTTCGCGTAATCGATACGACCATCGAGATCGGTGGTAATCACGCCTTCGCCGATCGAATCAAGGGTATGCCGGGCGAGACTGCGGCCGGCCTGGGTCGCCTCCTCGATGGCGTGAGCGGCGCTGGGCCGCACCAGCGAACCGAGCACCGCATCGGTCCCGGGCACCGCAAACGGCCGCATCTCCACCCAGTGCGAGCGATCGTCCGGGTCCAGTAGTTGCAGGGTCAGCGTCTCACGCTCTGCTTTACCGTCCAGACGACGATCGAGATACTGGTTCAAGGCGTCGCGATGCTCCGGATGAGCGAAGGACTCCAATTGGATGCCCTCAAGCTGAGCAGACGGCACGCCAAAGACTTTCGCGGCGCCACTATTGGCAAACAGAATTTCCCGGTGATGGACCAACACCGCGTTGTCCATCGAATCTGCGAGTTCGGCGAACAGAGCCTGCCCCGAGAGAACTGCCAGGGGATCGGCATCCTTTTTCCCGCTGCTTTTAACGATGCGCCCGCCAGACGGACCTGGGCGCGCCGCGCGAGCGCCTTCCGGGCCGGAATCAAGCGCACTGAAGCCACGCCCAGCCAGACGGCGGCGAAGGTAGTAGACCAGGAACCCGAAGGCGCCCAGTCCTGCGGCGATGGTCAGTGTCTCGAGCAACGGTATCCCGCTTGGGCCTCCTTCATGACTTGCGATACACCTGAGCGCCTTCGCGCCGGAATTCCAGCGCCTTCTCCTGCATACCCATTTCCATCGCGCTGCCGATCTCGTTTATGCCGCGGCCGCGTGCATAATCGCGAACTTCCTGGCTGATTTTCATCGAACAGAATTGTGGACCGCACATGGAACAGAAGTGCGCGAGTTTGTGTGCTTCCTTGGGCAAGGTCGCATCATGGAATTCACGAGCACGCTCTGGATCCAGACCCAGATTGAACTGGTCCTCCCAGCGAAACTCGAAACGCGCCTTGGACAAGGCGTTGTCACGGATCTGCGCTCCCGGGTGGCCCTTGGCCAGATCAGCGGCATGGGCCGCAATACGGTAGGCCACGATCCCCTCCCGCACATCGTTCTTATCCGGCAGACCCAGGTGCTCTTTCGGTGTCACATAGCAGAGCATTGCGGTTCCGTACCAGCCGATCTGCGCCGCACCGATTGCAGAAGTGATGTGGTCATAGGCCGGCGCAATATCGGTCACCAACGGCCCCAGTGTGTAGAAGGGAGCCTCAAAGCAGGATTCCAGCTCCTTGCTCATGTTTTCCCTGATCAATTGCATCGGCACATGACCCGGGCCTTCTATCATCACCTGAACATCATGCTCCCAGGCGATCGCAGTCAACTCGCCCAGCGTTTCCAGTTCGGCGAATTGCGCCTTGTCATTGGCATCGGCGATACAGCCCGGACGCAGGCCATCACCCAGCGAGAATGACACGTCATAGGCCTGCATGATTTGGCAGATATCGGAGAAGTGTGTGTAGAGGAAATTCTCCTGATGATGGGCCAGACACCACTTCGCCATTATCGACCCGCCGCGCGATACGATGCCAGTGATCCGGTCCGCCGTCAGCGGGATGAAGGGCAGGCGTACGCCGGCGTGGATAGTAAAGTAATCAACGCCCTGCTCGGCCTGTTCTATCAACGTGTCACGGAAGATCTCCCAATTCAGATCTTCTGCCTTACCACCGACTTTTTCCAGCGCCTGATAGATAGGCACGGTGCCTATCGGCACCGGGGAATTACGGATAATCCATTCCCGGGTCTCATGAATATTCTTGCCAGTAGACAGGTCCATGATCGTGTCGCCACCCCAGCGCACCGACCAGACCATCTTCTCGACCTCCTCCGCAATCGAAGAGGTCACTGCCGAATTACCGATATTGGCGTTGATCTTGACCCGGAAATTGCGGCCGATAATCATCGGCTCGAGTTCCGGATGGTTGATGTTGGCCGGAATGATGGCGCGGCCGGCGGCGACTTCATCGCGTACAAATTCCGCAGTCACTGTGGCCGGCAAGGTCGCACCAAATCCTTGCCCGGGATGCCTGGGGGACAACCCTGCCCGCTCATAGTCTTCCTTCAATTCGGCAAGCCGCGCGTTCTCACGCAGCGCGATGTATTCCATCTCTGGCGTGACCAGGCCACGCCGGGCGTAATGCATCTGGCTGACATTGGCACCGGCGCGAGCACGCCGCGGCGTCGGCAAGTTCGGGAAGCGCAGCGCATCAAGCTCGGCGTTTTGCAGACGCGCACGCGCGTAATCAGCGCTTCGCCCTGCCAGCGACTCGGTGTCCTGCCGCTCTTCGATCCAGTCACCGCGCAAAGCCGGCAGACCCCGCTCGAGCTCAATCGAAGCAGATGCATCCGTGTACGGTCCCGAGGTGTCGTAAAGCGAAATCGGCGGATTGGGCACGCCGCCATGATTCCCCGGGGTATCGGATTGTCGGACTTCGCGCATGCTGACCCTGATATCGGGTCGGCTACCGCTAACGAATACCTTTCTCGAGCCAGGCAGTGGCCCGATGACCTCTTCGCTCAGGCGCGCCGTCTGGCGAAAAAGACTCTCTGAGTTGCTGCTCATGCGGACCTCTCTGACGTCGCTGGGCAGGTGGCCCCGCGGAAAACCCTGATTCTATTGGCAGAAGATGTCGGGTGGCCAGTTTGTTCGCACATCCGCCAAGCTTATCTCAAGGGGGCCGGTCAGCGGCGGGCGATTCACCATAATGCGAGCTTTGTGCCTTGTCACCCGGACATCGACGCCTTAACCTTCCCTCCTCTGAATTTTCCCGGTTACGCCGATTAACACGGAGCACCCCATGAATCTCGATGCCGCCCGGGCCCAGATGATCAGCCAGCAGCTGAGAACCTGGGAGGTGAGCGATCAACGCGTCCTCGATGTGATGGCGGATATGCCGCGGGAACTCTTCGTTCCGGAACCATTGAAGAGCCTGGCATATGCGGACATCAGCATCCCTCTGGGCGACGGTCATCAAATGCTGCAGCCCAAGATTCAGGCGCGGATACTCCAGGCAGTAGCGCCGCTGCCTACCGACTCGGTACTGGAGGTCGGCACCGGCTGCGGGTACCTCACTGCCTGCCTGGCCAGGCTCGCCGGTTCTGTATTGAGTCTGGATATTGACCCCGAGTGCACCCGACAGGCCGCCGCGCGGCTGGCCCAATCAGGCGATGATAACGTGCAGCTGGAGACGGCGGACGCGATGAGCGCAGAATTCGAGCGCAGCTTCGATGTCATCGTGATCGGCGGGTCGCTGCCGGTCTACGACCACCGCTTTGAGAAAATGCTGAGCCCCGGGGGTCGTCTGTTTGTAGTCGTCGGTGCGGGCCCTGCCCGCGAGGCCAGGCTGGTGACTCGCGGCAGCGGTGAAGGCTGCGCCCGGGAGGTCCTGTTTGAGACCGATATCGCGCCTTTGCACAATGCCCCGCAGCCCGATGCGTTTGTATTCTAGGGGTTTGGCCCGATGCAGGAGATTTCGCCAACAGATCTCGAAAGTTTGCTCAGCGGCGCCTTGCAGCCCGTGATCCTCGACATCCGCGAGCCCTGGGAACTTGCGCTGGCGAGTCTGCCGATGACGCTAAACATTCCGATGGGGCAACTCCCCGACCGGCTGTCAGAGCTGGACGGGGAGCGCGATATCGTCGTGATGTGCCATCATGGCAACCGAAGCCGGCAAGTGGTCAAATTCCTTGAACAATCGGGATTCCCCAGGGTAATTAACCTCCGCGGAGGCATTGACGCCTGGTCAGACCTGGTCGACCCCGCTATCCCACAGTATTGAAGCCAGGCTACAACAGGCAAAAGCTTGGTCGTCCAGAGATATGGTGATATAGTCAACTATAACACTAACGTATTCAGTAGCGACCCCCTCGACGGAGAAGATCGACCCATGATGAACAGTTCGCGCACTGCGCCGGCGCTCGCAGCCCTGCTGCTCGTATGCCAAACGGCGCCCGCCGCCAGTCTGATGGATGTCTATGGAGTGGCCGTTACAGCCGATCCCTTGCTCAAGGAAGCGGGGGCCAATCGCATGGCCACGCTTGAGGCCAAGCCGCAGGCTATGGCGGCGCTGCTGCCGCAGATTTCCGGTCAGGCGCGGGCTCAAAACGTCTATTCCGGCGGCAGCAATACCTTTACTCAGGCAGTGCAGGATCCGAATACCGGGGACACGACCATCCAGTCGATTACCACCGACTTTACCCAGAATACGACCCCGGCCAGGTCATGGTCGCTGGATTTGAACCAGACCGTTTTTCGCTGGGACCAGTGGGTCACACTGAAGCAGGCCGATAAGCAGCTGGCCCAGGCGGAAGCCGAATATCGTGCGGCTGAACAGGACTTGATGGCGCGAGTCGTCCAGCGATATTTTGATGTGCTTGCCGCCAAGGCAACACTCACCGCAAGCGAAGCCGCCAAGGATTCGATCAAACGGCAGCTGGAACAAGCCGAAAAACGATTCGAGGTGGGGCTGATCGCCATCACCGATGTGCAGGAGTCACAGGCCTCCTTCGATTCGGCCTCGGCTGGCGTGATCGAGGCCAAGCGCACACTGGCTGTCGCCAAAGAGTTTCTGCGCGAGATCACGGGTCAGTATTACGAGCACCTTGCGGACGCGGGCCCTGGGACGCCCCTGATATCACCCACTCCGGATGATGTCGACACCTGGGTATCCACTGCGCTTAAGCAGAATCTGGATTTGGAGGCCAGCCGGCTGGGTGCGGAGATTTCGCGGGATAACATCAGCCTGCAAAAATCCGGGCATTTGCCGACCCTCGATTTCTTCGCCCGCCGTGGCGGTAACAATGACGACGTCAATCTGCAAAACAGACCGCAGCAGGAAGGCGCGACCATCGTACCCGGCAAGAATCCGGCTGACCGGAGCGACAACACCGACGTGATCGGACTGCAGCTAAGTGTGCCCTTGTTCAGCGGCGGATCGGTGCGCTCGAAGGTGAAACAGTCTGAATATCAGCATCAGGCATCACTGGAGAGTCTGGAGCGGGTCGCCCGGCAAACCGAGAGACAGGTCAGAGACTCGTTTTTGAGCGTCAATGCAGAAATCTCACGGGTCAAGGCGCTGTCCAAATCTGTGGAATCGAACCAAACCGCGCTGCGTGCCACCGAGGCCGGTTTCGAGGTCGGTACCCGGACCACGGTCGACGTGCTGGTTTCGCGTCGGAACCTGTTTGAAGCACAGCGAGACTATGCCCGCAGTCGCTACACTTATCTGACCAACGGCGTGCTGCTAAAACGGGCAGCAGGTACGCTCGGCACGTCCGACCTGGAGCTGATAAACAGTTGGCTCAAAGAGTAGTCGAGGCGGAACCTGCCGGCTCGTCCAGTAACGGCTCGACCATATCCAGCAGGCGCCGCAAGGCGCCCCGATTGTCGCTGACGATCTGCTGACCGCGGCTGCCCCAGGCCGCCCTCAGGGCCGGGTCTGTCAGGAACGGGATGACTTCGCGCGCCAGATTTTCTGACCCACTGATGACTTTGGCCGCGCCGCCTTCGGTCAATTTGAGCACAACGTCCTCGGCATTAAAGTTGTGCGGTCCGGTCAGAACCGGGATCCCCAGCGCCGCAGGTTCCAGCAGATTGTGGCCGCCTACCGGTTCCAGGCTACCCGCGACAAAGGCGACATCCGCGGCGGAATAGAACGTCAGCAACTCACCCAGCGTATCGCCCAGGAAAACGCTATACGCACTACCGCAAGTACCCTGACTGCTGCGTCTCTCGAAGCACATGCCCGACTGGCGCAATAACTCCGCTACCGTTTCGAACCGTTCACGATGCCGCGGCACCAGGATCAACAACGCGTCCTTTTCATGCTCCAGTATCTGTCGATGCGCAGCCAGGATTTGCTCTTCCTCACCCTCGTGGGTGCTCGCCGCGACCCATACCGGCCGCGCGCCGGCGATCTCCCGCCGCAGGGCCTGACCGCGTTGCCGGATGCCCGCCGGCAAGTCGAAATCGAACTTCAGATTGCCGATCGCATGCGTCCGCTCCGGGGCGGCGCCCAATTCCAGAAAACGCTCTGCATCGCGTTGACTTTGGGCTGCGATCAGAATGCCGAACGCGAGTGTTTCGCGGAACAGGCCGACAAAGCGTTTGTACTTGTTCACCGAGCGCGGTGAAATACGCGCGTTTGCCATCACCAGCGGTACTTCGCGGGCCCCGCATTCGGCAAACAGATTGGGCCATAACTCGGTTTCCATGATGATCGCCAGACGCGGATTGAAACGATCAAAGAAACGAGACACCGCGCCAGGCGTGTCATACGGGATGTAGCTGTGGATGACGTCGTCGCCGAACAAGGCGGCAACGCGTTCCCCGCCCGTGGGTGTCACCGTGCTCATCACCACCGGCAGATCCGGATACTTCCTGCGGAACTCCCACACCATTGGCGAGGCCGACACCACTTCACCGACCGATACCGCATGGATCCAGATGCTTGGCCGGTCTGTGCGGCTGCGGCCGAAACCGAAACGCTCTTCAAAGCGTTCGAAGTAGGCCCGGTTGGTCATCCCTTTCCATAGCAGGATGAAGATGACCGAGGGCGCGAGAATGTAGGACAGGACCAGGTACAGCAGCCTCACTGCGGTGTGCCTTCGCCTTCGCCTTTCGGTCGCCCGAGACGCGCCAGCAAAGCGCTGCTGGAATGGCCCGGACGGAAGGACAGGACGCGCACTTCACCGCCATGGCGCTCGACGCAATCGCCGCCGGCGACCTGGTCCGGACGATAGTCGCCGCCTTTGACCAGGCAATCCGGCAGTACTTCGCAGATCAGTCGCTGCGGCGTATCCTCCGAGAAGGGAACCACCCAGTCCACAGCCGCCAACCCGGACAACACTGCCAGGCGATCGGCCAGCGAATTGAGCGGCCGATCGCTGCCTTTAAGGCGGCGCACGGACGCATCATCGTTTACCGCGACCACCAGTCTGTCGCCAAGCGTTTTGGCTTCTTCCAGATAGGCCACGTGGCCGGCATGGATCAGGTCAAAGCAGCCGTTGGTCATCACGATGCGTTCGCCGCGGTCACGAGCCTGACCGACCGCGAGCAACAGTGCCTGCTGGCTAAGAATGCCGCGTCCTCCCTTGCCCCGCTGATGCTGAGCCAGCCTCAGCTCTGACGGAGTGACGCTTGCGACACCCGGCTTGCGCACCACCAGCCCAGCCGCCAGATTGGCCAGACCGGCTGCCTGCTGCATGCTCTGACCGGCTGCGACCGCTGCCGCTGTTACCGCGATCACGGTATCACCAGCGCCGGTCACATCGAACACTTCCCGCGCCTCCGCGGCCAGTTGCACAACCGCCGGCTCCGCCCCGAACAGGGTCATACCCCGATCGCTGCGAGTCACCAACAGGTGGTCAAGCCCCAGGCTGGTGCGGAGTGCCTCGCCACGTCGTATGAAGTCCTTTTCGTCAACGCTCTCGCCAGCCACCGCGTTGAACTCGGCCAGATTTGGCGTCACCACATTGGCGCCGCGATAGCGTTCGAAATCCGCACCCTTGGGATCGACAAAAACCGGAACATCGGCCGCTCTGCAGTCCGCGATCAATGTCGGGATTTCTGCCAGCGAGCCCTTGCCATAGTCCGAAAGCAACACTGCGTCCACACCGTCAAGCATCTCCCTGAAGGTGGCCAATTCGATCACCGGACGCTGACCTGCAGGCGGCGGATCAAAATCAAGCCGGATCAGTTGCTGATTACGAC
Source organism: uncultured Gammaproteobacteria bacterium (assembly GCA_963704875.1). Lineage (GTDB taxonomy): Bacteria > Pseudomonadota > Gammaproteobacteria > Steroidobacterales > XN24 > CAMYOC01. The sequence continues at coordinate 259,601 of CAVPIA010000005.1, read as the reverse complement.
TCAAAACCCGGAGCTTGGCGACAGTGGTGAACCGGGGCGAACGCTGCAGCCTGCCCTCGATGCCGGCGGCATCAAGCAACTGCTGCAAGCGGTCGGCAGACTCGTCATCTCCGGTCACACCGAGCAGGCGCGTGACCACACCCAGGCTGGCGAGATTGGCTGCGACATTGGCGGCGCCGCCGGCACGTTCCTGAACCGAGTTGATGTTGACCACCGGCACCGGCGCTTCGGGCGAGATGCGTCCGGTCGGGCCAAACCAGTACCGGTCGAGCATGACATCGCCGACAACAAGCACGCGCGCGTTGGAAAAATCCGGGACAGTTAAGGTCATTGCCTGGCCCTCTGTTGTGGCGCGGATGGTAGCACAGGGCTTACACAGCGGAGGCGATGCCGGTCCTGCGGTAAACTTCCGGACGGCGTCAATCGGACGCTGCTTGCCCTGGCAGGTGAAACCCGTTGAGTGACGACGCCGTGCCGCTGTATCGACTGCTGGCTCCCCGGTTCTGGGGTATCTGGGCAGCGCTGGCTTTGCTGCGTCTGATAGTGATGCTTCCATATCGGCTGCAGGCGCCGGTCGGCCGTGCCATCGGTCGTGGCGCGATGCTGCTGGCCCGCAGGAGACGCCGAATCGCCGCGCGCAACATCGCGCTGTGTTTCCCCGAATGGCAGGACCAACAACGCGAACTGCTGCTGCGCCGGCACTTTGAATCACTGGGCATGACACTGATTGAAATGGGTCTGTGCTGGTGGGCATCGGATGAGCGCTTGCGGCCCCTGGTCGAGATTGAAGGTCTCGAGCATCTGCGAGCGGCGCTGGAGCATGGCAAGGGCGTGATCATGCTCACCGGACATTTCACCACGCTGGATCTGGGCGGAAGATTTCTCACCATGCAGGCCCCGGTGACCGCGATGTACCGGCCCAACGAGAACCCGCTGTTTAACGAGATCATGCGCCGTGGGCGGGAGCGTTCCGCGCAACGCGCGATCCCCAAGCAGGACATCCGCGGCATGGTCCGTGCCTTACGCGAAAACCACGCAATCTGGTATGCGCCAGACCAGAGTCATCGTCGCGGGCATAGCGCGCTGGTACCATTTTTCTCGATACCGGCACCAAGCAATACCGCGACTTCCGCGCTGGCCAAGATGAGCGGCGCCCGGGTCGTGCCGTTTCTGTCCATGCGTTTGCCGGATGACCGGGGCTACCGCTTTGTCATCGAGCCGGCGCTGAGCGGATTTCCGGGCGACGACGCAGAGGCCGACACGCTGCGGATCAATCAGTGGCTTGAGCGTCGCGTGCGTCTGGCGCCGGAGCAGTATCTGTGGATTCATCGCCGCTTTAAGCCCTGGGACGATACCGTCGACGATCCCTACGCGGGCATTTGATCCAGACCGTTTTGTCGTCCATCACGATGGCTGGTCATGGCCGACCATGATAGCCAGCGACAAATGACTGCCAGTCTCTCGCCGAGAAATGCAGGCCCGGCCGCTTGCTTGTGATCTTGTTCAACGATCTCAGCAAACGTGCCAGGTTTCGTTGCCGCCACTCCCCAGGGATTCGCAGACGGCCACGATCAAAATCGATCAGCCAGGGATGGTCCCCGGTATCCAGCAACAGATTACCGGCGTTCAGATCTGCGTGACACACGCCGGCGTCATGGAATCGGCCGACGCAGGCGCCCAGCGCGGCCCACACGGACTCGCTGATCGGCGCTAACGCCAGCCGCGCTGACAAGGGCTGCGCTCCGGGTATTCGCTGCGTAACCAGATCAGCGGTATAGCGCCAGCCATCACGCCAGCAGGCCGCCGCCACTGGCGCCGGCACCGGCAATCCGAGCGCGCTCAGGTGGCGCAGCAAATGCCATTCGCGAAACGAGCGCGTCCGGTCCCTGCCGGTCCAGACAAACCTGTCCTCGGAAAACCGGGCGGCTAATCCGCCGCGCCGATAGTGACGGATAGCCCATTCCTGATTACCCGCGCGAACGAATACCACAGTGCCACGGCCACCCGTATCTTCACCCAGGTACGCCCCCTCCGCGCGCCAGGTGTCGCTGCTGAATCGGGCCGGTGTCCACTCGAAACCACATTTCGGATCATGCAGCACTGCGCCGTGGGGCCATTCCTGCAATGCCTCCCGCATGGTCGAACCCGCGCTCGGTCTGGTCGCCGGCACGTTATCTGGAAGTTCAGGCATGCGGCTGGACCCGGGGTTCGCGTACAGCATGATCCAGGCTCTGCAATACCGAGTCCGGACTGATCCCGCGCAGACAATTCAGATGGCCCAGTGGACAATCGCGCTCAAAGCATGGACTGCAGTCCAGACGCAGATAGTGGACCGTGCTGTTTGCGTTCAGCGGCGGCGTGTAGTCCGGCGTCGATGAGCCGTAGACAGCAACCACATAGCAGCCAACAGCGGCCGCCACATGCATCAGACCCGAGTCATTGCTAAGCACGGAACCGGCCAGTGCCAGCAGATCGACCGCGTCGGTCAGCGTCGTCTGACCACACAGATTCCGCAGTTCGCCACTTCCTCGACCGTCTCGAGCGGTAACCCCGGCCTGTTTGATGATCGTCTCGCCAGCCGCGCGGTCACGCTCTGACCCCATGATCCAGACAAGGCATTCACGCTCGACGAGCGATCGCGCCACACTCGCGAAATGTTCAAGCGGCCAGCACTTGGCGGGTCCGTACTCGGCGCCCGGCATGATCGCCACAATCGGCCTGTCCGGGTTCAGACTGAGTGCGCTGATCAATCGGCGCTGATTGTCCGGATCTACCCGCAAGCACGGCTCGGGCACATCCGGTGGCTGAACCGCATCCGCCGGCAAGCCCAGGCTAACGTAGCGCTGAACTGTCTGCGTCAGCCTGCGCTTGTCCAGCGCACGCATATCGTTGAGCAAGCCAAAACGCATTTCACCCCGATAGCCTGTGCGGCGCGGGACACCGGCGAAATAAGGCACCAGCGCCGACTTGAATGATCGCGGCAGCACAATGGCCTGGCGATAGTCCCGCGCACGTAATGATCGCCCCAGCCGGCGCCGCTCAAGGAATCCGAATTCACCGTGACCAAGTGGCATTTCAATCACCTGATTCACCTGCGGCATCCGCTCCAGCAGCGGCATCGACCACCCGGGTGCGAGCACGTCCAATTGCAGGTCCGGGCGATGCTCCGCCAGGCGGATAAACAGGCTTTGGCTCATAACCATATCGCCGACCCAGGCGGGCCCGACGACAAGCAGTCGCTCAGGCATCCGCCGGCATCTCTTGACCGATGGCGTCCAGATAAGCGGCAACACCCTCCTCCACGCTCATGAAGGCGTCCCGGTAGCCGGTGTCACGCAAGCCCCGGATATCCGCCCGGGTGTAGCTCTGGTAATGGCCGCGCAGGTGTTCCGGGAACGGGATGTAGCGGATGCGGCCGTGGCCATGCCATTTGATGACCGCAGTGGCGATGTCATTGAAACTCTGCGCCCGACCGGTGCCCGCATTGAAAATGCCGGATATCTCCGGCCGGTCCAGGAAATGCATGACCACGCTGGCTATGTCGTCGACGTAGACGAAGTCCCTGGATTGTTCCCCATCGCTATAGCCGTCCGATCCTTCGAACAAACACACTTCGCCGTCGGCACACAGTTGATTGTGAAAATGCCAGACCACACTGGCCATGCTCTTCTTGTGCGCTTCGCGGGGACCATAGACATTGAAATAGCGCAAGCCCAGAACCTGGCTGCCGGGCTCGTTCAGCCGCCGCACATACTGATCGAAGAGTAGTTTCGAGTAGCCGTATACGTTTAACGGATGTTCGTGTTCAGGCTTCTCCTGGAATACCGGACCGAGACCGTAAGTGGCGGCTGAAGAAGCGTAAATCAATGGCACCTGACTGTGCAGACAGGCATGCAACCATTCCCGGGAAACCGTGAAGTTCTGGTCGAGCATCAGACGCCCGTCCCATTCAGTTGTGTCGGTACAGGCGCCCTGATGCAGTACCGCCCGGATCGAAGACGGCAGACCACGGCTACTCAAATACTGGCGGAATGCGTCCTTGTCTTCATAATCTGCGAGCTCGCAATCCGCGAGATTGGCGAATTTGCTGCCGTCACTCAGATCGTCCACCACCAGGATGTCGGTTTCCCCGCGCTGGTTGAGCGCGCGTACGAGGTTGCTGCCGATAAAGCCAGCGCCACCGGTTACGATAATCATCCTGTCTCCCCGTGCGGTCCGCCGGTGATCCGACGATACATTTCAAGGTAGCGTTCGGTCATCACTGCGGCCGAGAATTCGCTCGCCCGCAGCCGGTTGGCCTTGATCATCTGTGCGCGTCTGGCCGGATCGCCGGCAAGCGCGCAAAGGACCTGGGCCATGCCCGGGACATCATTGACCTCGAGCAGGCAACCGTTGACTCCGTCTTCAATCAGCTCCGGAATGCCACCGACCCGGCTCGCCACGACCGGCAGGCCGGATGCCATGGCGTCAATCAGTATAGAGCCGAGACCTTCGCGCCGCGACGGAAACAGGAACAGATCGAATGCACCCAGATAATCGCCAACATGTTCTGTATGGCCAGCGAAATGCACCGAGGGCAGCCCGCTGGCCGCGGCCCTGAGGCCGGCTTCGTCCGGCCCGCCGCCGACCAGCACGAACCGCAGCTCAGGATGCGAGTCGCACAGCAGACGCGCGATCTCGATGATTTGATGCTGACCCTTGTCCTTGTCATCCAGCGCACCAATATGCCCGATGACGAATTCCCCTCCCCAGCTGGCACGAAGCGCATCGATCGCCCCTGGGGAGGCCGGCTCGGCGCTGGCGGCGCTGGGGATAACGCAGCAATCGACAGTCGCATCCAGACTTCGAACTGCGGTTCCCACGGCTTTGCTGAGTACCGCAACGGCGGCGGCGCGGTGATACATATTGCGGTTGAGCCAATGCCGTCGCGGAATGCTGAGCACCCGTCGGGTGATCAGATAAGGCGTGCCGGTCACCCTGCTGTTCAGCCATGCGCTGCGAAGGCTGCGACCCTCGTGGACATGGATCAGATCCGCCCGGCCGATCGCGATCGCTGCGCTCAGGGAGTTTCTTACCGGCGTGACTCTCAGATCAGCAAGCGTACTCAGACGCGAGGCCAGCGGTTCGCCCGCCCGGACAACCAGTGTTTGCGAAACGCCCAGGCCGGCCAGGCCATGGGCCAACAATTCTGTTTGCCTTTCGCCGCCGCGAAAACCCCGCGCGAGATTGACGTGACACACTCGCCAGTGAACACCGTTTTCCGTGTCAGGTACGGATGGCAAGTTCACCTGCCCCACCCCGGCGCGTGTATCCCGCGCAGCGAGGCGCTTAGGACGGATCGCCTCCGGCCATCACATAGAGTGCTCCGCAATAAGGGCATTTCGCTTCCCCGGTGGCCTCGACAGGCAGATAGACCTTGGGATGTGAATTCCACAAACTCATACCGGGCATCGGACACGACAGCGGCAGATCGGCGGCAGTGACCTGATAACGGTTTTCCGCGTTCGCCTGCACGGTTTCCTCGGGGCTCGACATTGCTGTGCTCTGGGGTCAGTTGAATCGTCGCGATTATAGCAGCCGTCAGCCCGAATCAGGACTCCATGGTGTCGCGCCACAAGCCGCTGACAAAGGCACGTTCCGCGGCGAAATCGTCCCCGGGGACGCGACCCTGCTGGCCGTCAAGGAACAATTGATGCAATCGTGTCCGGTAACTCAGATAAGTGCCGCGCAGACGCTCTGCCAGGTCCCGATCCATCAGGCCGGCATCGACCAGGGCTTCCAGCTGCCTGACGTTGTCAGAGAACTGCGTCAATGACGGATATTCCCTGGCCCGGCTCAAAACCCAGTACTGGACCATGAACTCGATATCGCCGATACCGCCCCGATCCGCTTTGATGTCGAACACATCAGCGTCCTTGCTGGCGTGTTCGGAAAGCATCCGCGCGCGCATCCGCGCGACATCGTCGCGCAACGATTCGAGCCGGACACTTTGACCCAGTACGCGTTGCCGGATTGCCTCGAACTGCTCTCGCACCGACACGTCCCCAGCCACCGCCCGCGCGCGTAGCAGAGCCTGATGCTCCCAGGTCCATGCTTCGCCGGTCTGGTAACGCTCGAAGGCGCCAAGACTGGTGACCAGTAGTCCACCCTTGCCGCTGGGACGCAGTCGGGTATCGACTTCGTAAAGCAGGCCCGATGCAGTCTGAGTACTCAGCAAATGAACCAGTCTGCGGGTAAGGCGACCAAAAAACAGCCCGTTGTCCACCGACTCCGGGCCATCCGTGTGCTGCTCCTCTCCTTCGGAGTCGTGTACGAATACCAGGTCGAGATCTGATCCATAGCCGAGCTCGAGCCCCCCCAATTTGCCATAGCCGATCACCGCGAAACCGCTGTCACGCCGCTGCTCGCCGCAGCCGCAACGAGGCACACCATAACGGCCGGTGGTTTGCTGCCAGGCAATCTGAATAGCGATCTCGAGCACGGCCTCGGCAATTTCGGTAAGACGGTCGCTGACCTTCATCACCGGCAACTTGCCGCTGAGATCCGCCACGGCAACCAGGAACATCGCGCTGCGCTGAAACTGGCGCAATGTCTCCATTTGCGCTTCCAGTTCATCTTCGCGCAATGGACCGAGGCGTTCGCGCAGATCTTTCAGCAGCTGGCCGCGATCAGGCAGGGTGGCGAACACCCGCGGATCGATCAGTTCATCCAGCAGCAGCGGGTGCCGCTCCACCTGGCGGACCAGGAATTCGCTTTGTGCGCAAAGCAAAGCCAGGTGCTCAAGCGCCGCCGGATTCTCATTGAGAAGGGCAAAATACGCTGAGCGCAATCCAACTGCATGCAGCACCCCCAGCAGGCGCTCCAGCACCTGCTCCGCTGCATCGTGACTTGCTGCCAGTCTGATGGTTGCCGGCATCAAGGCGTCGAGACGCTGGCGCCCGGCCTCGTCCAGTCGGCGCAAAAACCCGGCGTCATGCATCGCACGAATGGCTGCCAGGGCACGATCCGGATCACGATAGCCCTGCGCGGTCAAAATCCTCCCGGCGCGGTCCGGATCCACGGCGCCATCCCACACCTGTTGCACCGGGTCGCCGGCCCGTTCGGTCGACTGTGGCGTCTCGCCGATGACCGCATCGCGAAAGTGAATCTCGACCCGGGCCCGCTGGCGATCCAGTTCTTCAGCGAAGCCGGGCCAGTCGTCAAATCCCATTGAGAATGCCAGTCGGAGACGTCCGGTTTCGTCGGATGGCAATCGGTGAGCCTGCCCATCCTGCCATTCCTGCAGATGATTCTCTGTTCGCCGTAAAATCCTGTAGGCGGCATCCAGTTCAGCGGCGGCCGATTGGTTCAGATGGCCCGCGGCGGCCAGTCTGGGTAGCACCGTCAACAGGTTCGGCTCGCGCAGATCGCGGTCCGAGCCGCCGCGAAGGATCTGATATGACTGCACAATGAACTCAATCTCCCGAATTCCGCCGGGACCGCGCTTGATGTCACCACGCGATTCATCTTCGGTGGTTTCCAGTTCGATCCGTTGTTTGAGTTCGCGCAACGAGCCAAACACACCGTAATCGAGATAGCGGCGGTAGACGAAAGGCCTGAGCAGGTTCGAATAGAGGCCCATGCCGGCGTGATAACCGGTGACCGGTCGTGCCTTGACATAGGCATAGCGCTCCCATGCCCGCCCGTGCTGCTGGAGATAGTCTTCCAGGGCCGGCAAACTGACTGCCAGCGGGCCGCTGTCCCCGAGCGGCCGAAGACGCATGTCGACCCGAAAAGCCAGCCCGTCCTCGGTGATCTGATCCAGCAATCTGATCACGCGCTGACCGACCCGGTTAAAGAACTGTTCGTAGCTGAGTGGGCGCCGACCGGCCGTCATGCCGCCATTCGGGAACAAGAATATGAGATCGATATCGGAGGAGAAATTCAGCTCTCTACCGCCAAGCTTGCCCATCGCAAGAACGATCAATCGCAGCGGCTCGCCTTCTGCGCCCGTGGGCTCGCCGTGAGCCGCAGCCACGGTCGCGCTGGCGAAATCGACTGCACTCGCAATGCACAGATCGGCCACTTCACTGACGTGGCCCAGGGTTTCTTCCAGCGTGCTCAAACCGGCCAGGTCGCGCCAGGCGGCGCGCATCAATTGTCTGCTACGAAAACGCCGCAGCGTGCGCTGGCAAGCTGCCTCATCCGCCACCGCCTCCGTCGCCGAAGCCAGATCCGTCGCCAGCTCTCCTGCCCGCCAGGCTTTCCTCGCTCCGTCCGGGCCAATCAGGAATTCGAGTTCCGACGGGTGTCTGAGGCAATGACTGAGGACGAAATCGCTGGTCGCCCACACCCGCGACAGCTCGACAAGTGTGTCACCATTAGCCGCTATCGACCGTGCCAGACCGGGTTGCGCATCGACCAGCGTGGCCCAGCCCGCTGCCGCGGGAGCGCGAAGCGGTTCCGGCATCTTGTCCAGGGCACCGCTTATCGCCGCCCGGGTGTCACCATGTTCCGCGCTGGGTTTGTTCACGCTGCTTTCCTGGTCGTCGACCCTTGTTCGCGGCTGATCGCGATCCGGTCCTGCTCAGTCCGCTGCAAGAATAGCAGTCAGGAGCGGTCCGGGAACAAAAAAAGCCCCGCCGAAGCGGGGCCTTTTTACACTCGGTTGAGCGACTTGGTTCCGGATTTGGTCCAAATTTGGGCCAAATCCGGGCCAGCACGGCTGATTACATCATGCCGCCCATGCCACCCATGCCACCCATATCGGGCATGCCGCCACCGCTCTCATCCTTCTTCGGCAGCTCGGCCACCATCGCTTCGGTGGTCAACAGCAGACCAGCAACGGAGGTCGCGTTCTGCAGTGCCAGACGGGTGACCTTGGTCGGATCCAGGATACCCATCTCCAGCATGTCGCCGTATTCACCGGTCGCGGCGTTGAAACCGAAGTTGCCCTTGCCTTCGCGGACCTTGTTCAGGACCACTGAGGCGTCGTCGCCGGCGTTGCCGACAATCTGGCGCAGCGGCTCTTCGATCGCACGACGCAGGATGCTGATACCCATGTCCTGATCGGCGTTGCTGCCCTTGAGCTTCTTCAGCTGATCCAGACAACGGATCAGTGCGACACCACCGCCAGGCACCACGCCTTCTTCGACCGCAGCGCGGGTCGCATGCAATGCGTCCTCGACCCGAGCCTTCTTTTCCTTCATCTCGATCTCGGTGGCTGCGCCAACCTTGATCACCGCGACACCGCCGGCGAGCTTGGCGACCCGCTCCTGCAGCTTCTCACGATCGTAGTCAGAGGTCGCATCTTCAATCTGCACGCGAATCTGCTCCACCCGGGACTTGATCACGTCGGGCTTGCCGGCGCCATCGATGATGGTGGTGTTTTCCTTGGTCACCTGGATCTTCTTGGCTTCGCCCAGATCGGCCAGCGTGGCCTTCTCAAGACTCAGGCCAACTTCTTCGGAGATCACGGTGGCACCGGTCAGGACCGCAATGTCCTCCAGCATCGCCTTGCGGCGATCGCCAAAACCAGGGGCCTTGACCGCGCAGACCTTGACGATACCGCGGATATTGTTGACCACCAGCGTGGCCAGTGCCTCACCCTCGCAGTCTTCGGCCACGATCAGCAGCGGACGGCCGGACTTGGCTACTGACTCCAGCAGCGGCAGCAATTCGCGGATATTGGAGACCTTCTTGTCGTGCAGCAGCACGTACGGGTTATCCAGCTCCGCCGCCTGGCTCTGGGCGTCGCTAATGAAATAAGGTGACAGGTAGCCGCGATCAAACTGCATGCCTTCAACGACATCCAGCTCATTCTCCAGGGCTGAGCCATCTTCAACCGTGATCACGCCTTCCTTGCCAACCTTGCCCATCGCGTCGGCGATGATGTTGCCGATGCTATCGTCGGAGTTGGCAGATATGGTGCCCACCTGAGCGATCGCCTTGTCGTCGGCGCAGGGCTTGGACAGACCACGCAGACCTTCGACCACGGCCACGGAGCCCTTGTCGATGCCGCGCTTCAGATCCATCGGATTCATGCCCGCGGCGACGGCCTTCTGGCCCTCACGCAGGATGGCCTGGGCCAGCACGGTCGCGGTAGTGGTGCCGTCACCCGCCTCATCGGACGTATGGGACGCGACTTCCTTCACCATCTGCGCGCCCATGTTCTCAAAGCGGTCAGACAGCTCGATTTCCTTGGCTACGGATACGCCATCCTTGGTGATGGTCGGCGCACCGAAGCTCTTCTCGAGCACGGCGTTGCGGCCCTTGGGGCCGAGGGTAACTTTAACAGCGTCAGCAAGTACGTTGACGCCTCTCATCATGCGCTGACGTGCGTCATCGCCGAATTTGACTTCTTTAGCGGCCATTCGTAAAAACCTCTTGAATTGCGTTGCGGATTCGGTACGGGACGGGCCTTAGCCCTCGATGACGGCCATGACGTCGTCTTCGCGCATGACCAGGAAATCTTCCCCGTCGACCTTGACTTCGGTACCGCTGTATTTGCCGAAAAGGACCTTGTCGCCTTTTTTCAGATCCAGCGGGCGAACATCGCCGCCTTCCAGGATCTTGCCTTTGCCAACGGCAATGACTTCGCCTTTGATCGGCTTCTCGGTGGCAGTATCCGGAATCACAATACCGCCGGCAGACATACGCTCTTCTTCAGTGCGCTTGATCACGACGCGATCGTGAAGGGGACGAATTTTCATCTGTTGCTTCTCCTTCGGAACATTCTTTGAGATTGGGGAACCAATCCCTATGACAATGGAACGAGTTGTTAGCACTCGCCCCTGAGGAGTGCTAATAATAGGGGCGGTTTGGTCAGAGTCAAGGGTCACCGGGAAGATTTTTTTGACACCGGCGCAGGGCCCGCTATGCTGGATCGCCAGCGCCGCCAGACGGACCCGAAGCCTCCTTGTAAGATAATGAAAAATAAGATAATTATGGTATTCATTACGTGCCCGGACGAGGCCATTGCGAGGCAGTTTGGGCAGCACCTGGTCGGCGCGGGATTGGCCGCATGTGTCAACGTGGTGCCCGGTATCAGCTCGATATATCGCTGGCAGGACAAGGTCCAGCAGGATCAGGAGGCGATGATGATGATCAAAACAGCGGCGGAGCGCCTGCCGGAGATCACCGCCTGGATCCGGCAAAACCACCCCTACGACTTGCCTGAGGTCGTGGCGGTCCCCGTTGTCGCCGGCCACGACGGCTATCTGCAATGGGTCAATGATGCCGTCGCGGCACAGGAATAGATCAATGAGAATTTACCGCCACTCGCCGCTCGCAATGCCACGGTCCGCGCCATCGGCGCTGGCCGCACGCGCGATGCTGACGCTGGCACTGCTTTTGTGGCTGGCAGCCTCGCCGGCAACAGCCGCTCAGCCTGAGCCATTGCCGGTAGATCAGGCTTTTCAGTACGCGGCGGAAGCCCGCGACGGCACTTTGTATGTCAACTGGACAGTGGAACCCGGCTACTACCTGTATCAGAAGCGCTTTGCCTTCGAGAGCCTGGCAGCTGATGTCAGCCTGGGGGAGCCGGTATTCCCGGCCGGCGAGATCCATGAGGACGAATTCTTCGGCGAGAGCGTGGTGTTCCGCGGCCAGTTCACGGTCGCCATGCCCTACCAGCAGGCCTCCGGTAGCGACGCGACCCTCGAACTACAGCTCAAAAGCCAGGGCTGCGCGGATTTCGGTCTGTGCTATCCGCCGCAAACGTGGATTGCCAGAGTCTCTCTGCCGGCAGCGCAGGATAGCCGCGGCTCCGCTCTGATGGATCTGATTGGACGCGACCAGGCGATCGGCGAGTTTCTCCCTCCGGACGAAGCGTTCCGACTGACCGCGACACCGGTCAATCAGGGCTGGGTTGAACTCGTCTGGCAGATCGCCCCCGGCTATTACCTCTATCGCCACGCGCTCGGATTTCAGGCCCTGGGAACTGACGAGTCAGTCGGCATGGCGGTGATCCCGGACGGGAAAAAGAAGACCGACGAGTTCTTTGGCGAGGTCGAGACCTACACCGACATGCTGTCTGTCAGGCTGCCGGTGTCCGGCGGCGGCGATGGCCAGATTCAGCTTGAGGTCGCCTATCAGGGCTGCGCCGAGGACGGCATATGTTATCCGCCAATGAAAAAATCACTGACCCTGGACCTGTCCGGCGACATCGGAAACAGCGCCCAGTCGATAGGCAGCGGGCCCGTTTCTGAACAGGACCGCCTTGCCGGCCTGATCCGGGATGGCGCACTGCCCTGGGTCATGGCGACTTTCTTTGGCTTCGGCCTGCTGCTGGCCTTTACCCCATGCGTGCTGCCGATGGTGCCGATTCTGTCCAGCGTCATAGTCGGCTCCGGCACGACGATAAGGACCGGACGGGCGTTCTCGCTGTCGCTGATGTTTGTCCTGGCGATGGCCTTCACTTATACCGCGGCGGGGGTGGTTGTGGCGATGCTGGGGCAGAATCTCCAGGCAGCCTTCCAGCATCCGCTGATCCTGCTCACCTTCGCCGGCGTGTTTGTCGCGCTGGCGCTGTCGATGTTTGGTCTTTACGAACTACAGGTGCCTGCCGCGTTGCAGACCAGGCTGTCGGAGATCAGTCAGAAACAACAGGGCGGCACACTGCTGGGCGCCGGAGTCATGGGCTTTCTTTCAGCGTTGATCGTTGGCCCGTGCGTCGCTGCCCCACTGGCGGCTGCGCTGATCGTGATTGGCCAAAGCGGTGATGCCGTGCGCGGCGGACTGACCCTGTTTGCGATGAGTCTGGGCATGGGTGTGCCGCTGCTGGCCTTTGGCGTATCCGCTGGCAAATTGTTGCCGAAGGCCGGACCATGGATGAATGCCATCAAGCATGGTTTTGGTGTGTTGTTGCTCGGCGTCGCCATCTGGATGCTGGAGCGCATCCTGCCTCCGCCGCTGACGCTGGCACTTTGGGGCGCCTTGCTGATCGGTACCGGGGTGGCGATGGGCGCGCTACGCAAGCGGAGCGCAGTCGTGTTCAGAATAGTCGGTCTGCTGGCACTGCTTTATGGTGGGGTCCTGATTGCCGGGGCGGCCGCAGGCAGCCACGATCCATTGCGGCCATTGCAGGGGTTTGGCGACCCACAACCGGGTCAGGAACTGGACTTCCGATTAATCAAAAGCGCCGCCGAGCTCGATGTCGCGCTTGCTGATGCCAGCGCCAGCGGCCAACTGGTCATGCTTGATTTTTATGCCGACTGGTGCGTCGACTGCAAGAAAATGGAGCGCTATACGTTTACTGATTCCAGCGTGAGCAAGGCATTGAACGGCATGTTGTTGCTAAAGGCGGACGTCACCGCTAACGATGAACTCGATCGCGAGTTGCTCAATCGATTCGGCATCTTCGGCCCGCCAACGATTGCTTTTTTTGGCCCGGACGGGATCGAGGTCCGCGGCTTCCGGCAAGTCGGGTTCGCGCCGGCAGATGAATTCAGCCGGCACATCAATCAATTCCGCGCCCAGGCACAGCCATGATCCGCAAGCAGATCCTGTTGCTGCTGGTCGTGGCCCTGGTAGCCGCGGCGGGCGGCTTTGTGCTCTACCGGAGCACTACCCTGCAAGCGCCGTTAGTTGAGGAAACCGGGCGCATGCCAGCGTTTGTCTTGCCTGACCTGACTGGCACCGATCGCCAGAGCAGCGAATGGGACGGCAAACCCCGGATCATCAACTTCTGGGCCACGTGGTGCCCGCCCTGCCGTCGCGAGATTCCGCTGCTTATCGATTTGCAGAGCGAGTATGGCGACAGGATTGCTGTCGTTGGCATCGCCATTGATGACATGGAAGAGGTCCGCGAATACGCGATCAAGACTCAGTTCAACTACCCGGTGGTCGTGGGCCAACAGAATGCCGTGGATCTGGGCAACAAGGTGCTTGCCGACTGGATCGGGCTGCCGTTCACCGCGTTTGTGAACCCGGCCGGCGATATCGTTAGCGTCCATGTCGGGGAATTGCACCGCGAACAAGCCGAAGCCTATATGGCGGAAATCCTCTAGACCGGGTGACGCACTGCCGCAGAAGTTCGAAAAAAACCGGGCATCACGCAGCGAAAAGTTGTAATCTCGGGCCCATCTTGTCATAACCAGATGGATCGGGTACGGATTTGGCCAGCCTGCTTATGTTAAACGGCCCCAACCTGGATCTCCTCGGCCAGAGGGAACCAGGCGTCTACGGCAGGATCACGCTTGCCCAGATCGAGAGCGATTCGAAAAAGCTGGCCGGCGAGTGCGGACATCAACTCGCATGCTTCCAGAGTAATGCCGAGCATGAACTGGTCGAACGAGTCCACCAGGCGGCCCGGGAACATGTCGATTTCATCCTGATCAACCCGGCAGCCTTCACTCATACCAGCGTGGCCTTGCGCGACGCCCTGCTCGGGGTCGGCATTCCCTTTGTCGAGATTCACCTGAGCAATGTGCAGGCGCGGGAGACGTTCCGCCACGCATCCTATTTCTCTGACATCGCCCGAGGCACGATCACCGGCCTCGGGCCTGTCGGCTATGAACTTGCCATCCGCGCCGTCGCCAGCCTGCTTGGCGCGACGGACACCGACTGACACGCGAGGCTCCGCATGGACATAAGAAAAGTAAAGAAACTGATTGAATTACTAGAAGAATCGAATCTCGCGGAAATCGAAATCACCGAGGGCGACGACTCTGTTCGGATCTCTCGTCAAAGCACTCATCCTGCGCCGGTCGCCGCACCAGCGCCGATTCAGGCAATCGCCGGGGGGCCAGCGCCAGGCGGCGACACGCCGGCTGAGGCAACTGCGCCACCACCACCGGGCACCACAGTGACTGCGCCGATGGTGGGCACCTTCTACCCGGCGCCGGCGCCGGGCGCCAAACCGTTTGTTCAGGTCGGCAGCGAGATTCAGGTCGGCGACGTGCTATGCATCATCGAAGCGATGAAGATGATGAATCAGATCGAATCCGAACACGCGGGCCAGGTCGTTTCGATCCTGGCCGAGACCGGCGATCCGGTCGAGTTCGGCCAACCGCTGTTCATCATCGAATAGGCGCAACCCATGCTCGACAAGATAGTCATTGCCAATCGCGGCGAGATCGCTCTGCGCATCCTGCGGGCCTGCCGCCACATGGGTATAAAGACGGTAGCGGTGCACTCCGAGGCCGATCGCAGCCAGAAGCACGTGCTGCTGGCAGATGAATCCGTCTGCATCGGACCCGCACCATCGGTTGACAGCTATCTGAACATGCCTGCCATCATCAGCGCAGCTGAAGTCACCGACGCCATGGCGATCCACCCCGGATACGGCTTCCTGTCTGAGAATGCAGACTTCGCCGAACGCGTTGAGAAAAGCGGGTTCGTGTTTATCGGACCCCGTCCCGACACAATCCGGCTGATGGGCGACAAGGTCTCGGCCATCGCCACGATGAAAGAAGCCGGCATTCCCTGCGTCCCCGGCTCCGACGGACCGCTGGGCGACAGCATCGAGGAAAACGCCCGTCTCGCCCGGCAGCTGGGTTATCCGATCATTATCAAAGCCAGTGGTGGGGGTGGCGGCCGCGGCATGCGGGTCGTGCACACTGAGGCTACTTTGCTCAACGCGATAACTGTGACCCGCTCCGAAGCGATGTCTGCGTTCAGTAACGATACTCTGTACATGGAGAAGTTCCTGGATCATCCCCGTCATATTGAGTTTCAGGTACTTGCAGACACCCAGGGCAACGCCATCCATCTGGGCGAGCGTGACTGTTCGATGCAGCGCCGCCACCAGAAGGTTATCGAGGAAGCCCCGGCGCCCGGCATCACGCAGGAACAGCGGCAGACGATTGGCGAGCGGTGTGCTCAGGCCTGCCGCGAGATCGGCTATCGCGGCGCAGGGACCTTCGAGTTCCTGTACCAGGACGGAGAGTTCTTTTTTATCGAGATGAATACTCGTCTACAGGTCGAACATCCGGTGACCGAAATGGTGACCGGGGTGGATATCGTCCGTGAGCAGATTCGGGTTGCCGCAGGCCTGCCGCTGGAAATCAGCCAGCAGGATGTTGAGATCCGCGGTCATGCCATCGAATGCCGTATCAACGCCGAGGACCCGACAAACTTCATGCCTTGCCCCGGACCGATCCGGCAATGGCACGCCCCGGGTGGGCCCGGCGTGCGGACGGACACCCACATTTACAATGGCTATCTGGTGCCCCCGTATTACGACTCCATGATCGGCAAGCTGATCGTGCATGGCAATGATCGTCCTATCGCTATCAGCAGACTGAAGCAGGCGTTGTCGGAAATGGTGGTGGAAGGCATAAAGACCAATATCCCGTTGCACCAGGAAATCTGCAGCCATTCTGCGTTCCGGGCCGGCGGTACCGATATCCATTATCTGGAGAAACGGCTGGGACTTTGACTCCAGCCGTATTTGTTTCCTGCTGCCGGCCGTAGAACATGCCATGGATCCAGATCTCATTCGACGTCGACAACGCGGAAGCGGAGCTCGCCTCGGCCCGGCTTGAGTTGGCCGGCGCCTGCTCGGTCACGCTTGCGGACGCGGGCGACAATCCTGTCCTCGAGCCCGGGCCCGGCGAAACACCTCTGTGGCCACGAATCCGGGTCAGCGCGCTGTTCCCGCTCACCATCGACCCGCAACGAGTGGACGCGGAACTCGGACAACCCTCCGCGCTCGCGTCGCGATCGGGTCTGCACGTTTCGCGCCTGGATGACCGCGACTGGGAGCGCGAATGGCTGAAGGACTTTGCGCCGATGCGATTCGGCGATCGGCTCTGGGTCTGCCCTGGAGACCAGCAAGCCGGCGGCCCCGACAGCATCGTGGTGAGGCTGGACCCGGGTTTGGCGTTTGGCACCGGCACCCATCCGACGACGGCCTTGTGCCTGCGCTGGCTCGACAAAGTCGATATTTGTGATCAGGTCCTTGTTGACTACGGCTGCGGCTCGGGCATTCTGGCAGTCGCGGCTGCATTGTTGGGCGCAAACAGGGTTCATGCTGTTGATAACGACCCGCAGGCCTTGATCGCAACCGCGGACAACGCCGATCGGAATGGTGTTTCGCAGCGCATAAACGAATATGCGCCTGAACACTTGCCGGCAGTCGAAGCCGACATCGTGATGGCCAATATACTGGCGGGGCCGTTGCAGGAGCTCGCACCGGTGCTTACCGCCATCACCAGGCCAGGCGGTCGGCTGGTGTTGTCGGGTCTGCTCGAGGATCAGGCAGACGCGGTTGAGCAGGCGTACCGCAAAGAATTTGAGTTCGAGCCGAGAGCTGAAGATCAGGGTTGGGTCCGGCTGGCAGGACGCCGGCGAGGGAAGGAGAACTGAATGTACACCCAGTGCCCGGAGTGTCGGGCGGTTTACCAGGTCAGCACTGAGCATCTCCGTCAGGCGAACGGACAGGTCAAGTGCGGCCGGTGCGAGCTGCAGTTCAATGCGCTGTTGCACCTCAGTGATTCTGTTCCCACAACGGTCCCGGACCACGCAGAAGCTCAGCCTGGTTCCCAACAAACGGCCACGCCGCAGGGTCCTCACGCGGAGGATTCTGCCCTGGCGTCGGCTGCCGCCCCGCATGACGAGCCTGAGCCTGAGCCTGAGCCGAGCCGGAGCCGGAGCCGGAGCCGGAGCCAGAGCCTGAGCCAGAGCCGGAGCCAGAGCCTGAGCCAGAGCCTGAGCCAGAGCCGGAGCCTGAGCCAGAGCCTGAGCCAGAGCCTGAGCCTGAGCCAGAGCCTGAGCCAGAGCCGGAGCCGGAGCCCGGCAGGACCGATGGGCCAATCGAATTCACGATGGTCGAAGAAGCGTATGCGCCGGCCGAGCTTGGCGCATCGGTCGTGGAGGCGGAGCCGGATGCTGTCGGGGGCCAGAGTATGGCGCAGCCCGAGCCGGAAATGCGGCTGGAGGAAGCAGCGGAAACAGACCAGGCTACGCCGGACCAGGTCGGCGTCGACAACATCGAGGACAGCCCGGCGGAGATGGGCGTGGCAGAAGAAGCCACGCCGGATGAGCCCATCCCGGATGCGACTGCCCCAAATGAAATCCCCCCTGCTGAGACCCCAGACGATAAGACCGAGGACAGCGAGTACGGCACCTGGTTGCGACGTCTGAATCGGCAATGGGATCCCGGCCAGACCGGCACCCATGACGCCTGGTCCAGGGCGGCTCCGCAGGCCGAAACCTCCGCCGGCGAACTGGAACCGGGCTCTGGACCAAACAGCGAAGCCGAGCCGGGACCCGATATTCAGGACCAGGCGAGCACGCTCGGAGGCGTGCGGACAGACCCAGCAGAACCGGACCCCGAGCCGGAACCAGAATCTGCGCCGACGGCCGAGACACAAGAGCCGGCAAGAGGCGCAGACACGGGCATCAGTTACGTCGAATCCTGGGCCGAAGAATTGCTGGCCGAGGTCGAACGTGGCGACACAGATATCGTCGACACAGATATCGCAGACACAGGTACCGCGGACACAAATACCGGATCCGACGCCCGGCACGACCACCACAGCGAGATGCCGGACATACCAGGTGACGCGAATAAACCGCTTGCCGATCACCAGGACGAGCCCTCAGCCGATGATGCGCTTGCCACCCACGCAGAGACGCCTGAACTGACCATGGAGGCAGAATCAGATGCAGATCTGAGCGGCAGCGACGCCAGCGAGTCCGATGGTGGGCTGGCCTTTGAAGAAGATGCTGACCAGGGGTCCCGGGAGATCGATCCTGAGGCGGCCCCGGTGGCGCCGGCCTTCGATCTGTCGGAAGCCGCGCCCATAGCAGAGCCGGAGCTGCAAACCCGAGAGCTGGAGACGGCAGCACACGAGCCAGAGCAGGCGGATCCCGGCACCGCTCCGGTCTTGCTTGAAGCAGAGGATAATCAGGCCGAAGACGCACAAACTACGGATCCGGGGGAACAGTCCGAGACCGAAAACTGGCTGGACGCCACCTGGGTCAGTGATACCCAGCCCTCACAGCCCGAACCCTGGTTGGAACCGGGGTTCCTGGATCAGGACCTGTTGCCGGAGAAACTCGAGGGTTCAGGCACCGGGTCCGGCGATGTATCCGCCGATGTATCCGCCGATGGGTCAGACGACAGATCGGGCAATAGCGAAGAGCTCACTCAGTCCGAGCCGGAAACCGCGGCACCGGATCGGGCTGATGAAATTGATCAGATTGCTGCCGATTCGCAAGCCGACGGCACCGAGCATGCGGCGACGGATCCGGCCATTCCCGCAGTGGCAATTGGCAAGGCCCCGCCGGCGACAGGCCGCGATTGGCCGGCATTCGATGACTCTTCGGTGATTGAGAATATCGTTCTCGAGTCGGACGAGCCCGGGGAGGCGATGGATCCCGCAGCCGTCGCCGATGCCACGGCAGAGTCGACCGCTGAGACCGACCCTGGGACATCATCCGGACACACCGAAGCCGGCCCGACAGTCGCCAGGAAGGCGTCATTGCTGGCAAGCGGGGCAGAGTCGACAGGAAGGGTTCAGGCTGCTGCGGTGCAAGTCAGCACGGATCCACAATTCGCGGCCGACCAGCCAGATGAACAGGATCCGGAGCTGTCCGCTGCCGCCAGCGCCGAACAGGTTGCGAGGGAACTGGGCCTGCCGCGCACTAGCCCCCTGCTGCGCTGGACGATTCGCCTGCTGGTGTTGCTGATGATTCTTGCGGTGCTTGCTGCCGGGGTTCATTCCCAGCGCGGCGTGCTGATGCGCAACCCTGCGCTGGCCCCGACTCTCAACAGCGCTTACGCCATATTCGGTATGGACCTGCAGCCGGCCTGGGAGGTCAGCGCGTTTGATATTCTCGATTCTTCCGCGCGGTCCGAGAACAATGACCTGATCGTTGAAGCCGCATTCGCCAACACCGCGGAGTTTGCGCAGCCCTATCCGGTGCTGCGTGTGACGCTGGAGAACCGCTGGGGTCAGGCCATCGGTCAGGAAGATTTCCTTCCCCGAAATTACCTCAGGGCTTATGCCGCTGGGCGCCTAATGAGTTCCGGTGAGCGTGCACGGGCTGAGGTGACGTTGAGATCACCGGGGACGGCGGCGGAAGGTTTTAGCGTCGATGTCTGTCTGGAGTCGCCGGGCGGTCGATTACAGTGTCTGTCTGACCGGCGCTGATGAACACGCCCCAGTCCCGTCAGAGCGGCGCAGCGCCAGCCGCAACCAGCAATTGACGGTCGACTCTGCGTCGGTATCATGGTCTGCCGTTTGACCGGACCTGTTTCCAGCCCAATGCAAATCGGCTCGTACATCTTCGATAACAATCTGGCGCTGGCCCCGATGGCTGGCGTGACGGACCGACCGTTCCGTCAGCTGTGCCGGCGCCTTGGCGCGGGCATGGCGGCATCAGAGATGATCACTGCCGACACCCGTCTATGGGATTCGGAAAAGAGCCGCAGGCGGCTTGATCACAGCGGAGAAGGCAAACCGGTCATCGTGCAGATCGCCGGCGCGGATCCACGCAGGGTTGCTGAGGCCGCGCGTCTCAGCGTCGATCGTGGCGCGCAGATTGTCGATATCAATATGGGGTGCCCGGTCAAAAAAGTCTGCCGGCAGATGGCTGGTTCGGCGCTACTGCGTGACGAATCGCTTGTAGCCCGGATCCTCGACGCGGCGGTGGCTGCGGTAGACGTCCCGGTGACGCTCAAGATCCGTACCGGTTGGGACCCGGCACAACGCAATGGCCTGAGCATCGCCCAACGAGCGGAACAATGCGGAATCGCCGCCCTCGCCGTCCACGGCCGCACCCGTGCCTGTCGGTTCGGTGGTGAGGCCGAATACGAGACGATTCGCCTGATCAAACGATCCGTTTCCATCCCCGTTTTCGCGAATGGGGACATCGATTCGCCAGGCAAGGCAGCCCAGGTGCTCGCCCTGACCGACGCCGACGGTGTGATGATAGGACGCGCGGCCCAGGGCCGGCCATGGATCTTCCGTGAGATCGATCACTATCTCCGCACCGGACTTGATCTGGCTCCGCCAACAAGCTCAGAAGTCCGTGATATCATGCTCGCCCACCTCGACCAGCTGTACTCGTTTTATGGTGAGTACATAGGTTTGCGGGTGGCCCGAAAGCACCTTTCATGGTATTGCCGTTCGCGGCAGGACGCCGGGATTTTCAGGCGGCAAGTAGTGCGTGTTGAAAGCGCGGCCGAACAGCAGCGCTTGCTTGAAGCATATTTTGACCAGACTCCAACAGAAGAGCTGGCAGCATAGACAGGAAAAAAAGAACGTGATGAAACAATTTACCGGACTCGAGGTATCCACCGGCACCCGGCCTCTGCGCAGCGTCACCGAAGAGGCAATCAACAATTATTTCGCCAATCTCAATGGCCATAAGCCGGCCGAATTGTACGAACTGGTCATCGGCGAAGTCGAAGCGCCGTTGCTCAAGGCAGTGATGCAATACACTGGTGGCAACCAGAGCCGTGCTGCGGAAATACTCGGCATCAATCGGGGCACGCTGCGCAAGAAGCTGCGTATCCACGACTTGCTGGGGTAAGCCCCGCGCCACCCGAACCATCGCCAGAATGATCCGGTAGCAATCGCCGCCGCAAGCTGATCCCGATCAACGACGGCATTTGATGGAGCGCTGACATGCTGGCGTCCTGCGAAATGGCTTCGCATGATCCCAAGAAGGGCAGAGTCACCGGACCCCGGGCAGCAGACCTGTGGACGACGAACCCCAAGTCTGCGCGTCGCCAGCGGATAGCGCGCTGTGGTCGCCCGGTTGCTGATCCACTTGTCTACTTACAGCCGAGCGGCGAGCCAGAGCGCGACTCCGCCGCCCCGGCCCATCGGCAGTCCTTCTCGAAATCCTGGCCAGAAGCGCTAAAGGCGTGCAAACACTATGAGCAATAAACATGGCGTCAAGCGGGCGCTGCTGAGCGTTTCCGACAAGAACGGTCTCGCCGATCTGGCACGCCAGCTCGCAGAGCGCGGTGTGGAACTCCTTTCCACCGGGGGTACGGCCCGCTTGTTGCGCGAGCAGGGCCTGACGGTGACCGATGTTTCTGCGGTTACCGGTTTCCCGGAGATCATGGATGGGCGGGTGAAGACGCTGCACCCGGCGATCCACGGCGGATTGCTCGGGCGCCGCGGCACAGACGATGCTGTGATGGCCGAGCATCAGATCGCCGCTATCGATCTGCTGGTGGTCAATCTGTATCCCTTCCGCGAAACAGTCGCCATACCGGGCTGTGTACTCGATGATGCAATAGAAAATATCGACATAGGAGGCCCGGCCATGGTCCGGGCCGCGGCCAAGAACCACGCGTCGGTTGGGGTGGTCGTGTCTCCCTCGGATTACCCGGCGATCATAGAGGCGATGAATGCCAGCGATGGCGCACTGCCGCTGAGCTTACGACGACGCCTGGCAGCCAAAGCGTTTTCCCATACCGCCGCCTACGACGCAGCGATCAGCGGCTGGCTGCAAAGCCGTGAAGAGTACGCCGACGCGGAGGAAGCGTTCCCTCAGCAGGTGACCCTGAGCTTCGACAAGCGTCTCGATCTGCGTTATGGCGAAAACCCCCATCAAAAAGCGGCGTTTTACACCGAAGGCGGGGCCGCAAAGGGCATTGCCAGTGCGCAACAGATACAGGGCAAGGCGCTGTCGTTTAACAACATCGCGGACGCCGACGCTGCAGTCCAGTGTGTCGCACAATTCGAAACGCCCGCCTGTGTGATCGTAAAGCACGCGAATCCCTGCGGCGTTGCTGTTGCCGGGGACATTGGCAGCGCCTATCAACGCGCCTACGCCACCGACCCGACCTCGGCGTTCGGCGGCATCATCGCTTTCAATCGTCCGCTTGATGGCGAGACCGCGAGGGCCATCACCTCTCAGCAGTTCGCGGAAGTGATCATCGCACCTGAACTGGAACCGGACGCGACCGCTGCGCTGGGAGCAAAGAAGAACCTGAGGGTCCTGGTACTCAGTAACATGGAACAGGCTCAGGGACTGGATATGAAGCGGGTCGGAGGGGGTGTCCTGTTGCAAACACCCGACAACCTGCAACTGCAGGCGGCTGATCTGAAAGTGGTCAGCGCGCGCCAACCTGAGGAAGCCGAGGTGCGTGACATGCTGTTTGCATGGCGGGTCGTGCACTACGTCAAGTCGAATGCGATCATTTTCGCGCGCGACAACATGACCATTGGTGTCGGCGCGGGTCAGATGAGCCGTGTGTACAGTACCCGAATCGCCGCAATCAAGGCTGCCGATGCCGGCCTTGAGGTGAAGGGTTCGGTGATGGCCTCCGATGCCTTCTTCCCGTTCCGCGATGGCGTCGATGCCGGGGCCGAGCATGGGATTAGCGCGATCATCCAGCCCGGTGGCTCGATCCGCGACGACGAGGTCATCGCCGCCGCCGATG
The DNA here is from genome assembly GCA_963704875.1 of uncultured Gammaproteobacteria bacterium. GTDB lineage: Bacteria > Pseudomonadota > Gammaproteobacteria > Steroidobacterales > XN24 > CAMYOC01. The sequence continues at coordinate 236,269 of CAVPIA010000005.1, read as the reverse complement.
AGCACGGTCTGGCGATGGTATTTACTGGGGTCCGCCATTTCCGGCACTGATTGCGGGCGAATTACCCGAAGAGGGACAAGCGATGAAAGTACTGGTAATCGGAGGCGGCGGCCGCGAGCACGCCCTGGCCTGGCAATGCGCCCGCGCGGACGAGGTGGAAACCGTGTATGTCGCGCCGGGTAATGCCGGGACAGCGCTCGAACCGGGGATACGCAATGTCGATATCACGGCCGACGACGTCGACGCACTGCTGGCCTTTGTTGTAGATCAGGACATCGATTTGTCGATCGTTGGCCCTGAGGCGCCGCTGGTTGCCGGGATTGTCGATCGGTTTAAGGCGCAGGGCCTCGCCTGCTTCGGCCCGCTGGCAAACAGCGCGCGTCTTGAAGGGTCCAAGGCGTTTAGCAAAGAGTTTCTGCAACGCCACAATATCCCCACCGCCGCCTACGCCAGTTTTACCGAACTCGCGCCCGCGCTGGAATACATCCGCGCCCAGGGCGCGCCGCTGGTAGTCAAAGCGGACGGCCTGGCGGCCGGCAAGGGCGTCATCGTCGCTGACAGCGTAGAACAGGCTGAATCGGCAGCCACCGCAATGCTTGATCAGGGCGCATTTGGATCCGCCGGCGCAAGCATAGTGGTGGAGCAATTCCTGCAGGGGGAAGAAGCCAGCTTTATCGCGATGGTCGCCGGAGACACGATCCTGCCGATGGCCACATCGCAAGATCACAAGGCGCGAGACGATGGTGACAAGGGCCCGAACACGGGTGGTATGGGCGCCTACTCCCCAGCGCCGGTAATTACCCCAACGCTGCACCGGCGCATCATGCAGGAAGTCATGCAGCCGACGGTGCGTGGGCTTGCAGCGGAAGGGATGCCATACACCGGCTTCCTTTATGCAGGATTGATGATCGATGCTGACGGGACCCCGAATGTACTGGAGTTCAACTGCCGTCTTGGCGACCCGGAAACGCAGCCGATCATGATGCGGATGAAGTCGGATCTGCCGCAGCTCTGTCTGGCCGCACTGAATGGCGAACTGGATCAATGTGAGATCGAATGGGACCCCAGAGCGGCCGTGGGTGTGGTTCTGGCCGCCGGCGGTTACCCGGATGCGTATGCCCGGGGCGCGGTTATCTCAGGATTGGAGCGGGTCGAAGGCGAGGATGTCAAAGTCTTCCACGCCGGCACCGTGCTGGATGATCAGCGACAGGTGCTGACCAGCGGCGGCCGGGTGCTTTGCGCCGTGGCGCTGGGGGACAGCGTCGCCGCCGCCCAGAAAAGCGCCTATCAGGTCGTGGACAGCATCAACTGGGACGGCATGTTCTGCCGGCGGGATATCGCCTACCGCGCGGTTCAGCGAGAAAGCTGAGCTCGCGTGTCAGCAACCACAAGCCCGTTGCCGTGCATTTCAGGCAGTGTCGGGTATTTCGGCTGACAGACCCGGCTGTCTGAGCGTAGCACGCGACGCGCATACGATCCTGAACCGGCCGCAGACTCAGAGCGCCCGCCAGATTCAGCGCAAAGCGCGGCTCAGCGCTTCATCGAATCGAAGAATTGATCGTTGGTTTTGGTGTCCTGCAGCTTGCTCAGCAGAAACTCGATCGCCGCCAGTTCGTCCATCGGGTGCAGCAACTTGCGCAAGATCCACATCTTCTGCAGTTCATCGGGCCGGGTCAGCAACTCTTCCTTACGGGTACCGGAACGGTTGATATTGATCGCCGGGTAAATGCGCTTCTCCGCGATCCGGCGATCGAGATGGACCTCCGAGTTGCCGGTGCCCTTGAACTCCTCAAAAATGACATCGTCCATGCGCGAACCAGTGTCCACCAGCGCCGTTGCGATAATGGTCAGGCTACCGCCCTCTTCGATGTTGCGCGCTGCGCCGAAAAAGCGTTTTGGACGCTGCAAGGCGTTGGCATCTACGCCACCGGTCAGCACCTTGCCCGAAGACGGCACCACTGTGTTGTAGGCGCGCGCCAGTCGCGTGATCGAATCCAGCAGAATGACCACATCGCGTTTGTGCTCGACCAGGCGCTTGGCCTTCTCGATCACCATCTCGGCCACCTGGACATGCCGGCTGGCCGGCTCATCGAACGTACTGGAGACCACCTCACCGCGCACCGTGCGTGCCATCTCAGTGACTTCCTCAGGGCGCTCATCGATAAGCAGCACCATCAGATCACACTCCGGGTGATTGGTGGCTATCGATGACGCGATGTTCTGCAGCAGCATGGTCTTGCCCGCTTTCGGGGGCGAAACCAGCAGGCCACGCTGCCCTTTACCCATAGGCGCGACCAGATCGATGATGCGAGCGGTCAGGTCTTCTGTGCTGCCGGTGCCACATTCGAGTTTCAGACGTTCGGTCGGAAACAGCGGCGTCAGATTCTCAAACAGGACCTTGTTGCGCGCGTTCTCCGGCGCGTCCAGGTTGATCTTGCCAACTTTGAGCAGCGCGAAGTAACGCTCACCATCTTTGGGTGGCCGGATCAGCCCGGAGACTGTGTCGCCGGTGCGCAGGTTGAATCGCCGGATCTGACTTGGCGAAACATAGATGTCATCCGGCCCGGCGAGATACGAGCTGTCTGCGGAGCGGAGAAATCCGAAACCGTCCTGCAGAATCTCGAGCACACCGTCGCCGTAGATATCCTCGCCATTGCGAGCATGCGCTTTGAGAATGGAGAAGATGATGTCCTGTTTGCGCGAACGCGCCAGGTTCTCCAGCCCCATGCCCGTGCCCAGCTCGACCAGCTCCGCCACCGGCTTCTGTTTAAGCTCGGAGAGGTGCATGGCTTTCTCGCTGCGCGCCAGATCTTCTTCGGATATGACCTCGAATTCCTGTAGATCAGGAAATTCTTCCGAATGTTGTCTACGGCGTCTCGGCTTCTTGTTGCCGCCGGAGTTGCCTCGTGACTGATTCTTGTTTTGTCCGCGTCCGCGGGGGGGATTATTGCCCAAGTAGCCTCTCACAAATTCTCGTCCAGGAATGCAGATAACTGTCCTTTCGACACCGCGCCCACTTTCTGGGCCTCGACGGCGCCGTTCTTGAACAGCATCAGGGTCGGGATTCCGCGGATGCCGAATTTCGGCGGCGTCAGCGGATTCTCGTCAATATTGATCTTGGCGACTTGTACCTTGCCCTGATAGTCGCCGGCGATCTCTTCAAGGATCGGCGCTATCATCTTGCAGGGACCGCACCACTCTGCCCAGAAATCCAGCAGTACCGGCAGATCGGAATCAAGCACATCAGCCTTGAAGCTGGAATCGGTCGTGTAAACGATATGATCGCTCACTATTTCTCCTCCATCATTTGTCGTTTACGGAATTCTTTGCTCTTGGACCCTGTCGGACTCGTCTGGCCGATGGTCCAGTCATGCTTATGCTATGTGACGCGCTACGCCCGATAGGGCAAAATGGCGCGGTCGCTCGCCGCTTCTGACTTGGATTTACTGGATACGGTTGGTGACAGAGCGTCTCGGGGGGAGGCGGGTCCAATGCCCTGACCGGTATTTTGTACCGGACTCCACGCACTTTTCAAGTTTTATACCAGCTTTTTCGGCGGAAATTAAGTCACCATGCCCGACTCTCATCTCAGCAAACTCACCTTTGAGGAACTCGGCCTGTCCGCCGAAGTTGCTCGCGGCGTCGAAGACGCCGGTTTCACATTCTGCACACCGATCCAGGCCAAGACCTTGCCAATTGCGCTCAAAGGCCGCGATGTGGCCGGTCAGGCGCAGACCGGAACAGGCAAAACGGCGGCATTTCTCCTCGCCGCGTTCGACTATCTGCAGCGCAATCCATCGCTGCCCGAACGCCGCTCTACTGATCCGCGCTGTCTGATGCTGGCGCCGACACGCGAGTTGGCGATCCAGATCCACAAGGATGCCGAACTGCTGGGTCAGCATACCGGATTCACGCTCGGACTTGCTTATGGCGGCACTGATTACGACAAGCAGCGCAATATGCTGGCGGCCGGTGTCGATCTTCTTATCGGCACCCCAGGCCGGATAATCGACTATTTCAAGCAGGGTGTATTCAGCCTCCGTGGAATCCAGGTCATGGTTCTCGATGAAGCAGACCGGATGTTCGATCTTGGATTCATCAAGGATATCCGCTATGTGATGCGACGGCTGCCGCCTCCTGGCGAGCGGCTCAACATGTTGTTTTCGGCAACCTTGAGCCATCGTGTGATGGAACTCGCCTACGAACACATGAACGATCCGGAGCTGATACGCATCGAGCCGGAGAAAGTCACGGCTGATCGGGTCAAGCAGAGCATCTACTTCCCCTCCAACACCGAGAAGATGCCGTTACTGATCGGCTTGTTGCGGCAGCTCGACGCGCGCCGGACGATGGTTTTCGTCAACATGAAACGTGACGCCGAGCGGGTCGCGGACTATCTGACAGCGAACGGCATACACGCGGAAGCCATGTCCGGCGATGTGCCTCAGCGTAAGCGTCAGCGGATGTTGCGCGATTTCCAGAAAGGCGATCTGGCGGTGCTGGTGGGGACCGATGTTGCCTCCCGGGGGCTGCACATCCCGGATGTCGAGTATGTGGTCAACTACGATCTGCCGCAGGATGCCGAGGACTACGTGCATCGCATCGGCCGCACCGCGCGGGCCGGGGCGGCGGGCCATGCGGTCAGCTTTGGCTGCGAGAACTACGTAATGATCCTGCCCGAGATCGAGGACTATATCGGCATGAAATTGCCGGTCGATACGGTAGAGCCGGAATTACTGGCGGAGGATGTCAGGCATCCACCGCGCCGCGAGCGACGGCCTGATGCTCGTCGCGGCAAAGGCGGATCCGGCGCTGGCAGCGGCCGCAACAAACGTCAGGGCGGTGGTGGCCGGCGATCGGGTGGCGGCACGAGCAAGCGCTAGCAGCCTGCCCGAAGTCGCCGGCCGAACGAAGTGTCAGTCGGGCTTGCGGTCTCCCGGCCGGCCCAGGTCCGGCAGCCCATCCACGCTGTGAAATCCCTCTACCACCTGGCGGGGTCCGGAACTGTCCGGCCTGCGGATGGCGATGACCCGGCCGATGCCGAAGTCATGCGCGGAACGCAGCACCGCCAGACTGTCATCCACGAGCGCGGTACGCGCCGGATCGAATGGCTCCAGCGACTGCAGGCGCTGCCAGAAGTCGCTGTGTTCCTTGGGCAGGCCGAGATCGTGCGAGGAATGTATCGCGTCCAGGAAACGCTGCAGGCCGGTCCGCTTGAGCTTCAGGCGCAGCGCAGCCTGATGCGCATTGGTAACCAGTACCAGGCGTTTGCCTGCCTGGCGCACCGCTTGCAAGAAATCCGGGATGTCGGGCAGGAAGTCGATATGATCCTCCACTTCCTGCTTGAGCCTGGCGATATCGATACCCAGCTCCTGACTCCAGTAATCGAGGCAATACCACTCCAGCGTACCGCGCTTCTCAGCGAACTTGGGCTGCAAGCGGCGATGGGCCTCGTCCAGAGCGATTCCCTGGGTTTCGCTATATCGACGCGGCACCAGCTCGCGCCAGAAGAAATTGTCGAATTGAAGGTCGAGCAGGGTCCCGTCCATGTCCAGCAGGACTGTGTCGATAGTCTCCCAATCAAAATGTGCGCCATCGACGAAGCTCATGGCGCGGTATCATATACCGCTTGACCGATAGCAGGAGATTCTCATGACCCATGACCCGGCTGCGTTGCTGGAACCTGTGGTGGCCATCGCTCGTGAGGCTGGCGCCCGGATTCTTGATGTCTACCAGGGTGAGATCGAGGTCACCGCGAAGCAGGACGACTCCCCGCTTACCGCTGCGGATATGGCTTCTCACCAGGCCATCGTGGCCGGCCTGACACGCCTGACGCCAGATGTTCCGATTTTGTCAGAGGAATCTGCTGAAATCCCGTTTGCCGAACGCGCATCCTGGCAGGAGTACTGGCTGGTAGACCCGCTGGACGGTACCAAGGAATTCATCAAGCGCAATGGTGAATTCACTGTCAATATTGCGCTGATCCAGGGTCACAGCGCGGTCCTGGGTGTGGTTCATGTGCCGGTTAAGGACACCGACTACTACGGTTGCCACGGCCACGGCGCATTCCGTCGACGGCCTGGAGGCACGGCAGAGCGCCTCGTGGTGGGTCCGCTCAAACCGGGGCCGATACGCGTGGTCGGCAGCAGATCACACCGGGGCGCCTCGCTGGACGCCTATCTTGAGCGTCTTGGCGAACACGAAATGGTGCCTATGGGCAGTTCCCTGAAACTCTGCCTGGTCGCGACCGGCGAGGCTGATGTGTATCCGCGCCTCGGCCTCACCTGCGAATGGGATACTGCGGCGGCGCAGGCCGTGGTCGAGGCCGCGGGTGGCAAGGTCGTCGATACCAGCGGCTCGGACCTGCGCTACAACACCAAAGATGAGTATCTGAATCCTTTTTTTATCGTCTATGGCGACGCCAGCCGTGACTGGACCGCTTATGCAGAGCCGCCGGACGCGTGACCGGCTGGCGAACCCCAATTCAGAACCAGTCAGGACTGGCGTCCCCGGGCATCCTTGGCTACTCTTTTGAGACTGGATTCGGTTCCCGGATTCCTCAACATGGCGCTGGATGAAAATCTGGCGAGGAGACTTTGAACAATGAGCAACCATGGCTGACAACGTGGATACCCAGCTCTTCAGCAATACTTACAGACTCAAAGAGTTGAGAGTTGAGCATCGGGATTTGGACGACGTCATCGACCGCCTTTCCTGCGATCCCAGCGTCGACCAACTCGAGCTGAGAAGGCTCAAGAAACGCAAACTGCAAATCAAGGATCAGATTACGCGCCTGGAAAGCTCGCTGATTCCAGACCTGAACGCCTGACTCTCGCGGCACCGCCGGCCGCAGCCACCCCAGCGCCGGACCCGAACGGGTCCGGAAATCCGCGCCTGCAGCAATAAACTGCTACCCGAAGAGACTCGTGTCGCCGTGCTCAGCCGGCTGGCTCAGGCGGCTGCGGGTTCTCGTTTCTGCTGGAAGCGCGCCGGCAGAATCCAGGTCGCCAAAGCCGGCAACAGCAAGATCGCACCAAGCATGTTCACCAGGAACATGAAGGTCAGCAGGATGCCCATGTCTGCCTGCAGCTGCAGTGGTGAGAAGACCCAGGTGAAAACGCCGATGGCCAACGTTATACCGGTAAAGATCACCGCCGCTCCGGTCACCCGCAACGCATTGAAATAAGCGTCGCTGACGCTCTCACCGCGCTCCAGATAGTCCTTGAAGCGGCTGTAGATATAGATGCCGTAGTCCACACCCACACCCACGCCCAGCGCCACCACCGGCAAGGTGTTCACTTTGAGCCCGATCTGGAGAAAGCTCATCAGCGCATAGGCCAGCAGGGACACCAGGCCCAGCGGGACGACGATGCAGATCACTGCGCGGAGCGAGCGGAACGTGATCCAACACATCAGGATCACCGCGGAGAATACGCCAATAAGGATCGGGAACTGCGCCGCAGCCACCTCCTCGTTGGTGGCAGCCATGACGCCAACGTTGCCAGTCGCCAGACGAAACTCGACCCCTTCTGTCGGGTTCTCGTCCCGGTAGCGCTTAACCTCATCGACCACGCGACTGATGGTTTCAGCCTTGTGATCGGAGGTGAACATCATCAATGGCATCGCGCTGCACTCACGATTGAGCAAACCGGTACTGGTCTCAACTCTTGCCCCCGACTGGACCAGGACCTGCTGGTTACGCGACAGCACCCGCCACTTGGGATAACCCTCATTCCATCCGGCATTGACAATCTTCAGAATCTGCGGCAGCGCGATCACATCCTGGACGCCCTCGACATTACGCATATTCCAGGCAAGGCGATCCATCGCATCCATCTTTTCGTAGTCGATACAGCCGTCCGGGCCGGTCTCGACGATTACCGAAATCAGATCGACGCCGATTGAGAAATTATCGGTGATCATGCGGCTGTCGACGTTGTAGCGAGAATCAGGTCTCAGCTCGGGGACACCGGTTTGCAGATCGCCGATCTTGACGTCGCTGCCCTTCCACGCGCCAAACAGGAACAGACCGCCGCTGATCAGGATAATCACCAGTGCGGTGGGCCGTTGGGCGACCCGGGAGATGCCACGCCACATCGGGGCCAGTTGTTGAGCCCGAGCGTGCATGCGCTCTTTGTAGCCGTCGTCCATCTTGATGCCGCAAACCAGAACCGGCAGCAAGACCAGATTGGTCATGATAATCGCGGCGACGCCGACACTGGCGCCGATCGCCATCTCCTGGATGATGCCGACATCGATCATCAGGATGGTGACAAACCCGATCGTGTCGCTGGCGAGCGCGATAAAACCAGGGATCAGCAATCGTCGGAAGCTGGCCCGGGCGGCCTCCTCGCAACTGCATCCATGATCGAAAATCTCGCTACCGAACGCACTGATCATCTGCACGCCGTGACTGACGCCGATAGCAAATACCAGGAACGGCACCAGCAATCCCATCGGATCAATACCAAAGTTCAGCAACGGCAGCATGCCCAGCTGCCAGATCACCGCCAGGATCGAACAGGTCAGAGGGATGATGGTCAACTTGATCGACTGCGAGTAGATGAATACCAGTACCGCGGTAATCATCAAGGCAACAATAAAGAACAGACCAACCCGGGTGGCGCCTTCCTTGATATCGCCAACCACCTTGGCGAAACCGATGATATGGATGCTGACTTCGTCAGTCTCGAAGTTCTGACGCACATCCTCGAGTGCGCTGGCCACCTCGAAATAGTTAAGTTTCTCGCCCGTGTCCGGGTTTACCTCGAGCAACTGTGCGCTGACGATAGCGCCGGAGAAGTCGTTGGCCACCAGGCGACCGATGATGTTCGCCTTGATCGTATTTTCTCTGACCTTGGCCAGGCCTTCCGGAGTTGGCGCAAAGTCCGCATCGATGACGTTGCCACCCTCGATGCCGTCTTCGACCACCTCCATATAACGGACGTTCGGCGTAAACAGGGACTGCACTTTGGCCCGATCCACGCCAGGGATGAAAAACACCGCGTCCGTGACCTCATCGAGGACTTCGAAGAACTGCGGATCGAACATGTCGCCGTCTTTTGCCATCACCGCAACGACGACACGGTCGGCACCGCCGAACTGATCGTAGTAGTCGCGGAAGGTCTGCATGTATTCATGCTTGGTCGGCAACTGCTTGCTGTAGGCCGTATCTATACGCAGCTGGGTGATGGCCGTATAGGCCATAAACACGGTGATCAGCGCGAAGATTCCGATCACGGTCTTTCGGTTGCCGAATATCAGCCGTTCCAGGCGTCCAACAATGCCAGCATTCATGCTTTTTCCTTCCACCAACCGGCGTCCGCCGGACGCCCGATGGAGATCGCGAATGCGATCACCAAGATTTTGTACCCGTTAATCTGATCAGAATTCTCCTGCCGCCAGTTTCACTACGCCTGCTTCGCCGAGCAGCAACAGACCGTCATCATCGGTCACCTGCACGCCGACCAGCGCCTTGCGGTTGGCCTGCTGGACCAGATCGAAAGTCTCACCATTGTCGCGGCTGATCAGTAGTGTGCCGGACATCCCGACGATAGCGATCGTGCCATCAGGGAGCTCTGCGGCCGCGTTCAGTGAAGTCTCAACACCGGTCTCGACCTTGTCCCAGCTCAGCCCACCGTCGCGGCTGCGGAACAGGTGACCGGTCAGGCCCATCACATAGACATCGCCCTGGCTGGTGGCAAACGTGCCGAAAAATGATCCCGGATAAAACGACGGCAGCAACACCCAGGTCTGACCCTGATCATCTGAGCGGTAGATGTTGCCGCGTTCGGCGCCGATAAACAGCTGGCCGTCGGCCTCCATCAGCGCATTGAGATGATAATCCGCCGGAATATCATCCATCCAGGAATCATCGCCGAATGACTCGTCGTCAACGGCATCGTCGCCGCCGTCTTCTGCCAGATCTTCGGCCAGATCGTCGGCAACAGCCGCCCCCAGCTCCTGGGCATCCAGGCTGCTCTCCTGCCACGAATCACCGCCGTCACTGGATACCAGCACATAACCGTAGGCCCCGATCGCAAGCCCATTGTTGGCGTCAGCAAACCAGACGTCGAACAGAGGCTGCTCGAGATCAGGGGCACTATGAGTGACAGTCCAGGTGTCGCCGCCATCTGTGGTCTTGAGCACAACCGAGTCATGCCCCACGGCCCAGCCAAGATCGCGGTCATGGAAAGTGACTGCAGTCAGCACCGCGCTGACCGGGGATGCGGACTGCGTCCAGCTTGCGCCGTTGTCGTCACTGGTGAGGATGATGCCGCGTTCGCCGACGGCGACAATGTGTCCGTCGACGCTGGCTGCATCCATTAACAGCGCATTGGACGAGGCCAGAGGGGCCATGAACGCAGCTTCCTGCGCCCAGGCAGGGCTGGTCAGAAAAAACATCAGCGCCACCAGCCATCCGGCTCTGGGCGCGAGAGTGCCGCTAAATAATCTGATCATTGCAGAAAGGCCAGGCTAGGTAAAAATGACCGGGCCCCGTGGAGTCTCCACGGGGCCCGGAACCCTCGGCTAGCGGACGCCAGCGCGGCGCAACGCGCCCGGGCTGAAGTTGGATAGATCAAACTTCGCGCTGAAGTCGTAGGTAATCGCTTCCTCGTTATTCAGCCCGATCGCCAGATAACGGCCCGACTGCAGATCGATCGTGGTATCCAGCGTCGTCCAGATGTTTGGTACGTCATAGTAGTTAATCGCGTAGCCTTCCTGGACCCGCCACAGTTCATCACGGTTGTCATAGCAGTCCACCACGAGAATCTGCCAGGAGTCTTCGTCGACGTAGTATGTCCGCCGCTTGTAAATATGGCGCGCGCCTTCCTTGAGCGTGGCGTCAACTACCCATACCCGGTGCAATTCGTAACGCGCCAGATCCTGGTTGATGTGCAATGGCTTGACGATCTCTTCGTATTTCAAATCACCGCTGTGCAGCTTGTAGCTGTTGTACGGCACCAGCATCTCTTTCTTGCCGACAAGTTCCCAGTTATAGCGCTCAGGACTGCCGTTCATCATGTCGAACTGATCGGCCGTGGCCAGGCCATCACTGGCCGTGCGGGGATTGTCAAACGCCACGTTTGGCGCGCGCCGCACACGACGCTGACCCGGATTGTAGATCCAGGCCCGGCGATGCTCTTTGTTCTGGTTCAGCGTTTCGTGCACCAGCAGAATTTCGCCGGCCAGGCGGGCGGGAGCCGCTACAGCCTGCAGGAAATAGATGATCACGTTGTCCAGCTTTTCGACAGTCATGCCTGGCAGGCTGTACGAGGCCATGTAGCTGTCTTCGAACATCACCATGGTGTAACTGCCCGAGCGGGTGACCGGCGCCTGGCCGATCGCGCGCTTGGCCATGTCTGCGCGGTAGCGCAGGATGTGGTTCCAGAACACCTCAAGACCATTGTTCGGAATCGGGAACGGGTAGCCCACCGTGGCGTTTTCGACTCCGTTGCCACCCGGGATCAGCTTGGCGGTGCCGGCAATGGCCTTGGTGGCATCGTAGATGCGTTGCGGATAGGCGCCGCTGCGGCGGGTCGGATAGACCTTCATGACATAGGTATCCGGATACGTTTTCAGCAGGGCCTTGTTGCCTTCGGTGAGGATGTTCGAGTACTGCGCCATATTGGCCGCGTTGATCGTATACAGCACCGGATCATCGGCAAACGGATCCGGGTGGTGGCCACCATCCTTGAAGTCCGGAAAACCGGCAGCAGCAGCGGACTTGATGCCACCTTCCCACGGCGGGATCGTACCGGCCGCGTTGCCCGCCTGCTCGGCGCCGACTGGCGTCAGGTCCTTGCCCAGTCTCGCGATCTGATCTGCCGAGAGTTCCGCAAGCGCTGTCGAGGTCATGCCCGCAAGGGCCATGATCCCCAGGACGCTGGTCAATATTCTTTTAAACATGATCTGGTTCTCTCCTCGGAAATCAGAACGAAAGACTGGCGGACAGCGCGAAGAAATCACGATCGCGCACCAGGTTGTGATGGCCGGCGCCGTTAAACGTGGTCCAGCTGGCGTCCAGCTGCCACTTGTTCTGCAACACACCGGTCACGCCGAACGTGGTGGTGGTTCGACCCTGGATAAAGTTGCCGCCAGGTCCCGGCGTCACGCCCTTGACGTCTTGTGCCCAGCCGACTCGCGGCGTGATCGTCCACGGGCCGATCAGGTTGTTGTAGGTCAAACTCGCCTGAGTGCGATAGCCCCAGGAGAATTCGTCGGCGAAGTTGTTCTGACCCTCCAGCGCACCGCGCTGAAATGCCGTCAGGTTGGCATTGCCGCTGACAAAGGTGCCGGGTCCATCGTAACGCAAGCCCCAGCCGTTCGGGCCGCCGGTCTTCTTGTCCTCGAAATCGTGGACATAAGTCCAGGCACCTTCGATCACGAACGCACCAACCTGCGCACCGAGGATCGGGTCCGACAGATAAGTAAATGTGGTCTGGAACTGGCTGATGTCCTTCGCCACCCAGCCCTTGATGTCCTCGTTGAGAGTGGCTGGTCCCTGCTGGCCAAAGCAGCCCAGCGGACCAGTCGCATTCGGATTGGTGCCACCGGCGGCAACACAATCCAGCGGCTGCAGCGCGTCGACCATCGGAGCTAGCGCCCGGAACAGCAATTCCACATCGTCCAGCTGCAATGGCGCGTCGTGCTTGAACGTGTACTCGCCCTGCCACGCAATACCGAAGATATCGGTACTGAAGCTGGCGCCGTAGATCTGGATATCCTCCGGATACTCCTGACGATAGCCCGCCGTCTTGGCGTATTGGTCTGTGGCCAGCGAACCAGCAAGACTGGTCACGTTGCCACCGCCCAGATAGGTGTTGGCCGCAACGGTGGCCCAGGAATTCATCTCGCTGGCGCTGATATCGCCACCGAGTTGGGTTGCACGAGACACCCCGGCCGCGGTGCCGGTCGCAACCGCGGCGTCAAAGGACAGACCCGAGGCCAGGGCCTGCGCGGTTGCACCGGATGCGGTGGCCACGCCCACGCCGTTACCAAAACCCGCCTGGGTGCCGGTCACGCCGCTCAGGACCGGTAGCCGGCTGGCGTACTTGGCGTAGTAGAGGCCAAATTCGGTACCGCCGAGCAGATCAGGCATGAAGTAGCGCAAGGCCAGGCCAAACTGATCGGCATCGCCGGGCCGGTCGGTGGGCAGCCTGTAGACATGCTGGAAAGTAGGATCGTTGAAGCCGCCCAGCGGCGTGAAGTCAGTACCCAGATCGCTCCAGGCACCAAAGCCCAGCATCACGAACTCGGCACCACGCGCAGCGAGGTCGTTGGAGGAAAACCACGTACCCACCGGGTCGGGCTCGGTGCGGTCCCACTTGAACTGGTAGAAGCCTTCCATGCTGAGGTTGTCGGTCAGGCTGATATTGCCGTAGACCTGGTACTGGGGCAGCAGACCCTCGCGCAGATTCACCGCGGCGCCCCGCAGCTTGCTCACATCAAAGATGTTCAGCGAACTCAGGCCGCTGACGTAGAACGTGCCCTCGCCCCAGTTCACTACCTGCTTGCCAACCCGGATTTCGGCCGGGGCCGAACCGACATCGAAACGACCATACAGATAGGCATCGAGCATCCGCACGTCTTTCTCAACATCGTCCTTGGCCGCTTTGGAAAGCGGTGTGCGGTCCGTGTTGTCGGCTTCAAAATCGTAATAGCCGGTGCCACGGACAAACAAGCCGACATTCTTGTAGTCGAGCTGGATCTCGGACAGAAACTTAAGCTGGTTGCTGACCAGTCCGGTGCCGTAGTTCAGCGTGCCGTCATCGTAGTTACAGCTGTAGGAGTTGCCGCCGTTGCTGTCGCAGATGATGTCGTTGCTGGAGGATTGCGAGCGAAACACGTTGCCCCAGCTCAATGTGGTATCCCAGCTGCCGTTCAGACCCTCTACAGGCGTACCAAACTCAGCCGCCGAGGCGCCCGATACGAAACCGAGAGCAAGAGTGGCTGCGAGCGCGGTCTTGGAAAAAATCCGGGTCAGGCCCAGTGGACGGGAGGCGGACGTGCTTGTCATTTTGTTCCCCAAATGATTTGCCAGTTCGGCAGAACGATTACCTGTTGGTATGGGCCGGCTTTCAGTCCGTCACAAACGCTTGAACAAGGTGACCTTGCCGACCATTTTTTTCATCTAATGCGTTGTTTCTAACCCATTTTGCCGCTCAAAAACAACATCGGCGGTTAATTCACCGATAGCGAGTCGAACAAACGGTCGCGGTGACTCACGGCTACTCCCGAAAGGACTGCCCGGAGCATGGTAAACACGCAATCTGACTGTAGACCCCGGCAGCCGACTTCGCCAAAGAAAACAGCTATTTCACGCTACTCTCACTGCCCCGGTCGCGCCCGCTGAGGTTCGGAAATTCGATTGAGCGAAGCCTCAATCGACATGGGTGCATAAGGGTTTCCCGCAAAATGCATTGCAGCATGGCTTGCGCGTTGCATCGCAGCATCGCAAGCCGGGTCGATGACCCCAAACCGGCGCCTCAAAATCGGCCTTCGCGGCCATTCAAACATGCACCGCCTGGAGGATATCGTGACGCAAATGTTCGCCGAGGATCATCCTGGCGTCATCGTCCGCACGCGTCAGATTGTCTCCAAACTCTATCCGCCCCTGTTCGTCCAGATTGATCACTTCATGCTGACGCAAGCGCTGAATAAACCCGCGAAACAGACTTCGGTCAAAGAATTCCGGCGCATTGATCTGATACAGAAATGAAATTCTCTGCGCCATCAGCTGGCACAACTCCTCCAGCCCGCTCGGCGTCAGAACGCCAGGCCCATGTTTGAGTAGCAATGCGACGGTCACGTAATACCGCTCCAGTGCCTGCAGCATGGTCCGCGCCAGGATCGACAGCTGTATTGCCTCCGGTGTGTTGGCCGCGGGTCTGGCGAGAATCTTTCCGCTCTTGCTCAAAACCAGCAAGCCGCGCCTGGCCAGGGCGTCGATCATCGCGCTGGCGGCTGCCTGCAGCTCAGATTCCTGCCAGCGCAATTGCAGCTCTCCACGCACATACGGGTAGATCCGACCCAGCAAGGCCAGCACCTGCTTGCGCTCCAGCTGTGTCTGGTCCAGGAAACAGCACGCGATCAGCGATTGCAAAGCGAACACATGCGCCACGTTGTTACGGAAATAGCTGGCCAGGATCGCGTCCCGCTCCTGCAGGTACATGATGTCGCCCAATTTGTGCTGCTTGCGCTTGAGCAGACCGAGTTGTTCAACATAATCCAGAACCTGGCGCCCATCCATCTCCGGGACGGTTGATCTTGGTGAATACGGCGCCGCGCGCAACAAGCCCAGGTGAAGATCAAGAAACTGCACCAACTCTGTTTCCAGCATGCTGCAACGAGGCATGGACAACAGAGCCGTAGCCACCAGGTTGACCGGATTGACAGCGGCCGCGTCGTTGATTCCGCGCAGCACCCGGTCGCCCAGATCACGCACCATGCCTTGCAGCCAGGCGGGTCGCTCCTCGCGCTGGACGTCATGCTCCCGCCACCGCGCATGATGCTGATCCAGCAGTTCTTCCAGCGGTATCGGTTCGCCGAAATTGACGTAGACACGACCAAACCGCTTGCGCAGGACCTTTAGCGACTTGACCAGCCCGAACAGCGTTTCGCGCTGTTTCGCCTGACCCGACAGCTCTGATATGTAGCTCTTTCCTTCCATCAGCCGTTCGTAACCGAAAAACACGGGCACGAACGCCAACGGGCGGCTCGGATTGCGCAGGAACCCACGAACGGTCATCGACAGCATGCCCGGTTTGGCAGACAGCAGACGACCGGTGCGGCTGCGACCCCCTTCAACGAAATATTCGATCGGCAGACCCTTGGCCAGGATCAGTGACAGATATTTATTGAAAACTGCCGCATACAAGGGATTATCCCGAAAGCTGCGACGCAGGAAGAACGCCCCGCCCTTGCGCAGCAAGCTACCCACCACCGGCAGATTCAGGTTGATCCCGGCTGCAATATGCGGGCAGATCATGCCTCTTTCGTAGATAACATAGGACAGCAACAGATAGTCGATATGGCTTCGATGGCAAGGCACATAGACGATCTCGTTGTTCCCGGCGACCTGCTTGAGCGAGTCCAGGTGCGCTATTTCCACGCCCTCGTAGATGCGATTCCACAGCTTGCCGAGCAAACCTGAAAGGAACTGCACAAACGGCGGCGAGTAATCCGCGGCGATCTCGAAGGCATACTTTCTCGCCCGCGCCTCGGCCTTGGCCCGTGCGACCCCATTGACGTCAACCTCACGCCTGATCTGCCGGCGCACCGATTGCGACATCAGGATCTGATTTACCAGCGTGCGGCGATGAGAGAGATCGGGCCCGATCGTCGCGGCGCGCTGGCGCCGAAAATGGACCCGCAGCACCCGCGCCATCTTTCGTACAGGAAGATCTCCCGGCGCCTCCCGGAGGAACTGACTCACAGAGATCGGTGCACTGAACTGCACCAGCACGTTGCGCCCATGGACCAGGATGGTGAACAGGCGGCGGAGGCGACCACTGATCGCCCAATTCTCGGAGAAAAACAGCTTTAACAGGGATCGTTCCTTGTCTGGGGCGCGTCCCCAGTAGATCGATACCGGGACCACCGTGACATCGTCGATCTGACCGTCAGCCACCGCCTGAAATATACGGCCGAGGCGGGAAAGATCAGGCGGCCGGTTGCGCCGCAGGAACGTCCTGCCGTGGCTGCGCAGATGGATTAGCGCGCGGGATTCCTTCAGGTCACCGGCGTCGATCCCGCGACTGGCCGGCTCCCGTCCGAGCTGGAGCAACTCGTTGTCCAGCACTGCGGCGTCCGCCAGGCCGGGCTTTTCCAGCACGTAGCACACCGGCCCCGGAGGCAGCGCCCGCATCGCTTCCAGCTCTTCTTTCGGAACCCGGGTGCGCACCCACACGAACATGGCCTTGCGCATGAATGCCAGGCCGTACCGGTATATCTTCGCCCAGATGCTGTTCATCACGCTCCTAGCTGGCCGTTTCCTGCCTGACCGGGTCCGGGATTACGCCCCAGACGGCCAGGTGGCGATCGCTGACCGGCCCGACCTGAAACCCCGCAAGCCCTGCTGACTCCAATTGAGTCTCGATCTCCGCGGGTTCGAACGCCGCCAGCAGCGAATTGTAAAAGTCGACGCGCAGCACCTCGGGCTCTCCGACTGCATAGGTATCGACCAGCGCCTGTGCCTGACTGGCACTCGAGGGTCGCATCAGATCCATCACCAACACGACGGTGCCGGGTACGGCAAGTTCCCGAATGCTCTGCCACAGCACCTCGGGCTGGTGTAGATGATGCAGCAGGCTGTTGCTGATAATCGCCTGATAGTGCTTGCGCGGCATCGCCGCACCCGGCAGCAGGCCGTGGATAAATCGCACCCGATCACCGGCGGGGTGCTCTGCTCTGGCGCGTTCAGCAAAGCTGAGCATGGCCGCCGAGCCATCGACGCCATGGACCTCGCAGTCGGGGTACCCGGTTGCAAGACGCAGCGCAATATCGCCGGGACCACAGCCCAGGTCGAGGATCGCTCCCGAGCCACTCCAGGCCGGACAACGCTCGGCAAACAGCTCGACAAATGCCGAGTTCGGCTCGGCAAAATCAGCCTCCGCATAGGCTCGAGCCTGTTCGAGGTCATCCATCAGTTCGGGTTCGAGCACACGATCCATCGGCCAGGTTCCTCTACTCTCCTCCGGATTGGTAAATACCGGATTGGCGAATTCTATTGTGCGGATACTTGTTGCCCGGGTCAGCTGGCTATTGACCGCCAGTACCCTGTTCCTGTTCATCAACTGCCTTTTGCAACTTCTTCATCCGCTCTTCGTTGATGTCTTCGACCGCTCTGGCTTTGTCCAGCGCCTGTACCTGATCTTTGAAAACCGTCTCTTCCAACGGCGGCGGGGGCTCGCGTTCAGCTTCACAAGCGCTCACGCCCAGGATCATCAGGACCAGTATCGTCATTGAAAACCCGTTCATCTGAAAACCTCTTTGTCTGCACCAAGCCTGTCGAAGGTAATGCCGTCGACGCGCTCGCGCAAACTGCAAGCGAATTGCCAGCAGGATACGTGCTAGTGTCCTGTTTGCTTAGTTCGCTGACTCTCAGCGCTTGCGCCGGCTCGCCAGGACTCACTGAAGGCTGAAATCATGAGCGCCCTCGAGAACAGGATCGTCGTTTTAACCGGTGCCTCCGAAGGGATAGGACGCGCGCTGGCCCTCAGGCTGGCAAACGGCGGTGCCCGTCTGGTGCTGGCCGCGCGCAACCAGGCTCGGCTGGAGTCGCTGGCCGAACAATGCAGGGATTCTGGCGCCCAGGCGATTGCCGTGCCAACCGACGTCACCGATCCGGCCCAGTGCGAGGCGCTGGTCCAGGCGGCAGTCGACAGCTTTGGCGGCATCGACATCCTGATCGCAAACGCGGGTGCGACGATGTGGTCCCGATTCGACGAACTGGAAGATCTGACGGTGGTCGAGCAGGTCATGGCAGGTGAATTATTACGGTGCCGTTTACTGCACCAAATTCGCCCTGCCCTGGCTCAAACACAGCCGGGGGCAGATCGTCGCGGTGGCGAGCGTAGCCGGGATGACCGGTGTACCGACGCGGAGCGCTTACAGCGCCAGCAAACACGCCATGGTCGGATTCTTTGACTCGCTGCGGATTGAACTCGCCGACGACGGCGTGGCAGTGACGCTGGTAGCGCCGGACTTTGTTGTCAGCGAAATCCATAAACGCGCCTTCGGCGCCACCGGCAAAGCGCTCGGCAAGACGCCCATGCAGGAATCAAAGATCATGACCGCGGACCGCTGCGCCGAACTGATCATCGAAGCCACGGCCGCGCGCAAGCGCTTGTTGATCACATCCACGCGCGGCCGTCTGGGTCGATGGCTTAAGCTGGTCTGGCCAGGACTGATCGATCGCATCGCCCGCCGGGCTATCGAAAAACGCTACTAGACCTGGTCAGCAGCGGCCTGGTCAGCAGCCGCTTCGCCATCGTCGTGCTGCAGATCGTGCAGCAACCAGTCGAAAATACGATTGATCTCGAAAATCCGATCGGTCAGGCGATGATCGCCATCGATCAGATGCAGATCCGCGCGATGCTCGCCAGCCCAGCGGATGCTGTTGGCAACCGGAACCACATCATCCTGCCACCCATGTACGACAACCACCCGATCAGCGCGCGGCACCGGCGTCAGCTGTTCGTAGCCGGGCATGTAGAACGCCGGCGCAATCAGGAAAAGACCGGCCACGTCGAGTTGCGCCGATGCCGCCGCTGCCACATGTCCGCCCATGCTTGATCCGACCAGCACCAGTCTTCGCGCACCAGGCCGACACTGCGCCACCAGCTTTTCCACCCGCTCTCCGGGCAGATCAATACCGCGGTAGTCAACGGATTCGAGCTCGCAATCGCGGTCCCTTGCGACCTCCGCCATGGCCGCAATCTTGGTGCCCCATGGGCCACTCTCCTGGCCATGCGAAAAACTGACGAATAGTTCGTGCATTGTCATGAACCCGCTTCCAGCTCCTGCTCAGCGATCTCCGCCCGATGCAACTCAGTCGGTGTCACAAATGATTGTGCAGCAATCCGCATCGGCCGCTATTCATCCTCGGGCGGACCCCAAAGCAACGCATCCAGCGATGGCTGCCACCCAAAGCGCTGCAGGTCGATGACGCCGTCGTCAAACAACACGCCTTCTTCCTCCAGCCTTTCCCGTTGCAGGCGACCGGAGTCGCTGCTCGACGACAGAGAAATCCGGCCCTGCGCATTGACCACGCGGTGCCAGGGCACGTCCGCGCCTGCCGGGAGGTGCCGCAGCGCCTGACCGACCAGCCGCGCGCGGCGTCCCAGGCCCGCCTCGCGCGCGACCTGACCGTAGGTCGCCACCGACCCGGCCGGAATTCGGCAGACGGTGCGGACGATGCGGGTGCTGTGTCTTCCTGCCACCGTTCAGGCCTTCGCGCTGCCAATGCGCTGCTTCAGTTCGCTCCGAGCCTGACGCAGGATGGATTCCCGATCTACGCTCTCCATGATCTCAGCAACCACGGCGCGCGGTCCGGCCTCGCCCCAGGACTTGCCGAGGGCGAAATATCGCTCGGCGGCCCGACCCACAACATACGTGCTGTAGTAGGCGACGGCGCCCTGGGCGCCCCCGGTAAGCAACACTGACAAACCGCCGGTGCCGGCTTTCAGCAGGGAGGACAACAGATGCAGAACCCAGACCGTACCCATCAACGCGGCCAGCTGCGTCACGATCACTGATACCAGCGACCCGGCTTCGCGCCGATTCAGGGGCAGGCCATATACCCGGGACAGATGGACGATCATGCCGCCATCGATCATCGCCGCGGCGAACAGGTCCGCGATCGGGACCGGATTGAAGGCCACTGCCACACCCTTGGCGACACAATAGGTCCGCACCAGTTTCTCGGCTACCTGGCGGCGCGCCTCGACCACGCGGCCACCGATGGCTTCGCTAAGCTGGCCAGCAAACAGACTGGCGTTTATTGCCGCCAGTGTCTTGCCTTCGCGCTCCAGAATGTCCCACAGCCGCATCCGCAGCGCCTGCACCTGTGCTGAGGACGCCGGCGCCGCGTTGTCGAGGGTATGTACCTCGACCTTCTCTGCCCGAGCGGCTCCGGATTGTGGCGAGACCGGTCTCGCGCAGACCGGGATGATATCGCGCCGCGCGACGATGCCGTTCAGATGCTCGGCCAGTCGCTGCTCGAGTTGCTCGATCTCCTGTCCGGTGTAACGGTCAGACTTGTTCAGCGCCACCAGCATCGGTCTGCCGGCGACGGCCAGCTCCTTTATCGCCGAGCGTTCCACCGCGGTCAGATCAGCCTCGACCACGAATATCAACAGATCCGCGCGCATCGCGGCTTCTTTGGCGATCGCTTCGCGCTGCTCACCATCGATTTCATCGATTCCCGGGGTGTCTATCAGGAATACTCCGCCGCTGCGTTCTTCATGCCAGTTGGCATAACCGGTTTCCCGCGTCTCGCCGTGCAGCGCGCTGACCGAAAAACGATCCTCGCCAAGCAGGGCGTTGAGCAATGAGGATTTGCCCACGCCCACCCGGCCAAAAACAGCGATATGAACATGACCATGCTCGAGCTTATCGAGCATCCGGCGCAGATCTTGGTAATCCAGCGCGAGTTGTTCACGCACGCTGGCTGGCACCCGTGGATCGTCCAGCAGCTTGCTCAGACTCTGCCTGGCAAGCTGAAGATGCGTGTCGCCGGCCTCGGCGTCCGACTCAGTCGCCGCCGGCTGGTTCTTTCGCCTCGAGAACCAGTTTCGCCATCCGGATTGTCCGCGCCCGAAGATTTTCACCCAGATTCTCCTGGAATTTTCTCGCCGCAGCCGCCGGCCGCAATTCGCCGCTTTCTTCCAGCGCCTGCATGAGCCCGCGGCCCAGGGCGTCAAAGATGAGCCCATAGGCCACCGCATGCGTCATGCCACCGGCGATGGTACCGACTCCTGGAAACGCCTTCAGCGCATTGCCCGCTACCGCCAACATGATCGGCAGGGTGCGGCCCACGTATCCTTGACCAAGCTTTAGCAGCCGGTCGATATCTATCTCCTTGGCAGGAACATCGTAGATGGCGCACATCTCCTTCACCAGCGCCGTGCCCAGGTATCCCTGAATCAGGATATCGGTGCCGGGGCTGACCGCAGCGACGGCACCGACCACTGCCTTGCGGGTATAGCTCTTGACCAGCGCAGCGGCACGTTCCCGTCGTCGTGCTGCCTCTGCCGTATCCAGCTTGGCTGCGACGACGGTAAACACCGCCGCGTCACGCAGCGCATCCAGCGCCTCAGGGCTGCGTTCTATCTGATCCTGGATCGCATAGGCAAGATCGCGCACACCATCACTGCCCGATCTGGCAGATACCACCACCGCTGTGGCGTCTTCGGCTCCCGCCTCCTGCAAACGCTGTTGCAGCCGCCCACGCAATTGCTCAAGCTCCGCCGGCGTGTATCGATCACTCTTGTTTAGGGCCAGCACCAGCGGTTTTGCCAGCGCCGCGAGCGTTGCCAGTTCTTCATATTGTTCGCGACTGAGGTCACTGTCGCAGGTATAGATCACGACATGGGCGCGCACGGCTTCCGCGAGTGCAGCGGTTTCTGCCTCGCTGCCGGGCGCCGCAGTGCCCGGCACATCGGCAATAAGCACCTCGTCACCCCCATGAGTCAGCCATCGATAGTGCTCGATGTCCCGGGTCGTGCCGCCGGCCACGCCTGTGGCCACCTCTGCCTCCGGGATCAGACCCTTGATAAGTGAGCTCTTGCCAGTACTGATCTGACCAAAGAAACACAGGACCAGTTGCCCGACTTCCCTGCGACGGGCCAGCTCCCTGAGCTCGCGTTCGGCGGCGCTGACGTCAATGCCCTCTGTGCGGCCGTCGGCGATGCGCTGCTCCAGAACCTCTCTGCTCGGGACCACAGGCCTGCGTTTCGTGGTGGCCCGGGGTCGCGCAGGAAATAACAGGCGCCAGATTAACCAGCCGCCAAGGATCGCGATGGCGAGCAAAAACAACAGCAAGCCATAGAAAACCGGCGCCGGCCCATCGCGCAATCGCTGCCAGATGTCGGCCAGCGATCCGGCCAGACCCACCGCCGCCGCGGCGATGCCGAGCAGCGTCAGCACTACGCTGAGCGCCAGCATCAATCTCATGTTGCGTGACAATCGCATGTCTGTTTGTCCGGCCCCTCTGTTAGCAGACAACTCTCGCTAATGAACTTGGTTAATAATTTTGGCCAATGACTACCGGGACTTCACCACGCACAATCCTGCGGCGCGTTCTGACCGCGCGCGCGGCATCGCCCCCGACATTCCCGGCCAGGCAACAAGCCCAGGCTGCTTTGTCCTAGTGATGTGCTGCGCTGCCCCGAATCCGCGTCACCCAGGCAACCAGCAGGGATGCCGACAACGGCAGCAGGCGCTCCAGCGCATCACCCGGGCCAGCTTCATAGGGTAACCAGTGTAACAATGCGGTAAGCCCGAACCCGGTCGCCATGGCCCAGAACAAGCCCCTGGCGCTCAGCCTCACACCCGCCAGGCTAAGCACCAGCGGCGGACCAAAGGCGGAGCCGATCGCGTGCCAGGCGAACAGCACCCGGGTGAATATCTGGTCTGGCACTGCCAGCGCCATCACTACAGCCAGCACGGATATGGCCACGACCACGACCCGCGAATGCAGCAGCGCGGCCTGGTGTCCGGTCGTCGGATCGCCCAGATCGTTGGTCACTGCAGAAGCTGCCACCAGCAGCTGACTGTCTGCAGTCGACATGATCGCCGACAGAACCGCGGCGATCATAACGCCAGCCGCAACCGGTGATATCAGCCGCGTGGCCATCTCGAACAGGATGTGCTCGGGATCGACCAGGCCGGTATACAGCACCCGTCCGCACAAACCCAATAACAGCATCCCGCCATAGATCAGCACCGCCCACAGGATCGCGATGACCCGCGCCTGGGCCAGGGCACGATCATCGCGCAGCGCCATGAATCGGTTGACCACATGCGGCTGACCCGGGTAGCCCAGGCCAATGCCGAGCGTCCCGAGCACGAAGCCGATGCCAGCAATCCCGGTGCTTGCCACCGCCCCGGCCTGCGGCGCGATTCGCAAACCCTGGATCAACGGCTCCAGACCGCCTACGTGAGCCAGGGCGACAAGTGGCAACAGCAATGCGGTAAGCGCCATCAGCAGACCCTGGATGGTATCTGTGACGCTTACCGCCCAGAAACCGCCAAGCATCGTGTAGGCGAGCACCACACCGGCGCCGATGCTGATAGCGGTGGCCATCGGCAAGTCGAAACTGCTGGCGAAAGCGGCACCTGCCGCCTGAAATTGTGCAGCGACATAGAATACGAAAGCGAACAACACGATCCCGGCGCCCAGGCGCATTACCGCCTTCCGCCCGGCAGGATCTATCGAATCAGCAAGAAACTCGGTCAGCGTGATCGCACCGTTTTCGCGACTCGCCCGCTTCAACCTTGGCGCGACATATAGCCAGTTGATCAGAAAGCCCATCAAGGTCGCCGGGAATAACCAAAGTGCCGGCAATCCCCAGAGATAGGCCATGCCGCTGACGCTGAGCAGCGTCCAGGCGGAAGAAGAACTCGCGGAAGCACTGATCGCTGCCACCAGCGGCCCCAGACGTCGGCCGCCGAGAAAAAAATCCGTGTTGTCCCGGGTGCGGCGCGATGCCCAGACGCCGATCAGCACCAGCACCGACATATACGCGATCAGGGTCAATAAAATCGCCTGCGACTTGCTCATCATTCAGGGGGAGTCCTCCCGGCCCCGCGCAGTGTAGCATCGGGCAACGCGGGTACCGACCGGCCATAACCGACCGGCCATAACCGACCGGCCAAAACCGACCGGTTAGAATCAACGATCCGCAAGGCGACACCGGATAAAGACGAGGGGCAATGGGGCAGACTCAGATCGATGGCGCTGCAGGGTGGCAGTTCTGGATTGACCGCGGCGGCACATTTACCGACGTTGTCGCCAGGCGTCCTGACGGTCAGATCGACGCGCGCAAACTACTCTCGGAGAATCCCGGCCAGTACGACGACGCTGTGCTTGCGGGCATCCGCAACTGCCTGCGTGCCGCCGGTACCAGTCTGGCCGACGGTGCAGTCATCGAAGGCATCCGCATGGGCACCACCGTGGCCACCAATGCTTTGCTGGAGCGTCGCGGCGAGCCAACACTACTGGTGACCACGCGTGGGTTCGCGGATGCGTTGCGCATCGGATACCAGCAACGGCCGGCGCTATTCGATCGGCATATCCGCCTGCCGGCGCCGCTCTACGCCGAAGTCCTTGAAGCCGACGAGCGCCTGGACGCGAACGGCGGCGTGATCCAGCCGCTGGATGAGCTTGGTCTGGCGCGCGGCCTGGCCGCCGCCCGGGAACGCGGTTTACGTTCGGTGGCGATTGTATTCCTGCATGGCTATCGGGAGCATCGTCATGAGGTCCTTGCCATGCGACTGGCACGCGCTGCGGGCTTCACCCAGATATCCGCATCGCACCAGGTCGGCGCGTTGAGCAAGCTGGTCGCGAGAGGCGATACGACGGTGGTCGACGCCTATTTGTCACCAGTCCTCAGAAGCTATGTCGATCGATTGCGGGACGCGCTGCCCGCAACCCGAATGCTTTTCATGCAGAGCAACGGTGGCCTGGTCGAAGCCGCAGGGTTCCGTGGCCGGGACAGCATCCTGTCAGGACCCGCAGGCGGCGTTGTCGGGATGGCCGCGACCGCGACCGCGGCCGGCTTTGACCGCGTGATCGG
Organism: uncultured Gammaproteobacteria bacterium; assembly: GCA_963704875.1. Taxonomy (GTDB): domain Bacteria; phylum Pseudomonadota; class Gammaproteobacteria; order Steroidobacterales; family XN24; genus CAMYOC01. Next base: position 210,965 of record CAVPIA010000005.1, on the reverse strand, counting down.
GTTTGACATGGGCGGCACCTCCACCGACGTGGCTCTGTTTGACGGCAACTTCGAACGCACGCTGGACAGCGAAGTGGCAGGGGTGCGCGTGCAGGCGCCGATGATGCGCATCCATACTGTCGCCGCTGGCGGTGGTTCACTGCTCAGATTCATCGATGGCCGGTTTCAGGTCGGACCCGAATCCGCAGGCGCCAACCCGGGCCCGGCTTGCTACAGGCGTGGTGGACCGCTGACTGTCACCGACGCAAATCTGCGCCTGGGCCGCATCCAGCCCGACTATTTCCCTGCGGTGTTTGGTGCCAATGCGGACCAGACGCTGGATCCGGCAGCCACCCGGGATGCGCTCGCCAGACTTGCCGATCAGATAAGGCAGGAGACGAGCCAGGCGCTTGCTCAGGAGGCCATCGCCGAGGGTTACGTGCGCATCGCGGTGGAACGCATGGCCCAGGCCATCAAACAGATTTCCATCCAGCGGGGCCACGACACCGCGCGCTTTACCTTGTGTTGTTTCGGCGGCGCCGGCGGTCAGCATGCTTGCGCAGTTGCCGATGCGCTCGGCATCCCGACGGTGATGGTGCATCCGCTGTCTGGCGTGCTCTCCGCCTACGGCATGGGGCTGGCCAATCTGCGCGAGATACGCCAGGAGTCGGTGCAAATGCCGCTGGCGCAATCCACTCTTGATGAGCTCGCGCCGCGTTTCGAAGCCATGCAGCAACAGATTCTTGGGCAATTTGAGAGCGCGGGTGGCAGCCACAGGCGCGTCAGTTTTGTCCGCTCTCTGCTGGTCAGATCGCAAGGCTCGGACACGCTGCTTGAGGTGCCGCATGCTGACCTGGTGTCGGTCAACGCCGCGTTCGACGAAATCCACCAGGCACAATTCGGATTCCGCGAAAGCAAGCCAAAGGTCGTAGAGGCTTTGTCTCTGGAAGCCATCGTCGAGGAAACACTGGCGGATCCTGCAACGCTCCCGGTCAACACGTCGGCTGAACCACCCAAAGACGAATCGCGACCGGTCTATATCGACGGCCAATGGCGTGATACACCGATCCACCAGCGGGCACATCTGCTGCCAGGCAGGATCATCGACAGTCCGGCTCTGATTGTGGAAGCCAACGCCACCACCCTGGTCGCGCCTGGCTGGACCGCTGAAGTTGAGCCGGGCGGCTGTCTGCTGCTGCGGAGCTGCTCGAAGCCGAATCAGCCATACGAGAGCGCCGATTGTGAACAGCCGGACCCGGTGCTGCTTGAGATATTCAACAATCTGTTCATGCATATCGCGGAGCAGATGGGCGTGGTGCTGGAGAAAACGGCTCACTCGGTAAACATCAAGGAGCGGCTGGACTTTTCCTGCGCGGTATTCGATGCCGGGGGCGGTCTGGTCGCCAATGCGCCGCACATGCCTGTACATCTGGGCTCCATGGGCGAGAGCGTGCGTAGCGTGATCCATCACTATGCAGGGCGAATGGCTGCCGGCGACAGCTTCGTGTTGAACGCCCCCTATGACGGCGGCACCCATCTGCCCGATGTCACAGTCGTGTCACCGTGCTTTATCGACGGTGACCAGGCGCCGATGTTCTATGTCGCGGCCCGGGCCCATCATGCCGATATCGGCGGTATCACTCCGGGCTCGATGCCGCCGGGCAGCACCCGCATCGAGCAGGAGGGGGTGTTGATTGAATGCATGCGCCTGGTCAGTGACGGCGTGCTGCGCGAGCAGGCCATGCGCGAGGTCCTCGCAAGTGGGAACTACCCGGCGCGCAATCCTGACCAGAACCTGGCTGATCTGCGAGCACAGCTGGCTGCCACCGCGCGCGGCCTGGAAGAGCTCGGGCGCATGCTCGGCCAATATGGCACAGTGACCGTACGCACCTATATGGCGCATGTTCAGGACAATGCCGAGGAAGCAGTCAGGCGCGCTATCGACGGTTTGAGCAGCGGGAGTTTTCGCTACGAACTCGACAGCGGCGAATCCATCTCGGTGCGTGTGGAGGTCGACCGCGAGCAACGCAGCGCGCTGATCGACTTCAGCGGGACCTCGCCGCAGAGCCCGAGCAATTTCAATGCACCGCTGGCCGTTTGCAGGGCCGCGGTGCTGTATGTGTTCCGAACCCTGGTGGATCATGACATACCTATGAACGAAGGCTGTCTGCGGCCGCTTGAGTTACGCGTGCCTGCCGCCAGCATGCTCGATCCCCGGCCACCGGCCGCGGTGGTCGCCGGTAATGTCGAAACCTCTCAATGCATAGTTGATGCGTTGTATGGCGCGCTCGGTGTGATGGCTGCTGCCCAGGGCACGATGAACAACATCACTTTCGGCAATCAGCGCTATCAGTACTACGAAACGCTGTGCGGTGGCAGCGGCGCCGGGCCGGATTTTGATGGTGCTTCGGCGGTCCATACCCATATGACCAACTCCCGCCTGACCGATCCGGAGATACTGGAGTGGCGCTACCCGGTCCGCCTGCGCCGTTTTGCGATCCGCACAGATTCAGGCGGTCAGGGTCGTCATCGCGGCGGTGACGGCGTGTGCCGGGAGATCGAATTCCTCGAGCCAATGACAGCCGCCATCCTCTCCAACCACCGCCGCATCGCGCCGTTTGGCAGCCACGGAGGTCAGCCTGGCGCGACCGGACGTAACCGGTTGCGACGCCGCGACGGCAGGATCGAGGAACTGGGCGCCACGGCAGCTGTAGAAGTCGAACCCGGCGACATTCTGCTTATCGAAACCCCGGGCGGCGGCGGATATGGACCGGCAGATGAGTAGTCACCAATGAGCGCCCGCCGCGCCGGAGCCAAAACGATGAACCAGAACGCCGTTCGATCCACCTACCGCATCTATCGTCGGCTATCCCGCTTGCCGCTGGGGCAGTGGCTATTCACGCGCATGGTGTGCTTCAAGGCACCCTACTTTTCCTCGATCAGGCCGCTGTTCCGGGATCTGCGCCCGGGCTCGGCGACGGCGTTCATGCGCAAGCGACGCCGGGTAAAGAACCACATCGGCACCATCCATGCGCTGGCGATGGGCAATCTGTGCGAACTTGCAGCCGGCCTGGTGATGGAATCCACATTGCCTGTTTCGATGCGCTGGATACCGCGCGGCATGCAGATCGAGTATCTGGACAAGGCGCAGACCGACATCACCGCCACAGCCACACTTGACCATGGGGCCTGGGATCAGGCGGAAGATGTGCCGGTACAAGTCTCGGTTCGCGATGCCAATGGGCACGAAGTGGTCAGGGCGACGATCTCGATGTATGTCTCACCCGGCCGCTAGTTCGAACGATCGGGACACGCCGGATTCCGGTGCCATCCATGTATTTTCCCTGGGAAGGTGTTCAGTTGTGACCGTGCTCACAGACGCGCCCGTCCGATTTGTTTAGCTTGGGTTCGAGGGTGGACGGGGGGTTCACCCAATAAGTCAAATCGGGGAAGCAACGTGAACAATCGATGGGATCCATACGACGTCTGGAATCGTCTGCTGCATGACAACCCTGTGTGCGTCGAAGACCCGGGCCACAGCATCGGAGAAATGGATGCCGGAACGGCACGTGAGTTCTGGGCCAGCGTCGCCGATTATCCCGATCCGCTTCAGGATGCCTTGTTTGTGATCGCCCATGCGCGCGGCTTCCCTGCTGCTATTGCCGCACTCGACAAGGCCATCCGCGATCATCTGCAAGCGGTCAAGACGATAGAACAGAATCAGGCGACACCCGCCCCGACGCCGACTCAGCGACCGCTCCCGCAGACGCCGGATTTCGACCGCACGGATATCCTGTTCCAGCGGCCGCTGGCATCATCGGGCCACTGACGCCGATTTGATTAAGGCCGGTTGATTCAGGTCGCTCTCATTCAGGCCTGGCTTCGTCGCGCGAACCTGGTCTGGCTCTGGCCACAGTCAGCCAGTCGGCCGCTCGCTTTCGGTCCGGATCCCGCCAGTCTTGCACGCGCTGCAAGCACTCGATCCATGATGCGGGCAAGCGGTGGATCCGCGCGCCTGAGACGACCAGCGCCAGATACCAGTCATAAGGGCGCAAACTGTCGTCGACCCAGTCGGGGTGTGCCGAATAGCTGCTGACCCGGCAGATCCGTCCCTTCAGTTCGACATCCAGCTCCACTGTCTGGTAACCGAAACCGGCGCCTTCCGCCCGATCCAGCAACGCACGCTCGGATTCGGCAATGTCATAAACCACGCCGTGCACGATGTCAGTAGCGCGTGGGCTGGCCTGGACACTGCATTTCCCGGACCCATCACCGGTGACAAAGCTGCGCTTGTGGAAACACAGCAGGTGAGCGGAAAGCGTCGCAGCGCCTACAGTGCGACACGATGGCGTGCGTTGAGCCAGGCGAATCGGATGCAGGTTGGAGCCGTAAGCGAAATAAAGGAATCGCCCGTCAGCGCATTCCCCAAAGTCACAGCTTCGCTCGTGATCGCTGTCCAAACGTCGTTCAGGCGCCTGCGAAACGGAAGCGATCCATGTTCAGAGGGACCACTCGTGCCGCCTCCACGGTCTGGCTCACGCGCATGATCAGATACTGGCCCGGGCCCCCGATGGCGAAACCGACCAGGAAATGCAGCGAGCCGCGAACATCGGCGCCCTGCGGATTGGTTTCCTCGTCACATTTGACAAAAAACGGCGGATATCCACCGCCGGTCGGAAACGCACCGCGATCCGCCAGTTCGGCGAGGAAGCCTTCAACCTGAGCTCGCACCCGCAGCCGCAACTCGGCTCCGGGCACTTCGAACACCACCCAGCGTGTGCCGTGCCTGAGCGCCTCCTCGATCATCGTCGCCAGCCGCTTGATCCGTACCGAGCGAAATGCGGGCACCGGGCATTCAGGTCCGGCCAGTGTGCGTTCGCCAGTCAGGGCTACCCGGCCGCCCGCGACTTTGCGCAGCACATTCACACCCAGCGCGATCAGGTGTTCGGCGGCGGTATCGTCGAGTTCCGTCACCGGCCGCGCACCGCCCCTGAGCAGCCGGGGTGAAATCCTCCACGGCGTCCACGGGTCAGGACCATGGTCGGTTCTGGCAAGAAGACCGGCGACCGCGCCACAGCTGGCACGCGGTTGATCCGCGTCATCGCCGGCGGGGCCGCTGATCAGCCGCGGAAAAGACATCATTGCGCTGTCGGTAGTCAGATTCAGACGCTCAAGATAGGCGACGACCTGCTCTGCCGACTCGCATTCGCGCGGCGGATCGAGGATCAATATCGCCCGGCGCTGACGGCAGAAACGGATCGCCGCCAGCAACACAGTCGGACCAATATCAGCGTCTGGCCCCGGAGGCGGGATGCAGAGCAATTCGAAGCCCGGCACTTTTTGCAGCGCGAAAATCCCGCTGCTCTCGGTGGCCGAGCCGATGATGTCGTATTCGCTCAGGGCCTGGCCGTCTGTGCCTGGCTGGTCAATCCTGGCCCAGCTGACGGGCGCCAGCGCACCCGGGCCGACCGTACGGTCAGGCCGCTGGAACGGGATCGCACCCCGCACCCGCATCAGATTCGATTCCAGCAATGCGTCAGCGATAAAGCGTCTCGATGAGGGATCCACGGACACGCGGGCATAGATTTCCTGGTCCGCCACACGCTCGGACCCCGAACCACGCAGACGCTGCAACACCAGGTTGAAACTGCGCTCATCCTTTGGATCGATATTGTCGAAATCGACCGAGGCCCGCAGCCATTCCTCCGCGCCCGGACTGACCGCCTCGAGAACCAGCGTACCGGCGCCGGCAGGCAGTCGCAGCAGCGCACATCTGCCACCATTGATCAGGCGCACGACGATCGCCCTGCGACCTCCGTTATCGAAATAGTCCTGCAGACAGGGTTCGAGACTGGAGTCTTTCCACGGCCCACCAAAAATGCGGTGGAATTCGTCGATACTCTCGATTACGACAGGTTCGTTGACGGGGCCGCGAAGCGTCCGGCCAACAAATGCGACCAGAGTGACAGGGGGTGTGGCGATTTGGTGTTCGCCACGGGGGGCCTCCTCGACATAAATGCCGGGACTAAGCCTTTCGGGCACAATGGGCTCCTGCCAATGGTTTGTGGGAAATTAACATAAAACCGGCGCGTTGGTGGAAACATTTTTTCCCATCCGCGACCTCTCCCACGCACCGCTCGCTTTGTCACGTAGCGAATTCGACAATACGAATCAGACGGGAATCAACACCATGAAACAGGCACCCGGATAGTGACGCCCGTACCAAAAGATTTCGTCTCCAGCGGCGAACGACTGCGGCATGCACTGCGCTGGTTGTCGGATCAGGGTCGTCACGATGCCGTGGCCATCGAAGAAGCGTGCCGGCGTTTCGACTTGTCGCCGTTAGATGAGGAGTTTCTGCTGCGTGAGGCTGCGCGGATCCAGCGCGCGTCAAAGCCGAACGCGCCGGACCACGGTCGATGAATCGTGACGCCGCATTGCCGGCCCGGCATGTTCAGACCGGCAACAGGCAGGCCGCATGGTAAGCACGAGTCGAGGCGACTGGCGGCTGGGTCTTATGCATGCCGGGATCACCGCCTGCGCCTGGGGCATCCTGCCCGTCGCGCTGAAGCAGATGCTGAGCTGGATGGATCCATACACGATCACCTGGTTTCGCTTTCTGGTCGCGGCCGGGCTGACGGCGCTGTATCTCCGATCGCGCGGGCGCATGCCGGCTCTGCGTGGACTCGGCCGCCGCGGCTGGTGGCTGCTGGCGATAGCGGTGTCAGGCCTGATCGGAAACTACGTGCTCTATCTGCTTGGGCTCTCATACATCTCCCCCGGATCCGCGCAATTGTTGATCCAGATGGCACCGATGTTTCTGCTGATAGGGGGTCTGCTTGTACTTCGCGAATCGTTCTCCTGGCTTCAATGGATCGGCTTGCTGGTCATGTTCGTCGGCCTCGGCCTGTTCCTGAATGACCGCTTGATGGAGCTGCTTGCCTTCAGCGGCGAATTCACCGCCGGCGTCGTGCTTTTGTTCCTGGCTTCGATCACCTGGGCAGCCTATGGCTTGTGTCAAAAGCTGCTGCAGAACCAGTTGACCGGTCAGGGCATCCTGCTGGTGATCTACGTCTGCGCCAGCGTGATGCTGCTGCCGCTGGCACAACCAGGCAGATTGTTTGAGCTGGGCGCCTGGCCGCTCGCGGTGCTGGCTTTCTGCAGCCTGAATACCGTCGTTGCTTACGGCAGCTTTGCCGAAGCGCTCAAACACTGGGAAGCGACAAGAATCAGCGCAGTACTGGCACTGACGCCGCTGCTGACCATGGGTTTCGCCAGCGTCCTGGCAGCGCTGCCGACCGGATATGTCAGCGAGGAATCGCTGGATTGGGTCAGCCTGGCCGGCGCCATACTGGTCGTCTCCGGCTCCGCGACCTGCGCATTGGCCGGCCGCCGGATCATACCCGCAACAACCTGACCGGGTTGACCCGCTTGCACTAATATGGGTCCACGATGGATCCATCCAGTCTCGCTCTGTTTACCGCCTACCCGGACGCCGTCCGCGCGATGCCGCATGTTGCACTTGGATGCTGGCCGACACCGCTGCAGGTCAATGCCGGCAGCGACCTGGGTCTGGATTGCGCTCAGCTGATGATCAAACGTGATGATCTCAGTGCTCAACCATATGGTGGAAACAAGATACGCAAACTTGAATTTCTGCTCGCCGCCGCCCGCGCCCGGGGCGCCCGGGGGGTCATTACCTTTGGTGTGGCCGGCTCCAATCATGCGCTGGCCACCAGTATCTGTGCGCGGGAGTGTGGCCTGCAGAGCCACGCTTTGCTCACCCGCCAGGCAAATGCGTCTTATGTACGTCGAAATCTGCTGGCCGGGATGCATGCCGGCGCAAATCTTATCGCCTGCGGCAGCGAAGCCGCCGCGATCTCGACGAGCCGGCAGCTGGTCGACGACGCCGGCGCACAAGGCGAGCCGCTGTATGTGATCCCTGGCGGCGGATCTTCAGCGGTGGGCTGTCTGGGCTTCGTCAATGCCGGACTCGAACTCGCCGCGCAATTGCAGGCCAACGATATCGATCCGCCGGATCTGATCTATCTTGCGCTGGGTACAGTCGGCACCGCCGCCGGCCTGCAGCTGGGCCTGCATCTGGGCGGATTGCATACGCGGCTGGTGCCGATCCGGGTTGTACGCGAGGACATTGGCAGTCCAGCGCGATTTCGCAGCTTGCTAAAGCGCACCGCTGCGCTGCTGCGTGAGACCTGCGGGATCGATCCGGGTGATCACTCCGACCGCGTGCCGCGGATTCGCGATGACTTTATCGGTCCGGGCTATGCACGATTTACCCCCGAAGCGATCGACGCGATACGCCAGGCAAAGCAGCTGTTGGGGCTGTCGCTTGACCCCACCTACACCGGCAAGGCATTCGCGGCACTGCTTGCGGACATGCGTGCCGGTAGCCTGCGAAAACGTCGGGTCATGTTCTGGAATACCTACAGCTCACGCCCGCTTGCGGATGCGGTGTTGCACGCCGATTACCGGGATCTCCCCGAGCCGTTCCACTGGTACTTCGAGCATCCGGTGCAGGCGCTGGATCCGGACGCAAACGAGGCTGGTTGAAGCCAGCGTTTCAGAGAACCTGAAAGGTATCTATCCCCGACAGGAACAGCTCATAACGCGCCTCGATTGCTTCCCGCAACGCGAATGCCGGGACCCCGGTCACGATGCCCCGCGGACGACCCATCCATCCGATCCCGTCGAGGGTGCCCATGCTAAGAAAGAATCCCAATTCACGGGCTGCATACGCGGGCAGCTTGCGTCCCTCGCCCATACGCCGGAGCGCGGCCGCAACGTGGCGCCCCTTGCGCACTGCCGCCTGCGCGCTGGCGCTGTTGAGCCCCTTGCCGGCATAGTGCGAGCAATCCCCGGCGGCAAAAATCCCGCTCAGGATCTTGCCATCGGCAAGGACCTGTCCGGAGGCATCGGTTTGCAGTACTTGCGGATTGCCGCGCATACCGGCGAACACCAGGCCGCAGGCCGAAGCCAGCGAACGCCTTCGCCCGTTCGAGTCGATCACGTGCAGACCATCATCATCGACGGATTCGAACCGGGTCTGGCGCAGATATTGAATCCCGCTTTGTTCTATCCGACGTTCAAGATAGTCGTGAAAGGCCTGCGGCAGTCCGGGCAGCAGGCGCTCGCCACCGTCTACCAGACGGACTCTGCAGCGAGCGCCAGCGCGGCGCAATGCGTCCTTCAATTCGAACAGATATTGCAGGCCGGTAGCGCCACCGCCAACCACGGTCACCCAGGCGCGGCGGTTCAGCGCCGCCATCCCTTCCACGACGGTGCGGCCGTCACGGCGACGAAGGTCAGCAAGACCGCTCCACCCGGCGTGACGCGGGCGTGGCCGGGGTCGGGCACCCACGGCAACCACCAGCGCATCGAACGGGATGTCTCCTTCGGGCAATGCCAGACAACCCCGTCTGCGGGCTTCAGCCAATGCCTTCGAGCTGAGGGCCGGCCCGCTACGCCGATGGACAAAGCCGTAACGCTCCCCGAGTCTGGCAAACGGAATGCGATAGCGATCAAGGCCATGATTCAGCGCCTCGTGCAGCCGGGTCAGTTGCAGATGATGCTCGCCCGGATCAACAAGCGTACGCTGCGTCTCTGGCAGACGTCTGGCCAGATCCATCAGGCAACTCATGCCTGCATAACCGCCGCCCACTATGACTATCCTCACCGGCCCTCCTCCGATCTGAAACCCGGGCGCAGCTGGCCACGCTGGGATACGAGCACACCCAGCAAAATGACGCCCAGAGCGAGGACCGATCTTGCCGGCAGGGTTTCGTCCAGCAACGTGGCGCCCAACAGCACTGCCCATACCGGGATCAGGTAGTTGATCAGCGACAGGAAAGTCGGTCCGGCCCCGGCCACCACACGATAATAGGCTGCGGTAGCAACCCCGGTGGCAAGAACGCCCAGCGCCAGCACTGCGAACATGGATGAATAACCTGGATCAGAGGGCAGCAGCGGGCCTGCAATCAAGGTGACCACAGTGGAGATAATCGCTGAACTCAACACTACCCAGGCCGCCATTACCGGCGCGGGCAGTGCCGGACTGCGTCGCGCAACAATCACGTTAAGACCGTAGCAGACGGCGCCGGCGAGCACTGACAATTGTGACCACAGGGCGGTGCCCTCGCCGCGCATGGATGACAGGGCATCCGCGCCGAGCAGCATGACGATGCCGGCGAAACCAAGCAGGAATCCGGCAAGCCGCCACCGGTTCATGCGTTCATCGGGCACCAGAAAATGCGCCAGCATCAGAACCACAAGCGGCATCACGGCCATCAAGATACCGGTCAACCCTGAGGAAATATTTTGCTGGCCCCAGGAAATCAGAAAAAACGGCAACACATTACCCAGCACCGCCATAGCAAGGATCGAGATCCAGGCGCCAGTTTGCCGCGGTGGCGGCTGACCCATCGCGACGACCACCAGCATCAGCACGCCAGCGCCGATCCAGAGACGCCCGGTCACCAGTTGCAATGGGCTAAATCCATCCAGCGCGATATCGGTCAGGCCGAACGCGGATCCCCACAGCACGACGAGCAAGATCAGCAGCAGCCAGTCGGCGCCAGACGCCCGGCTCATTGATCACCCGCCATGGGCGAGTCTGCCAGGGATATGGCTGCCAGATATGCCTGCCAAAGACAGGCCTGCGGCGAGCCGGCGTATCCGGCACATAGTCAACGAGCTCTGATTCACTCAGCGCTTACTGACCACGACCGTGAGATGCCGGGTTCCAGTCCTGATCGGTCTGTGCGGCGTCCTCTTGACGACGTTCGTGTTCGATACGCTCGGCTGCCTGTTCGGCCTGCTTGCGCCGAACTTCTTCCAGCATCACCTTAAGCCATTCGTTCATGCGGTCCGCCTGTGTTCGCCCATCGCCCACTGCCGACTGGCCGGGAACGCCTTCGTGCCAGGCGTCACCTGCATTGTAGCGCCAGCAGCAATGTACGCGGTTCCGGAGCAGCGACAGGCCCGTGTCCAGGTCTGAATGCCGGCGCCTGTTGCGGTCTTCTAGCCATACTCAGCGGGGTCAGCAGACCATGGAGGCACCGCAAGATTCGCTTCCGGCAGACTCGAACGCAGGCGCTCGGCCAACGCGCGCAGACAGACCTCTTCCTCGGACAAGGGGCCCTGGGTAAAAACACCGCTGTTCATACCCGCCTGAACGCGCTCGATCAAACCGGTGTCTTCGCGATTGACCTGACGATTGACCCGCCAGTTCAGATAGCGGGCAAGCCGCATTTCGCGACGCTGGTCATCCAGACCGTAGGGAATCTCCCGGATCAGGGTACGGCCCGGCCCCAATGGGATCATCTGCATGAAATCGACCTGATCCGGGTACAGATCGAATGCCAGATTTGGCCACAGCAGGAAGTAGTTCCAGCGCCTGCGTGCAGACGACGGCAGATGGGTGACATCTGGCAGGACCCTGCAGTAAAGCTTGCCGGAGCCGCTGGCCTGCGCAGCGTCCAGATCCGCACTCATATGCATCACGCCGTCGCCCGCATGCAACTGATAGCTTCCACCGCTCAAAGCCGACAGGCCACGGTGCACCACATCGATATGCAAACCGTCCGCGTAGTTCTCAATCACTGTTTTCCAGTTGACCTCTCGCGGACGCAGAGTCAGACGGCCAAGCGCACGCATTTCGGGCAGCCGATAAGCCGCCAGCAGGTCTGCCCATGGCGCCATCATTTCGGCAACACCGGGCCCGTCCCCGGTGCAGCGAATGAATACGAAGCCCTGCCAGATCTCAAGCTCCGGCGACTTCAGCGACCATTCGCTTCGTTCCATGCCGGTATAGGCGCTGGACCGCGGCATGCCGATCAGACGGCCACAAAGGTCATACGTCCAACCGTGATACGGACAGCTTATCCGCCCGCGCTTGCAGCGGCCGCTGCCATCCCCCGAAGCCGCCGTGTCGTCGTCCCTGTCGCCATCGAGAAGTCGCGCGGCGCGATGCCGGCAAACGTTGTAGAAGGCGCGGATTTCACCGTCATCGCCCCGCACCACAAACACCGGCCGGCCAAGGAAATCCAGACGCCAGTAGTCGCCCACCTGCGGGATATCATTGGCGTGGCACACAACCTGCCACGACGGCAACAAGACCTGCTCCACCTCGCGCTGGTAGAAACGATGATCCGAGTAGACCCACGCGGGCAGGCCGAGAGCGGGCCCCCGAGCTGACGCGGCGCCAGAATCTGCTTCAGCGGCGGTGTCGCTGCAAAAATGGCGCCCGGACGGCAGGCTGGACTCAGTCATAAACTTTTTCCGCCTGACGCCGGCAGCGGCGGCGGCAATTACTGATTTGCCGGCTGATCTGGCGCCGTAGTTCTCCTGTCAGCATCCCGTACTCATCCGCCGACTTTCGCAGCACGGCGAGATCTTGTTGCCAACCCAGCAATTCTCCAAGCCGGTCGAGTTGAGCAACGCGATCAGCATCCTCCTGTGCAGCCAACAGACTGCGCTGGTAGTACTCCCGCTTGACCTTCTTGCGCAGCGTATGCCATTGCTCGATATGCGTTCGGGTCACCAGCATGGCAAATACGGCGGCGGCATCCGCTTTGGTCGCTTCTACAACGTGCCTGATGCCGTCCGCATCCAGGGTGGGCGCCGGGCGCCGGGTCAGGTCGCGCGCCAGCTCCCCGAGTTCGTCGCGGATTCTCTGAACAAAAGCAGTGTCAAACGCACCGGCATCCAGCAGACGCGCCCTGCGCGCCTCGAGCTTGTGTTCCAGCTCGGCCACGTCTTTGCGCTCCAGCGCAGCGCCGGAGGCAAGCACCAGCTGGCGCAAGGTCAACAGCATGACATCCGCATCACGCAGTTCGCTCAGCTGACGGCCAATATCACGACAAAGACGCTGTTCCTCCATCATATCCAGACCGCTGGCGTCGGCGATCAATTTCAACACCGCGCGCACCCATTTCATGTTTTTTCGTGATTGATGGACCGCGGCCTCATGGGTTACCGCAGAGTCATGCAGCAGGCGCTCGGCCTGGTCCAGTCTGGCAAGCAATTGCTCCTGAATCCGGTGCCCCAGGGGCGCCTTGTCGACCGCAAACACCGTCACATCCACTCCGGACAAAACCCCTTACTCCCCGATACCCGGTTTGTGCCGGCAGCACAAACCCTTATGTTTGCCGCTCACCGCGACGGTGTCTCATGGCGCAAGCGCCATAAGTGGGTGCCGTCACGGTCGACCAGACAGGTACTGTCCTGCCAGCAGCCAACGATACGGAGTCCGGACCCCGGGATGTCTGCGAGGCTCCCCCAGCTGGCGCCCGCATCGTCGCTGCCAAGAACACGCCAGACGCCGCCAATTTCCAGCGCCAGCACCCAGCGTAGCGGTAACTCCGGATGCTGGAACAGGTTCGCCGCATTTGCCGGCCCGGGCAGGTCCGGACCCACCTGGCGCCAACTCGTGCCGGCATCCTGACTGTGCCAGATCCGGGTTCGGTTAGTCACCGCGCTGACCAGCATATGGCCGCGGATGCCAAACCGATCTTCAACCCGGGCCAGCACGTATCCGGTCGGAAGCGCCCCGCCCAGAGTCAAATCGACTGCCAGCCCGGGCGGCGATTCCGGCTTCGGCTGTCCCGACGCAAAGCGGACAAGACCTTGCGCCTGCTCCAGCCTGGACCGCGCGTCAGCGGAGGCCGTCAGCGCGGTGCCTTGCGGACCAATCCGGTCGATCCGGTTTGCCGGCGGCGCCCACGCAATCAGCAGCGACTCGGGATCCAGAGGATCCATTGCCAGCGCTGCCAAAGGCGGGCTCACCGTGTGCTTCGCGTTGTCGTCTGTGCTGGCTTGCCCGGCCCCGGTCACGTTTGCCTGGACCGCACTTGCCTGGACCACGGTGATTGTGATCACCGCAGTATTCGAATCGCGACCGCCATCGTTGGCGCGAAAGGAGAAACTGTCGGTGCCGACGGTACCTGGGATATAGGTGAAGCGGCCGCTGCCTGAGTCGATATCCTGGAGACTGCCAAGACTCGGGCCAGAGATCACCCGATAGCTCAGACGGTCACCGTCGGGATCGGTGGCGCGCATGAATCCGACCAGCGTGCCGGCCGAGGAGACCTGATAAAACCCGTCCGCGGCGACCGGCGGCCGATTGCCACTCGGAGGCGGCAGCAGGTTGTCGTCGTCATCGCCACTGCTGCAACGGATCACAGTCTTGCCACTGAGGAAGACCCAGGCACAGAAAATCAGCAGCAAACGACCAGAGGTCGCGGTCATACGCAGGCCTTCCCTATTCGGACATATCGGCAAACTCTAGCATGCCTGTCTGACACTCGAAGACCCTGCAGGGACGCGCTACACTCTTCAGATGATGCAACGCAAAACCGATGCTTCCGAAACGCTCTCCGAGTCGCAGCAGCTGGGTTTCGCGGCACTGGCTTCGCGCGGTCTGGACATCCCGATGGATCAAGCCGCACGCACCCGCTGGCAGGATAATTTCAACCAGATTCCGGCCATGGGATACATGGGCTGCAGGCTGGATCTGTCTCATCCGCGCGTGGTCAGGGTCTACCTGCCAGAGGTGCTGCCGCACCATCAGGGCGGCATGGGCACCGAAGCGGTCAATGGCGCGGTGATTGCGGGCTTGTGTGATTGCGCGCTGGGTGTGGCCGGTGTGATTCAGTTTCCCGGCGAAAGAGCCGGCACGGTGGAACTTGCGGTCAAGTTTATGCGGCCGACGCTGGGACAATCGATCACTGCGTATTCGGTTGCGCTAAAACGCGGCGCCAGCGTGGCGTTCGCGGAGATCGAGCTTTACAGCGCGGGACGCTTGTGTTCGATCGCAACCGGAATGGTCTCGAAAGCGACTTCATGATTCCCTGGCCTGATTCGTCGGCCTGACTCACTGGCCTGACTTAATGACCTGGCTCGCGGGCCAAAGCGTCTGGCCGCTTCAGTGGATCGTTCAGTGGGTATCGTTCAGTGGATTGGGCCCCATTGGAGCACTTCCACATCCTCGCAACTGACGTCCAGATTACTGGCCAGCATGCGGGTAAGATCGCGGGCGCCTAGGGAGATTACCGGATGCGCCTGGAGTTCGACCACACCGCAGTATTGGGTGACCACCTCATGACCCGGCTGGTGGATGACGAAAC
The DNA here is from genome assembly GCA_963704875.1 of uncultured Gammaproteobacteria bacterium. GTDB lineage: Bacteria > Pseudomonadota > Gammaproteobacteria > Steroidobacterales > XN24 > CAMYOC01. Next base: position 195,843 of record CAVPIA010000005.1, on the reverse strand, counting down.
TGGCGTAATACTGGGCACTCATGGGTTAAAACTAGCCGCGCAAGCCTCGACACATCTGCGAAATGGTTCACAATTCCCACTATTGGCTTTTCTGATCGCAGCGGATCAGGGGTGGCAGCGAGGCGCCTGCGATGCCTAGAATGGATTCGCACACTGGTTTCTTACTTCGTAGAGATTAAGCCCGATGACATCTTATTCCCTGTTGCTGTGTTCCAGATGGCTGTGGTCCGGATGGTTGTGTTCCAGAGGGCTGCTTTGCCTGGCCGTCTTGCTGTGCGCAAGCGGAATCGCCCGGGCGGATGGTGTGATCCAGTTTGGTGATATCCGGCTTGCGATCGAAGAGGGAAACGTGGGCTATGTCACCGTCGTGCGCAGCGGATCAACCGTAGGCGCGGTCTCGGTGCTGCTCAATGTCGGCGTCGGCGGCACCGCGAGATTCGGCACGGATTTTGATATCGACCTTCCGCTTGGCGTGGTGCAGATACCGGACGGTGAGCTCTCATCCAGCGTCAAGGTCACGGCGCTTAATGATTCGGATATCGAGGGCACTGAATACGCGACGCTGTCACTGAGCTCGGCTTCGGGCGCGACGCTGGGCAGCGCAAACAATCTGGCCCTGGACATCCTCGACGCAGATTCGGCGCCAATCACCCTGTCATTTGAAAGCTCCGCGACCCTGCGCATTGATGAAGGCGAAGAACAGGTTCTCGCGATCACACGCAGCGGCGACGACGGCGTGGCAGAGATCAATACCACAGGCCAGCCGGGCACCGCGACGCTGGGCGTGGACTATGCCGATGTGACCCAGACCGTGCCGTTCGACGCCGTCCAGCAGTCCGCGGATTTTTCGATCTTTGCGCTGAACGATAATCTGTTCGAAGGCACTGAGACATTTACCCTGGTGCTCTATGACGGCAAGCCCGAACAGGTTGCGGTGCCCGGCGGACTTACACGGCTGGTACTGATCGAGGACTCGGAGCCCAATCAGCCCGGCGAATTCAGTCTCGAAGTCAACGGTGGCAGCACCGTTCCCGAGGATGTCGGCTCGGTCTCGTTTCGGGTGACACGCGATCGTGGTGACTCTGGTGCAGTGACTGTTTCCTACGTCACCGCCGACGGCACCGGTGACAACCCCGCTGTCGCGGGTGAAGACTATACCGCCGCGACCTCGGTACTGAATTTTGCCAATCAACAGACCGAGGCGACGTTCTCGATTTCCATACTCGATGACAATCAGGGGGGCGCATCGCAGCGCAAGTTCTCAGTCTACATCGTCAATCCCACCGGACTCTCAAATCTCAATCCCGACGCCAGCGGGGTCACGATCACCATCGAGGAAGACGATGGCAATGACAACGATGATTGTCCGTTTCTCTGCGGCGATAACTGTTTCATCGCCACGGCTGCGTTTGGCAGCGGCATGGATCCGCATGTGGCCGACTTGCGTGTTTTCCGCGACCAGGGCCTGATGCGCATCCTGCCGGGCCGCATGTTCGTAGCGGCCTATTACACGTTGTCGCCGCCGATGGCCAGGATAATCGCCAGGCATGAGCGCCTTCGCTCCGTCGCCAGAGGCTTGTTGTGGCCGCTGGTCACAGCAGTCGAGTATCCGGGCACCAGCCTGGCCGGACTCATGCTGCTTGTCTCCGGCCTGGTCTGGCGTCGCCGGCGCCTGTCCAGCGCCTGAATCGACAGTGCTTTCCAGCGTGCTCTGGCCTTACTGGAGTCTCCATTGAAAACCCCTAAATCCGTCCTGGTTACCGGCGCCTCGACCGGTATTGGCAGCGCCACTGCCTTCTATCTGGCCGAACGCGGCATGCGTGTTTATGCCGGCGTCCGGCGCGCCGAGGACGCGGAGGCATTTGAAAAGCAGGACGATGTGATCCCGGTGCGTCTGGATGTCACCTCCGCGGATGAGATAGCCGCGGTCATCAGCCAGATCGCCGATGATGGCGGACTCTGGGGTCTGGTCAACAATGCCGGCGTTTATATGGGTGGCGCATTGGAATTGATGACCGAGGCCGAGATCGAGAATACTTTTTCGGTCAATGTGCTCGGGCTGCTGCGGATTACCCGGGCCTGTCTGCCGATGCTCCGCGAGAGTCATGGCCGGATTATCAATATCAGTTCCATTTCGGGCCTGGTGGCGCTGCCCGGCGTGTCGGTTTACGCGAGCTCGAAATTCGCGGTCGAGGCGATAAGCGATTCGCTGCGAGTGGAACTGTTTCCGTTTGGAATCAGGGTTGTCGCGATCGAGCCTGGCAGCATTGACACCGAAATCTGGCGCAAAGGCGCAGATCGAGACCAGAACAACAGTGCCGCGGCGGATGCGGACCTGCGCCGACTTTATGCGCCACTACAGGGCTTGTTGGAAAAATTGAATCGCGACCCAAGGGGCATACCCCCGGTGAGCGTCGCCGAGGTTGTAGCCAGAGCACTTGCCGCCGCTGAGCCGGAACATCGCTACCTGGTGGGCGCCGATGCCCGCTCGCTGGCTCTGTTGCGATATTTGCCGGACGGATTGCGCGACCGCCTGGTGAGGAAGAAAGTCTGGCGCTGAAGTGCTCGCAAGGCGAGTCGCCAGGGGCTAGTGTGCTGCTTGCTAGGGGTGCCGATAGCTGCGACCGGATTCAGGCCGTTGCAGGATCCCGTTGTCGGTAAGAAAACGTACCGGGACCGATTCTGTGCGACCCCAGCTCGAAGCGCGGTACACGCCGAAATGCAGATGCGGCATGGTCGACTTGCCGGTGTTACCCGAGTATCCGAGCAACGCGCCCTGAGCTACGCGCTGCCCGACCTCGACCACTACTCCGTGTTGCCTGAGGTGATAGTACTCACCGGTGGTCATGTCGTCGTGTAGCACCACCACAAAGTTGGCATAACGGCCGCAGCGCGGCTCCCAGCAGGCGCGGTCATGTTTTTCCCGCAGACGCACCACGACTCCATCGCGAGCCGCATACACCGGCGTCCCCACTGGCATATCGAAATCCACAGTCCAGTATTCCAGACCGGTGTGGCTGAGCGGTGCGCCGTAGCCTTGTAACACCCGATAGCTGTCCGCTGCGGCGTAAGGGAGCTGATACACGTAGCTGTCATCGTGGTTCGCGTCCAGACGCCCGACCGACCAGTCAAAGAAATAGCGGTAACTACCTGCGATGCCGGCGCCTGCGCCCGTGTCCGCGTCACTCAGGCTTAGCAGCGTGTGCCGCTCACCGCCGCCCAGTGTGTGCGTCACCTCGGCGGCTGGCGCTGCGCGCATGTCCTCGGTTTCAACACGCACCGACACGGTCACCGGCCAGGGCTGCAGGTTTCTGGCTACCAGTTCGACACGCCGGTCTGTTTCGACCGCCTCAACGCAGACCCAGCCCAATGAACATGCTCCACCCATCGCGGCCGCGGGTGCGCCCAACATCACTATCAACAGCAAGGATCTGATCATCCTTCGGGCGGGACCTCCTCCGCCGGCGGCTGATAGTTGGCGACCGCCACCGGGCGCACCAGCGGCGCCTGCTCAACCCATTCCTGCGGATCTTCGCTGCCGGCAACAATCGGCAGTGGGATACCCTGTCCTTCGCGGGTGATCCGGGCCAGCCGGCCCCAGTCCACTTCTGGCTTGCCGCTCTTGTCAGCGACGCTGTTGAGCTGCGCGTCAACCAGCTCGAGCGCAGCCAGCCAGTCGCCACCGGATTCCTCAAGCGGCAGGCGGGCCGAAAACACCAGCTCCTTGCCTACCCAGCCGGCGAGATAGGGTTGCTCGACAATATGTACCGGCGTGCCGACCGGGACGATCCTGTATAGCTCGGCGATGTCCTCCGGGTAGAGCCGGATACAACCGTGACTTACCCGCATGCCAACCCCCCACGGCTTGTTTGTCCCGTGTATCAGATAGCTCGGCATGCCCAGACGCAACACGTGCTGGCCCAGCGGGTTGTCGGGTCCCGGCGGCACGACCGGTGGCAGTGGATCGCCGTCGGCAGCGTGTTCTTCCAAGACCGATTTTGGAACGTACCAGGCTGGATTGGTCGCTTTCGCAGTGACTTTGGTCGAACCCAGCGGCGTCGACCAACCCACCCGCCCGATACCTATCGGATGGGTGAAAACCTTGCGCTTGCCGTGTTTATCCGCTGGTGGGAAATAGAACAAGCGCATGGCGGCGAGATTGAGGACCACTCCGTCCCGCGGCGCGTCGGGCAAGATGAACTGAGTCGGCAGCAGGATCTCGGTGCCGGCACCGGGCAACCAGGGATCAATGCCGGGATTGGCTGCGCCGAGCTCGTCATAACCAAGATCAAACAGGCGCGCCAGGTCAGCGAACGTATCTTCCTCGCGCGCACGGATGCGCTGCAATTCTCCGACCACGTTCTGCCCTTCGGCCAGCTCGAAGACATGGCTGGGGACGGGATCACGGACCTCGGCCAGCGCCGATCCGGACAGCAGCAACAAACTCAGCAGAATGGGGGTGGCAAACCTGACTCGCATGCAATTCGTCCTCGCCTTAATGTCCACCGATGACCCCGAAAAAGAAGACCCTGAGTCTGGTCCTGCCTTAGCGGCCCGACATCGCGCGGTCAGCCATTTACTAGTCACGTAGCGCGATCCATGTGCTCAGACCGGGTAACTCCCAGCGCAAGCGACCATCCCGGACTTCGGGGGCTGTTGCTCCGGTCAGAGCGCGAAATTCGTCTGCATCAGACGGAAAATCGAGCGTAAAGACCTTCGGTTCTGAATCCATATTGACCGCTACCAGCGCGGTGTCGCTGCCGTGCAGCCGAAGCATGATCAATCCATCTTTGTCGGCAAACAAGGGTAGCCGGGCACCATGGCTTAGAACCGGATGAGCGCGTTTGGTTCGGAACACTGCGGCGATATCTGCCACCAGGGTCTGGTTGAGCTCATCCCAGGGCATCCGCACCCGATTGGAATCAGTGAAACCTTTCTGCGCGGTACTGCCGCCGAGCGCTGTCTCGGTACCGTAGTAGATGCTCATCGGCCCCGGCAGGCTGGCCATAAACGTCACCGCGGCCAATACCCGCTGCGCTGGTGCGTTGATCGCCCAATCGGCGAACCTGGTCATGTCATGATTGTCGAGGAAATACATGGGCGCGCCATGTGGCCCGTAGGCCGCGGTCTCCGCCTGCAACCATTGCTCCAGCAGCTCGACGTCGCCGCCGCGGGCGAAGACATCAGTCATCACCATCTGCATCGGAAATTCGATCAGAGCATCGAACTGATAGCCGATCCCGGGTACTTCTGCATAGTAGCTACTGATATCCACCATATTGGCCGCGGGCCCGTCAGCATCCTGCCAGGCCTCGCCAAACAAAATGTCATCAGCCTGTTGGCGCTTTACCTCGGCATACAATTCCGCCCAGAATTCGTGCTCCACCCCGCGAACATAATCCAGTCGCAGTCCGCCAGCGCCCTCCTCCCCGAGCCAATACAAGGCGGCATCCTTGAGGAATCGCCGCGTGTTGTCGTGGCTGAAATTCCAAAACCGCAGATCCGTACCCCAGGATTCCCAGACTTTCTCGGCATCCTGTTTCGCCGCAGTGTTTTTTGGCTTCTGCCGACCCGGATCGCCACGCCTCCTGTCATAGCTGCCAGCGGCGTGGTTTAGCGGCATATCCAGGATCACCCGGATACCGCGCTCACCAAGCGCCCCAACGAGCTGCCGATACAAGGCCAGAGACGCTTCCTGATCGCCCGGCACCGCCAGCGCATCACTGATCCGGTAGTAGTTCATTACGTCGTAGCCATGCGAGGTCTCGCTTTGGAAGATCGGGCTCAGCCAGACCGCATTGACCCCCAGCTCGGCGAGATAGTCAGCCCGGGCCAACACGCCCTGCAGATCGCCGCCTGCATAGTTTCGATGGACCCAGCGCCGCATGCCGCTGCGGTCATTGCTGCTGGCGCCGTTGGCAAAATAGCCCAGCATGATGTGATACACGATCAGATCATTGAAAGGCTTGGCTTGATGCGGGACCGGCTGCAACTGCACCGCAACCAGCGGCTCGCTGCGACCGATGCCAAGCTGGCGCACGCTTGCGGGGACCGCCTCTACGACGATCCTGTAGCGGCCACCACCAATAGTCTCGATCTTTGCCTGGGTCGCGACACCATCCAGCCACACAGCGGGTTCGCTGTCAGCTTCGGCCTCGACGATCCAGCTGTCCGGCTGCGCGGCCGGCAATACCGAAAGGATCCGGTCCGCGCTGGCTGTGAGCGGAACGAGCAACAACAGGCAAGCGAGCGCAGGATAGTATGCGCGGTGCTCTGCCATGACAGGACGGGAACGGGTCGGGATGTTTGCGCGTCGCTCAACCGCTGCCAAAACGGCTCTCCTGATAGGCTCTCGCGGCGCTGCGCAAACCTGCCGCCGCGCTGCCCTCGACTACCGCGGCGACCTTCTCCGAGAGTTTCTTGCGGCCTTTCCATTGCACCCGATACAGATCTGACGCCTGCAAGCGGTCAAGCAGGATATCGTCGCTGGTGGCCAGTTCATCCACCAGCCCGAGCTCGAGCGCGCGGCTCCCGTACCAGTGTTCACCGGTGGCCACCGCACCCAGATCCACATGTGGACGGTATTGAACGATCAGCTGCCCAAAAAGCCGATGCACATCTTCCAGCTCCTCGCGCAACTTGTCGCGGTCGGCGTCGCTGTTCTCGCCAAACATCGTGACTGTGCGTTTGAATCGACCGGCCTTGAGCTGCTCTACGGTTACCCCATGCTGATCCAGCATGCGGTGGAAGTTGGGGATCTGCGCCAGTACGCCGATCGATCCGACGACGGCGAAGGGGGCCGCGACAATGCGGTTCGCCACGCAGGCCATCAGGTAACCACCACTGGCGGCCGCGCGATCTACGGTTACTGTGAGCGGGATGCCCTTTTCCCGGATCCGCACCAGTTGAGCTGCGGCCAGGCCATGCTCGTGCACCATGCCGCCGTAGTTCTCAAGTCGCAACAGCACTTCGTCTTCGGGGGTAGCGAGCGCCAGCACCGCGCTGACTTCCTTGCGCAGACTGGCCACTCCGGTCGCCTTGATGTCGCCGTGAAAATCGATCACGAAGACGCGAGGCGACTGCTTGTCCGACTTCTCTTTTGCTTTTGCCTCGGCCTTTCGCGCCTTGGCAAATTCTTTCAGCGCCTTTTTTGGCATGACCGCGCTGCGCAGGCTGTCAATCATCGTCCGATAGCGATCATTGAGGCTGCTGACCACCAGGCCACCGGATTCTCTGGCTTTCTTCGATGCCGCAGCCGCGACGCCCACAACAAAAACGACCGCGACCACAAAGGTCACGGTCTTGGCCAGAAACAGGCCATATTCAAACAAAAACTCTTTCACCGCCGGATTCCCTTAACGCTGGCTGTCAGGCACCTATGGTACCTGCATCCCGCGGCGGCGCTACTCTGATCGCCTGGCCTGATCGCCTGGCCTGGCGACAGCCTCCAGGGGCCGGCATGTTCAGTGCCGGTAAGGAAGTCTGCTGTTTAACGCCGCCCGGTCAGGCGCGTCTTCCATTCTTCCATCAGGGCTTCAAGGTACGGCGCGCGTCGGCTGCGGGGCTCGCGCGACGCTTCCCTCAATCGCGTTATGGGAGATCCGTCTTTTGCCGCCAGCCGCCAGCTGGCTTCCTGTATCCGATTCATCATCTGCTCTCCTGCGTGCTTGTTAGCGGTTTCCCGACGGCGATACCGCGCTATCCCATCCTGCGCTATCCAGAGATCCGCGCGTGGCCTGTTTCTGGCCCGCTCAGGAAGTAGACGCCTGCCGGAGGCAAATGGTTGCAACGAGCTTTGCCGGAGAATCAGCCGATGGAGGCTTCGTCGAGGCCCACGTTGTTCTTTTCGAATACCCGGTCGGCACGATAGCTGGAGCGGACCAGTGGGCCCGAAACGACCTCGAGGAAGCCCATATCCAGACCCCATTCGCGAAATTGAGCAAATTCCTCGGGGGGGACAAAGCGCTGAACCGGCAAATGATTGGCGGTTGGTCGCAGATACTGGCCAAATGTGACGATGTCAACGCGGCTGCGCCGCAGGTCCTCCAGGGTTTCGCGGATTTCTTCCGCAGTTTCCCCCAGGCCCAGCATCAGGCTGGTCTTGGTCAGCACCCCCGGTCTGCAGGCCTTCGCATGCGCCAACACCGCCAGGGTCTGTTCGTATCCAGCTCGCGGATCTCGCACCGGATACGTCAGGCGGCGAACCGTCTCGACGTTTTGCGCAAACACATCAGGTCCCGACGACACCACCGTTTCGACGTCAGCGGTACGACCGCCAAAATCGGGCGTCAATGCCTCAACTGCGGTGTCCGGATTGACTCGCTTGATCTGTTTTACGCAGGCCGCATAGTGGGCAGCGCCGCCGTCGCTCAAATCATCCCGATCGACCGAGGTGATGACGACATAACGCAATCCCATCAGCTGCACCGAACGCGCCGCGTTGGCTGGCTCTTCGCGGTCCAGCCAGCCGCCCGGATTGCCGGTGTCAACAGCGCAGAAACGACAAGCGCGGGTGCATACCGAGCCCATGATCATGATCGTCGCAGTACCGTGGTTCCAGCATTCGCCGATATTCGGGCACATGGACTCTTCGCAGACTGTCGCCAGCCGGTGCTCGCGCACATTCTGTTTGACCTGCTGGTAACCGCTGCCGCCAGGCATGCGCGCCTTGATCCAGGGCGGCTTACGCTCTATCGGGATCGCGCTGCTGCTGGCGCGGGTCTTGACGCCGTTTTTGATCGCGGCGAAGCCTTGCTCGGTGCGAAACTTGGATCCGCTGCGCACCACGGGAATGCCTTTGAATTCGCTCACTGATGTCTCGCCCGAGCCATAAACCACAAGAGCGGGTATTCTCGCACGAGCAATAGGACATTGAAATGCAGCAGACCAGGAGGGACTGGGCATGGATCAGCGCTGGACACTCGTCGGCAAGACCGCACTGGTCACTGGCGCAACTCGTGGCATCGGTCATGCGGTGGCTGAAGAGCTCTTGCGTCTGGGAGCCAGGGTGGTGTTCACCGCCCGCGACTCGCATCAGGTCATTGAGTGCGAAACCGAATGGTCACAGGAGGGCGGCAGCGCGCTTGGCGTCACCGCCGATATCAGCCTGGCCCAGGACCGGGAACGCTTGCTGGAACTGATCAATGATCTCTCTGGCGGTCTGGATATACTGGTCAACAACGTCGGCACAAATATTCGCAAACCAGCAACCGGATATACCTCCGAAGAGGTCCGCTCAATATTCGCTACAAACCTCGATTCGGCATTTGAGCTGAGTCGGCACTGCGTAGACGCGATGAGTCATCGTGAGGCGGCGATAGTCAACGTGGCATCGGTCGCCGGTCTCAGTCATCTGTGCACCGGCACACCCTATGCAATGAGCAAGGCGGCGATGATCCAGATGACCCGCAACCTGGCGGTCGAATGGGCCGGGCTGGGGATCCGGGTGAATGCGGTCGCGCCCTGGTATATCGACACGCCGCTCGCGCGCCAGGTACTGGAAGACCCTGACTACCGAGCCGCGGTCATTGAGAGAACTCCGATGGGCCGGATCGGACAGGCCGGGGAAGTCGCCGCTGCGGTCGCATTTCTGTGTCTGCCGGCGGCCAGCTATATCACCGGACAGTGTCTGGCGGTGGATGGCGGATTCAGCGTGTGCGGTCTGCAGGTTCCCGGGCGCCCTTGAGCGGCCGACCAGCAATCAGCTGGCTGATATGTTGACCGCTTGCTGTACCGAACATGGCAACCGACCAAAGCAACCGACTCTGGCCAACAGATGCTGACCAACTACCACTGGCCAGCCACAAGGCAAACAGCGACCATAGGGGCGATCACAAGGACGCCAAGAGCTAGGTATGACAACAGGACCATTGCGCAAACTCGGCAGCCGGCACCAGCACCCCGTGGACTATCAACTGCGAATCGCCGAACAGGAACTTGCGCTCGCGCCGAGGCTGGGGCAATCGTTCACATTGCGCTTCGAAGGTGAAATCCGCTGCGCAAATTGTGCTCGGCTGACCCGGAAGAGTTTTAGTCAGGGGCATTGTTTCCCCTGCAGTCAGCGACTCGCCGCCTGCGATCTTTGCATTGTCCGCCCCGACCGCTGTCACTTCGACCAGGGCACCTGCCGCGAACCCGACTGGGGTCAGACTCACTGCATGCAGCCGCATTTTGTTTATCTGGCAAACACCAGCGGGCTCAAAGTAGGGATTACCAGGGCCCATCAGGGAATGACCCGATGGATCGATCAGGGCGCCAGTCAGGCCCTGCCTATCCTGGAGGCCAGCAGCCGCCATGTGTCCGGCCTCGCCGAAGTGGCACTGGCCGCCCACGTCGCCGATCGCACCGACTGGCGAGCCATGCTGCGCGGCCCCGCCGAGGACGTGGATCTGGCCGCCGAAGGCGAACGTCTGCTGGCCCGGTGCGCGCCGGAACTCGACGCCATCCGGGCACGTTTCGGTGCCGATTGTCTGCGTTTGCTGCCAGATCGCGAAGCCGTTCGGATTGAATATCCGGTGCTCGAATATCCGGACAAGATCCGTTCTCTGAACCTGGACAAGACACCTGAGATAAACGGCACCCTGCAGGGCATAAAGGGCCAGTATCTGATCTTTGATACCGGGGTATTAAACGTGCGCAAATTCAGCGCCTACATCGTTTCTGTGGAGGCTTGAGGCCGGGTTCCGGCCATCTGCCGCAACATGGGCCGCTATCGACCCCCACAGCCGGCAAGCTCTCCGTACATTACGGCGCACGGTGCAGCCCGCCTGCGCGAAGAGCTGGATTTCCTCTGGCGCCGCAAACGACCCGAGGTCACGCGTGCGCTGGCCGATGCGGCCGCGGAAGGCGATCGATCGGAGAATGCCGAGTACATCTATCGCAAAAAACAGCTGGGTGAGATCGACCGCCGGGTGCGTTATCTGCGTAAGCGGCTTGCCGTAATCAAGATTGTAGACCGTCCGCCGGACGACCCCGGGCGGGTGTATTTCGGCGCCTGGGTGGGGCTGGAAAAAGAAGATGGCGAAACGGTCGAATACAGGATCGTCGGCGCCGATGAGTTCGACCCCCGGCGGAACTACATCAGCTTCGATTCGCCATTGGCGCGTGCCGTGTTGAAACGCAGTGCCGGCGATGAAGTCAGCGTGCAGATGCCTTCAGGTAGCACAGTTTTTGTCATATCCGCGGTCAGCTATCGAGAAAACGACTGAACGAGAGTCGCCCTGACTCCGTGGTAAAGGTAAAATCGTGGGTCTTGCCGTGTCCGCCCGTCTCTGGTCGTCGCTCTGTTTCGACTTTTAGGGGTTTCATCGTCCAGGGCTTTCATCGTTCAGGGCGTGCGGGTTCAGGGCGCGCGGCCCCAGGACGCGCGGCCCCAGGACTCCGCCCGGCGGACAGGGCTCACTCGAATTGGAGATGTCGATGGATTTCGCACTGACCGAAGAACAAGAAATGATCCGGGATGCCGCCCGCGAATTCGCGCAGAAAGAGATCGTGCCTGTCGCCGCTGCGCATGACGAGAGCGGAGAGTTCCCGTCTGCAACCATCGCCAAAGCGGGTGAGCTCGGATTCATGGGCATCGAGGTGCCCGAGGAATACGGCGGCTCCGGCATGGATGCGGTCGCTTTTGCGCTGGTGATGGAAGAGCTCGCGGCCGCGGATGCCGCGCACAGCACCATCGTGTCGGTGAACAACTCGCTCTACTGCAATGGCATTCTGGACAACGGCAGCGAGGAGCAAAAGCAGAAATATGTCACCCCGGTGGCGTCGGGTGAAGCTGTCGGAGCCTACGCGCTGACAGAGCCGCAATCCGGATCGGATGCCGGCAACATGCGCACCAGGGCGGTATTGTCCGACGATGGCAGCCACTATCTGATTACCGGCAAGAAATCCTGGATCACGTCCGGACCAGTGGCGCGTTTTATCGTTGTCTTTGCATCCACCGCCCCGGACAAAGGGCCGCGCGGCGTATCTGCATTTGTTGTCGATACCCGCAACCCGGGCTTCGCCTGTGGCAAGACTGAGCCGAAACTCGGAATCCGCGCCTCCGCGACCTGTGAGATTGAGCTCGACGACTACAAGTGCCCGGTTGAGGACCGCATCGGCGCTGAAGGTCAGGGTTTCCGGATTGCCATGGGGGTACTTGATGCCGGCCGGATAGGCATCGCCGCGCAGGCAGTGGGGATAGCGCGGGCGGCCTATGAGGCCAGCCTCGACTATGCGCGTGAGCGGAAGGCATTCGGGGAACCGATCGGCAGCTTCCAGATGATCCAGGCCAAGATCGCGGATATGAAAATGCGGATCGAGGCCGCGCGCTTGCTGACCTGGAAAGCAGCCTGGAACAAGTCCCGGGCAAAAGCGGCCGGCCTGCGTAACACCACCGACGCCTCATGCGCCAAACTGTTTGCGTCAGAAACCGCAATGTTTGTCACCCATCAGGCGATCCAGATCCATGGCGGCATGGGCTACAGTCGCGAGCTGCCGCTGGAACGGTACTTCCGCGATGCCAAGATCACCGAGATCTATGAAGGCACAAGCGAGATTCAACGGATGGTGATTGCGCGTCAGGAAACCGGCTTGCGATGAGTGCCCAAGCCAGGCCAAACGAGTTCAGACGCGTACGCCTTGGCGCGCTATTTTTGTTCGCGCTGTCCATCAGTTCGGCGGCAGCTGCGGACGAAGCGCGCCAGATCATGTTTACCGAAGCCGAAGAGGCGAGGGCTGCGGCAGTGGCCGCAGATGCCGGCCTGCTGGCGCCTGACAGCTTCGGAGAAGCCGAGCGGGAACTGCAAAGCGCGTCCGAGGGTTATGACCGCGGACGGAGCCTGGAGCGCATCCGACGGTCTCTGAGTGAGGCCACCGAGGCCTATCGGCTGTCGGTCGCCGTGGCCAAACGCGCCCTGCAACCTCTCAATCTTGCGCTTCAGGCCCGTGAAGCAGCGATCGAAGCAGGCGCAGGAAAGCTCAAGCTGGAAGACTGGGAGGACGGCGAACGCAGCCTCAATCTGGCCGCGATCGCGTTTGAACGAGGCGATCCCTCGCTGGGGGAGAAACGCGCCAATACCGCGGTCAGGGATTTTCGTGCCAGTGAGCTGAAGGCGATCAAGAGCAGTCTGCTGACCGAAACACGGGCGCTGATCGATCAGGCCGAGCGAGACCGGGTCCAGCGCTATGCGCCACGTACCCTGGACAAGGCGCGCCGATTGCTGGCGGAAGCGGAAAAGGCACTGGAAGAAGACCGTTACGATACGGATCGACCGCGCGCGCTGGCCAGGGAAGCTTATTTCGAGGCCCGGCACGCGATCCACCTTGCCCGCTTTCTGGCCACCGAAAGAGAGAAGAAGGCGACCGAGGAAGATCTGGTTCTGGCGATGGAAGAGCCGCTGCGCCGGGTGGCCGCCGCAGCGGATATCGCCGCGCGTTTCGACCAGGGTCCGCAGGCGCCCGCGGATCAGGTCATCGAATACATCCAGAGTCAGGCGGACAGGACCCAAAACCTGGAACAGGATCTTGACCAGCGAACCCGCCAGGTCTTTGCGCTGGAGCAGGAAGTGACGGACCTGTATGAGCGCCTCGGTGGCGTCGCCGAACAGCGTCAGTCCATGCAGCGTGAACTGGAACGGCAGGCAATGGAGCGGCAACGTCTTGCCGAAGTCGAGGCATTGTTCCAGCGCGACGAGGCGCGAGTGCTGCGCAAAGGCGACACAGTGATTATCCGCATGACCGGTATTAAATTCCCGGTCGGCAGCGCGACCGTGCCCGCGAGCTCCCGCGATCTGATGCGCCGACTTGAGACCAGTCTGCGTCTGTACCCCGATGCGGATATAACCGTGGCCGGCCACACAGATGCGTTTGGCGGCGACACATTCAACTTTGAATTATCCAGCAAACGTGCTGAGTCCGTGCGCGCCTACCTGCTGGAAACGCTGCGTATTCCCGGCTCTCGCGTGTCAGCCGTCGGTTATGGAGAGACCGAGCCGGTGGCCAGCAATGACACCCCGGAGGGTCGCGCCGCCAACCGGCGTATCGACATTGAGATCCGGCCCGCCGGGTAGCGAGCGCGGCGAACAATTTCAGGACCGGCCAGACGCCAAACCGACCATAGGCAAAACCGTCTACGGGCCGGAGTCATCGTCGGCGATGGTGACCTCGGCACTGGTACGCGAACCAAGCTCGGCGCCTGCCTCCGGATCCGCAAGCATGATGGTGAACACCTCATCAGCCTCGCTGCGACCATCATTGACCAGCGGCACGAACAAGCGCGTGGACAATTCGCCATCGCCCAGTTCCACCCGTTGCCAGTCCGAATCGATGTAGTCCTCGTTTGCGGTCGCCGACCCCGGTACCGTGCGCCAGACAAACGCAACCCGGCCGCTGCTGCCCCCGGTACGGATGACCCGCGCAATAAGGACCGCGCTCGATTCATCGACACGATAGGTGCTGCTGTCCAGCTGCAGTCGGCCAGGCCCGGTCTGCGCCGGCGGTGGCGCGGGCGTGACTGCGGCAACCGCCGGGGCGGCATCGCGCGCTGCAGCGACGGTGTCAGCCGGGTCCGGATCTTCGCCGAAAGCCGCTCCCGCGCGGTCGGTCTGCTCCGTCATTGCGTCAAGCGCCGTCACGTCTTCGCCGGAACCGGCCTCATCCGATGGCAACGCTTCGGCCATTGGCAAGGGCTCGGCAGGACCGGTCAGATCTTCCGCCACCGACGGCGAGAACGTACCTCCCGCGGACAGAACATCATCAGGGGAGCTTCTCTCAGACGCGGCATCCGCGTTTGTCGCCGCGCGTTCGCTCTGTTCCTGCAGCGACGCTTGCGCGGCTGACGGCTTGGTGCCTGTGCTCACGTCCATCGGTGTTGCCGGGACCAGGTCAGCGAGGATCCGGTACACAGGACCCTCAGGGTTGATTATGGCCAGCGTTAACAGGATACCCGCGGCCAGACCAAGCAATGCGCCGTGCATAAAGCGCGGGCGCAGCCCACGCGCGTCCTGGTCCAGCCCCATCGCCTTGAGGAACGCGTTTGCATCAGCTGGCCGACGGGCGGCCTCAAAGCTCAATGACCGCCGCAGCGTCTGCCGCTGCTGTGGGGAGATCCCGCTTACACGCGCCGGTTTGAGCTTGCGCTCCATGGCTTCGTTGGCGGGCACCCGCCCAAACGGATGCCGACCGGCAATCAGTTCATAGGCCACACACGCCAGAGAAAAGACATCGTCGCGGAAGTCCGGCGCCGAGCCTGCCAGCACTTGCGGGCTTGCATAGGCAGGCGTCCGTGCCGGCAACCCAGCCCCGTCCAGCACCGGTTCACGGGTCCGGCCCTGGCGTCGCGCAAGACCGAAGTCGAGCAATTTTGGTTCATTGCTGCGGCTCAGCAGCACATTGCCGGGCTTGAAGTCGCTGTGCACGTATCCCCGTTGATGAAGATAGCCCAGGCCCGAGGCCAGGCCGCGTATGATTTCCAATGCTTCAGCCGCAGGAAATCCATCCGGCGTATGCCGGGTAATGGCGTTACGCAAAGACTCGCCATCAAGCAATTCCATGGTCATAAACGCCCGGCCGTCAGCGCGGCCGAGATCGAGAATTCTGACCAGACCAGGATGGCGCAGGTCCTGCCCCTGCAGGGCTTCGCCGAGCAAACGCCGTTCCGCATCCGGACTATCCTGCAACTCCGGTTTGAGAATCTTCATGGCCAGGTCCGGGTTGTCAGCGCCTGCCGCCTCGCGGCAGCGATCCTGGACCCGGTAAACGATCCCCATCCCACCCCGGCCAAGTATCGACTGGATCACATAGCGATCACCAAGGACCTCGCCGGCCTCTGGCAACGGCAGCTCAGCGTCCTCTACAGCCTGCTTCGGATCTGGCTGCGGCTCGAGATCTTCCTCTGAATGTAGCTCCGGCTCTGGCAACCCGGCGGCGACGTCCGCGTCTATGTCGTCGACGGCGCCTGCGGTCGGTTCCTGCGCCTGATCGGACCCGGTCCGCGGCCGCGGTTCATCCAGCCAGTTCCCCGATGGCAATTCAGTGGCCTTCGCTTCTTCCTCCGGGTCCGGGTCGACCATCGAAGCGAAGCTGTCGTCGTCAGGCTCGGCGGCCCGGATCTCCGGCAATTCTTCTTCTAACAGGGTCTCTGGACGCGTGAACATCTGCGGCAACTCGTCATTGTCGGGTCGCTCGAATGACTCGATTATCGCCGCGGGATCCTCCCCGCTTAGCTCCAGACCATTGTCGTCGTCGAACTGTTCGCCGCCCTGTCTGTCGGAATTGTTCTGTTCTGCTGTGCTTTGTTCCTGGCTCTCGTCATCGGGGAACGGCGAGGTGTCATCACCATCGGAGACCCTGCTGATCGCACGCCGCAAAACGTTGTACAACCCGACCGACAAGCCATCCGAGTCGCGCATCGCGTTTAGCTCGGACACCGCGGAGTCGACGCTAAGCCCACCATGCAGCGCAGCGTTGAGACGCCGCTGCAACTCTGCGTAATCGAGTTCGCCGGCGGCAAACGCCTCCAGCACGACTCTGACATCGGACATACTGACCTCTCCAAACAGGCTCGATCCCTGCATAATAATTCATTCGGCGCCTCGGGCGCGTGACCGGAAGCGCAAAGTGAAAATACATGCGGATCTTTCCAAGCCAGCTGCGGCCCGGCTCGATGACCTGCCCTGGCGACCCTCACCGGACGGCAGCGTGCGGCGACGGATGCTGGATCGGGACGGTGGTGAGGTTGCCCGGGCAACCAGTGTCGTCGCTTATCCACCAGGCAGCAGCTTTGCCGCACACACGCATGAACTGGGGGAAGAGTTTCTGGTGCTCGAGGGCGTCTTCGCCGACGAGCACGGTTGCTACCCGGAGGGCACTTATGTCAGGAACCCGCCGGGCAGCACGCATTCGCCGTTTAGCGACCAGGGCTGCCTGCTGTTCGTCAAATTGCGTCAGTTCGACCGCAATGACAGCCGGCATGTGGCCATCGACACCAACAGCGCGGAATGGACCGAGACCCACACAGGCGTGAGCGCCATCGACTTGCACCAGCATGGCCAGGAGCGTGTCATGTTGGTTCGGCTGGCACCCGGCGCCGCGCTTGCGGACAGTTGCCGGCGCGACGGCGTCGAGATCATGGTGCTGCACGGCGCCGTCGAGGAATCCGGGACGCTTTATCCGGCCCATAGCTGGATGCGCTGGCCGCCAGGCAGCGAACCGCGACTGCGCAGCTCAGGCGGCGCGATCTGTTATGTGAAGCAGGGCCATCTTGGCGCGCCTAGGCCGTCGTCTCGATCCGACTGATTTTGCCGCGCTGGGTGAGTCGATAAAAGCGCCGCAATTCCGGCATCATCGACCCGCTGTCGGTGCCTTTCAGATAACGTCTGGCGAGCGTCTGACAGTAGCGGCCAGCATAGCGGTTTGCCGCTGCATAGCGTTCTGCCGCCTCAACCGCCAGCTTTGCATCTATGCGGGGCAAATCAAACAGCCAGCGATGCAGCTCTGCGGGTACGGGTCCGCCGCGTTGCGCTGACACCAGCATCGCGGTGAGCACGAACTTATCCACTTCGGCCTGCAATTCCAACTCCAGCCTGGTGACCTGACGTCCCATTCGTGCACTCCAGACCAGATAGACGAAATGGCTCACGCCCTCCAGCGCTGTCCAGAAGTCGTCAAGATTGCCGTCATGCAAATCCCGGATCGGATTCTCCGCGCGCAGTTTGTCGAGGATGTCGCCGTCCAGAAACACCGCGAGATCGACCTGCTCGCTGTCTCCCGCCACCATAACCTGCTCGCCGCTTGCGGCCGCCGCTTCGCCCAGACCGAGACTGATGGCTAATTCCGGGCATGTGATCAGGTAGTCGCTGACCTGATGCGGATTGACGACATCATAGGTCCGTTCGACCATGCCCTGTAGTCTGCGCAGCAGTTTCATTGTTGGCTCGCGACGCGATCCGGCGTCATCTCAATGCGCGCGCTGATTGCCGGGACCGGGTTCCAGCTGAACACCCAGCGCATCAAGACGATCTTTCGCCCTGCGGCTGCCGGTGGCCAGCCAGATCTCGTACAGGCGCAGGATGTCCGCGGCGCTGTATTGACGTCCGAGATCTGCGATTTCTCCCAGGACTTCGACGAACGAGGCGAACTTGTCCGCCAGTTCGGCAAAGATATCGGCCAGTGCGCGGCCGTGCGAACTGGTCCGTGATCGATCCGCCAGGGTGCCGTATGCGGATCCCCCCATGCGGATGTAGTAATCGACATCCACCGGACTGCGCGCCAGATAGTCCGGGAAAAAGCCCGCCATAAACAAGGCAATGTCGCCCATGCGCTGTAATGCCCGGTCCGAGTCCCGGGCCGACGGCGCCTCCACCGCTTCGGCCAGCATCGCTGCCAGCGGCGGCAGTCGGCGCTCGGGACCGCGCCCGAAAAACTCCTCGGCGCGGGTGAAAAGGGTCAGCATGTTGACCACATAGTGAACCGTGTGGTCCTCAGCCTGGAGACGCTGGCGTTCGATGGCCACATCCACTGATTGACGGAAAAATTCCCGCACGTTCGGGCTGGCAACCACCCGTCGCGATTCAGGTTTCTGATCCATCCCTGACTGACCTCCGCGGAACCACCGGGTCCCGTCTGTCGACAACACAAAGCCTGGCGTTGATTGTTCATAACGCGTCTAAAGGCTGTGAGTCAAGGTACTGATTTATAGATTGAAAAATTTGTCGGCCCCTTTGCTGACCGGCTATTTGCAAGCCCCCGCCGATCCGTTATTGTTGTCGGGCTGTGCCGGCCCGCTCCCCCAAGCCTTGTTTTCTCGCTCGCTCGCTGATGATGCTGGCGATGGTTGCGGTATTGCCGATGGCCCAGGCTGAAGGCCCGGATCTGTTGCTGCGCCAGCAATGGCTATGCAATCAGGAAAGAGACTTCTGTTTGAACGGCAGTGTGCTGTATTACCCGAACTCAAGGGTGATCGAGCTAAGCGGTCGGGTCGCGAGGGCCCCCGGCCCAGGCTGGGTTAACATTTTGTTTCGCGGTTCGGACCGGAATAACAACCCCAACACCACAGCAATGGAGTTTCCGGTCCGTGGCGATCACTCCGAGATCGTCGATCGGGCGTTTATTCCGGATTATCCTCAGGTCAGGCACTGGCGGATCATCGGCATGAGTTTTGAAGCGGACCCGGAAGCCCGCGATGCGGCCCGAAATCAATGAGCCCGAAGTCAATGAGCCCGAAGTCAATGAGCCCGAAGTCAATGAGCAAGAGGGCGGCCAGCAAAAGACCTGCTGTCCCGGACACCGACACCGACACCGGCAGACTTTCCATGCAATGGACACTGAGAGGGAGAGCAGCTGATGCTTGAAGGCGTAGGCAATAACTTCGCGTTCGTTGTCGGCATGATCGGGGACAATCATTACCTGCAAGCGGCAGTAGCCGTGGCGATCGGGTTTGTTCTGGCCTGGCTCGCGGTTCAGATTCTGGGTTTGTTCAGCCGCTTGGCACGGAAATCGAAAACCCAGCTCGATGACCTGCTGTTCTCCAATCTGCGACAGCCCGTGTCGGTCAGCGTTTTTGTCTCCAGCCTGATCGCCGCAGTCATCCTGCTGAAATTGCACGAGACCGCGACGTTTGCCGCTGTCGCGACACTGAGAACCCTGCTCGTGCTGGTCTGGGTCCGCTTTGTCATCCGCGTGATGCGGTTCCTGTGCCGCTCTATCGCGCATCAGCCCGGCAGTACGCGCCTTATCCAGCCGGCAACGCTGCCGTTGTTTGACAATGCCGTGCTGCTGACGATGTTAGCCGCTGGCGCCTACACCGTGCTGAAAATCTGGCAGATTGATATCACCGCGTGGGTCGCCTCGGCCGGCATTATTGGTTTGGCGCTGAGTTTTGCCGCCAAGGATAGTCTGGCCAATCTGTTCGCCGGCGTATTTATCATCGCTGATGCGCCCTACCGTATCGGCGATTATGTGGTGCTGGATACCGGGGAACGGGGGCGCATCACCCATATCGGCATCCGCTCTACCCGACTGCTGACCCGGGACGATGTGGAGGTGACGATCCCGAACTCGGTGATGGGCAATTCCAAGATCGTCAACGAGAGCGGCGGGCCGCAGGTTAACTATCGTGTGCGATTGCCGGTGACCGTCTGCTATGGCGAAGATCTCGACAAGGTGCGCGATGCCCTGATGTCGGTCGTGGATGGTGTCGAGGGCATCGCCCGCGCACCCTTTCCCAGAGTGAGGTTCCGCCGATTCGGCGACTGGGGGATCGACGTCGAACTGCTGTTTTGGGTGCACAATCCTGAGCTTCGCGGTCAGGCCACCGACATCGTGCTGGTGGCGGTCTACAAGAAATTCAACGAAGTCGGCATCCCGTTTCCATACCCGCGGCAGGAGCTGTATCTGCGCCGGATGCGGGACTGAGCGTCGAGCGCAGCGGGGAGCGCCGGCCGGCGCTGCTGCAGCATTTTTATGCCGGATCGCGCCAGGCTCTTCAGGAATTGCCAATTGTTGAGACCCGATTGCCGCAGCGTTTAGACTGGTGATAAGTCTCTCTGCGGAATCCGGACATGCTGCAACAATTCTTGCTAAAACTGATGGTGCTGGCCGCTGCGATTGCGCTTGCCGGCTGCTCTGCTGATACACCAGCCCCGGCCCAACCCGCCAGCGACCCAGGGACAACGATGAAATCCGGATCAGGCGATCAGGCTGACTCTGATGGGCTGGTTTATCCGCCAGCCAGACGCAGCGATCATGTCGACGACTATTTCGGCACCGAGGTGGCGGACCCCTATCGCTGGATGGAGGATCTTGATTCCAGCGAAGTCGCCGACTGGGTAAAGGCCGAGAATGACATCTCCCGACCCTATCTGGAGTCATTGCCAGGCCGGGAGAACATCCGCAAACAGGCCGAAACGTTGTGGAACTACAAGTCCTGGGGCGTCCCACGAAAGACCGGCGGGCGCTATTTCTTTGAAGTCAGCGACGGTGTCAGTAACCAGCCAGTACTGTATTACTCAAGTGCTGCGGATGGGGCACCTGAGATCGCGATCGATCCAAACGGGTTTAGCGAAGACGGCACGATAGCGATGGCTAACTATGTCGTCAGCCCGGACGGTCGAAAGATCGCTTACGCCCGCTCGGACGGCGGCACCGACTGGGTCACGCTACATGTGCGGGATCTGGACACCGGCAAGGACCTGCCAGAAACGCTGCGCGACGTGAAATTCGGCGGCAGTATTTCCTGGCTTGCGGATAGTCAGGGGTTTGTCTACAACCGTTATCCGCAGGACGAGAATGGACGGGGAGACGATACCCGCCAGGCGCGGATTTTCTATCACCGCATCGGCGGTCCACAGTCGGCCGACACACTGGTTTATGAAGTCACCGATCATCCGCGTCGTCAGGCCAGCGGCCAGGTCAGCGAAGACGGTGACTACCTGGTGCTGTCGCTGATTGAGGGCAGCTTCGACAACGGCGTGTATTACATGGATCTGCGCAAGCCGGAGCGGCCAGTGGTCAGATTGCTGGACCAATGGGATGGGATCTACGACTTTCTCGGCAACGCCGGTCAGCGCTTCTACTTCCGGACTACCGCCGACGCACCCAACGGTCGCGTGATCGCCATCGACCTCGACCGACCCGGACCAGATCAATGGTTCGAGGTGGTCGCGGAGACCGACACACCGATTTATGCAGCCAGTCTGGCGGCCGACCACGTGGTATTGCATTACCTGACCGATGCCCACAGCACCGTGCGGCTGGTGCGGCTAAACGGTACCCCGGACGGAGAAATACCATTACCTGGCCTGGGCACCGTTTATGGAAACAATGCCAACAAGCCATCCAGCGGCGACGAGGACCGGCTGTCTTCAAGGCTTGGTGATGACCAGATCTTCTTCGGCTTCACCAGCTATGTAGATCCTGCATCGACCTACGAGTACAAGATCTCTTCCCGCACGGTCACGCCGCTGGAATCTGCAGTCACCCCGTTCGACGGTGACCAATATCAGACCCGACAGGTCTTTTTCGAAAGCAAGGACGGTACCCGGGTGCCGATGTTCCTGACCCATCGAAAGGACCTCAAAGCCGACGGGCAACAGCCGACTCTGCTGTACGGCTACGGTGGCTTTAATCAGGCTCTGACCCCCGGCTACAGCCCGCGCTGGGCAATCTGGCTCGATATGGGCGGCATGCTGGCGATCCCCAATCTGCGCGGCGGTGGTGAATACGGCAAGCGCTGGCATGAAGCCGGCACCCGATTGAAGAAACAGAATGTGTTTGACGACTTTATCGCCGCCGCCGAATGGTTGATCGACGAGGGCTACACCAGTCCGGAACGACTGGCCGTCTTCGGTGGCAGCAATGGCGGCCTGCTGGTCGCCGCCTGCATGCTGCAACGGCCAGAGTTGTTCGGGGCGGTCGTGCCGGCGGTCGGCGTGCTGGATATGCTGCGATATCACACAGCCACCGCCAATGCGCGGTTCTGGGCAACCGACTATGGTCTGTCGGAAAACGAGGATGAGTTTCGCGCGCAATATGCGTATTCACCGCTACACAATGTGAAAACCGATGTGTGTTACCCGGCGACGCTGATCCAGACGGGCGATCATGATGACCGCGTGGCCTCGTGGCACAGCTTCAAATTTGGCGCCGAACTGCAGCAGGCGCAAAGCTGCGCCAATCCGATTATTGTGCGCGTCGAGACCCGCGGCGGACATGGCGCAGGCAAACCGACCTGGATGCGGATCGAGGAAGAAGCGGATCGGTTCGCATTTGTTCGTCAGGCGCTTGGGCTGAACAAGCAAAACTGAGCCAATCAGTAAAATTCCTGGCCTATAATGTGGATTGTTAACCGGTGATCTGGGGTAGAATCTTTGGTTAGCCAGTGTCTGGCACAAGCTGAAACACCAACAGCACCCCCCCCTTGGAGTACTTCTAATGAAAGCTATTGTCCGAATTATCGTCGCCACGGCCCTGGTTGGGCTGGTGACACCCGTGGTCGCGGAGGAATTTTCCGCACCCGCCGCCAAACGCCCCTGGCACCTGGGTGTAGGCGCGATCTATCGCGAAAAAGCATATTCCGGTTTCAAGGACAGCAAGAAAACCAGTCCGGTACCGCTGGTCCTGTACGAAGGCGACCGTTTCTTTATCCGCGGCAGCAACCTCGGCTGGAAATTCGTAGACACCAAGCCCTGGCAAGTCTCGGTGCTCGGCGAATGGTGGGCCGATGGCTATGAAAGCAGTGACTCGAATGCTCTGAGTGGCATGAAAGATCGGGATCCGTCGCTGGCGGTTGGCGGACAGGTCCGCTGGCAGCCGGAACGCTTTGGCCTCGAACTGACCGCGACCACCGATGCAATGAGCAACAGCGACGGAAGTCAGGTCCGCGCGATGGCTCTGTTCAACAATCGCGCCGGCGCCTGGTTCTACACCATGTCCGGTGGCCTGATCTACATGGATTCGGACTTTGTTGATTATTACTACGGCGTGCGCAACAGCGAAGCCCTTCCGGGGCGTCCGGCCTACAGTGGCGATGACGAGACCGGCTTTCGTGCCGGCATGACCTTCGGCTACAACGCGCCGGGCTCCAAATGGTTGTTCCTTGCCGGCGGCCGCTACACCTATCTGGGTGATGCGATCGACGACAGCCCGATCACAGACGAAGACTATCAGTACTCGTTGTTCGGCGGCGTCGCCTACTCCTTCGGCAAGTAGCCGCAGTACGGTCGTCAAACCGGTCGTGAAAAGGCCGCCCTGCCGGGCGGCCTTTTTTTATCCGGGTAGCACCGGACGCACGCTGGACTCCCACCCCGGTTAGCGACATTCTCCGCCTCGCGGGTTCAGCGAGGTTCAGCCGGGTTCAGCCAGATTTGTTCGCGCTGTCCGGGGCAGACTCCGCTTCAGCCAGCGTCGCTGCATACGCTGCGCCGATAATGCCGGCTTCGTTGCGCAGCGCAGCCGGCCGCAGCGGTGTTCGGGTACGGATCAATGGCAGGAAATGCTGATGATGCTTGCTGACGCCGCCGCCGAGGATAATCAGATTCGGCCAGAACAGATCCTCCATCCGGCGCAGATACTCCTCCAGCCTGGCTGCCCAGTCGCTCCAGCTCAGTGCTTTGCTTTTTCTGCTTCGGTCTGAGGCCCGTCGTTCCGCACGCTTCCCGCGTATTTCGAGATGACCAAACTCAGTGTTCGGGAGCAGCACGCCGTCACTGAAAACCGCACTGCCGATCCCGGTTCCCAGGGTCAGCACGATGACCACGCCAGACTGCCCGCGGCCCGCGCCGTACTGCATTTCCGCCAGACCTGCCGCATCGGCGTCATTGAGCAGATGCACAGATCGCCCGCTGACCTGTTCCAGCAATGCGTCGGCATCCAGCTGAATCCAGCCGTCGTCGACATTGGCCGCGGTCATCGTTATCCCGCGTCGCACAACCGCAGGGAACGTACAGCCGGCGCAGGCCTGCCAGGAAAAGTGGTCCAGTATCTGCCTGACCACAACAGCGACCGCGGCGGGAGTGGAAGGCTGTGGTGTAGCAATCCGCAGACGATCAGCCAGCAATTCGCCGCTTTCAAGATCCACCGGTGCGCCCTTGATGCCGGATCCACCAATATCGATACCGAAGCCCTGTCTGCTCATGGTCATGCCGTGTCCACAATTCTCATGCCGCGGCTCACCACATTTGCCGGGTTCGCGAGGCGACGTCGATGACAGTATCAGGCCGGCTTGTGGCCGACCCGGCCTGGTCAGCCGGCGTGCCGTGAAACACGCGCTGGAATCGCTCCATCAGCGCATCATTGATGAAGCGGCTGCGGGCGCCATATACATGCCGGTCGCCGTGTCGGCGCTGTTGGGGGACGTAGTACTTCAGCGGTGCCAGCAGATGCAGCTCCAGGCGGGCGCGGGTCATCGCAACATAGAGCAGTCGCCGCTCTTCCTCGATCAGTGCCGGCTTACCAGTCGCGAATTCGGAGGGGAAGTTGCCATCCGCTACGTTGAGCACATAGACGGAATCCCATTCCTGGCCTTTGGCCGAGTGTACTGTCGACAGGATCAGAAAGTCCTCGTCCATCATTGGCGCCCCGGCCAGGTCGCCGGTGGCCTGAGTCGGGTCGAGCGTCAGTTCGCTTAGAAAGCGCTCGCGTGATCGGTAACGGCTGGCAATCTGTTCGAGCGCATCTACATCGCCTTCGCGCACCTGCCAATCATCGAAAATCCGCTGCAGATGTGGCTGATACCAGACCCTGACCTGACTGAGCTGCGTATACCAGTCCCCCTCACCAGGGCCCAGCGAGCACATCAGGGACATCAGTCCCGGCCAGTCCCGGCGAGCCCCAGGCGGCGGCTGGAACCGGTCAAGCGCAGAGAACTGGAACCCCGCTGCGGCCAGATGCTCCCACGCACCCTGGGCCGTGGCGGGTCCGGCACCAGGCAATAGCTGGACTACGCGGTATGCCGCCATTTGATCACGTGGATTCTCCGCCCAGCGTAATACCGCCAGCAGGTCCTTTACATGCGCCGCCTCAAGGAACTTCAGGCCGCCATATTTCACATACGGAATATTCCGCCGGGTCAGCTCGAGTTCCAGCCTGTCACTATGGTGTGCGCTACGAAACAGCACCGCCTGATCCATCAGTCGTTGTCCTGCTTCCCGTGTTTTGAGCACCCGATCAAGCACATAGTCTGCCTGTGCTTCGTCATCTTCTACGGTGACATAGCATGGCTTCTGTGCCGACGGTTGTTCACAGAACAGTCGCTTCTGGTACTGACGCTCACCCAGGGCAATCAGGTCGTTGGCCGCATCCAGAATCGGCTGGGTCGAACGATAATTCTGTTCCAGCGTGACCACCCGGGCCCGCGGTTCGAACTGATCCGGAAAGCCGAGAATGTTCTCGACCTCGGCGGCACGGAAGGAATAGATCGACTGCGCATCGTCACCGACCACGGTAAGCCCGGCGCCGTCTGGTCGCATTGCAGTCAGGATCTCAGCCTGCAACAGGTTGGTGTCCTGATACTCATCCACCAGCACCTGATCAAAACGGGCTGACACCGAAGCGGCCAGGCTGACATCCGACATCAGATACGACCAGTACAGCAACAGATCATCGTAATCGAGGCAAGCCGTTTCCTGTTTTGCTTCTACATAGGCACGGAACAGGGTCTTGAGCTCCTGTTCCCAATCCACACACCAGGGCCAGGCGTCTTCAAGACAATCGGACAATTCCCGACGCCCGTTTACACAACGCGAGTAGATCGCCAGGCAGGTGTCCTTGCGCGGGAATCGACGAGCGCTGCGTGACAGGCCGAGCCGATGGCGGACCACGTCCATCAGATCTGCGGCATCTCCGCGATCGAGCACTGAAAATGCCGGATCCAGCGCGAGATTGGCTGCGTACTCGCGCAACAAGCGGTTGGCGATGGAATGAAACGTGCCAGACCAGGGCAATCGCACTTCGCTGCCGCCGCCGAGGGCCGTGGCGACGATGCGCCGCGCGCGCTGGCTCATCTCCTGTGCCGCGCGGCGGGTAAAGGTGAGCAACAGGATCCGCTCGGGCAACACGCCCTCCACCACCAGGTGGGCAACGCGATGAGCCAGGGTCATGGTCTTGCCGGTCCCGGCGCCGGCGATAATCAGCAGTGGTCCGGTGCCGAAATGCTGTCCGCGGCGGGCGCCATAAGCGGCCGCCTCACGTTGGGCCGGATTCAGCTGATCAAGATAGGCAGGCGCGGCGGCAGGGACAGAGGCGGACATTGCCGGAATATATCAGACCCCGGTCGGTGCACCATCCGGACGCCGTACTTCCTATGCCGGACGCCGGACATCATGCTTCGGCCGCTAAACCGATCCCGGACCACTGCAGGCAAGCGCGCCGTCGGACCGGGCGCGCGGGACGCGGTCTGCTACCGCCTCAGTCCCGTCCGTGACGATCCTCAGGCAAGCTCACCGCGCCAGCAACATTGCTGTACTGGATGCCGCCGGAGGTGTCGTTTTCTACCAGGAAACTGCCCTCAATATCGCGCACCGAAATGCGTCCGGACGAGTCGTTGCCGATCATCACATCCCCGGCGATGCCCACCAGCGAAATATCGCCAGAGGTGTCATTAGCGATGGTGACCGAACCGGACTGCTCTATCCTGATCTCTCCCGAGCTGTCGACCTGGATCACGACCTCTCCAACCCGGGTAATCAGGATGTCGCCTGAACTGTCCTGGGGAATCAGCACCGGACCGGCAATCTCCGTGATTTCGATATCCCCGGAACTGTCGGTCACCTCCGCGCTGGCCACGCCATGCACGAACAGATCGCCGCTGCTGTCATGCACGATCACCGCGAGGTGATCGGGCAATTCGATTTCGAGATTCAGCAAAGCCTGCTCATCTCTCCAGCGGCGGTCGGTGTCACCGCTGATGTCCGGCATCTCGGCCAGAATCATGATTCTGTCGCCGTTGCGGCTGACCGTGATGTCTATTGCGGGCAGCATGTCTTCACGGGAGACACATCCCTCCCCGCTGGCAGTGACTTCGCTGGTGCCTGCGCGACCCCTTACCTCGAGTTCGCCGGCCAGCGCAAAAATCTCCACCGTCGTCGCGTCTCCCACATCGATCGCACCGTTTCGATCGACCTGGAAATCGCATTTGTCCCCCCAGCCCCAGGCCCAGGAGGGTGTGGTTGCCAGCGCAGACAGGCCCATCAGCAGGCCGAGTGCGGTTCTAATGCCCATGGCTAAAACTCCAAGCAAGTATCAGTTTCTGACACGCCCCGGACCAGGTCCCTGGCGCACCTCCTGTTTCTATGACGTCAGCCGCCAGCGATTGGTTTAAACCGCACCCATCAGGCTCAGGCAGCAAAATGCCGCTGCCGGGCGACCCGGCGTTCCCGGATATTGTGCCGGATCAGCGCTGAAACGATGCCCAATCGGCTATCCGGTTCGTCGCCAGCCGCCAGGCGCAACAACTGTTGGTAGAACCAGGCCATCTGGCCCTGGACGTTGATCAGCTTTATCAGGAATACCGGGCTGGCCGATCCCAGCAGGCGGCCCGGCCCGAGACGCAGCCTCTGCTCCCAGGCGATGGCCTGCGCAACGCTCCCGTCCAGCAGGCCCCGCGGCAGATCAGGATCGACGCACAACGGGCGGCCCATCCCCACTACGGCGCATTCATCCTTGCTCACGGCATCCGCCATGTACTGACGGTTCCGGAACCCGCCGGTGACCATCAATGGCAACGACGCCTCGGCACGAATCGCGGCGGCGTATTCCAGAAAATAGGCCTCTCGCCGCCGGGTACTCGCGCTGGCGGGTTGTTGATAGCTTGTCTTTTTGCCCTCGACGCCGAGCAGACGCGGCTGTTCATAGTTGCCGCCGGATATCTCCAACAGGTCGACGCCCATATCAGCCAGCCAGCGCGACACCTGCACACACTCCTGCAGAGTAAATCCCCCCTGCTGGAAATCCGCCGAGTTGAGCTTGACCCCCAGCGGGAAGTCATCTCCGGCCCGCGCGCGCACTGCCGTGACGACATCGAGCAGGAACCGCGCTCGATTGCGTAGCTCACCTCCCCATTGATCGGTCCGTCTGTTGGTCACCGGGGACAGGAACTGGCTAATCAGATAGCCATGCGCGGCGTGCACCTGCACCCCGGTAAACCCGCAATCACGCGCTACCTGAGCGACCTCCGCATAACGCCTCACCGCATCCTCGATCTCATCATCATTCATCGCACGTGGCTGAGTGAACATGCCGCCGAGTCGTAGCTGCACGTCAGACGGTGACAACAACTCTGCGCTGGAGAACGGTGATGCCTGGCGCCCTGGATGACTGATCTGCATCCACAGATGATTCCCACCCCGGGTGCCGGCCACCGCCCAGGCCTGTAATGCGTCACGGCCGCCATTGCCGTCGATCACGACATTCCCCGGCCGTTCCAGATATCGGCGATCGACCATGACATTGCCGGTCACCAGCAAACCTGCACCACCGTCGGACCAGCGAGCATACAAACGTTGATGCGCTTCGGTCGCGCGATCATCTGCGTCGGCCAGGCCTTCGGTCATCGCGGCCTTGGCAATCCGGTTTGGCAGCGTAGCCCCGCAGGGCAAGGTCAATGGCTCATCAAGATCGACGGACATGGTGGGCGCGCTCCCAGTGCTGGACCTGCGCATGATAGGCGATCACGAGACGGCTCGCCGGTGGAAATGTCTCCGCTCAAGTACAATCGGCAGAAATCTTCTGCCGGAGAAACGAATGGAGCACGGACAGGCGCTGGTGACCAACGACGCTGTGGTGCTCGGGCTGCTCAGCCTGATTCTCGGCTTCGTGTTCTACACCGAGCGTAGCGCGCATCCGTTCTGGCAGCGGTTTTACCGATATGTGCCGGGTTTGCTGCTGTGCTATTTCCTGCCTTCGCTGTTGAACACATTCGGTATCGTCGATCCGGAAAAATCCAAGCTGTATTTCGTTTCCTCACGCTATCTGTTGCCGTGCTGCCTGGTGCTGCTGACCTTGTCCGTCGACCTTGGCGCCATTGCGCGCCTGGGTTACAAGGCGGTGACCATGTTCCTGACCGGTACTGTCGGCATCGTGCTCGGCGGCCCGATCGCATTACTGTTGGTTGGCTGGATCAGCCCCGAAACCGTAGGTGGTCAGGGCCCGGACGCAGTCTGGCGCGGCATGACCACGATCGCCGGCAGCTGGATCGGCGGCGGCGCCAATCAGGCCGCGATGAAAGAAGTGTTCGATGTTGGCGACGCGTTGTTTTCCCAGATGGTTGCTGTGGATGTGCTGTGCGCCAGCGTATGGATGGCAGTGCTGTTGTACATGGCCGGCCGGGCCCCCAGCATCGACAAGTGGATGGGCGCCGACACCTCTGCGATCGAGGACCTGAAGTCCCGAGTCGAGCGTTTTCAGGCGGAACATGGCCGCCAGCTGACGCTGCCGGATCTGATCTTCATCCTCGCGGTCGGTTTTGGCGCCACCGGATTCGCCCATGCGGTAGCGGGTTTCGTTGCACCATGGATAGAAGCGAACGCGCCAGCGCTGGCGCGCCTGAGTCTGACCAGCAGTTTCTTCTGGATCGTGGTGACCGCGACCAGCATCGGCCTCGCACTGTCATTCACGCCGGCGAAGAAACTGGAGGGTGCGGGCGCCTCCCGCGTGGGCTCAGCGATGTTGTATGTGCTGGTCGCTTCGATTGGCCTGGGCATGGATGTCAGTGCGGTCCTGAGCAATCCTGGTCTGTTCCTGATCGGCGGCATCTGGATCAGTTTCCACGCCTTGCTGCTGATCATCATGGCCAGGGTTTTGCGCGCGCCGGTGTTCTATCTTGCAGTCGGCAGCCAGGCCAATGTAGGTGGCGCAGCTTCCGCGCCGGTGGTGGCCTCCGCTTTCCATCCCAGCCTGGCGCCCGCCGGCGTATTGCTGGCTGTTCTCGGCTATGCGCTGGGCACCTACGCAGCCTGGATTTGTGGCCTGCTGATGCAGGGTGTCGCCAGCTGAACAAGCTGCACTTCAGCCGGCGCCTGATCCGGGTGGCCAGGCTTCGGGCGCAGACTTCGGGGTATTGAGAACATGAATCTTGTCCAGGAGACATTGCTTGAATCCCTGGAGGCCGCGGCACCGAAATCCTTATTGTGCATCGCGCCCGATCCACTCCCGGCGGCAGATATCTATCGTCAGCACCAACCCGATTGCGCGATGGAATCGGTTTCAGCGATCGCGCCCATCGACGCGCTGCAAGACCTCGGACGCTTTGACTTCGCGCTGGTCCACCGGACGCTGGAGGGTCTCGATATGGACAGCGGTACGGCCTTGCTGGCAAGACTGCGCGACATACACTGCCCTCGTTTCGACGTGACATGGTCCGCTCGCAGCGGCGCGCCGGCCTGGACCGACGGCAGTTTTATATCGCTTGGGCTGTCACTGCGAAGGCGGATCGAACTCGATGGCGTCACGACCACCATCTATCACTACGACATCGATACCTATAACCCGCAACGAGAATGGAATGACAGCAGGGACTGGGCCAATCCCGGCAACTTCGATCGCTATCGCTGGTAATCGAAGCACCCGCATTTACCGACGCATCAATGGCAAACTGTCGCGCTGTGCGGGAACCAACGCGTTTTGTGCTATCGCGGTTGTCTGCGCCGCCGGTCTTTATTGATCTGATTTCGCGACTGACAACAGGTCCTGGCGGATCGCGTCGCCGACAAACTGTCCTACCCTCGGGTGGCTGCGTGCAGTCAGATGGGCACCCGGGTACCAATGCATGTCGCAATGCTCCCAGTGCGCCCACAGCTTGTGCACCTCCGCGGCTGGCACAAAGCTGTCCCAGGCCCCGCCGAAAATATGGCGGCGCGCCTTGGCGACTCTTGGCTTGATCCCCAGCGGCGAGACGACCCGATATGCGCGCGCCGACCGGCGCAGCGTCAGGCCGCTTCGCGCTGAAGTCTCGATGGAAGCAGTGCTCGCATGCCACCACAGCAAAGAAGCCAGATCGGTCGCCGGAATCCCGGGAATCGCACACTGGATTTTTTCGTCGAGGCTGGCCAACAGCGCCGAGGCATAGCCGCCCATCGAGATTCCGAACACGCCAACAATGCTTGACTCGCTGCGGCGAACCCAGTCCAGCCAGCGGCGGGTGTCCCAGATGGACTGGCTGATCGCATTGATGGTGTCCATCACGTCCCCGGCGATGAATCCCCGGCCGCCGACGGTGTAACGTCGCCGCGGACCGTGTAAGGGCATGACCGGAAACAACAGGTTCAGGCCCAGTTCCCGCCGCAGCAGGTCAAGCGGAAAGATCTTCAGATCAGCGACCGGGGTTCCCATGCCCAGGCCATGCATACAGATCAGCCAGGGTGCGTCCACCTTGCCACGCATCACCCACGCATGTGCCTGCCTGCAACCAGCATAGGACAGATACCGATCCCGGCCAGGTGCGTCCTGCGGTGGTTCGAATCCGCTGTCAAACTGCATCGCCTCGTAATCCCAGCCCGAACTGCGGGCGGCCTTGGAGCTGATGTCCTGATCATCAAGCGCGGGCGGCGCCGGATGATAATCCGCCGGATCATCCAGCCAGCCGCGAGCGTCGAACAGCGCCAGCGCCTCCTCCAGTTCCCCGGCAATCCGCGGCTGGTCGCGAGGGATAAAGGGTGGCATCAGGACCGAGATC
This sequence comes from uncultured Gammaproteobacteria bacterium, assembly GCA_963704875.1. Lineage (GTDB taxonomy): Bacteria > Pseudomonadota > Gammaproteobacteria > Steroidobacterales > XN24 > CAMYOC01. The sequence goes on along the minus strand of CAVPIA010000005.1, from coordinate 163,697 downwards.
AGCCCGAGGACGGCTTCATCCAGACCGACTTCAGCGCCGGCCCTGATGCCCGGCTCCGGGGTATCGATGTCTTCCGGCACGGCGATGTGGTTGATCCGCAAGGAGCCTGCCGCCACCAGACCGGCCAGTGCAAGTAGCGCCAGCCAGATGCCGGTCGCGGGCGCAGTCAACAAGGCCGGAATCGCCATCACCAGACCCAACAGGGCGCCCAGGCCGGCGCTGCGAGTGAGACCCCGCTCGCCCGGGAACATCAATGTGCCAACCGCCGCTATCAGCATCAGCGAGCCCGGCACGGCAGCGAGCACCAGAACCGGCAGGCTGTGATCAGCGCCAGTCACTATCCAGGCGACACCGGCAACAGCCAGAATCCACACTTCAACCCGTCGAAAATACTCGTAGTTCATCGCTATCCTGCCAACTCACGGCCGTCTGCTAAGCTGCCGCCTGAACTATAGCGGGGATCCGAGCTGAATGCCGGACCAGGGAACCCGAGGCCCGGCCCGGGGTCTGTATTCGCACCTGCTCGGTCCCAAACCGCCTGCCCAACGGGAAACTACAAAAATGAAGAACCCGATTTCTGCGCTCTCTCTTTCACTCGTACTTGGCTTCTCTGTGCCAGCCATTGCCGACCAGCCCGCTGACCCGGCGCAGGTACCGGCACAGGCACCGGAGATCAGCGCGCAGGCGCTTAGAGCGCATATCGAATTTCTCGCCGATGATCTCACCGAAGGTCGCCGGACGGGCACCCGCGGATACGACATAGCCGCCCGCTATGTCGCGTCAATGCTCGCGGCCGCGGGGCTGCAGCCGGCCGGTGACGACGGCAGCTGGTTCCAGAATCTGACCACTGTCGAGGGCAAACTGGTGGAAGACAGCGCAGAAATGATCCTGCGCACCGCCGACGGACAGGAACTGCCAATGATCTGGCAACAGGATTTCCTGATCGGGGGCAGTTATGCAGATGCAGAAACGCTGATTGATGCGCCTGTCACATTTGTCGGCTATGGCATCACCGCGCCTGAACTGGCTTACGACGACTATGCCGGGCTGGATGTCAGGGGTCACGTAGTCGCCTTTTTTGGCGGTGCGCCAGAGGATTTCCCTGGTGATCAACGCGCTTACTATTCCAGCCGCTCCAAGCTGGAGAATGCCGCCAGCCGCGGGGCTGTTGGCACGGTGAGCTTCAACACGCGCGAGGCAGCCGAAAGGCGGCCGTGGGAAGATACGATCAATGCCTATCAATCCCCCGGGATGCGCTGGGTTGACGATGACGGCAGCGTGCAGGGCCTGCTGCCGCCAATACGCGGTGGTGCGATGCTGAGTCCGGACGGTTTGAGCAAGTTACTGGCCGGATCGGGGCAGACGCGGGATCAGCTCTACGACGCGGCGGAGACCGGTCAGACGAAGTCGATGACTCTGCCTGTCGAGATGAAACTGTACCGGCGCTCGGAACAGATCCCGTATCAATCTCACAACGTAGTCGGTGTGCTGCCTGGATCAGATCCGGCCCTGGCCAGCGAATACGTGGTCATGAGCGGACACCTGGATCACCTGGGGATCGGTGTCGAGTACGACGGAGACGGCAATTACAACGGCGCCTACGACAACGCCACCGGTATCGCCATCATGCTCGAAGTGGCGCGGGCGCTGGCAACGAACGAACCGCGTCCAGCGCGATCGATCCTGTTTCTGGCGGTCACCGGCGAAGAACAGGGTCTGCTGGGCTCTGATTATTTCGCCAATCATCCGACCGTGCCGTTGAGCCAGATCGTTGCCAATATCAACCTCGACATGCCGATTTTCACCAATGCCACGAACGATATCGTCGCATTCGGCGCAGAGCACTCGAGCCTGGCCGGGCCAACCGCGCTGGCGGCCGAAGCCATTGGCATGACGCTTGCGCCCGATCCCTTGCCGGAAGAAGTCATCTTCATCCGCAGCGACCAGTATTCCTTTGTCCGCCAGGGCGTGCCAGCGGTTTACCTGATGCCAGGAATGACCGCAACCGACCCGACCGTGAGTGGTGGTTCCGGCCTCATGGACTTCCTCAAGAACCACTATCACAAACCGTCGGATGAACTCGATCTGCAGTTCGACCCGGATGCCGCGGTACGGTTTACGCGGCTGAACTATCTGCTTATTCGCGAGATCGCGGATCAGCCACAGCGGCCTACCTGGAACGCCGGCGATTTCTTTGGCGACCTGTTCGCCAGGCCCGCCGATGCCACAAGCACTTCGCCCTAGGTTCAAACGCGAAGCCTGCAAAACCACACAGGAGATTTACCCATGGCAAGACTCGCCGGAACGATCACCAGCCTGATACTCGGCTTGAGCCTGGGAATCAGCGTTGCGAACGCTGAACAGGACACAACGCCAATCGATGCCGCGGTAAACGGCTCGCAGCGGACGCCTGAACTTGCGGCGCGTGACGTCTACCGCAAACCATCAGCAGTGCTGGAGTTTTTTGCCATCGCGCCTGATATGTCAGTGCTGGAAATCTGGCCCGGGAAAGCCGGCTGGTACACCGAGATACTGGCGCCGTTGCTGCGCGATAACGGACAACTGACGGTCGCGATTTTTGGCGACCAGACAGACAAATTCCGGGACTTCATGCTCAGCGCTAACGAAGAATTCGAGCAGAAGATGTCTGCCGCCCCCACGGTCTATGACCAGGTCGAAATCTTGTCTTTATGGGCGCCCGGCCAGGTCGCGATCGGCGAAGATGAGGCTTACGACATGGTGCTGACGTTCCGCAATCTGCACAACTGGATGGCGTGGGGACAGACCGATGTGATGCTGGAGCGAATCTATAGCGTGCTCAAACCGGGCGGCATCTTTGGTGTCATCGACCACCGCGCCCCGGCCGATGCCGAAATCGACCCGCTGGCACGCAACGGTTATGTCAATCAGCAGCGTGCGATCGACCTTGTCACCGCGGCCGGATTTGAGTTCATCAGCAGCAGCGAACTGCTGGCCAACCCCAAAGACAGCGCGGATCATCCGCGTGGCGTCTGGACCCTGCCACCCACGCTGGCCATGGGCAAGGATGCCGACAACAGCGAGTATCTGGCGATCGGAGAAAGCGATCGCTTCACGCTCAAGTTCCGCAAGCCCGCGGACTGAGATCGAAACCGGCGAACGCGGCCGCTGGACAGTTCCGGCGGCCGCCTACAGACTGGGGGCATTCTGAGCCCGGCCTGTGATCGAGGTGGATATGCGCGGCCTGATGATGGACGACCCGCTGCTGATCACGGAGATCATGCGTTTTGCGGATCTCAACTTTCCGCACACCGAGATCGTCTCGCTGACCTCCGATACAGAAACCCATCGCAGCACATATGGCGAGGCCTTCCGGCGCTCGCGCAAACTGGCAAATGCCCTGTCGCGTCTTGGTGCGCAGACCGGTGATCGCGTTGCCACCCTGGCCTGGAACGACCATCGACACCTGGAGATCTATTACGCGAGCTCTTGCTCCGGTGCTGTCTGCCATACCATCAACCCGCGGCTGTTCCCGGACCAGATAGCCTACATCGCGAAACACGCCGGAGATCGCTGGATCTTCGCCGATCCGGGTTTTGCGGCGCTGCTGGAGAAGCTGGCGCCGGCCTTGTTGCCGCAACTGGAGCGGGTGATTTTTTTGTGCGCTGCCGAACAGATGCCACAAACAACGCTGCAGAACGTAATCGATTACGAAACCCTGATTGATGCCGAAAGCGATCAATTTGACTGGCCGCAGCTGGCCGAGACCGCCGCCAGCTCGCTGTGTTACACCTCTGGCACAACCGGCGATCCGAAGGGTGTGCTGTATCACCATCGCTCCACCGTGCTGCATGCGTACGCCGCGTGTATGAGCGACACCCTGGGTCTCGCCAATCGCGATACGGTATTGGCCATCGTGCCGATGTTCCACGCCAACGCCTGGTGCCTGCCCTATGCCTGTCCGATGGTCGGCGCCAAACTGGTTCTGCCCGGACCACACATGGGCGATCCGGTGGCACTGACTGATCTGATCGAGCAAGAGCAGGTCAGCTGCAGCATGGGCGTGCCCACCGTCTGGTCGGGAATGCTTGAGTATCTGGAGCGATCCGGCCGCAAGGTCGCCTCGCTGGAGCGGATCGTCGTTGGCGGTGCCGCGTGCCCGCCGATGTTGATCGACGCATTCCGGGATCGTCACCAGGTTCGTGTGCATCACAGCTGGGGCATGACCGAAATGAGCCCGATCGGTGTCATCAACACGCCGACCCGGGAGACCGAAAGGCTCGAGCCAGAACAGCGCGCAGCGATAGGCGCAAAGCAGGGCCGCGGCGTTTTTGGCGTGCGCATGCGGATCGTTGATGACGAGGACATCGAGTTGCCCTGGGACGGAGTAGCGTCGGGAAGGCTCCAGGTACGCGGGCCGTGGGTGTGCGACGGCTATTTCCGTCAGCAAGCGCGGACCGACGATGCGGATGGCTGGTTCGACACTGGCGATGTGGCCACCATCGATGCTTACGGATTCATGCAGATCACCGATCGATCCAAGGATGTCATCAAATCAGGCGGCGAGTGGATCAGCTCGATTGAGCTCGAGAACCTGGCGCTGAACCATCCGGCGGTGGCGGAGGCGGCGGTGATCGCGGTCGCCCACCCGAAATGGTCCGAACGGCCATTGTTACTGGTGGTGAAGAAACCGGATCGGGACCTGGACCGTCAGGAAATGCTGGACTGGTTTGCCGGCAAGGTCGCGAGCTGGTGGATTCCCGACGACGTTTGTTTTGTTGAGGAACTACCACACACCGCGACCGGCAAAATCGCCAAAACCCGGTTGCGCCAGGCTTTTTCAGATTATCAGTTGCCTGATCTTCAGGAGCCGCGATGAATATCCTGCGTACCCCGGATGACAGATTTGCCACCGTGCCTGACTTCCCCTATCTGCCTCGTTATACGGAGCTTGAGGGACTGCGGATGGCGCATGTCGAGGACGGCGCCGGCCCGGTCGTCCTGCTGTTGCATGGGGAGCCGACCTGGTCTTTCTTGTATCGCAAGATGATCCCGCCGCTGGCAAGCGCCGGGTTTCGCGCCGTGGCGCCAGACCTGATCGGGTTTGGCCGCTCGGACAAACCGGGCGCGATAGGAGACTACAGCTACGCCCGACACGTTGACTGGACCTGGCGCTGGATCGAAGCCAACGACCTCAGGGACATCATCCTGTTCGTTCAGGATTGGGGCTCGCTGATCGGTCTGCGTCTGGCCGCAGAACATCCGGAGCGCTTCTCGCGGATCATGGTCGCCAACGGCTTCCTGCCTACGGCGGACCGACCGGTACCCGCCGCTTTCAAGGCATGGCGGGCATTTGCGCGTTATTCGCCGCTGTTTCCAATCGGCAAGATCGTGCAAAGCGGCTGTGCGACCCGACTATCAGCCGACGTTGTCGCGGCCTATGACGCACCGTTCCCGGGTCGCGCATACAAGAAAGGCACCCGGGCATTTCCGCTGTTGGTACCGACGGACCCGGACGATCCCGCGGTGCCCGCCAACCGGCGTGCCTGGCAGCTGCTGGGTGAGTGGCAAAAACCCTTCCTTACTGCATTTGGCAAGAAAGACCCGATCCTTGGCCGCGCCGATCGTCCGCTGCAGCAACACGTGCCAGGCGCAGCCGGCCAGCCGCATCAGGATCTGGCGTTTGCCAGCCATTTTGTGCAGGAGGACGCCGGACCGGAACTGGCGCAGATTCTGATCGACTGGTGCGCAGGCGCCTGAGACCCGGCGTCACCGCAATAGCGCCCCCCTGTACGGCGCGAACAAGGCGCCGTTGCATTAGAGTTTCTGGATACGAATGCGTCCGCTACTGCTGACCGAAAGACGCGGACCGCCGCCGTTGACAGCACCGTCGAGCCTGCCGGGACTATCCTTGTCTACCGGCAACGCAAAATCGGATTTGACCCGGACACCGGATTTGGCACGCAGGTCAAAACCAACCCCGTCGGCCACTCCCACGGTGATCGAGCCACCGGTGGTGCTCAAATTGCTGCGGTCATCCGGCTGCCCGAGAAAGTTGACTTTTACCCCTCCACCAACCGTATCCGCATCCACTGCCGCGTAGGCCTGATCGACCCGGATACCGCCGCCGGCCGTGCTCAGACGTGCATGCCCATGGGCGCGTTCGACCCGAATCGCTCCGCCGGCGGTATCGGCTTTGACCCGGCCGAAGATCTCGCCCAGATCAATGCTGCCACCGGCCGTATCAGCATCCACATCATGTTTGCTGGCCAACACCTCTATCGCGCCGCCAGCCGTATCTGCGCGCACCGGCCCGGTGACCCGGCCAATGACAATACTGCCGCCAGCCGTGTCGGCGACTACTTCGCCATCGATATCTCCGACATCGATGCTCCCACCCGAAGTGTCGAGATCAAGATCGAAATGTGCCGGCACCTCGACCCGTACGCTGACAGAAATGCTTGAGCTGCGTTTGCGGGCCTTTCGATCCGTCAGTTCGCCGCGGACGCGGATATCCGAACCGTCCTGACGAAAGTCGAATTCGAACTTGTCTGCATCGGCACCGCGTACCCTCGCGGTGAATACGACCTGACCCGGTTTGCCCGGCTGGACCTCAATCTCGCCGAAATCCAGCTTGACCTCGAGTTGACCGCCGTCGGCAACCTCGAACGTGCGGGTGAGCTGCTCGGCATCGGCCTGGGCGCTGGCTACCCAGCCTGTTGCGAGCATCAATGCAGCCATCGTGGCCTGGTAATTCCTCATGATCTCTCCGGGGCAGTTTGATGATCGGATACTTCTGGGACGCCAGCGAGCTGACAATGGTTTAACTCCACCCTTTTTTGCTGGCAACAGTCGCCACGGTTATCGTATGCGGCGGTGCGCACCGGTAAGAGCCGGCATGCGCTGGCATATTCCAGGAGTAATCACTTGAGTCTGACCGAGATCATCGCCTTCCTCGCCGCAACATGTGTCGCGGTGCCATTGTTCCGCATGTTTGGCTTTGGATCGGTACTCGGCTATCTGGCGGCGGGTATCGCGATCGGGCCCTATGGCATCGGCGCCTTCACCGACGTCGAAAGTGTACTTCACGCCTCCGAGTTTGGCGTCGTGTTGCTGCTGTTCATTATCGGGCTGGAACTGAAACCATCGCGCTTGTGGGTCATGCGGCGCGCGGTGTTCGGGCTGGGCACAGCCCAGGTTGTGATCACCGCGGCGGCTCTGACAGTGTCGGCCTACGCTTTCGGACAGGGTCTGAGTGCTGCGTTGGTGATCGGACTTGGCCTGGCCTTGTCGTCTACCCCTTTTGTGTTGCAGATTCTCGCCGAGCGCAAGGAGCTGACGACCCAGTATGGCCGTTCCAGTTTCGCCGTCCTGTTGTTTCAGGACCTTGCGGTGATTCCCATTCTGGCCGTACTCGCCTTGCTGGCGCCGGAGGCCGGCGAAGCCAGCGGCGCCGCTCAGGTACTGACCAAGCTGGGCGCGATTGCCGCGCTGGTGATCGGCGGACGTTATCTGCTGCGGCCTGCGTTCCGGCTGGCCGCAGGCATCGGCGGACACGAGGTTTTCACTGCGGCGGCCCTGCTGACTGTCATCGGCGCCGCCTATCTGATGTATCTGGTGGATATATCGATGGCTCTGGGGGCTTTCCTGGCCGGGGTACTGCTGGCGGAATCAGAGTTCCGGCACCAGCTCGAGGCCGAAATCGAGCCGTTCAAGGGACTATTGCTGGGTCTGTTTTTTGTTGCCGTCGGCATGTCCGCAGAACTCAGCCTGCTGATGACCGATCCCTTGCTGGTAATCGGCCTGGTCGCAGCGCTGCTCGCCATCAAGGGCCTGGTCCTGTTTCTGCTCGGACGCGCCAGCGGATTACAGACTGCAGCAGCCCGGGATATGGCCTTCGTTCTCCCACAGGGCGGTGAGTTTGCGTTCGTGATCTTTGGCGCCGCCGTCGCCAAGGGATTGCTGACGCGGGATGTCGCGGACCTGCTGATTCTGGTGGTCACGGCCTCGATGGCCGCCACACCGCTGATGCTGATGGCCAAGCAACGCGTATTCAAGCCCGATGCAGCGACACCAGCTGCGCCGGAATTCGACACCATGGAAGATTCAGAGCCCAAGATACTGATTGCCGGCATGGGCCGGTTTGCACAGATCATCGCCCGGATTCTCCATGTCCGGGGGATTCCGTTCACCGCGATCGAGTCTGATCCGGAGCAGGTGCAATTCGTGCGCAGGTTCGGCAACAAGGCATATTACGGAGACGTGACCGATATGGGTCTGCTGCGTGCAGCAGGAGCCGACCGGGCGACACTTGTGATCGTCGCTGTCGACGGCGTGGAAAGTTCGATTGCGGTGGTCGAGAACTTCAAGAACCACTATCCGGATCTCAGGATATTTGCCCGTGCCCGCGATCGTCACCATGCGCATCTGCTGCTGGGGCTGGGAGTGGATATGATCATCCGCGAAACCTATGCTTCCAGCCTGGAAATGGCCACGGCGGTACTGGAACGGCTTGGTGACGCGCCAGACCGGGCCAGGCGCACTGTCCAGCAGTTCCGCGCGCATGATGAAGCATTGCTCAAGCGCGAACTTGAGTTCATGGGTGACGAGAGCCAGCTCGTACAGACTGCGGAAGCTGCGCGGGAGGAGTTGCTGGCCTTGTTCGACGCGGACCCCGGCTTGCCGGACGCGGCGCCGCCACAGCGGGATTGAAGTACCCGGAGCGAGCCGCTACCGTGAGCGTATCCGTCAGCGCGCCTGGACTCCGGAGCTTATGACCGCCTTCAGCAATGAATTTCTGCAGGATCTTCCGCCCAAGGACAGGCGCTACGACACGCCAGTGGCCGAGAATCTGGTGTTCAGCGTGTTCCCCAATGGCGTCAAGGCATGGGTGCACGTGTATCCCTATGAGGGATTTGTGCGTCGCCGAACGATCGGCCTGTTCCCGGATCTGGATTATCCCCAGGCCCAGGCAGCGCTGTCCCAGAGCCGTCGGATCGTCGCGGTAGAGCTGCAGCAGGGCGGGCAGCGAAAAGCACCGCGAAGCTCCGGCAGCAAGCAGATCATGCTGCTTACCGCCGGCGCCATCCTGGGGGGTGTGATGGTTGCTCTGGCGGCACGTTTGTTGATCGGCAGTTCACCGCCGCCAGTCGAGCCGCGCGCTGCGGTTGTCCAGGTCGACCCGACGAACAAGACACCGGATCCGGCGGCGCAACGCGCTGATGCCAACGCCGATCCAGAAGGGACAGCGCAAACTGGATCCCAAATGGGGGCTGACACGGGTGGGGCGGTTCCGACGGCGGCCGAAGCGGATGCCAGAAACATCATCGCGACGGGCCCGGACACCACAATTGCCGGCCAAACCCCCGGCGAGACTCCCCGCGATGCCTCTGGCGTGGCCACGAACCCCGCAGTGAACGAGACACTTTCGCCGACCCTTCCGGCCAGCACCCTGACGGATTCAGCGAGCGCGACATCGGCACCGGCACCGGCCGTTGCCCCCGGCCAGGCTGTTCTCCCCAGCCAGACTGCGCCGCTCAGCCAGACTGAAACCGCCCGGACTGGGGTTCCGGGAACCCAGACCATCAGCGACACAGCGCCCGGGTTGCCGCAGCAGACGGAGCCTGATTCCACGCGCGACGCGGTTGCCGGAGTAGACCCTGGCTCAGTTGCGCGACCCGGATTGGAGCAGGACACCGGAGAGTCGGCTGAAGTGCTGGCGGAAGCCATTCAATCGCCGGCGGCAAATGCTGCGGCAGACATGACCGAGCAAGCGGCCCCGGCGCAGGATGAACCCTCGCCGCTTGCGACCGCAGATCCCTCGGTCATCAGCAACCCGCCGGCCGCAACAACTGAACCCGGGGTGCGGGCTCAGTTGACGACCGGCCTGGCTGATCTTGAGCCAATAGACGTACTGAGCGAGCGTCTGATGCTGGCGCCTGGTGAAACCCGCCGCGTCTATTTTTTCACTGAGGCTCAGGGCATGCGCGGGGCACGGGTCACGCACCGCTGGCAGCGCGAGGGGACCATCGTCACCGAGCTACCTTTTGTGGTGGCTGACGATCAATGGAAAATTTATTCAAGCAAAGACATTCTTGCTGAACAGGATGGCGACTGGGAGGTCGCGATTGTGAGCGAGGATGGTTCGGTACTGGCGACTGAATCATTTCAGGTGATCGCGCCCGCACCCTGATCAGAATCAACGCCAGGACCCGACATTACTCTTCCCTTTTCTGCCTATGGAATCAGGTCTCTCCGCGCAGTTGCACACGTCCGACGCTCCGGCGATATCGGTCGTCATTCCCGTGTTCAACGAGGCTGCAAATGTCGAAGCCCTCAGCCATGAGATCAACAGCGTGCTGTCGACGCGGGGCCCTTTTGAGGTCCTATTCGTCGACGACGGCAGTGAGGATCAGACCTGGGAAATTCTGCAAACGCTGACTCAGCAGGCGCCGTCGCTACGACCTGTGCGGCACACCAGCCGGTGCGGCCAAAGCGCCGCCCTGCGAACCGGCGTAGATGCGGCCAAACACGAGCTGATCGTCACCCTCGACGGCGACGGCCAGAATGATCCGCGCGATATCCCGAAACTTCTCGACGTCATCGACGCTGACCGGCACGCGCTGGCATCGCTGCTGATTATCGGGCATCGCGTCAAACGCCAGGACAGTTCGGCGAAACGTCTTGCCTCGAGAGTTGCCAACGCTGTCCGCAGCCGTGTCCTCGGCGATGCGACACCGGACACCGGCTGCGGGCTCAAGGTGTTCTCTCGCAATACGTTTCTGCGCTTGCCGTATTTCGATCATATGCATCGTTTCTTGCCGGCGTTGATACGTCGCGCGGGCGGTCGGGTGATTTCGGTGCCGATCAGCCATCGGCCGCGCCTGGGCGGACAATCCAAATACGGAATATTTGATCGACTCGGCGCGGGAATCGTCGACCTGCTCGGCGTAGCGTGGCTGATTCGGCGCTGTCCGCCCGATTATCATCTCATCGCCGAATCCACCAAACCCACGACAAGCCCAAAGCCTGCGAACCGGGGCTAGCGGTGACACCCCGGCCCACACAGGCTTCGCGCCGCGATTTCGTATTGATGCTGTTGTTCGGCGTGATCGTGCTGGCTTCGGGCCTGGGTTTGCGTGACCCATGGGCACCCGATGAACCGCGTTTTGCGCTGGCCGCCAGGGATATGCTGCTCAGTGGCGACTGGCTGGTCCCGCGCGTTGGCGGCGACCTTTATCCCGACAAGCCGCCGTTGTTCATGTGGCTGATCGCGGTCGGAACCTGGTTCAGCGGTTCGCTGCGGATCGGCTTTATGCTGCCCTCGATGTTGGCCAGCTTTGGCGTGCTCTGCCTGGTCACAGACCTCGCCCGGCGACTCTGGGACCGGAATACCGCGATCGCCGCGGGACTGGTACTGCTGTGCACGGTGCAATTTCCCTTGCAGGCTCATACTGCCCAGATCGACGCCACGCTGACCTTTTTGACCACGCTTGGCCTGTACGGCTTGCTCAGACATCTGCTGCTGGGTCCGGCCTGGGGATGGTATCTGCTTGGCTGGGCTGCGGCCGGGCTTGGCGTGATCACCAAGGGCGTGGGCATTCTGCCGCTGCTGGTCCTGCTGCCCTGGATCTGGGCCAGACGCCGGCAATGGACAAGCTCACCCGAAGGCAGCGGCTGGCGCTGGCTGGGCGGACCCGTGTGCATGTTGCTGGCAATCGGCGTCTGGCTGGTGCCGATGCTGATCCACACCTGGGGTAGCTTGGACCCGGACCTGGCGGCGTACCGCGACAATATCCTGATGAAGCAGACCATGGAGCGTTACGCCAGATCCTGGGGCCACATCCAGCCACCCTGGTATTTCATCACCCACGTGATTCCATTTCTGTGGCTGCCGACCATCCTGCTGTTGCCGTGGCTGTCAGGGCGCTGGCGGCAGGCGCTGCGCGCCAGATCGATGCCCGTGTTCCTGCTGCTGGCATGGATCGGGCTGGTGCTGCTTTTTTTTAGCGCCACTCCGGGCAAGCGCGGCGTCTATCTGTTACCGGCGGTGCCCGCATTTGCGCTGCTTGTGGCGCCATGGGCTCGCGAACTGTGTGAGCGCCGTGGGGTGCGCAGGCTGGCCCTGGCATTCACTTCTGTCGTGACGCTGTTATGCGCCGGGCTCGCCGCATTTCCGCTGCAGGAATCGTTTATCGACACTGCCGCGGAAAGCGACGCGCTACGGTTGTTGTTCGCCGGCTGGGCCGTGATCGGCGCCGTGTCGCTGCTCGTATTCGGGCTGGCGCGAGCGCACTTTGGCGTGGTCACGATGATGGCCGCGCTGATGATCGGCTATGGCGCGGTATTGTTCCCACTGGCTAACGATCTGCGTTCCGGCGGCAATATTCCGCAGGCGGCGGAAGCGCTCCTGGGACCGGATGAAACCCTGGGCCTGGTCCGCTGGAAGGAACAATTCCTGCTGCATGCGCGCCGCCCGCTGGTACATTTTGGCTACCGGCGCAGTGTTGAAGCGGAGGAGATGGCGGACGCGCTCTCATGGCTCAAGCAGCAACCCGGTCGCGCGCTGGTCCTGAGGGAAGCAGATCTGCTGCCATGCTTCCTGCCGGAACGCGCGATGGCGCTCGGAGTCGCCCACCGCAGGGCCTGGGTACTGGTCCGGGGTGACGCGGAAAGCGGCGATTGCCAGGCCCCGGCAACGCCCGTGTATCACCGGCAGTACCGCCCCGCCGATCAGTACCTGCTAAGCCAGGTGACCGCGGTGTCTGAACCGGCCGCACAGAAATCCGGACCTCGCTGAACGGATCTGGCGGCGCGCGAACCGCTGCTAGCGATAGCGCGCCAGGATCTCGCTCAGCCTCGAAGAACCCGGACAAAGATCCTGCCAGTCGAGCCTGCTCAGAGGCGGGCCGACGGTATGGTTGAGCGCGTGCATGTCCGGCTCCGACTCGTCTACATACAACAGACCGGTCAGATACTCGCCGGCTTTTTGCCGTCGGCGGATAAAAGCGTAGGCGCTGGCCCGATCCGTGGGATCATGATCAGGTGAAGCTTTTCGCAATACGATATGACTGCCGTCATGCATATCGACGGTCAGGCTCTCGCCCGCTTCGTAGTCGGCTGTAATCGCCCCCGCCGGTGGCACAAAGTCAGTATGCACCGCCGGCTGGTAGTGCTGGCGCGTGAACGCGTAGCTCTTGGTCGAATCTTCGTGATCGTTAAAGGTCACGCATGGCGAGAGCACATCGATCAGCGCGAATCCGTTATGCCGTATTCCTGCCTTGATCAGCGGCACCAATTGGGCTTTGTCGCCGGAGAAACTGCGAGCAATGAAAGTGCCTCCCATGGTCAGCGCAGTCAACACCGGGTCGATCGGCGGCTGTTCATTGCGCTCGCCGCGCTTGGCCTTGGAGCCCAGATCCGCAGACGCCGAGAACTGACCCTTGGTCAGACCATAGACCCCGTTGTTCTCGATGATGTAGACCATGTTGAGATTACGGCGCATGGCATGACAGAACTGCCCCAGACCGATGGACAATGAATCGCCATCGCCAGAGACGCCGATGTAGTGCAGGTCGTGGTTGGCAGCATTGGCGCCGGTGGCAACTGCGGGCATCCGCCCATGCACCGAATTGAACCCGTGGGACGCACTTAGAAAATACGCGGGCGTCTTTGATGAACAGCCAATACCGCTGACCTTGGCCACCCGATGGGGCGGGATAGACAGCTCGAAACAAGCCTGAATAATCGCTGCAGTAATCGCATCATGACCACAGCCCGCGCACAGGGTCGACATGCCACCTTCATAGTCGCGCCGGGTCAGACCGAGTTCATTGCGCGGCGAACCCGGATGCGCGACTTTTGGCTTTAGCATAAAACTCATGCCGCCTCTCCTTTGGCCAGATGCCTGCGTATGCCCTCTACAACCGAGGCCGCATTGATCGGCATGCCGTCATAATGGAGCACTGAGAAAAGGTGTTCCGGCCTGGCACCTCCCTCGTTTACAAGCAGCGTGCGCATCTGTGCATCGCGATTCTGCTCAACGACAAATATCTGCTCGTGCGTCTCAAGGAACGCCCTTACCTCCGCGCCGAACGGAAACGCGCGCAGGCGCAGATAGTCGACGCTGATACCGACGGCCGCCAGCTCATCCAGCGCTTCGTTGATCGCACCATCGCAACTTCCGAAAGAAATGATCCCGAGACCGGTGTCACCGGCAGCGGGCGTTTCTAACGCCGGCGGCACCAGGCTGGCCGCGGTGTCGAACTTGCGGCGCAGCCGATCCACCAGTTCCTGGTACTCCTCGGCGTCTTCGGAGTAGCGGCCCTGGGCGTTGTGCCCGGATCCGCGGGTAAAGTAACTGCCTCGCGGATGGTCTCCGGGCAGGGTCCGCCAGCAAATTCCATCGCCGTCGACATCGTCGTAACGCCAGAACTTGTCCATCGATTCCAGCGTCTCTGCGTCGAGCACTTTGCCACGATCGGGGACGTAGTCATCGTCCCATTCCAGCATCGGGCACATCCAGTCATTCATGCCGATGTCCAGATCTGACAGGACCATTACCGGTGTCTGCAATCGCTCGGCCAGATCAAAGGCCGTCGTTGCCATATAAAAGCACTCCTCCGGATTGGCCGGAAACAACAGCACATGGCGGGTGTCACCGTGGGAAGCATAGGCACAGCTGAGCACATCGCACTGTTGGGTGCGGGTCGGCATACCGGTAGACGGGCCGACTCGCTGCACATCGAACAACACGGCCGGAATCTCGGCGAAGTAGCCAAGCCCGAGGAATTCACTCATCAGCGAGATCCCGGGGCCGCTGGTCGGCGTAAACGCCCGCGCGCCGTTCCAGTTTGCGCCCAGCACCATACCGATGGCGGCCAGTTCGTCCTCCGCCTGGATCACGCAATAACGCCTCTCGCCGGTCTCCGCGTCGACCCGAAGCCTTGCACAGAAGGCCTTGAACGCATCCATCAGCGAAGTCGATGGAGTAATCGGATACCAGGCGCCGACCGTGGCGCCGGCATAGACGCAGCCGAGGCCAGCGGCGGTGTTGCCATCAATCATCACCATGCCAGCGGTCTTGTCCATCGGCTCGATGCGCAGGCTCAAGGGGCAATCGAAATGCGCCCGCGCATAGTCATAGCCCATTTCAATCGCCTGCTGATTTGACTCAACCAGTTTTGGTTTGCGGGCAAAAGACTCTTCAAGCAGGCCGCGGATAACCTCGAGATCCAGATCCAGCAGCGCAGCCATTGCGCCGACATAGACCACGTTCTTCATCAGAATCCTGGCGCGCACCCCGTCAAAAGCCTCGTTGCACATCTTGGATAATGGGATGCCAAGGATCGTGATGTCCTCCCGGTGCAGCAGATGGCTGCGCGGCCAGGTGGAGTCGTAGATCAGATATCCGCCGGGACTGACATCCTGCAGGTCGCGCCCGTAGGTCTCCGCATTCATCGCTACCATCACGTCCACGCTGCCGGCGCGGGCGACGTAACCGTCGCGGCTTACCCTGATCTCATACCAGGTAGGCAAACCCTGGATGTTGGACGGGAAGTAGTTCTTCCCCGCCACCGGCACGCCCATGCGAAAAATCGATTTCATCAACAGGCTATTGGCGCTGGCCGAGCCGGTCCCGTTGACGTTGGCCAGCTTGATGACGAAGTCGTTTATGCGGTCCGGCGTTTGCGACTCTGCCATGCCTGTTCCTCGTCCACCGCGTAGGGAAAATTAAACCCACTCTTCTGCATATCCCATGCGGCAGTGGGGCAACGCTCCGCGCACAGCCCGCAATGCACGCAAAGATTCTCGTCCTTGATCATCAATCGTCCGGTGTACTTGAGAGGGCCCGAGGCGAACAAAGCCTGCTCCGGATTGTCCGCCGGCGCTTTAAGGCTGTTTCTCAATTCTTCTTCGGTTCCATCCGCGGTCATGGTCAGACAATCGGTCGGACAGATATCTATGCATGCATCACATTCGATGCACAGATTCTCCGCAAACACCGTCTGCACATCACAGTTCAGACAGCGCTGCACCTCATGGGCCGCCTGTTCGGCGCTAAAACCGAGTTCCACTTCGATGTCGAGCTTGCGGAAGCGTTCTTTTAGATCCACGTGCGGCATCAGCCGCCTCTCAGACGTGTTGTAATCGTTTTGGTAGGACCACTCATGAATGCCCATCTTGCGGCTGGACAGGTTCATCGTGACCGGCAGACGCTCATCCAGCGCCTCACCGAAACAATGACGGTGGATGGAGACCGCTGCCTGATGACCGTGTTCGACAGCCCAGATAATGTTCTTCGGTCCAAATGCCGAATCGCCGCCAAAAAACACGCCAGGACGGGTCGACTGGAAGGTAGTCTCATCTACCGCCGGCACATCCCATTTGTCGAATTCGATGCCGAGATCGCGCTCGATCCAGGGGAAGGCGTTGTCCTGCCCGATCGCCAGCACGACATCGTCGCAAGGCAGGGTTTCCTGACCGACCACGCGACTTTCGGTGATCCGGCCCTTATCATCGAGGTCGTATTCCATCAGATCGAAAACCATTCCGCGCAGGTGACCATCCACGATCACAAACTCCCGCGGCGCGTGATTAACGACAATCTCGACATTTTCTTCTTCGGCATCCTCAAGCTCCCAATCCGATGCCTTGAAGAAATCACGCGGCTTGCGTGCCATCACCTTTACGTCGCTTGCGCCCAGACGTAATGCACTGCGGCAGCAATCCATCGCCGTATTGCCAACGCCGATAATCAACACACGCTCGCCGATGCTCTCCACATGATCGAACGCGACCGACTCCAGCCAGTCGATGCCGATGTGGATATTGGCCGCTGCTTCGTCACGCCCGGGTAGCTTCAGGTTCTTGCCGCGTGGCGCGCCACTGCCGACAAACACCGCATCCCAGCCTTGCTCAATCAGGCTGCTCATGCTGTCGACACGCTGCCCAAGCTGCAGGTCGACGCCCATCTCGATGATCATCGAGATCTCTTCGTCCAACACGTTGGCCGGCAATCGGAACGAAGGGATGTTCGATCTCATCAGGCCGCCCGGCTTGCCCAGCGCCTCCAGAATCGTGATCTCGTATCCCAGCGGCGCCAGATCGTTAGCGACCGTCAACGAAGCCGGCCCGGCGCCGATACACACGATGCGCTTGCCGTTTTTCGTGTTCGGGATTGATGGCAAGCGGTCGCGCACGTCCCCGCGCAAATCCGCAGCAACACGCTTTAATCTGCAGATCGCCACCGGCTTGCTTTCCACGCGTCCGCGTCGACAGGCAGGCTCGCATGGCCGATCACAGACGCGACCGAGGATGCCCGGAAACACATTGGATTCCCGGTTAACCATGTATGCGTCAGTGAACTGCCCCTGGGCGATGAGCCGGATGTACTCCGGCACATCAGTATGAGCCGGACAGGCCCACTGGCAGTCGACGACCCGATGATAGTAATCCGGGTCAGAGGTATCGGTAGGCTTCACGTACCCTGGCGGCTGCATTGCTGCAGTGCCGCTCTCCTCCAATTGCGGCCGTCTGGAGCAGCCGTCGACGCCTAGCTTAGCGGCTCAACCAGGAAAAACAATGCTGCGCTTCACGAATCCTCCACCAGCGACGAGCGAAGTCGCGTGAGCGGCGGCAGGTTCCGGCACAAACAGTGTCAGGTCTGCTGGATAGGGTTGCTGATCCGGGTGAACTCAACACCGCGCATCAGCTTGCGAAAACTGGTGCGATCGACATGCACCAGGTCGCGATGATCACCGGCTTCAAAATAAATATCATCCATCTTCATCAACACGCGATCGACGATGGTCGGGACCCGGTAGTCCGGACCCAGTGGCGGCACCGCGCCGGTCTCGCAATCAAAAAACACGCGACCGATTTCTTCTTCCGACATCAGATCCAGCTGCGGCCGCCGAAGCATGCTGCGCAGGGATTCAATGTCCAGTCGGTGACTGGCCGGGATGACTGCCAGCAAGGGTCCGAGCTCGTCCTTCAGCGCGACAGCCTTTGCCAGCTGCTCCTCTGCGATATGCGCCTTGTGGGCGGATTCTGCGCTGCTGGATGCATGCGCATGTTTGAGGATCTGAAAGTCGACGTCGGTCAGGGTCAATGCGAAATCTACGGTGCTGGCGATACTCATGGTGCCCCCTGATGGCTCTGGTGACTGTTGATTTTGTCAGTGAATTATAGCGTGTCCGGCCGATACAGCTGAAGTCCGGCAGGCGGGCTGTCAACCGATCCGGGCCTGGTCCGTTGTACCTGCTGAGGACCCGCCCCAGCGGAGACGCCAGGAGATAAGTCTATGAATGTATTGAGAACCACCCTTCTGATCACGCTGCTTGTCAGCGCACCACAGGCCATGGCCGGGGACGATATCAAGGTCCAGGAAGACCGTGATGCCCGCGGCGATCGCGCTGAACAGCGTCTGGACCAGCGCGGTGACCGGATCGAGCGGCGCTATGACAAAAAAGGTGACCGCATAAATCAGCGTCTGGACACCCGCTCCAATCTCGCCGCTGCCGCGGGCTATAGCGGCGCTGCCGGTCATCTTGATCGCAAGGGCGACCGAATCGATCAGAGACTGGACAACAAAGGCGCCCGGACCGATCAACGTCTGAACCGCAAGGGGCAGCGGATCGACCACCGAAGTGACCATCGCATGGAACGATACGACCAGGGCCAGGAAAACCGCGTGCAGCGTCGCAGCCAGCACCGGCAGAAGCTACGAATCCAAAGAAACAGCGGCTGATCTGCCTCATCCCCCCGGGCTATTCAGCAACTGCGTCCGGCCGACGGCCCTTTCGCCGTCGGCCGTTTTTTACAGACCGTGTTCATCGACTTCAATTGGTGTCCCCCGCTGCCCCCGCACCGGCCGCAGATGCTGCGCAGCCTGTGCTAGCCTTGCCATTCCTGGAACGGGGATCTGCGAGGGGAGTACGACACCATGCTGAATCTTGTGCGCGAAACGCTGGACGGCATTCGCGAGCGCAGCAAGCATAAGACCTTTGTCGAGGCAGCCATGGCTGCCTGTGCGATGGTAGCACTCGCCGATGAGGAGCAGCGTTTGTCGGAGTTGATCACCCGCGACCGGGTGCTCGTGCGTATCGATGAGTTACGCAGCATCAATCACGACCAGGCGGTGAGAGTATATGACTCATTCGCGCATCAGATTTGCGATGATCCTGAAGCCGGACGCGCCCGCGCAATGGCCAGTATCGGCGCATTGGCCGGAGATCCCGAAGCTGCAGGGCTGGTGGTAAGGATGTGCGTGGCGATCGGGCGGGCAGACCAGGACTTCACTGCCAGAGAACGGGGCATGGTGGAAGCGATCTGCCGTCAGCTCGATGTCCACCCCGGCGATTTCGACGTATACGATATCTGACAGGCACACCGGAGCCGGCCGCAGGCCGCCCGCCTGCATCTGCTGTCCAATCCCGGCAAAAAAATCCCGGGTCAGGGACCCGGGCAATACGCTTGCGGCGAATCTGGAACTTCCGCCAAAGATCGACTCGGGCCAGTCTCAGGGAGACGAGCCTGACCGGGGTGGCCGGCCGCCGACGGGGATTGACGGTGCCAGCCTTCGATCAGGTTTCATTTTGCTGCGGGGATGTTACGGGACTGTTACGGCCGGGCCGGCATACAGATCAATAGTGTCGCTCACGGTCTTCGAGCAAACCGGGCAAAAGACCGGATTGCGTGTAAACATCAGGCAATTCATCGCAGGCCGGTAGTAGCCCTCGGCTTCGTAGTAGGCGCCTTCAAACGCGCCGAGCTGATCCCGATACGCAGCATCGCCGAGCAGTTGGTCGAAATATGCCTGAGCGTCCGCAAACAATGCGTTCATCTCGGCTTCGGGCCGGTCCTCTGCACGAATCTGCTGCCGCCGGGCCTGAAAATCGCGCGCGTAGGTCTCAAAAGCCTTTTTGGGCCATGGCGTCGGTATGGGCGTCGCAGTTGACGTCGCTGCCGGCATCAGGGATCGCCACTTGGGCGCATCAGCATCCAGCAGCGCCGTCACATTTGGCTCCCATGGCTCCACGTCGGGCGATTTCGCCTGATAAGCAACCGGCGAGGTGAAGTACTCGTCGGCCAGCGCGGCAAAATGGTGGCCGAACTCGTGAACGAACAGATAATCCGCCCAGGCGCTGTCGACCGCAGCAGTCGCATACATGCCATGCACACCCCCGCCTCCGTAGGTTTGGTTATTCACCAGGATCTCCATGAATTCGTAGGGCGCGTGCGCAGCAATCTCGCGCAGCGCGCGATTGTCGAAGGTGAGCACATAACGTTCACTGCCAAATGCGTCATAACGGGTGCCGAGAACGGTGTAACGCTGCACCCCGGAAGACGGCCGCGATACGCCCGAGCGTGCCGCGGCGGGCGCCATGGCCCAGAGATTGAAGTCGTCTCTGCGTTCGCGGAAAGGAGACACTGAGAACAAGGCTTCCATCATGCGCCGGGCGTCGTCCTCAAACTTGCCCATCTCAGCAGGGGTATAGCCGTCACCGAGGATCAGCAGGTCGACCTTGTCGGCCGGCGCACCCGTCTGCTGCAGCACGATCAACGGCGCTTGCGCCGGGGGCGGCGCCCGGTCGACGGCGATGTCCGCCGGGTCAACGACGGTCTCCCATGCGTTCACGAAACGGTTGCCGGCATCGCGGCGGAAAACCCTGATCAGCACCGGTGTGGCGGGTTCCGGAAAACGCAGTGACTCGTGGAAAGTACGGAACTCGGTCGTCGCCTCAGCCATCTCTTCCCACTCCGGATAGATGCCACTGAAGCCACGTGAATACAGCACTACCCCTGAATCAGGGTCCACCACCTCGAAGAAATAGTCGCCGAGACCCAGCGTGTCGATCGCCCGGTCCGGGTGGCCCGGCCAGGGCAAAGGCTCTATCGCCACTTTGTCCACGGCAAAAATTTCCTGATTTGCATTACCGGTGTGGAAGTAGTCAAGACGCATGGTTTGCGTCGGCGAATCACTTGCTGCCTGATGCTCCCCGGCCATTGCGCTGTGACAGAACACGCCCAGCAAGCCCGTGGCGATTGTTGTGCGCAGACAGCGGTTGAACAGACTCATCGACGGTTATCCAGCCCGGGGAAGCAATTTAGCCGGTGAGGATAACAACAACACGGACGCTGCCCAAACCCGCTCCGCCGACCGCCTTTATGTCCCGGCCTTCCAGCCGAGAGTATTGTCGCGGAATGCCGCGGAACTTGCCGGCTCGACCCTTCCTCACTAGGCTTGCGTCAAGCAGTTAATCCCGGAACCGCATTTCATGCACAACGGCAGCACTTCTCATCACTCCACCTGGACGCCGCCAGGCATTGGCGTATTCCTGCTCTGTCTTCTGCTGGCAGGCCACAGCGCCTGGGGCCAGACCACGCCGGGCAACGAAGAGCCCACGGATGGCGCGCCAACTACCGCCGCGAAACCTGAGCCGGCGCCGGTTACCGCCATCAGCGCGACGATTATTCCGGAGCGGATTGAGTCGACCCGGGCCGCGCTGCGCACACTGCGTGAGAAGAGCCAGCCACTGCCGCTGGTGAACCAGATCATTTCCCAGCTGGATAGCAGCCAGGAGTTGATCAGCAAGTCGTTGACCGAACTCAAGGCAAGGGACCTGCCTTTACTCAGCGCCCGCAACCTCGGAAACCTGGAACTGACATGGCAGAACACCCGTAACCAGATGTCCGGGTTTCAGACGCAGCTGAGTGAGCAGGCCACGGCGCTGAACGAATTCCGGGTGCGTCTGGCTGAATTGCTTAAGCCGTGGAAAAAGACCTTTGATACGCGTGATCAGGTCCAGCTTCCCGGCGCGATAAGCGATCAGGTTTCGGCGATGATTGCAGAAATCGAGGCTCTGGACGGCGAGCTCAAAACCAGAATCGACCGCGTGCTGACATACCAGAGCAGCCTGGCCGGATCCCTGGATCTGGTTGACGACGCGCTTGCCCGCATCGACCAGGCGATCGCGCTCCAGCGCAAGGAGTTATTGAAGATCGATGCGCCGCCGCTGTGGGCAGCGATTTTTCGCCATTCGGGCAGCGCCAGCGAGACCGGACAAAGCGACGGCGACAGCGACAGCGACAGCGACGTTAAGGATGAAGAGGGCCGGGTTGCTGAGCCTACCGCAGCCGAACAGGTCGAATCGGAAGTCACCGTACCGGTCCGCTCTGCATTGAGCGGCGTCCGCGCTTATTTGTCTGCCAACCTTGATCGCGTCGCGGCGCACGCATTGTTGTTCCTGATCCTGATCGTGTTGTTGCTGTATACCAAATCAAGACTCGATCGCTGGTACAACACGGGCGAAGCGCCCAGCGCCGATGCGGTCAATCTGTTCGCCTACCCATTGGCAACTGCGGCTTTCATCTCGCTCGCATTCACCCGGGCCATCTATCCCGGCGCGCCGCTGGCGCTGCTGGACATCAACAGAGCGTTGCTGGCGTTACCTCTGCTGGCGCTGCTGACGACTGCGCTGGACAAGCACCGCCGTATCGGCGCCTATATGCTGATCGCAGTCTTTGCGGTTGACTCGGTCACTGACACCATCGCCGCGCAGCCGCTGGCCGGCCGTCTGATTCACCTGCTCATCGCAGCGCTTGCGCTGACCGCGCTTCTTTGGGCCGAACTCCGCGGCGGCTCCGGCAGCAATGTCAGGAAGACCTGGCGCGTGGCTTGGAAACTGGCAGTTCGTGCCGCCACCGTTTCGCTTCTGGTCGCCATTATTGCCAACGTCGTCGGCATCCTGTCATTGGCCTACTGGCTGACCAACGCAACCCTGGTGCTGATCTATGTCGGCCTGGGTATCTTCGTCTTCTCGCTACTCGCGCGGGGACTGCTGGAAGTGTTGCTGCGCTCGCCGGTCACCGCCGGACTGCGTTCTTTGCGCGGCTCCTCGGACGCAGTCCGCAGGCGATTCAACCGGGTCCTCGACGCCGCCGGCATCCTGCTTTGGCTCGCCATCGGTCTCAAGATCTTCGGCATTTTCGGTCCCACAGTTGACGCTTTCCGTTGGCTCGGTTCGAGCACCTTGTCGATCGGCAACTTCACTTTGTCAGTCGGCGACGTGTTGGCGTTCCTGGTAGCACTGTACCTGGGCGTCCTGATCTCGCGCTTCCTGCGTTTCATCCTGCAGGAGGATGTGTATCCGCGTCTGCGTCTGCCGCGTGGCGTGCCGTCGACGATCAACATGATGGTCAATTACGGCGTGATCACCATCGCATTCCTGATCGCGCTGGCCGCGGCCGGGTTTGAACTCGGGCGACTGGCGATCGTTGCCGGCGCGCTCAGCGTGGGCATCGGTTTCGGTCTGCAGGCCATCGTCAATAACTTTGTGGCCGGGCTGATTCTGGCCTTCGAGCGACCGATCCAGGCAGGCGACACGATCGAAGTCGGCACGCTGCTGGGGCGCGTGACGCGGATCGGCATCCGTGCCAGCACGCTGCGAACCTATGACGGATCGGAAGTCATCGTGCCCAACTCCGAGTTTATCTCCGGGCAAGTGGTCAACTGGACTCTGTCAGACATCACCAAGCGACAGCACGTGCCTTTTGGCGTCGCCTACGGCACCGATCCGGAACGGGTTATGGAACTGGTAACGGAAGTCGCCAACGCCAACCCTCTGGTCATACCGGAACCAGAGCCGTTTGTGGTCTTTCATGGTTTTGGCGATAGCTCTCTGGACTTTGAGTTGCGCGCCTGGTGTAACTTCAACGACGGTCTTCAGGTCCTGACCCAGCTCAACGTGGGCATCAACCGCGCGCTGGCCGACAACGGTATCGAGATCCCCTTCCCGCAGCGCGACCTGCATTTGCGTTCGGTGGATCCGGAACTTGGCCCGATGCTGTCCGGATCGAAGCAATCACCGCCGGCCGCGGCAACCGCCAAGCCTGCCGCACCAGCAAGCGCCACCAGCCAGCCGCCGCCGGTCCAGCCAAATATCCCTGCAGAGCCGGACGGCAGTGATATTGCCTGAACCACAACTGGCGGCAGCATTGCCAATGCGCCTGAAGGGTTTTGACATCCTGGTCGTGCATTTGCCGAGTCCGATCCGGCCGCGTAGCCCCTCGCGCAGCGTGCTGGTCAGGGTTCACGACGACAACAGTCTGCAGGGCTGGGGGGAAACCTGTCCAAGGTCCGGAGTCGACAACGAATCCGCGGAAACCGCCAGGGACTTCCTGCATGAACAGATTCTGCCTCCGCTGCTGGGGCTGGAACTGGAGAGCTTTGAACAGGCTCATGCGGCGATGCAGCGGCTGTCCAGCGGTCTCAGGCGATCCCAGCTCTCGGCATTCTGCGCAGCAGAACTGGCGGTGCTGGATCTCGCCGGCCACCACTTCGGCTGTTCCGCAGGCGACGTGCTTGGCCCAGTGCGACGCCAGGCTGTGCACTACAGTGGACTGATAGACGCGCGAGCCGAAGAGACGGTCCGTGACCAGGCCGCCGCGCTGCGCAAGCGCGGCGTTTCGATGGCCAGGGTAAAGCTTGGCGGGAATCTGGACAGAAATCTTGCGCGTCTCGACGTGATTCAGCAGATCCTCGGTCCTGGCGCCAGACTGATTGTCGATCCGGATCAACGCTGGGACGCAGAGCAGACGCTGCACCAGCTCGGCGCGATGGCAGCTTTCCATCTGTCAGGGATCATCCAGCCTGTGCCGGCATCGGATCTGGAAGGCATGGTGAAAATCACCGCCGCGGGTCTGGCGCCAGTCATCGCAAGCAGCCAGGTGGGCACGGTCAGGGATGTCGACGCCCTCGCCGATGCCGAGGCATGCGACAGTATCAGCGTCGGCATTGCCAATGTCGGGGGGCTCGGCAATGCGCGACTGATTCATGCCGCCGCGCGTGCTTCCGGCCTCGGCTGCCAACTCGACGCCCCCGCCCATGAGACCGGTCTGCTGACCGCGGCTGGCCGCCTGTTTGGCACCCGCGCTGAGGGCGTCTCATGGCTGCAGGAGTGCGGATCGCTGAACGCATCGGGTGTTCAGATATGCAAACCGGGTATGGCCGCCGGCCCGGGCGGTCGGGCTCATGCGCTCGCGGGCCCCGGTCTGGGCATGAGCGTGCTGTCCGCGCGGGTCGAGCCGCTTGTCAGCCACAAGATCTCTGTTCACTAGGCGCTTTTTATCCGCCAAACCGACCGGACCGGATCCGGTCACAGCATGACTTGCCCCGGCATTCGCCCGCCCCGAACCGGCGCATACTGCAGCGGCCGATCCTGGCCATGTTTCCCGAACGTTTTCATGCAGTTCTCGCTGTAACGGCGAAGGAAATGGTTGCTGATCCAGATCAGGGATTCTCTCCATCGCATTAGTTATTATTCGTTTTCTCTAATGTATATCTAACTAATGCAGGGATCGAGCAATGATCCCGGGCCGCTAAACCGGCCCCTCAGGGGACCCACGTGAAAATGCTGCCAACCGGCACTCAGGCTCCAGCCGCTCGCGACTGCGGGCCTTTTTTTATGGCCGTACCCCGCCAAGCCGAATTCGATCGAGAAATCACGCGTAAGGAGACAGGGAAATGAAGACAAGTTTGCACCTGACAACGGCAGCACTGGTCGGCTTCCTTGCCCTGGGCCTTGGCAGCCTGGCGACAACGCCGGCGTCCAGTGCCGATGGCAAGGAGCTGTATCGCGAGTACTGCAAGGGCTGCCACGGGGAAGACTCTCCGAACGGCGAATACACGCCCATGTCGCTGATCCAGGACCAGTGGGTCCGCTTCTTCGACAAGAAATATGAACGTACGCACAAGTCAGTCATTGATGAGCAGTTCGGCGGCAAGCCGGTCACCGAGGTGATCTCGCCTGAGGATCTCGAGCTGATCAGGGAGTTCGCCATCGAAGGCGCCGCGGACTCCGAACACCCGATGACCTGTGGCTAAGGGAGCGAACAACAATGCTACGCAAGATATTGATCACTACAGCAGCAGCTGTCGTGCTGCCGCTTTCCGCGCCCACCGCGTGGGCGGACAGTTCGGAACTGACTGTCGACGAATTGATGCAGCAAGTGGAATGGCTGCAGGTGCAGATGAGCACGCTGCTCAAACAGGTCGACGAAATGAAGGGCGAGAACACCGCTACCGCGAAAAAGACCGAGGATCTTGAGGAGCGGACCGAGTACCTCGAGGACGACGTCGAGGACATCGATGATCGCCTGATGGGCCCGGAACGGCATGCCGCTCTTGACCGGGTGCTGTTCACCGGCGACTTCAGAACGCAGGCCCACAACATCAAATCCGATATCCCGGATTACGTGAACGGGATGGGCGTGCAAGGAGATATCGTCAATACGTTCTTCTTCTTCGAGGCCAACGGCATCGACCCGGGCAGCATAGATCCAAGTAATCCGCCGCCGCTGGACTTTGACCAGATCGATCAGTTTATCGCCGACAACTACTCGGACTATCTGAACTATCTGGACAACCTGACGTTTGATCAGCTGAAAGGCGCGGTACAGAGTTTGCCGCCGGAACTGATGCAGTTCCTGATGCCGGCGCTGGCACAGGAGAACTTTGTTGAAGGCTACAATTTCGACAACGACGTGGTGTATACCAGCCGTCTGCGTCTGCGCATGGATGCGCCGGTCGCCGAGGACGTCAAGTTCGCCGGCAGGCTGGGCATGTACAAAGTCTGGAGCAACTCCACCGACGCCCAGGTATTCAATGGCCAGCCCACATCGATCGCCTGGGACGGCACCACGGTCGGCGTGCCAAACTCCGATATCGTCCGCGTCGAGCGTGCGTATTTCGACTGGACCAATATCGCGGGCTTGCCCATGTACCTGTCTATCGGGCGCCGGCCATCGACTGGTGGCGCGCCGTTGAACCTGCGCGAAGACGAGCCGCGCGGCGGTACTCCGCTGGGTTCGCTTATCAACTACCAGTTTGACGGCGCTACGCTCGGCTACACGCTCAACGAGGATCGTGGTTCCGTGATGCGTTTGTGTTACGGCATCGGCTACGAGTCCGGTTATGGCAATGGTCAGGAGCTGCAACGGCCGGCTGACCGCCTCGATGACGCCACCTTCCTTGGCCTCAACTGGGATGTGTTCAAGACCGAGGACATGTTCCTGCAGGCCACCGTGGCGCGTGCCTTCGACGTGACCGACGGCTTCAACGGCAAGGTCGTGCTACCGGTCGATCCGCTGACCGGTCAGGACGCGCCACCGGCGATCATCCGTTTCAATCCATCCGAGAAAGTGGGTGATATCAATCTCGCCAGCCTGGTATTCATGCGCACCGACGGACCGGTGGACTGGTTCCTGAGCGGCAACTACATGAGCTCGGATCCGACCGACAACACCGGCGTGTTTGGCGGTTTGTTCACCGATCCGTATGACAACCCCGACGACCAGGACGGTTCGATGTTCTACGGCGGCGCGCGCTATAACTTCTCAAACAAACAGACGAAGTTTGGCCTCGAGTACAACCACGGATCCAAGTACTGGTTCAACTTTGCCCTGGCCGAGGATGACTTTCTGGCGCCCAAGACCAGCGCCCGCGGGGATGTCTACGAGGCATATCTGACCCATCGCATCCGCGACCGGTTCGTCTTCAAAGTCGACTACATGTACTACGACTACGATTATTCCGGTTCCGGCTGGCTGCTGGGCGCGCCACAAAAACTCGACGACACGCCAGTGTTGGGCTTCCCGACCTACAGCGAAGCACACGTGTTCACGCTCAGTCTGGATGCGCGTTTCTAAACCGGAGAGCCTGATGCGTACAAGCATATTGTTTGCTCTGGTGATGCTGGGGATCGCCGCCTCGCCCGTCGGGGCGGCATCCGACAACCGTCATGAGCGCTTCGTCAAAAACTATGAAGGCACCAGGACCTGCCTTAAGTGCCATGAAGACGATGCGGAGAGTTTCTTCCACACACAACACTACCAGTGGCGCGGCGCAACGCCCGACCTGGTCAATT
This sequence comes from uncultured Gammaproteobacteria bacterium, assembly GCA_963704875.1. Taxonomy (GTDB): domain Bacteria; phylum Pseudomonadota; class Gammaproteobacteria; order Steroidobacterales; family XN24; genus CAMYOC01. Next base: position 135,789 of record CAVPIA010000005.1, on the reverse strand, counting down.
CGGGCGGCCAGGAGTTGGGCAAACTGTCCATGGTCAATGACTTCTGCACCAACCCGACTGGCCCGCAATGGATCGGGAAGGTCAAGAACGCCGAGGGCAAGACCCTGGCCAAGGGTTGTTCCGCCTGCCACGCCGGATTGGGCAAACTGCCGACCGAGCAGATCAGCCAGGAACAGCTGGAGAACATGGATTGCCTGATATGTCATGCCTCCGGCTATCGCAGGGACCTGTACGCAACCGAAGACGGCGGCTGGGAATGGAAGCCCATCTTGTGGAAGAACCAGGAGGGCATGAATTCCGTCGCCAGGCGAATTCAGATTCCCGATCGGACGATGTGCCTGCGCTGTCACTCTGCGTCCGGCGGCGGCCCCAACTTCAAGCGCGGCGATATCGAGTACACGCTGAAGGACCCGCCGCGCAGTTTCGATGTTCACATGGCCAGCGACGGCAAGGATATGTGGTGTGTCGATTGTCATGAGGGCGAGGCTCACCGGGTGCGGGGCCGCGGGGTCGATCTCGCGGGCACCGACTCTCCGGATCAACCCCTGTCCTGCGAGGGAGATTGCCACAGCGTGACGCCGCATCAGGTAGCCGCAATTGATCTGCATACGCAGCGCGTCGATTGCACGACTTGCCATATCCCGACGTTTGCCAAAGACGAGCCGACCGATATGTTCCGCGACTGGTCGGATATCAGCTATTCCGACGAGAAGGGCAAGTTCGTCGCCAACATCATTCTGGAAAAAGACGTGGTGCCAACTTATGCCTGGTTCAACGGCAAAAGCCGGGTGCAGATCCCGGGCGTGCCGGTGGATCGCGACGACAGCAATGCGGTGATCGTGGTCACGCCCGAGGGTTCAAGGCAGGACCCCGACGCAAAGATCTTCGCTTTCAAGGTTCACCGCGGCCGTCTGCCGGTGCTTGACGACAAACAGTGGCTGGTACCGATCGCGACCGAAGAGTTTTACGCACATGGTGACATCGACAAGGCCGTGCGCGAGGCCGCGGAATCCTTCTACCAATTGGACGAGATCAGTTACACCTGGACCGATACGATCCGGTACATGGGTATCTACCATGAGGTGGTGCCGGCGGAAGACGCGCTGGGATGCCTCGACTGCCATCGACCTGGCGGCAGGATGGACTGGCAGGCCCTGGGTTACGACCAGGATCCGCTGGAGGAGACCGTGGCCAGATCAGAATGATCTCCGAATGTCAGAGACTGGCCGACGGGCTGCATGGCCCGTCGGTCAATTCCGCTCCGGCAGCGTACGCAACAACAGGCCCGGAAGTCAGCAGCGTCAGGCCTGACCGATTCGATCCTGCGCTGCCGGTTCCAACGCGCTGAAGTCGAATAGCTCGCGGTCCATCAGGTGGGACGGGGACACATTCTTCATCGCCGCGAGCACAGACTCTACCCTGCCCGGGTGTTTGCTTTCCCACTCCTCGAGCATGGTCTTGACCGCCTGCCGCTGCATGTTGCGCTGGGAGCCACACAGCGTGCACGGGATGATCGGATATTGCCGGGCCCGCGCGTAACGGGCGATATCCCGCTCGCGGCAATAAGCCAACGGTCTGATAACCACATTGCGCCCATCATCCGAGCGCAACTTCGGCGGCATTGACTTCAGGCGCCCGGCAAAAAACAGATTCAGGAACAGGGTTTCCATCAGGTCTTCCGCGTGGTGCCCCAATGCAATTTTGTTGTACCCCTCGGCGGCAGCAAAATCATACAAGGCGCCGCGCCGCAATCTTGAACACAGCCCACACATGGTCTTGCCTTCCGGCACCACCCGTTTTACCACGCTGTAGGTGTCCTGCTCGATGACCCTGAACGGCACACCCAGCTGGCGCAGATAATCAGGCAGCACCTGGGCCGGAAATCCCGGTTGTTTCTGATCCAGATTGACCGCAAGCAGTTCAAACTGCACCGGCGCGGCGCGCTGCAGGCTAAGCAGCAGATCCAGCAGCGTGTAGCTGTCCTTGCCGCCAGACAGACAGACCATGATCCGGTCGCCCTGCTCGATCATGCGGAATTCTTCAATGGCCTTGCCGGTCAGGCCACGCAGCCTGGCATGCAAACGACGCACTGTATTTGAAGGCTTGCTGGCGACCAGCGTCATGGGAACTCCGGATCAGGCCGATGTGGGGTGTGGATTCTAGCCCCGCCGCGCGGCGAGTGTGAAATCGCGGGTCAGGCGACGTCTCATGGTTCCGGCTGCGGCGCAGTGCTTGGCGGAGCCGGTCCGCCTTCACCCGGGCCAGGATCAGAACGTGCCGCGCCAGTTCGCCCACCCGGTCAGGCCCGGCTCGTTGACCTGAACCGGGTCGGGATTGAACGGGTCCTGATTGGCCCGGCTCAGATGGTCGGCCCAGTTCTTGTCGAGCAGGTTGTCCACGCCCAGCCGCAGCTGCCCGTACCCGCTGAGGTTGACGGCGGCGAAAATGTCGAACACCGCATGTCCGGGAGTCTCTCGAGGATCCAGCCCGCTTCCGCTTGCCGGATTGTCGTCGGCCCGGGATTGACGCGTGGCCCAGCGCATCCGGGCACCCGCCTCCCAACGCTGCGCCTGGTAGGCCAGATTCAGAATGCCGTTCAGCGGCGGGATCTGCGGCAGCGGCCGGCTGTCGGAACGATTCTCGCCGTGGACCCAGGCGGCAGTAGCCCCGAAACGCCAGCCCGACAGCAAACGATACTCACCCTCGAGCTCGGCACCATACAGCCGCGCGGACCCGTTGCGATAGATGCGCGCTCCGTCGTCGGACAGGATGCCATCCTGCCCCCGCGCCCGGTCAGACAGGATGTAGTCTTTGACATCATCCACGTAGGCCACTGCGCTGAGCTGCCATGCCTGCCTGACCCAGGCCAGACCCATGTCCGCCTGGCGATGAATCTCGGGGTCCAGGCCTGGATTGCCAACCCAACGCTGGGTCGGATCCATCGGCTGGTTCGAGGCGATAAAGCGCTCGGTCGAATCTGCTGTCCGGGTAGTACGGCTGACGCTGGTGAAGACAGTCGCGCCATCCCACGGCAAGGCCCGGTCAAAGCGCAACAGGCCGGAGAAATTGTCTTCCTTGTCGTCACCGGCCCGGCGACCGTAGTAACGCAGGTAAAGCTCATCAGCGGACAGCAGCGGCGCTGGCGCCGGGTCTTTTTCAGCCTTGCCGGCTTTTGCCTGGACATGGTCATAGCGCAAAGCAGCAGTCAACCAGGCTTTTGCGAGTGTCCTCCGGGCTTCAATCACCAGCCCGGCCTGACGCAGGGTGACATCCGGCCACAGATAGGAATTGACCATATCAACGCTGCCCGGGGCGACACCCTGATAACGGGTTGCATCCCGATTATTGTCGAGATAATCCAGGCCAAAGGTCGCGGACCAGTTCTGAGCTGGTGCCGCCTCGAACTGCATGCGACCGCCCCAGGTCTTGGATCGGGAGGGCACGCGCATTGCCATCGGCGCGGTCAACTGGCGCTGCGAATAGTTATCCATCAAATGATCGACATCGGTGTACCAGCTCTCAAAATTCAGCCGGCTGCCGCCGTCGCCGACTGGTGTCTCAATGCGTGCGCGCCAGGTGTCAGCGTTGTCCTTTGGCGCATCCATACCGGCGCCGGGGTAAAGCACGTCGCTGGCGCGACTGAGGTCTGCGCCAAGTTCGACAAACCCGTCGCCGGCCAGACTGCGGCCCAACGCGATCGCCGCGGTCTTCTCGGTATACGAGGATCGAACGCTGTTGCCATCCCCGTCCTCATAGTTGCCGGCATCCAGCCATTGACCACGGGTGCGGGCGTAGTAGTCATCGTTGCGCCAGCCCAGATCAGCAGCCAGGTCATATTCGATGCCGTTGTTGGTAGACGCAGCACCGGCATTGCCGCTTATGCCCTCTTCCAGCGGCCGGTTGACCCGTTCGTAGAGCACCGTGCCCCCGGTGCCGCCACCACCCCATAACAGCGTCTGTACGCCCTTGATGACCGTGACCTGATCCCAGGTCTCAACAGCCGCAAACGACGAAGGCGGATCCATGCGGTTCGGGCAGGCGCCGAACACATACGCGCCATCGAGCAGAATATTCAGACGGCCCTGGCTCTGGCCGCGGATGATGGGCTCGAGCCCCCTGCCGCCCATGCGCCCCGCGGATACACCATTTACCTGGCGGAGCAAATCTCCGCCGTCCGACATTGGCGCGCGCAGCAGTTCGTCCGGATTCAGCACACTGTAGTCAGGGTCGGCTTCGGGCGTCCCAAGCACGATCACGTTAGGCATCATCGCCGGGAGGGGCTGCGAGGCCTCATCGTCCGCCCGACCGTCCGGACTGATCAGGAAGACGGTGGCAACGAGGATCGTAAAGGCAAGGCGGTAAGTGGGCAGCATCAGGTGAATTCCAATGATCTGGTGCCAGGCGGACGCTCTGGCCCGCCCGCAGGGTTTTCCGACGAACATCGCGCCAGTGCGGCGCAACATGCAATATTACTAATGTACTGTGGCGGCGACAATGGGCCGGATACCCCATCCGCACGCATCAGGCGAATGCCCCAGCGCCAGCGCCATTTGCTCGCCTACAATGGAGGTGCCCCAGCCGAGGAGAAGCACCCGGATTATGAGCCGGTTCGTCGGGTCCATCGCGGTTTATCCCGCGCGCGCACTGATCGTGTGGTATCTGCTGTTGGTGCTGTGCGGGACTGGTTTGTTGCTGTTGCCGGTCAGTCTCCGGCCCGGTCTGCCCCAGGTCAGCCTCAGCGATGCATTGTTCATGGCCACCAGTGCGGCCTGCGTCACCGGGCTGGTGGTACGGGATGTCGCCGAGTTCTCGCTGACAGGTCAGATCGTCATCCTGTTGCTGATCCAGCTGGGCGGTATCGGCATCATGACTATCGCCACGTTGTTTCTGGTCAACATCACAGGTCGCCAGACCTTGCGCCACCTGGCCCTGGCCAGCCAGACACTGGGGGCCGATATGAACACCGATCTGCGGCTGTTACTCAGGGGTGTCGTCGGGGTTGCGTTGACGCTCGAAGCGATCGGCTTTAGCGCTTTGACCGTCGCCCGCTGGGGCGAGGCTCCGGCGGGGGAGGTTCTATGGTGGTCTTTGTTTCACGCCGTGTCGGCTTTCTGTAACTCGGGACTTGCGCTGTCACCCGCAAGCCTGCAGCCCTGGGCCGGAGTGCATTTGATCACGCTGACCATGGCAATGCTGTTGATCATGGGCGGTCTGGGCTATCCGGTGCTGGTGGATCTGTTTACCAATCTGCGTCATCGCTGGCCGTTCTTTGGCTGGCGGGAGCTGAGCTTCCACAGCCGGCTGACGATCATTGCGTCGCTGGTGCTGCTGCTGATTGGCATGATGGTGTTCCTGTTCGTCGAGCGGGAAGGCACATTGGCCGGGATGGGGATCGGGCAGGCTTCCTCGGTGGCCTTTTTCGAAAGCGCGACCGCACGCACGGCCGGATTCAGCGTAGTGCCCACCGGAGCATTAAGTACGCTGACACTGTTTACCCTTATCGTGCTGATGTTCATCGGTGCAGGACCCAGTTCAACCGCCGGCGGAGTCAAAGTGACCACGGTCAGCGCGCTGTTTCTTTATGGTCTAAGCCGTTTACGGGGCCGGCGTCAGGCCACCGCATTCGGTCGCGGCATATCCAGCCATCTGGTGGCCGGCGCGACTGTTGTACTGATTGTGGGCGTTGCCCTGGTTACGCTGGCTACAGCCTTGATCCTGCTTTTCGAAGACAGCCGGGTGCCGCATACCCTGGCCGGCAGCCTGTTTATGGACGTTCTGTTCGAGACCGTGTCGGCATTTGCTACGGTAGGCTTATCCACCGGGATCACCGAAAGCCTGTCTGAGCCCTCACGCCTGGTGATTGTGGTGATGATGTTTGTTGGCCGCATCGGGCCGCTGGCGCTGGTGGTATTGCTGACGCCGAGCGAACACGGCCCGGATATCAAATATCCGGAGGGAGAGCTTCAAATTGGCTAAGAAAGAACGCTACATCCTGCTCGGCCTCGGCCGCTTTGGCGCCGCGCTGGCCAAGGGGTTGTCGGAAAACGGATACCGGGTGGTCGGCGTCGATATCGACAAAGAGGCAGTCAAGGATCTGGAAGATATTCTGGATGAGGCGCTGGTGGCAGACGCCACTGACCCGGAAGTCCTGAAGGCGACAAATGTTGCCGAATGCGAGGTCCTGTTTGTGGCCATGGGTGACGAGCCGCTGCGCAATATCATCGCCGCGATGCACGCGGTGGAACTCGGGGCGCCAAAGATCATTGCGCGCGGTACCGATCATGTGCATGCGCGGATCCTGCGCAAACTTGGCGACATACAGGTGATCCTGCCGGAACAGGACATGGGGCGCTATCTGGCCGAGCGCATGAGTGCCGCGGCAAACCGGCAGCACAAGGAGTGATTTGGAGACCTCTGGAGCTTGAAGCGCCAGGTGCCGGCATGGTGTACTAGGTAGCGTTCTATCAGCTTTCGCGACAGAGGAAATCAGGTTTCCGGATATTCTAAGGATGCAGGATATTCTGAACACCGGATTGAGTCTGATCTCGGGTTTGTCGGCTCCCCGGGGAGCCTGGGCCCGACTTTGCTAGGACACAAGTGGCGCAAACGTGCCTGATTCACCGACCTGCAGGGTCCGGAGAGCGGTACCAGGCCGAATTAGATCGTAACTGGAGAATGACGCTAATGACATTGCACAAGATTATTGCCGCGGCCTGCGGCATGTTGCTCGGGGCCGGCGTGGCGCTCGCCCAGGTGGAGATGATGGTTTATCCCGCCAAAGGCCAAAGCCCGGAGCAGATGCAAAAAGACAAGTACGAATGCTATGAATGGGCCAGGGGCCAGAGCGGCTTCGATCCGATGGCACCACCCCCCTCGGCGCCGCAAGCAGCGCCAGAAAGCAATACTGGCGAAGCGGTGGCTGGCGGCGCAGTCAAGGGCGCGTTGCTGGGCACGCTGGTCGGCGGTATTGCCGGCGGCAACTGGGGCCACGGCGCCGCCTATGGCGCGGCGGCCGGCGGATTGTTCGGCGGTGTGAGCAGCAGCTCGCGGAACAAGAGCGCAGAGCAGGCCCAGCAGCAGCAGGAACAGCAGCAGGCCGCTGCGATATCAGCAGGCCCGTACCAACTACAACCGCGCCTATGCCGCCTGCCTGCAGGGCCGTGGCTATACCGTCAACTAGGAGAGCCTGCGATGAAACCAATATTTATGCTTGCCGCGGGACTGGCCCTGAGCTATAGCGCATCCGCGGTATCGGCCGACGAAAAGCTGCCGAAAGAACTGATTTGTGCTCCGGTGGAGATCAGCAAATGCAACAGCGCGGAGGGTTGCGTCAAGATTTCGCGTACCGCGCCCAACTCACCGACCTTTCTGAAGATTGACCTCGACGACAAGAAGGTGGCCTTCCGTCGCTTTGACGGCAGCTACGGATACCAGAACATCGACGGCCAGAAGCGGCTGAAGAAACAGCTGCTTTTGCACGGCATAGTCGATGCCAGCGAGCGCTCGCCGGATGGCTACGTGTGGAGCATGTCGATCACTAACGAAGGCCGCATGGCGCTGTCAGTCAGCGCGCCAGAGGTCGTCTATGCGGTAACCGGCAACTGCGAGGCGCTTTAATCCGGTCACGATCCGATTCGTGACCCTCGATGCGTTTTCGACCAGGCCCGGTCTCCTTTGAGATCGGGCCTTTTTTATGCCGGGGCAGCGGCACTGAACAAATGCGATCGCACGACGCGGCGAAACGCCTCAGGCCACCCGACGGACGCTGCCGTTACTGAACAGGGCCTGCAATTCGCGTCCAGCTCGCTGCTCGCCGGCCAGGGCGGTCTCTCCGTCGATGCCCTGCCCTTCCGCATGGACGAAGCACACATCTGCAATGCCGAGGAAATTCAGATAGGCGCGCAGATAATTCTCCTGGAAGTCCATCGATGCCTCAGCCGCGTCTCCAGCATAGAACCCGCCCCTTGCGGTCATCACGAACGCCTGCTTGTTGCGCAACAGGCCCACTGGCCCGCCAGGCTGATAATCGAAAGTCCGTCCGGCGCGGCCGACGAGATCGATCCATGCTTTCAAGCCCGAAGTGATGGTGAAGTTGTACATCGGTGATCCGATCACGATATGGTCCGCCGCCAGCAGCTCGTCGACGAGGCGATCGGAATAACGGACCGCCGCCTCTTCCACCGGGCTGCGCTCAGCATCAGGCCGATAAAAGGCGGCAAGCGTCACCGCATCCGGATGCGGTGGCGGGCTGGCACCGATATCGCGGTAGATCACCGCACCCTCGGCGAATTGCTGCTGCCACAGACCGACGAACTGCCGTGTAAGCCGCCTGGTTACAGCGGCTTCGGTCATCGGGCTTGAATCTATGACGAGTAATGTAGGCATTGGGGTCCTTTGGCCGGGCGCCATTATATAGACCCATGGCCGCGGCCGGGATTTTGTCCGAAATCGGCGACACAGCAGACTCTGTCAGGGCGTCTTCAGCACCCGGGCCTCATCTCCCCTGCCGCGCAGGACCCGCACACGTTCGCCTGGAGCAAATGAAACATCGTCCGATTGCACAATCAGCAGGACGCCGCCGTTGTCCATTTCGACGCTGATCTCGAGGCCGTTCTCCGCGGTCGCCGCTTTCTCGACGCCGCGACCGGCCACAGCGCCCGCCACCCCGCCGACGGCGCCGGCCACGCGGGAGCTGGATCCGCTGCCTATCAGGCGCCCCAGGCTGTAGCCGACAGCAGCACCGCCGGCCGTGCCGAGTGAGCTGGCCTCTCCTTCGATACGCACCGGGTAGACCGCCGCCACAGTGCCAAATGAGACCTTGTAGGCTTTGCGGGCATCGCTGCGATCATAGGAACGGCCACCGAGGCTGTTAGCGCAGGCGGCCAGCATCAGTGACAGCAAGACGATCCCCGCCGTGCGGGCCAGCCTCAAAGGCAACTTTTGATTATCGATTGAATCTCGCATCGCGGCACTCCCGGGCATACAGATCACTGCGCGCCGCACATGCCCGCGCATCTCCTGCCTGTCCAATATTAACGTTGTGCCAGCGATGGCGTTGACACAAGGACCTTTCGGGTCCGCTATTATGCGACTCCATTGCCTGAGAAACGTCGTGCTTGCGCGACGACAAGGATCCAGACAGGGGGCCGGAATGCAGCAAGCACAAACAACTCATACCTGGTCATCGCGGATGGTCTTTTTGCTCGCCGCTATCGGCGCTGCAGTGGGCCTGGGCAACCTGTGGAAGTTCCCGTATACCGCTGGCGTAAGCGGCGGGGCCGCGTTTGTGATTGTTTATATCGGCGCCGTGGCGCTGGTCGCGGCCCCGATTGTTATCGCCGAACTGATCATCGGCCGGCGTGGCCGGAGAAGCCCCCCGGGAAGCTTTCAGGCGCTGGCCGCAGAAGCCGGCGCGCGGCCATTCTGGCGTTGGGTGGGAATCATCAACGTGGCGGCCGTGTTCATCATCCTCAGCTTTTACAGTGTGGTGGCAGGTTGGGCAGTGGCTTATCTGCCAAAGATCGCCAGTGGCGTCTTTACCGGCGCGGATGGCGAGTTCGTCAGCGCGGAATTTTCCCGGCTCACCGCCTCACCGGGCCGGCTGGCCTTCTGGCACGCGGTGTTCATGGCCCTGACCGTGTTTATCGTCGGCCGCGGGATTCAGGGGGGTATCGAAAAGGCGGTGCGTGTGCTGATGCCGGCGCTGTTCGCGATGCTGGTGCTGCTGGTCGGATACGCCGTGGTAGAAGGCGACTTCAAACAGGCGGTGTCGTTTCTGTTCGCCGCGGATTTCTCCAAGATCGACGCCAATACCGTTCTCGCCGCGATCGGCCAGGCATTCTTCTCGGTCAGCGTGGCCATGGGCCTGCTGATTTCCTACGGCTCCTACCTGTCCGCTGATACTGACATCCCGCGCGCAGCGGTGATTATCGCCGGCGCCGATACTGTGGTTGCACTTCTGGCCGGTCTCGCGATTTTCCCACTGGTGTTTGCCAACGGCCTCGATCCGGCTCAGGGCGCCGGCCTGGTATTTATCACGCTGCCCATTGCATTTGGTCACATGCCGGGCGGCGCTTTGTTTGGCTCGCTGTTCTTTCTGCTGTTGATCGTATCCGCGCTGACATCGACGATCGCCGTGATGGAGCCGATAGTCTCCTGGGCCGATGAGCACAAGGGCTGGAAACGCAAATTCACCACACCCATCGCCGGCTTTGCCGCCTGGTTGCTCGGTATGACAACGGTGTTCTCGTTCAACCTGTGGAGTGATTACTATCCCCTCCAGCGTTTCGAGACTTTCGCCAATATGACTGTGTTCGATCTGCTCGAGTATCTGACGACCCGCATCATGCTACCGGTGGGTGGCATCCTGATCGCGGTGTTCGCCGGCTGGATCATGCTTCGGAACGCATCGCGGGAAGAGTTCGGCGACGCCAGCGCCTCCCTGTATGCGCCGTGGCGATTCCTGCTCCGTTACGTTTGCCCGCTGGCGGTCGGCGCTGTATTACTGGCCAGCCTGAGCTGACGCACCCCTGCTGATACACGATAAGCAGACGATGCCCGGCACCAAATTGCCAACCACGCGCAATGACCGTGTCTAGGCAGAATCTGCAAGCGCCAAACCGACCCCGCAACCGCCCAGGCCGCAATAGCCCCCGGGATTCCGCGCCAGGTATTGCTGATGGTATTGCTCGGCGAAATAGAATGCTGGCGCCGGCACTATCTCGGTCGTGATTTGGCCATAACCGTGGTTCTCCAGGGCCAACTGAAACGCCTTTCGTGACTGCTCGGCGGCTGTGCGCTGGCCCTCGTCGCAAAAGTAGATACCGGAGCGATACTGGGTCCCGCGATCGTTCCCCTGGCGCATGCCCTGAGTCGGATCGTGGGCCTCCCAAAACACTTTCAACAACTGCTGATACGCAAGCGTCTTCGGATCGAACACCACGCGTACGACTTCGTTATGACCGGTCATGCCAGAACAAACTTCTTCATAGCTCGGATTCGGCGTCAATCCGCCTGCGTATCCAACTGCGGTGACGTGGACGCCCGGAGTCTCCCAGAATTTTCGTTCGGCGCCCCAAAAACAACCCAGGCCAAACATCGCCGTCCCGAAGCCTGCCGGGTACGGTGGCTGCAGGGATCGGCCGTTCACCACATGAGGCTCGGTAAGAACCACGGGCGTGTCACGTCCGGGCAATGCTTCAGCGGCGGTCGGCAAGGTGTCGGACTTTTTCCAGCCCATGGGATATCTCCTGGTCAGGGTTTGCTAGCACGATTAGTAGTCACAGTCTGCTGTCTCGGTTTACGGGAACCTGTGTCAAACCTGCGGTGAATAGTGGTCCCCGGCTGCCGCTATCCTGGCAGATTGGAACCTTTGGGCGCGCTCGGGTTCCACAAGATCGGGGCGCTGGCCCAAAAACTCAACTCTCAGGCCTCGGGTTTCGACGCCATACCTTTAGCACGGCCTGGCGACAGATCTGGCGCTGATGCAAACTCGTTGCCCGAACCGATGATCAGGATCCGCTGTTGTCTGACAAACCTCAACACCGCCAGTCCCGCGTTCCCGGGACCCGCCTGGGTCGGGCCCTGCGCCTCGGCCTGACGGCCGGGGAACTGGCCCTGGGCGGGCTCGGCGAGGGCCTGCGCAGGGTGGGGAAACGAAGCATCGGCAGCGCCGAGACGCCGAGCCATAGCCCCTTTTTGACCGGGGCCAATGCGACTCGCCTGGCCAGGCGCCTGGCCCACATGCGCGGTGCTGCGATGAAACTCGGCCAGCTCATCTCGATGGAGAGCGAGCATGTGTTGCCAGCCGAATTCACCGATGCGCTGGCGATCTTGCGTGATGCGGCCGATTCCATGACCGACGCCCAACTGAACCGATTGCTCGGTCGCGAATTCGGCCGCAACTGGCAGGACCGGTTTGCAGAGTTTGATTACCAGCCCATCGCCGCTGCCTCGATCGGTCAGGTTCACTATGCGCGGACGCCGGAGGGCCTCGAGCTGGCCCTGAAGATCCAGTATCCGGGGGTCGCGCGCAGTATCGACAGCGACGTCAACAATATGGCCGCGTTGCTGCGAGCATCACGCATCCTGCCGATGGAAATGGATATCTCCGGCATCGTGACTGAGGCCAGGCGGCAGCTGAAACAGGAGGCAGATTACTTACAGGAGGCAGAATATCTGCGCCGATACCGGAAGTTTGTTGCCGACGAGCCGCGTTTCCAGGTGCCTGCGGTGCACGAAGAATTCACCACGCGCCGCATTCTGGCGATGGACTTCATGCCAGGCGAGCCTCTTGATGTGGTGGAGAAGAACGAGATTCCGCAGCAGCGTCGGAACCGCATAGGTGCACTGCTGTACCACCTGCTGTTCAGGGAACTGTTCGAGTTCGGCATGATGCAAACCGATCCGAATTTTGCCAATTATCTGCTGCAACAGGAGAGCGGCGATCTGGTGCTGCTGGATTTTGGCTCCACGGTCGACTTTGCGCCGGAATTCACCAGCCGATACGCCAGAATCTGCCGCGCGATGATCGATGATGATCGCGCGTCCTTGCGTCAGGTAGCGGAAGAGATCGGCTATCTGCAACCGGGCTGCAGCGCCGGGCATGCGGACGAGGTACTGGATCTGATCCTGTTGATCTGTGAGCCACTACGTCATGCGGGTGTCTATGACTTCGGCACCTCCGATCTGATCCGCCGCGCCCGGGACGCGGGGATGGATCTGGTATTCCGTAGCGGTGAGTTCCATGCGCCGCCGCCTGCGACAATTTTTCTTCACCGCAAGCTGGTCGGCTCTTTCCTGCTGTGTGGCAGGCTACGAGCGAGGGTCGATGTGCGCGCGCTGATCGAGCCTTTTCTTGATTGAGGACCCGGCCCGCCCGGCAGATCGTCCGCCCTAAATGCCCCGTACATGGTCCCCGCAAAGCGCCCCCGTTAATCTCCCCCATTGGTCCGCGATGCCAGCGGCCAGACGTTCACACTACTGCAACATCAGTCAGCCACTGTTGCGCGCAATCTCCATATCGCAACAAAGACATGGCAAGGAAGATGATGATGACCGACAGGCAATCCAAGCCGGCTCCGCCTGAGCCCACGCCTGCGACGCTACCGCTGCCCTGGCGCCTGCGTTACAGAATCCAGCAGCGACGCCGGGTACGCTGAGAGTCAGCGAACCAAGCAGACAGGACACCAGCAGGCAGACATGGCAGACAGCGCCGCTCGTCCTTCACTGGCCGGGACGGACCTGGACCCGAACCCGTAGTGTGGCGCCCGGATCGTAGGACATGACCTGCTCATACTCGCCGGCGCCGTAGCGATAGCGCACCCTGTAGCCGCTGATCTCCTGCCGATAAACCGTTTCCCGGACAGGCCTGCAGGCGGCCCCCGCGTGACGCTCCACCTCGCCCGAAATGGCTGCCGCCAATCCAGGATAAAGGCCCTCCAGGTCGCGGCTGTTCCGGGTCACTGAGGCACACTGGCGGGTGACGGTCTCGGCCGCGACGCGGCGTTCCAGCGGATGCACCTCAATTACGGTAGCAGTATCGAAACCCGGGCCATCCGCCAACGCAACTGGCGCAGACAGCAACACAAAGCAGCTCAGCGCGAACAGCATTCGTCTGTGCAGCATGATCAGCTCCTTACATCCATCGGAAATCCCGCAGCAGACAAGAGCTTTAGGGCGACGTCATGCTCCTCACGAGTGGCATACAGCAACACCACGCGGTGGCGAGCTGTGTCCTCGCGGAACCAGTCCAGACGCAGCGCCGGCGCGGTCAGTTGCAGGGATTCGACAAACGCTTGTGCGCGATAGGGCGCTGCGAAGATCGCCAGCTCCAGTTCTCCGTCACCCTGCCAGTCTTTCGGCAGCGCTTGCGGCAGAGAATCCCCCAGCACATAGCGCAGGTGGCGATAGATATAGCTGCTGTACCAGCGGGCACCATTCGGTACCTGCGACCCATCCACCGGGATCCGCCCCGGTCCGTAATTGTAGGCCGCCAGCGTGAGATGCATGTCGCCGTCATAGCGCTGCAGCAGTTCGACCAGATAGCGAGCACCCGCGTCGACGTTGGCGCAAGGGTCATGTAGTTCGGCCAGCCTGGTAAAGCCAAGATGACGTGCGGTACCCGGCCAGAGTATCTGCATCAGACCATGCGCATTCGCGGACGACACAGCGGAAGGGTCGAAATTGCTTTCGCCACGGGCGACGGCCAGCAACAGCGATACCGGCAGATCATAGGCCGTTGCGGCGCGTTGGAAGCAATGCTGGTAGGGAAACTCGACCGCCGGCTGCCGCATGGTCTCCGTCTGCCGGTAGTCGCGCCAGGCGGCGGCGGGATCGATCTGGCTTGCCGTGACCGGCGCGCTCAGGACTATGCCAAGCATGGTCCAGGTCATGGCCAGCCGCCGCATCCGCAGCATATGCCTGGTATTACGCATCACAATTCGCCTCCCAGCCGCAGACCGCTTGCCGTTTCCAGCTGAGCCAGATGACGCTGACGCTCGGCCTCTCCCTGATGGAAGAACGCTACCCGGTATTCGCCGGGCCCCAGACGCAGAACCTGTATGTCCTGCCCGGTGCTCTCGTTCAGATGGCGGGCGAAGCCGTCAGCGGACGCACGACTGCGAAAGGGTGTCCAAAAGGCGAACCAGTTGCCGTCGAAACCGTTCTCAATCGGGGCATCAGAATCCTCCAAAGGCACAGGCTCGCCAGCAACATACGGCTGATGATGGTCGAACGCCTCGTCGGCCATTTCAGCCGGATTATCTGCCTGAGCGAGCCCTGACCAAGATGCATCACCTGGTTGCGGCGCAGGGACCGTGGTCTGCCGCACAACTGTGGCCGAAACTGACGGATCCTTCTCCGGCCCGGACGTGTCGACGGCGGACAGCTCGTCTGCAAGCTTATTCCCGACAAGGCCCGAACCCGCAGTCCCCTCGCCTGTGCTCGTGTCACCCGCCGCACCTTGATCAGCCCCACCTGCACTGACAGCCCCCACAGGAAGGGCGGCTGCGTCGGCCATCAGCTCGCCGGCCGCAGCGGGATGCAATGGGTCTGTGCGGGTTGGGGCGGATGCGGTCGTGCTCGCCTCCGCCGGCGCCAGAGCTGCTGCGGGCGGTGTAGCAGGACGCTGCATGATGTGGGCCGGCGGAAGGATCCGCGCGGGCGGCGCGGCCTCGACCCGCTCCTGGCTCAGCTCTCCCTGCGAATCAGGCGGCGAATCGGCTAGCGAATCAGCCAACGAAACAGGCAGCGAAACAGGCAACGAATCGGGTGTCGATTGCATGGCGCTCGTATTGCTGAACAAAATATCGCTGAACAACACGATCGCGGTTCCGGTGATAACGATACCGCTGAAGAATCCCAAAGTCCGAATCATGATATGTGTCCTCCCCGAAGCTGATCAACGGCGCGCGACATGGGTCTCACCCGAGCCGAAGTCGAGGCGTAAACCACGCCATTGAAAGGTCTGTTTGGCGTTTGCTGTGGCGCGACTCAAGGACCGGTTCCAGCGCTCCAGCGCGGCGCCGTTGAGCGCTCGCCCGCTGCAATCTGACGGCAGATCCCGGATCAACTCGCGCACCCGTGCAGGTCCCTGATCGGCGTCGAAAGCCACCGCGAACACAGTGAGTTTCTCCGCGTCGCCCAAGCCGGTATCGCTTGCAAACAAGGGATGGCGCAGGCGCTGGCCAGGACTCATCCGAATGGCCGCCGACACCGAGCAGCCCGCCGGCGTCATTCGCACCAGGCCCCGGCCGGAGCGCAAGGCAAGCAGATAGATGTCGCTCTCGTTGCCGCTGTCGCTGGCGAGCTCCACAACCAGTCTGGGATCAAGCAAATCGACATCGTCAGGGTTGAGCTGCTCCGCGCTGCCGGTGCAGCGACCGGGCTGGCAGGTTTTCTCCATGCGTAGCAGCCTGAGTGGCTCGATGCGCATGGCAGCTGCCGCATGTGCCGTATCCTGGGTGTATCCGGAGACCTGCACAGAAGGTTGCCTGAGCTCAGGCATCATCTTATCCGCTGTGCCAGCCAGCATCGTGGGGGCTGCCGGGACCGGTGTTACCTGCGCCACCGTCACATAGGCGG
Organism: uncultured Gammaproteobacteria bacterium; assembly: GCA_963704875.1. Taxonomy (GTDB): domain Bacteria; phylum Pseudomonadota; class Gammaproteobacteria; order Steroidobacterales; family XN24; genus CAMYOC01. Next base: position 119,706 of record CAVPIA010000005.1, on the reverse strand, counting down.
CGGCCGCCACACTGGGCAATTCCTGATCGGGCTCGGCCGGCCGCACCGATACCCAAAGCTGGCGCAGGCCGGTTTCCAGTTGGTGAGTTTCGCTGGCGATCAGCACGTTCGCCGGAGCTGAGCCCTGCGCCTGGCGCAGACTGCCTGCCCGGATCAGATGATTGGCGACCAGTTCGGCGGTGGCGGCGGCCAGCGGATCATCCGCATCAGGCACGATCCTCGCCTTGAGATTCTCCGCCGGATGAGCGCGCAATGCACAGGCCAGTTCCGCGGCGATCCGGGAAGCCAGCAGATCCGGCTGAGCAGCGGCGAAAGGCAGGTCGCGCTGCCCGCGCAGGGCTTCCTGCGGATGTCGCTCGGCAGCGCGGCGACGCTGGGAAGCGTCCAGCTCCCCGTTCCAGGTGCGCGCGAATCCCGGCACCCAGCTTCGATCGTCGAGATCGAGGATTCGTAGCTGGATGCGGACGCCGGACGCGCGTGGCTGACTCTCGAGCGCAACCAGATAACGAGCCGGCGATGGCCGACAATCAAGGCGATCGCTACCGTCGTAACCCCGGGCCGTGTCAGCCGGGGCGGCCAGCAGATGGATGCCAGGCACCGCGGCAAGCCGTTCACTGATCCGCTCCACTACCCACAGGCTCAGACCATCAGGGCTGGGTTCCGGCTCGGCCTCGCGCATCACGACAACGCGTAGCGCCTGCCCTTTGAAGCGAGGATGGGTTGCCAGTTGTTCGCCGAGCCAGGGGGAAACCTCGCTATCCAGCCATTGGTTCAGACTCTGGGCCGCGAATGCCGTCAGCGGCATGCTGTTGAACAACAACAGCAGCAACAGCATCCGTGCGATTGACGACACTCCGATTCTCTTATGCATCATCGCCCTGCTCCAAGGTAATGCGGCCACGACTATCGATGACCAGATCACCGTGGTCATGGGCGCGCAATAGTCCCGCCAGCTGGCGCGCCGTTCTCTCCGGCAGCGTGACGCCCCAGACTGCATCGGCGTTTTGCGTGTCGCGTCTCGCCGCAACACGGAGCAAACGGGGCACGGTATCGGCTGCGATTGCGTGGAACTGAGCAGGCGCCGGTGCCTGCGCGAACTGTGCGCCGGCGTCACCAAACCCGAGCTGCCATGCCTTGCCGCCGTCGATCAAAAAGACACCGGCTTCGCCGCGGCTGACCAGACGCAACATCGCTGCATCTGAATCAAATCGCAGCGTGAAACCTCTTCGCTCCGGTTGCGGCGACGTGGTCTGCGGGGCTTGCGTCGGCGATGCCGCCGGCTCCGGCTTTCGCCCGGCTCTGCTCCGGCTTTGTCTGCGGCGTAAGTTGCGCGACGCGCGGGGCCGCCGGCGGCCTGACTGATTGCGCACTCGAGGCTGGCTGCGGTGTTGCTGCGGCGGGCCTGGGAGTCGGCAGTAGCGGCCTCGCCGCCCGGACCTCTGCTGCAGGAAGGGTGACGACGCCAGCATCCGCGACCCGGGTCGAGCTGGGTGGGGGAGGCGTCGGAGACACCGACGTCGTCACAAGGATCGATTCATTTATCTTGTCGTCATTTATTTCGTCGCTGCCGGGTTCGGGCGGCGTCGGTGGCAGTGCCACTTCCGGTTCAAGGATCGCAGCAGCAGTCGACTCGACCGGTGTTGTGTCGAGCTCATCCGGGTCCGCAGTCACGGTCTGCTCTACCAGCGAGGAGATGGCCACCAGACACAAGGCCAGAATCGCAACGAAGCGCATCACATCGGCCTGCAGTTCGACCTCGGCGTTGTCATTACCGGCGCCTGTCCATTGTCGCGGGTTGTTCATGATCCGGACCCGCTTGCCGGCGGCTCATGCAGTCGCCGTTCGATCGCTGACAGACTGATCCGGATTGCGGTCAGATCACGATGCTGTTCGCGCTCGTAGTAACGTTTCAGGTCGCTACCCACGGCCAGCGTTTTCCACACCCGCATCAGATAGCCGCCGACACCTCCGAAGATGGTGGTAGACAGCGCCAGCAAGATGCCGCCATCGACCATCCGCTCCAGAACCTCGACGCCGCCGCCGGCGCCTGCGTCTACCGCGAGGGCCTGGATCAGCGCGCCACGCATGCCGATCGCGGTCCAGATCACGCCCACTCCAAAAAACACGCTGGTCCATACATCCGACAGATGATCCGCCTGGCCCACTGCCTGCATCGGCGCGTTGTCGGCCAGTGCTTTGCGCAGTCGCTCCAGGCTCCAGATGTACAGCGCGATGACCAGTGCGAATACCGGCGTCGACATACCCAGATTCCGCCATATCCAGCTCAGCAGGCTGACGCCGCGAGCCGCCAGCGACTCGCCCGCCGTCTGATCTTCAGCAAGGATCAATACCAGGCCACCCAGGGCCACGGTCAGGAATCCGGCTGACAGACCCGCGGTAAATCGCTTGCGCTGGCTGCTCATCACAAGCGCCTCAACGGCCCCCGGCGGCGCAGGCGCGGCAGGTGGCGGCGAGCACCAGCTCGGTCTCCTGCAACAGCCGGTCAGCCCGGTAGTAGCCCTGCTGGTCGAGCGCAGCCTTTAGCATGCCGCGCTCCTTGTCAGCCAGCTCCAGTTCCATGTTTCCGAGCACATCCTCACGCACCGGGCAGGTCTGCGCGCAGTTGTTGTAGTCACCCTGGAGCGACACGAACTTGACGTTGAAGTAGCGGTTCCAGGTTTCCTGAGCCTGGCGCTTGCTCAACAATCCGCTGTCGCTGGACCAGACCAGAAAGTCGCTGAACGCGCGCTTGTTTTCCGGCTGCGGATCGCCGGCAGCGATCTCCAGCAACTGGTCCATATAGCTGTCGAAATGAGCGACACACCCGGCCTCCAGATTCACCTTGGCCGAATCGATGGCCGCATCCAGGTTACGGGTTTGCGCCAGACTGCACTGTGGCGGACTGGTGGCGCAGCCGCTGGCGGCGCCAAGCAGACCCAGGATCACGAGGCTCCTGAGTACGATTGAGAAAAGACGATTGTTCATGGTCATCCCCTGTGTTTGCCGTGTATTCATCGATCACCACTCCAGCGGGCTTGCGTATTCGATCTGATCGTTGCCCGGAGGCGGTCCGGCCAGTTCGACGACCTGTCCCGACTCGCCGAACAGGATGGATTTCACCCCGTTGACGACCTGCTGCATCTCGGGTGTGATCACGCCGAAAGACTGGTTCAGCTCTTCCAGCAGCGTGGCGCGACCGATCTCTTCCTGGGTTTGCGCGATAAGCAACGAGGCTTCGTCCATGTCCAGATAGATGTCTGCAGCAACGACCGCGAGAGAGTGATCCGCGGAACGTCCGGACTGGGCCACCAGGCTGTAGTACTGGCGGAAACGCTCAGACAAACGGAGTCCCGAGCGGCCGCGGAGTTTCGGCTGGGCCGCTTCAGTACCGTCTGGCTGATTACCAAGCAGCGTTTCCTGCAGACCCCACGGGCTCATCTTCAGGCCCAGTTCTGAGCGCAGGCGCGTCTCCAGGCTGGTGCGGGTGCTGTTGACCGCGCGCTCCATATCCGGGAGCTTCTGCCCCATGATGTCGAGCATTTCCATGTAGGATTTTCCGAGTTGCCTGGCGATTCGCGTGCAGCCGGGGTCATCGACCGCGCCATCACATTTGCTTTCCACGTACAGCTGCTGCTGCCGGTCAAGCCGCGAAATCACCTCCTGCAGGCCGGTCTCCATTTCCTCTGCCACCTGACCGGTCTCTTTGATGTCTTCAAGCACCGTGGTCGGAAACAGCTGCAGGGTCGGACCCCGCGCCGCGCCGGCCAGCAGTGGCACCGCCGCCAGCACCAGCGTGAGTGCTGCCAGTCGGATCGAACCAGTGTCGCTACCCATATTTGCCTCCCTCGGCCCCACCGGGCCCGTTAGCGGAATGACGCTCCGCGCTTGATGCGGTGTGTCGCCAGTGGGTTCCACGCTAGTCCTGGCAAGCTGAACCGAAGCTGAATGGCGCGTTCAGCGACGGTTCAGACCAGCGGCGTAATGTTGGAGTCGCGAAAGGGGAGATCCCCGTCGCCAGGTAGCAGAAAAGGAGTAAAGACTATGCTGCGCAAGACACTGATAGGACTGGCCGCTATGGCCCTGGTGCTGCCCTCCGTGACGCTGGCCCGCCACAGCGAGCAGCAGTACGCGAAAGTAGTCACCGTTGAGCCGATCTACCGGACCGTCAGCGTTGAGGTTCCGCACCGCGAATGCTGGACCGAGACTGTATATGAACAGACGCCGGGCTATCGCAACGAGCCGCAGCGGCATAGCTCAGTCATGCCGACGCTGGCCGGCGGCATCATCGGTGGCGTCATCGGTCATCAGTTCGGCGGCGGCAACGGCAAGAAGGCGATGACCGTGCTTGGCACCCTGATCGGCGCCGGTGTGGCCAACGATCACAGCCAGCGCCGCAACCAGGCCTACTATCGCCCGCGGTATGCGTCGGTGCGGGCCGTGCCGGTGGAGCGTTGCGAGACAAGTTATGAGACGCAACGTCACACTGAACTGGAAGCCTATCTGGTGACCTACCGGTATGCCGGCCGCGACTACCAGACGCGGATGCTTGAGCACCCCGGAGATCGGATCCGGATTCAGGTTGAAGTGACCCCGGCCTGAGCCGCCGACCCTTGATATCCGCAGCCGCCCGGCACCCGAGGAGTGGATGAAATTGCGTTGCCCCGGGACATGGATGACAATCCTGTCCATGTCCCGATTCCACTTCACGGTTGCCGCGGCCGCGGTTCTGCTCTTATTTACCGTACAGGCGCCTGCCGCCAGCCCGGGCCCAACGACGCTGCTTGTCGGCATGACCACTCAGAGCCTGCGCCTGGCCGAGAACGATGGCATCAGCCTCGATCAGGCCGTCAACAAGGTGCGGCAACGCTACGGCGATATCACGATCCTTAAGGCGGAATCCCGCGGTAACAACGGGAAAAAGTTTTACCGGATCAAGTTCCTTACCGATGGCGGTCGGGTGCGCACCGTCAAGGTCGATGCACAGTCCGGCAAAATCCGCTGATCCGCCATGCGTATCCTGATTGTTGAGGACGAAACGGCTCTGCGCGAAGGGGTCGCCAAGCGGCTGCGCCACGACGGCTTTACCGTGGATGCTGCCGGCGACGGCGACGAGGGCCTGTATTTTGCAACCGAGTTTGATCCGGACGTGGCCATAGTCGATCTTGGTTTGCCCGGCCTCCCTGGCATGGATCTGATCCGCAAACTGCGGCGTGACGGTTACGACTTCCCGATCCTGATCTTCACCGCCCGCGGCCGCTGGGAAGAGAAGGTCGACGGCCTGGGCGCCGGCGCTGACGACTACCTGGTCAAGCCTTTTCACATGGAAGAACTGGTGGCACGGGTTAACGCACTGTTGCGTCGCGCGGGTGGCTGGTCCAGCCCATTACTCAGCAGTGGCCCGATCACCGTCGATACGCGCGGTCAGAGCGTCTCCGTCAGTGACATGCCGATTGAGCTGACGGCTTTTGAATACCGGGTGCTCGAGTGCCTGTTGTTACGCTCAGGCGAAGTCATATCCAAGAGCGAACTGACCGATCGACTCTACGATCAGGATTTTGAACGCGATTCGAATGTCATCGAGGTGTTCATTGGCCGATTGCGCCGCAAACTTGATCCTGACAGCACGCTCAATCCGATAGAAACCCTGCGCGGCCGCGGCTATCGCTGGCGACTCGACCGGGCCAGCGGATGAAGCGACCGGCCTCGCTGACCCGGCGTGTCATGCTCGGGGCCACCCTGCTGCTCGGTGTGTTCTTCAGTTTCGCGTTCGTCGCGCTCGATGGCGCCTTCCGGCGGGCTGCCGAGCAGGCGCTGGAAGACCTGCTCGAATCCCAGGTCCTCGGCTTGCTGACGGCTGCGGACCCGGGTGCTTCCGCCCGGCTCATCCTGCCGAACGCGTTGCCGGAAACTCGCTTCTCCCGTCCCGGATCCGGCCTCTATGCGCAGGTCACCGAAGCCGATGGCGAGACCGTGTGGATTTCGGCGTCCGCTACCGGTCTGCGTCTTCCGGCGCCGGCTCCGGACGCACCGGGCCGCATCCTGTTCAAGACGGTCGAGCTCGATGACGGCACCGAGCTGCTCAACGCGAGTCTGCGGGTGGAATGGGAGTTCGATGACGACAGCGTGCGCGCATTTGTGTTTAGTGTCGCCAGCGGTCTCGACGGCTACAGGGCACAGATCAAACAATATCGGACCCGACTGGGCAGCTGGTTTTTTGTACTCGCGATGATCATCATTGCCGCGCAAATAGCGGCCCTCCGATTCCTGCTGCGCCCGCTCGGGCAGGCGGAACAGGAGGTGCGTCAGATTGAAGCCGGTGAGCGCCAGCAACTCAGCGACGGCTACCCGCGCGAGCTTGGCGCGCTCGCGGGCAGCGTCAACACGTTGATCGAGGGCGAACGCGCGCGCAGCCAGAGATTCCGCGAGTCTCTGGATAATCTTGCGCACAGCCTGAAGACTCCTCTGGCAGTGGTGCGCAACCAGATCGAGACAGGCGAATCGGAGCCGGCGCTGATTCAGCAACAGGTCGACCGCATGCAGGGCATTGTCGACTATCAGCTACGGCGCGCGGCCAGCGGCGCTGCGACGATGAGCCGCGAACGCACTCTGGTGTCACCTGCGGTGGAGGCCATCTGTGATGCGCTGGCCAAAGTCTATGCGGAAAAGTCGCCGCAGATTGCCCGCAGCATCGATGCCGACGCGATGTTCCCTGGCGAGCGCGGAGATCTGACCGAAATCCTTGGTAACTTGCTGGATAACGCCTGCAAGTGGTGCAAAAAACAGGTCAGACTGGAGGTGCGACGGCTGGATGCACAGGGCGCGCGTCATCCAGGGATCGAAATCGTGGTGGAGGACGATGGCCCGGGCATCCCGGTCGCGGAAGCTGATCTGCTGGTCCAGCGCGGGATCCGGGGTGACCAGCGCGTACCCGGTCATGGCATCGGGCTGGCGGTGGTGAGAGACATCATCACGCCGCGCGGCGGCGAGCTGGCAATTTCCCTGTCTGGCCTCGGCGGCACCCGGATTGAGGTGCGTCTGCCCGGGGCCTGAGACTCAACGCCGCCGACGGCGTTTGTCGGGTCGTTCGTTGCGGCAAGCCCGCTCGATCTGGAACGCCACACGTTCCTGCATTTTCTCGGATAACTTCGGTTGCCCCTGGAGGTGGCGAGCGCAATCTCTGGGGTTGAGCACGGTGACGTCGCTCAAACCCTGGCGCTCCACAAACCACCCAGGCAAGGCCAGCACCGGCCGTACCTCGATCGGTTCATTCAAGGCGGCGCTAAGCCAATCGCCGAGCCAGCGCGCATTGTCGCGCGCGCGCCGCACGGCCTCTTCTTCGCGGTGATCGGGAAATCTCAGCTGGCGCCCATCAAAAGAAACGCTCGCATCCGCAGTCCCGCGCTGGCGCTCGGGTCGCGGGTGAGCCATCGATTCAACCGCCAACACCCCGGTGGCGCCAACGACGATATGGTGGATGTTCGACCCGTTCCCGGGCATGTCGTGGAACACCCTTGCTCCGGCTCGCATCAGGCGGTCGAACTCCTGCCCGGATGCGGCCTCGCCGTCCAGATCAAGCCGGGTACGGCTCAGGCCTCGGTAAATCACCACCGTGCGAATCAGGAAGTAGACAAAGCTGGCCAGCCCAAGCCCGGCATAAAGCCATCCGGTCCAGCTCGGGCCCAGCGTATTTTTCCCCAGCGTCAACCACACCGAATAGAACCACAACGGCAGGGCCAGCCCAAAGCCGAATGTCAGGGCCAGATCCAGCTGCAGCGTGTCGACCGTGCGCTGGCGCCCGTAGCCCGCCGGGCGCAGGAACTCGCTGACAAAGGGATCCCGACGCTGGCGCGTTTCCTCGCCACGCCGCACCGCTTCAATCAGCAACCCGAACAGGATCACCGGCACCACCGCGACCAGCATCGGCACGAGTGTATGGATCATGCCTGTGCTCCCCGCGGGTGAGCGGCGCGATCTGGGCGCGCATGTTTCTGACTTGGAGTCACAAGGCAGAAGGATAGCGGCGGACACCCCCGCTATCTGTGACCGGATACTCATATGTGGCGACCGTATAATTGGCCCGCATGGCTGGCCAGATGACTGGCCGGATGATTGGCCGGATGATTGGCCGGATGACTGGCGATCCCGCCCCCGCCTGGATCAGACGGCCAGCCCCAGCACCAACACCAGCGTCAGCAGCGTGCCCAGATAGGCGCTGGCCATCAGCAGTTCAGCTGTCTCGAGATCGCGTCGTCGTCGCCCTCTGCTCATCGCCCTTCTCCCCTGACCCTTGTTTGTATAGACGTTTCAACGGCTATAACCCTTCACCGGCAGGTGTTGCGCCGCTGCGACGACCACCTCGCCCATCCGCGCCGCGACCTGTGTACTGGCGCAAAAGGCCTGCGGAAATCCCGGCGTGGTCTGACAATTTGCCATTTCCGGGTGGTCTGGCCACGAGCCTGCGGGTGCTTCAAGGGCGGAAACCGGAACCAGTTGGCGAATGCGGGGGCTGCACTGACGTATCATTGGCAGGTCAGGAATCCTCCCGGTCACCCCCCCAGCTGACTCATGAGCCGTCCTAACCCGAATACCTATTGGGTCGAACCCAACCGCCTGCTCGCCGGTGAATACCCGGGTGCGCGCGACGAAAAACATACCGGCAGCCGGCTTGGCAGATACCTGGATCACGGCGTCACGCATTTCCTGGATCTGACCCGTGCCGGTGAGCTGCGGCCTTACGAGCCTGCGCTGCGCAAACTGGCGACCGAACGCAAGCTTGATGTGGTCTACCAGCGCATCGCTATTACCGATATGGGCGTCCCGGACCGGAGTCGCGACATGGTCGCCATCCTCGATGTTGTTGACTCCGCAATCGAGTCTGGTGGCACTGCCTATATCCACTGTCTGGCAGGAATCGGGCGTACCGGCACAGCCATCGGCTGTTATTTTGTCCGCCATGGGCTGACCGGCAACGCGGCCCTGCGTGAACTGGCCCGACTCTGGCCGCAGATGGAGAAGTCCGACGTTTTCCCGAATACGCCGCAAACCGCCGAGCAACGCGAATTCGTGATGCAATGGCGCGAACGATGAGCGACCAGCTCACCGGCCTGGCCGGCAAGCGCAATACAGGCGCGGGTATTGTGCTGGCCTATGCCTGGATCGTCTGGGGCCTTTTCATCTTGTCGGCAATCTATCTGCTCGGTTTTGTCGGCGGTTTCCTGGTACCGAAGACTGTCGACAGCGGAACGATGTCAGCCTGGCCGCTGGCCCTGATGATCAACCTGGAATTGCTCGCGCTGTTCGGCCTTCAGCACAGCGTCATGGCGCGGCCCTGGTTCAGACAGTGGCTAAGCCGGCAGGTGCCGCCGGCGGCGGTGCGTAGCACCTACGTGCTCGCATCGGTGTTGGTGCTGGCGCTGCTGTTCTGGCAGTGGCGTCCGATCCCGGTGACGATCTGGCGGCTTGAGCATCCGCTTGCCCAGGCGCCGATGTGGCTGCTGTTCGCCGCAGGCTGGGGTTTGATGGCCGTATCAACGACGTGGATCAGTCAGGCGGACTTGATTGGCCTGCGCCAGGCGCGGCTCCACTATGCCGGACGCGAGTACACGCCAGTGCCGTTTCAGATACGCGCCGGCTATCGGTTTTGCCGTCACCCGATGATGCTTGGCGTAATCGCGGGCGTCTGGTTTACACCGCATCTGACCGTGGGGCATGCCCTGCTGGCCGCTGGATTCACTGTATACATCCTGATCGGCGTGTATTTCGAAGAACGCGAAGCCGTCCGCGATCTGGGTGAGGAATACCAGGCCTACCGGAGCCGGGTGCCCATGTTGATCCCATGGCCGGGGCGGTCCTTGCCGGCGCAGCGCCGGGAGCCCTGACCCACAGGCATAGCGTCGTCGGCGCAGAGCGCAGCCGCCGCCGCCATTCTGGTGGCAATCTACCTACTGTCGACAGCCCGCGTCGGGACCTATGCTTAAGGGTGTGGGAATTTGTTCAGCGGAACACCCGCCCTTCCCGCCACGGGGACTGCTTTGATGAGCAGGACAGACCACCGGCTGGTGGAAGCACGGCCAGAGAAGGCCTGGCACGGGATGAACCCGGCCGAGATCGCCAGCGAGCTTGCGACTGACAACAAGGGCCTGACGCAGGATGAGGCAGAGCGGCGTCTGCAGCGACACGGCCCTAATGCCCTGCCGCATGCGCCGCCGCCGAGTCTATGGGCGATTGCCGGCCGACAATTCCGCAGTCCGCTGATCTATGTGCTGGCGATCGCAGCGGCCGTCTCTCTGGCGCTGGGTGAAGTCAAGGACGCGGCCTTTATCGTCGGCGTGCTGCTGATCAACGCCATCATCGGGACTATCCAGGAAGGCAAGGCAGAGAAGGCCAGCCAGGCGCTGCAACAACTGCTGCGCATCCGCGCCACGGTCCGCCGCAACACCCAGACACGCGAAATCGACGCGGAAGAACTGGTGCCCGGTGATCTGGTGTTGCTGGAGTCAGGCAACCGGGTGCCGGCCGATATCCGTCTGTTTGCCACCCAAAGCCTTGACGTGGATGAGTCCTTGCTGACCGGGGAGTCTACGGCGGTCACCAAAGACGCAGAGTGGGCCGGCAGCGCCGAGACACCACTGGCTGATCGCCGCAACATGGCGCACGCCGGCTCCATGGTGATCCGGGGCCGCTGCCAGGGCCTGGTCACCGCCACCGGGCCGGACAGCGCGATCGGCCGTCTCGCGCTGGATGTCATGGGTACAGACTCCGGGCGACCACCGCTGGTCGTGCGGATGGAAGAGTTCACCCGACGCATCGCAATCGCTGTGCTGGTGGCGGCCGCTTTTGTCGCGGTCGCCGGTGTCACCTTCGGCGGTTACCGGATTAGCGAGATGTTTCTTTTCGGTGTCGCGCTGGCGGTGTCCGCTATCCCGGAAGGATTGCCGGTCGCGCTTACCGTGGCGCTGGCGATCGGCACCACGCGGATGGCGAAACGCGGCGTGATTGTGCGGCGGCTCACCGCGGTCGAGGGTCTGGGAAGCTGTACGCTGATCGCCAGCGACAAGACGGGCACCCTGACCTGCAACGAACTGACCGTGCGTGAAGTCAGGCTCGCCGACGGCAGCGTGTTTGAGGTGGTCGGCGAAGGCTTTGTACCGGAGGGCCGCTTTCTGCAGGACGGCCTGCCGATAGAGCCCGACCAGGGTGGCGCGCTCGCCGGTCTGGCTCGGGCTGCGGTGCTGTGTAACGAAGCCGACCTGCATCACTCCGACGGCGGCTGGGCCTGGCGCGGTGACGCCACCGACGTTGCGTTGCTGACGATGGCCTACAAGCTCGGCTGGCGACGCGATATATCGCTGGAGCATCATCCGCAGATCAACCAGCTGCCGTTCGAAGCCGAACGCCAGTTTGCTGCCAGCTATCACCGGGTGGACGACGGTATCAGCGCGATGGTCAAGGGCGCGCCCGAGCGCATTCTTGAAATGTGCGCTGATGACCAGGCGGTGCTGGATCGGATGCGCGAGATGAGCCAGCAAATGGCCGAACACGGATACCGCGTTCTGGCCCTGGCCGAAGGCACGATGGCGGTGGATCTGACCGGGGTCACGGTGCCACCCGTACCCGCAGGTCTTGTTTGCCTCGGGCTGGTTGGCATGATCGATCCCTTGCGCGATGGTGTGCGGGAAGCTGTCGCCGCGGCCCGGGACGCAGGCGTGGACACCATCATGGTGACCGGCGACCATCCGATTACCGCCCTGAGTATCGCGCGCGACCTGGGTCTGGCCGAGACAGAAGACCAGGTTGTGACAGGCGCGACGCTGTCGCGCAGTTCGCCGGACGAATTGTCCGCCTACATGTCCAGGGCCAGAGTGTTTGCGCGGGTGGCGCCACACCAGAAGCTGGAGATCGTCGAAGCCGCACAGCGCGCCGGGCAATTTGTCGCCGTCACCGGCGATGGCGCGAACGATGCACCCGCCTTGCGGGTCGCGAATATCGGCGTTGCGATGGGCCGAGCGGGTACAGATGTTGCCCGCGACGCGGCGGAACTGGTGATCAGCGACGACCACTTCGCGACCATTACCGCTGGCATCGAAGAAGGCCGGATCGCATACGACAATATCCGCAATGTCATCTATCTGCTGATCTCGACCGGCGCGGCCGAGGTGGTACTGGTCGCATTGGCGATCAGCTTTGGCTTGCCGCTGCCGCTGTTGCCAGTGCAACTGCTGTGGCTGAACCTGGTAACCAACGGCATCCAGGATGTGGCGCTGGCTTTCGAACCGGGACTGGGTGACGAGCTGAAACGACCGCCGCGTTCTCCCCAGGAGCCGGTATTCAACCGTCTGATGATCGAGCGCACAATAGTCGGCGCATTGATTATGGGGCTGGTCAGTTTCGGTTTGTTTTACTGGATGCTGGATCACGGCTGGAGCACCGATTCGGCCCGCAACGCGGTCCTGCTGTTGATGGTTCTGTTCGAGAACGTGCATATCTTCAATTGTCGGTCCGAAACGCGCTCGGCCTTCTCGCTGTCGCCGCTGCGAAGCCCGGTGCTGATGATCGGGATACTGGTCGCCTTCTCAATCCATGTGGCGATGCTTTACTCCTCATTCGGCAACACGCTGCTCTCCACCCAGCCGGTGGACGGAGCGTTGTGGCTGGTGCTCATGACACTGAGTCTGTCGATCCTGGTCGGCATGGAGTTGCACAAGCTGTCCTGGCACCTGCGGTTCAAACGGATGCGGAAGACACCAGCGTAAAACGCTGCCCACCAGAATCCCGGCACCGCATGCGACCGGCTCTGTATGCGCAAGCAGCTCCCGCGTCCGGGCTCTGGCATGGCAAACCGGCAACCCGGCATGCTTCAGAGTTTTTCCGACTCACGTGCCAGCAAGGTCCAATAGCTCGTCTACCTGCTGCAGATGGCTGCGCATATGCAGACAGGCCAGACGCAGGACAAATTGGTCATCGAGGCGGGTTGAAGAGATAAAACTGTGCCCGTCTGCGTGCACGGCCTGCAGCAAGCGCTGGTTGCATTCATCCGCGTCACCATGTTCCGGGATAAAGCGGTAAGTGACCACAGACAGATCCGGCTCCGGACCCACTTCAAACCCCGGCATCTGCAGCAGCTGCTGACGAAAATAACGCGCGAGCAGCAGCTTTTCCTCCAGCGCGGCGCGGAACGGCTCCAGACCAAACAATTTCAGCGGCAGCCACAGGCGCAGGCCTCGGAACGGCCGGCTCAGCTCAGGACCCAGGTCGGCCGGCGAGAACGCGCCATCGTCCGCGTGCGCATCCTGCATGTAGTTGGCTGTATGGCGATGTGCCGCGGCCAGCTGTCTTTCGTCCCGCGCCAGTACGGTGCCCGTGCCAAACGGCAAAAACAGACCCTTGTGCGGATCGAGCACCACCGTATCGGCGCGCTCGATCCCGGCAAGACGTTGTCGGCCGTGTTCGGTCAGCAGAAAAAACCCGCCATAGGCGGCATCGACGTGATTCCACAGGCCGTGCTCGGCGGCAATATCGGCGATCGCATCCAGCGGATCCACCGCACCCACGTCAGTGGTGCCCGCCGACGCCACCACCATCCACGGCCGCAGGCCATCAGCGAGATCAAGGCTGACCTGCTCAATCAGCGCCCGCGGACTCATGCGCCAGCCGGCATCCATCGACACCCGCCGGACGACGCATTCGCCCAGCCCGGCCACGCGCAAGGCCTTGTCGACACAATGATGGGTTTGCGCGGTCAGGTAGACCACGCTGCGCTCGACGTCTCTGGCGCGGATACCGCAGGCCTCACGCGCGGTAACAATAGCCGACAGATTCGCGATACTGCCGCCGGAGGTGAGATCTCCGCCCGCGGTCTCCGGCAGACCGACCAGCTCGGTCGCCATCCACCGCAGCAACGACCGTTCCAGCTGTGCACCGCCGGGGCTGGCGAAAGACACACCCGAATACTGGTTGGTGACGTCCGCCAGGTAGTCCGCCAACGCGGACGGGTAAATGCCGCCACCCGGGATGTATCCGAAAGCCGAACCCGATGCCGGATTGATACCTGAACCGAGCACATCCTGCTCAAAGATCGCCAGCGCCTCGCCCATGGACGCCGGGCCGTCCTGCAACCCGAATGCCCCGGGGTCCGGCTTATGGCTACCGCGCCGGTAAGTGCCGCGCCCGGGCAACGAAGCGAGGAAGTCGTCTGAAAAGGAAACCGCTTGGCGGGTCATACCCGCCCGGGCCTGTGGGTCGGGATCGAGCGTTCGGGCCAGCCGTTCAAACCGGCGTATTTGATCTTTCATGCGGGACCCCGTTTGCTGCATCTCTTATCCGGGCCATCCCGGACTATCAGGAACGAGTGCGCTGTGCATGAGGATGCTTCTCAGGGCAGGTCGCGGAGGCGCCGGCTTGAGAAAGCACAAATGGGGACGCGCCTGAGACCCGACCGATGGTTCGGGCAGTGGATTGGCCAATGGTTGGGCTTTGGCCGACCTACCAGTTACGTTTGCCGCGTTTCAGGCTGGCTGAGCCACGCTCGGTATTCATGCGGTGACAGCCGATACAGCTGCCCTTGAAATCGTTGACGTAAGCGTTTTCGCGCGGGTTCTCGAAATGGATTTCGTGGATCAGCGTACCCAGCGGATAGGCGGCGCCGCCGTCCTTGTGACATTTCTGGCATCCGTTAGGGACGGTCTTCACATGATTCGGCGGAATGCCATGACCTACCCGTTGCAGCAGCACGCCCAGCGACTGGTAGCCACCGTCGCTGGCGTCCGAATGACAGCTGACACAGCCATCTTCCCAAACCCCGCTGCCCCAGAACTTGCCTTCTACCTGTGCCGGCACCGGCCGTTGTTTGCGTCGCGTGGGCTGCTCGTCCACCGCGGCCAGCAAGGGGTCCGCGCTGGCAATGACGGCCGGCGCCGCGGTCGGATCTTCAGCAATAGCGCCCGAGGCAAACAGGACGCCCGATATCAATAACGGGCAGCAGACCGAAAGAACGGCGGTTCTGTGCATCATCAACTCTACTCCAGGGACCTTTCTATCCAGGGATTCACGGCAGCACCGCACGGTCCGCAGTCCGCTGTGGTGTCGGTCCGATCATACCCCACTCGGCCACGGTTTCGTGAATCCCCCGCCGCCGCCGGGTCTGTCGGACGACCCTCGAGGGTGGCCGCGACTATGCTTGTATTGAGCCCTGATCAGGCCAGGCCGGATGGATATCAGCGTCAATCAGCAGATTGCACAGAAACTGCGCGAGGCAGCAGACTTGCTGTCGGCTCAGGGCGCCAATCCGTTCCGCGTAGCGGCCTATCGCAAGGCGGCAGATACTGTCGAAGGGCTGAACAGGGATCTGGCGCACATACTCGAAGAGGAAGGCCTTGAGGGTCTTATCGCGCTGCCCGCGATCGGCCGCAGTATCTCCTCCGCGATCCGCGAGATGGTGACCAGCGGCCGCTGGAGTCAGCTGGAGCGCCTGCGAGGCACGCTGGATGCAGGCGCCCTGCTGCAGACGGTGCCGGGGATCGGCGCCGTTCTGGCCGACCACATCCACGACGATCTCCATATCGACACCCTGGAGCAGCTTGAGGCCGCGGCCTGGGACGGCCGGCTGCAGTCCTTGCCCGGCATCGGCAAGCGCCGACTGCAGGGAATCCGGGCAAGCCTTTCCAGCATGCTGGAGCGAACCCGGCGCCGGGATGCACGCGGCGCGGACGCGGGTCACGGCGGCGGTCCCGATGTACAGATACTGCTGAAGATCGATAAGGAATACCGGGAGCTTGCCGAAGCAGGCAAGTTACCGACCATTGCGCCCAGGCGATTCAATCCCGACGGAGAAGCCTGGCTGCCGGTTTTGCACAATCAGCGCGACCACTGGCATTTCACGGTTCTGTACTCCAACACCGCTCTCGCCCACAAGCTCGATCGGGTGCGCGACTGGGTGGTGATCTATTTCTTCGCCGACGACGGTGAAGAGGGACAGCATACCGTCGTCACGGAAACCCGCGGCGCACTACAGGGGCACCGTGTGGTGCGCGGACGTGAGTCCGAATGCCGTGCCCTGTATGCGAAAACTGCCGCACGATGACGGCGCTGGCCAGCTGATGGTCCTCTCCCCTTTCACCGGGTTGCCGTCACCGGCTTGCCGTCCGCCGGCTCAGGATCGCCGAAAGTCAGGGCCGTACAAAACGATAAATCACCCGGTCGGTCCTGCCGCGACTCTTCGGGTCAAAGGCGTGACGAGTGACGTCGTCGGCCGGGTTGCGTAACGCATCGCTTTCGCCGTCAAAGACGAAACCGGCAGCGACGATTTCTTTCTTCATCAATGCCGGATCGATACGGTGCAATGTTTCGCCGGTCTCAGCGGGGGCGCCAGTTTCTGCAACATGATCGACCACGCCGAGCACCGCGCCCGGCTTCATCGACTGATAGATCTCAGCGAGCATCTTCGGGCCATCGATAGGCAGCCAGCCGCTTTCTTCATGCACGTGATAGACGTCGTGATAAGCGAGGATCAGCAAGGCCAGGTCAAACGTCTCGGCAGGCAGCGCCAGCTCGTTGTTTTCCGCCGTAACGGGTTTCACATTGGATGGCATGCCATCCGGGAAACGAGTCGCGATTTCGTCCTTGGCATACTCCAGGTACGGTGTGTTGTTGTGTGCCCAGACAAGGCCCTCTTCGCCCACCGCGTACGACAGGATCTCGGTGTAGTAGCCGCCACCAGCGAACATTTCCAGCACGTTCAACCCCGGCTGCAAACCGAAAAAGTCCAGTACCTGATCCGGCTTGCGACGGGCGTCCGCCTCGCGGTCCTTCTCCGACCGATCGGTTTGCGTCAGCGCGCCGGTCACACCAGTTGCAGTCGTCTCATCTGCTGTCACAGGCAGGCAAATGACCACCGACAGGATCAGCAGTACAGCAAGGCCGGCCGAAACGCTGAAAGACCCGTGTCCTGGAGCATGCACATTCATTCTCATTAGTTTTGTCCCCCGTTCTCGGAACGCACCTTGTTGCGTCCAAAGGTTTGGACCCCGGCCGGCGGCATTATGCTCACACGAGCCGGCCCCGGCTGGGCGGATCTGGCCGAATCTGGCCGAATCTGGCCGGTTCTGGCTTGGGCAGGGTCCAGCAGGGCACCGGCCCGGCACCCGGCAGACCCGGAATCCGCGAGCCATACTCAGGACAGACTTATGAGCTTCAATGCGGAAAATCTGCTGATCCTGATCGCGTTAATGCTGCCCCTGCTGGGACTCATCCTCGGCGTGCAGTGGCTGCGGCGTGAGCGCAGACGGCAACAGCGAAAGCAATCCGGGCGCTAGCGGCCGTCAGCTTCCCTGGCGGCCCGGAACTCACTGGTCTTGCTCCATGCCGGAAACGTATCGCTATTCGCCAGGCCCAGGCCCAGATCAAAATACATTCGTGCGTCCTGCACCGCCCCTGCCAGGTCCCAGTCATCCCGGTACTCGTCAGACGGCTTGTGATAATGCTCACGGACATAAACGGAATCCGCGGGTCCGGCATTGAGAAAGCTCAGCCCCGGCACCCCGTACCTGGCCATGCTGAAATGATCCGAGCGGTAGAAGTAGCCGCTTTCCGGTGACGGGTGGGGGCGCACGCTGCGGCCCTGACGTGTTGCAGCCGCGCGGGCCAGATCGCCCAGTTCCGATTGACTCAGACCGAGCAGAGTCGTTTCCGGCTTCGCTCCGTTGTGCAACATGATATCCATGTTCAACACCGCTACCAGATTCCGGTTGGGCACCGGCGGATTCCGCGCCATATACAGCGAGCCGAGCAGACCGGCCTCTTCTGCGGTCACCGCGGCAAACAACACCGAGCGCTGGGCCGGCTCTTCGAGCGCGGCAAACGCTTCAGCGATTTCCAGCAGGGCCGCGACGCCAGTCGCATTGTCGGCGGCGCCGTTGTAGATCTTGTCCTCATCAAGATCCGGGTCCATCCCAAGGTGATCCCAGTGTGCGCTGTAGACCACGTACTCATCCGGCCGGGTGCTACCGGTGAGTTTGCCGAGGACGTTGTATGAGGACTGTTTACGGATAGTGTTGCGGATGTCGATGTTGACCCGCTGGTCCAGTGAGACCGGCAGAAAATCCGGCCCCAGCGCCGCCTGTTTCATGTTGTGGAAATCCAGCCCGGCACGCTCGAACAAACGCTCGGCCACGCTTTGCTGAATCCAGCCTTCGACCGCCACCCGGTCGGCGCCGTCATTCCCGGTCACCAGATCAAGCTGCGGACCGACCCTGCCGTTGCGAACGACATCCCAGCCATAGGCGGCCGGGGCGGTCTCATGCACGATGAGCAAACCGTCCAGCCCCTGGCGCGCCGCTTCCTCGTATTTGTACATCCAGCGGCCGTAATAGGTCATTGCACGACCGGTAAACAGGTTCGCGTCGCCGGTCGCGAATCCGGGATCATTGATCAGCACGATCGCGGTTTTTCCAGCCCAATCCACGCCAGCGTAGTCGTTCCAGTCATACTCGGGGGCGTTGATGCCATAGCCGATGAACACCAATTCCGACTGCTGCAAACGGACCTCGTCTGCCACCCGCTTGGTCCGGACCACGAAGTCGTCGCCGTAGCGCAACGCTTCGCCATCCACTTCCATTGTGGAGTCCGGACTGGCGGTAATCTCGACCAGCGGCACCGGCTGCAGGTATCCGTCATCCCCGGCCGGCTCCAGACCGATCGCTTCAAACTGAGACTGCAAATATTCAATGGTCCGGGTTTCACCGTCGGTCATCGGCGCCCGTCCCAACATCTCGTCACTCGCCAGGGCAATCACCCGCTCGGTCATTCCACCGGCATCAATCCGGTGCATCGCTTTGACCACGCCATCTTCACCAGCATCACGGCTGCAGCCGCCTGCCGTGACCGCCGCTATTGCAACTATGGCCACGATGGCGGCAGCAAGTAAGAACGCGGAAATCCGCGATAACGATAGGCAGTACCGGGCTAAGTCATTCATGACGCGCCATGCTACGCGCAGCGAGTGCCGCGCTCAACGCATGGCACGACGAGCGCCCGGCCGGCGGCGCATGTCAGCAGTCTGACGATGAAACCACGCCAACAATGCTGGACCGGACGTCGATCGCTCAGGTCGGTATCACCACCATACCGGTGAAGAACGGATGCAGGAACATAAAGATCACCATCACAACGAGGCCGATCGCTACCGTCGCAAGATCCTTGGTGAATGGCACCGCCGACGGTTTTTGCCATGCCCCATCGCGGCGATTGATCAGCGCCATTTCGGCGATGGCCCACAGTCCCAAACCGCCAAACAGGATCAGCGAGCGGATATCGCCGTTTGCGAACAGATGGCCGGTGGCCCATACCGCGACCGCAGTCAATTGCGGATGCCGGATCAGACGCCGGATGTTGTTGCTGGTTTTCGCCGCCGCGAACAGCACAAAAGCAATCAACACCAGCAGATAGGCAAGATGACGGCCCCAGATTTGCGGCAGGTATACCGTGGTTGGAATGGTTGAACGCCAGCCGACAACAATCAGGGCCAGCGAAGCGAGGATCAGCAGTGAAAACAGGCCGCGATAGCGCTGGCCGAGACGCTGGTTCAAACTCGCCCGCTGCCCCGCAGCGATGGCCGGAAAGAAATGTACGATGGCCCACAGGGCCACGCCGATAATCAGAATACTCAAGCTTTTGTCTCCTGGATCAGGTGGGCCCCGCCTGGTCTGTCCCAGGTCCGGTTAGCCCGCCATTGATTAACCCTGATCGGTGGGATGATAAAGCTCATCGCCCCGCCCGAATCCCGCGTGATCTAGTCAGCAGCGGCCACCGGCGTTGCGGCTGCCTGAACCTGTTCGAGTGCCTTCCCGGCCGCCGCCAGCATGGCCTCCGGTCCTACCGGAGCGCCTGTGGCCTGCTTCATCCACAGATCCGGTGTCAGCCGGCCTATTTTGGACATACGCTCGAATTCACTGCCAAGATCACCCGCCTTGTCTACCTGCTGCTCTATCTGCAGCGCAATCATCGAGCCGATCGGGTAGTTGGGCAGATACAGGCGATTGTTGATCATGTGCGAGTAAACCGCGAGCAGGATCACGTCGCGCTCGCCGAAGACCGGCGCGAAATATTCGTTCCAGACCTCCCTTGCAATGTTCAATGTCGCCTGCTTGAGTTCGGCCGGACTGGCGTCAGGATGCTCGTACATCCAGTGCCAGACACGCATATCCACCAGCGCCACGGCAGCTATTTCCGCCGCGCTCCAAAAGTCATCGAGCACCTGCAAAGCCTGGCTGGTGGCATCAGGCTCGGCCAGACCGAGCAATTCGAGATCACGCGCCTGAAACACGAACGCCAGCGCCTCGGTAAATGCGGTATTCGGGACACCCTGCAGGGTGTAGTAGTCGATCTCGTAGAGCGAAACCGTTTGTTCGACATTGTGTCCCAATTCGTGGACGGCGATGTTGTAGCCTTTGTAGTCCATACCATCGGCGCCGACCCGGGTGCGCAGATGCGACATCGCGCCCCGCATGGCCGCGCCCCAGGCATGGCCGGAGCCGCGGGCAGGATCGACCACGATCTTGCTGGAGAAGTATGCAGCCTTCGCCGGTGTGAAACCCAGGCCTTCGAGAATATCGGGCATGTCCGCCTGAAACGCGGCGGCGGTTGGATAGCGTTTGCGGGTTATCGCGTCGAGCTCGGCCTCGGTATAGGTGCCCCGGGGCTTGAAGCCGTTGTACCAGATATCAAACGGTTCCAGCGGCCGGCCGAGACGCTGTGAAATTAGCGCGCCTGTCTGTGCAAACAGAGGTGATGACAGGATCTGCTCGAACATCTGCTCGACGCGGACCTCGGGGATCTCGCGCTCCTCGCCAAAACCTCGCGCAACATGCGTCGGTGCTGTCGGCGAGTATTCGTCAAGTAACTGCATGGACCGGAAGTTGTTCAGCAGGATCTGGTAGCGCGTATCCGGTTCCGGCGCGTTACTGATCTCAAGCCCGGCAGGGGTCGGCTGATCGGAATCGGACACTGTCGCCAGGGTCACTTCGTTGCTGTAGGGGTCCCAGTCCACCAGCGGGTTGTCGATCACCAACGCCGGGATCGTCTGGTCGATGATCCGCTCCATCACCTTCTGGGTCATGCGTTGTTTAGCCAGACCCCCTGCTTCGCTGTAGTCGGCCTTAATCTGATCACGCAGGTTCCAATGCGTGAGCAATTTCATTTTCGCCGGAAACAGACGCTCGCCCTGGTCGTTCAGCAGATGGTGCATCCAGATGTTGTAGTCGGCGATGTACTGGTCCGCGGCTGCATCGGAGGCGGCGATGGCCTGACTGACCTCGGCCGGCACCCGGCGCGCAAACGTCTGCGCCAGACGGGTCTCGGCCCACTGCCGCCGGGTCCAGTCATCTCCCTCAGTCAGACGTTGTTCCAGCGTGGTCAGCGGGAAATTCAGCAGTACCGTGAACGCCAGCTTGTTGGCGAACCAGTCCTGATCAAAGTGGGCGCCGGGATCGTATCCGGCGGTTACCCGGTCGAAAGGCAGGATCGGACCCAGTTCCAGATCAGTCTGCCGGCGCATCGCCAGCACGATCTGGTTGATGTTGCCATCGTACTGTTCCAGCAGATATTCGAATCGCTCGAACATCGCATCAAGCGTCACCGCGTCACCGGCGAAATTGGTGCTGACAAACGCCTCGAACACGGTCTGATCGCCATCCTCGACGCGCCAGAAGTCGGCCACCTGGGCCACGCCACGCCGGATTCTTGCGTGCTGCGCGTCGCCGTATTCGGCCACCAGTGCCTTCTCGCTGTTGGCGACGGCGGTGGGCATCCAGTCGGGGCGGACCGCATCTGCGGCCAACGAAGCTTGCGCAGCGCCCAGCGCAGTCATTATCAGAACCAGGGTCAGCTTGGCCAGTGGCATGTGTATTCTCCTCGCGGACAGCTCTGCAAGAGCCGGATCGTGTGTGTGCGGGGCACGTGCACCCCGGCAGGCGGCTACATTACCAGACCGCGCAGCTTGCCGGAGATGAAGACCTCCCTGCGGTCTTTGATGGCGGGAAATCCGACTGGAAAACCCTGTCGCCCGGTGCCATGCTCTTAGTAGTCCCTCCGGCGATGTTTTCACCGGAGAACACATCAGCGGAGCAGCAAAAATCTCCGCTCGTCTCGGGAGTTCCTAATGAAGACTGTCTTCGTTAATCCCGAGCGGTGCATCGGCTGCCGTCAATGCGAATTCGCCTGCGCGGTCGAGCACTCTTTGAGCCGTGATCCGACCCAAGCAGTGTTCGAGAGTCCGGTGCCCCGTCCGAGGATCCATGTAATGCCAGGGCGTGCCTACGCAACGTCCTTCCCCAACAAATGCAGACACTGCAACCCGGCTCCCTGCGAGCAGGTCTGCCCTACCGCGGCGATCCAGCGCGACCAGGCGCGGGATCTGGTGCTGACCGATGCGCGCCGATGCATCACCTGCGCCATGTGCGCGATGGTATGTCCGTTCGACGTGATCACCTTCCACGAGTCCGGCGACGGCATGCCATCCAGAATCGTTGCAATGAAGTGCGACGGCTGCGTGGAACGTATCGACGCGGGCGCAGAACCCGCCTGCGTCGAAGCCTGCAAGACCAATGCTCTGGTCTTTGGCGAACTTAATGAACTGATCGAGGCGGGACTGGCCCGGGACACCACCGCGCTGTTGTCCGCCCTTACCGCCGAGCATCCGGCGACGCCCCCGGTGCCTGAGAGCATTGCCGGGTGGCGCGCCTGGGGTACAGCGGCAATTCACCTGAACGAGGGGGTGCACCATGGCCGGCACTGATAATACTCGTCAACTGAGTATCAACAACGACGCGCGGGCGATGATCCTGCGCGCCCGCGAGGAAGGCATCGAAACCGTATGGGATCGACTGGCCGCCCAGCAACCACAATGCGGCTACTGCGCCCTGGGCGTCAGCTGTCGCAATTGCTCGATGGGCCCATGCCGGGTCGATCCGTTTGGCGAGGGCCCGCAGAAAGGCGTCTGTGGCGCTGATGCAGATATCATCGTCGCGCGCAATCTCGGCCGCACAATTGCGGCGGGAGCTTCCGCACACTCGGATCACGGTCGCGACATCCTCGAAGTATTCGCCGAACTCGCCGCCGGCGAGACCAGCGGCTACGAATTGCGCGATGAAACCAAGTTGCGCAATCTGGCCAAGGAGTGGGGCATAGATCCGGACATCGAGGATCTGAGCGCGGTAGCGTGCGCGCTGGCTGCAGCGATGATGGAGGAATACGGCACCGCCAAGGGTCGCCTCAGTTTCGCCGATCGTCTGCCACAACAGCGCACCGACTTATGGAACAAACTCGGCATCGCGCCGCGCGGCATTGACCGCGAAAACGTCGAGATGCTGCACCGGACTCACATGGGCGTGGACAACGACTATGTGAATACCCTGCTTCATGGTCTGCGCACCAGCCTGTCGGACGGCTGGGGTGGATCCATGGTCGCTACGGAGCTATCCGACGTGATGTTCGGCACGCCGATGCCGGTGCGTTCGAAGGTGAATCTCGGCGCCCTGCGGCCTGAGTACGTAAATATCGCCCTGCATGGCCACAATCCGTTGCTCTCCGACGTCATCATGCAGGCGGCGGAGGATCCGGAACTGGTCGCGCTGGCCCGCGAATATGGCGCCGAAGGCATCAACCTTGTCGGCCTGTGCTGCACCGGCAACGAATTGCAGATGCGCAAAGGTCTGCCCATGGTCGGCAATCATCTGATGCAGGAACTGGTGCTGCTGACCGGCGCGCTGGACGCGATGGTCGTGGACTACCAGTGCATCATGCCCTCGGTCACCGATGTGGCGAAGTGCTTCCACACGGTGGTGATCTCCACCGCGGACAAGGCGAAATTCACCGGTGCCACCCATGTCTCCTTCGATCCTCATCACGGTCTCGAGATCGGCAGGAAGATCGTGCGCATGGGCGTCGAAGCCTACAACAACCGCAATCCCGAGCGGGTGCGCATCCCCGAAGGTACCGTCGAGATGATGGCCGGATTCTCGGTCGAGGCGATTCTCGGCGCCCTGGGCGGTACGCCCGAGCCCCTGGTCGACGCGATCAAGGCCGGCAAGATCCGCGGCGCCGTGGCCATTGTTGGCTGCAACAACCCGAAGGTGCCGCAGGATTTCGGTCATGTGACGCTGGCCAAGCGCATGATAGAGAACGACATTCTGGTGCTGGTCACCGGCTGTTCGGCAGTGGCCAACGGCAAGGCCGGTTTGATGCTCCCGGAAGCGGCGGAGATGGCCGGCCCGGGTCTGAAGGAAGTATGCACCGCGCTCGGCATCCCGCCGGTCCTGCACATGGGCTCCTGCGTCGACAATACGCGCATCCTGGTTCTGGCCGCGGCGCTGGCGCGCTTCCTCGGCGTCGACGTCTCTCAGTTGCCGCTGGCCGGCGCCGCACCGGAATGGTACTCGGAGAAGGCCGTGTCCATCGGCGCCTATGTGGTAGCCAGCGGCATCGATACCGTCCTCGGTGTACAGCCTGCGATCTTCGGCAGCCCCAACGTGGTCAAGCTGCTGGCGGAGGGCCTGGAAGACGTGGTCGGCGCGAAGTTCTCGGTGGAGGCTGATCCGGAGAAAGCCGCGTTGTTGATCCGGCGGCATATCGAAGCCAAACGAAAGGGTCTCGGATTGACCTGTCTGGAACCTGCAGAAATATCCGCGCAGGCAGCCTGATCGCGAACATAAAGAGGCAATGCGATGTGTGAACACCAGGGACATCACGAACATCACACTCACGCGCATGAGCACGGACCCGCGCTAACGATAAACGCAACCCCGGAAGACTTTCGGGTCGTCGTGACCGGCAAGGGCGGTGTCGGAAAGACCACGCTGACCGCGCTATTGGCGCGATTGCTGGCGCGGCGCAAGTGGCGTGTACTGGCACTGGACGCCGATCCGCAGATGAATCTGCCCTACGCGCTCGGCATGCCATTTGACCGCGCCGCAAGCCTGGTACCGCTGAGCGAAAATGCGGACTATGTGGAGGAGAAGACTGGCGCGCGTCCCGGTGAAGGCTGGGGTCTGTTCTTTCGCCTTAATCCCGAGGTCGATGATGTGGTCAGCCGCTTCGGTGTGATCGCGCCTGACCAGGTACGGCTGTTGGTGATGGGCAATACGGTCCAGCCAGCTGCTGGCTGCCTGTGCCCGGAAAACGCGCTGTTGGCAGCCGTCGTCAACGCGATCAGCCTGCGCCAGGGGGAAGCCATCCTGATGGATACGCAGGCCGGGTTCGAGCACTTCGGTCGCGCTCTGGCGCGGGGATTCAGGCACGCGCTTGTGGTGACCGATCCCACCTTTAACGGCCTGCAGGTCGCAATACACGCGGCGCGTCTGGCGATGGAGCTGGAAATCGAGAATATTCATCTGGTGGTCAACCGGATTCGCGAGGACGCTGATTATCAGCAAGCGCTGGATCGGGTTCAGCAGCTGGGTGGTTTCCCGTTCACCAGCCGCCATGGCCTGCCGTTCGATGATTCTCTGCGCCGCTGTGAGCCGTCCATCGGTTCATTGCTGGACACCGAAACCCAGCCGTTGGACGGGGCGCTCGAGGGCCTGATCAATGTGCTGTTGGCGGAGCAGGAGGGCACGTGGCAATGCGCGTCCTGATACTGGGTGCCGGCCCCGCCGGAGTGGTGGCGGCCGAGCGGCTCCGCGCATTGGCGCCTGCCCGGGGAGTGCGGCTCGACATCACTATGGTCTCGGCGGAGGAGTATCCACCGTATGCGCCGCCGGCGATGGCGGATCACTTTATCCATGGCGTTGAGGAGCGCCTGTTCTGGCGAGGCCTGGACATCGCGCAGCGACTCAAGCTTAACTACCTCTCCGGATCGCGGGCACAAGGTGTCGATACCGGAAGACGCAGGGTATTGCTGGATGACGACAGCGAACTCGGATACGACAAGCTGATCATCGCCACCGGCAGCCGTCTTTACGCGCCCCTGCGAGGCTACGATCTGCCAGGGGTCTATAACTTTAAATCCCTGAGCGCAGCCCGGAGCCTGATCGAGCAGGTGCGCGCCGGCGCGGTTGGCCACGCCATCGTAGTTGGCGCCGGCTTTATCGGCGTCGAAGTGGCCCTGCTGCTGGCGGATCTGGGCGTGAGCGTGCTGATGCTGGAAAAAGAAGACCGCGTAATGCCGCGGACACTGGACCGGGAAAGCGCCGGCATCGTGCTCAAAGCTCTGCGCGATCGCGGCATCGAGGTGGAAACCGGCGTCGAGGTGGGCAGCTTCCGCGGACGGCGCAAGGTCAAGGGACTACGTTTGCAGAATGGCGATCGCATCAAGGCCGACGCATACGTGGCCGCTACCGGCGTGAAACCGAACATCGAGTTCCTCAAGGGTTCCCGGGTGGAAACCGACTGGGGCGTAATCGTGGATCAGACACTGTCCACCAATATGCCGGGCATCTGGGCCGCCGGCGATGTCGCCGAGACTCGCGATCGTCTCAGCGGAGAACGCTACGTTCACGCCATCTGGCCCAACGCAGTCGCGCAAGGCGCCGTGGTCGCGGAGAGAATGCTTGGCTATGACATCAGCTACGCAGGCTCCGAGTCGATGAACAGCCTGCGCCATCTTGGCATCCCGTTGATCGCCGCAGGTGCCAGCCGCGGCGGAGAAACGCTGCGACTGGCCGGGGATGGATGGATGCGCAAGATCTTTCTCGATGGCGGCAGGATTGCGGGTTACCGACTGGCCGGGAATATCAGCGGCGCGGGTGTATACCGTTCACTGATGCTACGCGGTGTCGATGTACGGGATTTTGGGACGGCACTGGTGGAACCGGGTTTCGGCATCGGCAAATTGGCCTCGATCACACCGGAGATCACTGCACGGCCATAAGTGCCCGCGGGTGCGGATCGGCCGGGCTGCCGATCCATGCTGGCCGAAAGCCGAGAAGGATGTGCCATGCGTGCGGCAGCCATCGCGCTTTATGAAAAGATCGTGCTCGATCGGCCGGCAGCGGTCCTGCTGTTCATTATGCTGGTGGTGGCCCTATTCAGCTGGTTCACCCCGCAATTCCAACTGGACGCGTCGGCAGACTCGCTGACGCTGGAGAACGATCCGGGGCTGCGCTACTACCGCTCGATACGTGCCCGCTACGGCTCCGACGACTACCTGATCGTCACCTACACGCCCGAGTCGGATCTGTTTAGTGCTGACGTCCTCGCAGACCTGGGTCGGCTGCGCGACCAGCTTACGCAACTCGAGCGGGTGGAATCGGTAACCAGCCTGCTGGACGTGCCGCTCATGGAGAGTCCACCGCTGAATCTCAAGGATCTGCCTGAAGGCATCCGCTATCTGGATCAGCCGGACACAGACCCATCGAGTGCGAGGCACGAGCTACTCAACAGTCCCTTGTACCGGAATCTGATTATCAGCCCGGATGGACGGACCACCGCGCTGCGCGTGGATTTCAAAGTCGACGAGACCTATCGCAAGCTGCGCGATCGCCGCAACCAGTTGCGCGAGCAGCAATTGTCCGAGGAACTGGACCAGCACCAGGCCGCAGAGCTGGAGGCGGTAAGCGCCGAGTTCCTGGCTCATGCGGCAAGTCTGACCGAGCAGGAGCAGCAGGACATCGCCAGGGTAAGGGCGGTGATGGCAAACCATGCAGACACTGCCAGTCTTCACCTGGGCGGCGTACCAATGATCGTCGCCGACTCCATCGCGTTTATCCGTCATGACCTGCTGGTCTTCGGTATCGCCGTGCTGGTGTTCCTGGTGGTGATCCTGGCATCGGCCTTTCGCAAAACGCGCTGGGTGGTGCTGCCGATGGCAACCTGCCTGGCCACCAGCGTGGTCATGGTAGGCCTGCTCGGTCTGCTGGGCTGGCGGGTCACGGTAGTATCGTCGAACTTCCTGTCTCTGCTGCTGATCCTGACGCTGGCCCTGACCCTGCACCTGATTGTCAGCTACCGGGAACATCACGCCAATGATCCGGACGCAAACCAGGCGACGCTGGTCAGCCGCACAGTGCGCAGCAAGACGATCCCTTGCCTGTATACCGCGCTGACCACGATGGTGGCTTTCGGCTCGCTGCTGGTGAGCGGTATCCGGCCAGTCATCGATTTTGGCTGGATGATGGTGCTCGGCCTCAGTGTGGGTTTCGTCCTTTCATTCACGCTGTTGCCTGCAGGTCTGATGTTGCTGAGGCCGGGTCGACCGGCCACGCTACGGGATCTGACCGAGACGATCACCGGTTTTCTTGCCAAGCTGATCGATCGCCACAGCAGGCCCACGCTGATCATCTACGGAATTCTGGTAGCGGTGTTTGTCGCCGGCGCCACCCGTCTGACCGTAGAGAACCGGTTTATCGATTATTACCGGAAATCGACTGAGATTTACCGGGGCATGGAGCTGATCGATCGCACGCTCGGCGGGACTACGCCGCTGGACGTGATCATCAACGTGACCCCGTCAACCTCGCCCCAGGACCCGGTTGATGCAGTCGACAACGAGCCAGCAATAGCAGCCGTCACAAGTACCCCCGACGCCGAAGAGGCGCTTGCGCTGGAGTTTGAAGCGGAGTA
Organism: uncultured Gammaproteobacteria bacterium; assembly: GCA_963704875.1. GTDB lineage: Bacteria > Pseudomonadota > Gammaproteobacteria > Steroidobacterales > XN24 > CAMYOC01. The sequence continues at coordinate 91,158 of CAVPIA010000005.1, read as the reverse complement.
CGACGACGATGCCGGCGGCATCACCACGACCAGTCACTGGTTCAACAGCCGTCGCCTGCAAGACGTGGCGCGAATCCACGATTATCTCGACGGCCTGCCTCAGACCGGCAAAGTCATCTCGCTGACCACCACGGTACGATTGCTCGAGAAACTCGACCCGTCGATAGCCGATGACGACTTCCTGCTTTCTGTGGTCTATGAGCGACTTCCGGACGATGTCAAAGCGGAATTGATCACGCCCTACCTTTCAGAAGATGGAGATCAGTTGCGGTTTGCCGTCCGTGTGTTTGAGACTGACCCGACGCTGCGGCGGCAACAATTGCTTGACGCGATCCGGGAGCACCTGACCGTGGAACTGGGTCTGGAGCCGGATCGTTTGCACCTGAGTGGCATGCTGGTGCTGTACAACAATATGCTGCTCAGCCTGTTCCGTTCGCAGATCCTGACGCTGGGCGCGGTCTTCCTGGCCATCATGCTGATGTTCCTGATCCTGTTCCGCTCGCTGCGTCTGGCTTTGATCGCGGTGATCCCGAATATCGTCGCCGGCATCTTCGTGCTCGGCCTGATGGGCTGGCTCAGCATTCCGTTGGACATGATGACTATCACCATCGCCGCGATCACTATCGGTATCTCCGTGGACGACACGATCCATTATGTTTGCCGGTTCCGGAAGGAATTCGAAATCGATCGCCAGTACTGGCCAGCGATCCACCGCTGCCACGCAACCATCGGCCGGGCAATGTATTACACCAGCGTGGTCATCATGCTGGGCTTTTCCATCCTGGCGTTGTCCAACTTCGTACCCACGATCTACTTCGGACTGTTGACCGGCTGCGCGATGATTGTGGCGCTGTTTGCGGATCTGACGCTGCTGCCAGTGCTGCTGGTGGCCTGCCGCGGCGGCACCAGTGGACGCCGACGCCTCGCTCCGCCCGTGCGCGGTGAGCAGGATGGATCTGCGTTGTTCATCGCCGGCCCGGGCCGCGACTCCCGATAACCGCCGCATCGAATTCCGATAACCGCCGCCGCGTCGAATTCCGATCAGCCATCAGGCTGCCTGAGCCTTGAACAGCCCTGTTTTCCTTGACATCAGGGTTGCTTACGCCATCCTTGTCCCACCCAGGAGCCCGGCACCCGTCATGTCTTTCATTGCAGAACTCCAGCGCCGCAACGTCATCCGCATGGCCTTCCTGTATCTGGTGGCCTCATGGGTGGTGCTGCAGGTCGCCGACGTGGTGTTCCCGGTGCTCGACGTACCCGAGTGGGGTTTGCGCCTGGTGCTGGGCCTGCTCGTGGTGTGTTTCCCGCTGGCGCTGATCTTCTCGTGGATCTACGAGATGACGCCGGAAGGGATCAAACGCGAAAGGGACATCGATCGCAACCAGTCGGTCACCGCGGACACCGGACGCAAGATCAATACGCTGATCGTGGTGCTGCTGGTGGTCGCGATCCTGGTGGTGGTAGCGGATCGGCTGATCCCCGAAGACGGCGCGGTTCCGCTGGCCGATTCCGAGACCGCCACGCCATTGGCAACACCGGAGCCAACCACTGCGGAACAGGGCTCACTGGCCGCCCGGCAACCGGAACAGATGGCGGCGGCCAAGTTTCTCAGCACCGCGCCGGAGCAGTCGGTCGCGGTGTTGCCGTTCGTCAACATGAGCGGTGATCCCGATAATGAATATTTTTCCGATGGTCTGTCGGAAGAATTGCTCAATGCGCTGGCCGGCATTCCGGGTCTGTTCGTCGCCGCCCGCACCTCGTCATTCCATTTCAAGGGCAGCACCGGCGATATCGCCGATATTGCGCGACAACTGCGGGTGCGCAATGTGCTCGAGGGCAGCGTGCGTTCCTCCGGCGGCCGGGTGCGTATCACCGCGCAGTTGATCGATGCCAGTAACGGCTACCATCTGTGGAGCGATACATTTGATCGCACGCTTGACGATGTGTTCGCGGTACAGGACGAGATCTCGCTGCGGGTGGCCGAAGCACTCAAAGTCACGCTATTAAATGAATCAGACGCTGCACCGGATCGGCCCACTGACAACACCGAGGCCTACCTCGCGTATCTGCGCGGACAACAGTACAGCAATGAGGGCGGGGTCAAGGGTTACACCAAAGCAATCGACGAATACCAGCGGGCGGTCACGCTCGATCCTGACTTTGCCGAAGCCTATGCCGGTATTGCGATGGCCTGGGCTGAGCAGCTGGGCTGGGGCAATCTCTCCCGGGCCGAAGCCGCACCACGCATTCGCGAGGCCGCGGACCGCGCTTTGGCTATCGATTCCAACCTGCCGTTGGCGTGGACCGCTGATGCAGTGGCTATCTACCATTCCGGCCCTGACACGCGCGACGACCCCAGGGTCCTCGCAACCCTCGAGCGCGCGCTGGCAATGGAACCCGGTAATGTCGTCATTCTGTCCTATTACGCGGCCGCGCTGGGAAGTGCGGACCGGCAGGAGGAAGCCATCGAGGCGCTGCAAAAAGGCCTGGCCCGGGATCCGCTGTCGGCAGTACTGCACAACCAGCTCGGCGGGGCTTACCTGGCAATGGGGCAGACCGACAAGGCCCGGAGGAGTTTGCTGACCGCGCTGGAACTGAAACCCGGATTGGCCAGTGCCGCAGACGGTCTTGCCAGCGTCGCTCGGCAACGGTCGCAGTTCGCCGAGTCGATCATCTGGCAGCAGGACGTGATCGCGACCGATCCGCGGGATACCTATAGCCGCAGTCTGGTTTCACTTGATTACCTGGAGCTGGACGATCTGCAGCGGGCGCGTGAATGGCAGGCCGTGGCGGACGAGATGGACGCCGAGGCACCGATGAGTCGCGGATCGCGTGCGCTGCTGCTCTGGTTCGAGGGAGACACGGCCGCCGCAGCCGCAGAGGCCCGCCGCTACTTCGCAGATGGTCTCAAAGGCAGCGGGGGCGTTGCCGACCCGTGGATGCGCTATGTCCTGTTCTATGACCGGCTGAACGCAGGCGAGCTGCAAGCGGCGCTGGATATCTTGCTGAACGGCGAGACCATACCGGCTGCTCCGTTGCCCGGTACCGACATTTCGTTCCGGGACGCCGTGCGTCTGGCGCGTGCACTGCCGGCGCTCGCGCTGACTGAAGGCACGGCAGTTGCGCAGAGCAAGGCCGAAGCACTGCTCGCCTATGCAGACCGTGAGCAAGGGCAGCCTGGCTGGAGCCCCGGGCGGATCGCGATTCTGCGCTGTTCGTTGAACAGGTATCTGGGACGCGCGGCCGACGCGATCCGCGCCTGCGAGCAGGAGTTGATCTCTGCCGGAATGGGCACCTATCTGGGCCTTCGGATCAGCGCCTTATCACCAGCGCTGGCCGGGTCGGATGAATGGCGGAACTTCATGGATCGCATACGCGCCGAACGGGCAGCGCAGCTGGCCACGCTGCGCGAGTCAGGCAAGGAGCCGACCCCGCACTAGATGCCGGCCGGCAGATGACGCGGCCGCAGCGCGCCTGCCCTGCAGCGCCATCCCCCGGCACCGCGTCCTGCGCCTGAGGGATGGTATCCACATACCCCTGCTTACGACCCGGCCTGGACTCACACTCACGGCTTCTTCCTGCTCATGACAACAACAATAGGCTAGGATTTGGGTATGAGCGACCATCACCTGTCCAAGAGCCGCATGCTATCGGGCTGGCAATGCGCCAAGCGCCTGTGGCTGGAGACCCGCCACCCCGAATACGCGGATGTTTCACGCGATACCCTGCGCGCATTTGCCAAAGGCCATCGCGTTGGCGAAGTCGCGCGGACGCTGTTTCCCGGCGGCATGTTGATCGGCGGGGACCGCACGACTGCGGCCAGGGCGGTAGAGGAAACCCGTCAGGCGCTGCAGAGCCGTGGGCCGCTGACGCTGTTCGAAGGGGCTTTTGTGCATCAGGGCGTGATGGTGCGCACCGACGTACTGCTGCGCGATTCGCTGGGTGATCTGCGGCTGGTCGAAGTCAAGGCATCGACGGGTGTGAAGCCGTATCACTATATCGACTGCGCGGTACAGACCTGGGTGCTCGCGGGTCTTGGACTGCATCCGACGCGTATTGAGCTGGCCCATATCAATAACGCTTTCGTCTATCACAACAATAGCGACAACGGCGACGACGACCACGACCGGGGCGACAGCCGCGGCAACGGCAGCTACAGCGGCCTGCTGGTGTTTCAGGACATCACCGACAAGGTCGCGCCGATGCTTGAGCAGGTGCCGCGTTGGGTCGAGGAGTTCGAAGATGTGCTCGCCGGTGAACTGCCGCCGCTGGATATCGGACCGCAATGCAAAAACCCGTATCCGTGTCCATTCCTCGCGCACTGCACGCCACAGCAAGCCGACTATCCGGTCTCCTCACTGCCCGGCGGCGGCAAGACCGTGTGGCAGTTGCGCGCCGCGGGTATTGGAGACATCCGCGAAATCCCCGCCGGCAGCCTGAGCAGTGAAACCCAGGAATGGGTGCGCCGGGTCACGATTGCCGGCAAACCGGAACTCAAGCCAGCAGCGGCCGCCGAACTCGGCGCGCTGGGCTGGCCGCGTTTCTATTTCGATTTCGAGACGGTGGATTTCGCGGTACCGATATGGCCTGGCACCCGACCCTACCAGGCGCTGCCGTTTCAGTGGTCATGTCATGTGCAGTACGCTGACGGCGAACTCGAGCACCGGGAATTTCTCGCCGATGGCGACGCCGCACCGATGCGTGCCTGCACAGAGAGCCTGATCCTGGCGCTGGAAAGCGAGGGCCCGGTGTTTGTGTATACCGGATTCGAACAACGCGTGCTCACCGATCTGGCCGCGCTGTTTCCGGATCTGGCCGATGATCTGAACGGGATCATCCAGCGACTCTACGATCTGCATCCGCTGACCCGTGCCAACTACTATCACCCGGACATGAAGGGCTCCTGGTCGATCAAGGCAGTGCTGCCGACACTCGCCACTGAGCTGGACTACGGCGCCTTGGGCGAAATCCAGGAAGGCACCGCAGCATCAGAGGCGTTTCTGGAGATGATGCGCGCCGATACCGGCGAAAACCGCCGCCGCACGCTGCGCGACAATCTGCTCGCCTATTGCAAACTGGATACGCTGGCCCTGGTGGAGCTGGTCAGAGCGCTCAGTTAGGCCCGGGTGGCCCGAGACCGCGCCGAGTGTCGCGAGCAAGTCGCGCCGCAGTCCACGAATACAGGAGTTCACTTGATGACGATCAGCGGCGATCCGAGACATCTTCCGGCTTCGAGGAGCGGGTGCAGTGTTAGGATCAACAACAACAGCCTATGAGGAACGCTGCATGATCACCGTCCATCACCTTGAGAACTCCCGCTCGCAACGCGTGCTCTGGCTACTTGAGGAGCTGGGCTTGGAGTACCGGATCAAACAGTACAAACGCGATCCGCAGACCATGCTGGGTCCCGACTCGCTAAAGAAGATACATCCGCTGGGAAAGTCGCCGGTGATCAAGGACGGCGATCATGTGATCGCTGAATCCGGCGCTATCATCGAATACCTGGTTGGCCGCTATGGCGACGGTCGTCTGATCCCGCCTGCCGGCAGCGACGAACGCCTGAGCTACACCTACTGGCTGCACTACGCAGAAGGGTCGCTGATGCCACTGTTGTTGATCAAGCTGATCTTCGAACGACTGGCCAAACCGCCCATGCCGCTGTTGATGCGTCCGGCTGCCGCGCTGATCGCGATGGGGGTGAAAGGCAAGTTCGTCGATCCGCGATTGAAAGATCAGCTGGATTGGGTTGAGCAATCCCTGGCTGTCAGCGGCTGGTTCGCAGGCGATGACTTTTCGGCGGCGGATATTCAGATGAGCTTCCCGCTGGAAGCCGCGGTCGCGCGCGGCGCGGCCGGACCCGGACGACCCAACATGCGCGCCTTCGTCGAGCGCATCCATGCCCGCCCGGCGTATGGCGCGGCGCTCAAGCGCGGCGGACCCTACGACTTCTCCGGATGAGATAGAGCTGGCAAGCAAGGAGATCCTGATGGACAACAAATTTCTTTTTGTAGTGTTGGTCGCTGCGATGATGATCACGGGAATGATCGCGGGGATGAACCTGACCCTTGCCGACAGTGAAGCGGATACCGCCACAAACTTGTTGCAGCAGGTCCAGGCAGACGACGACAAGGCGCTGTTCCTGCGCTGCTGCTGGGCTCAGGGACGTGCCGGTTTTCACTATTGCGAAGAGTACGGTTTCTGCGAATCGAATCCCGAAGGCGTGTGCAAAGGTACCGGCGCGGCAGAAGGTCGCAGCCTGAACTGCGCGGAAGAAATGACGAAGATTCATGACGAAGGCTGAGGACGCACAGTTTCCGCAGCGCATCACCGGCCGGGCGGAGACGAAGCCCGCATGGCCGGGCATCTATCGCAGGCCTTTGGCCTGAGGGGAGCGAGAGTAAAATGGCAATGATCCAGCATGGCAAGGCGGTATCGGGCATTCTGTTCGGCGTTCTGATAGCAACGCTTCTGCTGGCGCTTGGCGGATGCCAGAGTCCGCGTTTGGCAGCCAGCAGTAGCAAATGCGACAGCGGCGATGTCGATGTACAGATCACGGTGACGAAAACCGACGATTCCCCGCTTACCTGCGAGATTGCAGTGGTACCTAGCCCCGCGGACAAGTGTTCGAATCTTGAATCCGAAAAGTCATGCTTTAAGGTCAAACGCGACAAATGGGTTCGCTGGCAAGCCAGGGCTGACACCGGGCAGCCGGTCAATTTTGAACTGATGTTCAGCCCGCTCCAGAAGGCCCAACTTGAATCGAAAGACGGCTGCGCAAGAGGCAAGATTGATAAGCCGAACAACGACATAAAAAGTGGTTCTGTCATTGACTACAAATATACGGTTCTGATAACGGATGGCGATTGCCGGGGCGAGTTCCAGGACCCACGCATCCGAGTGGAAGAATAGACAGCACGGCAACCCGACACGCATCATCTTTTAGCCACCCACTGCCCTCACGCAGCGGGTGGCCGGATCCGTCCTCGACGATCCCGCGCGGACATTTATCGGTCGCTACTCAAAATGGAAAGAGACCCTCTTAGCAAGGACCTGCCTGTGCGCCGAAACTTCCGTCTGCGCGGGGCGGAGATGAGCCGGCTCGAGACCTTTGTGGATGCGGCCTTTGCATTTGCGCTGACCATGCTGGTCATCTCTTTTGATGAGCTACCGACGAATTACGAGCAATTGTCGGACGCGCTTCGGGGTATCCCGGCGTTTGCCGCCAGTTTCGCAATCCTGGTGATGTTCTGGGTTGCGCATCGCACCTGGAGTCAACGTTACGGGCTCGATGACTCGCTAAGCACGATCATCAGCCTCACGCTGGTGTTCGTCATCATGGTGTACGTCTATCCGCTGCGTAGCATGATGGCCACCGCGATGAGCGGGATCACCAACGGCTGGGCGCCGACCGATTTCAGGCTTGAGACAGTGAGCGAGGCGCGCAAGCTGATCTCGGTTTATGGCATCGGTTTCGCAATCGCCAATCTGTGCATCGTGCTGCTCAATCTCAGGGCCCTTTCCCTGGCAGAAGAGCTGGCGTTGAACGCAAGGGAACGTTTTGCCACCCGGGTGGAGATCACAGCCTGGTCAATCGTCGGAAGCTTCGGACTGATGTCCACGATCCTGGTCTGGCTGTTGCCCGACGACAAGCTGGCACCGGCAGCGTGGCTTTATGCCCTGCTTGCCGTGGTGATGCCGGCCTTTTCCGCCGTCAGCAGGCGCCGCGCAGCGCGTTTCCACTAGCTCACCCTAGCCACCTGCGGTCGACCATACTGCGCCCGTGAGATGCGCGATACCAGGGCGGATCTTTTGCACGTCCTGGTGAATTAGAGCGACGCACCAGATGGCCCGAGAATAGAAAAGGACCTGCATTAGCGCAGGCCCTTTTGCGTTTCATGACCGGCAGATCAGTCCTCGAGTTCGACCCAGGTCACGATAATCGTTTCATCCGTGACGCCGTCGCCATCGTAGTCCATATCCAGCTGGACCTGGACGTTCGACAACACGGTGACCGTGATGCTTCCGCCCATATTGCCCTCGATATACAAGACCCCCGAATCCGGATCACCCTCGCCGAATCCGGTGAACGGCTGCCGTACCTGATAGCTGACCGAGCCATACGTCGGCACGCTGATCCTGCCACTCGAGGTATAGGTAAACGCCGGCGGCTGGGAGCTCTCATCTGACGTCACCGTGGTAGAGAAATTCGACAGCACGACCGTGTCCACGCCATCAGAAACTGTCAGCGATCCGCTGGAGATGCTGAAAGTCGAAACCGGATACGCCTGCGTGTCCATCAACAGGGATAAATCACCGCTCACCGTTTCCAGCGTGCCGCCCTCGTTGACAGAGAAGTTCTGGAACGTGACGGTCAAACCCAGGGTGACAAACCCGCCGAGCAGGTCGCCGGAGAATGTGTCCACAACCAGCGTCAACGTTCCGTTGACGACTTCGCCTTCGCCATCGTCGCAGTTGGTGAAGCGGGCGACGATCCGGTCGCCGGCGGTCAGCGCGTCCTGACTGGCCAGATTGCCGGAGACGGAAACCGATCCCGACACCAGGCACTGCGAAACCTCGGGCCCAAACGGTGCAGCCATAAACACCTGCATCGTCTTCTGCGCCGCGAGTACTGACGTCGAACTCTTCGACAGACCTGAATCCCCGGCATTTCCGCCGATCAGGCCGGCGCCTCCGAAAATACCGAAATCGCCGGTCGCCTGAACGCCGCCGACCACTTCGCCAGCGATCTCTACCGCGTTCTGCGGCGAAATCGTCGCGTCCGGGACCGCTGCGGCTGGCGGATTGCCACCGCCGCCGCCTCGCCACACCCGGCTGATAAGGCAACAGCGACACCCAAGATCATCATTTTGAACAACATTTTCATTTGAGAATACCCTCCTCGGGCGAGTCGCCGGCGGTGTCAGGGGGTGTCAGGCGGGATCCGCCGATCGCTGCCTGCCAGCACCCGCCAGTGTAGAAAGTGCAGGCTCTGCGGAGCGTGATGATGCTCACAAAAGGTCGCTTCTTCCAGTAATCCCGGTTCGCAGCCAGGCACCGCCGCGGCTGCTACGCATGTACGCGACGCCTGATTGGTCGTAGACTTCGCCCCTGTCCGAGACGGTCCATACCAAGAACAGCCATAGACCGATGTCATCAAAACCGCTTCGCCCTCGCCTAGACCGCAAGTCCATCCCGGCTTTACTGGCGTATCTTATCGCCGCGTATCTGGTTATCCACCTGGCGCCGGGTCTGATCGAGTCACTTGGCCTGCCCGACTGGGTCAGCAGCCTGCTGGTCGTGCTGGTCATCATGGCATTGCCGCTTGCGGTGGCCTGGCATTGGGTGTTTGGCAAATCCGCGCCGCAAAGCGAGACGGTCAAACCGGTGGAAGTCGGCAAGGACACGCCGGCCAATGATGTGCCATCTGTCACCGAATCCGCATTGCCATCCGTCGCAGTGCTGCCGTTTCGGGATCAGAGTTCGGAACGTGATCTCGAGTATCTGACCGACGGGTTCGCCGAAGAGCTGCTAATCGTGTTCAGCCGTACGCCGGGTCTTACAGTACCGTCGCGCGCTGCCTGCTTCGCACTCAAGGGGAAGATCACAGAACTCCCGCTTATCGGCGAAAAGTTGCAGGTTGACAACATCGTCACGGGCCGGGTGCGCAGAAAAGGAGAACGCCTGAATATCCAGGTGCGACTGGTCAAGGCGTCCACCGGCAAACAATTATGGTCCGGGAAGTACGTAAATCTGCCCAGCGAGATATTCGCAGTGCAGACCGCGATGACCACCAGGATTGGCGCGGCGCTGGGCGTTGATATCCACCCTGGCGAGTTGTTGCGCCTGGCCAGCCTGAACTCCGAGGCCTACGACCTCTACCTGCGCGGACGCAGCTATCTGATGCTAGGGGGGCTCGACAATACCGCTCACGCGGTAGCGATGTTTGTCCGTTCCTCCGAGGCGGATCCGAAGTTCGTACGCGCATGGATCGCCCTGGCCAGGGCCTACGCCCAGCAGGCGATCTATTTCGAAGGCAGCGACTTCGAACGCGCAGACGCGCTCAAGGCCGGCATGCGCGCGGTGGAATTGAAGCCAAGACGGGCCGAGAGCCATTCAGTACTCGGGATCGCCTATCTGGCCAATCAGGATTATGCGTCCGCCTCGGCAGAATTCGAGCGCGCGATCGAGCTGGACCCGACTGCCTGGGAGGCTTATTACAACTACGGCCGGACGGCCTATCACCAGGGGCAGATGGAAAAAGCCCTGGAGCAGTTTGAGAATGCCATGCGGGTCAATCCGGATGATTATCAGAGCCCCGCACTGGCAGCCCCGGTGTACAAACATCTCGGCGACGAAATCCAATTCCTGGAAGCGGCGCAGGAAGGCGCCAAACGCGCCGAGCGCCACCTGCAAGACTACCCTGAGAGTCAGCGCGCCTGGTATCTCGGCGCGGTGTCCCTGCTCTATCTCGGCGAACGCGATCGCGCCTTGAGCTGGGCCGAGGAATCTCTCGCTATAGATCCGTCGGATCCGGCGATCCGCTACAACATGGGCTGTTTCTATGCGCAGGCAGGAAACATTGATCGCTCGTTCGAGTGCCTGAAGAATTCGATCAGCTCACGCAGTTGGGTGGAGAATGATCCGGACCTGGAACCGATCCGTGACGATCCGCGTTACCAGCAATTGCTGGACAGCCTGGAATAGATCCGGGTCCGGGCTGACCGCTCGCTAGCCGGGCGGCTGAGTGATACTGATCGCGCCCCGAATCTGGCCCGCCCGGTAACCGCGCGCCTGATCATCCGGATACAGCCCGTCGATCCGTTCGACGCACCGGTGCGGAAATCGATTCTCCATGGCAGTTCAGGCACAAGGGTTCGGTGCCCAGCGCCTTCATGTAGCGAAATACCGTGCCATCCCCGGTGTCGACAACCGCGTAATGTTCGATGCCGGAAATCTCCTCACCGCCGGCGGCACGCAGGTCGAAATCTTTTAGCACCTGCTGCTCCCATGCATCCGGCGCCCGACGCCTGGGCTTCAGACTCGTGCGATAGACCTGCCAGCCGCTCATTTCCGCCAGCGCCGCGGCGATCTTCGGCGCCCGCTGATGACAGACATCTATCGCCAGTTCAGGGCCACCCTCCGCCATTGCCGCCTGCAGTTCTCCCTTGAGCTGCTTGGCAAAGGTCATGGCCAGTCCGCGACTTTCCGTTGCCTGCAATAGCAACAGACCGTCCACATCTTCGGCAGCAAGGTCTTCAGTCGGAGCAGACAAATTATCACCGCCGGTAACCGGATCCTTGTCCCCGGCAGTGTCGCGGCTGCACCCCGCCAGCGCAACGATCAGCCACAGCAGCGTCATCAGCGCCCTCATGGCAGCGACGGAAGTAGTGAAAATTGCAGGCGGTTGTTCAGCATCGCAATCTCGTTCCATTCACCCGCGGTGCGTATGTTTGCCGGGAAAGGGAACCGGCGGCTTGAGTCCACACGGCTATGAGCCACCACCTCGACCTCGATCCCTGATTCATTGGCCAACGCCGAACTGGCCAGGAAGTTGGCAAAACTGACCGACTGTCGCTCGCCCAGGGCGACCGAATTGTCCAGTGGATGACCTATCAGTGCGCAATCCTCTAGCGGCATTCCCGGATCGGCCAGCGTGTAGCCGCCTGCGTCATCGCCAATCAGACAGAATTCACCCAACTGCGCGTCCAGGCGCACGGTGCCCTGAAAACCAACGGCGACCAGTCGGGCCAGCAACTCCTGCAGCGTCTCCAGACGAGTGTCGTTCATTGCGATTTCGTTCAGCGGAAAATAGTTGCTCTGATTCACTGCCCATTCCAGTACGTCGAGCAATTCCAGATAGCGCCCCTCTGCTTCACCGCGTTCCACCACCAGACCGGACATGAGTTGCGACTGTTTCGTTGCCGCCTCGAAACGCTGTTGCTCGGCCGCACTCACCAGCGAAGCGTTCATCTCCAGAGCGCGGTCGCGTTCGTCTGCCGCCTGTCTGAACAGGATCAGGAAAAGTAACGCGGGCAACAGACCTGCGACAAGCATCAGCAACGGCCCGGGCCGCCAGCCACGCTGACTCTCGGCCCGCGCGGCAGCCAGGTCCTGCTCGGCCTTTTGTTTTTCGAAGATCTCCTCGGCAACGCGCCTGGCAAAATCACGCTGGCTGCTGAGGATGTCCGAGCGCAGCTCTACATGCTGATCCTGCAGGATGCGCGTGACCAGCGCCTGCACCGCGATACCCTGAACTCGCTGGTCATGGTCAACCTCCTCCGCACGAGCCTCCGGTCCGGGAGCTGCCTCCTCAGCGCGGGCCTCACCTGCAGGACTGCGTTTGTCGGTGACCAGCCCGAGCTTGAGCAGGACCTTGAACAATTCGGCCGGGTGGACTTGCTTGGGCAATACACCGACCGCGCCCAGCGCCCGCGCCTGGCCGACATACACCTCGCCTTCCTTGGCGGTATACATCATCACCGGGATCATCGCGGTACGCGGATTCTTTTTGATCGCCGTGACCGCCTCCAGACCATCCATGCCGGGCATCGTGTGATCCATGAAAATAGCGTCGACCGGCTGGCGCTTGAGCAATTCCAGCGCCTCTTCCGCGCTGGCGGCCGACTCTACGATCAGGTTGTGTTTTTCCAGCAATGCGCCCAACACCCGGCGCGCGGACTTGGAATCATCGACAACCAGAGCACGCTTAAAGGTCACATCCACCCCTTGAGGCAAGGCCCCGGCACACTGCACGGGTCGAAGGGCCGGACCCGGGCAGTGGGGAATATTGAAAACTCCCCCCGATCTTAGCTCAACGATCCGCCGAACAGGACCGCAGCCGCGGATCTCCAGCAGGATCGGTACAGTCGGTCGGATTTCGCACCAGCGCCCGCGCGCCATACAGCCCGAACGCTTGCGCCTGCCAGCCTGTTGACAGCAACTCCGGACAATCGAGAGAAGCCGAACCCGGGCCGCCGATCGGGCTGATCAGACTCAGGGTGTGCCTCACGCTGCCCTGCCCGGTGCTCAGGTACGAGCAGCCGCCGCTGGCCAGATCATCGGCCAAAATGTGGCTTATCCACGGACACCGGCTGTCAGGGCCCTGCGCGCCCACCATGAGATCGACGACCACCAGATTACCCACGCTGACATCAACACCGCCGGGGACCGGATACCAGCGGATATTTTCCCGCACGCGGGCACCACCGTTGTGCCAGTAGTAGGAGAATCTCAACAAAGCAAGACTGGTTCTTCCGTCAGCGGTCCGAGCCACCGCACATGCCTTGAACAGATCATCGGGAAAGCGCAGGAACTCACCCTGATAGTCGATTCCGCCCGCACTTGAATCACTGACTGCCATCGCCACCACTTCAGCGGCAAAAAGCGTATGTTCCGGCACGGGCGGCCGGGTAGCGCAGGCGCTGACAATCCCGAGCGCAAAAAGATACCCGAATGTTTTCTTCATGATGTCCCCAAACGACAGCGCACGACGCTTCAGCCACCCACGCGCGGTCGCCGCGCTGCGCAGCGCGGCGACCGTTCCCCTGTCTTTTCTGTCCATGGCTCGCAGCAATCCACCGGCTAGCCGCGCAGATCCGCCCAGCTGACCATTCGCGTCTCGTCGCTGATGCCGTCACCGTTGTAGTCCATCTGCAGGCTTACCTGGCCGTCCTCCTGGGCTGTAGCGGTGATCGTGGTGCCGGCGCTGCCCGTGACCAGAATGACGCCGCGGTCCGGATCTGCATCACCGAAGCCGGTAAACGCTTGCTGCACCGTGTAGTTGACCCAGCCATGGGGAGCAAGGCCCACGCGGCCGCTGGCATCGATTGAATAGCTCGGTGGATAACTACTTTCGTCGCTGATCGTTGTACTCGAGAAATTGGACAAGGACATAGTGCGCGCGTTGCCCGTCATGCTCATCGACGTGCCCGAACTGCTCGCGGTCACCTGCGGGTAGTCCAGCGTGTCCAGTAGCAGCGATGAGCCACCGTTAAAGGTAAGGACTTCGCCGTCTTCTGTAGCCGCCAGATTCTGCATAGCCAGGGTAGCGCCCAACACCATAAAGCCGCTGAACAGGTCACCCTCAAAGGTATCCACTGTCATGGTCACGGCGCCATCGAAAATCTGCCCGTCGCCATCATCACAGCGGTTGAAACGCAGATTGAACACGTCGCCCGCGGTCAGCGTTTCGTCACTGGCCAGATTGCCGGATGCGGTCACCGATCCAGCCACGATACAGGCTGATGTCTCGGGTCCGAACGGCTTGCCGGCAATCACCGCCAGCCCCTTGCTGGCAACACCTGCAGAAACCCTGGCGCGAGGTGCGTTGCCGCCGGAATCAGCGCCGATCAGGCCCGCGCCACCCAGGACGCCCGGATCCCCTCCGAACAGTCCGCCGATGACTGCGGCGCCGGCGATCTCCAGCGCATTCGCGTTGGCGATCGTCGCGTCGCCGGTGGGGATGCCGGGGTTACCCGGATTGACCACCACCGGCGGATTGTCGTCGCCACCACCGCCGCCGCCACCACAGGCTGACGCCAGCGACACGCAGGCGCCAAGCACGAGTACTCGCAATAAATGGTTAGTCGCGTTCATTTTTATTTCTCCAGGGGTCGCAGACCCCGACAAGATGGATCCCATGCGGATCCGGCATCAGTCTTTATTTATCCGTGCGTAATTTATCCGTGCGTATCGGCTGATCCGGCGGTGTCGTCGAGCCGGCCATACCGTACGGTCAACAACAGGCGCCAGCCGGCGCGAGCCCGGCCAGCCCGATCACCAGCAGGCCCACTACCACGGCGGCTCCAATCCCGACCCCGGCCACGACCTCGACCGGTGGCAGCGCTGCTGCGCTCGACCCCTCGGTATCGCGGAGCCGGATCAGTGCAATCTGATCGAACGGCAGCCGGATCTCGGTGCCGATGCTGCCGCCGCTGTCCGACCTGTCGCGACGCCCGATCAGCACCTCATCGTCGGCTTTCTCCACGGTCAACTGCAGTTTCTGACCACCCAGGGTCGTGACCTGCACCCGATCGCCCGGTGAAACGGTCGTCACAGTCCTTTCGAGACGCTGGTCTGTCGGCCTCGTGCTGCTGCATCCGGCCAACGCTATCGCGACGCCCAGCACCATGATCTGCAGGTAAGGTTTCGTCGTTTTCATCACGTTCTCCTCCGCGGTCGCAAACCTCAAAATACTCATCCTGCAAAGGCGACCGCCGCTAAAAAGGTCAGTCCAATCAAAAGGCCAGTGCAATAAAGGTAAGTCCAATTATCAGAACCAGTCCCGCGGCAGTGCCTGCGGCCACGCCGGCCGATTTCCATCCATCCAGTTCCTTTACCTCGATCTCTGCGATCTCATCAAAGGGCAACCGGATTTCTTCGGGCAGACTGACGCGGCTGCCGTCTTTACTGCCCTGGTGCCCGACCAGTACCCGGCCTTCCACCTTGTCCACGGTGAACTTGAGCTTGCGGCCGTCATGGGTGACCACGCGGACCCGGTCGCCAGCGGCGACCGCGAGTTTGCCGTCTGCACTGTCGACATCCGCGCTGCGGGTGGTCGTGCATCCCGTCAGGGCCAGTGCCAGCACCAGCACACAGACGGGCGCACGCTTCATTGAGTCTCTTGTTTTCATCTCGGCCTCCTCGGGCTGTTTTGGTAATCCGCTGTCTCAGCGTTGCTTCGCATATTCACTGCGGCATCCGGTGACGGGGCAGAACCATCAGCCCCGGGAAAATCGGCACCCCACCCGGGCGCAACACAAGCCGGGGCTGATGTGTGACATGGGCAAGCGACGCCGAGCCCTGATGGCCCGGGACGCCAAGCCGATGGCGGATGGCGGCAGGCGCAAGCCGGCAGGCAATACATCGCGCTCACAAGATGAGCGCCGGACCAGCGGCAACCAGTATTAGCCCGATGATCAGCCACAATGCGGTGACCGTGCCCGCGACCAGCCCGGCGGTCTTCCAGCCGTCAAATTCCTTTACCTCGATCCGCGCGATCTCATCGAACGGCAGCCGGACGTCCTCGGGCAGGCTGACGCGGCTGGTTCCAGTGCTGCCGCTGTGCCCGATGAGTACGCGGTCCTCCACCTTGTCCACGGTGAACTCGAGCTTGCGGCCGTCATGGGTGACCACGCGGACCCGGTCGCCGACAGCGACCACAGGTTCGCCACTGCCGCCGCCGCTATCTGCGGTGCGAGTCGTGGTACACCCGGTCAGGGTCACCAGCAGCATCCAGACAAGCGCTCGCTTGATTGATTCTCTTGTTGTCATATCACTCTCCCTTTTTTGAATGGGTCTTGTTTGAATGGCTGTTCCGCTGCGCCAGTACCCAGTCGTTCATCCACTGCCGCATCCAGCGGCGGCGCAGACCGAGCAGCACCAGAAAAAACATCACGCTGAGGAAGATCAGGTTGCCCTCTGCGATCAGGACCAGCGGCCACAACAACGCCCGCACCACGGCCCTGAGCCAGGGCCGCGGAGCGATGTAGTCCGCAATCGGGGGCGACCAGCGGTAGTAGGCAGCGACAAGTGCCCGGCCGGGCGCATTGGTCATCAGGAAACGATCGCGGAAGGACCGCAGCGTCTGAACGTGGGGATCCAGCTCCGAGCCGTAAGCCGCCGTCGCGATAAAGCAGGCGACGCCTGTAGCGCCCGAGCCCAGATCAATACTGCTGCACTTCTCCCACTTCGGCAGCGTCCATTGACGCTCGGTGATCTCAACGCCTGAGCCGACCTCGGGGTCGGGGCTGGAGGCGCCGATGCCGATGGTGATGACTCGCTCGCCGCCGTTCTCGAAGCCGTCCGAGGTCAGATCCAGAAATTCGATCGCGCCCGGGCGAATTTCACTCAATACACAACTGGTCGGGGACTGACTCGCACAGACGGGAGAACGCAAGCGCAGCCCCGGCACCCGCTCCGGCGGTGTGACCAGCTCCACCAGCACATCGCGGGCGGTGTCCGGGCCGCGGTTGCTGACCTGGACGCTCAGACTGATGGAACCTGTGGGGCCGCAGACGGGCGTGGAAAGAACGACCTGGGCCACGGCCAGATCCACACAACGCTCGACGTCAGGTCGATGCAGGGTTGCAAACGCTCGCTCAGTGATCGGGTCGGTGATGCCGCCGATCCGGTTGACCCGCGCTTCATTGTAAAGACACGGCGGCAGCGAATTGGCAGCTGACCTGGGCCGGAATGACCAGCGTCGCACCGGCACCCGGGTCCAGCGTCCCGACCTGCCACAGACCGGTGGCGTCAGCGAAATCTCCCTGACTGACAAAGGGTGCGGTGCCGGCGACGATCTCCAGGCCTGGCTGTAGCGTGTCGAGGATCTCGACCGCCTCCTCAACCGCCCCGCCCTGATTGCTCACGGTGACGGTGAATTCGACCGCCGCACCCGGCATCAGCGTCGGATCATTGACTGTCTTTTGTACCAGCAGACCGGCCATGGCCTGGCTGGCCAGGATCCCGCCCAACACGGCGGCGCTCGCTGCGCAGGCTTTGCGTTTGTTCATGTGCGCATCTCCGGTCAGGCAGAACAGGCTGGTGGAGAAATCCGGTTCCGATCCCGCTGCCTGAGTACGACGATTTCCCCACGGCCAAACGGTAGCGCTGGCGCACTGGCCAGTCCTGAGGGATATGTTGAGAATCATTAGGGAATGCTGAGGATTTCAGCATTCGCAGGGATTACCGCGATGCGGGGCAAAGGGTCGAGTCCTGGCACGCAGGCATTGCGATGGATAACCCGGGAGCCGGGTTGTGGGCAGGGCGTTGGCCGGGGGCCGCTGATTCTGACCGGGGCCGGCCCCGATCTGATCAGTTGGTCTGGTGGTGCGGGTCAGAGACCTCGATATTCAGTCGCCGCCGTGGCGGTGTGGGTCAAAGACCCCGAGACTCACTCGCCGTCGGGGCGCACCAAGTCCTCATACGACCCGGATATTCTTGAACTGCCACGGATCGTCCCGGTCGATATCTTCCGCGAATAACTCGCCGCGCTCATCGATCGGGGTCCAGTCGGAATACTCGCCGATGACGGGCCCCAGATACGGCATACAGATTTCCAGGTTGCGCTGAAAATCTATTTCGTCCGGCTCTACCAGACCACGATCCGGGTTCTCCATCGCCCAGACCATCCCCGAGAGCACGGCAACGCATACCTGCAGACTGGTCGCGTTGTTGTACGGCGCCAGCGCCCGGGCCTCATCCACGGAAAGCTGTGACCCGTACCAGTAGGCGTTGCGCTTATGGCCGGCCAGCAATACGCCGAGTTCGTCGATACCGCGGATGATCTCTTCCATCATCAAACGCCGCTTCGATTGCGCCTGCCAATTCTTGCCGGCCATTTCGTGTACCGATAACACCGCATCGTCGCAGGGGTGGTAGGCGTAATGGACCGTGGGCCGGTATCGGACCTCGTCTCCGTCGCGCAGCGTGAAATAGTCTGCGATCGAGATGGCTTCCCCATGAGTGATCAGGAAACCGTGAAACGGTCCTTCGGTCGGCGTCCACGTGCGCACCCTTGTGCTGGCGCCGGGACGGTTCAGATAGATCGCCGCGCCACAACCGGCATCGTGCCGGCCGCCGTCGGCCGGGAAATGACGCTCGTGCGTGCCCCAGCCGAGCTCCGCCGGCTGCAGACCCTCGCTGATAAATCCATCCACCGACCAGGTGTTGACGAACTCGCCGACGGCCTTGGGCTCGTTGGCCACCTGGGTGTCGCGTTCAGCAATGTGGATTGTCTTGACGCCCAGGCGCGCTGCCAGTTCCGCCCACGCCGCGCGATCCGCGGGCAGAGTCAGTTCCTCACCCTGATCCGCGGCCAGATTGAGCATCGCCTGCTTGACCAGATGGGATACCAGTCCAGGATTGGCGCCGTGGGTGATCACCGCGGTCGGTGCGCCCCGGTCCTCGGCACGCAGCGCCAGCGCCTTCTCCCTTAATGCGTAATTGCTGCGGGCAGCGGGCGGCACGGTGGCATCGGTATACCCGCCTGGCCAGGGCTCGATACAGGTATCCAGATACAACGCTCCATGTTCCCTTGCATAGCGGATCAAATCCAGACTGCTGACATCGACCGACAGGTTGAGCAGGAAATCTCCCGTCCCCAGACGCCCGTCGAGGACCGCCCGGTAGTTCCCCCGGTCCAGCGCCTGGCACAGGTAGTCCACGCCATGGGCTTCAGCCGCATCGCGGCCGCGTTCGTCAGCAGCAATAATGCTCAGTCGATCGGCATCCATTTCGATATGTCGCAGGATCAGCGGCAGCGTGCCCTGACCGATGCTGCCGCAGCCGATCATCAGAATGCGGCCGTCAAACCGGGCGTGTTTCGTATATTTCGTCATCGATGTTTTCGTCTGTGTGAGGCCAAATCGGCGCACGCGGCGGAGGCCGCAAACGGGGCTCACTCTAACATGGCCGCCAGTGCGAACAGCCTCGGGCTTGTGCGCAGGGGCACTGCCGACCTATGCTGCGGCCCCGGTTTTGGAGAGCGTCATGAGCAACGATCGCGAAAGCGGAATTCGCCAGACAAATGACTGGAGCGCTGAAGATGCCAGTGCGCTGTATCGAATCCCGGCTTGGGGCAAGGGCTATTTTGAGGTCAGCGAAAACGGCAATATGCTGGTGCGCCCTGATCCGGATCGTGACGAGCGCATCGACCTGCTGGAGGTCGTGGAAGGTTTGCGCGCAAGAGACCTCAACGCGCCACTGGTGATCCGATTCTCGGATATCCTCGCGCATCGCCTGCGCCGCTTGCGCGATGCCTTTGCCAATGCGATCGACGAGAACGATTACCGGGGCAAATACGCCGCGGTCTATCCGATCAAGGTCAACCAGCAACGACTGGTAGTGGAAGAGGTCTATCGCTACGGGCAGGAGCTGGGTTTCGGGCTGGAAGTCGGCTCAAAACCGGAATTGCTCGCGGTGATGGCGCTGACCGAAGGCGGTGACGACCGTCTGATCGTCTGCAACGGCTTCAAGGACGACAGCTATATCAAGGCAGTCATCCTTGCCGCAAAGCTCGGCCGCACGATCATCCCGGTAGTGGAAAATACCGGCGAGCTGGAACTGATCCTGAAATATGCAGATCGCTACGGCGTGCGCCCGCGTATCGGCGTACGGGTAAAACTGGCCAGCGAGGGCGCCGGACGCTGGCGCGAAAGCGCCGGAGCAAAGTCCAAGTTCGGCCTGTTCGTCAGCGAGATTCTGGAGTTACTCGACACGCTGACGGCGCGTAACATGCAGGATTGCCTGCAGCTGGTACATTGCCATCCGGGTAGTCAGTTGCACGACATCCGTAAGGTCAAGGACACGATCAGCGAGCTGGCGCATGTCTATGCTGAGCTGGCCAGCCTGGGCGCCGGTTTGCGTTATATCGATGTCGGCGGCGGCCTTGGCGTCGACTATGACGGCAGCGCAACCAACCTGCCCTCGTCGATGAACTACACGGTGCAGGAGTATGCCCGCGACGTTGTCCACCGGGTGGCGGCAGTCTGTGATGCCCGCGGTCTCGAGCATCCGACGATCGTCAGCGAATCCGGTCGCGCCATCGCCGCCTATTCCAGCGTGCTGATCTTCAACGTGCTCGGCGTCGCTGCACTGGATCAATTCAAGGCACCGGCACTGCCGGCGTCCGGTGAAGACCTGGCGCAGCCAATAAGAGACCTTTGCGATGCCTATCAGAAGGTCACGAAGGGGCGGCTGGTCGAGTGCTACCACGATGCCCGACACGCGCACACTTCGGCCATGCAGATGTTCCAGCTTGGTTATCTGACGCTGCGTGACCGTGGGCTCGCCGAGCAGCTGTTCTGGGCGACCTGCGCGCTGATCCGTGATCATGCACGTCAGCTGCAACAGCTACCGGAGGAATTGTCGGCGCTGGAGACGATCCTCAGCGACATCTACTTCTGCAACGTATCAGTATTCCAGTCCCTGCCTGATAGCTGGGCCATCGAGCAATTGTTCCCGGTCGCGCCGATCCATCGTCTGCATGAGAGACCCGGCCGGCGCGCGGTGCTTGCCGACATTACCTGTGATTCCGACGGCAAGATCGATCGCTTCATTGGTCTTGATGGCGTGCAGCGTACGCTGCCGGTGCACGACTTCGACGGCACCACAGATTACTATCTCGGCGCCTTCCTGGTCGGGGCCTACCAGGAAACCCTGGGTGATCTGCACAATCTGTTTGGCGACACCCATGTTGTACATGTCCGCTTGCACGACGAGGGCGGCTGGTGGATCGAGGAGACGATCCGCGGCGAATCAGCCAATGAAGTCCTCGCGCAGATGAAATTCGATGTCTCTCAACTGCCACCTCGTCTGACCCGGGATTGCGAGCGCGCAGTGCGCGACGGCCGCCTGACGCTTGCCGAGAGCCAGGAGTTGCGGCGCTACTACGAAACCGAGCTAAGCGGATATACCTATCTGGAAGGCGAAGAACCAGGCTGAGTGCGCGCAGGCGCCGGACGAGGACGCCGACGCCATACCGTCACACCGGCCAGCAATCCAAATATCAGCAACTCGAGGCCCAGGGCACCGCCGCCGCCGCCCGGGAGATGGTCGTCGGCGCGGGCAAGCGGCTGTCGAATGAGATGTCCTCCAGCGGCAGAAAGCTCAGCGCGGAACTCTCCAGCGGTCCATATTCAACCACCAGGTCGCCGTAGTCGGCATCGTAGACCTCTATCAATACGTCATAGTCATCCGGCGGGAACCCTGCCACCAGCTCGGTTTCCACTTCGTAGTCGTCGCTGGCTGAGCTGCCGTTGATCGAGAACACGCCGCTCTGGTAGAACTCGATCCAGTTCCCGTTTGAGCCGCGCATAAACAAACGCACATAGACATCGGCATCGAAGTAATCCGTGTCGATATCAAAATTGACCCGCAGATAGGTGTAGAAACCGTCATTGTCGAAATCGTCGAATAAACGCGTACTGGCGCTATAGATGCGGAACGCGCAGCACGAGGCTGCCTGCATCTGGGCTGCCTGCGGTCCTCCGGGGCTGGCTTTGCGCACATCGACCGGTGTCTGATAGTCCTCAAGCGTTGCCGCGGGGCGACGCGGCTGGCCCTCCCGCTCGGTCTCAAACCCGGCGCTCGAACGACTCAGTCGATCGGCGCTGCCGGCAACAGACAACGTGGGTATCAACATCATAAGGCCGGTGAGTAATACCAGCCTCTTCGTCCATCTGATTGTGTTCATCTCGACTCCCTTTCTCAACCGCTTTTGCGGGGTCTGGGAGTCATTTAAGCGGAGTGAGGCTGAACCAAAGCTGAACCGCACCGGGGCCCGCTAGCGCCTATTGGGCTGTCCCGACTCTGTCCCAAGTCTGTCCCGGATCCGTCCGACCAACGTCACACAGATGCCCGCCCCCGGGACGAGTGGTCCCCGGCAACATCCCGATGGGCAACCAAAGGAGCAACAATACTGGCGGGATTGAGTGCCGGCCTCAGGCCAGTGTCAGCACATGCTCACCGTAGGCCCTGACATCGTCCCAGTCGGTATAGTCGATCACTGACGTCGGATCGGTTGGCCCCTTGGTCATTTTCATGATCATCTGGATCATCAAGGTGTCATACCAGGGCCATGACGGATAATCGACCTTGCCCGCGATCACCTTCAGATCCTTCGGCCGCCAGGGCGAGAGCTCGAGGAATTTCTGCATGTAGCGGTTGCCTTCCACCGTGGCCTTTTCTGCGTTGCGCGCGACCACCGAGACGTTGAAAAAGCTGCCTGGCTTGCTCTCGAGTCTGGCCTGATTATCAGCAATAAAGCGGAACACGCTCTTGTCGTAAGTGCCGTAGATCACAGGCGCGCCCATAACCACGACATCGTAGGCATCCCAGTCAAGGCCCTCGTAGGTGGCTTCGGTGATCTCCATGGTCTCGCAACGCCCGCCCGCGGCAACGATGCTCTCACAGATTCGTCTCGCCACCCGCGCCGTGTGGCCCATCCGGCTCTTGTATAACACCACCACCGAAGTCATCGGTCTTCCTCCTGAAGCCGCCTTCGCGCATGCTGTGCGCGCAACAAACTCGCCTTACCGGGATTATAAAAAACACGATCGGCTGAGCTTGTGACCTGGATCAGGCCTCGCCGAGCGTCTCGCAACTGCCCGGCGGCGGCCCGACACCGGGCCTCTGTCACAGCCAGCCCTTCCAGCGGAACAGGACGCCGATGCCGACCGCTGCCGCAAACATCCCGAGCATGGTATAGACGAAACCAAGAGGATCATGTGTACCGGGCAAACCGGCCACGTTCATGCCAAACAGGCCACTGAGAAAGGCCAGCGGCAGGAAGATCGCAGAGACGATGGCGAGAATGTACATGCGATCGTTCTGCTGTTGCGCCATCCTGCCAAGCAGTTCCTCCTGCGCAACCATGGCACGTTCACGGACCAGATCAAGATCTTCCAGAAGGCGTGTAACCCGATCACCGTCCTCTTGTATCTCAAACGCCTGTTCCGAGTTCAACAAACCCGTTCCGTGACGCGATATCGCCTGATACGCCTCCCGTTGTGGTCCCAGATAGCGGCGCAGCTTTGCTGCACGACGCCGCAATTGCGAAAACTGGCCTGCATAGGCCTGCCTCTTGTTCTCGGCGAAGTTCTCCTCGGCGAGTTCCAGTTCCTCGTCGAGTATGTCAACGATAGGCTCAATCCGGTTACCGAGGGCGGCTGACAGCCGGACTAAGAAATCTCCAGGCGACTTCGGCCCGCGCCCGGCCCTGACGTCTTCCGCCAGGACTCTTATCGACTGCAGCGTGCGTCTGCGGGTGGTCACGATCGCGGCTTTCTCCAGCCAGATTCTCAGCGCGACCATGTCCTCCGCAATCTCACCAGGATTCAGATTGACCCCACGCAGGATGGCCAGCAGGCCCGCTTCGTGTTCTACACAACGGGGACGAGTATCTCCGTCCAGGATCGCATCGATAATGGCGCTATCCATGCCACTTTCCTCGCGTAACCACTGACACGCGCGTTCGCTCTCCAGATGCAGATGGATCCAGGGCAAGGCAAACGTCGCCTTGGGGTCATCCAGCTCCGCCCAGGACAATGGCCGTCCGCCGCCCTTTCCATCCAGATCGAAGGCGAAGACCAATCCATCGTCATCGTCATCGTCTGTGTTCTGCCCATCCATACAAGATCTCCCTTGCGGAAATGCGTCGCCTCATCATAACAAGCGCCCCCTGCAGAATACCCGCGGGCGCTGCGTCACGCTCGATCTGCGCCGGCCGACGAGTTGAACTCAGCCACCTGGAAAACGTCGAAGTCCATTCACACAGCAATGTAGCAGGATTGAATAATGGGACTGTTGGTAGATGGGGTATGGCACGACAAGTGGTATGACACCGGGAAGAGCGCGGGTCGATTCGTGCGCAGCGAGGCTCAATTCCGTAACTGGATCACTCCGGATGGAGAGCCCGGCCCTACCGGCAAGGGTGGCTTCAAGGCGGAACCCGGCCGCTATCATCTTTACGTGTCGCTGGCCTGCCCATGGGCGCATCGCACTCTGATCTTTCGCCAGATCAAGGGATTGACCGGGATGATCGATGTCTCCGTGGTGCACTGGCTGATGCGCGAGCACGGCTGGACCTTCGCCGAAGATGCGGACCATCTGGTCGGGGACAAGTTGAGCCACGCCGACTACATGTATCAGGTGTACCTGCGCGCAGACCCGGGCTACAGCGGCCGGGTAACGGTCCCGGTGCTCTGGGATACCCGGGAGCAGACCATCGTTAGCAACGAGTCAGCTGACATCATCCGTATGTTCAACAGCGCCTTCGATACCTGTGGCGCCGGGCCGGGTGACTATTATCCCGAGGAGCTCAGGGCTCAGATCGACGCGCTTAACGAGCGTATCTATCACACGCTTAACAATGGTGTGTACAAGTGCGGCTTCGCCACCACCCAGGAAGCGTATGAGGAAGCGCTGGAGCCCCTGTTCGAGACCCTGGACTGGCTTGAGCAACACCTCTCCGACAACCGTTATCTGACCGGTGACCGCATTACGGAAGCCGACTGGCGGCTGTTCACCACTTTGTTTCGCTTTGACCCGGTGTATGTCGGTCACTTCAAATGCAATCTGCGCCGGCTAATCGACTATACAAATCTTTGGGACTACACCCGCGCGCTGTATCAGCAGCCGGGGATCGCTGCGACCTGCAACCTGCAGCACATCAAATCCCATTACTACGCCAGCCACGCCACCATCAATCCGTCCGGTATCGTGCCGGCTGGACCGCTTATCGATTACACAGCGCCGGCTGCGCGCTGACGCCCCGCGCGGCGCCGACAGGAAAGAACAGGCCGGCCCGAGCGTGCCCGGACCGGCCATGGTAATCGGCGGATGCGCGCCGGAGATGACCGGACTAGCTGCCCGCTTTGAGCAACTCCACTTCGAAGACCAACACAGAATTGGGCCCGATATCCTGCCCGGCGCCACGCTCACCGTAGGCGAGATCCGCGGGGATGTAGAGCTCCCACTTGGCGCCTTCACTCATCAGTTGCAGCGCTTCAGTCCAGCCCTTGATAACGCCTCCGACCTGGAATTCCGCCGGTTCGCCGCGGGCATAGGAGCTGTCGAACTCGGCACCGTCGATCAGGGTGCCGCGATAGTGGACCTGAACGATGTCGTCCGCTGTCGGCTTGGCGCCATCGCCGGCCTCAATGATCTTGTACTGCAGTCCGCTATCCGTGGTGACCACGCCTTCCTTGACCTTGTTGGCTTCCAGGAAGGCCGTACCGATAGCCATGTTTTGCTCCGCCAGGATTGCGTTTTCGGCCTGGGCGGCTTGCTGGCGCTCGGCCATCGCGGCCTGCTGCTGCTCGACAAAGGCTGCCAGCGCTGCCTTGGCGTCCTCCTCGCTCAGCTGCGGATCGTTGCCGGCCATCGCATCGGTGATGCCAGCGCTGAGCGCAGCCACATCGATATCCAGTTCCTGGGCGCCAAAGCGGCCGCCGATGTCGGTGCCGATGACGTAGCTTGATCTCTGCTGCAGAGACTCCAGCACCAGCGCTTCATCGGCGGCTGGCGCGCCCTGTTTCATCACCGCGACGGTGATACCCGCGCCTGCTACAGCGCCGAGGACCAGGCCGCCGATAAGTTTACCGTTTGACATGCTTTCTTCCTGTTCGGTTGATTGAGAATCGGCCATTATATGTGTTCCTGCCGGGCGCCGTCTCGCCGCTGTGCGGATTCACAATCAGCGGTAGCCAGCGGCCTGCAGCGAGAAAAGATGGGCGTAGTGGCCGTCCAGAAACATCAGCTCTTCATGACTGCCGCGCTCGATAATGCGGCCGTCCTGGATCACCACGATCTGGTCCGCCATCCGCACCGTGGAAAACCGGTGCGAGATCAGGATCGCGATCTTGTTGCCAGTCAGATTCCGGAAATGCTCGAAGATCCTGGCTTCCGCGGCAGCGTCCATCGCCGCCGTAGGCTCGTCCAGGACCAGGATGTCTGCAGTGGAGCGCATAAACGCCCTGGAAAGTGCGATCTTCTGCCACTGACCGCCAGAAAGCTCCTGCCCGTCCTTGAACCAGCGCCCGAGCTGAGTCTGGTAGGCATCGGGCAAGCCCTCAACGACAGCCGCGGACATTCCCATCTCGGCCGCTTCGCGCCACCGCTCCTGATCATCGAAGTAACGCACGTCGCCGGCACCAATATTCTCTCCCACCAGCAGCTGGTAGCGAGCGAAATCCTGGAATATGACGCCGACGCGCTGCCGCAGCGTCAGTTCGTCCCACTGCTCAAGGTCGAGACCATCGAGCAGTACACGCCCATGCGCAGGTTGATAAAGTCGGGTGAGCAGCTTGATCAGGGTGGTCTTGCCGGAACCATTCTCACCCACCAGCGCGAGCGATTCACCGGGCCGGATGTGCAGGTCTATTCCGGACAGCGCCGGCCTGCTTGCGCCCGGATAGGTGAAACTCACGTCCTCGAAACGGATGCCATCGGCTGGTTTTGGTCCGGATGTCTTGCCTGCCGGGCGATCCGGCGCAGGCGTCTCCAGGAAATCGTATAGCGTCGACAGATACAGATTATCTTCGTACATACCTCCAACCGCGGACAGAATCGCTGACACCGCCGCCTGGCCCTGACGGAACAGCATCAGATACATGGTCATCTGACCGATGCTGACCAGTCCCAGCACGGCCGAAGTCGCCACCCAGGCATAGGCGCCGTACAGCGCCAGCGTACCGATCAGCCCGAGGCCAAAGCCCCAGGTGTCGCGGCGTACCGTCAGCGCGCGATCCTCTTTGTACAGTCGCCGGAAGATTTCGCGGTAGCGTTCCAGCAATAGCGGTCCGAGCGCGAATAACTTGACCTCCTTGGCGTGATCCTCCCGCGCCAGCACCGTTTCCAGATACATCTGCATCCGCGTCTCTGGCGAACGCCAGCGGAACAAGCGAAAGGCATCGCCGGAGAACTTGGCTTCAGCGAAAAACGAGGGCAGGCCCGCCAGCATCAGCAGCGCGACCGCCCAGGGTGAGAACTGAATCAGGATCGCACCATAGCTCACCAGCGAGACGCCGTTCTGACCGAGGCCGAAGGTGCGCATCACCAGAGACAATGGGCGGCTCGATGCTTCACGACGTGCACGGGTCAACTTGTCGTAAAACTCGGAGTCTTCGAACTGGGTCAACTCCAGCGTCAGCGCTTTCTCGAGGATCATTACATTGACCCGCTGACCTAGCTGAGCTCGCAGCAGCGACTGGCACAGGGATATACCGCGCTGGGCGCCGGCCAGGGCGGCGACGATGCCGCCTTCTGCCGCCACCAGCAGGAACACCCGTCGAAGCTCGGCTGCCCCGCCCTGCTCCACGAGCTTCGCAGCATCCAGGACCGCATCAATGATCAACGCGCCAACCCAGGCCATTGCGGCAGGCAGAATCCCGGCGAGCAAGGTCAATATGCCCAGCGCGATGGTCAGCCCGTGGCTGGTCGACCAGACAAGTGACATCGCCCGCCGGCTGTAGCGGAACACGCCGAAGAAGCCTCGAGCGACGTCACTTGCGGCAGCGGGCGGGACAGGACGGGAACCATGAGCCATAGATGCCGCAATCCTACCCAATTCCGGCCGGGCGTGAACAAACCTGATGAATTGCGGCGACGACCAGGCGCGCGGCATCAGGCCGCAGTCGAACCATTTGGTCGATGCGTCTGGTCGGTCAATCCATTTGACTTAACGACGCCCGAATGAGCGAAAAGAAAGGCCCGGGTCGGGGAATTAGATTGACCCGATGTCGTATACTGACGCACCCGTAGACTGACGGACGGCCGGACCCACGTGACCACCCAGCGGATCAGCCTGGAAAAAATCGACCCTTCGTCTTTCGTGCGACGCGACTTTGCTTATTCACTGTTGCTGTTCTTGCTGGGCGCAGCGACGTTGACATGGGCGGTGATTGAACGCGGCGCTGACGCACCTCTGCCAGGCATCTGGCTTTGCATGTTCTTTCTGGCCTACGGCCTGTTCACCATTTCCATGGGCTACGAACACCCGCAGGTCGGCTATGTGTCGTTCGATCGTGTGGCCCAGGTAGCGAGCATCCTTGTTCTGGGACCGGTGGACGCGGCCTTGATCGCGGGTCTGGCGTCGCTGTTATTTCCGCTGGCGCGGCTGGCGCGTGGTGTGCCGTTCTCGTCGGTGCTCACCGCGGCCCTGCACAACGCCGGTCTGATGGCGCTGATGGTCCTGGTCTGCGGTAGCGCCTACGTAAAACTTGGCGGCGCGGTGCCGCTAACTTATATCGAATGGCCGAGCATGATCTCGCTGGTCTTGCTGCTCTTCATGATGCAGGCATTCAACGACATCGGCATGCGGCTCATGGCATCGATCCGGGATCTGAGCGTGCCCAGGGACGTCAGTCTGTTTGCGTTCATCATCGAAGCCGCCGCGGGCCTTGGCGGCATCCTGGTTGCGGTGATCATGAACCGGCTGGAGCTGGCGCCGGTGATCCTGATGATCGGGGTCATGAGCATGGGCATGTTCGCCCTGGCTCAATTCGCCCGCCTGAGATTCCAGCTTGAAGCGCTGGTCTCGGAACGCACGCGAAAACTCAGCGAGAAGAGTATCGAGTTGCAGCGGCTGGCGACGCATGACCCGTTGACGGGTTTGCTCAACCGACGCTATGTCGACGACTACCTCGATGAGCGGATAGAGGAATTTAATCGCTATCAGCGAGGATTCAGCATCGCGCTGGTGGATCTTGATCATTTCAAGCGCATCAACGACGACTTCTCGCACGATACCGGAGACCAGGTCCTGCGTCTGATCTCGGGCGTGCTGGCCGAACGTTGCCGCGATACCGATGTCGTCTCCCGCTATGGCGGCGAGGAGTTTTTGCTGTGTTTCCCGGGGACCAGCGTCGCCACCGCGCGTGATCTGTGCGAAAACCTGCGTATCTCAGTGGCTTCGCTGGACTGGAGCATGATGGCGCCGGGCGCGGTGGTCACCATGAGTGCCGGGGTCGCTGGGATCCGCCGCGGCATGAATCGCCGCGCGCTGGTAGGCGAGGCGGATGTCCGACTCTACGAAGCCAAACTGGCCGGGCGGAACCGCGTAGTACCGCTGACCCGGGATCCGGATCGCCAGTAAGGCAGACGCCGACCACCCGCATTCCTGCGCCGCCGATCACGCCACCAAACGCGCTACCAATCACGCGCCCGATCTTGCGCTGCACGATTGCCGCCCCTGATGCGCCTCGTCTATAACGGTGCTCTCTATGACCCGCGTTGCCGTCGCGGCGGCACGCATTCCGGTCCGGTCCGGGGGGAGGGATCAACTGGTGCTGAATTCGATCGGCAAAGCCCTGATGAAAAATCTGCTGCACGGCACCGATGTCGAGCTCGATGGCGACCGGCCCTGGGACATTAAAGTCCATAACCCACGCTTCTATCGGCGCGCGATGCGCGGATCTCTGGGGATCGGCGCGTCCTATATCGATGGGGACTGGGACTGTGCCGCGTTGGATGATCTGTTCCACCGGGTGCTGCAGGCCGGCAGGCTGCACAGCCCGCTGATCCGCTTTGCGCGTGCGATCAAGGTGCTGCAGGCGAAGTTCTTCAATCTGCAAACCCGGCCGCGCTCGATGGCGGTGGCAGAGGAACACTACAACCTGGACCATCGCATGTACGCGCTGTTTCTCGGTCCGTGGAATCAATACACCTGCTGTTTTTTTGACCGCACTACGGACCTGGAGCAGGCGGAGATTAATAAGCTGGAGATGATCTGCGACAAGCTGGAGCTGCAGCGTGGCGAGCGAGTGCTGGACATCGGCTGCGGCTGGGGCGGGCTCGCCAAATACGCGGCCAGCACGCGTGGATGCGAAGTCACTGGCATCAGTCTGTCAAGCGAGCAGATCGACTACGCCCGCGAGTTTGCCGCGGGCCTGCCGGTGGATATTCACCAGATGGACTATCGCGACCTGCCGCGCTCGGGCATGGCCCCCTTCGACAAGATCGTGATCGTAGGCATGATCGAGCACGTGGGTCACAAGAACTATCCGCGACTGATGCAGGTAGCGCACCAGATGCTGAAGCCGGACGGATTGTTTCTGTTGCACACCATCGGTAACCGCGACGTGACCGCGGTGGTCGATCCCTGGGTGGAAAAGTATATTTTCCGCAATTCCATGGTGCCGGCGATGAATCAGTTGATCCGTGCTACCCAGGATCTGTTCGTAATTCAGGACTGGGAGAACTACGGTCACTACTACGAGCCAACGCTGCAGGCGTGGTATGACAATTTCAACGCCAACTGGGACCGGATCCGTGCGCTGGAAACCGAGCATCGCTTTGACCGGCGTTTCCGGCGAATGTGGAACTATTACCTGTTGTCCTGCAAAGCCGCGTTTCAGGCCGAGGAACTGTACCTGTGGCATCTGGTCATGACCCGGCATGGATCCGGGCGCGGCGTTTATGAACGGGTCAAGCACCACGCCGCCCGCCGCGACCAGACCAGGTCAGGCCTGCCATAGCGCTGATTCGTCGACCGCGCGTCGGAACAAGGATCGCCATACAATGCACGGATGCGATGGCCGATCCTGAGTGCAGCCCCTCACCGCCTGTTTTTTATTGGCGGTCTTTCGATGATGATCATTTCCATGGTCGTTTGGATGGCCGCTCGCGCCAGCCTGCTGGCGGCGCCGCTGTCCGGTCTGGATCACGCGTTTCTGATCAGCCATGGCGTACTGGCGTTTTTTGTTTTTGGCTTTTTGATCACGGTTTTTCCGCGCTGGCTGGATCAGCCCGCGATCAAACGCTCGTGGTATCTGAGCGCCTTCCTGGGTATGGCCGGCGGCGTCCTTGGTCTGTTGATCGGACTCGGCATGGCGCCGCCGCTGGTGCCCTGGGCGCTGGGCCTGGCCGGTGCCGGCTGGCTGGTCGGCTGGCTGGCTTTGGCCCGGGTTTTCTGGGACGCGCAAAAGACCGTCGTGCATACGCTGGTTGTGCTGCCCGCGCTGTTGCTTGGTCTGGGTGCCCTGCTGGCTTATGCCTTCTGGCGTGCCGGCGGCGAGTGGACCTGGGTGTATGTCGGCGTCACCGCCAGTCTGTGGCTGTTCCTGGCGCCTGTTTTTCTGTCGGTCAGTCACCGGATGATCCCGTTCTTCACCCATGCCGCCCTGGGCGGGAACTACGAGATGGCCCGGCCGACGGTCTTGTTGTGGCTGCTTGTCGCCGGCTGCTGGGCGCACTTTGGTCTGGGCGCCTTGCATTGCTTCGAATGGCTGTGGCTCGCAGACCTGCCTCTGGCAGCCATCGCTGGCTATCTTTGGCTGCGCTGGCAGCCGGGCCGTAGCCACGGCAATGCCTTGCTGCGCGCGCTATTTGTTGCCTTCGCCTGGTTCCCGATCGCGACCCTGATCGCCGCGGCGCAGTCGCTGTGGTACCTGATCGATGGCAATTTCCTGTTCGGACGCGCTCCGGTCCATGCGCTAACAATCGGTTTCTTTAGCACGATGGCCATGGCGATGGTGACCCGCGTTGCGCTCGGACACTCGGGACGCAAGCTGTTTATGCAACGCTGGCAATGGCGGGCGCTGCTGATGCTGCAAGGCGTGGCGCTGGTCCGCATCGCGGCGGAGTGGCCCGGGCTGACACCGGACATCGCCAACACCCTGATCAGCGTCAGCAGCTGGCTGTGGTTGATCACGCTGAGCCCGTGGGCCGGCTACTTTATCTGGATCTGCGCCACACCGAGGATCGACGGAAAAGACGGCTGAACAAGGTTCAGCCCGGGCATTGGAGAAGCGGACGTCGGGGTCAGATCAGACAGACGGCACTGCCGTTGCCACCGATCTTTTGCCGCATCCGAGGGCGCTACTCTTCAGCGGCCGGGTCTTCCCCGAGTAAGTCTTCCCTGGGCTGGTCGACACCATCCATTGGCAATTCACTGGCGCGCCACCCGGGTCCGGACGGGAACCCGGCCATGTCGTGGCCTTCGTAACCGCCTTCGAAAACATAGATCCGGGTGAATCCTGCGGTACGCTGCAATTCGTCGGCGGCCTGACTGGCGCGCATGCCCAGGGAACAGAGAATGACAATCGTTTCGTCAGCGCCGAAACGCTCCGGCACAGTCTGTATGAACGTCTCATTCACGCCATCCATCTTGTCGTTGTACGACCAGGGCACAAGCTCGGCACCAGGCGCGTGGCCATCATGCTCGAATTCGCTTTTTGTCCGTACATCAAGGATGCGGAATTCCCGCTCGTCCGCGTACCAGCCAGCGATCTCGGCCGCGTTCACCGCCTGCACCTTGTCGGTATAGTCGCCGTGCTCTTCATGCCCTGGGTCGCAGGCAGTCAGCAGCGCGACAAGCGCGGCCATGGCAACAAGCCTGTTCAGTACCAGACTATGATTCACTCCAGTCTCCCTGTTAGCCAGTGGATAAGCATGCCAAGCCCGGCGCCAAGGAGCAATTCCCCGCAGGGTTGAATCAGCATGCTATGCACGCCCGCGGCTTTCTTCGGAAGCTCAGAGACCTTGCTCGACGCAAAGACCGGGTCTGGCCGAGCCTGCCGCTGCGATCGCAGCCAGCAAGCGCTCCCGGGTGCTGGCCAGCGCAGAGCGCAGGCCGCTGCCGTCTCCGGCCAGCGACTGCGCCCTATCCAGCGCCAATTCGGCATCGCCCAGGCAAGCCTGGTCTATGTAGATATTGGCGAGGTTGTTCAGCGCGGGCACTGCAAATGCGGGATCACCAAGCAGCGACAGATACAAGGCGGAGGCCTGCTCAAGCTGCCCCTGTGCATAACGAGCATTCGCCAGTCCGAACCGCGCAGCCACCAGACCCGGGTCGTGCGCCAGCGCCGCTTCGTAAGCGCGACCGGCGGCTTGTGATGCGCCACTTGCTTCCAGATCAGCAACCGCGCGCAGATAGACCGGCCAGTCCGGGTCGGCAGGCAGGATTCCGGGCTGCAAAGTGACGATGCCCCATCGATCCGCCAGCGACCAGCGACGCATGAAATCATCGGACTGTTCGACCCGGCGCCGCACGGTACCCGACCGCAAAATCAGCTCTTCAGCGCTGGCATCCGCACCGACAACCACCGCGTAGTGCCAGACCGGCAGCGATTTCAATCCGAGATTCTGTAGCACCAGCACCGGCTGACCGGCCACCAGCTGGGCCACCAGATCGCCAAGTGTGGGCCGTATCGGATAGACCACCAGGCCACGCTTGCGCGCCGCCGCGACAATCTCCGGCTGCAGGCTCCCCTTGCGATCGGGCACATAGACTTCAGCTACCAACGGTCCGGGGGTGACCGATCGACCATGAACCTGCATTGACGCGGACAGCACGGTGGCCAGCGCGGCCGGGCCACACTGATAATCCTGCTGTGGATAAAACGGGGTACTGCTCAGCTCGACGCTGCCGGGCGTGCTCGCAGGCCAGCTCTGCTGGAGCAGCGTCGGGCCGGTACATCCTGCCGTCAGGCCCAGCAGCGCCAGCAAACAGGCGTGCGTGACTGTCACAACGATGCCCCGAAACGGAAACGACGGCTCATCGAGCCGCCGCGCACAATCCGCCGCAAACGCGAACGGGATCAGAAGTTGGTGAAGATATTGATCACACCCGTCAGCTCGAGCACCAGCAGTACCACGAACGTGACACCCAGCACCGCCAACAGGCTGATGCCACCCGCCGGCATCTGGTCAAACTCCTGCTGCAAGGCCACCAGTTCGTCGTCACTGAGCGCAGCGACCCTGACCATGGCGTCATCGGTGGTCACACCATGGGCCTCGAGCACGGCCTGCACATCCGCGCGCGCCAGAACCGCCTCAACCGACGACAGATGCTCCGCCCTGGCCGCCGAGTTCATCGCATCTGTGGTCCCAATGACCGCGGCACTTGCGACATGACCCATAGACAGATTGAAAATGCTGACCATCAATGTGATGGCCCAAAAGCGAACAACACGGATCGACATTGCGCGGTCCCTCAATGGTGGAGTCAAGAGCATTATACAGCGGGCGCCATGTTGGCAACTGCCGGTGACCGGTTGCCGGGCGGGAATTGGTCAACCAGTGTACTTCAGGCCGCGCAAGCCGGAGCCGCCCGATGCCGGGTCGCGCCTGCCAGTACTGGCTGAGTGACTGCGACGGCCTGGTCTGCCGGGACCACAGATCAGCCATTTGGCAATGAGCCACTTGGCCCCAGGCAATTCTCAATTAGTCGAGAGAGCGACCAAGCTCCTGATCAGTCAATACACGCACAGTGGCTGTGGGGCTGGAGGCAACATACTGCTGTTCCAGCTCGATGTACTGACTCTTCAGCCGTCCGAGCTCATTGGTCAGCGTGGCGACCTCGATATCGCGCTTGCGCACTGCATTGGAGAGTATCGCGACCGCTTTCTCACGCTCTTTGAGTTTGTCAGCCAGTTTGCCCACCGCCTCGCTGTTTGACGCGGCCGGCTGGCTCGCCTGCGCGGCAGCGCCGGGACCCGCTTCCGCAAGCTGCTTTTGCAGCGAGTCGATCAGCTTCAGGTTCGACTCCACAGTGGT
This sequence comes from uncultured Gammaproteobacteria bacterium, assembly GCA_963704875.1. Classification (GTDB taxonomy): domain Bacteria; phylum Pseudomonadota; class Gammaproteobacteria; order Steroidobacterales; family XN24; genus CAMYOC01. The sequence continues at coordinate 56,160 of CAVPIA010000005.1, read as the reverse complement.
CCGCAAACGACCGACTTCAGCATCACGTTCACGCAGATGGGCGCGGATCCGGGACAAATCTTCGACGTCTTTTTGCAGGCTCTCGATCAACGTTTCCTTGGAGCTCCGCTCCTCTTCATAACCCATCATCTCGCGTTCGCGTGCCTCAAGGTCGTGCTTCAGCGTGGAGACGGTCCTGGTGTCGTTCTGCAGCGAGTCGATGAGCTCAAGCTGGGCAGCAACATTGGTTTCCAGTGTGCCGATCTGATCATCTTTCTCGCGCAGTGTGGTTTCAAGACGCTCGCGTGCGCCCTCCGCATCCGCGAGCCGCTTGCGCGTTGCCTGTTCTTCAGACACGCTGCGATCCAGCTTCTCCTGCAAGCTGCGTGTCGAGCGCGTCTGCTCCTGCAACTGGTTTTGCAGGCGCACGATATTGGATTCCTTTTCGGCCAGCCTCTCGGCGACGCTGTTATCCCGCGCCTCGGCCAGCTCGGCCTCGAGTTCGAGCGCTTTTTGCTTATGCTCCTCGGCGCGCTCATCGGCAGCAGATCTGATCACTCTCAAGGTATCAAGACCGCGTTTGAGCGCCTCGTTATTTCGCTCCTGACGATCAAGTTCGCCGCGCAATCTCTCGAGCTCCGCCAACTGTTCGTTGGCTTCGGCCTGTTCCTCGATAAGGGTATCGACCTGAGCTTCCAGCGCCTGCACACGAGCGCCAGCGGTATCGAATTCTTCAGTCAGACGGTCGATCTCCGCCGCCCGCTGCGCCAGGTTCGACTCCAGCTCGGCCGCCTGACCCCGCTCTGACTCGAGTATCGCCTGCAATTCTTCGATTCGCTCGCGACCTGCTTGCAGATCTTCCTCGAGCTTTGCAGCCGCCCGCCGCTCTTCCAGCGACGCCACCCGATCACGGTCCTCCAGCTCTGAAACCTTTGCTTCGAGCCCGGCTATCTGCGCGCTCTTTTCCTCCAGCTCGACATGCATAGCGCCCAGCGCATCCTGCTTGTCGCCAAGCTCTCGCTCCGCGTGCGCCATGCGCTCCTGCCACTGGTTCAGATCCTGCTCCTGGGCATGAATCTGCTCTTCGCGCTCACGCGCTTCTCGCTGCAGCGCATTGATGGCCGCATCGCTGGCCTCAAGTTTCCGCTCGAGCTCCTCGATGTCGCTCTTTGCCGCCTCAATCTGCGCTTGTGCCTGCTCCAATTCCTCTGAGCGCCGGCTCAGGCTCTCGCCCTGCTCTCTTAGCCTGGCGCAGGCATGATCAAGCTGCTGGCCCAGCGCAGCCGCTTCTGCGTTGCGTTCCTGCAGCTTGGCGGCCAGTTCCCGGGATTGCTGATCACTGTCGCTGGCCTTGTCGCGGGCTTCTTCCAGCTCCTGGCCAATACGCTCCAGCTCGGCTTCCTGCTCGGTCAGCGTGTCGCGCTGCGACAGCACTTCTTCAGCCCGCAGCTTAAGCTCTTCCTGCAGCTCGGCCAGCTCCGCGCGGTCCCTGGCGAGGTTTTCTTCCAGCCCCGTGATCGCGAGCTGGCGCGCTTCCAGCTCTTCGCCGAGCTCGGCGACAGCCTCAATCTGAGTCCAGTCGGCACCGTCTTCAGGCCGTTCACTCAGTGCTGCAACCAGTTTCTTCTTGTCCTGGAGCTGGGCGGAAAGCGCCTCGATGCGTTCATCCCACTCTTCCAATGCATTGGTGAGCAGACTGATTGCCCGTTTTGTGGAGGTGCGGCCGATCATGGAGCGTCCTCGTAGCGGTTGCCTGATTATGTCAAACAGATTGACAGGAATGTATGGCAAAAAGTACAGGCAGGAGCGGGGCTGGCAACAGGATCACGGTCACAGTTTCGCCAAGCGGCACATGCACATTCGGGGAAGATGCTGAGGCCGACACTTGGGCCAATACCGCGGCCAATACCGCGGCCAACACCGGACCCGGTGCCGGCACCCGCTTGCGTTGCCGGACTATGGCCGGCCAGATGGTTCACGCCGGGAGGGGGGGGCCGAGGTGCTTGCCGCGGCCTGGAATACGTCTTGAAGCTATTTTCGGGGTGGTGGCATTTCCTCGAAGTTCGGCACCTTTTCGCTGGTGATGTCCCATTTTTGGCGGTATTTCGTGTATACCACCGATTGCGGCCTGAACCAGCTTGTGTCATCCAGACAACCTACCGGGATCACCGTGATGCCCGGCCGGCCGGTGTTTCTGCCATGCAGCCTGCTGCCGCAGGTCGGGCAGAAATGGAAGATCTTCTGATTGCCGCTATCGGTATTGACCGCGTAGGCAACAGGCTCACCGGCGATTTCCACGTCCTGCTCTTTGAAGAAGGCCAGCGACATGTGGCCGGTGCCCGACGCCTTCTGGCAGTCCACACAGTGGCACTGCGCCATCAGGACCGGCTCGCCGCGGATCACATAACGGGTCGCGCCGCAGCGACAGCTGCCGTTGGCAAAGACCGGTTCAGACATATTTTTTCTCCTGTAACACAGGCGGCGCCCGCTTGCTGATCACAACGGAACCAACTGACTGCCCTGGTGCAATCTAGCGTCGACCGCCGCCCCGGCCACCAAAGCCGCCGCCGCGCCCGCCAAATCCTCCCATCTGGCGGAAACCACCACCGGCGCCGCCGAAACCGCCACGCATGCCGCCGGCATTACCGAACGAACTGCGCTGGTTGAAGCCCTGGAATCCCTGCTGACGCGCGCTGAAGTCGCGGTCCAGACTCGACGCGCCCATGCCCCCTGCCGCCCTGCCCGCTCATGCCACCGCCGATGCTGCCCAGATCACGCTGTCCGCCGGCCTCGCCCTGGCGTTGCCCGCCCATGCCATCGGTCTGCTGCCAACCGCTGCCGGTGTGCTGTTCCCAGCCGTCGTCAGTGCGCCGGTAAACATTGCCGTTGTGGCCCGCGTAAAGGTCGCCGCTCGCGCTCTGCCCTACCGATGTCCTGCCCGTCCCGTTCGAAACCGAGACCGCAGACCCGCCGGCCGAGGACTCCATCTCCGTCCGTGAGGTGCCGCCGCTGCGTTGGGTGCTGGTGGACACGGTCTGGCCGTCCTTGCTGAACTCACCCTGGCCGGTAACGCCATCGGCCCCGACCTGGCGGCTGACACTGGCCGAACCACCCTCGGAGCCGGACACATTCACCGTTGCCCTGGCCGTCAGACACCTGACTGTTGAAATCCGCCTGGCGTCCGTCCGCCGTCTGCACCGAACCGGAACCAGTCATCGTACCGTTGTCATACTCGCGTTTGGTGTTGAATGAGCCCCCGCGACTGCCTTCGGCGTCTACGCTGGACCAGTTGCCGTCATAGTCGCGCGTACGCTGCACATTCGCCGACTGATCGCCCTTCTGAAACGTGCGATCCTGAGTGTAGCGCTGCTTATCGGCGTTGTAATTCCGCGTGGTGTCCGTCGAGACCCCGGTCCGCGGGTTGTAGGTCTGGCTGTCGCTCTTCCAGCCGTCACCGTCCCAGGACGCCTCCGAGTATCGATAGCCACCGGTAGCCGGGTTATACGCGTTGGCGTAGGTGTAACCACCATACGGGCCGTACCAGACCGAGCGCGAGCCATAGGTGCCCGTGGCCGGGTTATACCAGCTCCCGTATCCATAGGTCCCCGAATACGGATAGTAATAGGGGCCATAGATGTACGGCGGGTAATACCAGCCGGTGCCGTAGACCGGGATGCCGTAGGCCAGATAAACGTTGTCCCAATAGGCGGGCGTCGAAGAGTAGACAATGACCTCATCGCTGCTGCTTTCCACTTTTATATAGGTGCAGGGATAAGCAGGCGAATCCGGCGGAATCTGGTACACCGCCGAAGGCACATCGGCCGTCGCCCTCCACGGACCGGTCGGGCTGGTACCCGAATACCAGACACCCTGGTAACAAAGATAATTCAGGTTCTGGTAGGACAACACGTCAAAATCGGTGTTGGTGGCCCGCGAGATATCCGTGCCCTTGATCTTCTCGAAGCTCGCATCGCCGGCGTAGGTTACCTGCGCATCAGGCGCGGCGCCGCTGTCCGCGGTGGTGGTTTTTGGCAGTGTCGCTTCGAGCAGGGCCAATCGTGCCTGCGGTGTGCCGGAGACCGATGAGAGGATGTAGGCCTCAGCGCTGTCGGCAGGAATGCTGGCAAATGCAGCCGGTAGTTTGGACACGAATGTCCACGGGCCCTGATCCAGGTGGGTGCTGGTAAACCATCGACCCGAAGCGAGGAAATACCAGTCTCCGTCCAGTTTGAACAAGGGGCTGGAGGTGTTCTTCACAAAGCTCAGACCATCGACGCCGCTGATCGCGGCAAGTTCGGGCTTGCCGCTGGTCACGATCAATTCCGACGGATTGTGAGTCACGATCACTTGCGGCGTCGGCTGGTCGCTCGAGGTCGGTGGCAGGGCCTTGCGTATCGTGTCGAAACCCGAATCCGCTGGAATCTGGCTAAACGACATCGGCAGATCGGCGGTCTTTGACCAGGGGCCCTCCAGCGCCGGCGCAACCAGCCATTGCTTGCCATTGAGCAGATAATATTTCCCGCCGAGAGGGTCCTTGACCACTGGAAACGAGGCATTCGGGACGATCTGCAACGAGGCGCCCGGAATATCTGCGGTAATCGGATCGCCCTCGACCATCACAAGGATCGCAGGGGTATCACGCACATAGATCGGTGGCGGTTCGGTGTTGAACCCGGCCGGTGTCGGCGTCTCAAGTACGTTGTCAGCCAGATAGGACAGGAACAGATCCACCGGTACGTCGATACGCGAGCGCAGCACCGCGGCTTTGACCTTGTCGGACCATAGGTCAGCCGCGCCGGGATCGCTGAACGTCACCTTATCGACCTTCGGTTGCGTCACCACGACGATGCGCTTGTCCAAATCGACCTCGGTATTCCCCGACAGAGTCGCGGTACCAAGGAAGCGATCCTCGCTCCCGTCCGGGATAAGCTTCTATGGCGACCAGGGACTCGAACTGGACAAAGTCAGTCCAGGAACGAATCTGCGGTGCGTGCACGACCATGGTCGCGCCCTCGATCTCGCGCTTGCGCGGATACTCTCCCGGGCTGAGGCCTGCAGGCACTCCCTGTGTCGCGCCCTCATCTTCAGCGGGTCCTGCGGCGGGTTCCGCCGCGTGGGCGGCCATCCCGATGCACGCGGCCAATACTAGCCACGGCAATCTGTGGTTCTTCATGTCTGCTGGTACCTGTAGGTCATCTGTCTGAGCGCCATCTGTGCGGGTTGCCGAGCATAACCCAGACGCTCCGGCCAGACGAAGCCCCAGTCCGCCAACAATAACAAGGCTGCATCCATCAGCGGGTCGGTTATAGACTACACGGGCCGCATATCGGCTTTAGATCCATTACACCGCATCTGGAGAATGCCAGCATGAGATATCCGAGTCTGCGCGTCGTTATTGGCTCCTTGCTGCTTTCGCTTGCTGTCTCGGCGAATGCTTTTGTCGTATCCAACTACAAGGTGAACGGTCAAAAGATTTACGACGGCATGACTTACGACGAAGTGCGTGCGATCGCCGGCGACCCGATCAGCGAAAACGCGCTCAAACCCAATGACCAACTCGTCGAATGGAACTATCAGTGTTCGACGCCCGGACACGGGCCCTGCACCGTGGTCAGCGAAGGCGGCAAACGCCGCATGCGCGCGCTATTCACGCTGGGCAGATTAACCAGTATCAGCTTTGAGCCAATGTAACGGACATCCTCGACCGGCGGAGAGCCTCGACTGGCCAGCCTGGACAGCGCTGTTCGCCTCAGCCTGAGCGCCGCAGATTAGCTGCCGGAGTCTGCGCCTTTCTTCTTCGCTGGCTTGCTGGCAACGCGCTTGGCGGAGCTTGATTTCCTCGCTGGACGCTTGCTTGCCGCCTTCTTTGTTGCCGGCGCCCTCTTGGTCGAGGCCTTGCGTGTGGCCGGCTTTCGGGTGGCCTTCTTTTTCGTCGCCGACTTCTTTATCGCCGACTTCGCGGCTGGTTTGCCGGCACTGGTCTTCCGGGCCGTCCTTCGTCCCGCCTTGGCAGACAAGGTATCCCCTGGCTTCCAGGTCTTGCGCGCCTGCTTCGCCAGCTTGACCACATTGGCAATATCCGCATCGCTGAACACCCCGTTGACGCCGGATATCGCGGCCAGACGCATTCCATGCTTGATGCCGAGCTTGTAAATCTCCTTGACCTTCTGCCACTCCGTATCGCGCCCGATGGTAAAGACTTCGAACCGGCCTTCGAGGGCCAGCACGATCGTCTCTGCCAGACACGCATAGATCACGTTTCTTGGCAGACCGATGTCCTTCATGTTGACGTCGCTGGGCAGCAGGATTTCACCGGATTCGATCACCAGCACATCGGGCCGCTTCGCCACCTCAGCCGGCGGCAGATCCAGCGGGCGGGCGACATCGGTGATCACGCAACCGGGCTTGACCCGGGTGATATCAAGAATCTTCTTGCCTGCGCCACTGGTCGAGGTGACGATCATGTCCATGTCACCGAGATACTGTTCGTAGTCGGCGGTCGCAACGACTTTGGCGTCCGGCGTCTCCGCCAGTATCGACTTCTTCAGCGCATCCAGTTTCTTCTGGGTCCGCGCCGCCAGGTAGACCTCATCGAAGGCCATTGCGAGCAAACGCGCGCTGACCGAGCCAATCGAGCCGGTGGCGCCGATGACCATCGTCTTTGCCGCCACCTTGCCATTCTTGCGCACGTGGACCAGGTTCATCCGACGCAGCGCGTCGTGTGCCGCCCACAATGCACCTGACGCAGAATAGCTGTTGCCGGTGGTGACCGGAATAGTGGCCCGTCTGGCCACTGTGACGCCGGCATCGCCGACCACCTTTGTGAACGCCCCCAGCCCGAGGATCTGCGCGCCCATACCTTCAGCCATCTTGGCGGCGCCGAGCAGACGCTTGTAGGTGAACTCGGGACTGCGTGTGAGCATCTCCTTGGGGGTGCCGCCGACCGAAATCAGCCAGCCCTCGGCTTCCGCCCCGGTCGGCGAGATGATGTTGTCCATCTTGCAGTAGATCATCGGCGGCATATGCGCCGCAGCCCTTTCCACCTGGTCCATGATAATTTTCGGCGTCGCCTTGGGTACCGGAAATCCCTTCTTGATGTGTTCCTGGCTCAAGGGATGCACCACGAACGCAAAGCGACGGATGTTGCGGAACTCGCCGGTCGGGTACAGCAGGCGCGGCTCGATCTTCAGTTCTTCAACGATCTCGTCCAGATCATGATCTGACAACTCTTCGGAGGTGGTCTCCAGCGCTGCCAGGATCATCGCCTGAATAGTGCTCAAACCGACGACCCTTTCGAACAATAATGGCGAAACGTCAACCACCAGATTGACATTGCACTCCCTGAAGAACTCCATCCGGTCGTCGTCAATAGCAGACGTGATCAGCGTCTTTCCGTCGAGGTTATCCGCGTTGCCAAACGTCGCAATGTCATCAAACGTGCCGACGATCACATGGCATTTGGCGAACTCCCTGGTCAGTACAGTTTTCTTGATCGAGCTCAGCCCGGGCATTTTCGCCAGACGCTGGGTTGGCAACACCGAGGACGCGATATGCGCCCCACGGGCGTATAGCTCAAGCTGCTCAAGCGAGGTCAGCACGGCCGGGGCGCCGGTATCCAGCACGGCATCCGCAAATCTGAGGTTCGGCGTGTAGTCGCCCATGGCCTGGGCCATGTCGTAGTTGACCATCCCGGAAAGAAAAAGCACGAGGTTGTTGTTGAAATAATGTCCGAACTTGCGTTGCACATGACGCACAGCGCGGACCTGGAGCATCCGCCGCAGGTCGGCACCGGTGGTCGCCGGCACCCGCGTAACCACATTGAGCAACCGATCGGTGTCTTCGTGGACATGCCAGCGCGAACCGACATCATAGTGGTCGCGGATCATGCCGAGCGCGATCGCATCGGCGCTGGACTGGTAGCGGCGCAACAGCTCCCAGGCCTTGCCCTCGTCCTCATCCGCTCCTATCCGCCTGACCTGGAAGTCCTGACCAAGGAAACGGGTCTCGAACTGGTAATCCTTGGACGCGGGTCCCAGGGAAATGCTGACGACTTTCTTCATCGGGAAGACTCCAGATCTGTTAATTTCCGCTGTTCGCGGCGCTGGCCCACCGGCGCCCGGTACCGCGGATTATCCCCTGATTACACCGCGCCGCGTCTCAGGAAACAACCTGACACCGGAGAACGGCCCCTCCTGGGCCGCGCTGGATGAGGAATTACACATCCTACATCCCGGGGAGGCTCAGAATACCCGGATGCCGTCTCGGCGGCCCGGCAGAGTGGTTGCCCTGATCGTTTTTGATGACTGATCGACGAGCGCATATCGCGAATGCCGGCCAAAGCCAGCGAATCTGAGCCCGCAAGTCCAGGACACGATGTTGGAGCACCAGTCCGGGCAGCTTCAAGCCGCCGCGCTTATCTCGAAGCGTTCGGCGCTGGCGGATATCGGCGTCGAAACCATCCTGGCTTCGTCCTCGCCGAAGACAGGCTGCGGAACCGGAACCAGATTACCTATACTTGCTATCCTAGAGTCCGCTCCGGCGCTTTGTCGGACGACTGACTATTCGAGAGGCAACGGCATGATCCCATTCGGCATCCAGGTAACCGGCTTCCAGGGCCTGATGAAGACACTGAAGGGTCTGGTGAAGACCTTGCCATTTCCCAAACCGACACTGTTCTCCGGACCCGGGTCCTCGTTGCAACTATGTGACGCCATCGCGTTGATGGGGGTGCACAAGCTGCTGGTCGTGACTGACGCCATGCTGATAAAGATCGGCCTGCTGGACGACATCCAGGCACGGCTAAAGGAACTGGGAATCCGTTATCAAATTTATGACGGGATCAAACCGGACCCCACGGTCGAGCAGATCGAGGCCGGGCTGAAGGTGCTCAAGCGTGAGCGCTGCCAGGCCATTCTTGCCGTGGGTGGGGGGTCGTCTATCGACGCGGCCAAGGTGATCGCGGCCCGCGCCACCAACCACAAGCCGATATCCCGTATGGAAGGCATGTTCAAAGTGTTTTCAGCGCCGATGCCGCTGTACGTAGTCCCCACGACCGCTGGCACAGGTTCGGAAGTGACCATCGCCGCGGTCGTGTCGGACCCGGCAAAGAAGAAGAAAACGCCGATTATGGATCCAAAGCTCGTGCCGATCATGGCCGCACTGGACGGGGCACTGATGACGGGTTTGCCGCCCGCTGTGACAGCGGCGACCGGAATGGATGCTCTGACCCATGCGGTCGAAGCATATCTGTCGGCCAACGCCTTGCCTGAAACGGACGGCTATGCGCTGGCCGCGACCAAATTGATTATGGAGAACCTGCCCACGGCGTTCGCCAACGGCAAGGACCTCGAGGCCCGGCAGGCGATGTCATTTGCGTCCTATTACGCCGCGCTGGCCTTTACCCGGGCCGGTGTCGGCTATGTCCACGCAATATCGCATAACTTTGGCGCTTACTATCACACGCCCCATGGCCTGGCGAACGCCATTGTCATGCCCTGGGTGCTGGATTTCTCCAAACCGGACTGCATCAAACGCCTCGCCCGGCTGGGCGAAGTCGCAGGCCTGCGCAAGAAGGGGGACCGACCGCAGGCGCTGGCCAACCGGTTTATCGACCACATCCGTGACATGAACCGGACCTTCGGCATCCCGTCGCAGCTTGATGCGTTGAAGAAATCCGATATCCCGGCGATTGCAGCCAGCGCGCTGAAAGAAGCGCACTACACCTATGCCGTGCCACGCTACATGGATCAACGCACCTGCGAGGGGCTGATCGGGAAGATGCTGACTTAAGCCGGCATCGGGCAGCCTTTTAGAGGCGCCGCAGGTCCGGCCGGCAACTTCAGGCAAGCTTTTCAGAGACGATCAGGTGACTCCCGGGCCGATGACCCTCGGGCCGATGATTCGGATGCGCCATTCATTTTTTGCGTGTCCGTCAGGCGACCCGGGTGCTGCGCAGGGTTCTACGCATCGCCGGTTTCGACGTCCTTGAACATCAGCGTATTGGTCGGCAAATAGCCCAGACGCTCATACAGCCGGTATGCCCCCTCGTTTTGCCCGAATACATTGAGCCCGATTCCGGTAAGCCCCATCTCGCGGACCATCACCTCCAGCGCGCGCAGCGCCCTCGACGCATGCCCTTTGTTTTGATGCGCACGGTCGACGAAAATATCGATGATATAGGCAGCTTTTGCGCCCGCCCGCTCGCGCACCGCGAACCAGAGTACGCCCACCGACGTCTCGCCCCACTCGTCGATGATCTCGAACAGATGATTTCCCGGCGTGTCCAGACCCTGCGGCAATAGCTCCGCGAACGCTTCCCTGGCACGCTCCAGCGCAGTCTCTTCCTGCCACTCGCCGGACACGACTTTCTGCTTCGCATAATTCGGCAGCGAATGCTGTTCATAATGCGCCAGCGCCGCCGCATCCATCGGCTTCAGGGAGGTGAGTTTGGATTCCCTGCCAGAGCCACCGTACTCGTTCGCCATCGGTCCGGACCTCTTGCTGTTTCAGTCAGATCAGCAGTAACCAACAGGAGTGATAGCTGTGCGGCTGCCTGAGCACCCGGGTCGGCCATCAATCCTCGTTGCGTATCACACCGCGCCCGCCTTCTGCCGAAGGCCCGGTCTTGTTGCTGCTGTGGTGCTTACCGTCGCTGCCCTCAACGGTGACCACATAGTCCCAGGTGTGGGTCCCGGACTTCTTCTTGATCTTGTCCTTGCAGGTCACCTTGTTCGGATTGATCTTGATGTCGCTAAACGGCGCTTTGGAATCTTCGAAATGCACGCTGATAAAGCGGAACGATTCACCGCCGGAACCTTTTTCCCACGTGATCTTGTGATCAGTCTTGCCTTTCCGCTTCTTCCCCAGAGTCAGGGGATCCAGTGTGACCACGCCATCGGATTCCAGCGTCACTTTGATACTCATCGTTACTTCTCCTGTTCTGATTTCGCCAAGGGCGCTTGGCCGGCGTCTGCGTCGCGTGCGTTTTGTCCGCCTGCGCGATGGTCAGCCTGACTCCGCCCCAATCTATAATCGCTTATCCCTGGGCCGTCGTCCCTGGGCCATCATCCATCACCAGTCATGAGGGCGAGTTCGGGCCCGGGGCGCGTGTAGCCCATTTCCCTGAGCCGCTGGAGATACAGCTTAGCCTCTTCCGGCCGCTCAAGGTGGAATAGTGCGACAACATAGGGCACCAGCCATTCCGGATCCCGGCTGTCCACTACCTGTCTGCTCATGTCCCTGACCAGTTGCGTCCAGGCATCTTTCGCCCTTGCCTCCTCGCCTGCGGCGGCGGCCGCTTCGCCCTGTAACAGCAAGGCATCCATCCAGACCTGCTGGAATTCCATATCGTCCGGCGAACGCTGCAGCAGATCGAGGATAAGGATCCGGGCCTCTTCAGCCTGCGCCATCGCCGCATCAACATCACCGCTATCCAGCGCCAGGCGACCCGCGGCGAGCTGCGCCCTGGCCAGGTCACGGAGCCAGCGCGCATCATCTTCATGATCGCTGCGCAGCGATTGGAGTGTTGCCAGCGCCTCGTTCACGGGCGCGGTGGCCTGTTGGTACTCTCCGAGCCGCCGCCACAGATCGCCGACCTGCCGTTGCCGGTTGGCGTGATTTCTGGCCAGTGTGTGATTGTCGTCCGCTGTCTCGTATTGTCTCTGCGCCGCCTGTTGCGCCCACTGATAGTGGCCCATCGCCTCGCCAACCGCGCCACGATACTCAAGCACCTGGCCCAGATAGGATTCGCTGGTGATCCGGTATTTGGCCCACAGGCCATTTCCCGGATCCCGCCCGGCGACCTCGCTTTTGATCCGCAGATCCTCGCGAAAATAGGGTTCGGCGTCTGCCAGCCGCCCCATCCTCATCAGCAACACGCCCAGGTTGTTGTTGGCAAACCCGATTTCAAGTTCCGCATCGACGTCGGCCGTCGCCAGACGCGAGACTGTCTGATTCAGGGCCAGCACCCGCTGGTAATAATCCAGCGCCGATTCCAGGCGGCCACGCCCCTCCTCGACCCGGCCGAGATTGGTGTAGGCGTAGCCCATCTCCCGTAACAGGTCCTCGCTCTCCCCGCCGTTTTCGAGCACCGCTTCCTGCACTGCGAGCTGTTTCTGAAAATTCTCTGCGGCCGCCTCCAGGTCGCCACGTCTCCAGCCAACATACCCGACCCAGTAGTGGGTCTCGGCCAGATCCAGCTGCCAGTCAATCCGCTCAGGCTGCCGCGTCGTCACGCCCATCGATAATTCCAGCGCCATGTTGAAAGCATCCAGCGCGTCATCGAGCTGTCCCTGATCGGCGCGGGTCTCGCCGATCAGGCGCAATGCCTCCGCACGCTGGGCCAGCGAATTATCTGTGAGGTCTTCCTTTTCCAGCGATGCGAAATACTCTGTCGCTTTGTCGCCGATGGTGTTGTAGATATCCACCCGGCCGATCTCGTAGAGCCGCTCGTAGAGATCGCCCAGCATAAAACCGACCAGGTCTTCGGCCTGAACCCGGCGACGTTCCGCATCATCCCGCGCGACAACCGCCAGACCGGCCAGTGTCGCAGTCACCAACATGCCGACTGCGGATGCCGCGCTGATGGCCACCAGACGGCGGTTGCGCCGGGTCAGTTCGCGCTGGCGCAGATCGTCGTAGTCCACACCCAGCAGACCAGCAATAAGTTTGGTCAGGGCTCTTTGGCGTCCGTCGCCGGCGGACCTGGCATCAGCGGCGACCAGTTCCACCAAGGCATCGCTCAATTCTCCATCGGCGCCCATCCGTCGGCGCAGCGCCGGCGCGAAACAGTTCTCCGGACCGTCGGCATCCGGATCGCCGTCGACGATAAAGCAATGGATACGCGCTTCTCCGCCGAGGCGCTTGAACCTGAGTATCTCTTCATTAACCCAGTTTGATGCCGCGGAAGCTGGTGACGCGATCACAATCAGTGCCTGGGAGTCGCGCAGCGCTACATCGATGCGTTCGCCCAGCTGGCCGGCGCTGGATAGTTCGTCCCGGTCGCGAAAGATTGGCGCAAGTCTCGCCGGTATTTTTCCGCAAGCGGTCCCGCGACCGACCAACCGTTTTGGAACCCGATAGGTTTCGATCTTGCGCATCAGCCAGCGACCCCAGCGCCGATCAACGTGGCTGTAGCTCAGGAACGCCCGGTAGCGGAAGCCCGGCTGCCCATCGACCGGACTCTGATCGACCAGCTTGCGCTCAACCGTATTCCCGTCAACGGTACCCGCTTCATCGACATGGCCTGCCGCCGAATCTGGCTTCATGGCGTGGTAATCTCTGTGCCGCGGCTGAAGTCCGGAGTATAGACGAGCGCTCGTAGGAACCGGCCGGGCGAACAACTCTGTGGTGACACTATTCTGTGGTGACACTATATGATGCGTTCGCGATAGCGCCGGGAGCGTTTGGCTCCCTCCGAATTGGCCTCTTGTGCCGAAATTTTGCCCGCCTTGCCACCCTGGGTCACCCTGGGTCACCCTGGGCAACGGCGATTTTGACAACGCAGAAAACTATCTTTGGCGGCCGCGGTCTCACAGACCGAAATCACTTGCGTTTGAACCAGAAGGAAGTCGTATGAATCCCTGCACCCGCCGTTTTGGTATCTCTGTGTTGACGCTGCTTGCGACCGGCTGGTTCGCCGGCCATGCATACGGCGCGACGCTCGTCGTGGCCAATAAGGCAGAGGCCACCGCGTCGCTGATTGACCTTGGCAGCGGCAATGTGGTCGCCACTCTGGCGACCGGTGACGGCCCGCACGAAGTCGGCATTTCGCCGGACGGGCGCTTTGCGCTGGTGACCAACTACGGCAGACGCGATGCCTCGGGAAGCAGTCTGACGCTGATAGACATCGCCAACGCGACGGCGGTCAAGACCATCGATCTCGGCGCACCGATGGAGCCGCATGGCGTTGAATGGCTGGACGACGAGCGTGCCGCCGTCACGGTCGAAGCCAACAAGGCGCTCATCGTGATCGACGTCGGCAGCGGAGAGATTATCCAGACTATCGATACCGATCAGGAGACGACGCACATGCTCGCTCTGGATCCGGCGCGCCAGCGTGTGATTACCGCCAATATTGGCTCAGGCTCAATAACGGTTATCGATCTGCAGACCGGCCAGCGCATCGAAAACATCCCCACCGGTGATGGTGCCGAGGGCGTTGCAGTGTCTTCCTCCGGTGAGCACATCTGGGTCACCAACCGTGGTGCGGACACGATTTCGGTGCTCGATGCCGAGACCTTCGGGACGGTCAGAGAGATACCCTCAAAGGGCTTTCCTATCCGGGCGACAGCAACGCCAGGCGGTCAGGTGCTGGTCACCCGGGCGCGTGCCGGCGATATGGTGATCTACGATGCAGAAACCCTGGAGGAGGTTCGCACCGTGAGCTTCGATCTGACCAGCATGGATGTCGAGGAGCGTCTGTTCGGCGACCGCTTTGGCGACAGCTCGGTACCTATCGGCGTGATCGTTGATGGCTCCGGCGAACGCGCGTTTGTTGCTCATGCCAACGCCGACATTATCACCGAGATCGACCTCTCAAGCGGTGAGATCGTTCGCTCGCTGCGGGCCGGGAAAGAGCCCGATGGCATGGGCTATTCTCCGCTGTCGACAAACCGCTGATCGACGGAAGCGCTCACGTGCTGCATTCGGGCGTTTAGCCTTTTGTCACCCGCTCCGATCGGATAATCTCGGATCACATAGTTGGGGGCACACGCAATGAAACTCACTGTGTTGCCCCAGCAAGTGGCCACCGCCAGTAGCCTGCTGAGGACGCCAATACCTCGCCAGGCTTAATCTGCGGCCATCGTGGAGGCCGAGAGAATGAACAGCAAAACGACCTTTGGCGGTGTCATTCAGCTGCTGCTGGCAGCCGTCTCCGTGTGGTTTTACGGCCCGGCGGCCCAGGCATTCGATACATCCGGCTTTGCGCCTTCGGCCGAAGCCAGGTGGACAGAGGCGCGGTCGGCCTTCCACGACACCTGGTTTGAGCGAGCAGACGATCTGTTCGCCCAGGTGCGCGCCGAGTCTCCCGAGTTTGGCCCCGCGTTTGGCTACTCTGCTGTCATTGATGCAATGCTCTATCGAGACGTCGAGCCGAACGCCTCACGAGCGCTTAGCCTGGCGGAAGGAAGTCACTCCGGCGCAGCCCAGTTCACACGCGCGCTGGTCGCATTTGCGCGAGGAGAGTTAGTTGATGCGGAAACGTACCTGCGTTTGTTCCTGGAGAGCTATCCGAACGATGCCTACGCAACGCATATCCTGGGCTTCACACTGATTGATCAGGGGCGCCCCCAGGAAGGCGTCGAAGTGCTGCAGGCGTTGGTGCTGTCCGACCCTACCTTTTACGCTGCCTATAATCATCTCGGTTACGGACGCCTGGCGCTGGGCGCTGATGCCGAGGCGCTTGATGCCTTCACTGCGTTCCTGGAGGCTAATCCTTTCAATCCGAGCGCACACGATTCTCTTGCTGACGCGATGCTCGCAAACGGCAAACCCGAAGCGGCACTTGCCCAACTGGCGCGGAGTGTTCTTATCGAACCGCGATTCGCCTACGGCTGGATGCGCATCGGCGATATCTATGTCGAGAGCGACGAGCCTGCACTCGCCAGGATCGCCTATGAAAGAGCGATAGCGTCCGCCGGGAAGTATGGCCCTGATTTCACCAGGTCGATTGAGGCGAAGCTGGCAGGCCTCCCGTAGCGCCCGGCGCTTAACCTGCGAGCACAGCGTTGGCTGCTCAGCCGTCCGCCGTCGAAACAGGACACCGCCAGGGATGGTTCACAGCACGCCTTCCTTAATCAGCGCCTCCCGGTTGCGAACACGGATCGCCTCGAATTGCGCCGCGATGGCGTCAAAGCCTGGCTGGCCGGCACGCGAAGAGATGTTAAGCGAGAGACAATCGGTACGACTGGTGGCGGATGCGGCCGGGTTCGGCAGTACCCATATGTGGATGCAGGCGTTTTGCGGGCGGGAAATTCGTATACTGTCGCGAGATCGGATGCGGGGAGTCCATGCTGTTGGCGAAATCGGGCCTGAAAACCTTCTGGAGCGAACTTCGACGACGCAAGGTCGTGCGGGTGGCCGTGGTCTATGTGATCGTCGCCTGGCTGCTGATTCAGATCGGCGAAGTCGATCTTCGAACCGCTGCAACTGCCGCCGTGGTCGCTGACTCTGGTCATCGTCCTTGCCGCCCTCGGGTTTCCGCTGGCGCTGGTCCTGGCCTGGGCGCTGGAGCTGTCTCCGGATGGTCTGCAGCGGGAAAAGACTCGGGCTGAAGCAAGTGCAGAGGCCGACATCGCCCGCGCAAGCGAAAACATCCTGGCCGCCGCTGCTACCGCCGTCAAGGTCCGTTCTGATCAGCGTCGTGCAATCGCGGTACTGCCGCTGAGCAACATGAGCGGCGATCCGGAGAACGAGTTTTTCAGCGACGGCATCACCGAAGAGATTCTCAATCTGCTGGCGCGGATACCGGATCTGCGCGTGGTCTCACGCACCTCCTCGTTTTCCTTCAAGCACACGACGCTGGATGTGCCGGCGATCGCCGAGAAGCTGGGTGTGGACATCGTGCTGGAAGGCAGCGTGCGCCGCTCCGGAAATAGGGTGCGTATCGTTGCCCAGCTGATCGACGCGGCTAACGACGCACACCTGTGGTCGGCCGGCTACGACCGGGAACTGGAGGATATCTTCGCGGTCCAGACCGAGATTGCACGCAGCATCGTCGACGCGATGAATCTTGACCCCGCGACCTGCGTCGACTGCGGCGGCAATACCGAGAACATAGACGCCTACGATTACTACCTGCGCGGCCGACAATATTTCCATCATCACACGGGCGCGACCATGCGGTTCGCGCGTGAGATGTTTGACAAGGCAATCGAGGCCGATCCGGGCTACGCCCGAGCCTACGCAGGTCTGGCCGACACCGAGAGCCTGATCGCGCAATGGGTTGACGGCTCGCCGGAACGCCTGGAAGCCGCCGACCGGGCGAGCCGAAAAGCATTGGAACTTGGGCCACAACTGGCCGAGGCGCATGCTTCCAGGGGCTTTGCGTTATCAATCAACGGCGACTACGAGGAAGCCGCAAAGCAATTCGAGCGCGCACTGGAACTGGATCCACAGCACTACGAATCCCTGTATCTGTATGGCCGCGCACGCTATGCGCAGGGCAAGCTGGAGCACGCGGTGGATCTCTGGGCCCGCGCCCACGAGGCACAACCGGACGAATTTCAGAGCCTCGCCTTGTCGGCCGGACTGCTGAAGAAGCTGGGTCGTGAAAACGAAGACCGGGATGCCTCGATACGTGCGCTGGAACAGGTCGAGCGCCGCCTGCGATTAAACCCGGACGATTTGCGGGCGCTAAGCCTGGGGCCGGGCCTGCTGATCGATCTGGGGCGCACCGATGAGGCGCTGGCCATGGTCGAGCGCGCGGTGGCGCTGGCGCCCAACGACAGCAGTGTGTTGCACAATGCCGTCTGTTCCTATGCCCATGCCGGAGAAGTCGACAAGGCTATCGAAATGCTGGAACGGCGCATGCAGGCGGCCGGGACGATCTACCGCGACTGGGTCAAACATGATCCCGACTTCGACAACATCCGGGACGATCCACGCTTCCATGCGCTGGTCGATCAACCACCGGCATCCTGACCGGCCGGCGACGACCATCCACTACGAACCGGAAGTACGGCGCGCCTGGTCTTCGTCGACGAATCTTGGTCAACGGATTTGCGTCACCGGCAGCGTGAGTTGCATCCACAGTGACAGACATCGATAACGATTCGCCGATCAACTGGGTCTTGTACCCCTTGCGTGGCGCCGCGCTTGGCGTGCTGGTCGTCTTCGCGCTGCTGGCGACGCTTGCGCTCGCGGCAGGTCTGCTCGGCGTCTGGCTCCTGTTGATCCTGACCATCGCCATCTCCGGTTATGCCTTCGCCCTGCTCGACGCGGTCGCCGAAGGGCGGCGCGATGCGCCCGAGATGACAGCGGATGTTCTCAGCCCATGGAACGAACGCAGATCGTTGTGGCTGATGTTTGTGGTCGGATCAGGCATCGGCATTTTCCAGGCAATGACACGAATCACGCCGCCGACATTCGTCGAACCGATCGGCTTTGTCTTGCTCGCTGTGCTCCCTGCAGTGATCGCAACCCTGGGCCTGGAAAGCGCGACACCGGCGCGGGTGCTCAATCCGATCGCGGTGGCACGCGCAGCCTGGGGCATGGGCGTCTTCTATGTCGTTTGCCTGCTCTCGCTTGTCCTTGCCGGTATGTTGTTTGCTGCGTCGGGGCAATCAGCATTGATGCGACCCGTATCCCTGTTTCTGCAGCTGTATGCCTGGCTGATGGTATTCACGGTTGTCGGCGGCACCCTGTATCGACGCCGGCATCGCTTGGGCACTATCACGGTGGATTCTCCGGAACAACGCACCGAGCGGCGACTGGCCGCACAGCGAGCGGACCTCGACC
Source organism: uncultured Gammaproteobacteria bacterium (assembly GCA_963704875.1). GTDB lineage: Bacteria > Pseudomonadota > Gammaproteobacteria > Steroidobacterales > XN24 > CAMYOC01. Next base: position 37,722 of record CAVPIA010000005.1, on the reverse strand, counting down.
GCGATCTGGATGAAGCGTATCGATTAGCCCGGGCCGGCCGGCTTGACGCCGCCTATCGCGAGATCCGCGGCACGTATGCTCCAGGTTCAGACACGGGCGAGTCCGGCCGCTTGTTTGAAGCGCTGAGTCAATGGGAAGACAAGCGGCTGGCTCTGAGGATCGGGCGGGAATGGATCAGTGTTCTGATCGCTGAACGACGCAGCGGCGCCGCCGTCGATGTCACCGCGCGCTGTCTGGAGTGGGATCCGACGTTCCGCCCGCGGCGGGCTGCCGAAGCGATCCGGCTGGTCAACGAGGCCCGCGATCGAGGGCAAACGGCCGTCGCCGACACCCTGCTGGTGGACTTCGAAAACATCTACCCGGACGATCCGGCCGGGGCGATCGCGAAAAATTTGCGCGGCAGCTAGCACACTGGCAAACCATCAGCAGACCGGATACGCAGCTGCGGGTTTGCGATCAGGTGTCCGGCTGATTGACGAACAACAGCACCAGCGCGCAGGACCCGAAGTACTGAAACGCGCCGGTCAACGAACCCCCGCCAAGCTCGGTCTGCCACATCTGAAACCAGGCTCCGCCCAGCACGCCGAAAAACCCGAACCAGACGACGACACCGAGTCCGCATCCAAGCAGCGCATAGCGCTTGGCCGCATTGAACTCCGTCGCCGAACGGTGCCGCGCGGACCACAGATCCCAGCCGCCCTTGAAGGCAAACAATCCGGCGAGCAATTCCGCGGTGATGATCACCGCCAACCCGATCCAGACCAGAACCGGACTGTGGATGGCCGGCGTCAGCGAGGACGCATAGTAGTTATGGTTCTCCATCCCCATCACGGCGGCGACAACCTGGAACGCGGCATCGAGATTTGCGATGTTTTGCAGACCGTACAGCGCGGCCATCACACCCACAAACATCACAAAAACGATCTTCAGATAACGACTGATCACATTCCTTCCCTCCCCGATCGGAAGTTCATAGGTGCCTGTCCGCTACGGCACGCCGGACACTATGCGGATTTCGTACCGGTCCTCTCGGCATGGTCCGACGCCTTGCGCTGCTCCTCGGCCTGCTTGAGTTGCTCCAGCAACTCTGCTTTCCGCGAATCGAGCTCGGTCTTTCTCGCCTGCGCAGCCTCGCCCGGGGCCTCATCTGGCCTGGACGACTCCAGGTCGAGTATCTCTATCGCCTTGCGTATCGCTTCCACCGAGGCGGCCTCCTCTGCCTTGTCAAACGCAATCGCCTCGGCGGTCACCGCGTCGTCGGGTTCTTTGGTACGCGAGGGGCGGGGGATGAATACCGTATTCTCACCCAGCGTGCGGGTGTTCATGAAATTCGGCGACACAACTTCGACACCGGCTCCGTGCAGGGCATCGAGCATCGACGCACGCAATCTGGAGCGTGCAGAAATCAGTCCCTTGGCCTCTTCCAGCAATCCGGCCACCCGATAGAGAACCGAGTAGTCACCCAGTTCCCGAACCAGCACGAACGCATCGGTCAGACCCGCATTGCCCGCTGCTTCGCACAGCAATTCGGTAACCCGGCTGCGCGAGACGTCGTAGCCAAGCGATACTTCTGCAGAAATAATCGTGCCATTCGCGCGCACCACTCTCATCGGTTGCGTTACCATAAACAGATTCGGCAAGGTGGCCAGGTTGCGATCCTCGGTCTGCACCTCGGTATGCAACAACTCCATCCTGGTGATCCGGCCGGTGATATCGGCAACGGTAATGAAATCCCCCGGTCGCGCGCTTTTGATCGCCCGCAGCATAATCCCGGCCATGATGTTGCCGATAAAGGTTGTCGAAGACAGCGCGATTGCGGCGCTAAGCAGGATGCCGATCAGGCTCAACAACTGCCCGCGCAAGGTGTCACTGATCGGGAAAGCGATGATCACCGCCAGTATCCCGGCGAAAGTCAGCGCCAGCATGATCATCTGGAAACGGAATTGCGCGTCTGGCTGGTCGCGCCACCGGCGGGTCAGGAACCAGTTGACCAGAGACAGGCCCGCGATCACGATTGCCAGGGTCACCAGAACCGGCAGGAAGAGCCTGGCTCCATCCAGAAGCTTGCTGATCAGTTCCACGCTCAAAGCTCCTTGCCCGAAAAGTGGGGACCCCGAAAATGAGGACAGTATACGAATTCCTTACGTGAGCAGCGCCTGGGTTGATCAGAAGCGTGTCGGAGCCCTCAGCCTGGACTGACTGTCTTATGGGCTGACGTACCGCTACAGAGATTTTGCGCTGTCACCGCTATTGCATCCGGACGCAGCAGGCACCTGCTAAGATCGTCGCCGAGACGCCAGTGCCTGGTTTGCCGCGACTCACCTGATTTCATGTCTGCCCGATGTCGGTGCAGGAGTATGCAATGGAAGAACTGTTGAAGCCGGAGACGATCAGCGAATACCTGAGTCAGGCCCGTGACTGGGTGCTCGAGAACGTCCTGGTGATGGGAACCCTGCTCGAGCTCGGTGTCGTACTGACGGCTGCGTCCCTGGCCTGGTTACTGGCGCATCCTCTGCGCAAGAAGTTCGACCAGCTCCAGCAACGGCATGTCGCATATCCGCTGATCAAGACCATCTGGCGCGTGCTCGAAGGCGTGTCTCTGCCGGCGATCTGGCTGGTCCTGCAATGGACAGCGATGGCGGTCGCGGCGGCCTATGGCTGGCGCAATGGTCTGTTGACCGTCACTTCGAGCCTGCTGGCGGCATGGATCGTCATCCACATCGCTTCCAATCTGGTCAAGGATCTGTTCTGGCGCCGCATCATCGCGACCAGCGCCTGGGTCGTTGCGGCGCTGAATATTCTCGGACTGCTGGATCCGACGATTGCCCTGCTCGATGGAGCGGGCGCGACCTTCGGCACGGTGAGGATCTCCGCGCTGGCCGTGCTCAAAGGCATATTTGCGCTGGCGGTATTGTTGTGGGCATCGACCATCGTCTCGAATATTTTCGAGAGCCGGATGAAGTCGGCCAAAAACCTGACGCCATCGGTCCAGGTTTTGCTGACCAAGTTGTTCAAGATCACGTTGATTCTGCTGGTGATCCTTGCCGCGGTCAGCTCGGTGGGTATCGACATCACCGCCTTCGCTGTCTTCGGCGGCGCCATCGGTGTCGGCATCGGCTTTGGTCTGCAGAGGATCGTATCCAACCTGATCAGCGGCTTAATCCTGCTGCTCGACAAGTCGATCAAACCCGGCGACGTGATCGCCATCGATGATAACTACGGACGCGTCGATTCACTGGGGGCGCGCTATGTCTCGGTCTCGACCCGGGACGGGATCGAATATCTGATCCCCAACGAAGACCTGATCGTCAACCGGGTGGAAAACTGGTCGCACAGCCAGAATTACTACCGCATGCGCCTGCAGATCGGCGTTCACTATCAGTCAGACGTACGCAAGGCGATCAGTCTGTGTCTGGAAGCCGCAAACGAAACAGAGCGCGTGCTGACCGACCATCCGCCGGTATGTCAGATCCGCGGCTTCGGCGACAACTCGGTCGACCTGGAGTTGCGTTACTGGATCAATGACCCGATGAATGGACGCGCCAACGTCAACGGCGAAATCCTGCTCAGGGTCTGGGACAAGTTCCACGAGCACGGCATCGAAATCCCGTATCCACAGCGCGACGTCCATCTGCGCACGCCTGATGCAGAGAAGCTGGAAGCGTTCATGAAAGCAAAGTGACTGGATCAGCGGTGAGTCTGGCTTCAGGCCCGATGCCGGGGATGCTCCGCCACCTGAGATGAGGGCGGCGTTTCAGCCGATGTAAGCATGCTCGCCGTTGACCGAGCCGCATCGCCCGACGTACCTCAGGCACCCTCTTTGTTTCCCGAATCCGCCCGAGACCAGACAGGCAAGCGCGGCCGGTGAAGCGTTTGGACGTCTTCGGTCAGCCAGCGTTGTTGGTCTCGACCGTCCCTGTTACTTGCCGCGTCTGCGGCCAGATCCCAGGGGAGCCTCACGGGAAACCCCGCAAGTCCGGTCTCGTCGTGAGATCCCGGCCGCGTTGCTGCCGCGTGGCCGCCGGGTGGTCAGGCCGGAGCCCGTTTATTTTTTTCCGCATCCGGGATTCCATAAAAACCAACAAAAATAGAGCCTTATCTGAAGTGATCGCGACCAGAACCGAGGATAGCATGGAACCAAGGAAAATATTATATTTGGGATAAAGTTGCACATATATGCAATTTCATGTTAACTTCCTCCCCGCCTTGGGTCTGCGAGCACGGCCCTTGACCGACTGACCAACCACATCAATAGAGGTAGAAATCGATGAACTTGACACGACTGGCCGCACTGTCCGCGGCAATTGGACTCTCATTCGCCCTTGGTGGCTGTGGCGGCGGGGGCGGAGGCGGCGGCGTCGCCAACAACCCGCCCCCGGTTGGAAATCCGCCGCCGACGGACACCGCTATGACAGTGGTCGGCCCGGTCACAGGATTCGGCAGCGTCTATGTCAACGGCATCCGCTTCGACACATCGAACTCCAGTTACGAGGTCGACGATCAGGAAGCCTTCGACGACAGCGCCTTGTCGGTCGGCATGGTCGTCAGAGTCAAGGGAACGGTAGCCAGCGACCGGCGTTCCGGCCGCGCCGACAGCATCGACTATGACGACGAGTTGGAAGGTCCGGTTGAAAACACAGCCCTGGATCCCAGCGATGCCACGATCAAAAATTTCACTGTGTTCGGAGTACAGGTCACAGCGGACGAAAACCTGACTGTGTTCCGGGCCGAGGATGACCGCAGCTTCGGATTCGCCACGCTCGGTGACGGAGATCACGTGGAAGTCAGCGGCTACTACGTGGACGGCGCGCTGCTGGCAAGCTACATAAAAAAGGAAGATGCCAACGATGACGAATTCGAGGCCAAGGGCACCGTCTCAGGATTCGACGGCAGCGGATTCGCGCTGGTTCTGGCAGACGGCAACCAGCTCAACGTGACTCTGGCGCCGGGTGCCGAAATCCCATCCCAGGGCGTGCAGGACGGCCAGTACGTCGAAGTGGAGGGGACGCTGCCGGATCCGGTCAGCGCGCCGCGGGATCTGCTCGCCAGCAAAGTCGAGCTGGAGGACGACGACTACTTCGACGAGGACGACGACGAGGCCGAGATCGAAGGTGTGCTGGATTTCGACAACGGCGCCTGGAGCATCGGCAGCGTGAGCCTGATCCTCGACACCCAGACCGAGTACGAGCCTGCCGGCCTGCGTGACGCCATCGCAGATCAGAGCGCCGAAGGCCGGTTCGTCAAGGCGGAAGGCGATTATGACGGGAGCGCATTGCGGGTCCGCGAGCTTGAGGCCGAAGGTGCCGACGGCGATGACGGTGAACTGATAGTCCGTGGCCAGGTAGCCGGGGTTGATCCGGCAAACGCGACCAAGGCGGGCACGCTGAGCTTCCGCTTCCCGCCGCTCACGGGCACAGTCGCAGTGGAGATCAACGAGCGCACCCTGTTCGCCGATGATGATGGCACGGCTCACTTCGATCTCAGTGACCTGAATCCGGGCAGCAGCTTCGCCAAGGTCAAGGCCTATCTGAACGAAGCGGGCGACCTGGTGGCGACGCGTCTCGAGCGAGAGGACGGTTCCCGCTACGAGATCCAGGCTCCGGCCGATGCGGTAGAGCCGGATGTCGCCATCACGGTGCTCAATATCCGGTTCGGCCTCGATGCAGGGACGGAGTATGACGGGGGCGTGCCAGCTGCCGGAGACCTGGTCGAAGTCGAGGACGACGACCTTGACGGCGTCGCTGACGAAGTGGAAAAAGAAGGCTAGGCCGGAATCGGCGTCCTCCATCCGGACGCCCGCTTACAGCATTTTGCCGGCCAGTTGACGGGCCCGCCGAAAGGCGGGCCTTTTTTTGCACAGGGCCAATGTTGGTCGAAGCCGGAGTTATCCTGGCAGCGTGAGCCTTCCACATTGATTTCGACGCTCTCGGCCGCGGGGATGCCGGCCGGCATGTCCTGCCGGTATCTTGCTGGCCGGCGCATTTGCTTCGCGCCATCCCCACTCTGACACCACCGTCGCTACAAGGACGACTGGAACGAATTGCCCGCGGTGTTGGCCGCCACGGCGTCGGCTTCAAGCGCCTTGACGATGTGGCGCCAGATGGTCGGATTGAACCCCATGCCGAGATGCGGGGCGCTGACCTCGACATGGGTGACATTTTCGCTGTGGTGATCGATTGCGGCCTGCCAGCTGACCACCGCATCGTTACGGCTGAAGATCGCGGTAATCGGCTGGCGGATGGGTCGTTCCTCGCGCCGGCTGATCTGCTCTTCGATCCAGTCGAGATCCATACCGCGTTTGCGAAAAAACGGCGCCGCCGCGGTGTACTTGGGCCCACCTATCGTGGGCGAACCCATCGTGATAACCCGATTCACGATCTCAGGCAGGTCACGCGCGACCTCGCGGGCGAGATAACCGCCAAGACTCCAGCCGATCAGCGTGATCGGTTCATCAGTGACCGCGTAGCGCTCGCGGACCCGGTCCGCCAGTCGATCGGCCAGAAACGGCACAGATCCCTCGCCGCGATAATCTTCTTTCTGCGCAAACTGCCAGCCTGGAGACAGGTCTTCGAGGCTGTGGGCCAAATCAACCCCGGCCATGTTCTTGCCCAGGCCCCAGCCCTCGGCGCGGAACCCAAGCCGATTAAGGTAATGACGCAAGGGCGCAGTGTATCGATCGTCCGAGCCAAAGCCGGGTACGACGATCACGCGCGCGCCCACACGCGTTACTGGCCGCCGTAACTGGACGCTGACCAGCGGCCCGACCATTCTTGCCAGGTCGACCGCGGTGCGGCTCTCCAGTAACAGCGCGCGCCGGCGTGGCGGCGCCAGGGAACTCGGCGAATCACTCATAATCCCAGACCCATGGTGCTAGTCGGTCGCGATCATCACATTGGATGCCTTGATCACAACATAGACTTCGTCACCCTCGGCGAGATTCAGATTCCTGGCGCTGGTCCGGGTGATGATGGAGACGATATCGGTGCCGCCGGCGACTTCAACGGTGACTTCGGAATTTACCGCACCCTCGGTGAGATGCTTCACCCGGCCTTTGAGTACATTGCGTGCGCTGGTCTTCATGGTCTGCCTCTGCTTGAAACTTCGGTGGGAAACAGATGGCGAGTATACCAGCCCTGCTGCGCGGCAGCATCAAACAAAATCGACATTAAATTCATTATTTACAATAAGTTACAATCTCTTCAGGCAGGTATCCTGCAAGCCCGGAGGCTGCCGGACGTCGCTGCGTTAGCGGGCAATATCATTGCTCAGGGTACGCACCTGGCGTACCCAGCGGGCATGCCGCTTGCCGTCATCGATGACCGCCTGCCAGACAGTCGTCGAGTTCTGCCAGTGCAAACAACGGCCGATAGCCATCGGCAGCCTCGATGCCCACGATGATGGTGGAATGAATACGCGCGAAGGAGCGACGAACAGAGAAAATAGTGCACAACTGCGGATTTTATATATCCTTCGCGCAGCGACGTTCAGGAGCCCACGATGAATCTTGGCAACCTAAGGGAAACCTTTCGCCCGCATCCGGAGTCCGGTCTGCAGGTCCTGATTCCTGTGATCACGGTGCTGATCTCGGGGCTGGTCATCATCCTCGCTGTCAGCCCGAACTACCTGCGGGAACTGCATGCTCTCACGCTGCTGCTATTGTCCGTGGCGTGTGCCCTGCCGGTGTGGGCCCTCAACCAACTGATGTGGTGGCAGGTTGGTCGGAGCATCTCGGGCGCTATCGTCACCAGGATCACCTACATCCTCAACGTACCGCCAGCGCGTAGAAAGGCCTATGCATTCGCGCTGTCTCACCTGCTGAAGTCACTCAATGTGCTGCGTTTCGTGCCCTACCGGGATATTGCGAATCTGACCACGGTGATCGCTATCTATGCCGGCGCCGTGATTTGTTATCTGACGCAATGCACGCCGGCGATGCTTTACGGCTGGATTATCGGGCTCAGTGCAGTGGTCTGGCTGGTGGGCTTGTTCGCGTTGCATCTGTCATGCCGCAGGATTGATGTCGAACCATTGCACGATCTCTGGCACGAATTGACCGATAAGGACGAACTGCTGGCAAAGGTCAACGAGCACGCAGCGCGGATGGAAAAGTTGCTGGTGGCGGCCGTCGGCCAGGGCAAATCGAACCACAACACGTCCGGCAAAAGAAAAGCCAGTCACAGCACGGCCAGCAAGGAAAAACCGGATCACGAAACGGTCGCCAGGGCCTCTCCCTCGTCCTGATCGCGGTCTCGCCGCGGCAGGCAGCCACCGACCCGATCCGCCGATAGAGCAATCTGCGCCGATTTCGGCAAGAATATGTCTCGGATCTGAGTCACGGGAAATGTGGATGAAATCCTGTTGTGAATCCAGCTGTGCCGTAGACGCGCTGCACGACCGTCAGCGCGGCACGCTGCTGCGGGTACTGTGGATCAACGCGATCATGTTTGCCGTGATTGCCGCGGCCGCGGTCTATGGCAAGTCGACCGCGCTGCTTTCGGACAGTCTGGATAATCTCGGTGATGCGCTGACCTATGCCCTGAGCCTGTTCGCGGTCACCCGCGGCAATGCGACCAAGGCCCGCGTAGCCTTATTCAAGGGCGGGCTGATCTTTGTTGCTGCCAGCGCGGTGATGGCACAGGTGGTATATCGCCTGTTCAGCCCGGCGCTGCCGTCTTACGAGATCATGAGCGTGTTCAGCATCACTGGCCTGCTCGCCAACGGGCTGTGTCTTTTTCTGCTGTGGCGACACCGTACCGACGACATCAACATGAGCTCGGTCTATGAATGCTCACGAAACGATATCGCGTCGAATCTGTCGGTCCTTGTCGCGGCCGCCGGCGTCTGGGCCTTCAGCGCCGCCTGGCCCGATATCCTCGTCGGCACCTTGCTGGCGATAATGTTGTTGCGGTCGTCGTTCCGGGTTGTCCGTGGCGCGCTTTCCGAGCTCAGCCAGGAACGTGCAGCGATGACGCCGGACCCGGGTTAGGCGTCTCTGCACCTGGTGAAAGACCAATGAATCCGCAAACCGAACCCGCCGCCTCGGGCAAGGTCCGGTTTGCGTTTCTTCTCGGCCTGACGCTTTGCCTGGGATGGCTCGGCTATCCCGCGTCCGCGCATGAAGATCGTGCAGCGACGACGACGCCGGATGATGAGGTCGTCCGCTGCAGGTCCGCTGCGGGTAGCCCGCATTAGCGAGAATGTCTGGGTACATACGTCATTCCAAACGCTGAGCAACGGCCAGACATTTCCGGCCAACGGATTGATCGTAAGACACAGTGACGGTCTGCTGCTGGTGGATACCGCATGGGGCGTTGCCGCGACGGAAGAGCTGCTGGCGTGGATACAGGAACACCTCGACCTGCCGGTCACCGCCGCGCTGATCACGCATTTTCACGCAGACAGTCTGGGCGGTGCGGCTGCGCTTGAAGCCGCGGGCATTCCCTTCTTTTCGAGTCTGCGGACAATCGACCTGGCACCCGGCGCGAGCTTGCCAAAGCCCGAACTGCTCGACGGCCTGGCGAATGAAGGCAGCGTGATCGAATTTCGCGGCCTCGAAGTGGTCTATCCCGGCGCCGCTCACAGCAGCGACAACGTGATCGTCTGGGTGCCCGGTGACAAGGTATTGTTTGGCAGCTGTGCTGTACGCAGTCCGACATTCCCGGGAAGGGGCAACACGGCGGACGGTTCGGTTTCGCACTGGCCGCTTGCGATGCGCTCGATCAGCGCACGTTACCCCGATGCAACTATCGTCGTCCCGGGTCACGGTCCGCCGGGCACGATTGATCTGCTCGATCACACAATCGCGCTGTTCGACACCGAATGATCGGGGATGAGGGTGTTACTGTGTTGATCGCATCAGGTTGGTCTTCGTCCCGGGACTCATGACTTCATGCGGTTTCTGAATTCCGCCGGAAAGTTAAACCCACCACCCTGTTGCACATTGCCTCGACAGAGGTCTTTTCTTCTCTTCTTTTCCCTTCTCTTTGATCCGGAGGCATCGCCATGCTGAACCCTGCTGAAAAATCTGGCCCGGGTGCACCGGCCATCGACGCGCGTCTGCGTAGCAGCATAGATGATCTGCGTCATCTGGATGGTGTGATCGGATTGCTTGGATGGGATGAAGAAACCTATCTGCCGGTAGAGGGACGGCCACAGCGCGGAGCCCAGCTCGCCACGCTGGAAGGACTTCGGCACCGACTGCTGGTCAGCGATGAACTCAGGGATCTGATCGGGGAGGCCACGCTGGATACCGCCGCCGACCCGCTGGCCGGGGCCGAACTTAAGCGACTGCAGCGATTGCGAGGCATCGCCATCGCCTTGCCCGATGAGCTGGTGCGCCATTACGCCCGGACGCGATCACGCTGCCTGGCCGCCTGGGAAGTTGCGTTCAGGGACGATGACTTCAACGTGTTTGCAGCGCCCTTCGCCGAGATGCTGGCGCTGGTGCGGGAGCGCGCTCAGGCGCTGGCCCAGTCGGATGATCTATACGACCCGCTGCTGGACGAGTTTGAGCCCGGCATGACCCGCGCCCATCTGGAACCGGTATTGGACAAGGTCGCGGCGCGTCTGACCCCTCTGGTGGCCGAACTGGCGGAGACGACGAAAAGCGCCCCGCCCCTGCCCCAGGCGGAATTCCCGGATACCGAACAGGCCGCGTTCTGCAGGCGTCTTCTGACCGACATGGGTTTTGATTTCAAGCGCGGCCGGGTCGATCTCTCGACCCATCCGTTCACCCAGAGCACCAGCCACAACGATGTGCGCATGACCATCCGCATCGACCCGCACAACCCGATGCCCTCGCTGTTCGTCGCCCTGCATGAAGGCGGTCACAGCCTCTATGAACAGGGCTTTGACAAAACGTTGTGCGGCACCTTGCTGGCAGAGGCGCCAAGCGCGGGCCTGCATGAATCACAGGCCCGCTTGTGGGAGAACCATGTCGGCCGGCGCCTGGGATTCTGGACCCATTATCTGCCAGCGTTCCAGCGGCATTTCCCTGGCGCCTTCGACGACTGGACGCCCGGGAAAATTGTCGAGTCCATCAACGTCGTGCGGCCGGACTTCAAGCGGGTCGAGGCCGATGAACTGACCTACAACCTGCATATTATCCTGCGTTATCAGCTGGAACAGGCGCTGGTCTCCGGCGATCTCGACATCGCCGGGCTGCCGGGGGCCTGGAACGAGCTTAGCGAACGTCTGCTGGGCATACGCCCGCGCACCGCCCGTGAGGGTTGTTTGCAGGATGTGCACTGGTCGGTGGGTATGTTCGGCTATTTCCCCACTTACCTGCTCGGCAATCTGTACGCGGCCCAGCTCATCGAAAGCCACACCGGACATCACGATCTGGATGCGAACCTGGCCCGGGGCGATTTGCAGACGCTGACCGGCTGGCTGAGAGATTCCGTGCAAAGTCATGGCTGGTCGATGAGCGTCGACCAGATCCTGATCAACGCCACCGGCCGTGGGCTCGACCCGGAGCCCTACTTCCGCGCCATCGATCAGCGATTCCGCGCCAGCGGGTCCGAGGCATGACACCTGATCGCGTGAATACGGGGTGATTCGCCGCATAACAAAGCGGTGGCCGAATTATTGGAGAAATCAGTGGAGAAGTCAGCGCCGGAGTCAGTGCCGCAATCAGTGCAAAAGCCAGCAAATAGGGACACGATGAAACAGCCCGATGCGGAACCGAGCGAAGACCTGGCGCAGTAGCGACAAGGGAAAAACCGCGACCTCCAGGAACCGCTCCGTGGGCGTCTTCCCGATCGGAATATTGACGCGCAACTGCAGCAGGATGCGGGGCACCTTGCTCAGGCTGCCGGTCTGGATGTGCAAGGCCAGGACGATAGATGCGTAGCGCGACGCCTTACTGCAGAGGGTACTGACACCGGAGCAATACACCCGGTAGCAGGCGCAGAAAGAAGCGATGAAGCAGCAGATTCAGACCAAGCTGGAACCAAAGCACGCAAGCGGCAGCGGCAACTGATCAGGTCGCCAGATCAGACTGCGAGATCAGATTGCCACACCAGTCGAAATCAGATTACCGAACCAGTTCGCCAGACCAATCTGCTGGCACCGCGGCATAGCGGCCGGGCTGCCAGGAATCGATTCGTCGGGTATTAACCCGGAAATGCGCTAGTGTTCCGTAGCAACGGCGCCAGCATTGTCTCCATCTGAGCAGCTCTGGCCAGGCCGAACAAACCCAGCGCCTCGCCTTCCGCGTGGGTGCGCTCGCCACGCACGACCTCGCAGAACGTCCGCGCGGCACGGCGATTGGCGCGATACCAGACGTCCTCCGCATAACGGTACTCGCCATCGGTATAGGGCATACCGCTGATCAGCAACGGATCGAACCACCAATCCTGGCCGACGCGGAACCCGCCGCTCAGCCTTGCCGACGCCTCCTCGCCGATGACAGTCATCTCTATATGGATACCTGCCTTCGGATGATCATAAAGCGATACATCCAGCATCTGATCCGCGTTAGAGAGCAACACGGCGACGTTGGCCCGCCCTTTGCCGATGGTGAACATCTCGGTGCGGAACGGCCCGAACACGTGGAGCAGGAGCGACAGGGGATGAACCGCCACCTCCATGAACCACTCTGTGGGCGTCTTCTCGATCGGTAGATTCACGCCCACCTGCAGCAGGATGCGGTGAACCTTACCCAGATGGCCGGCCTGGATCTTCTGTGCCAGGACCTGGGCCGAGTCCAGGAACGCAAACGTGTAGTTGATATAAATCGGTGACGCGCCAAGCCGCGACACCCAGTCCGGATCGGGTACCCGGCCGCAAAGCGGTTTCTCGCACAGCACGAATTTGTCTTTGAACCGTTCCAGGAAGTCGATATGGGTATCAGTCGGCGACGCGATGACGACGACATCACAATCGTCCAGTGCCGCGAGCTGGTCGGTACCGACCGGTACGCCCTCGGCTGCTGCCACCGCAGCCGCCTTGGCGGCATCGCGGCCGACCAGCGCCGTTACCTCGCAGCCGGCCTGACGGAAGGTACCGCAGTGCAGCCGGCCCCAACCGGTGCCGATTATTCCGACTCTCATTGCGTCACTCATGGTGTCGTTCCGGATTTCTGGCCAGAATCTGATTCTAGCCAAGTCCGGGACCATGGTGTCAGGATTTTCGCGGTACCGCTGCTCGCGCGGCGTGCCTCAGGTATACGTGAACCGGCTGTAGCCCGGGCCGGGCCGCGAAACGACCGGAAGATGGAAAGCAGAAGCTGCAAAAATAAATGCCGGGAGATTGCTCTCCCGGCCAGTTGAGGGAGCACCCGCTTCTTATCGACAGGTTAAATCAGTCACTTGGTGGGCAATGCTTTGCAACAGAGGGGTGGGCCAGATGACCCACCCCTCCCATGCTGATTACTGGAATAGGCTCATGATCTTGTCGATCACGCCGTACAGGACTTAGTTGTCCGGATCGTTTTCGGAGTAGGTTCCGAAGCTCTCTGTATGGCTATCCCAGGAGGCCAGTGCACCGGCATGCCGCGACCAGCGCCGCGCGGCACGGCAACTTATATAGAGCGCCGAAAACGGCCGCGAGTATTTGCTAAGAGCGGGGGGCTAAGAGCGGGGGGCTAAGAGCGGGGGGCTAAGAGTGGGGGCGGTTACCCGGGGGATTTGAACAGGGACTGTAGACGAGGCCGGACGAATCGACAAGCTTACTGCTTTCCGCCATCATCGATCGCGCGTTTGCCCGGGGCTTGCTGCCTATGTCGTTTTTCGAGGAACTCAAACGCTGCAACGTCGTCAGCATGGCCATGCTCTATGGCCGTGCTCTTTGGCGATACTGTACGTGGCGGTTTCCCGGGTGATATTGCAGGTCGCCGACATACCCGTGGGTGCGTTGTGGTTACCAGCCCTATGGTCCCGCGATGCCGCTTTCGCCTATGTGCAAACCGTCCCGCGCCTCGGCCAATTGGGACACGGCATCGCCGATGTGAAGATCTACGCCATGCAGGGGCAGACAGATAGGGCGCGGGCTGCGCTTCGCGAGGCGGTCGATCAGGGCTGTATATTGATGAACGACTTCGACGAGGGCCTCGCTCCGCTGTACGACGAGCCCGAGTATCAGACGATGATGGACCAGATCAAGGCAAAACAGGCTGAGCAGTTGAAACGCCTGCGGGCGCTGGACAACAGCGGCGAATAAACCCTCATTTCAGAAGGAAAACCAATGCATAAGCTACTTCAGATCATGCTCCTGACCGGCGTCCTTGCCTGCACGACAGGCGGGATCCCGGACGCCTTCGCCGCCCAGCCGGAGGAAGGCCGGAAAGCGGTCCTGGTGACCGGTGCGAGTTCGGGCATCGGTCGCAACATCACCGAGACACTGGCCGCGAATGGCCACTTTGTGTACGCGGGCGCTCGCAAGGACAAGGACCTGGCCGAGTTGAACCAGATGGACAACGTCGAGGCCATCCGTCTGGACGTCACCAAACAGGCGGATATCGACGCTGCGGTCGCGCGGATCACCGAGGCCGGCCGCGGTCTGTATGGCGTGGTCAACAACGCGGGCGTTGCGGTATTTTTGCCGATGAACGACACGCCGGAGACGGACATCGACTTCGTGTTCGACGTCAACATCTATGGCCCGTATCGGATCAACAAGGCGTTCACACCGCTGCTGATCGGGAGCCAGGGTCGCACCACGACCATCGGCTCGATCTCGGGCTTTATCTCCGGTGCGCGCAGCGGCACCTACAGCATGAGCAAGTTCGCCATCGAAGCCTACACAGACGCGCTGGCCGCGGAACTGGCTGAGAGCGGGGTTAAAGTGAGTGTGATCGAGCCCGGCGGATTCAAATCGAAGATCCGCGAGAAGGTGGCCATGCACATGATCGGCAAGACACCGGGCGACACCGGCGACCTGACCGAGCAGGAGCAACAGCTGCTGGCGCAAATGCAGGAACGCAACGCCAAACTCAAGGAGCCTGACGAGGTTGCCGAAGCCACGCTGCATGCATTATTCGCCGAGAACCCGAAACCCCGCTACATGGTGGCGCCGGATGCCGAAGAAGCCGAGCTGACCATCCGCACCGTGCTAACCAGGGTCGCGCAGCTGAATGCGGACCAGCCCTACAGCTTCACCCTCGAGCAACTGACCCAGATGCTCCAGGAAGCCATGGCGGAACAGTAGCCAGCCCCGGCCGCACTCCAAAACCACTACGAAAGCACGACAATGCCTGCGCGGCCGTTATGGGCGTCCGTTAAGGGAACGTTGGCCGGTATCACAGGTCCATTGAATTAGTGCTAGATTGAGGGAAGACCCACACCGGCCAGGGTCGGTAGGCCAGGGTCTGCAGGTGAGGATGGGCGGATGCCTTACGCGCGATTAGTCACGACGGTTATTGTGTCATTGCTGCTGGTCGGCTGTGCCACCGCTTCCAGGCACCCCGGATCCCGGATAGCGATAGACCGCGAGGCCCTGCTGGAAGGTCCGCCGGGGCTCGAGGTCCCGGCAGCCTGAGGTGAATGTCCTGGCCCTGGACGACGAGATGCGGGCGTTTCTCGCCGAAAAAATCCCTATGGGCTATAGCGACAAGCAGAAAACAAGACTGTTGCTGGAGGCGCTGTTTGCCGGCGAGGGGGCCAAGCTCCGCTACAACCGGGTAAAGACCTACACTGCCATTGAAACCTTCCACGCGATGGAAGGTAACTGCCTGTCCTTTACCAACCTGTTTGTCGCCATGGCGCGCGAGGTCGGCCTGCGGGCGTACTTCCAGGAAGTCGAAACTCCGGCGACCTGGGTCGACAGCGGCGAGTTGTACATCGCCAGCCGGCATATCAACGTATTACTGATGTACCGGCTCACGGCTGATCAGGTGGTGGATTTCGACATCTACAATTTCAAGCAGGCATACCGTCGCGAGAAGATTTCAGACAAGGCCGCGCTGGCCCAATACCACAACAACATGAGCATCCACTGGCTACTGGAGGGCGATCATGGCCAGGCGCTTGCGCACCAGAAGCTCGCGATCAAACTCGCCCCCATGAACGGCTATATGTGGACCAACCTGGGCGTGGTGTATTCCCGCTCGGGTTACTCTGACTATGCCGAGGCAGCCTTTCTCACTGCCCTGACATACAGCCAGGACAGCATGCGCGCGGTCAATAATCTGGCCCGCCTGTATGAACAGCAGGGCAACACTGAGCTTGCGGCATTTTACAATCGGCAAGCCGAGGCCTCCCAGCGCAGGAACCCGTTCTACCTCTATTCGCTGGCCAAGGAGCATTATGCCAACGGCGAATTCCCCGAGGCCCGGCAAGCACTTCAGGATGCCATCAGCATCCAGGACACGGAACACCAGTTCTACCAACTGTTGGGCCTGACCGAGTTATCGATGGGTGAAGAAGATCAGGCGCGCGAGAGCTTTAAGCTGGCGCTGGAATATGCCCGGGACCCGGAAGAAGAGAAATACTACAACCGCAAGCTCAGACTGCTGGCGGAACACAAGACAGACTAGCAACCCACCTCCCCTGCAGCGTCTGGTTCAACGAGGTGACCACCTCTGGACCGGGATACAAAGCAATCCAGCGCAATACCTATGGAATTGATTGTCTTCGATCTTGACGGCACCCTGCTTAACGGCA
Source organism: uncultured Gammaproteobacteria bacterium (assembly GCA_963704875.1). GTDB lineage: Bacteria > Pseudomonadota > Gammaproteobacteria > Steroidobacterales > XN24 > CAMYOC01. Next base: position 21,121 of record CAVPIA010000005.1, on the reverse strand, counting down.
GCGGGCAGCTCTCAGCCTATACGCGGGATACGCTGGCGGCACTATCGAAGCGCGGCGTAGCTTACACGGTGGCCACGGGGCGCACCCTGCATGCTTCGCGCGATCTGTTGCGCGGCCACGGCTTTCGCCTGCCACAGGTCTTCAAGAACGGCGTCATGATCTGGAACCCTGATAAGGATGCCTACTCACACCAGAATTACCTGACGCTGAATGAAGTACAGCATGTACTCCAGGCAGTTCTGGCACAGCACATCACTCCGTTTGTCTTTACCCTGGCATCAGGCAATCGCCATGCGATCTATCACGCGCCCGTTCAGAACAACACCGAGCGAACGCTGGCGCGGGAATTCGCCGCGCGCAATGAAGTGGAACTGCTACCGGCGGCGCGGCTGCCGGCCGACGCCGAAATCACCAATATCAGCGCCATTGGCAAGCCATCGGCAGTGTCAGCAATCCAGACCTTCATCAGCGAGGAACCGCACCTCGTAGCTTACGTGGGTACTGCCTGGGAGGATGAATCGCTGTGCTGGATAGACATCCATCACGCGCAGGCCAGCAAAGGCGGCGCTATCGATATGCTGCGTCAGCAGCTGGGACTGAGCCGGGTGATTTGCTTTGGAGACAGCGACAACGATCTGAGCATGTTCGCCCGCGCCGATGAAGCCTATGCGCCGGCCAACGCCAAGCCGGAGGTCAGGGCCGCAGCCACCGCGGTCATCGGCCACCACGACGAAGATGGCATCGCGCGGTTTCTGCGCCAACGCATCCTGGGCGAAGGGTAATCGCGACAAACCCGCCAGGCGATATTCAAAGACCACAGCAGCAGCCACCGGGCCTGTGGTTCGCTTGTTTGGGGTTCTCGGGGCGTCGCACTGGCAAGTATCCTTTTCTGCCCGCCTCAGGCCGGCCGTCTGGCTCAGACTGGCGGACCTGAGCGCCTTATAGAGGCCAGTCGCTACCTGCAGCAGCCCCGGGATCTGCACCCGGACCTCGGGATACGCCTGCATGTCGAGCGGGTGGCGGGGAAGCTCGCCTGAGGCAAGGGAGGTAGCAGGCCGGTTCCCCCGGGCAGCAACGGCTGACACTTTTTTACGGCTCAGGCAGTAGAATACCGGGCCCTGTCGTCGGGATCCGCCATGACCACTGCTGCACAATCTTCCTTTGCCGCCTTACTCCGACTGCTGCGCTATGCACGCGGCTTCCGGCGTCGGATCGTGTTCGCATCGCTCTATTCGATCATGAACAAGCTGTTCGACGTGATGCCCGAGATCCTGATCGGCATCGCGATCGATGTGGTGGTTCGACAGCAGGATTCGTTTGTGGCCGAACTCGGGATCAGCGACCCGAAATGGCAATTGGGGTTTCTCGGCGGCTTGACGCTAATCGTGTGGATGGCGGAGTCGCTGTTTGAGTATCTGCTGCTGATCAGCTGGCGCAATCTGGCTCAGGACCTGCAGCACGCGATGCGTCTGGACGCGTATGAGCATGTGCAGAAACTCGACCTGGCGTATTTTGAGGATCGCAGCACCGGCAACCTGGTCACCATCCTTAACGACGACGTCAACCAACTCGAACGCTTCCTGAATGGCGGAGCCAACGACCTGATCCAGGTGGTGACCACGGTGGTCGCAGTCGGCGCGGTGTTCTTCCTGATCTCACCGACCATAGCCACCATTGCGTTTACCCCGATCCCGCTGATCGTGATCGGCGCATTCTATTTCCAGCGCCGCGCTCAGCCCCTGTATGCGGAAGTGCGCGAACGTGTCGGTAGCCTGGGCGCGCGACTGTCGGCCAACGTCTCGGGTATTACCACGATCAAGAGCTTTGCCACTGAACGCTTCGAGGCCGAGCGCATTCGCGCCGACAGCGCCTCGTACGTGGAAGCCAACCGCAAAGCGATAGCGATCAGCTCTGCGTTTATCCCGGTCATCCGCATGGCGATCCTGGCCGGATTCGTCGCCACATTCCTGCTTGGCGGCTGGATGACACTGGAAGGCACGCTCAATGTCGGCGCCTATGGCGTGCTGGTATTCCTGACCCAGCGGCTGCTCTGGCCATTGACCCAGATTGCCGAGACAGTAGATCTATACGAGCGCGCGATGGCGTCATCGAGACGGATTCTGGATCTGATTGAGACCCCGGTCTCGATCCGCGATGCGGTCGATGCCAGGCCGCTGCAGCAGATAAACGGGAAGATCGAATTCCAGCACGTGAGTTTTGCCTACGCCACCGGCGAGCCGGTCCTGCATGACGTCAATCTGACCATCGAGGCTGGCAGCACCATCGCGTTTGTCGGCCAGACCGGGTCTGGCAAAAGCACATTGATCAAGCTCCTGTTACGTTTTTATCAACCGGCATCGGGTCGCATCCTGGTCGATGACGAGCCGATCGATGCGGTCAGTCTCGACAGCCTGCGCCGCAGAATCGGCCTGGTCAGCCAGGATGTGTTTTTGTTCCAGGGCACCATCGCCGAGAACATTGCCTACGGCAGCGCCGACACAGATATGGAGAGAGTCAGGGCGGTAGCGGAATCGGCCGAAGCGACCGAGTTTATCGACCGCCTGCCGCAAGGCTATGACACCGTGGTCGGCGAGCGCGGACAAAAACTCTCCGGCGGCCAGCGCCAGCGACTGTCCATCGCCCGGGCGTTGATGAAACATCCGCCGATCCTGATCCTCGATGAAGCGACGTCCGCGGTGGACAACGACACCGAGGCCGCGATCCAGAGATCCCTCGAACGGATCTCCCATTCCTGCACGACCCTGGTGATCGCGCATCGTCTGTCGACCATCGTCAACGCCGACCAGATCTATGTGATGGATCAGGGACGCATCGTCGAGAGCGGCACGCATACGGAATTGCTGCAGCGCGACGGAATCTATGCGGCGCTGTGGTCGGTGCAAACCGGGCAGCAGGCGATTAAAAAAAGTCCCTGACTGCCGAGGCGACCGGCCCGCTGACCTGCCCTGCCTGGTTGCCGGTCCCGGTTCGCGCTGCCCGCCGCAGCACATCTTGATGAGCGGACGATGATTGCCGGAGACAACCTGGGGCACGATCCCGACCCCGTCCTCGAGCAAATGTGTTCGTCCTGGCATGCAGCAACGGCGAGTCATATTTCACCCTACGCCCACGCGCTCACATCATATGACAGCGTTGTCAATTTCAGGTATGGTTAGATGCCGAACAAGCGACTGCACCAGCGATCTCAGTGCTCACTAGCCAACGTATCCGGTGCCTCAAACGAGCTGCTGAGTGCCTGTTGTCATGTCCATCGCAATATCCCAAAGCCACCCGGATAAACACGCTATCCAGCAGCGCGTGGAGCACTTGCTGGGCCAGATGACCCTGACCGAGAAAGTCGGACAGATGAATCAGGTCGATTCCGGGGGGGGTCACGCTGTGGACCGGCTGCGACACCCGATCCAGGCCGGACAGGTCGGTTCGGTCCTCAACGAGGTCGATGTCGAAGTCGTCAACGAACTGCAGCGCATCGCCGTGCAGGAGAGCCGCCTGGGCATTCCGCTGCTGATCGGTCGTGATGTCATCCATGGTTTCAGGACGGTGATGCCTATCCCGCTTGGCCAGGCGGCATGCTGGGATCCTGATCTGGTGCGCGAGTGCGCCCGGGTCGCGGCACGCGAGGCGGCGAGGAGCGGCGTCAACTGGACGTTTGCGCCGATGATAGATATCACCCGCGATCCGCGCTGGGGGCGCATTGCCGAGAGTCCTGGCGAGGATGCTTATCTGGCCAGTGCGCTGGGCGTCGCGATGGTGCAGGGCTTTCAGGGCGATGACCTCGCGTCCACCGGCTCAATCGCCGCCTGCGCCAAGCACTTTGCCGGTTATGGTGCGGCCGAGAGCGGTCGAGACTATGCAACAACGAATATCTCCGAGAACGAGCTGCGCAATGTCCATCTGCGCCCTTTCAAGGCGGCGATCGACGCAGGCGTAAGCACGCTGATGACCTCGTTCAGTGATCTGGATGGGGTGCCGGCAACCGGCAACCGGTTTCTGTTGCGCCAGGTGCTGCGAGAGGAATGGGGCTTCAACGGCTTCGTGGTCAGTGACTGGGATTCAGTCCGGCAGCTGGCCATCCACGGTCTGACCGAAAACGATGCGGATTCGGCACAAGCCGCGGCGAGCGCCGGGGTCGATATGGAAATGGCCGGCGGTGCCTACCTTCACCATCTGCCGAGGCTGGTGGAAGAAGGCCTCATTGACCTGACAGTGATCGATGAAATGGTCGCCAACATCCTGCGCGTCAAGTTCCGATTGGGGTTGTTCGAGAATCCCTACACCGACCCATCGGATCTGCCCGAGACCGGCGACGATCACGCGCTTGACACCGCCAGGCGGGCCGCGCTGCAAAGTGTGGTGCTGCTGAAGAATGACCACCACACGCTGCCGTTGTCGGCACAGCAATTGACATCGGTGGCTGTTATCGGACCGATGGCCGATGCCCCCTACGAACAATTGGGAACATGGATCTTCGACGGTGACACGCAGCTTAGCGTCACGCCTGTGCAGGCGATCCGGGACCTGGTTGGCGAACATGTCGATATCCACCATGTTCCAGCGATGGAGACATCCAGGAGCCGGCGCAGTAACACCTTTGACGAAGCCGCAGCGATAGCCGCTGCCGTCGATGTAGCGATCCTGTTCCTTGGCGAAGAGTCTATCCTGTCAGGTGAAGCGCATTCGCGAGCCGACATCAACCTGCCCGGCGATCAGGCAGAGCTTGTGCGCCGCGTCCGCGAGGCCGGCAAGCCGGTTGTCGCCGTCATCATGGCGGGCCGGCCATTGACGTTGACGAATATTGTCGATCAGGTCGACGCCATCCTGTTCGCGTGGCACCCGGGAACGATGGGCGGGCCGGCGATCGCGGATCTGCTGTTCGGCATTGAATCACCGTCCGGCAAATTGCCCGTGACATTCCCGCGGATGGTCGGCCAGGTCCCGATCTACTACAACCAGAAGAACACCGGCAAACCGCCTTCACCCGAGACCATCGTGCACATCGACGAGCTCCCGGCACAGGCACCGCAGACATCACACGGCCTGACCGCGTTTCATCTCGATGCCGGCTATAAACCGCTGTTTCCGTTTGGTCACGGCTTGTCATACGCCGAGTTCAGCTATCAAGGCCTGACAACCAGCACCACCGAGATCCGGCCTGGAGACACCGTGGGCATCAGCGCAGAGCTGACCAATAGAGGTGGTGTCCCGGCATGGGAAGTGGCTCAGCTGTACGTGCGGGACCTGGTCGGTAACGTGACGCGACCGGTGAAAGAGCTCAAGGGTTTCAAACGGCTGCGCCTCGAGCCGGGCGAGACAGTCCGGGTCAACTTCGAATTGCACACCGACGACCTGGCTTTCTACAACCGTGACATGGAACTGGTGACCGAGCCCGGTAGTTTTCACGTGTGGATTGGCGGCAGCGCCGAGACTGAGCTGCGCACAGAATTTCGCATTGTCGACGGCGACTGAGTCGCGAGCAAAGACATGAACGAGAGCACGCGATTCACGGTAACGGTTGCCATGATCGTGGCGCTGGGCGGCTTCCTGATGGGCTTCGACGCCTCCGTCATCTCTGGCGTGGTCGGCTTCATCGAGATCGAATTCCAGCTGAGCAAGATCCAGCTCGGCTGGTCGGTCGCTTCGCTGACCCTGACCGCCACGCTGGCGATGATGGCGGCGGGTCCGCTGAGCGACCGCATCGGCCGCAGACCGGTGCTGAAGATCGCCGCCGCGCTGTTCGCTGTATCAGCGATCGCATCGGCGCTGGCGCCGAATTTTGTCTCCCTGGTCATCGCGCGCATGATCGGTGGCCTCGGCGTCGGCGCGGCACTCATCATCGCACCGATGTACATCGCGGAGATCGCGCCGGCCGCGGTCCGCGGTCGCATGGTCTCATTCAACCAGCTCAACATCGTCATCGGTATTTCGGTCGCATTCTTCAGCAACTATCTGATCCTGACACTGGGCCAATCGGATCTGGCCTGGGCGCAATCGCTGCGATTCGGCGAGTGGAACTGGCGCTGGATGCTCGGGATCGAGACGTTCCCGGCCTTGCTGTATCTGCTGGCCTTGATGACCGTGCCCGAAAGCCCGCGCTGGCTGGCAATGCACGGCCGCGAGGACGAGGCGCTGCAGATACTGGAGAAGGTCAGCGGGCCCGGGCAGGCGCGGGCGGAAATACGCAAGGTGCACGAAAGCCTCACCACCGAGCAGCAGGGACACACGGGCTCGCTGAGCCAGTTGTTCCGGCCGGCGATGAGGCTGGTTTTGACGATCGGTGTTGCGGTCGCGATCCTGCAGCAGATCACCGGTATCAATTCGGTGTTCTTCTACGCGCCGATGATCTTCGAGCAGTCGGGCATCGGTACCGACGCATCGTTTATGCAGGCCATACTCGTCGGCATCACCAACCTGGTGTTTACCATCGCTGCGATGGCGCTGATCGACAAACTGGGCCGCCGACCGCTGCTGATCTTTGGACTGACCGGCATCGCGGTGTGCATGCTGACCTTGTCCTACGGGTTTGCTTCCGCGACTTATACGCTGAGCCAGGCATCGATCGACACGCTGCCGGTGGAGATCGATCGACAGCTTGTGGTTGAGATAACCGATACGACCTTCGACAGCGACGTCGCGTTTCGCGAGGCGGTATCGGATGCGATCGGAGAAGACATCTTCAGGCAGCACGAATCCGAATTGGTCGGCGCGGCGATCAGCATGAATCCGACGCTGATCCTGATCGGCATTCTCGGCTTTGTCGCCAGCTTTGCGGTATCGCTGGGGCCGGTGATGTGGGTGCTGTTCTCCGAGCTGTTCCCGAACGCACTGCGGGGTATCGCGATTTCGTTTGTCGGCCTGATCAATTCCGCGGTCAGCTTCGGGGTGCAGCTTGTTTTTCCCTGGGAGCTTCAGAATCTTGGCAATGCCGGTACGTTTCTGATCTATGGCATTTTCGCTCTGATCGGTCTCGTCGTCGTGTTGCGACTATTGCCCGAGACCAAGGGCCGTACGCTCGAAGAACTTGAACAACTGCTGGTGAGGAATTGAGATGCATCCGAATCTGTTTGTCATCCCCATGATGAGGCGACTCTGTGCGATGTTGCCTGCAACGCTCACGGCTGCCCTTGCCGCATGCATCCTCGCCGGCTGCTCCGCTGACGTCGAACAGAGTTCGACTGCGGTCAAAGTCGAGATCGTACAGACCGCGGACGGCTACCAGCTGATGCGTGGCGGCGAGCCATATGTGATCAAGGGCGCCGGTCTGGAATTCGGGGACATCGCTTCTCTGGCAGCTCACGGCGGTAACTCCATACGCACCTGGACGACCGCAAACGATGTGGAGACAGCGCAGGAAGTACTCGACAAGGCCCACGCACTTGGGATCACGGTGGCACTCTGCCTGCCGATGAGCTCAGAACACTGGGGCTTTGATTATGACGATCCGGAAGCCGTGTCTGCACAGCTCGAAAGCTTCCGTGCCGAGATTCTGAAATACCGCGATCACCCTGCCCTGCTCGCATGGATTATCGGCAATGAACTGAATTACGACTATACCAACCCGAAGGTCTACGATGCGGTCAACGACGTGTCGCAAATGATCCATGAACTGGACCCGAATCATCCCACGACAACCACCGTGGCCGGGCTCGGGGCCGATGTGCTCAAAGACATCGTCGAGCGCGCCCCGGATCTCGATTTCATCAGTTTCCAGGTCTACGGCCAGCTCTTCATCCTGCCGGAATTTATCGAAGACACCGGTTATGACGGGCCGTTCTTTGTCACTGAATGGGGCGCGATCGGGTGGTGGGAAGTGGCGAAAACCGCGTGGGGTGCGCCGATCGAAGCCACCAGCACCGAGAAGGCCAATACCTACCTGAAGGGCTACCGCGAGATGCTCGAACCGCTGACCGGGCAGCTTGTCGGCTCCTATGTATTTCTCTGGGGTCAGAAACAGGAACGGACGCCTACATGGTTCGGATTGTTTACCGAGGCCGGCGAGAAGACCGAAGCGGTCGATGTAATGCACTACATCTGGAACGGCGCGTGGCCGGAGAATCGTTCTCCCCAGGTCCGATCAATGGCGCTGGATGGCAAGCCCGCCACGGATAACGTGACGCTAAGCGCCGGCCAGACCTATGATGCTGTGCTGGATGTGATCGATCATGAGAACGATCCGTTGGCTTACCGCTGGGAGCTGAAACCAGAGAGTGAGGCAACCCAGGTCGGTGGCGCATTCGAGGAATCGATCTCGAACCTGGACGGACTGGTGGTTGCTTCCGCCGGGACGGCGCGAATCACCGCGCCGCAACCGGGCGAGTATCGACTGTTCGTCTATGCCTACGACGATCACGGCCATGCCGCGCATGCCAATATTCCGTTCCTGGTGACACCGTGAGCCCTGGCCATTCAGCCATCCGATACGACCGCCCGCAACATCCGCTTGCGGATAACCGGGTCGGTAATCGACTGTTCCGCCATTGCATCAGATCAACAGCTTCGCGCGGATTCCAGACGCGGAAAACGATCGATCCCAGTCATTCCATTCACCTGTATCCGGGAGTAATTTCAACACCATGAATACCTATCCACATCTGGCTGAAATGGGTGTATTGCACCCGGAGCAAATCAGCAATTTCTCGGTCAACAGTATCGCCTATACCGATGTGCTCAGGATCGTATATCGCCGTCCAAAGGGCTCTGTATTGCCGTTGACCAGAACCTACAAATTTCCTCGCGTTCAGAAGTCAGTAGAACTCGGCGCGAAGGCGACGAAGAAGAAGACCGTCATGGAGAGCGATCCGTCGTTCCGGGCCGCGGTCGAAGAGTTGAAGGACCTGATGAAATCCAAGAAGCGCAAGCACGATACGGCCAATGCGATCCTTGAGGAATTGCGCCTGCTCGAAGAAGACATCGCGCTGCGCGCCGAGTACATCAAGGAGCTGGTCGGCACGATCAAGAGCGCCTGAGAGCGGATCAAGGGTCCTTGCCGCTGGTCCCAGCCTCTCCCAGGCTGGGTCTTTCGCCAGACCGATCCAGCTCCAGCAGCTGCGTGGCCATTTCATATTCATACTGGACCCGTGGATCCTCCGGACCGTTCTCAAGTGCCATCCGGTAGAAGCGTACGGCATCCTCGATCTGGCCGCGGTCCATGCAGGTCGCGGCGAACCCCCATAGCGCAAGTGGGTTGTCTGGATCCAGCAACCACGCCTGATTGAAGCGCTTTATCGCTGTGGACTTGTCCCCGACGTAGTAGACATTCCATGCGACCTTCGCAGCCTCATTGGCTGCATCCCCCCGGCTACGGCCGTCGCGGGTCATAGTCTGGATGTACGTTTCATCGGCCTGCTTTTGACTGGCTGTCTTTTCCCGACCCCCATACATGGGCAGCTCATTGATCGGGTAATCGACCGCGCCGGCGCCGGGCCCCGGAACAGCGGAAGACGAGCTGGCCAGCGCAAAGTCGTCAATGTAGTACGTCGCCTGCCCATCTGTATTCAACGTACCAAAGGCCCATCCGTGAACCTCGGACAAACCCAGCCCATCGAGCGGCGCGCCGTTGCCAATTTCCTTGCGGACCATCCTGGTGAACGGGATCGTGATCAGCCGCCATCCGGAGAAGTCATCGTCGAATACGAAAACGTAGCGTTCAGCATCGTCAGTCTTCGAACCCGGATTGCGGTTATCAAGGATGTCGACAAACAGCCCGGTCCCGCTGTTTCTTCCATACAGCCAGAAGCGGATTTCGCCAAGGCCACGCCAGTCCTGCGCAGACCATTCGGTTAAATCCTCGTTCTCGAAGTTATGCAGAAAACCGGCCCAGCCCGATACGTTCAGATCTAAGCGAAGCACACCATTGCCAGCTGCCTCGCCCGGTAACGGGGGATGATCGCCAGTCGTAGAGATGCTTACCTCACTGCTGCCATCGCTAAACGTAAAGAACCCGATTGGAATCCCGTTAATATCCATGCCTGAGGACAACCGGGACTCGAAACCGTCCAGAACGCCAGCAATGGCTTTCGCCGCGGCCGCATCCATTGTCTCGGCCACAGAGCCGGACGCCTGCTCGATCTGCTCTTTCAGCGCGGTCAGGGCGACCCCGGTGCTTTTGATTGCCAGCCGCTCCCTGCCCTTTGCTGTCATATCCGAGGTGCGCAGGCTCGCATCGACAAACGCCTTGTGGTGGGAGTTAAGCAGGAACGAAAACGCGTTGGTCCCGTCCGGCGCCAGCACGAAGCAATGGATACCGAACACCTCATTGGTCCCTGACCGGGCAGGAGGAAACAGAACCTCCAGCACCATGACGTAGTCGACCTGCCGTTTATACTCGCTGAGCTGCTCGCCGATCGTCTCCATGGTGTTCAGGAACATCTCATACTGAGATCTTGCTTCCACCGTGCCCATATCAAATTCGATGTCCGCGGCCGTGCCCCTGCCGAGGCCATTCTTATTCAGAAACTCGACGACCCGCTGCCGGGACGCGATGGAGTATCTGGACATACGGGGCGTGCGTACGATGGTCGGGAATACCGCAATCTCCGCGGTCGCCACTTCGCTGACGAAGACGGTTGACAGGCTGGAGCCGGGCCGGTAACCGGGCTCCGTCAACGCTTCGGCTTGCTCGTGTGCCTGGCTGGCCGAGTACAAACATAGCAACAAGACGAGCCCTGCGCTGGTCAGACGATGTGTGGTTCTCATGACGAATCCCCTTGCTGCTGGATACTCGGCAGCCCGGCGATCTTGGGTCCTTCGGGAGGATTGTCATGGCTCCCCGGAGGAAGCGAGGACCCGAGGCTTTGCGTCGCTGACTTTGGTCAGCTTTGCCTTTGTCTGTTCTGACATTCTCTCACTCGGCCTGGAGTAGTCAATTCGGAGTATTACCTAGCGGGCAAGGGTCGAGATGGTTCGACAACTTCCTCCAGGACGGACCGCTTTCGATCTGCAGACGTCAGCGGATGATGTGAGCGATCAAGCGGCAAATCAGTCAGCCTTCCGCCGGAAGCTGGAAACGGACAGCGATCCGGGTTTCGGCGCCGGCCGAATAACTGAGCAGCCTGATGAAATCAAAGTAGCGGCGCCCGGAACATCAAGGAGCGGGGCAGCAGGATAGCCAGCGAAACTCGCGCTGCTGCCCCCCTCTCAGCGCACGAAACGGATGTCGTCGAGGTACACGGTGACAGAGGACCCGTGACGTCCGATCAGGCTGACCACAAATCCTGTCTTGATGCTCGACAGGTCTACCTCCGTCAGCGGGATTTCGTAGCGCTGCCAGTCCTTGTCAAGGACGATGCCCTTGACGCTGGTCATGCCTGAATCCGGATAAGCCTTTTCCTTACCGAGCAGTCCGACGCCGATGTCGATTTTTTCACCGCCGTATTCGCCGCGGGCCCACAACTCCAGTGTTGTTGCGCCGGTGAGATCAAAGCCGCCTTCCTGGCCGCCCCAGTTATTGACAGGATGCTGCCAGGCGACGCCGACCCAGCCGCCATCGCCTTGGTAGCGCATCTTGATACAGGCGGTGCCTGAATGCGGATTGCCGGCGTGGGCCCCGTCCAGAGTCAGCGCGTCGGTTGATCCCATCCACCCGGACGGAATCCAGCGCATACCCTCAAAGCCGTCCTCGTAGACCACCACCGGGAGCAGCGTGCGGCGCTCGCCCTTGACCAGCAGCGGTATATTCGCAGTCGCCGCATTGCCCGCCTCGTCATAGGCGTACAGAAAGAGTCGATAGGGCCCGGGTTCCTGGGGCATCTGTATCCGAGCGCCGGTGGTATCGCTCTCCAGGATCGCGCCGTCGATGTCTGGCAACATCGCCCGGAAGTCGCCACCCGTGTTGTGTTCCGCAGCCTCGGGGCGCAATACCCACTGTGCGCGGATCACACCACCCTCCGGATCTGCAATGTTTGCACCAACCTGGACTTCGTCACCCGGATCGGTCTCGGTCTGACCCTCGACGACAAGTGGCTTGACGGTCGGCGCGAGATCGGCTGGCGGACTCCCGGACCAAAGTTTGGTCATCGTATCGACCGCCGCAAGTCGTGAGCCGTCCGGGAGGAACATGCCGAACCAGGTCGCGGTGGCCTCCATCTTCCAGCCCCAGGTGAACACATATGAGCCCAGCGAGAGGCCCGGCGCGCCGGCCACACTTTGCTGGTAACTGCGCCGGTAAAACGCGGATTTCTCGGTACTGGTCAACTCAAACGGCGCACCCCATGCGCTCTCCCCGACCTCCCAAGATCCCGGCGGTCCAAACTCGGTGAGCACAAACGGTTTGCTTCCACCAGCGGCGCGGTAGCGCTCGACCAGAGACGGGGCCCCACCGTAAGCGTTGATGCCGTGAATATCGATCGCCGGGCAATGCTCGTTGATGCTCTTTATGCGCCCGCCGCCGATCTCGGCGGTGACGGTCATGGTCGGATGGGCCGGGTCGATTTCCTTGACCATCTCGGCAATATCGTTGACTGCCGTCCAGATAGTCGGATCGTCGCCCGACTCGAAGCCCTCCATCTCGTTACCGATCCCCCACATCAGGACCGCGGGATGATCCTTGTAACGCAGCACGATCTGGCGCGCGCGCTCGAGTTGCTCGCGCACCTGGGTTTCGTCCTGGTAGCTGAATCCGTGGCGCTCGTGGCCAAGCCAGATGCCGACGGTGACTGACAATCCGAGCGCGTGCGCCTCATCCAGACGGCCGTCGATGTCCTTGCCGTCCCATGTGCGGATCGAGTTTGCGCCGGCCGCTGCCAGCTGGGCCAATGAAGCTGTCCCGCCCGCGCCGCGAATAAAGTAAGGCTCACCGCCGCGCAGCAATTGCCAGCCTTGGGCGGTCGGTCGCAGTTCTACCGGGATCGCTTCAGCCAGAGCATCAGATGGCCACAGGGACAGGCTGGCCAGCATGGCCGAAAGCCACAAGAACAAACCGGCGATCCGACCCGTCGGCCGATCGCCCGGACGGCTGCTGTGCCCGGCGAAACCACGGATCAGATCGCTGGCCGGATTTCTCAACCGTCGTTTACGGACACGACGCCATTGTCATAACTTGGCGGCGTGGCGGGTTGATAGCTGTAGCCCCAATCCGCCATGGTTGAGATCGCCAGCAGCGGATCGCCCGGAATCAGTCGGGCCCAGCCTGTGGCATCTGTCCTGTACAGATCGTCTGCGGTCAATTCGTTCAGTGGTATCGAGAAAGGCACCGGGTCGCCGTTGGGATCCAGATTCGCACAGCACTCGAAAAACGTCGCGGAGCCGAAGAAATTGTCCAGCACTGAACGGTAGGCCTTCAAGCGCCTGGGCCTGGATCAGCGGATCGTCGTTGTAATTGAACAACTCGTGCAGGGCCCGCGCGGTATACCACTGATTCTCTCCGGAGGCTCGCCGCGCGAGCGCGGTCGCCCACAGATAGAACCTCGCCTTGGCCCCGGTGCGGCCAGCAGGAATATTGTTGGCCAGATCGAATTTTGTATCCGCATCGGGGTTATTGACGTCGAACTCATTGATGATCGCTGTAGCGTACGGGTTCGCCGGATCATTGAGCACACACTTTTCCGGACCGATACCCACATCCTCGCACTGCAGGTTGAGCAGGGTATCGGTGGGCAGCGGTATGGTCGTGATTTCAGTGCCACCACTGTTGTCTCCACCACAAGATGCGGTGGCCAGACCGAACAACACGATCAACGGTAACCGGAAGGCAGCCGGAATCAGACCTCTTGAATGACGGTTTCTCATATTAGGATTTCCTCGACAGTACATGCTCTTTTGCTAGAACGTCCAGGTGAAATAGGTGACGACCTGCCACAGATATTCGTTTTCACCATCCTCTCCGAACTCGTTGGTTGGGGACTCATCATTGACCCCTCTCAACAGACCCCGGATACCGATCTTGCTTGAATGCAGCGGATCATATAACTCGTCCAGCAGAAACGCATAGTCCAGTTTATATTGATAGGGGAACGTGATGTTGAACTGCCGATGGAAGTCATACGGTCCAAAGGCGTTGTACTTGGCGTAGCCGGACAGGATGTGTCTCTTGCGAAAAACGAGCTTGACGTCTGTCTCGTAGAACTCACGCGTACCCCCGGTCGGATCGCCCGTTGATTGCAGGTATCCGCCGACGAGATTGGTCACCAGGGTCAGGTCGTTACGCGGGTTGAAGACCATCCGGCTCGACACCTCCCAGGTGTCTTTTGCCGGGAGTCCGGCAGCGAACGGCGCATTGACACCCTCTGGCTCGAAGAAGAACTCATAGGCATCGGTATCTGAGCGGAAGGCCGAGTAATTGAGCCCGACATTGAACGCGAATCCGGCGTCTTCCCGGACATCGTTATCCCAGTCGTAAAAGGGCGTCGCACCGGTGGGGTCAAAGGTCACGAAAAGCTCTGCGGCTCTGACCTTCCTGTTATCCAGCACTGCAAAAGGAGAATCCGTGAGGTTCCGCGGTTTGGTCCCGGGCGTGAGTTCTCCGTTTTCGATGGATGGCGGTCGATTGGGCAGCGCATTTTCAATATTGTCGCGATAAAGAATTCGGGGAAACACCATCCAGTTGCCGAAATTCATCATCACGCCGGCATCAAACTCCTGCTTGTTGCCCTGCTCCGCATACGGCAAGCGCGTGCCGAATTCCCGCAGCGGTGCGCCGCCATCAGCGACCAGGCCGGCATAGTTGCCGGCGACATACGCCTGAGCGCCCAGCACCGGGAAGGTCAGCCGGGTCTTCAGGCCCAGCGTATCCTCGAACTCGACCTCTTTACGGAAGATCTTGTCTCCATCCTGGCGCTCATATTCGTCGTTGATCCTGTTCGGACCTCCGATAATACCGCCAAGCTCCAGAGCGATGTCATCGGTAAATTCGGTCTTCGTATACAGCGTCGTCTGGCGCAATTTTTCCTCGGTGACCGCAGTCGCCGTCGCCGAGTTATTGGCCACCGCCAGATCATCCGAATGCATGAATGTCCAGTCGGTATTCTTGAAGGTGTTGCTGTATTTGACAACCACCTTCGGGTTTGCCCCCCAGTAGACTTCCGGGCCAGCAAGCAGCTTGAGTCCCTCGAGCTTGCCCTTGAAATCAAACTCTACGCCCTGTGGTGCCTTGGCATTCCAGATGTCCTGCCCGGCAAGGTCAGTGGTCTCTCGGACCAGGCCGTAGAAATCGCCTTCGTAACCCCAGTGATAGCGCGGCGTGTGATAGAACGCCTCCAGATTGAAGAACTCTCCGCGATACTCCGCACTGAAATCATAGATCTCGATACGGTCACGACTGTTCAGTTGGACCTCCGTTTCTACCGGCACCGTGCCGCCCACGTCTTCCACGGCTACCACAGTAATGGGATTGCCGCGGCGGCCATACTGTAGTTCCAAGGGCTCTGTGTCGGCGACATTGCCCAGGACATTCAGCGAAAACTGCCCGTCGATCTTGTCGGTCGGCGCGAAGCCGAAATCCAGGAAGACCATCTCGCCATCGGAGAATTCGCTGCCGACGCCGGTCTGGTTGTCGATACCGGCCTGAGTTCCCTTCAGCACCAGTTCGGTACGCAAACTGCCGCCCTCGAAATGCAGAATCTTCTTCGCTTCCACACTCTCGCTCTTGAGCATCCGCACGTCGCTCTTGAGCTCGAGATACTCCATGTTGATGCTATCGATATCCTGATTGATCGCCGTCTTCTTGTACGTGTAGGGGTCCATGGCCCAGATCTCTGCCAGCACGTCGTAGGCCATCCTCGGGATCGCGGTATAGACGCCGTCGGAATTGGGCAGACCCAGAGCAGTGATGCCAAACCACTCCTCGTTCATGTTGTTCTGCCCTGGCGCCCAGTCGAACGGATAGGCCTGATTAGACCAGGATGCATTCTTGTCCTGTATATCGAGGTTCTCTACCTGCTTGAACTTCCACCACTCGTCACGCCACTCGAAAACGAAACCGCCTACCGCGTTACCCTCTTCACCATTGCCATAGCTCTTGTTGTACATCTCCTGCCACTGGTATTTCAGTATTTCGGCCTGCGCCTTCTGATCTTCCTGGCCGGTCCGTGCGTTGAATGCATCGCTACCAAACTCGAAGAACACCACCGGCAGATCGAGCTTCTCGTCGACGTCTTTCCACAAGCTGGTAAAGCTCTTGCCCCGGTATGCATTACTGCCCAACAGGTCCATATCGGTGCAGTACTCGGCGATCAGATCGATGTACTGGATATCGCCATTGACGATGGTGAATGGGTGATTCGGGGCGATGGTCTTGCCGGCCTTCATCACTTCGTTGAACAGGCTATACAGGTATTTCGCTTTCTCTGTGTTGCGCTCGCCCTCGGGCAGATTTTCGATTTCGAAGCTCGACCAGGACAGGCCATAATTGCTTTCGTTACCAAGCGCGAACATCAGCACACCCGGCGTATTTTTGTATCTTTCGACTATCTCCAGCACCTCGGCTTTCAGCGTGGCCCGGGTGAGCTCATCGGAATAATCGGTGTTCGGAACCCACCTGCCGCCAATGGTGGCGCCGTAGCGGCCCATCAACGGGTTAACCACGGTCATGATGCCGTGCTCCTGGTAGACATAGGTAATCCACTTGGGAGGGATCATGGCAAAACTGCGCACCGCGTTGACGCCGGCCGCTTTCATCAGCCCAAAGTCATAGTCGAGGACGTCTCTGATGAATTCATCAGACTCGCCCCAGAGGTTGTAGGTGTAATTCTGGTTTCTCGGCGAATAGCCCCAGACCACACCCTTGACGTAGAAGTCGCTGCCGTTGACCTTCAGTTTCCAGCCGTTTTCGTCCTTGTACGTCGTGACGACATCGGCTGCCTGGGCCTGACTCATCAGCGGAGCGGATATGGCCAGGATGACAGTCAGAATGCTGCAGATTTTCTTGATGGACTCGAGGAAGCTTGATCCAGCCATAGCGACCACTCTTTTATTGTCGATGTTAAATAAGTGAAGGAGACCTGGAAGGCGCGGCGTCTCCGCCGCGCACACCAGGGGATCCGAGCATATACGTCATTCGAGTAAGCCCAGCTGACACTCAGAGACTCGGGGAGAACGTGATGCTGTCAAAGTAGACGATGTTGTCCTGAGTTCGTCCGGCGTCATTCCAGTCCGGGAACACGACAAGCCGATCGGTGTCGACGAAGCCAGTCGAGCCGATGAAGCTGGTAAAGTCGAACGTCAGTTCTTCCCACTGATCCGTCAAGGTATTGCTGACCAGCAAGGGCGGCTGAGCCCCATTGGTCGTGTTGACGAACTGGATCCCGACCGGGCTGATAACCGACTTCCATACCCAGATCTTGACCACAGCGTTGCTGCTGTCGAAGTCAAACGGCCCGATGTCTGCCGTACCTGGACCGCCGTCCGGATGGAACGTCTGCGCGCCAGCGAAGAACGCACCTGCCTGGCGTGCCGTCATCCTGGCGACCGTCGTCGACATATTGCCGTTCGTATCCGGATTCGGAACGATCTCAAGTATTTCGTCACCCGCATTTTCGAACACAGTCCAGCCAAAGTCGGCGCCTGCGCCACCAGGCTCGAAGTCAATCGTGCACGGAGAACAATCTTCTCCGCCACCACCACCGCCGCCGCCACCTCCGCCGGCTCCGACCACTTCGATATCGTCAAAGTAGTAGGTCTTCTCACCCGCCTCTGCACCGGTGGTGCCGAAGTTGAAGAAGATCGACAGCTTGTTGTACGTGTTCGCCGGATTAAACGCCGCTGTTCCTGGCGCCTCGTTGGCAAAGTCGAACGTCAGCGTCTCCCAGGCCCCGGCGACTGTCGTCACCGCCTCGGTCTCCACCGTGATCGTGTTGTCCGACGCATCCTCTATCTTCAGACGCACCGGGATCCCCGCATCGGGTGACCACACCCGCACCGTCATCTGCGTGTTCGACGCATCCAGCGGCAAGGTCGGGATCGCGTCGTTCGGCTCCGTCGACACCGTCGTCCCCGCCCACAGCTCGGCGACGTCGGACTTGATCGTCTGCACGACCATATTAGTCGCATCGGTCGGATCGATCAGTACCATCGAGCCGTTGCCACCGAAGTCGATCAGCGTATACGTGACCGCCGGATCGTCAAAGGTGATCGGCGCAAAACTGCCGCCACCACCGCCGCCGCCAGCTGCGACCACTTCGATATCGTCAAAGTAGTAGGTCTTCTCACCCGCCTCTGCACCGGTGGTGCCGAAGTTGAAGAAGATCGACAGCTTGTTGTACGTGTTCGCCGGATTAAACGCCGCTGTTCCTGGCGCCTCGTTGGCAAAGTCGAACGTCAGCGTCTCCCAGGCCCCGGCGACTGTCGTCACCGCCTCGGTCTCCACCGTGATCGTGTTGTCCGACGCATCCTCTATCTTCAGACGCACCGGGATCCCCGCATCGGGTGACCACACCCGCACCGTCATCTGCGTGTTCGACGCATCCAGCGGGATCGTCGGGATCGCCTCATTCGGCTCCGTCGATACCGTCGTCCCCGCCCACAGCTCGGCGACGCCGGACTTCAACACCTGCACCACCATGTTCATGCCACCGGCCGGATCATTCGTTACCGTCGAGGCATTACCGCCAAAGTCCGTCAGCGTATAGGTGATCAACGGATCGTCGAAGGTGATCGGCGCAAAACTGCCACCACCGCCACCGCCACCACCACCGCCTCCAGGCGGAATGAGCGTGATGTCGTCGTAGTAGAACGTCCAGTTGGTGGGATCCGTGTCCGCGGCACCTGCAGTACCGTTGTCAAAGATCACAGTAATACCGGATACAGTCCCCGACAGGGTCGGGAAGGAGAAGGTTAACTCCTCCCAACCGGTGCCACCATGGCCCACCTCAACAGCGAAGGCCGGGCCCTGCGGTTCCGGTTGAAACAGCACCGGGACCGGTCGCTGCGACCAGACCTTCATCGTAAACGAGCTGCCCGCCGCAACATCCAGTGGGCTGGCCAATGCCAGGGTGCTGCCGCCGAAAACGGCACCAGGAAACTTCTGCATCTGCACGACCTGGCCGCTGGTATTGATGCCGTTCGACTGCGGGTTCGCAATCACCGACGACACACCACCCTCGAAGCCACCGCCAGGTCCGAAGTCATAGGAGTTCGGATCGCCTTCGAAATCCGACACGACAACGGGGGCGCCACCGCCACCGCCGCCGACGGCGTTGAACGTGATGTTGTCAAAGTAGACGACGTTGTCCTGAGTTCGTCCGGCGTCATTCCAGTCCGGGAACACGACAAGCCGATCGGTGTCGACGAAGCCGGTCGTACCGATGAAGCTGGTAAAGTCGAACGTCAGTTCTTCCCACTGATCCGTCAAGGTATTGCTGACCAGCAAGGGCGGCTGAGCCCCATTGGTCGTGTTGACGAACTGGATCCCGACCGGGCTGATAACCGACTTCCATACCCAGATCTTGACCACAGCGTTGCTGCTGTCGAAGTCGAACGGCCCGATGTCTGCCGTACCTGGACCGCCATCCGGATGGAACGTCTGCGCGCCAGCGAAGAACGCACCTGCCTGGCGTGCCGTCATCCTGGCGACCGTCGTCGACATATTGCCGTTCGTATCCGGATTCGGAACGATCTCAAGTATTTCGTCACCCGCATTTTCGAACACAGTCCAGCCAAAGTCGGCGCCTGCGCCACCGGGCTCGAAGTCAATCGTGCACGGAGAACAATCTTCTCCGCCACCACCGCCAGGCGGAACCAGCGTGATGTCGTCGAAATAGAACGTCCAGTTGACTGGATCTGTATCCGCCGCACCAGACGTGCCGTTATCAAAGATCACGGTCATGCCGGTTACGATTCCCGCCAGCGCCGGCAGCGGGAAAGTCAGCTCCTCCCAGCCCGTGCCGCCATGCTGCACTTCAATGCCGGAGCCCGGACCCTGCGGTTCCGGCTGCAACAGCACCGGGACCGGTCGCTGCGACCAGACCTTCATCGTGAACGAGCTGCCCGCGGTCACCGTCACCGGCTCGAGCACCAGCGTGGCGCCACCAAAGACCGCACCCGGGAACTTCAGCATCTGCCCGACCTGGGCACTGGTGTTGATGCCGCTTTGGTCAGGGTTCACAACCACCGACGCCGCACCACCCTCGAAGCCACCGTCAGGACCGAAGTCGTAGGAATCCGTAGCGCCTTCGAAGTCAACCGGCAGCGTCGTGCCGCTACCGTCGGACGGAACCAGCGTGATGTCATCGAAGTAGAACGTCCAGTTGACCGGATCCGTATCCGCGGCACCCGGCGTACCATTGTCGAAGATCAGCGTGATGCCGGATACGGTTCCCGCTAAGGCCGGCAGGGAGAACGTCAGCTCCTCCCAGCCCGTGCCGCCATGCTGCACTTCTATGCCGGATCCCGGACCCTGCGGTTCCGGCTGCAACAGCACCGGGACCGGTCGCTGCGACCAGACCTTCATCGTAAACGAGCTGCCCGCCTCCACCGTTGTCGGCTCGATCACCAGCGTCGCGCCGCCAAAGACCGCACCCGGGAATTTCAGCATCTGCCCGACCTGGGCGCTGGTGTTGATGCCACTTTGATCCGGGTTCACAACCACCGAGGCCGCACCCCCCTCAAAGCCACCGTCAGGACCAAAGTCGTAGGAGTCCGTGGCGCCTTCGAAATCAACCGGCAATGTCGTTGGACCGCCGCCACCGCCGCCAGCCGGAACCAGCGTGATGTCGTCGAAGTAGAACGTCCAGTTGGTGGGATCCGTTGCCGCGGCACCCACAGTACCGTTGTCGAAGATCAGCGTGATCCCGGAAACAGTGTCCGAGAAAGCGCCGAGATCGAAGGTCAGTTCCTCCCATCCCGTACCACCATGGCCCACCTCAACTGCGGCAGAGGGACCCGCCGGCTCCGGCTGCAACAGCACCGGCACCGGTCGCTGCGACCAGACCTTCATCGTGAACGAGCTGCCCGCCGTCACCGCCGTCGGCTCGATCACCAGCGTGGCGCCGCCGAAGACCGCACCTTCGTACTTCAGCATTTGCCCGACCTGGGTACTGGTGTTGATGCCGCTTTGATCCGGGTTCACAACCACTGAGGCCGCTCCCCCCTCGAAGCCACCGGTAGGACCGAAGTCATACGAGTTAACATCTCCCTCGAAATCGACCGGCAACGTCGTGCCCGTACCCCCATC
>CAVPIA010000004.1:0-111028 GCA_963704875.1 uncultured Gammaproteobacteria bacterium | reverse complement strand
ATAGTTAGAATTCAAAATTTGAACGACCGTGCTGCGCCATTCAACCATTTTGAAGGTGAATTGGCCGATCATCATAAGATTGATTCAGGGACATTCCTTATCAGTTGGTCAGGTACTCCGGGCACATCCTTTGGCGCATTTATATGGGATCGTGGACCCGGCGCTCTTAACCAGCATATTAATAAGTGCCAGATTTTCTTAGAGGAATCGAATTACGAGTATTTGAGAATTGCGGTTACCGGATGTATGGATCATCTAATCGCTAATGCTCAAGGCGGTGTCGGTCTTAAGCATGTAACGAAAGGAACACTTAATAACACGGTTTTTGGTCTTCCGCCTCTGCCAGAGCAGACCCGCATCGTCGCCAAAGTCGACGAACTCATGGCCCTCTGCGACCAGCTGGAACAGCAGCAAGAAACCAGCATCACCGCCCACCAGACCCTGGTGCAAACCCTGCTCGACGCACTGACCACGGCCAGCGAGCGCGACGGCTTCACCGCCGCCTGGGCAAGAATCGCCGACCACTTCGACACCCTCTTCACCACCGAGTGGAGCATCGACCAACTCAAACAAACCATCCTGCAACTCGCCGTCATGGGCAAACTCGTCCCGCAAGACCCCAACGACGAACCGGCCAGCGAGCTGCTCAAGAAAATCGCCGCCGAAAAAGCCCAGTTGGTGAAAGACGGCAAGATCAAAAAGCAAAAAGCGTTGCCGCCGATTGAGGATGATGAAAAGCCGTTTGTGTTGCCGCAAGGTTGGGAGTGGTGCCGATTGCAGGAGGCGATCGATGTGCGAGATGGGACACATGATTCGCCGAAAGATGCGGCGGAGGGACAACATATCCATTGGTCACAAGCAAAAACTTTGTTAATGGACGGATAGACTTCGACGGGGCCCGACGGATTTCCGAAGAAGATCACCTGGAAATAAGTAAACGGTCCTACGTTGAGGTCGGCGACATCTTGTTTTCTATGATTGGGGGGAATATAGGTAATCAGGTTCTGGTACAGGATTCGCGGCCGTTTAGTGTCAAAAACGTTGCTCTATTTCAAATATTTCTTAAGGTCCGCAACCGTGCCGCGTTTCTTTAAGATCTATACCGAGGAATTGGCACTTGAGCTGCAGAGTGTCGCTTCTGGGGGCGCACAACCTTTCATATCTCTGGGCGCTTTGCGGAAATTGGTATTTGCTTTGCCACCAGCCGAGGAGCAACAGCGCATCGTCGACAAAGTCGACGAACTCATGGCCCTCTGCGATACCCTGAAAATCTGCCTCAACACCGCCCAAACTAACCAACTGCAATTGGCAGACGCGATGACCAAACGGGCGGTCAGTTAAAACCTCGCCTATGGACAAGCTGACTCAGACACAGTTGGAGATTTACGAGGCCGTATATGTGGTGGCGTAAGGGTTGGCTATTCAACTCTCTTAACTATCAGGTCGAGAAGAGCCTTCGAGAGTCGTTATATGGCAATACGACTTTCAAGGAATACTCTTGGTCATGGTGGGAAAAACAGGTGCTCCAATGGTCTGCTCGACCTGTTCGATACTTTTTGCTGATATTAGGCCTTTCTTACTTGCGACGATCTCGGGCGTAATTTGGAGTGACTTTTTTCCCGCTGTAGGAATTGCGATAGCTACAGAATGGCACGATATAACCAAGTGGCCCAGCCCAGTCCTTGGTGCCCAAGTTACAGTTATCGGTCTCATATTTCCTCTAGTTGTAGGCTTTGTAGGCGTCCTGCTACAGGACAAGTCCGCTAACCGAGCACTGTGGCAAATTTATAGCCGGTATTCAGGGTTCATGTTCGCGGAACTCAGTGGACTGGCCCTGGCTGGCTTGATTGTCGCTGCTCGATTTGCGCACCCATGGCTCAGTCCAGCCGACGAGGCGATGTTATCTGCCGCTTTCTGTATTTGGTTTGTATTTAATCTGACCTTGGTTGGGTGGTTTTTGCACGCAACGTTTCGATTCATGGCTACGGATCATCGCAGTGGATTGATATTGCGTTATTGCATTAACGAAATACTGATCACTGAAGTTGCCTCCCGCTTGTCTGAGATATTGCCAGGTGCGGCAGCAAATTTGGGCTTGTTAGGCGCACTTAAGACTGATGAAAGTCAGCCAAGAATCAGCTCTGTCTATTTTCCTAGGGATGATGACCAGCGCCACTATATTGAGTTTCGTCGCAAGAGATATCTTGCAAATATTTATTTCAGAGGGCTGCAGCTAGCGTCTTTCTTGTGGCGTGTCCAGGTGGCGCTTCTTAGAAAGGCCGAGTCTGTTCCTGAGGTGGTGTTCCCGATATCGGGCAGGAAGCAGGCTGAAAGAAAGTGGTTGTTAGCCATTACAAGGGGTATTGGTTTGTGGCCACCAATACGGAGGTGGATTGCTCGAGCCTCCTATACCTTTTCCACATCGGCAGTATTCGACGCGGACCCTATTGACAGGATTATAGACGCGCTAGTCGGCGACATCGAAGATTCCTTACGAAATGACAACACTCGACAGTACGACTATGCATTAGATGAGCTAGTTCTGTGGCATCGCGAAGTGCTCAGCGCAAGTGCCTTTGTCAACGATAAAGGAGAGCGAGACAACTGGATGTTGCTCGATAATCGCTTAGGTTTCGGTCGCTCCATTACTGACGAATTATCGAGTGAGCTATTCCAGATAAGCCGAGCCATCCTTCAGCGACTAAAAACGTCAACACGCTATTTTGAGAGTTTCTGTAGCTATTTCGTTCGTGTGTACGGCTGGCGAACTGATTGGCTACCTTCCAGAGTCACCAACGACCTTATTTCAGGACACTACCCGTGTCTGGCGCTCTTGATGCTATGGCGACAGAACGAGTTGGAGGGGCAAGAAGAACGTGAGCAGAGTCGGCAGTATTACAGCGCGATTCGGTCTTTTGTGGGCCGCTGGGAGGCATGGCCAAGTAGGCTGGAGCAATATGAAGACGATTGGGGAACGGCTAGTCGAATAGTCGAACCTTACATGCATCATCTGCATTTGACCGGCCGGCAAATTGTGGCTGCTGTTCGTAGCGGGGCAAATGATTCAGCCGAATGGGCGGTAGATATTTTGAACAACTGGTATGGCACGGCATTTATAGAGGGCGAACCTTATCAGTACGGGTGGCGCACGCAGTTTGTCGTTCATCCAAAGTTAGGTTTGCCAGAGGACAGTGAAATATGGCGGGCCGTACTGAACGATCAGGAATTCTCAAGTCATGACTCATTTCTGATCGCGGTCTGCAACGGTTGCTCGACATTAGGCTGGCTACTGCAGCTTATTTGATCAAACGTAGTGCTGAGGAGATTAGCCAGGCACATGTACGGTTGGTAAATGCTTTGGTGGCGGGCCAGCGACTAAAGGGGGGTGGCTCAAGCGGAAGAACTCACACGGAAATTCGAGGCTCCTCGGATGTTCTCCAAGCCTATATTCGACAGCGATGGTACTGGGAATATGGAGACGACACATATAGCGGATGGCTAGATGGTGTTCTCAGCGGCTTCGCGGAGATGGAGCGGGAGGAGTGGGTCTCTGGAAGAGTTTGATCCAGGTTGGGGCGGCCGCGGTGTATCCAGCCTGACGCAGGCCTACGTGGCGATCGCTATCAGCCTTGCACGCAGGCCCTGGTCGTTATCGGAGGACGTAGTTGGATTTCTGTTCACGGGGGTTGTAGGTCTCCAGCATCGAGAGCAGCTCATTCGCAACCTCAGGGAAGGGTGGCTGGAGCCAGCTGATGAAACACTAGCGATAGCAAGACTTCTTTCGGGGAAGACGATATTCAGGGCAAACTAGAAAACTACAGGCAGTCCATTGAAGCAGTCATCGAGCAACTGGAGAACCAGAATATCCAGGAGGTAATTGATGCGCCTATCGATGGCGAACGACTGATCGAGTTTGGCTCGATTCGCTTCTGCGAGCGGCTTTCATATAGAAGGCGGTTCGGTACCACAATCATTCTTCGATGATGTTGAGTATGTTGAGGAGTTGGGCGAAGGATCTCAGCACACCATTCGGATCTCTGGATATGAACGAAGTAATGTATCCGAAGGGGTTGATGTCAATCGAGCAGCGAACGAGGATGAATGGCTTGATCAAAGGGTCACTGATAGGGCGGTAGTCAAGCTTTACCGAGAAGTCTTCGTGAGAGACGGCCTCATCGAGGTCGAGGTTGATAGCTTCCCATACATTAATAGATCGCATCGTCCGAGATGCTGAAGGCATGACCGAGGACGGGCGTACGCCCGTATTGTTGGTCGGACCGCGTCAGATTGCCCGCTCGCTGCAGAATGCAATGTGGCCATATGGGCCAGAGGACGAAAGACTGGACCATGAACTTTCCAGAGAGGAGGGATATCCCGATAAGTTATATTTGCCATCTTCAGGGAGTTGAGGTGTACCAGCTACCTTTCAGAGATGCGGAGTTTTGCATATTGATTCCGAGAGAGAGTTTCAGAATCATGCCGGGTTCGCCGGTTAGGTGATGGCCGATTTGTTGATGTTGAGTTTCGTGAAGATGGGGAGAACCCAACTAAAGGGAGTGTTTCTTCTGAGCTTCTGGCTCGAAGGTCAGCTCGGTCAGGAAACAGCTTACAAATACGTTTTTTCGGCAGATTCTGAAGATGAAGAGTAGTGATCGGTCGCCGAATTAGCTATCGATGAAACAATCCTACTACTCAGATTCAGTTAGGGGTTAACCCTGGCCAATTTCTCTCAGATTCTGACGACGCTGTACTCGGCGCTCTAACGGCCAGTCATTCTAACCCCCACAATTTTCGGAGCTACGCTGGCCTTGTACCGCAACCACGATGGCGAAGAGATTTCTCGCTTCAACGCTGGCGCGATCGACCTGAAGAAAACCAACTAGGTGATCGATACGGTCATCGGCCACGTCGGCGCTGAAAATCTACGCACAATGCAGCCCTGGATGGCCCTCCGCAACAATCAACAACGGTCAACTATACGTGCCGACAGACTAGAGATTTGGATCAAAATTCGATGCAAATCAACACCAATCGTAGCTAAAAGTTGACCGTGCGCCTCTGTCGTGGTCCTCCACCGGGGCGTCGTAGCGCGGTGCCCGTAGATCCCCTTGGTCGCCCTTTGGATATGGATATCCACTGATTCGGCGGGCCGTTTCAGGATCGTGCTGTCTTTGACGCGGATCTCAATGGTCTCGTCCGAAAGTGCCTGACGGTGCCGGTGTTCACTTATTTACTTATTGTTCGGCTAAAGTTACCAAGCGGACTCCGCCGCGCATCCACTTGGGGCAAGTCGATACTGGAAGCCTTGGGCGTCTTGCGCACCACGAGGTAGGCGAACAAGCAATAGATGCATTACGGTGCCGGTGTTCGCTTATTCATTTATCAAACGACCCATCCACCACCCCGCTCAAACACCCCATCACCCACGGATAGCTGTCCGTCACGTAGTACCCATACTGCCCATTGACCTCCATCCCGTTGCACTCATCCAGATCACCGCTGGCGGTGTATTCCCAGTCATCCACATAGGTGCCGTCGTAGCTGCCACCCGAGTCGGTCGCGCTGTCCGGGCGAGTGCCTGATTTGAGCGTGTAGCCGGACAGGGCCCTGCGTACGTTGCCGTTGTCCGGGTCGTAGAAATAGTTGCCGTAGATGGCGAAGCCGTCGGCGGCGAAGCCGATCACCGGCGAGCCGAGCTGGCCCGGGTAGTCGTCGAACATGGCTTCCGAGCTGCCGTGGTAGTGGTAGAGCCGTCCGGTTGGGTATGGGCGTTGTGCTGATCCGCGCCGAACTTGCTGGTCGCGCCCAGCGGGTCGGAAAATGTGCCTGGTTTATTTAGGAAAATATACCAGGCGCCTTGTCTAATTGGCTCACTGAGCCCTTCGGTTAAATGTACCTTGCATTGAACATGCCCATGGAATATCCTTCGGTTTGTGGGCATCAGCCTGCCAAAAAAATTGCCCCGGATGGGGCGATGGTGAAGTTAGACCGGATGGTCGACTGGCAAGAGTCAAAGACAGTTCCCGGACGGGAGCGCCCCCTCGACTTTTCCTGCGCGATCTCCGTGTCGAATCTTCGTAACTTGAAGTTCGATAAGGAGTAATTCAATGCAAACCGAAAACGTAATCTTGAAGTTCGATTCTGTCTGTTCTAGGGACAAGTATGGAATCAATACCCTGTCAGGGACTGTCACCGCTGGCAGCATCCTAAAGCTTATCGACGTTGCCGATCTGAAGGCGAACCCCCGAGAGGCTAAGACTGGAAAAATTACGGACGACATTATGGAGAGTCTCGGCGAGACGCCCGAGATATTCCATTTCAAAACAAAGGGATTGTTGGTATCTGCTGGGGCGTGCGAACCACTAGACCGCAGCCGGTATCGGGTGTCATTCGATGACCCCGATTTCGAAGGTATTCTCGACGGCGGCCATAATCTGGTAGCGCTTGCCATGTACATGGTCAAAGCCGCAACTCAGGATGGAGAAAGGGCTCTGCGCGGGAAACGGCGATGGGATGAGGTAAAGGCGGTCTGGCATCAATTCCGGGACGAAATTGAAGAGGTGAAGGACCTGTTCGATTTCTATGTGCCCGTTGAGATTCTCTATCCCAAGGAGGGGGAGGTTGGCCGCGAAGACTTTGAGAATTCCATTCTGGAGATAGCGCAGGCGCGGAACAACAACGCCGAATTGACGAGGGAGACTAAGGCCCATAAGAAGGGCTACTACGATGCGATCAAAGAGGCCCTGGATCCGGATTTAGTGGAGCAGGTCGAGTGGAAGACCAACGATGGAGGCCGGATAAAGGCGCGTGATATCGTTGCGCTGGCACTGATTCCCTTTCAAAATTACCGAATAGGAACGAGTTGCCAGGGCTGAAGGACTTCAGGCCAGTATCACTTTATCGTTACAAGGGCGGATGTGTTTCCAATTTTAATGACTTGATGGCCAGCGATGAGGTTAGCCAGAAGGACAGGGGGGACACGCGGGAGTTGGTCCATGAGGGAGTTAGAAGCGCTATCTCGCTGTTGCGTGACATCCCACGCCTCGTAGACCAGATCTATCTTGAAATGCCGGAGGCCTACAATAAGGTTTCTCCTGGCTTCGGCCGCATTTCTGCGGTGAAGATGTACGATCTGGACAAGGTAGGAACCGATAATAAGAAGTACCTCCGGCGACCCCCGAGGACAAAGTACTACCAGAAAGAGACCGAGTACGACGTCCCGGAGGGGTTCATTTTGCCTCTCGTCTGGGGCCTTACAGAACTTATGATCTGCAAGGACGGCGAGGTGCAGTGGGTCACGGATCCGAGAGCCTTTCTAAAACAGAACCTCGTCGAGATCATGCGTGTTTATCATGGTGTTATGTCGCTCAGTAAGTATGACCCTCAGGGTGTCGCCAAGACACCGGCCAGCTATGAGCTAGCTGCGGCTCAGATCAGGGCTCTAGCCCATTCAGGGAATATCGCCGCCTGACAATGGGTTTATTGACCAGCCTGTGAATACGATCGGGGCCCTTTTGGGTCCCGATCTTCTTTGGCTGGGTTGGTTCTGTTCATGCATGCAAATGGTTTTACCGTGGCGCTGTTCGCCTAATCATTTATCAAACGACCTATCCGCCACCCCACTCAAACATCCCATCACCCACGGATAGCTATCCGTCACGTAGTACCCATACTGCCCATTGACCTCCATCCCGTTGCACTCATCCAGATCACCGCTGGTGGTGTATTCCCAGTCATCCACATAGGTGCCGTCGTAGCTGAGTCGCCCGGGTCTGGCACAATTGCGGTCAGAGCAAAAACCTGTATGGACAGCGGAATTGGGACTAGACCTGATTCTTCAATCGACCCCATCCGTACACCGACAAGACCCCATCACCCAAGGATACGCTACCGGTTACGTGGTCATCCGAGAATCTTGGCAACAGTGACCCTAACCCGTCGAATTAAGGTCACTGTCACCTCGACTACATTCGAAAAGCCGCCCCGATCAGACAGCGCGTTTCAGCCAGCAAACCGCCGCTCGACGAAGGTCTCGTGAACATCGCCTTCGATAAACTCCACCATCTCGCCGATCACGGCTTCCGGCTGCGCCAGCATGCCTTGCGCCGCGAAGTCCTTGAACGGCTGGACCCAGGGAAAATCCTCGGCCGAGTGGGAGCGGGAGGCGGTCTGCATCGGCGTATCGACGACGCCGGGCTCGTAGCTGAACACCGCCGCGTCGGCACGGCGGCCGCCGGGGCGTTGATCGGACTCGAGCTCCGCCGCCAGTGCCATGCCGGCCATCCTCAGGGCCGCCTTGCTGGCGCAGTAGTCGCCCAAGCCCGGGAAGGCGCGCACGGCCGCCCCGGACGAGACGTTGACGATGCGCAGCGGCGCCGCGGGTGGCGCAACGCGGGTGACGAAACCCATCAGGAACATCGGCGCGGCCGTGTTCACGGCCAGCAGTTCTGCTAAAGGACCGGGCTCGGTGTGCTCCAGGCCCTTGCTCTGGCCGGAGAGGGCGGCGTTGTTGACCAGCGCGATCCGCGCCCAGCGCGTGTCGGCGACCACCGGCTCGAGGTCCTGCCGGGCCACCGTTTCGAGTGCTTCGAGGTCCGCGAGATCGAGGGCGATGTGGCGGTAGCGTGGATGGCCGAAGTCCGCGGCACGGCGCGCCAGGCCGATCACTATCCAGCCTCGCTCGAGCAGTGCCGCCGCCAGGGCGGCGCCGATGCCGGAGCTGGTCCCGGTGACGAGGGCGAGTCGTGGGTCGTCGTTGATGGCAGTCATGCAGCTTCCTTGAGCAAAAAGGTGTCAGGTTTATTTTTCCTGAAGAAAAATAAACCTGACCCTTTTTCTAGGTGATCTCAAGAACCGGCTCCCCGATCACCTCGAATCGCGGCTCGATCCCGAGCCCCGGTTCGGTAGACGCCGCCAGCCGGCCGTTTTGTCGTTGCGGCGCCCCTGCGGCATTGCTGACGGTGACGTAACTGTTGAAGTCGGTCGACGTGAACAGGTAGTCCGTCGGCGTGCTGTGGGCGAGACAGGCGATCGCTGCCGTCGTGATGTCGCCGCCCCAGCTGTCTTCGATCGTCATCGCGATCCCCAGCGACACGCAGAGATCGCGCGCCAGCTTCGCCTTGGTCAGACCGCCGAACTTGCTGATCTTGATGTTGACCACGTCCGCACCGCCATCGGCATGCGCGCGCAACAGGGCGGGCATGCCGTTGATGCACTCGTCCATCACGAAGGGATGATCCGTCCTGCGCCGGATGGAGAGACATTCCTCGTAGCTCGCGCAGGGCTCTTCGATGTAGACATCGACATCGCGCACACCGCGGACCACCCGGGCCGCATCGTGCATCAGCCAGCCGGTGTTCGCATCGGCGACCAGCCGGTCGCCCGCTTCGAGCACCTCGGACACGGCCTTGATCCGCGCGATGTCCTCCAGCGGGTCGGCGCCCACCTTGAGCTGGAAACGTCGATAGCCTTCGGCGCGATAGCCGGCCACGCTGGCGGCCATCCGCTCGGGCGTGTCCTGGGAGATCGCGCGATAGAGATGGAAGTCGTCGCCGAAACGACCGCCGAGCAACTCGCAGACCGACTGGCCGCAGACCTTGCCGAAAAGATCCCAGCAGGCCATGTCGATCCCGGTCTTGACGTAGGGATGACCCTTGAGCGCACGATCCATCCGGTCGTTGATCGCACCGAGACGGGTCGGGTCCATCCCGATCAGGTGCGGCCCCAGTTCCCTGACCCCGGCACGGACCCCGGCGCCATACGCGGCCAGGTAGAACGGACCTAAGGGGCAGAC
Organism: uncultured Gammaproteobacteria bacterium; assembly: GCA_963704875.1. Taxonomy (GTDB): domain Bacteria; phylum Pseudomonadota; class Gammaproteobacteria; order Steroidobacterales; family XN24; genus CAMYOC01. The sequence goes on along the minus strand of CAVPIA010000004.1, from coordinate 101,235 downwards.
CTCACCGTAGCCGGTCACACCGTCGTCGGTCTCCACGGCCACGATCGTGCTGTCGAAGACCTCGACCGATTTTCCGCCCGACCACTTGTAGCTGCCTTCGTGCAGGGGCAGATCGACCTGGTAGGCTCTGATACGCTTGATTTTCATGCGGGTGCCGGCGCTCCTTGAGGATGCGCCATTATGGTCCGGCGCCGATTCGCATCACAACCGGCACTGCCCAAAGCCCCAAAAAAAGACAAACAAGGGATTTGGGGACAGTGACCTTAACGCCACGAATTCGGGTCACTGTCTCTAAACCCGGGTAATCGCGCCGGGACGGCGCTCCTGCTCCGGACGTCCGGCCCCGGTCAGAAGCGGCCGTTTTTATTACGCAAGTAACGCCGTGCCAGAACGGGTCTCCTTGTTGCGTTGCGGGAAACCCTTCGCTCGAAGCGTCTTCAGCATTGCGGCTGGCGCGGGTTATTGTCTCGCCGGGCGCGAGCATAAAATAGCAGGGTAGTCTGATCGCAACGACCTCCGCAGCAGACCGCGCCCGCGAAGGATGGAGTCCAGTGACTAATGGCAGGCAGTCCTTCCCGCCCTTGTCGGCGGACGATCGCCGCGTAATCGGCCCGTATGCGCTCCTCGAGCAGATCGGCTCGGGCGGTTTCGGCGACGTTTACCTTGCCGAGCAGACACAGCCCATTCGGCGCCGTGTCGCCCTCAAAGTGCTCAAGCGCGGCATGGACACGCGGACCGTGCTGGCGCGTTTCGACGCCGAAGCACAGGCCCTCGCGATGATGGACCATCCCAATATCGCCAAGGTGTTTGACGCGGGTGAAACCGACGACGGTCTCCCGTATTTCGCCCTGGAATACGTCCCCGGCGCGTCGATTACCGATTACTGTGACCGCAATCGGCTTACGATTCGTCAGCGGCTACAGTTGTTCGTACCCGTTTGTCGCGCGGTCCAGCACGCACACAGCAAGGGGATCATTCATCGAGACCTCAAGCCGTCCAATATCCTGGTGACGGAGGTAGACGGCGAGACGGTCCCCAAGGTGATCGATTTCGGCATCGCCAAGGCGATGCAGGCGCCGCTTACCGATCGCACGATGTATACGATGTACGACGGGCGGATCATGGGTACGCCGGCTTACATGAGCCCGGAGCAGCTCGCTGGAGGGGGCGACATAGACACGCGGTCGGATGTGTACTCCCTGGGCGTCATCCTGTACGAGGTGCTGGCGGGCGTGCTGCCGATCGATCCGGGACGCTTGTCTGCGCCCGGTAATGCAGAGCTACGGCATCAGATACGGGACCAGGATCCTGTTGCGCCGAGCAGCAGGATCCGGCCAGGTGACGCCCGGACAAGTAGCCTCTCGGTCTCGCGCGAGACGGAGCCGGCGCTCCTCCGGCGTCAGCTGCGCGGCGAGGTCGACTGGATCATCCTGAAAGCGCTGGAGAAGGATCGCATACGGCGCTACGAGACCGCGAGCGCTCTCGCTGCTGATATCAACCGTAACCTCGAGGGTGAAGCCGTTGAGGCGGTGCCTCCCAGCGCGAGTTATCGTTTCGGGAAGTTCGTGCGTCGGCACAAGCTGGCTGTCGGTTCGGCTGCAGCCGTCTTCCTGGGAGTGCTGATCGCCGCAGCCAGCCTGGTCTATGCATTGGTGGATTCCAACCGGCAGCGGGCACTCGTCGAGGCGGCCCTGACCCAGACCCAGGAAGCGCGGGCGGCGGCGGAGGCGGTCACGGCTTTCGTGACGGGCATGCTTGGTGCCGCGGCCCCGGGAGAGCAGGGTCGCGAGGTCACCGTGGTCGAGGTCCTCGACCGCGCCGCCGCACGTATTCCGGAAGATCTCGGCGATCGTCCGGCCGTGGAGGCGAGGGTGCGGCACACGCTGGGCGAAACGTACTTCGCTCTCGCGCAGTTCGACAGTGCGGTCGAGCAGCTGACACGGGCGGTCGAGCTGAATACCGAGGTCCTCGGTGACAGCGATGCAGCCACAGCGACGACACAACGCTCGCTGGCCAGCGCCTATCGTGATCGTGGTGAGCTGGAAATCGCCGAGAGTCGGCTACGGGATCTGCTGGCACTCGAGACCTCCATCGGTGCCGGGGAGGAGCGTCTTGCGCAAACGCTGGATCACCTCGGCACCGCGCTGATCTTGCAGGGGCGCTATCCGGAGGCGGAACAGTTCCAGGCACGTGCTGATGCGGCAGCGCGCGTTGCCTTCGGAGACAGCGATCCGCGTCGCGCCGGGATCCTCGCCAACCTTGGCGTGCTGCACCGGTTGCTCGGCGACTTTGCCGAGGCTCGGGAGGCCCTGTCCGACGCGCTCGCAGTGTTGAGCCGGGCGTACGGCGCGGAGCATCCGCAAGCGATCGATACAGCAGCCAATCTCGCGATCGTGTACTACCAGCTCGGCGATTATGACCAGGCGATCCGTTATACGAGCGAGCTGGCCGACACGAAGGCCAGAGTGCTGGGCGAGGAACACGCGTCCACGCTCCAGACACGCAACGACCTGGCGGTCATGTACAACGACAGCGGGCGGCATGCCGAGGCTCAGGCGATCTCCGTGCCGGTGCTCGAGGCGCGCCGGCGATTGCTCGGACCGGAGCACCCGAGCACGCTGCAGTCCATGAACAATGTGGCGGCGATCTACCAGAGGCTGGGTCAAGGCGAGAAAGCCGAGGCGCTGATGCGCGAGTCCCTGGAGATAAAAGACCGGGTACTGGGCAAAGACCACCTCGACACGATCATCACGCGAGGCAACCTGGGCGCATTGCTGACCCAGACGAATCGGGCGGAGACCGCGCTGCCGGTGTTGCAGGCTGCGCTGTCCAGCGCCGAGCGCGCCTTGCCCGAGGACCACATTCACCGCAACAATGTGCGGCGCAAGCTCGGCGAGTGTCTGTACGAACTGGGGCGCACGGATGAAGCCGAGGAGGTCCTGCTGGCTGCGTACGCCGCGCTGGCGGCGAAAGCCGGTGCCGGCCACGTCTATACGCGCAGCACGGCCGAGACCCTCGCCGCGCTTTATGAAGAGGCGGGCCGGGCCGAGGCGGCGGCCGCCTGGCGCGAGAAATCCTGACTGCGGTGACGCCCGTCGACGTCCAGTCCGATGTCTGCTCCCGAAGGCGCTACCGGGGAACTGGCTCAGCGGGTATCGGCCGACGTGTGGAGCGTGTGATCGGCGGTATCGGCAGCACTCAGGAAGTTCAGCGTCAGCACCTTGCCAAGGACCGCGGTGGAACCGGGACGGATCGGCCGGGCTTCACCTTCCGCCAGCGCATACCCGTCGACCTCCGTTGACGCGGGGGTGACTGCGCGCAGCAGATAGCCGCCAGGGCGCATTTCCAGCTCGCTGTGCCAGCGGCTGATCCGCTGGCTCAGCGACACGTCGGGATGGGCGACGACCAGGTCGTTCGCTGTCTGTCCCTCGTGCGTCTCGAGCCGGCCGATGCGCACACGGGACTGGCACGGAAGCGGGTCGATGCGTTGCTCCTCGACGATCTCGACGGCAACAGGGAACACGGCCGTGTCGCGCCAGTCCAGAGCAAACATCTCGAGCGGACCGGCCACGCCCTTGAGCATCGCGGCCTCCAGTCGACGACAGCGCTGCCGCATCGAGGCGGGCAGCTCGCCGAAGGCTCGTTCGCTAAGCCGGATCTCGCCGGCACCGGCTGTACCCATCATGCGTGCGGCCACGTTGACTGCGGTGCCCGAGATGAAGGCGCCTTCTGCCAGCACCGAGCCGTAGTGCAGACTGCTGCGCACCCCGAGGCGGTGCGGCTCGGAAACGGCCTCGTTGTCCTCGAGGAGCAGGAGTTGGAGTCTGATGAGAATCTGTGCCGCCTCCGCCACGCAGTCGCTGACGCAGAACGCGCCGTCGCCCGCGGTGTCGATCAGGCGGGCGCCGGTGGATTCGATGGCGCGTCCCAGCAGGTCGCGATAGCGTTTTAGCAGCGCTCTGCCGGCGACGTCGCCGTGCTTCCCCACGTATTCAGTCGAATCGACCACGTCGGAGAAGAACAGCGCCATCCGGCGCCCGAAGCGGGCTCTCAGCACGCGTGTGAGCTGCTCGCGAAGATCCAGCAGCTGCTGCAGCGATAGCGTCTGAAAGTCTTCGTCGGTCAATGATTGCGTCATCTTCCCGTACGCCTCCGACTGGATTCAAGCATATTGTAGCTGCCTTCGTGCAGGGGCAGATCGACTAGGCAGGCTCTGCTACGCTTGATTTTCATACTGGCGCCGGCGTTCCTTAAAGATGCGCCATTTTGGTCCGGCGCCGATTCGCATCACAACCGGCACGGCCCGAAGCCCCAAAAAAAGACAAACAAGAGAAAAAAGAAGCCCAGAGAAAGAAAGACCCGGGAAAGAAAGACCCAGAGAAAGAAAGAAAGAAGACAGAGACAAACAAGGGACACAAGAGAAACAAGATCAAGCCGATGCTCATCCTCAATGCCAGCCAGGTCCGCCAGACACTGCCGATGCCGGCAGCCGTCGAGGCGATGAAGCGCGCGTTCCTGGCCATCTCCGCCGGCGAGGCGGACATGCCGCTGCGCAGCCATCTCGAGCTCGCGGGAGGCCGCGGCACGACACTGGTCATGCCGGCGCACGTCGTCTCCAGCCTCCGCCTGCCGCAACACGGATTCGCTGGCGGTGAAGATCGTCTCGGTCATCGGTGACAATCCGCGGCGAGGTCTGCCGCGCATCATCGCGACGGTGTTGGTCATCAACCCCGAGACCGGCGAGCCCATCGCCGTGATCGAGGGCACGACGATAACCGCCATCCGGACCGCCGCCGCATCGGCCGCCGCCACCGATGCACTGGCCCGCCCCGACGCGCAGACACTGGCCGTCATCGGCGCCGGGGTGCAGGCGCGCGAACACATCGCCGCGATCCATTGTGTGCGTGATATCCGGCGGACCTTACTGGTCGCCAGGGATCGCGCCCAGGCCGAGCGGCTGATCGAGCGTCTGGTCGAGGACCTGTCAGCCGGCGATCCGGCGATCCGCGACATCACCATCCGCGACATCACGATCTGCGAGACCGCCGACGAGGCCGTGGCCCAGGCCGACATCGTCTGCACCGTGACCACATCGGCCGAGCCGGTGTTTTCTGCCGACGCTATCCGGCCCGGCACGCATATCAATGCGGTGGGTTCCTACCAGCCGCACACCGTGGAGATCCCGGGTGAGACGGTAAAGGCCGCGCGGGTGTTCGTCGATCACCGGGCCTCGGCGCTGGAAGAGGCGGGGGACCTCATCGTGCCGCTCGAATCGGGACTGATCGACGCCAGCCACATTCTCGGCGAGGTCGGCGAAGTCCTGGCCGGGCGCATCGCGGGCCGGCGCAGCGCCGCGGACATCACCTTATTCAAATCGGTGGGCTGCGCCGCTGAAGATTGCCTGGCCGCGAGCGAGGTGCTGGCCCGGGCGAAGGCGCTCGGGATCGGCGAGGAGACTGATCTGACCTGATTTGATCTGAGCAGAACAGATCAGATTTGGCGGGTGCGGCGAAATCCGGTGACAGTGACCTAAGTTTCCGGTGACAGCGACCTAAATTACCGGTGACAGTGACCTTAATTCGATGGGTCACAGGGTCACCATTCCTGCACCATACCTGGCTGTTCCTTTGTGCTCTTCACGTCGTTTGCTGGCTGACTATCGCAGTGCCTGATCCAGTTCCTGCACAAAGCGATCCCACGCCGGTGTGCCGGGGTGAATCCAGTCGAAGTGGCCGGCGGGCAGGACCACCAATGTGTGCGGTGTCAGCGCGGGCACCTCGAAGGGGACGATGCGATCCTCGCTACCCATCAGTAACACGGTGCCCGGCGGCGCCGGTCGCCTCGCGGGGTTGGCGGCCTCATCATTGGCGCCGGCATCGCCCAGGAATTGTTTCCCGGCCTGGTTGCAGCCGCCTTCGCCTTGCACATACGTCGCCATGTCGGTGATCGCGGCCAGACCAATAACGCCAATTACGCCAATTACGCCGTTCGGGGCGAGTCCTGCCGGCGGATCCTGCCCGACCAGCAGCGCCAGTTGCCCGCCGGCGGAATGTCCGACCAGCACCAGCCTCGACAGATCAAGCCGTGCATCGTCGAGCGTGGCCTCATCGAGCGTGGCGAGTGTCGACAGCGCGGCGCGTATATCCGCAAGAGACCCGGGCCAGCCGCCGCCGGGATCGCCGACGCGCCGGTACTCGATGTTCCACACCGCGTAACCGGCCTGGTTCAGCGCCGTGGCCAGCGCGCGGCTGTGGTCGATACCGTAAGCATTAAGCCAGCAGCCGCCGTGTATGAAGACCACGACCGGGGCCGGTGCATCGTCTTCGGGCAGCCACAACTCGGCGAATTGTGGCTCGGCATCGCCATAGCGGATGGTCTGTGCCGGTTCACCCGCCGGCAGCGCCAGCACCGCGTCGAAACTCACCTTCGGCGCCACCGGCGGATAGTCGGCCGCGGCCAGCGGCGCAGCGCCGAGGGCCCTAAATGCGAAGAGACATGCGAAGAGACATGCCAAAAGACGTGAAAAAACAAATCGGGTGTTGATCATGGCGTCATAGCTTATGCACGTTGCCGTCTTCGACGCCGTAGCCAACGAACCCTTTGCCGAAACACACCCTCTTATATCCGAGTTCAGGCAAGGCAGCGTCGTACATCGAAGCGGCCGTTTCCATATTTCTTACCGGCAGCGATATGTGGGGCAGCATGTCGCCTGGCTACCGTCGTCAAACATCAGTCGCAGCAAAACAGCCCGCCACCGCCAATGGCAGCAAACTGCACCTAGCGCCGCATCGTGTATGCATCGCGCTGAGCATAGACGTGCTGTTCCCAGATCCGGCCCGCACGCGCCGCGTCCGGCACCGGTTTGCGGATGATCTTCATGCATTGCGCCATCTGCTGTTCGGTACTCGTGGGTTTGCCGTGCAGATCCAGCGCATAGCCGGACATGTCCCGGATCAGACAGTCGAATATCTGCTCGACGAGATCGTCGCCGACCTCGCACAGACGCGCGTTCTCCAGGATCAGTTGTGCATAGACGATCGTCGCAAACAGCTCGCCACCGGTCAGCAGGAAATCGACATCTTTCATCTGCTCCGGGGTCGGAGGCGCGCTCGCCAGCAGGTCACGGAAGGCCAGCGCCTGTTCGCGGAAGACGGCCACGTTGGGCAAGTCGAAGCCGTCAAATGCGGCCTGCCAGTCGCGGAAACGGATTTTGCTCAGACCGCCGGCCGGTCCCTGGTCGAACAGGAACGCATCGTCACGCGCTTGGTTCTGTGTCGGGACTTCGGCGTAGTCGGCGTGGTTGAAAAAATAATTCGGCATGAACTTTACGATCAGCGCGATATTGACATGCACCGTGCCTTCCAGCTTCGGTAACGCGCGGATATCAACGGCCGCCTGGGTAAAGTACATATCCTTCTCGAAACCCTTGGCGGCGATCACGTCCCACATCAGGTTGATCACATCCTCGCCCTGAGTGGTCACCTTCATCTTGGTCATCGGGTTGAACAACAGATAGCGCCGGTCCTCAAGCGAGGCCGTGCGCATGTAGTCTGCCGCCCGCAACGCGAACAATTTCATCGCGACCAGCCGTGCATAGGCATCGGTGAACAGGCGTCTGACATGGGGGAAATCGGTGACCGACATGTTGTAGAGCCGGCGGCCCGCTGCGTGTTGTATCGCCTCGTAAAAGGCATGGGTGCAGATTCCGATAGAGGCCCAGCCGAGGTTGTATTTGCCGATGTTGACAGTGTTCAGGGCCGCATTCCACGCGTCCTTGCCGCGATGGAGGATCTCAGCGTCGGTGATCGGATATTCCTTGAGCCGGAACTCGGAGACGTAGTTCTGACTGGCGACGACATTCTTGACCAGCTGGTAACGCGGATGATCGGATTCGGCGGCGAAAAACAGATACTCATCGCTGTCAGCAAACTTGCCGAAGGTCGAGACAATGGCGGCCTTGTTGCCATTGCCAATGTAGTACTTGCTGCCGCTGGCGGTGTAGTGCCCCGCGCCAGCCGGCGAGACGATCATGTCGGTGGAGTAGATGTCGGCGCCGTGCGTCTTCTCGGACAGGCCGAACGCGAAGATCGCCCCATCCTTCAGCAAGCCAGCCGTGCGTGACTTGATCGCTTCGTTGTCGCTCATCCAGATCGGCCCGAGACCCAATACGCTGACCTGCCACGCATACCAGTACGGCAAGCCGTAAAAACCCAGGATTTCGGCGAACTCACAGATCCGCCACGTATCCCAGCGCGAGTCCTCAGCGCCGTAGCCGGCCGGTGTCGAGATGGTGGCGAAAACCTGTTCGCGGCCGACGAAGTCGAGAAATTCCCCATACCACTCATGGGCGTAGTAGTCCCGCTGCAGCTGATCGTTACCCCGGGTCTCGAAGAATTCGATGACTTTGCGCATCAGATCCCTGGATTTCGCATCCGGGTAGAAGCGGTCATGGTCGCTGGGGTTGAACAAGATCGTCGTGGCGCTGCGGGACGGTGCCAGGTCAGCATCGGGGCCAGCGGGGTTGGGGGATACCATGGTGAAGCTCCGGGCAAAGACAAAGCGGATGTACTGTCCAGAAAGTGTACAAGGTCGGTACGGCGGTCGCTATTGGCCCGCAACCGGCATTCGTTCATGGCCGATCCGAAGAGAGGCTTTGATTCAGGTCATCGCCGACGCCGGTCCTTAGTGCTATACCAATCAAGGGCCAGCGGGCTGTTAAGAAGGGTACGCAGGCCCGTGCTCGCCGCCGAGCGAAGGCGACCGCCGGATGCCGGTCTTGCCCGTGCGAGCAGGGGCCATCAGCCGCCCTTCTTCGGGTCCCCAGACCCTGACGCACCACAGAATTTGCATCGGAAAATCACACACGCACATTGATACCACGGTGGCCAGCATGACCGACCAAGACACCCGCCAACCCTATGTCTTTTCATTCGAAGCCGGCGACGGCAAGAACAAACAACTGCTCGGCGGCAAGGGCGCCAACCTGTGCGAGATGACCCAGATCGGGCTCAATGTGCCGCCGGGTTTCGTCATCAGCACCGAGGCCTGTCTCGCGTTCCTGGATTCTCCCGGCGGTGAGCTGCCGGCGGGGCTGAGTGAGGGCGTCGCGGCCGAGATGAAGGCGCTGGAAAAGAAGACCGGCAAGGTATTCGGCGACGGCGACAACCCGTTGCTGGTCTCGGTGCGTTCCGGATCCGCGCTGTCCATGCCCGGCATGATGGATACCATCCTCAATCTGGGGCTCAACCAGGAGACGCTCAAGGGTCTGATCAAACAGACCGGCAATGAGCGCTTTTGCTATGACGCTTACCGGCGTTTTATCCAGCTGTTCGGCAAGGTCGCGATGGGGATCCCGGACGAGGCATTCGACGGGCCGTTCGAGGAGGTCAAGCAGCGCGCCGGGGTCAAGGCCGATGTGGGCCTTAGTGCGAGCAACCTGAAAGAGATCAGCGAGCGCTTCCTGGCCGTGGTCCGCGAGCAGACCGGCAGGCCGTTCCCGGAGGACGTCAACGAACTGCTCGAACTGGCGATCAAGGCGGTATTCAAGTCCTGGTCGGGCAAGCGCGCGGTCGATTACCGGCGTGAGTTCCAGATCACACCGGCGATGGCCAACGGCACCGCGGTCAATATCGTCACCATGGTGTTCGGCAACATGGGCAACGACTGTGCGACCGGGGTGGGTTTCACCCGTAACCCGGGCACCGGCGAGAACGAGATGTTCGGCGAGTACCTGGTCAACGCCCAGGGCGAGGACGTCGTCGCCGGCATCCGTACGCCAAAACCGGTCAGGGAACTGGCCGAGGACATGCCGGAGATGTACCGGCAACTGGTGGAGCTTCGCGACAAGCTGGAGTCGCATTACCGCGAGGTCCAGGACTACGAATACACCATCGAGAACGGCACGCTGTATTGTCTGCAGACCCGTAACGGCAAGATGAACGCCGCCGCGATGGTGCGCACCTCGCTGGAGATGGCACAGGCGGGGCTGCTGAGCCGTGAAGAGGCGCTGATGCGGATCGATCCCGAGTTGCTCGAGCAACTGCTGCACCCGCGGCTCGACCCGGGCCATGCCGCAGAACCGGTGGCCCAGGGTCTGCCCGCGTCGCCCGGCGCGGCATCCGGCAAGATCGTATTCGACGCCGACCGGGCCGAGCTGATGGGCCGCGCCGGTGAGAAGGTAATGCTGGTCCGCGAGGAGACCAAGCCGGAAGACATCCACGGTTTCTTCGCCGCACAGGGCATCCTCACCAGCCGTGGCGGCAAGACCTCGCATGCGGCCGTGGTCGCGCGCGGCATGGGCAAACCCTGTGTGGCCGGTGCCGAAGGTATCGAGGTCAGGACCGAGAACCGTCAGGCGAAGGTCGGCGATCATGTGCTGCACGAAGGCGATGTGATCACCATCGACGGTGGCAACGGCAACGTCTATCTGGGTGAGATCCCGACGGTGCCGCCGACGTTTTCCGACGAGTTGAGGGAGCTGCTCGGCTGGGCCGACGAGATCGCGGATATCCAGGTCCTGTCCAATGCCGACACCCCGGAAGGCGCCGAGAAGGCGGCGGACTACGGCGCCATGGGGATTGGCCTGTGCCGCACCGAGCGGATGTTCAACGCCCCCGATCGTCTGCCGCTGGTGGTCGAGATGATCCTGGCCAATACCACCGACGAGCGGCAGAAAGCGCTCGATCGGCTGTTGCCGGTGCAGCGCGAGGATTTCCATGGCTTGTTGAAGAACATGGCCGGAAAGCCGGTGACCATCCGCTTGCTCGATCCGCCGATCCACGAGTTCCTGCCCAGCGAGCGGCAGCTCGAACGGGAGCTGGCGCATCTGGAACAGCTGCGCAATACCGTCGAGGGCATGGAAGATCTGATGGGCGTCATGCAGATGCTGCGTGGCCAGGAGCAGGCGGCGTCACTCGCCGCGAACATGCCACTGTCCGGAGAAGGGGTAGAGCTGATCGATGAGGCGATCGCCAAGAAACGCCTGATGCTGGACAAAGTCCGCGAGCTGTTCGAGGTGAATCCAATGCTCGGTCACCGCGGCGTGCGTCTCGGCATCACCTATCCGGAGATCTACTCCATGCAGATCCGGGCGGTGCTGGAAGCGGCCGCCGATTGCCAACAGGAGGGGCTCGACGTCCGTCCGGAGATCATGGTGCCGCAGGTGTGCACGGCCCAGGAGCTGCGCCGGGTCAAGCTGATGGTCGATTCGATCCAGCAACAGGTGGAAGCCGAGCGCCAGCTCAAGCTGAAGTTCGAATTCGGCACCATGATCGAAGTGGTCCGCGCCTGTATGCGTGCCGGCAGACTGGCTGAGGTGGCAGAGTTCTTCTCGTTTGGCACCAATGATCTGACCCAGTCGACGTTCTCGTTCTCACGCGAGGACGCGGAGAACAAGTTCCTGCCGTTCTACAACGAGAACCAGATCCTGCAGGACAACCCGTTCGAGGTGCTGGACGTCAAGGGTGTCGGTCAGCTGATGAAGATCGCGGTGGAATGGGGACGCAAGACCCGTCCGGATCTGAAGGTCGGCATCTGTGGTGAGCAGGCCGGCCATCCGGCATCGATCCGCTTCTGTAACGATATCGGTCTGACTTACGTGTCCTGCTCGCCACCCAGAGTGCCGGTAGCGCGTCTGGCCGCGGCCCAGGCAAGGCTGCTGGAGCAGAAAGAGGAGCATGGTCTGGCGGCGGTGAGTTCCATGTAGTCGTCAGGGAAAAGGTGTCAGGTTTATTTTTCCTGAGAAAATAAACCTGACACCTTTTCCGCCTTCTCCGACACCTTTTCCCTTTCCCGCGTTCGCGGCATGGGGAACTGTATTGCCGGAACAAAGCGTCGCGCAAAGGTCTTACCTGCTCACCCGGCACCGAATTCTCTAGGGGATACACTCGGCGCCCTGGTGCCGTTGCACCCACGCCTGCGCCTCCCGGTCAAAAGCGATCTGTGCCTCAATTTCACCCCGCTCACGGACCAGCTGAAGGTAGCGGGCAAAGAGGGTGGGGTTTGCCACTGCAGCCACGATCCGGCTCCCTATTTCCTCATAGATTTCGGATCGTCTCTCTCGTTGCTGGCGCCAGCGGGCATTGAGTTTGGCGAGACCCTCCTCATCACCGAGAGCAGTCAACGCGTATTGCTGGATCGCGATGGCCGGCAAACGCGCGAGCTCGACCGGTGGATTGAGTTCATCTTGTCTGCCATAGGCCAGGCAGGCATAAGCCCAGTCCTGACTGAGCTCCGATTGATCTCGGCACAGCCCCATTGGCCGCAGTTCGTTGAATAGATTCCGTCCGGCGACTCCGATTGCTTCCGTCGCGCGTCCCATAAAGGGCCAGTCGGTCCCGGCCGCCAGGCCCCGCTCCAGCATCTCGACGGTCTCAGGCCAGTAGACCCGGCTCTCCGTCAACGCGCCAGCCTTTTGCATGGCCTTCAGGGCATCAGATTCGTTACCTGCGGCTAACAGATTTACCGCCGCGTAGGCCCAGACCTCGCGGTTTTGGGGGTCAGCTTCGAGCAGACGCGCCTGCCAGGCTTCCAGCGGGCAGTCCGTCCTGTTCTCGTTCCACTCGGCCGAGGCAGTCATGCAAATCTGAACTGCGCCCCAAAGATGCAGCGGATTGCCGGGATCTGCATCCAGCGCCCGGCTGATCAACGCGATCTGTCTGGCCGAATGTTTGGCCGAATGTTTGGCCGAACTGTCGGGATCTGCAGCCCGAGCCCCGGTGCTTGCCTCAACTTTGCGGGCCAGATCTGCTTCCAGCAACGCGGCGGTGTGGAGGTGCTCCGGGTCCCTGGAGATGCTCAGGCGTGCTGCAGTGTCCGCCTGCATCCGTCTGAACTCTTCCATGGAATCGCCGGATTCGGCCAGCATGTTCTTGCTCCACTCCTCGACCGCAGCGCTGTCGCAGAAGTCCTCGATAGAGAACTCGACTATCGGTTCGGCGATCTTGCTCTCGGTAGCCGAGGATCGGCCCGTTGCAGGCGTTTGACCCTGCAGGGCTGACTCTTCCTGAGGGATGCCTGAACCCCGGTCCGACTGCCCGGCCGGGAAAAGCCAAACCGCCGCTGCTGCAAGGAGAGCAGCAATGGCCGCGCGGCGATGAAGAGACTTTTTGATCGGCAATGAGTGATCCTTGATGAGTCAACGCAAAAACAGACCTGACACCGTTTTTCTGGTCCGACAGTGCAGCGGGTCATGGACTACCGGTTGACGAATTGGCCTAAAATATTCGTCATATGGACATCAAGCAAGAAGTCGCCGGCTTCATGGCGCGTGAGTTCCCTCAATCGAAGATCACCATCGAGGCGGTCGGCGGCAAGGCATCCACCATCCGGCACAAGATCGGCAAGCAGGAGCTGCGTCCCGGCGGCACCGTCTCGGGTCCGGTGCTGATGGGGGTGGCCGATGCGGCGATCTATGTGGCCATACTCGGCGAGCTGGGGCTCGTCGCGCTGGCTGTCACCACCAATCTCAACATTAACTTCCTGAGGAAACCGTCTGCGGAAAGAGACATCCTGGGCAAGTGCAAGCTGATCAAGCTCGGTCGGCGCCTGGCGATCGGCGAAGTGCTGCTGTATTCGGAGGGTGACGAAGAGCCGGTGGCTCATGCGGTTGGGACGTATTCGATACCGCCGACCGCATCCAGATAAACCTGGCACCTTTTCCAGATCGATAAATGCGGGGGCAGGTTACCTATTTCCAATTGCCAGTTGATGCGCGGCGCAGTCAAAAGAAATAGACAAACTGGCCCCGTATTCCTAAGGGTCTGAAGCCCGCGTCTCCGGCCGACAAATTAGAGTGTTCTCCGGTACCGTTTTTGATTTGTCTGCGGGCAGGCGGTCGACTAGTTGAGGACGCGCCAGAGCCCGTTCCACCAGAAGTACATCGCTACGTCATCCGCGTGAATGGAATCCAGGCGCAGTCCGGAAGACGGACGCACCCCATTCCGGCTAACGACCTGTGGATCGGTGGGGTCTCCGTTGCCCTCTACTGGGGCCCGAACCACAGACCCGGGCAATCCACCGATGACAAAATTGCCGCCGCCACCGACAACCCTGGCCTCGTCAAACGGCAAGACTTCGAGTTGGGGCGAGAACTCAAGAGTCGCCAGATCAATCTCGGCAAAGCCGAGCCCAAGCGCGCCTTCGTTGCGATAACTGAGAACGGCGAATCCGTTCGCATAGTCCCCGTTCAGCACCTGGACCGGCCCCGGAGAGAACACGAACTCAGGCTGGCCTCCGGTCGCCGGCATGGTCACCAGAGAAGGTTCCTGCAGGCCGCAGCTGGTGTGGCACAGGAAGAACAGGCGGTCGCTATCGACATGCACGTCGCGCAGATCGAGCAGCTCCCCACTGAAAAGGGTCTCCGCTACCAGGCTTTCGATGCCGACCCGTCGGACGCGAGAGCCGGAGCCCAGTTCGTCCTCCACGAAATAGATCCAGTCGCCGTCGACATCGACATCGAAGGAGGAAATGCCGCCCGGCTCAAAGCGATATATTTCCCGTGGCTGCTGGACGGGCAGGTCGGTCCGAATCGCTCCGATGCCCTCATTGCCGGTACGGCTCGCCACCAGAAGTTCGTTGCCCTTGGCGCGCATGACGGTGGCGCCAGTGACCGGGCGAACCTTGGCGAAGCTCCCGTCATCAGGATCGACTATCGCCAGCACACCATCGCCCGACATCACCATCTTGTCGCCCGCGGAAATCAGAGAGTCACCGAGTCCACCCTGGTCGCTCAACAGCGCCTCTGGGACGGTCGCCACGATTTCTCCCGAATCGTCTGGCAACATCCGAAAAAGGACGCCGTCGCGGCTGTTGGGCGGGTGGGTCGCCCAATAAAGCTGATCGCCGGCCACGGCGATATCTGCCAGGGCCTCGATCTGTCCGAGGGACTCGATGCTGCCGGCCGGCAGGGTGATCCGCAGCAGTTCGGCCGACTCGCCGGCGAATTGCATACGCGCATAGAGTGCGTTGCTGGCCGCCACCAGCCGGGTTGCCGGACTGCCCAGATCCGCGAGCAGCACGTACTGTAGCGTGTCCTTGTCGAGCTGATAGATCCTTGATCCAGCGAGCCAGTAAAGCGTGTCCGCCGTCTGCGCGCTGAATCCACCGGGGTCACAAGAAGGGAACGCCAAAGGTACGTCGCCGATCCGGGTCACCTGGCCGCTATTCGGATCGTAGGCATCCAGGAATTCACGATCGCAGGAGTCGGGCTTGCTGGTGAGATAGACGTATCGGTCATCGGCCAACAGGTGACCATCTGTCGGCCCGCCGCTGAACAGCGGTGTCGCGACTTCACCCGTCGTCTCGGGTGACAGATAGACTGTGCTGTCGAGCTTGGTATAGAGCCGCCCCTGACTGAAGGAAAACTCGAAGTAATTACAGCAACCGAGCTGCTCGACAACGCGGGCGATGCCTGTGCCCGAGGCGTCGGGGTCGAGTCCGAAGATTCGTCCGCTGCCGCTCACCGCGATCA
Source organism: uncultured Gammaproteobacteria bacterium (assembly GCA_963704875.1). Lineage (GTDB taxonomy): Bacteria > Pseudomonadota > Gammaproteobacteria > Steroidobacterales > XN24 > CAMYOC01. The sequence goes on along the minus strand of CAVPIA010000004.1, from coordinate 85,766 downwards.
GTTCGTCTCCCGCGGGGCTTAGTCCTGACAGGCCGTCGAGATCCGAGAGATAGAAAGCGTCAACGTTGTCGCCGGTAAGACCGTTACCAGCCACCGAGCGCACGTCGCCGCTCGCCGGGTCGACCTCGTAGGCGGCATCGAGACTGCCCACGAAAAGGCGCGGGCCCAGGCTGGTAATGGCCGAGCCTCCGTTAGGGATCGGCGACTGTAGCGGCACTGCGTCTATCGGGTTGACCACAACCTGAACACGATCGCTGGCACTCTTGCCCCGAACGTCAGTTACGACGAGTTGGTACTCGATCGCCGCCGGCTCGGCCACATCGGGGACATTTGCAACGGCAATGTCGCCACCATTGGGCGACGGATAGACCACCTGGCCAGTAGGGCCGGAGACCTGCTGCCATTCCACATCCTGCACATTACACGGCTCAATGCTGTACTTGGTTGTGAGAGTGACCTGGTTAAGTTCGATGGCGCGCTGATCCTCGCCGGCATCCGGGCCGATCGCCCCGGTGAACGGGAGCGTGGTTACCACAACCGAGTCGGTGGCTCGAGCAGCGCCGAGAGTGGCGACGGCCTCGAGTCTGATCCCCGTCGGGCAGATGACATCCGGACTCTCAAACGTCACTTCCGCACCGTTGTCGACCAGCGGCAGGGTCTGACCGCTGTAAATACTCCAGGAGATCGTGGCCGCAGGGTCGCTGGAAAGGGCCCGGAGTGTGACAGTCTGTCCCGGATCTACCGTCTGATCAGCACCAGCGTTGACCGTCAGGGCCGGTGCCCCACCGCCGTCGCCTCCACCCCCCCCGCCGCCGCAAGCCGCCAAAGTCAGAATTGCGATTACAAAGTGCACACGAAATACTGGAGTCATGCGGCATAAGCTCTTTTTGCTTTTTATGGGACAAAAGGAGCATATGCAGGGTTCGTAATGCTGTCAACGTTATACCGCGAGCCGACATAGAGAACGTATGAAGTGGTACCCCGCCGTATGGGGCACGGGTCATCCGTAATGTGGAGTCGGGTCCAGGCGACGCACGGCCGCCGGTCGTCTGTCGAGGTTTGCCTGTTCAAGTTGGAGTTCGGAAAAGGCGTCAGGCTTATTTTTTCTAAAGACGGCGATAGTTGAACAAAGCCTGGTTGCAGAATGGCTTTTCATGATGGCTTTTCATGATGGCTCCTTGCTGACGGGTCGACTGGCCTGCGCTGACGGGGTGTAGCCAGCGATGGTCTTGTAGTGCGGGGTCGATGACATGGCGGTGCTCCCGCGGATAGTTATTGGGTTGGCGTTGGCTAAAAAGCTGCGGCCGGCCTGAGATCCTGCGCCTGGGGGAAAGCGCCCTTGGGGGAGGGGATAGAAACTCGTCAGCCGGCCGCAGAAGCACTTACAGGGTCTAATCGCTGTCGGGCGGACCGGCGCGGTTGCCTTTCCTGCCGCCCTGGCGCCGGTCATGGCCTTCGGGCTTACACGCCAGTTCGGCCTCGGACGGCGCGAAACACACGCCGGTGAGTTCTTCATCGTTGCGCCCGTCAAAGGTGCAGGCATCGCCTTCGCTCAGATTCGCGCAGGCCTCAATGGCTTGTGGCGGCGGGCCGCGGCGGCCGTCGGGTCGTTCGTCGGCTACGCCCTGGCTGGCCGTGGCGGCGAGGGTCAGGCACATCACGGTGGTGCGGATGGTGTCATGGATAGTCATCGGATTCTCCTGGGTTGCTCGGTGTCTGTAGGGCAAAGATTGAGCCCCGAGTCTGGAATCGCGATGGAGAAATTGAGGAGAAATCGTGGAACCGGAGGGGTGTCGTCAAAGCGCAGCAAGCGTGACGCCAACGCGCGGCCAGGACATGACGACAGCGCGGCAAGAGCGCAGCAGAAGTGCGGCCAGGTTTGTGGCCAGGGTGTGGCAATAGAGCGGGGGAGCGTGGTGCCAGGCTGAGCCAGCCTGGCGCCGGAGCTACTCCAGCCGGTAGCCGACACCGTAGACCGAGTGGATCAGTTCGGCGGGCAGATGTTCGGCCAGTTTTTGACGCAGGTTTTTGACGTGGCTGTCCATGGTCCGGTCGCTGACCACCCGGCCGTCCGTATAGACGGTATCCATCAGCTGGCCGCGGGCGAACACACGACCCGGCTGGCTCAACAGTGTGCGCAGCAGGCGGAATTCGACTCGGGTCAGCTCCAGCGGCGTGCCGTTGACCACGGCCCGGAAAGCCGACTCGTCGAGCACGATGCCCTGGTAGCCGGGTTCGGGTGCGTCGGCCTCGCGGTGGAGTCGGCGCAGCACGGCCTTGACCCGTGCGACCACTTCGCGCGGGCTGAAGGGTTTGCAGATGTAATCATCGGCGCCCAGTTCCAGACCGAGCAGACGATCGATTTCATCGACGCGTGCGGTCACCATGATGATCGGCAGCTGGGAAAACGCGCGCACTTCACGACAGATCTGCAGACCGTCCTTGCCGGGCAACATCAGGTCGAGCAACACCAGGTCGGGGGTGTTGGCCTGGATCCATTCGGTCACGCCCAGGCCGGTCTCGATCACATGTGTGCGGAAACCATTGCTCCGCAGATAGTCATCCAGCAACGCCGCGATCTTCGGCTCGTCCTCGACAATCAGGATGGTCGGTTCAGGCGTGGTCACGGAGCAATTCTATCCTGATGGCCAGACCGCCGAGGGAAGACAGCTCGGCATGGATGTGCCCGCCATGGGCCAGCACGATCCCTTTGCAAATCGCCAGCCCCAGCCCCGAGCCGCCCTCGGCGCGGTTGCGCGAGGCATCTACACGATAGAGCCGGTCAAACAGATGGGGCAGGGCGTCCTCGGGCACACCCGGGGCGGTGTCCTCGATGCAGAGATGGATCGGGTCGCCGGCGGTACAGACCAGTTTGACCCGTCCGCCGGCGTCGGTGTAACGGCAGCTGTTCTCCAGCAGGTTCGTCAGGAGTTGCTGCAGACGTCGGGCGTCGGCTCTCAGGACTATTGGCTCGGCGGGCAGCTCGGTCTCCAGGCTCAGGCCACGTGCCTCGATCCGCGTGTTGTATTGGTCGAGGGCATCTTTGATCACGCCGACCAGATCCACCTCTCGCCATTGATAACCCATGCCGCCGGCATCGGACAGGGACAGCTCGTGCAGGTCATTGACGAGACCGGTCAGACGCTCGACTTCCGCCTGCAGCGATTCGCGCGCCTGCGGGTTCCATTCGCGCACACCGTCTTCGGCCGCCTGCAGTTCGCCGGCGAGGATTGCCAGTGGCGTGCGCAGTTCATGCGCGATATCGACGATCCACTGGCGTTGCGAACGCTGGCTCTGCTCCAGCGACTCGGCCATGGCATTGAAATCCTGGGCGAGCTGACCGAGTTCATCGCGGCTGGTGACCGAGATGCGTTGATCGAGCTTGCCCGCGGCCAGCGCCTGCGTGCCGCCGACCAGATGACGGATCGGCGCGACCAGTTGACGGCCGAACACGATGGCCAGCGCCGCGGCGATTGCCAATGCGACGAGAGCGGTGGCATAGAACCCCGCACGCTGCTGCTCGATAAATTGCCGTTCGGTTTCTTCGTCGAGATCGGTCAGCGCGCTGATCGGGCGGTAACGCAAATAACCGACAGTGATGCCATCGACCGTGATCGGCTGACGTTGCGCGTCATCCATCCGCGTGGGTTTGCCGATCAGCACATTGTGATCGGCATCGAGCAGATCCATCGGCTGACGGACGCCGAACAGCCCGGGTGGGGGCATGGGAGGCCGGCCTTCGATACCGGGTGGCGGCATTGGCCGTCGGCCTTCTACACCGGGCGGTGGCCGGAGCGTCGAGCCTTCGATGCCAGCCGGTAGCCGGGCCCCGTCGTCGGACTCTTCAAAATCCGCTGGGCCCTCTTGCGGACCACCGGGCGGACCACCGGGCGGGCCACCGGGCGGGCCGTCTGCTGGGCCATCCGGTCGGCCATTCGGACCTTGGGCGAGGTGGGGCGGGAGATCACGCACATCGCGGGAGTTGCCGCGGATCACCCGCCGCCAGCGACCGCGGTCGCCGATCAGCACGTCCCAGCTGCCGGTCTCGGCATAGATACCGGCGAGGTCCTCGGCCATGGCCTCGATGCGTTGTGCTTCGATGCTGTTGAGATAGCCGAGAAAGCCGCGGTCAAAACTCCATCGGGTCAGCAACAAGGCGACCGCTACCACGACCGCGGTAGCCGCGAGCAGGGCGAGAAACAGCTTGTGCCAGATCAACAAACGCATCCGGCGAATATAGCAGCGCCGCTGGGCGCCGGATCATGCGCCGAAACGAATCCACAAAAACTCCATGATTCGGTGGAAAAGGTGACAGTGTGAAAAGATTAGGGACAGTGACCACAACTCCCCGCAGCATGGCCAACAGGCGACGGGCAAGCGACGGCAAGCGCAACACCATGCGGACGCCGGGGTCAGAGACGAACGTCGCTGACACCTTTTCCAGATCTCCCCATCGCAGATGCGGGCAGTCAACGGGTTGTCGCTCAATCCAATATGTGCCATAAATGCGCCTGCGCGCCCATGGATGGGGAGGCATCGCGGTGAACCGTCGCCCACCCGGCCGGATTCTCGCTGGAGCCATCCTCGACTCAACAAAAAGAGCTGAGTGACATTAGCCAGTGTTCCTCTAGCGGTCGCCGTCAGGAGATACAGGGATGTTCAAACGCGTATTGCTTGTACTACTTGCAGTGGGTCTGATCGTAGCGTTGACCCCGCCGGCGCTGGGCTACATTTACGAGCGGCAGATTCGATCGGAGATCTCGGCCGGAGTGTCGAATCCGGCTTTTACAGTCGAGATTGTCAACTACGAGCGCGGCTTTTATGAGAGCCAGGCGTCGGTACGGTTAGCCGCCTCAGAAGAATATGCGGAACGGTTCAGAAGTCTGGTTGATACTGCTACGTCCGCAGGCTCTTCCGATCCTCGCAGCGACGCCGTAATTGAGCTCCTGGGCAAGTTCTTCAACGGTGAACTCTCCTTCGATATCGACATCCAGCACGGGCCGCTGATCATCGGTGACGGCATTAAATTTGCGCTGGCCACGATGGTGATGCAGCTCGACTCCTCGACCGGGCCGCTTGCTGAGTTACGAGCGATGACTGACGCGCCGTATCTGTTGCTCACAGACGGGACTGTACGTTTCGACGGCACGATGGAGTTCCATACGAATGTGCCGCCAATGATCTGGCAGACGGATGACGGTTCCGATACACGCTTCAGCGGTTTCCTTGCGAATGGAACCTATGATCCCGACAAGCGAACCCTCGATACAAGCGGAATCATTGAGACCGTGGAGGCCCGGTTCGAGACCGGAACACTGAGCGCTTCCGGGATCGGCATCGGCATCGATGCGCAAAGACTCGGCGACTACATATGGCTGGGTATTCACAGTTTCGGCGTCGAATCAATGACATACGAACCTTCCGGGCAATACGGTGCGGAGTCGTTTACGGCCAACGGTGTCAGTTTCGAGATGGACACACGCGCCAACGATGGCGGGGAAAAGGTATCGATGGCGATGGTCTATGAAATCGATGAATTCAAAAGTCCGCCGGAGATTGCCTTGAACGACGTACAGATCGCAATGAAGTTTGCGGACATCGATGTCGATCTGATCGAGGGCTATACACGGCTACAACATCAACTCTTTCTCGCTACGCCAGAGTTGATGGGGCAGCTGCAGCCTGAAATCGAATCGCTGGCGATAGACGCGCTCAGGACCAATCCCGGCTTCAGTGTGGAACCCGCTCGCTTTGTCCTGAACGGTCAGCACTTTGAGGCCCGGGTCGGCCTCGGCTTCGACGGCAGTGCGCTGCCGCCAAATCTCAACCTCGCCATGCTCAGTGCCAACCCGGCCTTTATCACTGGCGGCCTGTCTGCTCGCGGCAATGTTGAGACGGCCGAGCCACTGGCGAGGCGGATGGCCAAGAGCTTCATGCGCGGCGAGATTATGCGCACCCTGCCCCCGGAGTCGGAGGCCGATTACACCGAAATTGAGGCAGTGGCCACTCAACAGAGTTCGATGATGATCGATAGCTTGATCATGCAGGGCCTGATCGAACGGCATTTCGGTTCACTGTCCACCGATTTCTCTTTTGACAACGGTGTTTTGCTTGTTAACGGGCAGCCTATCCCGCTCGCCGGGACATAGCGCGAAGTAAGTCGTCAGGGATACCGTACTGAAGGCTTGCGAGAAGGCATTGCCAACGATCAACGAGTAGCAATTGCAGAATCATGAGTTTGACCACTCGCTTCGTTATGCAGACGGCCAATCCGGGCTTCCACGACCGCGTGCGGCAGAATCTCACCGGGCTGTTATTTGCCGCCTGTTTCATGGGTCAGGCATTCGCGCAGGAACAGGTCGGGGGCTACGTGTGGGTCGACGTCACCGTCGATGCCGGCGGCCACGTAACGGATGCTGACCTCATCGACGCGCCTGAGCCGCTCTCCCAGCCAATCAAGCGATGGGTGGAACAGCAGGAATTCGAACCCGCACTGATCGACGGTGTGTCCGTCGAAAGCACCACTCCGGTCCAGATAACATACCTGCTGGAAGAGGTCGAGACCGGTTATGCGGTGAACATCGTGGATTATCAATCGACGCCGCGACCGTTGCGCCAGATACAACCCAAGTACCCGGCTCGAGCGCAAAAAAAGAAAATGGAGGGTTACGTCAAGGTTCAGTTCACCGTCAATTCTGATGGCTTCACGGAAAACATCCGCGTTCTGGAATCCAGTCATACCACATTCGTTATTCCGACAGTGAACGCCATTGAGCAGTGGCGTTTCAAGGTGAAGACTGCGGGCGACCATAGGATTGGCGGAGAATTTATCCAGCAAATAGACTTCCGTCTGGGTGGCGGGCAGTCCCGCATGGGCTCGGACAGGGTGAAATTTATGTGGGTGCCCTGACAGCATCCTGGCGGCCTGGTCAAGTGTCGGGAAGCCATTCAAAGCCGCACTTTCTCAACCCAAGGAAATGTCCGGTATGCCGAACACAGCCCGCTTTCCGGGATGAGAAATCCGGGGACAGTGACCCTATCCCCATCGAATTAAGGTCACTGTCACCTTGAAACCTGCTAGTTGACGTCAATAGTGCCGCTGCGCGTCCCTCGTTTCGAATCGTCTTCGATCCATTCATACGCGTAGTTGCCACTCGAGCCGTTGTTGATCGTGTATTGCCGCGTAGTCGCGCCATTGGCTATCGGTGCCGGACTCTGATTCGGGCTGACGCAGGTCGGGAGGACGAACGTTGAAATGTTAAACCCCGAGCTGTTGGTCCAGGTAACTTTATCCCCTGGATGTGCGCCGCTCAGCGGTGATCCTTCAGCGCCCAAATCGATATTGATGTCTGCCATGTGGTCATTTCCTCGTTAATGGTTTTTTCTGCTTGAAATGTCTGCCGGCGCACACTGAACGAATTGTGACGCTAGCGCAATGGCTTGTATTGATTTGCGATGCGCTACGGCGACGCCTGCATTCGCGGATCGCTCAGCAGCTCGGACATCTCGGGATTGCGCTGAAGTCTTTGTCTTGGATAACCCAGATCGAGAGAGAGTTTTGCCAGCTCGATCGCCTTGTCCCGCTGCCCGAGCAGCTCATAGACTTCGGCGCCGGCGGCCTGGATCTCCCCGGAGTCGGGGGCAAGGGTGGTCGCGGTCCCCAGGCGCTGGAGCGCCAGCTCCGTTTGTCCGGTCTTGACGTAGTAGAGCGCGAGATCGCTGTGCACGAACGGATCGCGCGGGTTCTGAGGACGCGCGGCCTCGGCCAGCTCGATCGCCCGCTGGAATGTCTCGGTGGCCTGCGCATCCATGCCGTTGGTCCATGCGTAAACGTAAGCCAGGTTGCCCCAGGCGAGCCAGTCCGTGTCGTCGAGTTCCAACGCTTTTCGATAGGCTTCAGCTGCGTCCGTATATCTTTGCGCTCGCGAGTAGGCGGTGCCCAGGTTTGAATAGGCCATATAGGAGGGTCGCAATTCGATCGCACGCTGAGAGACAGTGATCGCTTCAGCGATCTTGCCCGTCTCGCTGAGCGCGGAGCCGAGATTGACCAGCGCGGCAAAGTTGTCCGGGGCGATGCGGATAACCGTTTGCCACTGCCGGGCGGCGTCGTCGGATCGGCCTTGACGGAACAGGAAATTTGCGTAGGAATCGAGGATCCCGATGTTCTCCGGGTCGAACGCAATGGCCTTCTTGAAGGACGCCTCGGCATCGTCCAGTCGTCCGAGCCGCTCATAGACGGTGGCGATGGCCTGGTGGGCCTTTGCGTCGTTGGGGTCGATGGCGACCGCACGCTGCAGGGCCGCAAGCGCGAGGTCAAAGTTGCCTTGCGTAACCTGAATCCGCCCATAAGCCACCTGAACAGGTGCCAGGCTATCGTCCAGGCGAATAGCTTCGTCCGCGTTCGCGACTGCTTCGGTCAGATACGCCTCGTCGCTGGTTAGCGCGTACCGCATGCGCAGGGCCTCGGCCAGCCGGGCAAAGGCCAGCGCGAAGTCCGGGTCGAGGGTGGTGGCTTCGCGGAACAAGTCGATCGATGTATCGAGATTGTTGCCCTGGTCCCAACGCGCGATCAGATCGAGGCCCTCGAGGTAGCGATTGTAGGCATTCGGTGCGGCCATCTTCGCCGGATCGCTGTTCTTGCCGGTGACAGCGGAATCCCAGGGCGACCAGGCAAACAGCAGTAGCCCGGTGGCTGCAAGCAACAGCAATGCGAGTGTCATACTGAGCTTGTGGCTCTTCTTTGCCCTGACAAACGGGGCGAACCGGGAGCCGTCCTGCTGCAGCGCTTCAAGCAGATGTTCCTGATACATGGAGTCGGTGTGGCGGAACAGCGCGTGCACTCGGTTCAGAACCAGCTCCAGCTCCGCCGGCAGCGTGGAGCCGTCCAGGTACACCGGCACGATCTCAATGTCGTGACTGATGGCGTAATCAATTTCCCTCAGGCAATGAGACGATTGAAGCGACGCCTCGGAGATAAAGAAGAGAAATTTCTTCGCGCCCTTGATCGCACCGGCTATCTCAGCGCGCCAGGATTTTCCGGCGGAGATGCCTTCGTCGTACCACAGATGTATGCCACTGCCATCGAGCAGGATCAGGTCGGCATAGACACTGTCCGCGTTCTTGTGTGCATAGCAGACAAACACATACGGCTCGGTGCCTTTATACGACGGGAGCGGTTTGTCCAAAGCGACGTTCCCGCCCTATAAATAAGAATGTGTAAGCATAGCGCGCGTAAATTAGCACTTCCGCCCGGTAATCGAAAACAATCCGGTGACAGTGACCCTAACTCCGCCGAATTAAGGTCACTGTCACCCTGACTATTCTGCCGCGTCGGGCACATCGAACTTGGCGTCAGAGCAGACGAGCGAGTGAGCCTGAACCCGGGTTATTGTCCCTCTACAGCCGATGAGTTCACCTGCACCACCGCGTTCAATCGTCGCGACGCAGACAAGGAGTTCGTCACCAAACAGGTCGCCTCGGCTTTCTCGAGTATCCGGTGCGCCTTCTGCTCGTCGGTGTCCGGCGGCACATGAAGCGTCGCGTTCACGGTGAACTCCGTGAACCTCATCGCGCTGTCTACGCGTTCGAGCTTTCCTTCAGCGTGACACTCGACCGATGCCCATTGAAGCCTGGATGCTCTGGCGATGGCCCGGAAGCTGAGGATGAAGCAATCGGCCACAGCGGCGACCAGCAGTGTTTCCGGGGACCATTGGCCGCCGGGTCCGCCGAACTCGGGGGGTGGTCCGGAAATGATTGACGCGACGTCATCAGCCGTGACGTGAACGTCTCCCTCCGGCTCGCCTTTGGCCGCGACGCGGTAGTGGTGAGGAAGGTCTTGCATTGCGGGTCTCCAGAATCCGGATCCGGCCAGGTTGTTCCTTCAGCCAGCAGTAGTTTAGTGCAGAAAAGGTGTCAGGTTTATTTTTCGTTCGAGCCCCGCACCCTGGATTTCCGCGGCCGTCCCTGGCCTGATGCCGATACCCGGCGGCCGGTGTGCTCCTCAATGGCGCGCTGTGTCAGAAGACGTGTCAGGTCTGTTCTTCATAAAAAAATAAACCTGACACCTTTTAGCGGATAGTATCAACGCTGACGTTTTAACCCGGTAGAAGGAGCAACAACATGCCAAAGTTCGTGATTGAGCGCGAGATCCCCGGTGCAGGAAAACTTTCGACGCCGGAATTGCAGGGAATCTCGCAGAAGTCATGCGGCGTGCTGCGTGAGCTCGGACCACAGGTTCAATGGGTCAACAGTTATGTGACGGACGACAAAATCTACTGTGTTTACATTGCCCCGGACGAAGCGTCTGTTCGCAAGCATGCAGAGATGGGGGGATTCCCGGCGAACTCGGTCTCGGAGGTACGCACGGTTATTGATCCGACAACGGCCGAGTGAGGACCACAAATGGGGTCAGAGTAAAAATTCGAGAGGTTTTCTACTCTGACCCCAGGCTGACCCTCACTCCGGCCGACGCCCTGATCTGGTGACAGTGACCCTGACCGGTCGAATTAGGGTCACTGTCACCTTAACTAATGGCCGGTCTTGAATCGGGTCCAGGCCCGGGTCTGGAGCCGTTGGAACCGGGCCGAGTGGACCCGGGCCGGGAACAGTGTGGCTTTGACCGCTGCCGGCGGATAGATGACCGGGTTGCCGAGAATCTGCTCGTCGATGAACTCGACTGACGCTGCGTTGCCGTTGGCGAAAAAGATAAAGTTCGAAATGCCGGCGATCACTTCGGGTTCCATCAGGTAGTTGAGGAACAGGTGGGCGTTACCCGGATGTGGCGCGTCGCTCGGGATCGCCATCGCATCGAACCAGATGATCGCCCCTTCCTGCGGGATGCTGTAGCTCAGTTCCACCCCGTTCCCTGATTCGGCGGCGCGTCGGCCAGCCCAAAACACGTCGCCGCTCCAGCTCATTGCAACGCAGATCTCGCCGGTGGCCAGGTCGTCCATGTACTGCTGCGAATGGAAGTAACGGATATATGGACGCACCTTGGCCAGCAGTGCCTCGGCGGCTTTCAGGTCATCGGGATCCTCGCTGTTGGGATCCCTGCCCAGATAGTTGAGGGCGGTGGCGAAGACTTCGCTGGGTGCGTCCAGAAAGCTGACGCCGCATTCCGCCAGCCTGGAGATGACCTCCGGATCGAACAGCATGTCCCAGCTGTCCACCGGCGCGTCGGGGAACACTTCCCGGACTCTGGCCTCGTTGTAGCCGATGCCGGTCGTGCCCCACATGTACGGGAGGCCGTACTCATTGTTCGGATCGTGCGACGCCATCCGCTCCAGAGTGTCGGCGTCCAGGTTCCCATAGTTGCTCAACTGCGTCTTGTCCAGCTTCTGGAACACGCCTGCCTGGATCTGCCGCTCGAGGAAGAACGCGGTGGGCATGACCACGTCGTAGCCCGAATTGCCGGTGAGCAGTTTGGTCTCCAGCATTTCGTTGGAGTCGTAGACATCGTGGTTGATCTTGATCCCGGTCTGTTCCTGGAAGTTCGCTACCGTGTCCTCGCCAATGTAGTCCGCCCAGGTGTAAAGATTGAGGATCTTCTCTTCTTCGGCCTGCGCAGTGACAAAACAGAGCAGGGCCGACAGCAGCCCGATGATCCAGACACGTCCACGAATCGAATGCATAGTCAGGTTTCCTCCGTTTGGCGTCTTGTTTACCGTGCGGCGGTTTAATAAGCAAATGAGTGTCGGAAGAGGCATAAAAGGGGCCAGGTTTATTTACTTGGGAGAAACAGACCTGCCCCCTTTTGTGCTTATGGCGAACCTTCCATGGGTCGTGATGCTGTCATGGAGACCGCGCGCGCTTTTATGACCGCGTTTCCGGATATGGTCGCTCGACGCGTCGAGCTCCGTGACACGGACGGTTATGTGGAATTCCACTGGCACTGGAGCGGAACAAATACCGGCCCGATGGCACAGGGAATCCGGTCGATCTCAGAGGCCAGGAATAATGGACTCTGTACGAAGATGACCTGATTCCCGAATCGCCGGGTCACCTCGACGATGCCGAATGTCAGCGACTGCTGAATGCTGGATCGGACAAGGCCGAGACTGGGTAACCGGGATCGAACCGAGGTATTTGCCTGGGAAACACTGGTTCGACCTCTATTCGTTGCCGAACGTCCTCGCCATCCAGCCCTCGATCGTCTCGCGCACGGCGTCGGGCGTCTCCGTGAGCGGCCAGTGGTTCGCTTCCAGCATGACGACCTCGCTGTGCGTAAAACGCGCCGCCTCGGTGCGGTTCACTTTGAGATCCGCAAGCGTCGTGCCACCCGAGATCAACACCTGCACCGGGACGTCGATACCCGCGAGGTCGGGCAGCGGGCTGACCGTCGCAAGCCCCTGTCGAAGGTAGTTGCCGGTGGGCATGTGACGCAGGATGGGGCCGAGTGCCCCGTAGCGTTTCGATATTTCCTCAAGTGATTCAGCGCCCGCGATCGCCCGCCGGGTTTCATCGTCCAGCTCGCGCAGGTCACGAGCGATGATGTGGCGCCGGTGCACGCCGATGGCATTCAGCGCGCGGATCACACCAGCCAATGCCTCGAACAACCAACGATAGCGACGCATGACGCGCTGCACGCCCTGTAGCGCGCCCTGGAAGACCGGGTCGATGAGCACGAGCCCGCGCACTCGTTCGGGATGCCGGTGTGCGAAGTGCACAGCAATCTGCGCGCCGAGGCTGTGGCCGACGACCACGGCTCCCGCTGCACTCTCGGCATCGAGCATATCCGCCAGGTCAGCGCACCAGATCGACATGCCCAATTTCCTGCGGGTCATCGACGCGCCGTTTCCGCGCATGTCCGGGAAGATTACATTCCACCTTTCGGTGAGCGTCGTGTTCTCGACGAACTCTGACCAGCGAGTGTGATTGCTCGCGGCGCCGTGGATGAGGAGCAGGAACCGCTCGCCCGGCGAATCGGCGCGCCGCAGCCAGTAGGCAAGCTCCAGGCCGTCGGTCATGGAGAAGGTGTGTTTCGTGACCGGTTCGATCGGGGGTCTACCTTCGGAGGGAAAAGGTGTCAGGTTTATTTTCTTAGGGAAATAAACCTGACACCTTTTCAGAAAGTGTTCAAGCAGCCTTTTTCGCCACCTTTTCCGCTTATCGTGGGCGCGCTCCGCGCAGGCCCATCAACGCGGCATCCAGCAGGTCCAGCGGGATACTCAGGCGTATTTTCCGGATCAGCGCGCCACGGATTCTGCGTTTCGAGCTCGCGTGCGCGTGCTGATCGAGCTTGTTGTATTCGCCTGCCCGGGCTTCGGCGCGCGGCAGCAGATCGGCGGTGTCGACCAGTTCGTCAAAGAACCCGGCATCCAGCGCTGCGTCGACGTCGAAGTATTCTGACAAGACTACCGCTCGCTGAAACGCGGCCGGTTTGAGCCGATGGCGCAACATGGCCGCAGCAACACGCGGCATGGTCAGGCCGATGGCGACTTCGTTGGCGGCTATCTTGAAATCACCGCGGCTGCCGATCACGTAGTCAGCGGACAGCATCAGAAAGACGCCCATCGCCAGTGAATGCCCGTTGCAGGCAGCGATGACCGGATGTGGATAGCCCATAACCCTGGCGGTCAAGGCGTAGCCCGCACGCAGCATGCGCAATGCATCGATCCCGCCACGCTTCATCACTTTCAGATCAAAGCCCGCCGAAAACACGGATTCGCGCCCTGTCAGAATGACCGCTGCCCGATCGGATTCGGCCCGATCGAGCGCCTGATATATCTCGCCCAGGACCTGCGGTGACAGTGCGTTGCGTTTGCCATCATCAATGCGAATGGTGGCAAGCTGATTGTGCAGGCTGTACTGGACGGATTCGGTGGTCATACGTTTTTCTTCATATTGTCTGCAATTCGGCGCTTCGCAAATAGGGGATAGTGACCCTATCCCGGTTATAGGGGGTACGGAGAAGGTGTCAGGTTTGTTTCCTTTGGAGAAATAAACCTGACACCTTTTTCGCTCCTTTTTCGTTGTTAGGCCTTTCTTCTTGGGAGCAATATACCTGACACTTTCTTCGAAACATCTTCCGCCAATCAGCTTCCGCCAATCAGCTTCGCGGGTCGAACTCGATCGCGCCCTGGGCGGACTCGGTGGTGGCAATCTCGAACGGAGCAAAGTGGGGACGCAGCGCCGGTCGGCGCAGGATCATTATCAGCGTCCCGACCGCGCCCAGCGCGAGGATAGCTGCACAGAATACGAAGAACGCGCCGATGCCGAAGATTTCCATTGCCAGTGATGCAAACAACGGTCCGACGGTGGCGCCGGCCGCGTTCAGAATCAGGATGCCGGTGCCGATTTCCAGAAACGACGATTCCACGTTGTCGGCAGCATGCGCCAGAGACAGAGAGTAGATCGGCATCACGCAGCCGCCAAAAAGAAAAAACAGATAGGGAACAACATCTGCTGCCACCATCGTAGCGACGGTACATACGGCGACCCCACCGAGCATCGCGGCCAGGATCACTTTGCGTCGGTCCAGTGAGTCCGAGATTTTTCCCAATGGCCACTGAAACAAGGCGCCGCCAAGAATCCCTCCGGCCATCATGAAGCTGATCGCCTGCACGTCCAGATTGACCTGTTTCCCGTAGTAGGATCCGAGTCCGTAGAAGCACCCTGTGGCGACACCTGCCACCAGAGATGACAGCGCTGCGACGCGAGATGCACGAACGACCAGCCATGGCGAAAACGAGGCGTGCGGCACTTCACCGGGCTGCCGGATACGGGTCAGGCCGACCGGGACGGCTGCCAGCGCAACACATGATGCGGCGATCACCAGAATCTTGTAGCTGTCCGGCCCGGCGACATTCAGCAACATCTGGCCACCGGCCATCGACAGCAGCACGATCACGGTATACACCGAGAGCAATGAGCCCCGGTTCGCGTTGCTGACTTCTTCGTTAAGCCAGCTCTCGACCACCAGGTACAGGCCCGACGCACAGAAGCCGATCAGGAATCTAAGCACCAGCCAGGCCCCCAGCTTGTCGATCAAGGAAATCCCGAGCAGTGCCGCGGTCATCATCGCGGTCAACACCGTAAAGACCCGGATATGGCCAACCGCTCTGACCAGATTGGGTACCGCATAACAGCCGAGCAGGAAGCCGGCGAAATAAAGCGAGCTGGTCCAGCCAACCTGCGAACTCGTCCAGCCCAGGGTCTCGGCGCGCAGCGGCAGCAATGACAGCTGCAAACCGTGGCCAACCAGCAGGATGGCGATACCGGCGAACAGACTCCAAAGGGCTAATAGCTGCCTGTGCATGCGGCAAGACTACCGGAGATGAGGATTCACCGACATGACCCTGAGCTCTTTTCATCTATTGCGCCGGCATCTCGGGCGCCTGCGCGATGTACTACACTTTTCAGAATGCCCCGCGCAGGTCGAATTGTCAGGGGCCGCCGGATTTACAGGGGGGGAGTAGGCATGAGCAGGTTCGCAGGTCGAATGCGTAACGTAATTTTGGTGCTGGCGATGTGGGTATTGCCCGCGTTTGCCTGGGCTGACGAGGTTCCGGTGATCACCCCCGAGGCCGAGATCAAGCGGATGTTCACCGAGCTTCAGCAGGCGCTACAGGCAAAGGGCTATGACGTGGGCCCGATCGACGGCATGCCGGGTGCGAAAACCAACGCGGCGATCGAGAAATATCAGGCCGACAACGGGCTCGACGCAGATATCCTGGCCACTGTGGACGCGATTGGCGTGACCGCAAGAAAAGCCTGCTTTTGGTTGGGCACGCAATTGAATTGTCCGCCGGGCTGTTCGATCAGCATCGCATCGACGAGAGACAGCGTCGTCGGGTATTTCGTCGATTGCCCGGGCTATGACAGTACGCTCGTTCCGATGCCGTGAGACGCAAACGGTACCTGGCCGGAGTTCTTCTGGGCGCCTGCGTGGGGCTGGCCGGCGCCGCAGAAGTTCCGCCGCTTTTCACTGCAGCCGGGGCGGGTGACAAGGAAGCAGTCGAGAGTCTGGTCGCGGCCGGTGCCGATCCGGAGGGGCGCGTAGCGAGCGGGGCCACGGCAATGATTATCGCCGCGCAAAACGGTTATCTGGCCATAGTTCAGGTCCTGCTGGATGCCGGGGCTGAGGTGAATGCCACCACCGTCGGTGAGCCAGTTGCCGCCGGCCGGACCGCACTGCATTTTGCCGCGCAGGACGGACATCAGGAAGTCGTCAAAACACTGATTGCCCATGACGCGTCGGTGAATGCCAGGACCGGCCAGGGCTATACGCCGCTGATTCTCGCCGCGGAGGGCGGGCATGTTGCGACAATCCGTGTGCTGTTGAAGACGGGCGCCGACATCGAGGCACGCAACATGATCGGCACGACGCCGTTGATCGGGGCTGCTTTGAAGAATCACAGTGACGCGGCGATCCTTTTACTCGAACTCGGCGCAGAACCTGATGCGACATCCGACAATGGGTTCTCGGCACTGATGCTGGCTGCATACCACGGCAACCAGCGGATAGTAGAAGCGCTGATTGCAAACGACGCTGACGTCAACCGTACCGATCCCGAGCAGAACACCGCGCTCGACTACGCCACCATGAAGCGGCACTCAGCGGTTCAGTACCTGTTGCTCGCCGCCGGTGGGACGGCGAAGCGGACCGGGCTGGAATTCGGGGAGGAGCAGATGGCAGGCAAGGTCGCTGCACTCACCGATGAATCGATAACCGTGGTCGCGCCAGAGCACACGCGGACGTTCCTGATCGGTCCGGACACGAAGCTGTGTGCCGGTGGTCGTGAGACCAAAGACCTCGCCAGATTCCGGAACGTCGAAACGGTCAGCGTATTTACCGGGATGAACGAGCGAACCGCGAGGAGAATCGACGACCAGGGCTTGACGATGAAGATAAAGGACGGGCAATGGGTGACTGTGATGCCGGAGTGCATTGCCGGGGAATAGCGTAAACAGAGGTCAGAGTGATTGGGGGCGACCGGTGGTCGACCGTCGGGCTACCGGGGGGCTACCGGGGGGCTACCGGGGGCCAGAGACGTATTCATCTCTGACCCCCGCTGTTTTCGAGTCTCATCAATCAATCAGGTGAACTGTCGCTTGAATCGCTTCCGGGCGAGGCCACCACGCCTTGCCACGGGGGCCGCACAGGGCTGGTATATACTCGGCCGGCACAGAAAACAGCCGGTTCCTCCGGGAGAAAACTTGGCCGACTTATTCATTTCCTACGCACGCGAGGATCGCGCCCGGATCGAAGTGCTTGCAACGGCCCTGGAAGCCGGCGGGCAGTCTGTGTGGTGGGACCGTCGCATCGTCGGCGGAGACGCTTTCGCCCATCAAATCGAGCGGGAACTGGACGCCGCCGGCGCGGTGATTGTCGTCTGGTCAGCGGCCGGCGCCCGGTCGAACTGGGTGCGCGACGAGGCCGCCGTCGCCGCCGAGGCCGGCAAGCTGATCGCGATCAGCCTGGACGGTTCAGCGCCGCCGATGGGTTTTCGCCAGTTCCACGCCATCGACTTCTCCAACGCGAGCGAGCGCAATGATGATCCCGCCTTCAATGCGCTTGCCCACGCTGTTGCCGTGCGTCTCGGGGACTCGACGTCATTGCCGCCATCGACCCCTTCGCCGTTAAAGCCATCACCGCCATCAACGTCTTTAGCCGGATCGCCGGCGGCTGGTGCGCCCGGAAAAAAAGCCTACGGAGACAGCGTGCCCTGGATCGCCGTCACGTCCATCAAGGTGCGCGGCGACGACCCGGACATGCAAGACCTCGCCGATGATCTGGTCGACAGTTTCGCCAGCGGCCTGGCGCGCTTTTCCTATCTGAAAGTCGCAACCCATGACTCCGCCGCCGAGGCCGAGCGGGCCGGCGCGCGCTACATCCTTGAAGGCACCTTGCGCCAGACCGGTTCCAGGCTGCGCCTGAGTACCCGTCTGCGCACCACCGGCTCAGCCCGGCAGGTGTGGGGAGAGCATTACAACCGCGCCTTCGAAAGCGACACCATCTTCGAGCTCCACGATGACCTTACGGACTGCGTGATTACCGCCGTGGCCGACCCCTACGGTGCGCTGATGCGAGACCTGGCGGCGCCGGTGCTGGAGAAAGCGCCCGAGGATATGACGCCCTACGAGGCCCTGATCCGGCACTTCGTGTATCGCCAGCGGGTGACCGAGGAAGACCACGCCATCGTTTCACGCGCCGTCGAACTGGCCGTGGAACGTGCGCCCGGCAACGCGGATCTCTGGGCCGCTTTGGCCTTCTGCTATCTCGAGGGGTACAACAACCGCTACAATGAGCAGACGGACGCCGCCCAGCGTGCGCTCCAGTGCGCGCGACGCGCTGTGGAAATCGACCCCCAGAGCGGCTATGCCCAGTACGCCCTGTTCCACGCCAACTTTTTCACCCGTGACATTCCCGCGGCACGACAAGCAGCCCTGAGAGCTCTGGAGCTAAACTCCCGGGACACGGACGCCATGGTCATGACCGGCATCCTGACCATGTTCCTGGGCGACTGGGACCTCGGCTTCAAGCGTGTCACCCGTGGCATGAAGATCAATACCAACGGCCCGGGCTGGTACTGGTTCGGTGGCTTTTACCACCATTACAAGCGGGATGAGTACGACGAGGCCCTGGACTACGCACGCCGTGTGGATATGCCCCAGTACCACGCCTACCACAGCACCCTGGCCATCGCGCTGGCAGAATGCGGGCAGCTCGAAGAAGCCCGGGCGGAAGTGGATCGATTCCTGGCCCTCTGGCCCGCTTCCATGGAAGCGTTCGTGGAAAACATCCAGCGCTGGTTTTTCGCCGAGCCGGAGCTCAGGGAAAGGTTCCACCAAAGCCTCGTCAAGGCCGGCCTGGAATTTTCACCAGACCTGTGGCGGACTCCCTGACTGTTCCCCAAACTGGTTTGGCTTGGCCGCAATGATCAGGATCAAGGTCCCAAGCAAGGTCCATATAAAGGTCCGGTGCAAGGTCCCGGGGCTGGACATCTGCAGGCCGCTTTGGCGGACGCCGATGCCGAGTGTGCCGAGTGTGCCGAGTGTGGATTGGGCGGCACTGAACTCAGCAGGGCCTTGATCCCTTCAGCACCAGGCACACGCCCCGCGCTCTCGAGTTCCCCATCCATACTAAGCGCCGGGGTGTTCATGATCCCCGCATCGATAATCGCGCCCATGTCGGTGACTTTTTCGAGTGAGTATTGGAGCCCCAATTCGCGAGCCGCTTGTTCGGCGTTCTCGGCCAGTACCTGGCATTTTGAACAGCCTTTTCCGTTGATCCTGATCTCGATCATCGTGCGTCTCCCGCTATGCGTAGAAGTAGCCATAGAGAAAAATAGACCTGACACCTTTTCCCCATTTTCACGCGAGCGGCAGATCACCAGCTACCGCGATGCAGCACGTAAACAACCGGCGTTTCCGTTCCATTCTTCGTGGATGTGCCTATACTGATTCGCATTCGCTTTGGGGGAGGCAGTATCATGAGCACTACCGACTGGGTCATCCGCGGCCCGGAAATCTCGACCTGTAATTGCGACTGGGGTTGTCCGTGTCAGTTCAACTCGCTGCCGACGCACGGTGACTGTCGCGCCGGTGTGGCGATGCGTATCGACGAAGGGCATTTCGGTGACGTCTCACTCGATGGCGCACACTGGGCCGCGATGTTTGCCTGGCCGAAGGCGATCCACGAAGGTAACGGCGAGGCCCTTATAATCCTCGATGAGGGCACCAGCGAAGCGCAACGCGAGGCGCTGCTGGCCATCCTCTCGGGAGAGACTTCGACTCCAGGCGCGACCATGTTCAGCGTGTTTGCTTCGACGTTGACCAGGATGCACGAGACGGTGGTAGCGCCGATCCGGTTCGAGGCGGACTTCGATAGCTGGCACGGAGAATTCTCGGTACCCGGCTATATCGACGCCAAGGCCGCGCCGATCACCAACCCGGTGTCCGGCGAGTCGCATCGGGCCAAGGTCACGCTGCCCGGCGGTTTTGAATACCGCGAAGCCGAATTCGTCAGCAGTCGCACCAGTGCCAAAGGTCCGATCCCGCTGGACTGGACGGATGGTCATGGCCACCTGTGCATGCTGCATATGACGCCGAATGGCCCGGTCGGCTAGCAACAGCGATTCCATCAAGCGAGGCGACACCGACACGGCGATCCGGGCCGGGCGGGGTGGCGCCAGCGCGGCCATCGAGACAGTCGTCCGGCACGACCGGCTGGTCACCGCCGCAGCGCTAAGCTTGATCACCGCACTCGCCTGGGCCTGGCTGCTGGCCGGGGCCGGCATGGATATGGACATGGACGGCATGGATCCGGACATGGTCATGCCGATGGACTGGTCGCCGGGTTACGCGGCGGTCATGTTCTTTATGTGGTGGATCATGATGATCGCCATGATGTTGCCCAGTGCCGCCCCGATGATCCTGTTGTTCGGGCTGGTCAACCGGCGCAGCTGCGAACAGGGTGCGCCCTGGGTACCGACCACGATTTTCGCTTCCGGCTATCTGATCGCATGGGGCGGATTCAGCCTCGTGGCGACCCTGTTGCAGTGGTGGTTTGAGCAGGCCGGCTGGCTGAGCATGGCGATGGCCAGTGCGAACCGCTGGCTCAGCGGCGGCATCCTGATCGCGGCCGGCATCTACCAGCTCACGCCGCTAAAGCACGCGTGTTTGCGTCATTGTCGTGGACCGGTCGAATTCATCAGCCAACACTGGCGTCCCGGCCCCGGCGGCGCGCTGCGCATGGGCCTGGAACACGGTGCCTTCTGCGTTGGCTGCTGCTGGGTGGTGATGGGGCTGCTGTTCTACGGCGGAGTGATGAACCTTTACTGGATCGTCGGCCTTGCCGTACTGGTGCTGCTGGAGAAGATCGTGCCCGCGGGTCACTGGCTGGGCTCGTTGAGCGGCGTCGGGTTCCTGCTGTGGGGCGCGGTGGTGTTGATCTGACGCCAGACCGGGATCGGCCGACAGGGGTCAGAGACAATCGTCACTGACGCCGTTTGATCACGAAGGCGGTCCGCTGGTCCTTCTTCGTCACAGCTATATTAAATGTGCGAGGTCCAAGACCCCGTTCGACTACGATTTGATCAAGGAGAGAGCGAGATGCCCAAGCAGGTTGTGTTCCACGAAACCGGCGATGCCGATGTGCTGAAGATCGAGGAACAGCCTGACCGTGAGCCCGGTCCCGGCGAGGTGCGGATCAAGGTGGCGGCGATCGGGTTGAACCGCGCCGAGGTGATGTTTCGCAGAGGCCAGTATCTGGAGCAACCGAAGTTCCCATCCAGACTGGGGTATGAGGCATCGGGGGTTGTTGATGCACTGGGATCCGGCGTCGAGGACCTGAGCATCGGTGAGCGGGTGAGCACGATCCCCGCGTTTTCGATGGTTCAGTACGGCGTCTATGGCGAGAGCGCCATTGTTCCGGCACACGCGGTAGCCCCTTACCCGGAGAATCTGTCACCGGCCGAAGCCACATCCATCTGGATGCAGTACATGACCGCTTATGGTGCCCTGGTGTACTACGGCAAGCTCAAGAAAGGCGACGTCGTGCTGATCCCGGCGGCGAGCAGTAGTGTCGGAATCGCTGCCATCCAGATCGTAAAGGCGGTCAGCGCGACCGCGATTGCCACCACACGCGGCCCGGGCAAGAAACAATCCTTGCTCGATGCCGGTGCGGATCACGTCATCGTCACCGATGAGGACAACCTCGCGGAGCGGGTGATGGAGATGACCGGCGGGAAGGGGGCAAACATCGTGTTTGATCCGGTCGCAGGACCGATGCTCACCACGCTGGCACAGGCGACAGCCATGGGCGGCACGATATTCGTATACGGCGCATTGGCGCCGGCGGCTACCCCGTACCCGCTGATGGAAGCCCTCGGCAGGGGTTTGTCGATCCAGGGTTACACATTGTTCGAGATCACCGGCGATCCCGAACGCATGGGGTGGGCGAAGCAGTTTGTCTACGATGGTCTTGCCGCAGGCGATTTCAAACCCATCGTGGCGAAAACGTTTGCGCTGGATGAGATCGTCGAAGCGCATCGCTACATGGAATCGAATCAGCAGATCGGCAAGATCGTGGTTTTGACCTGAGTCCAACGCTACGCTCGATAACAAAGTCTCTGAGCCTGCGGGCGTTTTTGACAGTTCCTCCTCCCTTGCTCCCGTCCTGTCCGTAAATGACTGGCACCCAAGCAGGAGATTGGCGAGATGAAATACGCAAATCTTGTTTCCTTCGGGCTAATCGTTGGCCTGGCATCAGCGGCAAGCTCGGCACAAGTCACGGACGCGGCGACGCCGGTGGGAGAATCCCAATCTTCGCCTGTCGAGGCGCCGGGAGCCGGCGATCACAGGACTCTCGTCGCGGGTCCGATGAACGTGAGCCCGGATGAGATGGCGGTCGTGCTGGAGCGAGTCAGCATGGCAATTGGCCCCGCGACGCTGCAAGAATTGGCGGCGCCGGCGCCAGATTCAGCCGTATCAGTGGGCAGTGGTGGCGTTTCCATGCCGATGCGGAGCTGGACCCGGGATGATGGCGTCAAGGTCACCATCATGTCTGCCCAAAAAGGTCTGAACTCCCTACCGACAAACGTCGGTGTTTGGCACAACACAGAGTCGGGCGGAGGCGGCCTGGCAGCCTTGTTCGGAGGTGATGCAGGAGAGCTTGTGTTGAGGCTGCACGAACCCTCAAGCGATCCTGCGGCCCAGCCGATTGGATTCCTGCGTGTCCGGCTGTTCGACGCCGGAGTCGAGGAGGAATACTCACTGGAAAACGGCAGGTGGGTGATGCGTCGCTACGAAGGCACAGAAACAGATGCGACCAGGCGCCCGGCGCGCACGTTGATAAATCCGGCCCGGCAAGGGCAGGCCGATGTGGTCGAAGCTCTGATCGCACAGGGCGTCGCGATAGACGCGCGAGCTGCGGATGGAACGAGTGCACTGATTCAGGCGGCGGACCTTGGTCACTCGGACGTGGTTGCGATCCTGCTCTCTGCGCAGGCTTCCGTCGATATTCAAGGCGATGACGGCCGGACACCACTGATGGTGGCTGCTCGGGGCGGGCATGGCCAGATCGTCAGATCTCTGCTGGATAGCAGCGCAGACATGTTGTTGCAAGACGCGCAAGGCAATACGGCGCTTCACTACGCGAAGAGCGGAGAGATCGCACAGTTATTGATTGATCGCGGTGCAGTTGTCGATGCGAGGAGCAGAGAGGGAGATACTCCACTGTCGAAGGCTGCGGACCGTGGATACTTCGATGTTGTCGGGACGTTATTGGCAAGCGGTGCCCCGGTCGACCTTGGCAGCGAGAAGGGCAAGACCCCGCTCAACAATGCTGCCTGGCAAGGATATTCTGATATCGTCGATTTGCTGCTCGCAGCGGGCGCTACGGTCGACTTGCGAACAACGGATGGAGCGAACGCTCTGTTATTGGCGTCTACCCAGGGTCATTCTGGCATTGTCCAAACCCTGCTTGCAGCACAGTCTCCGACTGATGCGCAAACCGATGACGGACGTACGGCGTTGATGATGGCGACGATCAGAGGCCATACGCAGGTCGTCGCAGACTTGATCGGGAGCCAGGCGAATGTGGGCTTGCGAAACGAGGACGGTGCGACGGCGCTCCATTACGCGAAGACCGCAGATCTGGTACAGCTTCTGATAGATGGCGGTGCGGAGGTAGACGCCAGAAACAACCTGGGTCATACCCCGCTGGCCTATGCCGCGGCCGACGACAAACTCGATGCAGTCGAGGCCTTGATCGCCAACGGCGCGACAATCGACGCGCAGGGCAATGACGGTCTCACGGCCTTGATGCTTGCCGCGAACCGGGGACATGGCGATATCGTCGGAGTACTCCTCCAAGGCGGGGCAGATGTCTCGTTGGAGGACGCGAAGGGAGGCACCGCTGTTGCCTATGCAAAGTCCGAGAGTATCCGGGTCCAACTCGCGGACGATCCTCGACCTTTATTAACCTATAGCGATGGCGAAGACGCGCTGCTAAGAGCTGATTTCGACCAGGCCATTGGCATTTTCCAAGGTCTCGCCGTGGCTGGCGACAAAGAGGCCGAGGCCGAGGCCACCCGAATAATTCAGCTAAGCGAAGATGAACGGACGCAGTGGATAGCCGAACAGGGCGTGGAGGCGGTCCGCGTCGGAGATTTGGATCAGGCAGAGAGGCTGTTCTTGATCGCCGTTGAGCGTGGTCACCCGCTCGCCCCGGAATTGCTGGATATCGTGGTGCAGACGAAAAAGGAGGTTGGGCCGCTGGACGAGGAGATCGAGCGCCTCCAGTCAGAGGCCGGGTTCCAGTGCGTGACGACGCTCAGCATGGATGGAGACGAGATTCTGACCGCCGAGAATTGCACCGCGGGCACTCCCCAGACACTGATCGACAGGCACAGAGCGCAAGTTCGTGCCGCGGTGGACAACGTCAGGGAGTCGGGGTTCGCCGAGTCTGCGTCCACAATTACGACGGGTGGTGAGAGTTCCAGATCCATTTCAATCCAGCGGTGATCCGCTTCAGGGTCGTTGGTGTCAGAGACGGCATACGTCTCTGACCCTGTTCGCCCCGCAGACAAAGGTGGCTGATATTCTCGACACGGCGCCGGACCCGACGGTCTACAGGGCTTGTCGAAAGACTTTACATTCCCTGGTCGGACCCCGGGAAAAATGTCGGGATGTTATACACTCCAAGATATCGGCCCTTGTAACCAGTTGTATTTACAGAATTATTGTTTTGGCCTGTTTATTGCAGCGCAATCACTTAAGTACAGCCCGGAACACGACTCAACGTGATCTTGGGACATCATCACCAGGACACAGGAAGCCACCTAATGACACGTTTGAAACTGGTTGCAGCGAGTCTGATTGCTGCTTTTGCGCTCTCTTCGAGCCCCGCCTGGGCGGGCCTTGTCACCATTGATCTGACTTACGGTGGTCCGATCAGTGGCACGGGAATCTATGTCTACGACGATGTTTCAGATGAAATTATCGAGTGGAGCTGGAATTTTCCCGGCGTCGGCAGCGAGAGCGGATTCGTAAATGTTCTCCCGTTTGGGCCCGGTGCCGCTTTTATCGCTGACATTCTTCTCGGTAACGAACCGGTTTTCCAGGTGGAGATTCCTGACGGCGAAATTACCGGATTCCCGGGCGACGACGGCAGAAGCTTTGTCCATTTTGGCGACGGCACTTTCTTTATAGGTGACATAGAGAATGAGTCCGGTCTGTTTGGAAATTACTCGGCATCGATGGCCGAGACTGTTCCGGAGCCCGGCTCGCTGGCCCTGTTGGGTCTCGGCCTGGCGGGATTCGGATTTGCGCGAAGAAAACGCAACGCCTGATAGCCTTGCAAAAAGAGAAAACCCGCCCCTCGTTGCGGGTTTTTTTGACCAAACAAAGGTTCCGGAATCAGGCGGGCAAAGATGGGTGGTCAGAGTCAAACGACTCTGACCACCAAATAGCTTGCTCCGGGTTATTTGCCGAAGCGGTATTGGAGACCGACGGAGAAGACATCGCTTTCGGTGCTCTTGAGTTCGAACCGCGTCCAGTCGGTGTTGATGTGAAACCGTTTGCTCAGCCCGAAGCTGAGTCCCGCGCCGTAGTACAGGTTGGTGTCTTCCGGCGATGCCTGGCTCACATTATTAACGTCTGCGTTGCCGTCCCAGAAGAACCACCCGCCGCGGCCAAAGACTTCCACGCGGTCTGACACCGGGTAGCTGCCGGTCACGCCAAACGTATAGCCATCGGCGCTCAGCTTGGCTTTGCTGGTGACGCCGTTGATCGTCACGTTCTGCTCGAAATCGCCAAAATTCTGATAGCCGGCTTCTAGCCCGAAGTAGCGATTGACCCGCCAGCCGCCGACGATCCGGTAAGCGACCGTGTCGTCGTCTACGTCCAGCCCGTCAAAGTCGTCGTTCAATTGCGCCGACCCGATGCTGGCGCCGACATAGAAGCCGTCTCCGGCCAGTGCACCCTGGGGTGCGCCGGCAAACATGCTCATCAACACAGTCACTGCCAATATCCGCTTGTTCATGTCCTGGTCCTCATGCGTTGTTGAAGTGGTCGCGGCCCAATTGCCGGGCCACTTCCTTTGTTGTCCAAAGTGGATGTCGCGCACCATAGGGGCATTTCCGTTAAACTTGCTGAAGACTCGATGAAGAATCATGAAGAGTCCTTGAAGCTACTTTTATTCCTTTTTTATCAATTACTTATGATCACTGACCATGCCTGCCGCCGGACATGATTGAGACCGATCAGGTCGCCCGGGACGGCCGTTGCGAGGTCCTGGATCTGGAGGTTGATCTCACCCGGCAGACGGTCAGGCGGGGCGGTGAGCTGATCGGCTTGCCGGCGCTCTCGTTCCGGCTGCTGGCGGCCCTGATCCGGCACGCACCTGACCCGATCAGCAAGGATGAGCTGATCCGTGAGGTATGGGATGAGGTCGTGGTCAGCGATGAGACGCTGTCCCAGCGCGTCCGCCTGCTCAGACAATCGCTCGGCGAGGATGGCCAGGACCCACGCTATGTATCATCGGTCAGGGGACGCGGTTATCGGCTCATCTGCCAGGTCAAACCGCTGGCCACGCCCGACCCGGGTTCGCCGGCGCGCAACAAGTGGCCGGCGCTGGCCGCTGTTGCCGGCCTCCTGGTCGCGGCAATCTTGTGGTTCACCTTATTTAATGACGGCCCGGACCAGCCGCCGACCGCGCCAGGCATCCGTTCGATTGCGGTGCTGCCGTTTAGCGATCTCAGCCCGAACCAGGACCACCGCTATTTTGCTGACGGTATGCAGGACGAATTGCTGACCCGGTTGACCCGGCTGGAGAACCTGGAGGTGGCCTCGCGCACCTCGGTCGAGAAATATCGATCTACCGATATGACGCTGCCTGAAATCGCCCGCGAAATCGGCGTGAGCGGGGTGATCGAGAGCAGTATCCGTATCGAGGACGATCGGGTACGCATTACCGTCCAGCTGATCGACGCGCAGACCGACCGCCACCTCTGGGCGGAGACCTATGATCGCGAGCTCTCGGTCGAGAACGTGTTTTCCATCCAGCAGGATGTCGCCGAGCAGATTGGTCAGGCGCTGGCGCTGGAGTTCGCTGCTGACGAGACGGCCGCCAATGTGCCATTGCCTACGGCCAGCATTGCCGCGTATGACGCATACCTGATCGGCCGCTATCACACCTACCAGCAAACGCCGGAAGACCTGGAACTCGCCATCAACTACCTCGAACAGGCAGTGGATATAGACCCGGAATTTGCCGAGGCCTACGCTCAGCTCGGTTGGGCATACAGTTTTGTCGGCACGATCTACGGCCGGCAGCCGCCACGCGAAGTGTTTCCCAAAGCCAAAGAAGCGGTCACCCGGGCGCTGTCGATCAACAACCAGCTGGCCGATGCCCGCACCCTGTATGCCGACATCCTGGCCTGGTACGACTGGGACTTCGCCGCGGCGGAACGCGAATACCTGAAGACGATGGAGCTAGATCCGCTCAACGTGCTCGGCTATGCGCTGTTCCTGTCGAGCCAGCTTCGTCACGAAGAAGCCATCGCGCTGCTGGAACAACGCATCGCCGCGTTTCCGGACGACCCCTATGTCCGGATCAATGCGGCCTGGACATTTATCAGCGCCAGGCAATACCCGCGGGCCATCGAACAGGCGAAGCTTGGCAGACAGCACGCCGATACCTGGTCGATCGTGGGTTTCGCCCATCTCGGCATGGGGAACATCGACGAGGCGGTCGCGGCGTTCGAAACAGACATGCGCGAGCAGGGGCGGAATCCGCGACAGCTGGCGCACCTCGCGGTGGCCTGTTACAAGGCGGGCCGCAATGCCGAGGCCCAGCAACTACTGGAAGAATTCAACACCGCTGCCGAGAGCGAATATGTTCCGCCAACACTGCTGGCCAGCATCTATTTCGCGGCGGGTGATGCAGACAATGGATTCGCTGCGCTGGACGCCGCCCTGGCCGCGCGCGACCGGGGCATGATGTTTCTGAAGTCAGACATGATGCTCGACGACTATCGCGACGATCCCAGATATGGCGCGTTGCTGACGGAAGTCGGTTTCAATTAGGGGACCATGACCATGTATCTCCGTCCTGAGCCATTTCGCTCAAGAAAAAGGTGTCAGGTTTATTTTCTTCGAAAAAAACTGACACCTTTTTGCACGCTCCGGTGATGCGGCTTCAACATGCGTGGAAATAGCCGATGTTTGCGCCGCCAGGTGTGAGAATGTTTTACAGGTCTCTGTTTAATCCATAGCCCAGGATGGGTCTGGATTGCATGCCGGATTGAAGCTTTTGGGGAAGAAGGGTTCAGAGACCAACGTCTCTGGAAAAAGTGTCGGTGATTGCCTGAACAACGGTATCTTCCGCCAGCGCGTTTTTCCCCACGGAACGCGGGTCGGATTGAAATCAGTCGGCGGGGTCCTGTTTCATCAATGGGCCACCGGAATCTGGTAGGGTCCTGAGATGCCAAAAACGAAAGCTCCAGTGACGGAAATCAGCAACCGGCAGAGTCCTTTGCGGGCCCTGCGCAGTTTCTGTGCTGCCGCCAGACATCAGAGTTTCAAACTGGCGGCAGAGGAGTTGTTTGTGACCGCCTCGGCGGTCAGTCATCAGGTCAAAGGGCTGGAAGAGGAGCTGGGCGTCAGCCTGTTCGATCGGAGTGCGCGTACGCTGACACTGACCGAGGCGGGTCAGGCATTGTTTGACGACATCGACCCGCTGCTGCGTCAGATCAGTCTGGTCATGTCGCGGTTTCGCAACAGACATCAGCGCCAGTCCCTGCGCATCTCGGTGCAGCCGTTCTTTGCCAGCGAGCTGTTTGTCCCGCGGCTTTCGGAATTTTCTGCGCTGCATCCGGATATCGACATGCAGATCGACACCAGTAATGAGGCCTGGGAACTCCACCCGCCGGTGGCTGATGTGTCAATCCGGGTGTTCAGAAGTGCGCCGCCGAACCTGGTCGCCGATGCGTTTTATCCGCTGCGGCTGATACCTGCCTGTTCGCCAGCGCTGTACAAGAAGATCGTCGACAAGCGCAAAAAGATCGTGCACCCGTTCCCGATGATCGTTCACAGCCAGCGCAGCGACCAGTGGCAACTATGGAAGGACTCCGCAGGTGTCGAGCTGCCAAAGCCGCTGAGAATCATTGAGCTCAATTCCACCGTCGCCGTGGTGCGCGCGGCCCAGCAGGAGCTGGGGGTGGCGATCGTGCCGATGCCGCTGAGCCAGCAGCTGTTTGCGTCCGGCCAGCTTGTACCGCTGTACGAACACGAGGCACCGACCAAGGACCGGTTTTATTTCGTGTCCTCGCCGGATGTGGCCGAAACACCCGCGGTCCAGGCGCTGCGAAAATGGGTGCTCAAGACCTTCTCCCCGCTGACATGAATTTTTCTAAGCCTAGCGGCTAGTTTTTTTCGTTTGTAGACGCCGCCCTTCGCCCCTAGATTAACGCTCAAGTCGGTGCGCAGATCGCGCGCCCTAACACTCGAGTAATGAAAGGACCGGAGGGTTGGCCCATGAGTACTCTCGAAAACATTGAACACATTACGACGCCCGGGCGCTCATCGTGGTCGCGGCGCATGCTGGATGTCGCCTGCCAGACGATGGCCAATTACACGGCTTCCGGGCCCGGCAGCCTGGCGCCCGCGCAGCCCGCTGTAACGCGACGCGACGCGGCGCAGATTGAGTCTGGCTCCGGCGATCACGGTGCATCCGCGCAGCGCAGCCATTCAAGTTACAGCAAATTCTCGATGCCGCTGCGACAGGTGTTCTGGATCTGAGACCGCATGCCAGGCAGGGCTCATGCCTGATCCTGGCACATCGAGTAACGAATCGAGGGCTTGGAGGCCGCCGCCATTGTGATCCCATTGTGGTCCGAAACACGGCCGATGAGTTCCGAACCCACTGCCATGACGTACGGCCAGCACGCGCTGGAAGAACGCCCAGAAAGACAGCTCGTGAGGATGTGCTATGAGACAGGCAACGAATACCCAGCTGGCCACTGATCAGGAACAGGCGACAATAGTCACGATAGTCGACGTGGCGAACCTGGCCGGCGTGTCGATCAAGACGGTCTCACGTGTGGCCAACGGAGAGCCGCACGTCAGAGAGACGACACGGCGCCGGGTCCAGCAGGCGATTGATCAACTCGGCTACAAAGCCAACCCGTACGCGCGTTATCTGAGCTCCCTGCGGTCAAAGGTCGCCGCGGTGTCGCCCGCCACACACCTGGAGAGTGGGCGACCGACGCCGTCGCCAACAAGATGACTGGCGACAGGCACGCGAATCGGATGCCTGGCGCCACTCAGCGCCTATTACGCGCACCGTGAAGTACGGCATGTCGTTTCGAGAGCGGGTTGCTCTCGCCGATGGAACACTGCTGGAACTGCGCGCCATACAGCCATCGGACAGCGCCGCGCTGGCTGAAGCATTTTCTCGCTTGTCGCCTGACTCCCGCCGCAGCCGGTTCCATGCGGCCAAGGCAGTGTTAAGCGATAGCGAGCTGCGCTTCCTGACCGAGTGCGACGGGCAAACCCATTACGCGATCGTTGCGACCTGTGATGATGCTGGCAGCGGCCAGCCGACTGGCGTTGGTGTGGTGCGCTTTATCGTGAGCGATCACGATCCGACTGTTGCTGAGCTGGCCGTTACCGTGGGCGACAAATGGCAAGGTCGTGGTATCGGTGGTCTGCTGCTGCAACGAATCGCGGCCGCAGCCGCCGAGCGGCATGTCGAACGACTCCAGGCTGTCTTGCTGGCGGATAACAAGAAAGTGAAGGGCTTGATCGGGCACTATTCAGATACAGCCGCGTGCAGACAGGAAGACGGCTTGCTGATGGTCGATCATCACCTGTCTTCATAGCCTCCGACCTGGCGACGCTGTCGGCGTCTAATCTGTCCAGGTAGGAAAAAGGCGTCAGGTCTGTTCTTTCTATGAAAACAAACCTGACACCCCTTTTGGGTCGCAGTCCGGCAGACCGGGCACCGCTGTCCTAATCTTGGGGGATGCCTTCCTTTTTTCAGGAACTGCGTCGCCGCCGGGTCTTTCGGGTCGCCGGGGCCTATGTGGTGGGCGCCTGGGTCGTGCTGCAGGTAGCCGACCTGGCCATGCAGTCGCTCGAATTGCCCGGCCGCGCGTTGGCCTATGTCTGGATGGCGGTCATTATCGGCTTTCCCGTCGCGCTGGTCTTTGGCTGGCGCTATGACATCACCACGGCCGGCATTGTGCGCACGCCGCCCGTCAATTCTGATACCGGTTCTGATGTTGATTCCGATGCCCCTGGCGGTAGGTCGCTAAAGAAACCCGACTATCTGATCCTGGGCGCGCTGACAGCTGTGATTCTGGCTGTCATCTACGGCGTATTCAGCGGTGTTCGCGATATCGATAGCGGGATCCGGTCAGTCCTGGACGACGCACAGACCAGTTCCATCGCCGTTCTCCCGCTGGCCAATCTGTCGACAGATCCTGACCAGGCCTACTTCGCTGTTGGCATGCACGATGCGTTGCTGACCAGTCTGGCCAAGATCACTGCGCTAAAGGTAATTTCCAGAACCTCGAGCGAACGGGTCGATCAGAATCTGTCAGTGCCGGAGATTGGCAGCGTGCTCAACGTGGCCAATGTGGTCGAGGGCTCGGTGACCCGCGAAGGCGACAGCGTACGCATCATCGTGCAGCTGATCGACGCGTCCACCGATGAGCACCTGTGGGCGGAGACCTACATACGCAAGCTCGACAGCGTGCTGGCGCTGCAAGGGGAGATCGCCAGAACTATCGCACAGGCGATCCAGGTCCGGCTCACTCCGGCGGAACTGCGCGAGTTATCCGAGGAGAGCACGGTCGATCCGGCGACTTATGAAGCTTATCTGAAGGGCATGTTTCAGATGCACAAGGAGACGCCGGACGCGTACCGGCGCGGCGTGGAGATTCTCACCGAAGCGGTCGAGAACGACCCGACCAGCGCGCTGGCTTATGCCGGGCTCGCCTACGGCTACACCAAGCTCGGTCATAGCCCGTATCCGGAGGGGGCGTATCCCCGTGCGAAGGCCGCCGCCGATCGCGCGCTGGAATTCGACCCGAATCTGGCCGAAGCGCATGCTGCGGTCGGTATGTACAGGCTCTACTATGAGTGGGACGTTGCGGGTGCTGAAGAATCCTTTATCAAAGCCATAGAACTTAATCCCAGCCTGGTCAGCGCCTACTATCATTATGCCTGGCTGCTCGAATTGCTTGGTCGCAAAAAAGAAGCCCTCGAGGCGGGCGAGCGCACCGTTGAACTTGACCCGCTATCGCCGTTCTATTCCGCCTGGCTTGCCTCGCAGTACATCAGTTCCGGCATGTATGAACAGGCGATTACGCAAGCGGAGGCCACGCTCAACCTGCGCGAGGACTGGCCGATTGCATGGATGGTGCTGGGCGACGCCTATCTCGAGCTGGGTCGCTATGATGAGGCAATCGCCGCGCATGCGAATCTGGTGGACAGCCCGTTATGGTCGTTCGCCCGCGGCTACAGCTACGCCAGGGCCGGTCGCATGGACGAGGCCAGAGCCATCGTCGAATCTATCCCGGCCGAAGCGGACAACGCACTGGCGCTTGTGCTGATCTATGGCGCGATGGGTGACACCGAGCAGACCATGCACTGGCTCGAAGCGGCGCGGGATTCCAAACTGCCGTGGTATCCGTGGCTGTTCGACTGGTTCCCTCAACTGCGTTCAATGCATGGTGATCCCAGGCTGCAGGCAATGGCCAGAGAGCTGAATCTCCAATAGGCGTCAGAGACGATTTTCTTTGGCGCCTGGTTTGACGTGGCACCCTTCCGGGCACCTTTTCGCTACCCAGCCACGCCGAACAGCACACCCGGAAGCAAGATCACTCCGTGAACGATGGCCGGTGTCACGGCCGCGCCGGTCTTCTCGCGCAGGTAGCCAAGAATCACGCCAACGGTCGTGGTCCATAGTGCCCAGGCCCACGGTGTGGTGTCGGCCGATGCGGTCAGTGGATGCATCAGGCCGAAGATTACAGCGGTGATCAGCAGGCCCGCGCCAAAACTGACGCCGCGATAGCGGAGGGGTTTGCCGAGGCTCTCATTCAGCCGCGTCTGGACGTATCCGCGAAAAAATACCTCCTCCAGCAAGCCGACAAACACCAGTACCAGGATCACCCGGCCCAGCATTGGCGCTACCGGATGGATCAAGGCGATCAGCACCGCGCCACCGGCCAGAACGCCCGCATAGCCTGCAAGGCCGTAGAGGCTGATCGACCGTTCCGGCTTATTGGCGATTCTGCTGACCGACCGGGTCATCACCACGCCGCCGATGGTAAAACCGATGGTCAGAATGATCCCGCCCAGCCATTGATACGGATCCGACCCCAGCAGCTGAACGAGAAGGAACAATATCGTGACCGGCGCGACCACGGCTAACGCGGGCATCGCGACGCGCAGGTCATAGCCTGGTTGCTGTGTGGTCAGTCCCAGGCCACGCGCGCCGCGTCGCGTCGCCAATACGATGAGCAATGGCAACGCGAAGAACAACAGGCTGCTTGACACCGGTGCCGCCCCGAATATCGACTCCTGCCAGCCGGCGAGGGCAGAGTGTTTCAATACAAGGCGGAAGTAAAAGAACAGACCGACAACGGTCGCGACCTCGATGAGTGGGGCGAGCTTTTTCATATCCCTCTCGCGCCGGATGGGTCATGAGAACCGGGTGCCGGTGAACATTGCATGACTCACCAGACCCCGCAGCAAAGTGCGCTATGGTGAGTATCGCCAGGACCCTTCATGCAGCGGCCCGGGTCGGATCGCGAATGCCTCACAAGGGTATCACCTGCGCGCTGGCACTTTGCGGGGCAGGGTCGGAGGCCTTCTTTCTTCCAATCAATAATAGACACGTTTCTGACCCCAAAAAGGGTGGGCACAAAAAAACCCCGCCGAAGCGGGGTTCTTAAAAACTGTAACGAATTTGCTGTCAGTCGTGCTATTTCTTCTTTTTCGGACTGATTTTTAGCTTCGTGACCCAGTAGGCTGTATCCGGCTCCGGGAAGTCAAGGTACCTTGCGTTGTTCACGTACAGGGAACTACCGAAAATCGCGAGGCTCGCGACACCGTCCAGATCATCATCAGTGATCGTGTCCACGAGTTTGCCCGAGAGCAGGTCCTTGTCCAGTTTCACGACCTGAATCCGATCGACCGAGCCAGGCTCGAATTCGTATGGCGTCGCGATATACAGGGTTCTACCCTTCATCGCGATGCCGTCCAGAAAGCCGTCGAGAGGCGGATCAATGACGATCTCTTTCGCATCGCCGGTTTCCGGGTCCACTTTGTAGAGCTTCGCGGTGAACGAGCTGCCGATGATCAGGGTCTTGCCGTTCTTCGTCGCGACGATACCGTTCGAGGTCCCCTCACCGAAGTCATTGGTCGTCGGGAAGTCACCGGTCAACGGTATTGCGATGGCCGCGTCGGCAGCCGGCAGTCCACCGTTTTTGGCAAGCGGCAGTTTGTACAAAAACGGCTGGTTGAAATCGGTGAAGTAAACCGCGTCCTTGGTGATCGCCAGATCGTTGATCACCGAGGCACCCGATGAATCCAGCTGGTACTCTGCTATCAGCGCACCGTTATCCGCGTCGTAAACGAACGCGTTGCCATAAAAACACCCGGCCCCGAACAGATAGTTGGTGCGGCTATCGACCCGCAGTCCGAGCAGGCGGCAGGTGTCTGGTGTCCACGGCTCCACCACGTCGACCAGTAGCTCACCCTTGCCGGATCTCAGGTCCGCCTTGTAAACGGACCCGTCCACCGAGCCCTGATAGGCGGTGTGTCCCTTACCGATGGTAAAACCCTCGGGCGGGGATCCGGGATTGGTGAAGACCTTCTTCGGGAAGGGTTTGTGCTTCGGTCCGTGTTTGTCGCCCGCGATGCTAGATTGTATTGGTAACGCAAGAATGGCCAGTGCGACCATTCCGATAACGAATTGCTTTCTCATGTGGTTCCCCCAATTGATAATTGACGAGTCGTCGGTAGCGCGGCTGTCCTGAGTCCTGTGTGGAGCGTTTGATGGCTGCTCGACAAAGGGGAGAACCGGTTCTTGGTCTTCTTGTTTTTCTTAACTGACTTTGGCCTGTCCGACCATTGTCAGGGCAGTGACGATGCACGGGTTTGCAATGGAAGTCGAGAAAAATACGAAACAATAAGATTGTCATCTCCAATTCAATGAGTTGGGAGTGGTTTCGCGGGTTCCATCATTGCTGACCCTGAACATTGCGCAGGGTCCGGAACCGCACGTTACACAGCACCCACGGCCGGAAATGGTTTATGTAAAATGCCGGGGAACCGGCTCTTCGCCGCATCGGCGTCCCGACCGCCCGGCGTGGATGTCCCCGTCAGTTAACAGGAGTCAGCGTGAGCACTAACACTTTGCAAAAAGCCGGGGGCATCGCCGCACTGCTCGAGGCGCTGTGCTATGTCGTCGGTTTTGCGGTGATTGCCACCGTGCTCAATCCGGGCAGCACGGAAGGCTGGAGCTCTGCCCAACGGCTCGAGTTTGTTCTGGAAAGAGAGGTCATCTTCCAGACATGGAATCTGTTTATCTACGTGGTCTTTGGCGTCGCCCTGGTGGTTCTGGCAGTGGCGCTGCATGAGCGCTTGAAAGTCCGCTCTGCGTCACTGATGAATATTGCGACTGCGTTCGGCCTGATTTGGGCGGGTCTGGTCATCGCCAGCGGTATGGTCACCAGTGTCGGGCTGGAGACGGTGGCTGCACTCTACGACCGGGATCCAGCCCAGGCGGACTCAGTCTGGCTGGCGGTCGGGGCCATCCAGGAAGGCCTTGGAGGCGGGGTCGAAATTGTCGGTGGTATCTGGGTGCTGTTGATTGGTGTCGTTTCTCTGCGCTACCGGGTATCGCCCAGGGCCCTCGGCTATCTCGGTGTGGCCGTCGGCATGTTTGGCATCCTGACCATCGTCCCTTCACTCGGTGAGCTGGGCGCCGCTTTCGGGCTGGGTCAGATCGTCTGGTTTGCCTGGATGGGGACGCTTATGCTGAAGAGCACGCCGGACTAGTGCGGGAATGCGGGCAAGCGGCGACACTGCCTGCCGCGCATTCCTGCGTACCGGCAGGTCTGGCTACCGCAAGGCGGTACGGGGTCAGAGACGGGCTGTTTTCCAAATAACGAATTCTGGCTGGTGCCGATCATAGTTTCATAGCCTCTATAGACGCGATCGCGGATGGTCGGCGTCAGCCATCATGGCAGAAGACTATGTGTCGCGTTTCAGTAATGCATCGAGACCGGCAAACGGAGAATGCGTGGATGGTGGCTCTGCGGTCTTGCCTTGCGCCACAGCGCTAGCGTCGTCGGCAACCAGATGTCGCGCATGCTCATTGTCGTGGCAATAAAGGCAAAGCAATTCCCAGTTGCTGCCATCCGGCGGATTATTGTCGTGGTTGTGGTCTTTGTGATGAACGGTGAGCTCCCGCAGGTTCTCGCCGCCAAATTCGCGGCCGCAACGCGCGCATATTTTGGGATAGAGCTTTAAGGCCTGCGCCCGGTAGCCCTTCTCTCGCTCCGCGCGCTGCTGCCGCGCCATCGCAACGCTCCTGTCTACCGCGCTGGTACCGGCTTGTGACTTCTTTGATGGAACGGCTATATCCTCCGGTGCTGGTGCTGGTGCTGGTGCTGGTGCCGGATGCCAGCCTCCGCACAGGAAGCAAAACTAGCTATAAAGCTATGATCGGCACCAGCCTTCTCGTCTTGGCAAAAATATATCTCACTCCAGACCCGCTTGCCGCAGCATGGCGTCGCGCCGGGCATCGATCTCCGGGCGCGCAACCCCGTACATGGCCTGAACCAGCGCGAGTGACAGTTCCGGTTGCGCACGGCGCCCCTCGGCGATTGCGGCGCGTGCCTCGTCCATTTGCTCCAGTCCCACTGCGTTCATCGCCACGAAAACGTGACCGAGATAATAGTCCGGCAGCCCGACCAGCAATCTCCTGGCAGCGCGAAGCCCCGCATCGTACTGCCCCTGTTGCCAGTAGGCTTGCGACAGGTTGTCCAGCACGATCAATGCGTAGACGCCCTGCGGATCGAGCCGCTGCGTGCGTTGTGCTGCGGCGATGCAGTCGTCGAGCTCACCTGTCAGGAGCTGTGTCCAACTGAGCCAGCCCCATGCTTCCGGCATGCTCGGATTGAGCTCGACCGCGCGCCTGCTCGCATCCAGCCCGGCGTCCAGATCGCCCGACATCGTATAGGCCCAGCCAAGCGCCGCTTGCGCCGCGGGATCACGGGGGTCGAGCGACGCTGCGTCGCGTGCGAGTTCCAGTGAGGCGGTCACGGTCTCGGCGGGCGTCTCGTTCCAGCCGAGCACGACGTCCCAGAGATTGGCCAGCACCAACTGGGCCAGTGCCGTGGCGAACTGTGGGTCACGCTCCGCCGCTTGTGAAAACAGCGCGCGCGCCGCGGCAAGATCCTCCCGCGAATAGCGGTTGGCGTGCTGCATTCCGAGCTGGTAGAGACTCCAGGCCTCCAGGTTTTCGGTACCGCGCTGCTGGGCGCGTGCCGCCTCGGCGCGGTTGAGGTCGCTAACCAGCGGTGCCGCGATCATGGCGCTGATCTCGTCCTGCAACGCGAATACGTCTGTCACCTCACGATCGTAGGAATCCGCCCAGATGTGCTCGCCCGAGGACGCGTCAATCAATTGCGCCGTGACGCGGATGCGGTCGGCCTGTCGCCGGACACTGCCTTGCACGACATAGCGCGCCCCGAGCGCCTCGCTAACCTGTTCAAGATTCACGTTGCCACCGCGAAACTGGAAGCTGGAGCTGCGGGCGATCACCGGGAACGCGCGCCAGTTCGACAGGCGCGTGATCAGGTCCTCGGCGAGACCCTCGGCAAAGAACGCCTGTTCCGGGTCCGCGGACAGATTGTCGAATGGCAGTACCGCAATGGCAGGTCGGTCGTCCAGCGCCGCGATTGTTTCGACAGCCTGTGCAGGCTCAGGCTGAGCAATGGGCGGCGCGCTGCTGCGGATTAAGCGGTCCGTCGCGAACAACAGCACCGCCAAGGCGACAAATCCGATGATCAGATAATTCAGTCGCCTGGACGAGACAAGAGCCGCAGACGAAGATGAAGATCGATCGATCTCGCTCTCGCGCTTGAGTCCCTCGGGCGTCAGCTCATAGACCCAGGCGAACACCGCGACGAACGGGAAACCGATGATCCCGATCCACACCACCACCGAAGGCAGCCATTCGGGCAGGTTCAGCAACGGAGTGACGGTGCTGGTGACCTCGACGACCACCCAGCCGAGCGCCAGGTAAGCACTACTCACTTTTACTACGTTGCGGCGTTTCAACTCGGCTAACAGCGACATGTGTTTACCGGTGCTGGCTATCGAGCATGCATCATCGCCGATCGGCCCGGGATTGAGAAGGAAAAAGGATGTCAGGTCTATTTCTTCAGAAAAAATAAACCTGACACCTTTTGTAGATTGAGCGAAGTAAACCGATCCGCGGCTGCCCGCACTAACGACCCGTATGCAATGCCGTGTGATCATATGGCTGTCGACACCGGGGCCGGGATCACAACCGGATTTCCTCCACACCGTTACGGAATCAGGATCGGAGTAAACCGATCACCGTCCGGATGCACTAACAGGCAACATGATCGTTGATCAATTGGGATGACAAATCTGATGTTGAACTGGTCCGGTTGTTCAGATCCGGCGATGACTTCGCATTCGACGCCATCGTGCTGCGTTTCCAGGACCGGATCTTCCGGCTGGCCCGCGTCTGGCTCTACGACGAGCAATCCGCGGCGGACGTGGCACAGGAGGTTTTTGTTCGCAGCTACAAGGGATTGCGTTCGTTTCGCTTCCGCTCGACGCCGTTTACCTGGCTGTATCGGACGACCAAAAACGTCTGTCGCGAAAATAATCGTCGTCGACGAGCCGAGGCGCTCGACTACGAACCTGCGGACTCAGCGGCGGGCCCGGAACGTCAGGCCACCGACGAGCAGGGCGCGCGGCGCATCCGTGAGCTGGTGGCGGCCTTGCCAGCACGACAACAGGAGGTCGTTATGTTGCGGATATTCGAGGATCTGTCGGTCCGCGAGACCGCACAGGCCATGGGCTGCCGTGAGGGCACGGTCAAGGCCTTGCTGCACAAAGCGGTCAGCCAGCTGAAACTCAAGATCAAACAGATCGGGATCGAGCATGGGTAGAGAGTTCGACCAACTAAAGCGTGACTATCGGGATATCCGCGCGCCGGCATACCTGGCGACTCGTATCCGTGCCGAGGTCGCAGCGCCGAGAAAACCGGCGCACCGGTGGATCCCGTTGGCGGCCGCGACGATGGCCGCTTTCGTAGCGGTCTGGCTAATGCCGGATCTGTTGCAGCAACGGCCCGCGGCCTCGTCCGGGACGAGCACGCCCTCGTATGCGACGCTCGCGGCGCTCAAACCTCCCAGGCCGGCGGTCAGGACGCCCGGGCTGGATCAGCTGCGCAGCGTCAAGGTGCCGTCCATATCAGCCAGACCGCAATTCAAGCCTGAAACTGAAACCGACAAACCTCAGACCCGTATTCATAAGCAGAGCATCTATCAGAAGGAGAAAGATCATGCGCACGTTTAAGGCACTCACAGTCAGTCTGACCGCCACACTGCTTATGGCCGCCGCACCCGGCGCCCATGCGCAAACGCAGGACGATCTGCGTTTGATGCAGACCTTTCTGTCAATCATGACCGACTATTTTGAGATCATCGAATCGACCTATGAGATCTCATCGAGTTCGGAGAAAGCGGCCATCATGCAGATGCAGAAGATCAAGGAAGTGTATGAGGAGCGCGGCGAGAAAGTCCGCTCGGTAGAAGTGCTGCGGGAGGTGCTGGACCAAAGCAGCAGCCCGGCAATCCGCAACGCAGCCTACATGCTTATCGGCGATACCCTGAAAGATGCCGGCCGCACGGATGAAGCGCTGGAGTATCTGCGACGCGGCCTGCAGGAGAACATCAAGGCAGCGCAATAGCGAGGCCGGTGGAGAGGGTCAGAGACGTGGTCATTCCAAACCAGGAACAGTACGTCTGTGACCCCTGCCTGAAGCTGTGACCGGCAACAGCCTTGCTTACAAACCGCCTTCGAAGACGACGATCGGCACACCGGCAGGGTCGTTCAGGTAGACATAGGTAGAACCCCATGGTCTGGGTGTCGGACCTTCGCGGGCGATCGAGTCCGGAAGCGACGTGAGGAATTGGTTCAGATCATCAACCCTGAACTGCAGACTCAATCCGCTGAAGTCGTGGGTTGCGTCGGTGTCGTACAGTTCGACAAACGCTTCCTGCCTGCCGTTTTCGAATGCAAGGATCACGCCCCGGTCCCCGGGCTCATCCCACGCCTCGGCGACCACCATGCCGAAGACTGACTGATAGAAAGCCTGACAGTCGCGCCATTTAGGCGAGCTGATTTTTGTCTTTAGCGTCGTCATGTTCCCGCGCTCGGCCCTCGTGCCGTTCATTGCTTGTAATTTATTGGGCTTAACAGTTTATTGGGCCTAATAGCTTATTGGCCAGCAGAGTCGCGGTCGATGCCGGGATGCGCGTCCGCAGACTCTCAGGCCATCTTCTTCGCTGGCGCCAGGTGCGACTGGTCCAGGAACTTGTCGAAATGAATGTCGGCAGCGGACACCCCGCTTCCCTCAAGCGTGCTGATACAACTGTCGATCATGCCGGGCGGGCCGCACAGGTATGCATGCGGGACACCCCGGGATTTGCCGAGCACTTCGGCCAGATGATCGACGATCATCCCGCGCCGCCCCTGTTACTGCGCTTCCGGCCGGCTCATCGGCAAGGATTGGCACCAAATCAACACCTGTCGGTTTATCTCGGTACGACGTAGCCCGGAACCCTTGCGCCCTGCGACCCCGTCGCCATCAGCCCAATCCATACAATGTCTATGTAATTTCTATTATAAAGCTTGACAAAGGATAGAAATTAGTTAAACTTCGCCCCACATCGCAACTAACTGAACTGGAGATCGCCAATGATTGCCTTTAAAAAGAACCCGCTCGCCGGATTCCTCGTCGCCCAGGCCACCTTATTGTTGGCTGTCTTCCTCGTGTCGCCTGTTTCCGCCGGACACCACGGCGAAATGAAAGCCCAAAAGGCTGACATCGTCGAAGTAGCCGTCTCCGCCGGGGACTTTACGACCCTGGCTGCCGCGCTCGAAGCCGCCGGCCTGATCGGAACGCTGCAGGGCGACGGTCCCTTCACCGTCTTCGCGCCCACTGACGCCGCCTTCGCCAAGCTTCCGGCCGGGACCGTCGAGACGCTGCTGAAGCCGGAGAACAAGGACCAGCTCATCGCCATCCTCACCTACCACGTCGTACCCGGGAAAGTGATGGCAGCCGACGTCGTCACGCTTGAACAGGCGGATACCGTGAACGGTGCGACGATCGATATCACGGTTGCAGCCGAGGGCGTACGCGTCAATCAGGCCGCCGTCACCGCCACCGATATCCAGGCCAGCAATGGCGTGATCCACGTCATCGACGAAGTGATCCTGCCGCCGGCCAGCTAGTTCGCTCTGCATGACTCGGAACTCATGCCCCCCAGGTTTCAGTTTCTGAAACCACACCCTTGGCCGGCGGTCCCCCCCGCCGGCCTCTTTTTTCGAAGGAGACTGACCATGAAAGAAAACAACCGCAACGATCGCAGGCAGTTCCTGAAGTTAGGTATGACCAGCCTCGCGTACCTGCCTCTGGCTTCGCTGGCCTACCGGACCGTCCACGCCGCCGATCTGCCGCTTGTCGATGAGAATTCGCCGACCGCGACCCAGTTGGGCTATGTACACGACGCGGCCAGCACAGACACGGCCAAGTTTCCAAAGCGGGCCGGCGAAGCAGGCAGCAAGCAGTTTTGTTACAACTGCTCGCTATACCAGGGCCAGGGCAAGGAAGGCGCAGCCCCCTGCGCTATCTTCCCGGGCAAGGCGGTCAAGGCCGGCGGCTGGTGCAACGCCTGGGTCCCCAAGCCTCAGTAGGCCCGGCGATTTCCCCACGCCGGTTTTGACGCAAAGCTGAATCATCATGTCTGCTTGCAGTAATGATCGAGTGACCGTCTTTTACGATGGCGCGTGTCCGCTGTGCGAGAAGGAAATCTCGTTTTACCGCCGCCGCGAGGGTGCCGACGCCGTGCGCTGGATCGACGTCAGCCAGACCGGCGCGGCCACCCTCGCACCGGATCTGACTCGCGCTCAGGCACTGGCCCGATTCCACGTGCGCGACGCCCGTGGAGAACTTACGTCCGGCGGCGCCGCCTTCTCCCGGCTATGGCAGGCGCTGCCCGGATTCCGTCCTCTCGGGCGGCTTTTTCGTCTGCCGCCGCTGGCGTGGCTGCTTGATTACGGCTATGAGCTGTTTCTAAAAATCCGTCCACGCCTGCAGGCCCGGGCCGCAGCCCGAACGAAGCTGCGTGCGGATGGCTTCCCTCGCTGGCTGGTCCGGGATCTGCGATCCGACCACGCTGGAGAGACCGGGGCCGTCGCGATCTACCGCGGCATCCTCAAAACCTCCCGGGACCCGGAAATCCGCAGATTCGCCGAAGCCCATATGG
Source organism: uncultured Gammaproteobacteria bacterium (assembly GCA_963704875.1). Classification (GTDB taxonomy): domain Bacteria; phylum Pseudomonadota; class Gammaproteobacteria; order Steroidobacterales; family XN24; genus CAMYOC01. The sequence continues at coordinate 43,209 of CAVPIA010000004.1, read as the reverse complement.
CGACCGAGCGCTCGCATCTGGAACGAATCGAAGCGGTGCTTCCTGTCGAAGACCGCGGTCGCCTGTTGCCCGTGTGGCGCGCCGCCGGATTCCTCACCGGCGCTTTGCCGGCCCTGCTCGGACGCGGCGCCGTCTACGCCACCATCGACGCCGTCGAATCCTTCGTCGATCACCATTACGCAGATCAGATTCGCAAGCTCGACGCGCTCGATCTGCATCCTGAGCTGCGTTCGCTGCTGGCGGCGTGTCGGGAGGATGAAATCCACCATCGCGACGAAGCCCGCGCGTCTCTCGCCCGCCCTGCCGGTCTCGCCCCTCGGGCGTGGCGCTGGCTGGTCGGGGCCGGATCCCGTGCAGCCGTGGTGCTGGCCCGGCGCCTGTAACTATGAGTGGTACCTGTGAGTGGTCAGTGCGGGTGAAAATACCTGGCGTGAGCTCCGAACCCCGATGACAGACTGGCATCCCACACGGGCGGAAGCCTTGCGGCGACTGGACGCGTTTCTCCCTCGCGCCGGACGCGCGTACGCCCGGGAACGCAATTTTGATCGCGGACCGGGGGCTCATACCGCGGTATCCACGCTCTCACCCTGGATCCGTCACCGGCTGCTGCCGGAACAGGAGGTGATCGCCGCGGTGTTGGAGCACCACAGCTTGTCCGCCGCCGAGAAGTTCATCCAGGAAGTCTTCTGGCGCACCTACTGGAAGGGATGGCTGGAGCTTCATCCCGGGGTCTGGGCTGATTACCGGGCGCGGGTGTCAGAGTTGGTCCGCGATCTGGATCGTGATGCCAGCCTGGATGATCGCTGGCTGACGGCAACCAAGGGCAGGACGGGCATCGAATGTTTCGACGCCTGGGCCGTCGAGCTGATCGACACCGGGTATCTGCACAATCATGCGCGGATGTGGTTTGCCAGTATCTGGATCTTCACCCTGAAGCTCCCCTGGGAACTGGGGGCCGACTTCTTTCTGCGTCATCTGCTCGATGGAGACCCCGCATCCAACACCCTGTCCTGGCGCTGGGTCGCAGGACTCCAGACTCGCGGCAAGACCTATCTCGCCCGGCGAGCCAACATTGCCCGTTTCACCGAGGGGCGTTTCGATCCGCCCGAGCTGTCCACCGTGGCGCCTGCGCTACCGTGCGGCCCGATGCCCGTTGCTACTGCGCCACGGGACCTTGGCCCATCGGAGCCTGGGCCATCGGAGCCTGGGCCATCGGAGCCTGGGCCATCGGAGCTTGCACCGTCGAATATCGGGCCACCGGAATCCGATCTGGCGACCGGCTTGTTGTTGACAGAGGAAGATCTGGATCCGCTGTCTTTGCTCAAAGATTCGATGCCCACTGCTAATATCGCCATCCTGACGGCCACCGGACGGCGCTCGCCCCTGGGCACCTCAGCTCTGGTACGGAGCTTTGTCAGCGGCGCGGTGGATGATGCCCTCGAGCGCGCAGGATTGACCGCTGAAGTCCGGGTCGAACTGACGGATTCGACGGACTTGGATTGCGACGTCGAGAAAATTGTGGAGTGGGCCGTCGATAGCCAGCTGAAACAACTCATCACTCCCTATGTCCCGGTGGGGCCCACCGCGGAGGCGACGGCCGTGCTGGGCGATGCCCTGGCCAAACATCGCATCAGCCTGGTGCCGATGCTGCGGGATTATGATCGGCGCGCCTGGCCTCATGCCACACGAGGGTTTTTCCCGTTCCGCAAGCAGATCCCGACGCTGGTCCGGGCGATGACTGGTTCCGAAGCTTCGGCCGCCTGAGGAGATCGAATAATGGCAAGGCTACGATGTACTGCGGTCCTGATAAGCTTTGCTGTGTGCGGCCTGATCTCTGCGGGCGCGATGTCCTCTCAGGCGGCGGATACGGTCATGTTGATAGACGATTTCACGAATCCGAAACAAGGCTCGCGTCTCGACACGCGCTGGCGTGGTTTCAGCGACCGGGTCATGGGTGGCGTTTCCAACGAGACGGTGTCCTACGAGGAGATCGATGGCCGCGCATGTCTGCGTTTAACCGGTGAAGTGCGTCTCGACAACAACGGCGGCTTTATCCAGGCGGCGCTCGATCTGGGCACCTGGGGCCGCAGCTTTGATGCATCCGGATACACGGGGCTTCGTCTGATCGTGCGCGGCAACGGCGAATCCTACTCTGTCCATCTGCGCACGCCCGATAACAGACGGCCCTGGCAGTCATACCGGGCCCAATTCACTGCCGGTGCGGATTGGCAGACGATCGACCTGCCGTTCGCTGAATTCCAGCCTTACCGTCTGGAGCTTCCGCTCGACCGGAGCAGACTTCGGCGGATCGGGCTGGTCGCGATCGGGCGCGAATTTTCCGCCGATCTGGCGGTTTGCGAGATCGCCTTTTACTGACCCCCGGCCGCGTCAGCCGACGGGGCAGTGCCGCCCGCTATTTGTTCTTTGTGCGCTGATTTGATCGCGGTGAAGGACCGTCGTTGCGATGCCAGCGGGCAGTCGATCGCGACGCACGCTACCAGCCCATCGAGCCAGGGCCGCCTTTGAACGGGCCTGTCACCCGCGAGGTCACCCAGCCGCCATAGAAATCCCCGGCCTGGGGTTCTACCTGTTCCTCGCCGACGTAACATGTGTCCACTCGTGAGGCGTAGAAAGCCAGATAGTCCTTGATCGGCCGGAACCGCTCGCTGGGCGTCGGGTAGCTCCAGGCGGCTTTTTCCGAACGCCGGCCCTGGACATCCACGGTCCAGTAGCGGGCGGCACCCTTGAACTCGCAAAAAGAGCGAGCGGCTTCGGCCAACAGGAATTCCTGGCGCAGGTCGGCCGGCGGGATGTAATAGACCGGCGGATGACTGGTTTCCAGAACCCGGAATCCCTGATACGTGTCAGCGATGACCTGGTCAGCGAAGATGACCCGAAGACGCTCGCTGACCGGCTCCAGACGCGGCGGTCGCGGATAGTCCCAGACCGATTCCTGGTCCGGGCCTGGTTTGACGGGTTCAGGCCTGAACAACATGGCGATTCTCGATTTTTTCGGGGTCCATTTTTTCGGGGTCCTTTTTAGCGGGCTGCGTACTTGAGCGAGCGGCGCGGCAGCGTTTTGAGCAGTAGCGGACTTCGCTCCAGCAGCCGGCCCACTTTCGACGCCAGGTAAAGGGGCGGCCGCAGCGGGCGCAATTCTTTGTCGGCAAGTCGCCCTTTCGCAGCATGGATCCCATCCGTATTTCTACCGGGCGAATTTCTACCAGGGAATCTCGCTGCCGTCCCAGGCGAAGAACCGGCCGCTGTCTGCCGCAGTGACGCCATCGATGATCGCCAGCAGCTGCCCCACCGCACGCTCGGTGCTGAACAGCTTGCCGTCCGGCACGTTGCGCTGGAACGGCCGGGACAGATCCGTATCCACGGTGCCCGGGTGCAGCGATATCAGGGTCACCGGGCGGGCGCCGCGGCCCAGCTCGATAGCCATGGAGCGGGTAAGCATGTTCTGCGCGGCCTTGGACGCGCGATACGCATACCAGCCGCCCAGCCGGTTATCGGTGATGCTTCCGACGCGGGCGGAGATATTGGCCACCACAGCTCGCTCTGATGCCTGCAGCAGGGTGCGGAATTGCTTGACCACCAGGGCAGGGCCGATGGCGTTGACCGCAAAACTGCGCTGCAGACTGTCAGGATCCAGTTGATCGAGCCGCCGCTCCGGCCCCATCTTCTGACCGTCGTGCAGCAGACCGGCGCAGTTGATCAACAGGTCGAGCCGGGAGACCGTGGCGGACATCTGTTCGGCGGCCGCACGGATGCTGTCCTCATCTTCCACGTCCAGGGCCAGCGTTTCGATTGGGGCGTTGCCACCGAGCGCGCGCAGGGTGTCGGCTGCGGCGGGATCGCGACAGCTGGCGAAGACCCGCGCCATGTCCGGGCGTTGGGCAAGCTGGCGGACGAACTCCAGGCCGATTCCGCGGCTGGCGCCCTGCACCAGAGCGATGTGTCCTGTGTCTTCCAATGTGTTGTCCTTTGACGATTTCGCCGATACATACGACGTAAAACAATGAATCGGGCCCGGTGATCGCAAAACTGCGGGGACCCCGACTGTTTTCCGGGCCCGCCCCGCAACGGGCGAGCCCAGTGCGGTATAAGCAGTGCAATCCAACCGACGAGATACAAAAAGTCCGTCGCATGCTAGCAATCCGGGGCCATTTGTCAATATAATACGTAGACAATACATAGACACATGGCTCGAATACTTATGTCCAGCACCACTATTGACCCCGCAGAGGTCGCCGCCTTCAACCGCCTGGCCGACACCTGGTGGGACGCCGCCGGCCCGATGTGGCCCCTTCACCGCCTCAACGCCCTGCGGCGAGACTATCTGGCGCAACGCTTGCGCACGTTCTGGCCAGATTTGCCCGCGGACCGTCCGCTGCAAGACGTGGAGACGCTGGATATCGGCTGCGGCGCGGGTCTGTTGAGCGAATCCATGGCGCGGTTCGGCGCGCGGGTTCACGGGGTCGATGTGGCCGGGCGCAATATCGCGATCGCCCGCCAGCATGCACGCAGTCAGAGCCTGGATATCGAATACGACACCACGACAGCCGAGTCGCTGTTGACCGGCGACCGGCGCTACGACCTGGTGCTGAATATGGAAGTGGTCGAGCATGTGGCCGACCTGCCCGCATTTCTGAGCGCGTGCTGCCAGCTCACCCGTCCCGGCGGGGTAATGGTGATCTCGACCATCAACCGGACTCTGGCCTCATGGGTCGCGGCGATCGTCGGAGCCGAGTACATTTTGCGCTGGCTGCCTCGCGGTACGCACCAGTGGCGCCGGTTTCCGACACCGAAAGAACTCGAGACAATCCTGGATGCACACGGATTTGCGGTCGAGGACCGCGTCGGCGTGGGGGTTAACCCGTTGAACCGCAGATTCCGGCTGCACGGTTATCTGGGCGTCAACTACATGCTCATCACGCGGCGCGAGACATGATCGCCGATGTTTAAAAAATGTTGTTTAGGAGGACGACCTGATGTCCGCGACTGAAGATTTTTCCATCGGCACGGTGTCCCGCCTTACCGGGATTTCTCAACACACGCTGCGCGTCTGGGAGCGGCGTTACAAGGCAGTCGAATCCGGCCGCAGCGACGGTGGGCGGCGGCTCTATTCAAACGATGATGTAGAGCGCCTGACCATGCTCAAGGCCCTGGTGGATCGCGGCGACCGCATTGGCCAGATCGCGTCGGAGGACACCGACGCACTGCGCGCGCGACTCTCCAACTATCAGGATCACAGCCAGACCCGCAGCGAGCTGTCCTCCGGCACGGTGAAACTGGCTGTCCTTGGCGAGACCCTGTCCCAGCGGTTGAGTGACTCGGTACCGCCGGGTACAGAAGTGGTGTTGGCAGAGACGGATGCCGGGCGGTTCGCCTCCGATGCCAGCCTGGCGGCAGTCGATGCGCTGGTCATCGAAGCACCTACTATCCAGGCCGATTTGCCCGAGCAGATTGCTGAGCTGCGACGTCTGGCCCGCACTGATCGGGTGCTGGTGATTTACGGATTCGGGCGCTCGGGTGACGTCGAGCGGCTGGTCAATGACGGCGTCACCGTCCTTCGTTCCCCTGTCGATCTTCACGTCATCGGGGATCTGGTCGGCGCACGCGGCGCGGTGGCGCCTGGCGGCAAAGACGAGCCCACCCCCATGCTCCCGGCCAGCGTGGACACGGATGAGGCACCGCCACGCCGGCTGTCGATCCAGGCCCTGCAGCGATTGGCCAGGGTGAGCACGGCGGTCGAGTGCGAGTGTCCCCATCATCTGGTTGATCTGGTTCGCAACCTCACCGCGTTCGAAATTTATAGTCGCCAATGCCGCAACCGCAACGAGCAGGATGCCGCCCTTCATGCCTATCTGCACGTGACCACCGCCCGGGCCCGCGCGATGATCGAGGATGCGTTGATCCGCACCGCCGAAGCGGAGGGCATCGAATACTGATCTGGCTTACCAGGTCACTGGACGGGGGCGGGGCAGGGATCTGGTAGTTCTGCTGCCGGTCATCGCCTTAAAGCTTGCGATAAGCTTGCATCCTCTCGATACCCGATCAACGCGGTCAGAACTCGCGGCCCGATTAAGATGCAGTCACCGAGACGCCAGGCATCACAGCCAATGCTGCTGCTTTGCAAGCCGGTCAAGCGAGTTTTCTGCCGGTGAGGCTGTACACCATCGGTACATCGTGCCGGCCATGGCGAAGGTAGTACCTGCCTGGCTCACGCTCTTCCAGTCCCTCGAAGCAGTTATATGGACTGAATGGAAACTCGTTCAGGCGCTCTATCTGAACGCCTGCAGCGACGAGAGCGTTAACAACCTCCGCGAGCGGATGTGCCCACGTCGCCAGTTCTGCCTCGGCATCGGCACCATTTTCAGTGTAGGTGCCCGCATTCTCGACATCGGGAAGCGCGCTCGGAAAATAGGAATATCCCGCCAGCAAATCGTGAATCGGATGGAATTCGACCATGTAGAACATTCCACCCGGCGCCAGGTTTGACGATATCACCTCGGCCCAGCGCATGAGATCCGGCAGCCAGCACACAGCGCCGTAGGAAGTGAATACGATGTCGTAGGCCTCTGCGTCCCCACGCTGAAAGCTGTACAGATCGGAGCAGACAAACCGCGCGCCAAGCCCGGTCCTGAGGGCGAGGTCCCGTGCCTGTTGAATGGCGACCGGCGATATATCAACGCCCGTGCAATTGGCACCCATCCGGGCCAGCGACAGGGTATCCAGACCAAAATGGCATTGCAGGTGAAGCAGTCGGCGACCGGAAACATCCACCAGTTCACTCCGTTCGATTTCACGGAGTGAGGTATTGCCGGCAAGAAATCCCTTTACGTCATAAAAAGCCGACTCAAAATGAACATTCGCTCGGCGATCCCAGCCGATGCGGTTCATTTCAAAATAGTCGACCTCAGACATCGTAGCCAACACGGCCATGGATGAGTGGGGCGCTCAACTGCATCGTATTGTCTTTGGTCCTGGTGCCGATCATGGCGTCATAGCTTACGCAGGGAATGCCTGTTGCGGAATACCATCGTCAGCGGATCGCTGGCATCGTGTGTCCTTGGTCATTTGCGTGAGGAATCCCTCTGCCAGAAGTCCTTGTGCCAGAAATTCTTGTGCGGGAAATTCTGGTGCCGGTCATGGCCTTATCGCTGCTGACTGAACCACTCACCTCGCCACGCAGGTCGCAGCGGCGATACCTTCAGTCGATGTTGGTCTTCTCGCTCAACACCGCGCTGCCTTGCAGTTGCAGATAGGCCTCCTTCACCACCTCGGCGCCGTACTTGCGCTCCAGTCTCCGGATCGCAAAATGTCCGCGAGCCATGTCCTGAAAGTGCGAGATAAAAATCGTGTTGACCAGCCCGCCGCCCACTGCGCCCAAAACCGGGATGGTCTGCGCCATTGCCTTTTGCGTCACCACGATCCCGAAGCGTGCCGCTATGGCGGAAACAAGGCGTACCAAAGCCGGCGCGCCGGCCTGACCCATGCCATGCGACGCGACATACTGCAACGCGTCTGTAACCGCCTTGCCCAGAGCTACACGCACGCCATAGTACGAGGTCTCGGCCGCATCATCTGCGGCGGAGATGCGACTGCCCATCGCGAACACCTGCATGCAATTCACTACCGTTTCGGGATCCTGCGGCGACTCGCCTTCTGCACGAGCGATATCGGCGATGGATCGGAACATGATCCCGGTGGTCAACGGCAGCTCCACCACCAGCGTCTGCAGACCAAAAAAGCCGGAAACGGCACCGGTGGTAAGCGCCGCTGCCTTGTGCAAGCCAGGGCTGGCCGGGTATTGCTCCTGTCCCTGCATGCTCCGTATCGAACTCTGCATGACGAATTCGATCGCTCTTTGGGTCGATTGACTCACCATATTGACGACGGATTCCGGCGCCTTTCTTCTTAACTGCCGGGTGACCGCTTCCACCGGCATGCCGGCAGCAGAACTCAACTGCACCCACCACGACGGATTCTCAAGCGTCGTGTATGCCTGATCGAGGATCGCCAGTTCGGTCTTGGTCAGCTCAGTGTGCAACTGTCTTAATCCGCGACAAATGCGTCGCTGTGTGAGATTAGCGTTACGGCCTGGTATCAGGTGGCGCGGGCCCTGCTCGCGGTCCTGGTGCCGGCCATAGCGCCATAGCTTATACGGATTCGCTTATACGGATTCTGATCCCGCAATCTGATAGCCCAATCTGACAGCAGACAGTCCACGCCCGTCTTCTGGCACCCGGGTGTCTGCCCTCGCCGTGAAAGTGCCGCCCGCGATGGCTGAAATTTTATCGTACCGGCCGGATCCCCTGCTGCAAAGGCTGCGAGTTCTGGCAGGCAAAGTGAACTCTCCCCGAGCTTCGATGTATAACTGCTATGGGGATACGCCCACAGCGCGGGAACACAATGCACTATTTTTTTCGCCTGACCTCCGCAATAACCGGAGCGCTGCTTGTTTTCGGCCAGGCCGGCTGTGCGCTGACATCCGAGGCTGATAGCGTTAAGGCCCGATCAGTGACGCCGGGCAAACCGAGCCCCGGCGCAGTTCTGGTGAGCGATCCCGCAGTGCTCTATGCAGATCCGGCGAACTATGTGGAACTGAATCCTACCCAGTCCGGGGCACCGGCCGACGACTTCGTGCATGGGTACTCGAACACATTTATCGCTGAAATGCCGGGCGGATACCCGGCCGGGTTATTTGTTTCGGCAGCCTATTTCGAATGGGGCGGGTATCCGGTCTATTACCCTTATCCGACGACGTATCCTTCGCGTGGCTATCAGGACCAGTGGGCCGGCGGCTACGGCAACTGGTCAAGCTACAACGACTACTATCGCGGCTATGGTGGTTACCGTGGCAGCGGCAGGTCTGGCGGCGGTACCGCGGCGGCCTCGCCCGCGCACAGCGGACCGGGCCCGGTCTCGAGCAAGGGTTACGATGTCACCGGCGGCATCGCATCGGGCAGGGGCGGGACATCGGGTGCCAATTCAGCGGCCCAAACCCGCGGCAGTCAGGGCGGAGAAGGCTCATACAACAGTGGCTACGGCGGGAATAGCAAGAGTTCAGGCCGGAGCTATCGCGGCGGCCAGCGTGGCATGAGCCAGCGTGGTGTGGGTAATTCGCGTGGGGGCGCTCGCGGGCGAACGGGTTCGCCCTGGAGGAGCCAGCCGAGATAATGCTCGTGCCGGCCATGCCCGCAATACTACTTGCGATTCATCAGAAATCCCTTAGGACAGATGCGACGATTTGGTCGTAGCCAGGCCACCTTGTTGCCTGCCATGCAGGCGCAGGAATCAAAACAAGCGATAAAGCAAAGCGGTGACCGGCACCGGGGTCGCACCAGGGTCGGGTACCGGCGTCCACCCGTTGCTGATCTATACGCTGAGGATGCGGAATAGTTGCCGTGACCTGAGCAGGCCTCAGCGGCGAGTGGTTTCCGGCATCTGAGGGGTCTCTCTACAGCTTAAGGCGACTTCGGCCGAAACCGTCTGCCGGCGACGCAACGATCTTCGGCGTATTGCCTGTCGCTTGTTGCTTTTCGCCCAACGCCTGATGGCGACAATCAGCTTTCCTGGGGACCGATCACCAGGTCCAGCAGTTCCCCGATCCGGCAATGCTGCTCCAGCGGATGGCGCAGGTGCGCGTCCAGATGCATCCGGTAGCGGTTGCGGCGCCCGTCCCGCTCCCGTTCGAGGATACCGGCGCGCTCCAGATCCGCGACGATGCGTTGCACGGCCCGTTCTGTAATGCCGACCTTGGCCGCCACCTCCCGCAGCACCTGATCCGGGTCCTGGGCCAGGCAAACCAGCACGTGACTGTGATTGCTAAGGAAGGTCCAGCTTTCCTCGGCAGCGGATGCGGCCTGGGCCTGGGCCTTGCGGGCGGACCCCTTGGCGGCTGGTTTTCGTGCCCCCTTGCGTTGGGGCTGATTATGCGATTTAATATTCACGAAATTAATGTCGTACTTAAGGAGATTCCGATGTCACACCTTTCCGTCGTCGCCAACACTGTTGCTGACAGCAGCTCCGTCACCTTGCCTGCACGGACCGTCCCGGTCGCTGCCGGCGACGGGATCGGCCCCGAGATCATGGATGCCACGCTGGCAATCCTTCGCGCGGCTGATCCGGCGCTCAGCTTCCACCATATCACCGTCGGTCTCAAGGCTTATAACAGCGGGCTCAACACGGGTATCGGCGACGACACCTGGGAAGCGCTGGATGCCCATGGCGTAATCCTCAAGGGCCCGATAATGACTCCGGAAGGTGGCGGCTATAAGAGCGTCAACGTGACCCTGCGCAAGACGCTTGGTCTGTTCGCCAACCTTCGGCCTTGCACCGCCTATCATCCTTACGTGAAAGCAGTCCATCCGAGGATGAACGTGGTAGTGATCCGTGAGAACGAAGAGGACACCTACGCCGGGATCGAGCATCGCCAGTCAGCAGAGGTTTACCAGTGTCTGAAGCTGATCACCCGCCCGGGTTGCGAGCGGATCGTCCGCTACGCGTTTGAGTATGCCCGCAACCACGGTCGGCGCAAGGTCACCTGTATGACCAAGTCCAACATCATGAAGCTGACCGACGGCCTGTTCCAGACCGTATTCGAGGAGGTTGCTCGCGAGTACGGGGAGATCGAGTCCGATCACATGATCATCGACATCGGTACTGCCAGGATGGCCAGCCGGCCGACTGATTTCGACGTTGTGGTGACGCCGAACCTGTACGGTGACATCCTGTCAGATGTGGCTGCCGAGGTTGCCGGTTCCGTCGGTCTGGCCGGCTCTGCCAACATCGGCCTGGACTGCGCGATGTTCGAAGCGGTGCATGGCTCGGCGCCGGATATCGCCGGCCGCGATATAGCCAACCCTTCGGGCCTGCTGTTATCGGCGGTCCTGATGCTGGTACATCTCGGACGGTCCCAGCCCGCGGCTGCGATCCATAACGCATTGCTATGCACGCTGGAGGATGGCCTGCATACGGCCGATATCCATCGCTACGGCATCAGTCGCAAGAAGGTGGGTACCCGCGAGTTCTCGGAAGCGGTGATTGCGCGTCTCGGGAGAGTGCCGCAGATGCTGCCGCCCGTTTCCTACCCGGAAACGGAATCCCTGGCGCCAGCCCCGGTCTCCGCGGTGCCGGTCCGGTCACTTCCGCCGCAGAAACGCCTGGTGGGTGTCGATGTCTTTCTCAACTGGGACGAATCGGACCGCGACGCAACGGTGCTCGGTCGGCGTCTGGAAGCGGTTGCCAGCCCCGGGTTCGAACTCAAGCTGGTCACCAATCGCGGGGTAAAAGTCTATCCAGACGGCAATCCGCATACCTTGCGCACTGACCACTGGCGCTGCCGATTCCCGATGACAGACCGCGCCGCCGGGCCGCATGATATCTACGCACTGCTGACGCGCATCACGGACGCGGGGCTGGACGCGGTGAAGACCGAGAACCTGTACGAGTTTGACGGCATCCGCGGATATTCGCAGGCTCAGGGAGAGTGACCTGCCATGCCGGAATCGGGGTCAGAGACGTTCGTCTCTGACCCCAAAAGGGCGGGGTGTCGGTCATCGCTTTAAGGCTTTTTTAGGCAACGGCATTCGCGTTCAATGTCGGGACGCGCCGCTGCAGGCTCAAGGGTTGCCGGTCTTCTGTTGCTGAGACGGAGACGGATGCCTAAGGCAACTGGGACTGGCTTCACTACATCTTATTTTCGATAGGCAGGTGGGCAAAAAACCAGTCCTCGATCCGCTGCATGAACGACCCGGCGGGCTGGGACTCCAGCACGACAGTATCCGAGACCCAGATGATGTGGCCGTTCTCGTCGTACTCGAGTTCCCAGGCATTGGCCAGTTCAAAATCCGGGTCGAAAGCGGTCCGCACCCTCGCGTTCAGCGCTTCGCTCTCCACCAGCAGGGCCATCTCCGTGTTGATGCGCAGCGAGCGCGGATCCAGGTTGGCGCTGCCGATGAAAACCTTGTCATTATCAATAAGCATTGCCTTGGCATGCAGGGCAAGGGTCTTTTCATCGGCGGGAGGAAACATGTAGACATAGCGATCGCGCGCATCGATCCGCACCTCGTGCAGCTGCACGCCGTCGTTGAGCAACTGATCTACGTGCTTACGATAGGCCGCATGTGCGGCAAGATGATTGTTCGAGCGGATCGAGTTGGTGAGGACACGGATGTGGACCCCGCGACGGATGGCACGCGCGGCAGCGGCTGCCAGATGATCCGAAGGTATCAGATAGGCAGAGAGGATGACGATTTCTTCCTCTGCCGCGTCGAACAGCCTGACCAGTTCCTCGGCGACCTGCACCGGCGCCGTGCCCGGGTTTCTGATGTCATCGCCCGGCGGCGTATCTATATACAGCGTCGCCCGGCCCGGCAACGCATGTCGCACGATCGCCTCCCATCGTTGCTGCCGGATATCCGGTGTGTCCTCTGTATGGATACGGATGTCCGGCTCTTTTACGGTCCTGGCTTCTTCGAGATCAGCATACGAAGGCTTCAGGTGAGTCAGCATCTCGATGGGGAAAGACCAGTGGTCATTCCAGTAGTCGTCAAAAGCCGTGCTGATCTCGCGCACGATCGGGCCACCAACGAGCAACTCCATGTCGCGGAAATTGGCTTCATCATGCAGTCCAAAGTATTCGTCGGCCAGGTTGCGGCCGCCGACGATCGCGACCTGGTTGTCGACCACCAGGGCCTTGTTGTGCATGCGATGATCGAGCCGGCTGAAGTCAGCGAGATTGAGCAGCTGACGGGTCACCAGGCCGTTGGAGCGACGCTTGAAGGGATTGAACACCCGGTACTCGATGTTCGGATGCTGCTCCAGTGCGAGCAGCATCTGGTCCTCCGAGGCGAGGAAGGTATCGTCCACCAGCAGACGCACCAGCACGCCGCGCTCGGCAGCCGCCATCAGGTGGGCAAGGATCATCGAGCCGGTGGTGTCGAAATCCCACAAGAAGGTCTGCAGATCGATGCTTTCTACTGCGCTGTCGATGGTATTTAACCGCCATTCCAGCGCGCCCGGACCATTGTCCAGCAGCACAAACCAGTCACCCGGGACGAATCGCGGCAAGCGACTGCCAGAGCGCGGCTTCGCCAGGTGGTGGCGTGAATTCGTCAGGCAGGTCTATCGGCTCGAGCGTCGCGCAGGCGCTGAGCAGGAGTATCAGGATGGCAGCCAGATGTCGCACGCTTTTCATAACCCGGGGCTGGATGGAAGACGCTGAAAAATAGCACAGACCGGCGCTGTGGCAGAAAGGTCAGGGCCACAGCGGTGCTGTCTGGTTTCGGATCAACGGCAGAAATCGGGGTCAGAGCCATTCGTCTCTGGCCCCAAAATGGCACATGAAACTTGTGCACTGCTGGCGCGCATCGCGGCGGCGGAGCTGGACGCCGTGAAGAACGAGAACCTGTATGAGTTCGACGGCATCCGCGGATATTCGCAGGCACAGGGAGAGTAAGCTGACAGGGACTCAGCAAAGTCATCGAAAGAGGCTACAAAAGTATGACCGGCAACACTCCAGGGCAGATAACCGTCACTGGCACGTGATCAGGCATCTTTGTGTAAAGGGGCGGCAGGTTAGAGCGCTATCCCGGCGACCTGTTCGTCAGACAAGCCGAGGCGCGCCAGAAGTGGATTCCAGCGAGGATCGCCGCGCAGCTTGATCAGAAACGGGTCGGACTTGATGCCGCTCGTCGCCTGACCGTCATCCACCGCCCGAATCAGCCAGTCAAATGCGGTATCCGGGTCATCCTTCGAGGCATACACGCTGGCGATCAGAAATGCGTGTTCATCAGCAAATTGGTCCGTCAGCTTCGTCACGGCTTCGCCGGACTCCCGGGTTTGCCCCAACAGGTCGTACGCGAGCGCATTGATAAACAGCTTGAACACCGGCCTGTCTGCATTCTCAATTTCGTCATTCGCCTTGTCGGCTTGTCCGGCCAACAGATATGCGGCCGCCAGATTCACTCGCGCCGAAGTATTGCCCGGGTTCAGTTCCACCGCTTTACGCCCCTGGTCTACGGCCTCGGCATACTTGCCGGCACGCGTTAGCTGGTCCGACAGGTTGCTGTGGGAAACTGTAGAAATTGGATCGAGAGCAAGACTTCTACGTGTCAGGTCGATGGCTTCCTCAACGCGTCCGATCCTGCTGGCAAGAACAGCAGCATTGCCCAGGATAATTGGATTTTCAGGCGACAGGGCCAACGCCTGCCGAAAATACCCGGCCGCTGCGGCATAGTCACGCTGGTACTGCATCGCCACCCAGGCGCGAGCGGAATACGCCAACGCAAACTCAGGATCGATCTCCAGCGCCTTCTCAACGGCAGCCAACGCCTGTTCATTGGCCTCACGGTATGGCAGCAGACCAGCCACGGCCTGATTCGAATAGGTCGCGCTGAGCAGATTCCACGCGGGGGCGAAATCGGGGTCTATTTCAAGCGCCCGATGCATATATTCGGCTGCTTTTTCGTAGCCATCGCTGGTGCGCTGTTGATAGAAATGCAGACCGTAAAGGAAGGCCGAAAACGCATCGGGGTCTGTTTCACGCGCGCGCGGCGCCTCGCCAAGCAACGAAACACGCAGTGCGCCGACCACAGCCTCCGCTATTTCGTCCTGAACCGCGAAGATGTCCTGCATATCGCGATCGTAGGTTTCCGACCAGAGGTGGAAACCGTTTTCGACTTCGATCAGCTGAACCGTAATACGCAGCCGGTTCCCGGACTTGCGAACGCTGCCTTCAAGCACGTTGGCGACATTCAGTGACCGGCCGATTGCCGGGATGTCCAGGTCTTTTCCCTTAAACGAAAACGATGATGTCCTTGCCGTCACCCGTAGTTCCGGAATAGCAGCAAGCATATTAAGCAACTCTTCGGACAAGCCCTCAGAGAAATAGATGTTTGCCGGATCATCGCTGAGGTTGACAAAGGGCAACACGGCGATCGATCGCTCGGGGTTCGTTACCGGTGTCTCTGCAACGCTGTCATCGATCGAGGGTTGTTCGGGAATGACTCGATCCACGAGCACAATTCCAATGGTCAGTACCAGCAGCGCGATGATCAGGATATTGATTTTTTGCCCGGTCCCGGGCCTATCCGTGCTCCTGTCGATATCCGCTTCGCGTCGAAGTCCATCCGGAGTCAATTCGAAAATCCAGGAAAACAGAAGCACCAGCGGAAATCCCAGGATCAGGATGGCGACCAGCAGCCGCATGCTCCAGGAGGGGAGCTCAAAGGCATCGAACAGAATGTCCGCGACCTGCAGTAACAGCCAGGACGCGACCAGGTAGAGCGCTGCCACTCTGATGACGTTACGACGCTTTAATTCTTCAAGCATGGACATGGCTGCAGTTTCCCGGCGCCGGCAAGCGAGTCGAGATACGGAGATAGTGTACCCATAAATGCCGATCACGCGGCAGTCGAGGGTGCCGCCAGAGTCCGCGAATGCCGCAACGGGCCCGATCGGAATTGCGTGTCAGTCTAGGGAGCAGTTTGAGCCAGCGTCGTGTCGCCGATCAAACCATCTTTGGCCAGCGCGACGACAACAGCTTTTCTGCGTCGATCGAGTTCCTGACTGATGGCTTGAAATTCGGGATCATCACGCAAGAAGTCATAGGCAGGATCCAGGCGCAGTAGCGGACCTGCGGCCATGCTCTTGTCGAGCGCAAACCTGAGTCCGCGCAGTGCACCTTCGCGATCCTGCACCGCGGCCGCCGCATTGGAGGCAAAAGCACCGACGCCCCAAAATTGCGTGCCCTGTTCCGCCACGGTGGCAAAGAATTCCTGAGCGGATTCCGACAGCCTTACCGCTGTCTCCGTGTCTCCCAGCTGGTAGATCACATAGGCAAACAGGGATGCATCAAACGCGGTGGTTGGATCGATTGCCCATTCGGACGGATATTCCTGGTACCCGTATGATCTCAGGTAGAGATCATTGGCTTGTTGCAGATTGCCCGCATACGCTTCAATCCTGGCCGCTTCCCGCAGCAGAGCCTTGTCCTCCGGCCACTTGCGCACCATGGTTTGCATCAGGTCAACAGCAGCGTCTTTGTTGCCCTGTAACAACAGGATGTCTGCCTCGCTCGCAGCGATACCGCCATAAGCGGGGTTCAGGCGCCGACCCTTGTCGACCAGTGCCTGTGCCTGCTTCAGATCACCCAGCAGAAGGTAATAATCCGCCAGCGTCTCATACGTTGTGATTGATTCGGGATCCAGCTCAAGGACCTTATACATAGAGCGTATTTCTTGCTCCATGTCGCCCTGAATCTGTGCCAGAGTCGCCAATGTTCGATAGGTGCCGTCCCAGTCCGGGGCGATCTCCTTGAGCTGGTCGGCGTAGTACGCTGCTTGTTCCATGTCACCGGTGAACGCTTTGTTGTTCGACAGGTTCTGCACGATCACCGGCGCGAGCGGATCGAGTTCGTAGGCCTTGTTGTACAGCTCCCACATCCGCTCAGGATCCGACACGAAGAACGATGAGGCCAGCCACATATAGGCATAGGCATTGTTCGGGTTGAGGGCGATCGCACGTTCCAGTAGCGGCACTGTTTCACTCTCTGGCGCGCCCATGATGCTCAGCAACTGCGCCTTGATCGCCCAGGCTTCGCTCAACTGGTCATCGATGGCAAATGCCTTCTCAAGCGACAGCTCCGCCAGCGGCCCGACTTCGGCGATGCTGCGATAAGCGTAAGAGGCTTGCATCGCGTAGACATAGGCGATGCCGGTATGTGCCAGCGCATAATCCGGGTCGACCCTCGCCGCTTCCTTGAATTCCGCGAGCGCCAGCTCCAGCTGCTCCCTGGACCGATACGCAACGTGATGCAGGCCTTTCAGATAATGCTGATAGGCCTCAATGTTCTCGGTGCTTTTTTTGGCGATGACCGCCTGATCGGATGCACCCAGCAGTTCCTGTTTCAGCGCGGCGACAACCTGGGTGGCGATTTCGTCCTGGATCTCAAAAATATTGTCCAGCTTGCGATCATAAGTATCGGACCACAGGTGATAACCATTCGAGACTTCGATCAGCTGAGCGGTTACCCGGATGGTGTCGCCGGATTTGCGCACGCTGCCCTCAAGGATGTTCTGTACGTTCAGCGCTTCGCCGATCTGCTTGAAATCTTCGTTCTTGCCCTTGAACGCAAATGACGAGGTGCGGCCGGCGACTTTGAAATCCTTGATCCTGGCCAGCACGTTGAGCAGTTCTTCGGACAGGCCATCGGCAAAAAATTCGTTTTCCTCGTCCGCGCTCATGTTGACGAACGGCAGCACGGCGATCGAGCGTTCCGGCGCGGGGGCAAATTTCATCGCGGCCAGTCTTGCCGGGTCGGCCGTTTCGGTCGCTTCGGTCTCCACCGCCTCATCAATGACGGGAGTCTCGGCGACCGGCGCCGTTTCAGGGATCAGTCGATCCAAAACAACCGCGCCGATGGCTAGCGCCAGCATGACGATGATCAGGATATTGATCTTGCGTCCGGTGTCCGGCGCGATGGACTGGGTGCGATCGATATCCTTCTCTTTCTTCAATCCCTCCGGGGTCATTTCATAGACCCAGGAGAAGATCAGCGCCAGCGGGAATCCGAGCGCCAGAATCAGGAAGACTACCTTACCGACAGACTCGGGCAGTCCGAGCAGCGACACGCCCACATCGGCCACCTGCAACAGCAGCCAGGTGGCGATCACATAGAGTGCCGCGACCTTGACGACGTTACGGCGCTTGAGTTCCTCGAAAAACGACATAGTTGTTGCTACAGGCTCCCATCGGCTCGCAAGATGATGGCTGATCCGACAGGGATTGTCGATTCCGGGCGCGGGAGATGCGGGGGCTGCAGAAACAGATGTTACCGGGTATTTCTTCCTCGAGCAGAGCGATACGGTGCAAAAGAAAAAAGCCAGGGGACCTTGCATCCCCTGGCGGCTGACATTCCCGGCCGCATGCGCGGCGACTACAGCTAGTCGGACCTCAGAACCGGATAGCCTTCAATATATATCCAGTCCGTGCTGCGTGCCGGTACGTGGCAGCCCAGGCAATCCGCTGCATAGTCGGTGGCGACGTTCTTGTTTTTGTCGTCAGGCTTGTAGAGGGCCCAACCCCAGCCTTCGCCCCACAGCGAATTTTTCGGAAACCGTCCCTGCGTGTCTTTGATCATCACGAACCACTGCTTGATGCCGTCGGTCGCGTGGCTGACCCCGGCGCCAGTCGTGTAGTTACCGGTTTCGGAGACACGCAGCTCCTTGACCAGCGTCGCGCCGTCGGGGAACTTGCCAGTCCGCCGATACGCCTCGACCGTTTCTCTTTCGGTATAGACATCATGAAAGCCGCTGGCACCGCCCTCCGGGGCAAACCAGGACCCCATGTGCACCATCGACAGATCGAAGCCTTCGGGGAAACTGATATTGCCGGTTTCATCCACATACGGTGAGAAGCCATCCTCGGCCATTGCCGCAGATCCCGTCATGCCGAGCAAGCCAGGCAAAACCAGGCAGGCGGCGATGCGATAAAAACGCCGCATGATCATTTGCCCATGCCCAAAGTGCTCACGACGCCGCCAGAGCCTTTCTCGCCAGTGCCTTTGCCACCCCGCAACACGGGGTAATACTGGGTAAACACAAAGTCATCGGCGGCGGACGCAGCGTGACAGGCGTTGCACGAAGCGGCAGGGAAGGGCGCCGCGCTGGTAGTCAGGCTCTTGTGGTCCGGGGTCGAGAAACTGAAGTAGGCCCAGTTACCTGGCTCGTCAGGGAAGTCCTTCTTGCTTTTGATGGTCGCCTCCAGCCCGATGAATTCACCCTGGAAATAGCCGTTGCCGCTGACCGCTACCTTCGAGCCGACGCTGACGAGTTCTTTGACCAGGATCGTGCGCTCACGGAACTCCCCGGTCTTCTTCCAGTGTTTCCAGCTTTTGGGGTCGATATAGACGTTGTGATGTTCAGGAAACGCGGCCTTACCGTCGTTCATGTCATTCGGCGTAACGGGTGTGCCGACGTAAACCCACTCCCGATAGCCGGTTGGGCGCTCGAGTTTCCCATCCTTCATCTCATACGCATCAGCCTGCGCGGCAGCGGGAGTTACTGTGATCGCGGTAACGGCCGCGATGGCTAGGAAAACTTTCCTCATTGATCTGGCTCCTGACGATGAACATTCCGCGGCGCGCCCGGTGATACGAGCCGCCGGCCAGAGGTCAAAGTAGGAGTTCAGCCCGAGCAGGAAAAGTACGAGCTTGCTGTTGGGGGAACGTTATTGCTGCGTTCGAAACTGGCTGGGTGTCGTGCCAACAATGCGCCGGAAATGGCGGCGGAAATGGCTTTCGTCGGCGAATCCGAGCTCACAGGCGATATCTGCGACCCTCTTCCGCGGGTTACGGCATAGCAACTCACAAGCTCGCGCTACACGCAGCTGCACCTGATACTCGTGTGGCGGAAAGCCGGTTGCGCGCTTGAACATGCGAGAAAAGTGGAACGGAGAAAGATTGAATTCAGCCGCCAGCTCCGCCAGGGCGATGTTCTCATCCAATCTGTCGTTCAGTATTTCCAGGCTTCTTCGGCAGTCACTTGCGGAAAATCCGGCGGGGTCCCGGTCGGTACTGGTAGCGGCAAGAGAGGCTTTGCTGATGCGATAGACGCGCGCAGCAATCAACTGGAGCAATGACGACGTCACCAGATCCTTGCCGAGCCCATCCCCTGTTGTTTCCTTGCGCAGCTGGTGCAACAGGCTGTTCAGGCCGTGATCAAGAGTCCGGAAAAAAGGCAGCAGCTGCGGGCACTCGCCATCCTGCTTTTCGAACTCTGCGCCGACCTCGGTGAGGAATGAAGGAAGCATGGTCAGGTGAACAGATTCGGACTCGTAACTCCAGTCCCATTCCATCGGGTATCCGGAGGGTACAAAGGTAACGTGACCTTGAGGGCAGCTCTGCCACTCGCGGCAAGCATTTGCGGTTCGCAACACGGAGCGGACCACGCTGCCGTGCACCGGTCTGCCGACACTGCACATAAGCATATGTTCACGTTGCCCATGGGCAAGACTGACGCTCCCGGGCGGGCGGCGACGAACCAGCAGCTCTGCGCCGACACCAAAGGACGCCCGCGACTCGATTGAGGCCGGATCGACGAGAGAGGCAGACCGGGCTTTGGTGGCGGAACTCATGAGAAAAGTATATCCATTCTCTTCGTTGTGCGGCAGCAAAAACTTGCGTTCTGAATTACGGGGACAGTGACCTTAACTCACCGCGGCGTTGCCAACGTGCGCCAGGCCCGTAGCAGAATTTCGGATCAGAGAAGGTGAGAGAACGCCTGAGTGTTTGGGTCACTGTCCGCTTTTGGGGAGGGAACGCTTCAGAGTTAGGGTCACTGTCCCCTTTTGGGGAGGGTTATCTCGAACTCGATGGCCGAAAGCTGTGCAGGCGATCTGCCAATACGCTCCATGAACAGTAGCCACCGCGGATCATCGCGAAGATTCGCGAACAAAGGCTCGTCAATAATCTCGGTCAGGCCCGGGTCATTGGTGGCGACCGCCTGGTCCAGCCAGCCGAAGGCCTCGGCCGACTCACTGCGATAGGAGTAGATGGCAGCAATATTGACCGCCGCATACTGCGCGTATTTTTCGATCAACTCTGCCAGCACAGCATCCGATTGATCGATCTGGCCCAGGGCGTAGTACACCAACGGTAATTCGATTAGTGTCCAGTCGGATTGCTCTTGCTCGATGATCGCCAACGCTTTTTCCGGCTGCCCCTTGAGCAAATACGACCTGCCCAGCAGCCCATGTGCGCCGATGGAAGCCGGGCTCAGGTTCAGCGCAGTCCGGAGCGCGGCGATCGAGCTGTCGAACTGTCGCGCAGCGTAGTAGCAAAGACCAAGCATGCGATGGGCGGATACGTTGACCGGATCGCGGGCGATGGCGTTATTGATCAGCACGATCGCCTCGTCGATGCGCCCGAGCCCCATCGCAAATGCGGCCGCCTGTTTTTGGATATCGGTATCGGTCGGGTCCAGCGCCAATGCGTGTTCAATGTAACGCGCCGCCGCTGCCAGATCACGGTCGTAAACATCAGCTATCTGGCCCAGAATGGCGTGGGCCACGGCATTGTCGGGATCGATAAGCAGCGCCCTGGTGGCCGCCTCGCGCGCGAGGGTGTAGCCCTCCTCGACCGGTCGCTCGGCCTTGTTGGCCTGGCTGATGTAGGTTGCAGCCAGGCCGTTCCAGGCCGCGGCGTAGTCCGGGTCGATGGCCAGGGCCTGCTCATACAATTCCTGGGCGCTCGCCCATCCCTCCGCAGTGCCCAGGCGTCCCAGATGACGTGCCTGCAGCACAAATACGTAAGCCTCGGGGTCGGATTCCTCGACCTTCGGTGCCGCGCCCAGCAGCGTGACTTTCAGCTGTGCCACCACCTCATTAGCGATCTCGTCCTGAACCGCAAAGATATCCTCCAGCGTGCGATCGTAAGTCTGCGACCACATGTGATAACCGTCTTCCGCGTGGATCAGCTGCGCGGTGATCCGCACCTGGTTGCCGGATTTGCGTACCGAGCCTTCCAGTACGTGGGCCACCTTGAGGATACTGCCGACTTCAGATATCTGCAGGTCCTTGCCCTTAAGGGAAAACGACGAGGTCCGGGCCGCGACCTTGAGCTGTGGCACCCTGGCCAGCAGATTGAGCAGTTCTTCGGAGAGACCGTCGGAAAAATATTCCTGCTCCTGATCGGAGCTTATGTTGACGAATGGCAACACGGCGATGGACGTGTCCGGGGTCGGCAGGAATTTGGCGGCGGTCGCGTCGATCTCATCAGCCGTCTGCGGATCCTCACCTGCCTCGACGACCGCCGGCTGATTGCCCGATCCGTCCTCAGGGACAAGCCGGTCCACGGCGACCACACCGATGGCGAGCACCAGCAGTACGACGATAAGCACGTTGATCTTGTGCCCGGTTTCCGTGGCTATCGACTGACTGCGGTCGATATCCTTTTGCCGCTGGAGACCCTCGGGTGTTATTTCATAGACCCAGGAGAAGACGAGAACGGGCGGGAAGCCGACAACCAGAAGCATGAATACCAGCGAACCGGCCCACTCGGGGACCGGCAGTAACGACGACAGCACGTCAGTGACCTGCAGCAACAGCCAGGCGCCGACGACATACAGCACCGTCACCTTCACTACGTTGCGTCGCTTGAGTTCCCCGAAGAACGACATGGTTATTCTGGCGGCTCCTGCCTCGAAGTGCGGGGACAGTTTACCTATTTCTTTCAGTCGTGCGGCGACTCAGTCATGGGAGCGCTCCGGTGCCGCTATCTACCTGTTCACCTGTTGACCCGGCTAGCGTATCGCCGGCGATGAACAGACGCGGGATTCAAAACAAGCTATAAAGCGATGACCGGCACCACTCCACATCAACACAGCAGGAATTAGAACAAGCTATATAGCCATGACCCGCATCCGCACCAGGATTCATGCACTCATATTCGTTCTGCTGCTCGCTGGCTGCTCGAAGCAGGCGCCTGTCCCATCGGACCCCGAGCTGGCCCGGTTGGAACAGCGGGCACAAGACGTCACCATCATTCGTGACGACTACGGCGTCCCGCATATCTACGCGAGCACCGACGCTGACGCAGTCTTTGGTCTGCTCTACGCTCAGGCCGAAGATGACTTCCCGCGCATTGAACGCAACTACACCTGGGCCATCGGACGCCTGGCGGAGGCCGAGGGTGAGGCCGCGATATTCAGCGATCTGCGAGCGCGTTTGTATATGACGACGGCGCAGGCACGGGCAGCCTACGCGACGGCGCCGGACTGGCTGAAAGCACTGTGCGATGCCTTCGCGGACGGGCTCAACTACTACCTGGCGACCCATCCCGAAGTTGAACCTCTGGTGCTCGACCGCTTCGAGCCGTGGATGCCGATGTTCTTTTTCGAAGGTTCGATCGGCGGCGATATCGAGCAGATCCCGCTCGCGGGCATCAAGGCGTTCTACGGCGCCGGTGAGTCGATCGGGATAGCCGCGCTGGAGCAGTCGAGGGCGCCTGCATCCGGCTACGAACGGCATCTGGGCTCGAATGGCTTTGCGATCTCGGGCGAGCACACGGCCTCGGGTGATGCGTTGCTGCTGATCAACCCGCACACGACGTTCTATTTCCGGCCCGAGGTGCACGTGGTCAGCGACGAAGGGCTTAACGCCTATGGCGCGGTCACCTGGGGACAGTTCTTTGTCTATCAGGGTTTTAACGCGCACACCGGCTGGATGCATACCTCGACTTATGTGGACTTCATCGACGAGTTTATCGAGGACATCGTCGAGCAGGACGGGGTGCTGTTGTATCGCTATGGCGATGAATTGCGGCCGCTTGCGGTGTCCGAGGTGACGCTCAAATACAAAGACGGCGACAGCCTGTCCGAACGCAGCTTCCCGACCTATCGCACCCATCATGGTCCGATCACGCACATGATCGATGGCCGCTGGGTGGCGACGAAGATCAACTGGGATCCGGTCAAGGCGTTGCAGCAGTCGTACCTGCGCACCAAGCAGCAGGATCTCGACGGCTTCCTCGAGGTGATGGACATCCGCACCAATTCCTCGAACAACACGGTCTATGCAGATTCAAGCGGCAACATCGCGTATTTCCACGGCAACTTCGTGCCGGTCCGCGATCCGCAGTTTGATTTTTCGCAGCCGGTCGATGGCAGTAATCCTGCGACCGACTGGCTGGGGCTGCATGCGGTCGAAGAGATCGTCACGCTGATCAATCCACCCAACGGCTGGATACAAAACTGCAACTCGACGCCGTTTACCGCGGCCGGGGAATTCAGCCCGCAGCGGGAAGACTATCCGGTGTACATGGCGCCGGACCCGGAGAACTTTCGTGGTGTGCATGCACAGGCCGTATTGAGCCGGGTGTCGGATCTTGCAATCGATCTGACCCTCGATAGTTTGCTGGAACTGGCGTATGACCCTTACCTGCCCGGCTTCGAGGCGCTGATCCCGGGTCTGATCGGCGCCTATGACCGTGCTTATGAAGCGGCCCATGATCCGCGCATGCGCAAGGACGCTGGCAAGGACGCTGGCAATGACGCGACGCCGGACGGGGCCCCTGCCGGAAACAGCAATCCCTGGCCGCAACTGGCTGCACCGATCGATGCATTACGCAACTGGGACTTCACCGCGTCGCTGGACTCGGTGCCGATGACGCTGGCGCATTTCTACGGCATGCAGTACCGCGCCGACGGCGAGAACCCGCAGGGCTTGAGCGGGATGATGCTGGTCAACTACTTTGGCACGCAAGCGCCTTATCAGGAGCGCCTGCGCGTATTCGCGGAGACCGTCGAAAACCTGACGGCAAGATTCGGCCGCTGGGATCTCGCCTGGGGAGAGGTCAATCGCTACCAGCGACTCAGCGGCGCGATCGATCTGTCCTACGACGATCAGGCGCCAAGCCTGCCGGTCGGTATGGCATCCGGCGACTGGGGCGCGCTCGCCTCGTTCCGCGCCCGGCGTTTCCCCGGGACGAATCGAATCTATGGCTATAGCGGCAACAGCTTCGTCGCCGTGGTCGAATTTGGTGACAAGGTGAAAGCGAAGACCATCCTGATCGGCGGCGAGAGCGGGGACCCGGACTCACCGCATTTCTCGGATCAGGTTGCAGGCTATCTCGATGGTCGATTCAAGGACGTTGCCTACTATCGAGAGGACGTCGAGGCGCGGGCGGTGCGGACCTATCACCCCGGTGAGGAATCCGGTGACAGTGACCATAAGCCGACGAATTAAAGTCACTGTCACCTTGTCGGACCAGCCTTCCTGCAGCGCAACAAATCCTCAACTATGTTTATAGAGAGAGCTGCGTAAGCACGTCTGATTCCAGATCTGTTGCAGAACACTTTCCTGCGCGCAGCCGGGTGACGCGGTGGCGCGGCTTTTTTTTGTGTGGCGCCAGCGGCTGGAAACAGAGAAACAAGGAGGATTTCATGAGCAAACGGCATCACGATCGAGGACGCCGTAACTTCGTAAAAGGTGTTGGCGCGGTGGGCATCGCCAGTCTGGCGGGGCCCAGGCTTATCGGCTCAGTGCAAGCGTCTGAGACCCAGTGGAACGAGTCTTACGACCTGGTGATCATCGGCTCCGGATTCGCGGGGCTTGCCGCAGGCATTGAAGCTCGACGACAGGGTATTGAGCGGGTCGTTATATTCGAGAAGATGCCGTATTTCGGCGGCAACTCGGCTATTAATGGCGGGCTGTTCGCTGCACCGGGCACGCCGCTGCAGGAAAAGGAGGGTGTCACAGACTCCGTCGACATAATGGTCCAGGATCAGGTTCTTTCGGGTCGAGGCGTGGCCCACGAGGACTTGTTGCGTCACGTTGCAAGCAACGCAGCGGATGCACTTCAGATGTGCCAGGAGGCTGGTGCTGAATTCCACCCTTACCTGCAACAGCTCGGCGGCCATAGTGTGCCACGTACTTATCAGACAACGGTCAGTTGTGGTGCGGGGATAACACAGCCGCTGTATAAAAAGTGTAAGGAACTGGGGGTCGTGTTACGCAACCGTTGTCGTTTCGACAATTTCATACAGGATGATTCCGGCCGCGTCGTCGGGGTGACGATCTCCACGCGATATTACTATGACCGCGAAGTCAGCGAGGGTGAAACGATCAATGTGCAGGCAACGCGCGGCGTGCTGGTCGCCACAGGTGGATTCTCGCAGAACATCGCGTTGAGAACGGCGCAGGACCCGACCTTAACTGCCGAAGTGACATCGACGAACATGCCGGGTGCCACGGGAGAAGCGATGCTCGCCATGTTTCGGCTCGGGGCCGTGCCGGTGCATCTGGCCTATATACAATCGGGGCCGTGGGCATCTCCTGACGAGGGAGGATTCGGCTACGTTTCCAACTACTCCATTTATAATTTCCCCCACTCGGTCGCCATCAACCGCGCAACCGGCAGGCGATTCATGGATGAGATCGCGGATCGGAAGACACGGGCCGATGCGGAACTGGCAAACCGTGACGCGGAAGGAAATCCGCTCCCGCCGATCCTGATCACCAGCTACTCCCATGCGAAGGAGCATCCCAACGCAGCCAAGGTGCTCAAATACGGTGTGGGCTGGAAGTTTGAGGACCTGGCGTCTATTTCCGAAGAGTTTCAGGTTCCGCTGGAGCCGCTTACAGCCCAGATCGCTGAATACAATGAATACGTTCGTGAGGGCGAAGACAAGCAGTTCGGAAAATCGATGGAGAAGGCGAAGGGCAAATTCATCGAGGCGCCCTATATGGTCGTGCGCCTGTGGCCGAAAGTTCACTATTGCCAGGGTGGCGTCGAGGTAAATACCCGCGCTGAGGTGATCGATTCAACCAGCCGGGAACCGATCCCCGGTCTCTATGCTGCAGGTGAGGTGACAGGCGGTGTTCATGGAGTCAGCCGCCTCGGCAGCTGCTCGATTCCGGAGTGTATGGTCATGGGAATAACGGCAGCACGGAGCGCCGCAGGAGGTACGTCATGAACCATGCGACGATAAAAATGTGCAGACGAATCCTCTATTCAGTCGCCGTCGTTGTTTCGTTGTCTTTCGCGAGCTTATACGCCTACGGTGAATTGCAGGAGTATGGCGATAACAGTGGACGCAGCTATCACGCAAAGCTGTACAAGAAAGGCAAGTGCTCGGCTTGCCATGGTGTGCAGGAACCCGTGGGGTACCCGGAAGACGATGCCTGTCTCAAATGCCACGATGTGGACGAACTTGTCGTGGTCACTATGCCTGACGATGAAGAAGATCGCTGGCAGAATCCGCATGACAATCTGCACTACGGGACGGAAGTGCCGTGTGTCGAGTGTCATGGCGAGCATACCAACAAGACGCCGCTATGCGCGGATTGTCACAACTTCGACTACCCGGATCATGAGCTCTAAACACGTCCAGGGTCTATAGCAAAAAATCCGGAAAACCGGTGACAGTGACCCTAAGCTGCCGAGTTAAGGTCACTGTCACCCGGGTCCCGGTCAAAGGTCCTGGTACGGCATCTCGAAGGTATCGCCGTCCTCGATCCGGCCGCTGTCCAGGCCACGTTTGAACCAGCGCATGCGTTGTTCCGAGGTGCCGTGCGTGAACGCATGCGGCACCACGCGACCCTGGGTGCGCGCCTGGATCGCGTCGTCGCCGATCTGGTTGGCGGCGCGTACCGCTTCTTCGATGTCGCCGCGATCGAGATATTGCTGGTTGTGGTTGGCCCATAAGCCGGCCAGATAATCTGCCTGCAGTTCGAGTCGGACCGAGTATTGATTGAATTCGGGGCGTCCGCGCATCGCGGCGACCTGTTCGGAAATGCCCAGCAGGTTCTGCACGTGGTGACCGACCTCATGTGCGATCACGTAGGCCTGAGCGAAATCGCCAGGCGCGTCGAACTGGCTGGCCAGCTCGTCGTAAAAGCCAAGATCGATATAGACCTTGCGGTCGGCAGGGCAGTAGAACGGCCCCATGCGGGCGTCACCCATGCCGCAGGCGGTCGGGTACTGGCCGCTGAAGATCACGAGTTCGGGTTCCTGGTACTGGCGGCCGATGCGGCTGAACTCCTGACGCCAGATATCTTCGGTATCCGCCAGCACGACCTTGACGAACTCGAGTCGCTGCTGCTCTTCCGGCGTCGGCTGATATTCTACTTCGCGGACCTGTCCGCCACCGCCCATCAGTGCAGCCGGGTCGAACAGCCCCAATTGCCAGCCGACAAAACCCACGCCCAGCAACACCAGGATGCCCTTCAGACCGAAGGTCCGCACCACCAGGTTGACCAGCGTATTGATCCCGGCCCCGCCACCGCCGCGGACCACACGACGACCGCGGGCATCGTCGACATTTTTGCTCGCTCTGCGGCCTTTCCACTTCATTTATCTGCCCCCGTGGTCCGAGCCCGAACCGTGCCGGATTACGCGATTTCCCCGGCCAGGTCAGGCGTCTCCCGCCACATCTCTTTTCGGAACGGTCTCGTCATTGAGCCAGAGCAGGAACAACTCGTAACCGACTGCGAGCACCACTGCGCCAACGAACAGACCGATGATGCCCGACAGGATCATGCCGCCGATGGCACCTAGCAGGATGACCAGCATCGGTGTTTCCAGACCGCGGCCGAGCAGCATAGGCTTGAGGAAGGAATCGCTGATACCGACCAGCAGGGTCCAGATCATAAACACGACCGCCGGCACCGTGCCGGTGATGCTGAACACATAGACCATGATCGGGCCGAGCACGAAGATAGTCGGCAGCTGGACGATGGCCAGCAGCAGCACCAACAGTGACCAGATGCCGGCGTATGGCACACCGACAGCCATCATGCCGATGCCGGCGAGCACGGCCTGAATGATCGCCACGCCGAGCACGCCCTGAGCGACGCTGCGGATCGTCGCACCCGCCATGCTGCTGAATTCGTCGCCGAGTTTCCCGCCCATCAGCCGCCTGGATATCTTGTCCACTGAGGCAGTACCGCTGCCCGCGTAGACCAGGAATGTCCCCGCGATGATGATCGAGATGATGAACTGCAGGATCGTCAGACCGGCGCCGGCCGCCGCCGACAGCACCCACCTGGCGATGCTTTTGACCTGTTCCGGATATTCACCAAGCACCTCCGTCAGGTTGGTCGATGCCTCGTGCCAGGCGCCGTATAGCCTCTCCCCGATCAAAGGCCACTCCTGGACGCTGGCAGGCGGAGCCGGCAGATGCGCCTGGCCGTCTCTCATCCGCTCCGCCAGTATCTGAGAATTCTGGATCGCTGAATCTGACAGCATGACCGTGGGGACGATCAGCAGGGCCACCGCGATCAGCGTCATCGATGTGGCTGCCAGCTTCTCGCGGCCGCCGAGCGCGGATCGCAGCTTCTCGAACAGCGGATATACGGCCACGGCAAGAATCGCGCCCCAGAGGACCAGCAGCACAAACGGTTTGACGATATTGAAACACCACAGCATCAGCAGAAAAATCAGACCGATGCGTATCGCTGATTCGATCGTCCTGCGATCGGAAGGTCTGCCGTCGGTGGATGTCACTGAATTGCTCATCGTCGATATTCCTTTGTTTCAGACCAAATGAGTTGGCGTTGCCAACGCTGGAGAGGCCTCGCGCCCCCGGTACTCGCCTGCGCTGCAGACATCGTGGGCGTCATATTAAGACAGTTCACAGCTGAGGGGCACATCCCGCAGGATTTTGCCGGATAACAGCCCCGCTAATTTGCCCGCGCCCTGTGGATAAAGAAACAAGATACCAGATCGATCCTGCGCGCTATCCGGCGTCCCATCTTGCATGCCATCGCGCATGTTTGAAGTGAACGGCCGGGGCGGCTACTGCCCCGACGGCAGAGCCTGGGTCACCACAGACTCATGGGCTGGCACCCCGTTTGCCTGCATCCACCTGCATCCATGATTGCCGCGCGGTTGCGTTGTTTCCGATCACATCTCATCATCTGAATCCGGAGGCATCGGGCATCAGGAGGCTGCAATGGGCAAGATTTTTGAGACCATCGATGACAAGCTCGCCGCATGGGTGGCTGAGCAACACGTGTACTTCGTTGCGACCGCGCCGATGGCAGAGAGCGGGCATATCAATCTTTCGCCAAAGGGCGGCGACTCCTTCCGGATCATCAGCGGCAGCGAAGTGGCTTACCAGGACTACACCGGCAGCGGCGCGGAGACGATCGCACATCTGCGCGAGAATCGGCGCATCGTAGTCATGTTCTGCGCGTTCGAAGGACCGCCGAAAATCCTCAGATTCCACGGTCAGGGCACGGCCATCGACAAGACCCATCCACGCTACGCCGAACTCGCGCAGCATTTTCCGGACAATCCGGGCACCCGATCGATCATCCATGTCGAGGTCACGCGGATTTCCGATTCCTGTGGCTACGCGGTTCCCTTGTGCGATTTCAAAAAGCCCAGGGATACGCTGGATCGTTGGGCGCTGAGCAAGGGCGACGAGAAATTGAAGGCTTATCGGCAGGAGAACAACAGGGTCAGCATCGACGGACTGCCGGCGTTCGAGGGTGAGTGATGCCTGGATTTGCCGGGCTATCGATTTGTGACGAAATAGGATAACTATCAACAGAGCAGGCAAAGACATGGCAGGCCCATACATGACAGACAAGAACACGCAGGGCGTGATTTCCAGCCTGTGGCGGTTCCCGGTCAAATCGATGGGCGGCGAGCGCCTTGATCAAGCGGTGGTGACTCAACGGGGTGTGTTGGGTGACCGCGCCTATGCGCTTATCGACAAGGCGACAGCTAAGGTCGTGAGCGCGAAGAGCATCAAACTCTTCCCTGACATGTTTGCGCTCAAGGCGGTGTTTGTCGCGCCGCCAAAATTGGACTGCGATCTGCCGCCGGTACGGATATCCCTGCCTGATGGCCGGTCCGTGAGCAGCGACGGCGGTGACGTTGACGATATCCTGTCGGATTATTTCGGGCGAAGTGTCGTGCTCGCCCAGACCGCGCCGGAAGATTTCACCTTAGACCAGTATAAACCTGACCTCGAGGGCCCCGACGTGGAGGGCGCCGAATCTGCAGAAGATCAGAGCAAGTTCGTCACGCAAAAACTCGGTGCCGCGTTGTTCGCAGAACTGGGAATAGAATCGCCGGTCCTTGCCGGTGCGTTTTTCGACGTGTTTCCGCTGTCGGTCCTGACCTCATCGACGCTGGCAACCCTCAGTGAGCTTCGACCGCAGACCCGGTTTGATGAACGCAGATTCCGCATGAACGTGACGATCAGGACCGGGCAAGCCGGCTTCCCCGAAAACGACTGGATCGGGCATCAGCTTGCGCTTGGTGACGAGGTACGCGCCAAAGTGGCGATGCCCGACGCGCGATGCGTGATGACCACGCTTGCCCAGGACGAATTGCCGCGGGATATCGAGGTGCTCAAGACGCTCGCCCGTCATAACAGGATCCAGGTGGGCGAGACGGGACGGTATCCCTGTGCCGGCGTCTATGCCGTGGTGCTGACGCCCGGGACAATCCGCGTGGGTGACCCGGCCACGCTGGGCTGAGATTGGCTGTTGCAGAGTGGCCTGTCGGCTGGGTTTGCCGGTCGCGGTTTCTGCGCCAGGCGGGTGCGCCAGGATTTCACTACAGCGCTTTGGAGTTCGACGATAGTTCGCGTGCTATCGCTTGCCCGGCCCGGGTCCCGTCGAATCCCTGATCACCAATGTCGAAGGGATAGTGTGCTCAATGTCGTTGTCTGCATCGCCACGTATACGGCGCAGCAGCAGCGCTGTTGCGCGAACGGCCATCTCATCCATGGGTTGGCGGATGGTGGTCAGGGATGGCCAGATCTGCCTGGCCAACGCGATATCGTCAAACCCGGCGACCGATAAGTCTTCCGGGATGGCGAGCCCCATCTCATGGGCAACCTTCATGACCCCGGCGGCCATGTCGTCGTTACTGGCGAAAATGGCTGTGGGCCGGTCCTCCAGACTGAGCAGACGCCGGCCGCATTCTTCTCCAGACTCGAATGAGTTGTCGCCCTGGCGAACCAGCTGGCGATCGTGTTTCATACCGCTGCTTTTCAAGCCATCGCGATAACCCAGGTAGCGATTGCCGACGGCCCCGTGGTCTGGATGACCGATGACGAAACCGATGCGTCGATGGCCCATAGAGGCCAGATAGCGCGTCATCTCTGCGCAGGCATCCTGGTCGGTTGTGTAGACCGATCTGTCGTGGTCGGAAGCGTCGGCCGGCGCGATAAGTGCGAACGGGATGGCAAGCCTGTCGAGTGCCTTCAATAACGGCTTCATGTCTGACAGCGGCGGCGTCAAAATCAGTCCGTCGACCAGTTTGGACTCGATCATCGAGGAGATAGAGGTAACCAGTTCAGGGTCTTCGTAGTGGCACGGGTGGATCACCAGGTCGTAGCCTTCCGCCCGGCTCGTGCGCAGCGCGCCGTTCTGAATTTCGATCAGATAGCCGGCGCTGTGATTATCATAGAACAAGCCGATCAGATAGGAGCGGGTGCTGGCCAGGCTGCGCGCCGATAGATTGGGCCGATACCCGAGTTTCTGGATGGCCCGCTCGACCTTCAAGCGAGTCTTCTCCCGGACGTGCGCCTCGTTGTTGATAACACGGGAAACGGTCTTGATCGACACGTCCGCGCGTTTTGCTACATCCTCAATCGTTGCTTTCGCCAAACCCGACTGCCCCCGAATTCTTCTTATTAAACATTGGTTTTGTAAGCCATCTTCTTACAGGCCGCTATGTTGATGAACACGATATGCTGCGGGCGCGATATTCACCGCAGTGTCGGGCCTTACGACTGATTTGATTGTGTGTTTCTGCGGATCGCCCGGCCAACCGATTCCGCCAATGCCTTGCTCGCAATTCCACCGGGGTTCCTTATCGTACAGGCGCTCAGTGACTTTCGTGTTACAAAAAACCCTGGCGCAACAGCGATCCGGTTGTGGTACCGGCAGACCTGCGAAGGTTGCGAGTCCGTGTGGCCATGTCACGCGCTCGGTTCCTGCTCGCCGGGAAACATCTGGCGCCTGCTCAGCACCAGCTCGAGCTGGCGAATCCGACCACTGCGTTCAAACAGATGCCGAGCCATCTCGTCCGGCAAGGTCAGGCCGGGAAGAGACTGACGCTCGCCGTTGTCCCAGGTAACGGTCAGGCAGGTGACGGTCAGGCCGGCCTCGGCCGAGTCATCCAGGCGATAGACCATCGGCACCTGACACCAGGTAAATGCCAGCCCGTTCGCCGGGACCGTGAGTTCTTGCCATTGCCCGTCTACATCGAGGAAACGGAACGGTTGCGGATCATCGATAAACTCGCGGGCACGGAGCAGGGCTGGATCGAAACGCACTGCGCCAGCGTGTACACGGACGCCCAGTTCTGCCAGCCGGGTCAGGATTTCCTCCTTGACCTGGCCGGTCATCCCCGGCTGCTGCGCGCCCATGTGTTTGGGCGAATGTGAATAAGGATCCGTTGGGAATGCGCCAAACTCGGCCGGTGTCTTGTTGAAGCCGATGCCTTCGCGTACCCGGTAGTACAGGGCCCCGAGACGCTGGCAGATCGCCTCGTCAGCGCCCTGTTCGCGTGCGGCGAAGAAATTCTCCTGGATAGCCAACAGGAGTTTGGCCACCATGTGCCAGTAAATGCTGCCCAGACCCTCGAAACCGAACATGCCGCCGGAACGCCCGGTGAAAGACTGGTGGTGGAATACCTGCTCATAGAGCGCGCTCAGCGATTCCCGCGCCGTCTCCAGCGCTTCGCCGTAGGCCGGCGCCAGCTCATCCAGCCTGGCATTCAGGTCGCCGACATTCGTGATTTCCGCGTTGAAACGATAAGTCCCGTCAGCATCGCGCTCGATAATTCTGCGATCGCCTGATTCCAGCATCTGTTGGAGTACCGGCATCGCTGCGACTTGTTCCCCGGGTACGCGGTTCTTCTCAAGAAAGCGGGGCAACTGGCGATCGGGGTAAAGCAGGAACGACTTCTGATCGGCGCGGAACAGATCGCTTGCGAACAGCGCCTCCAGCAGTTCAACCGCCTCGGCCGGTGAGATAGCGCCCGAGCTTAGCGTCGCAACCTGGCCCTCCAGCATCGGGTAGAGCGTATCGAGTTCCGCGGCATCGGATTTCAATGCCAGCAGGTTGTACGCGTGGTAGAGCGCATCGTTGCGTCGATTACTGCGGATACTGTGATCGATCGCCGCCAGCGCATCGTCAAGCATCTCCGTGACCCGCTTCGGGTCCTGTGACACCGTGCCGCTGAACGATTCCTGCTGATAAACAGTCCGACGATAACGACTGGCCGCCTGGCCCAGTTCCGTCAGCCACTGATAGCGTTGATTGGCGCCGACCGGCTGGTCTCCCAGGTGCTCGCGCACATTCGCCAATGCGGCTGCGGTCTCCGCCAGCCACTGACTGACTTCGGTGGACAGCTGTACCGGGTCCGGTCTGTTCTGCCAGCAGTGCCTGCAGAAACCGGACATAGCGGCGCAGGTAATACAGAGTCACCATCGACAGACCCTGGCCGACCAGGGCGTTGTTGGCGTCGTTCCATTCCGGGCGCTGGGTGTTGAGCCAGATGCCGCCGTCGACCACCAGATTGCCCAGCTTGCTCAGTAGCGGCACCAGCAGCTTTTCGAGCAGATTGACCTGGTAAACCTGGCCATCGATATCGAGCAACAGCTTGCCATCCGCGCCCAGCTCGCTAACCCGCCGTTCGATTCGTTCGGCGAGATCGTTGTCGTAGTCGACCGTGCTTTTTGCGTTCTCGAGGATCGCCGCAAACGGCCTGATCCGGTAGGGCACGTTGGCATAGCTGAAGATCGGACGATGCAACAGATCGCCGAGCCGGTCCGGGTGGAACTGGTGCGAGAGCTCGAGCAATTTCTGCAGATAGATGATCTGGTGGTCGCCCCAGTAGCCGATGTAGCTCCAGGGGTCGTCCGGCTCCTCGACCTCCCAGTCGATGCCTTCGTTGGTGATTCGATAGGGGTTGTAGCCGTCGACGGTCGAAGCGTTGACGAATTTCGCAATCACATTCTCGATAAATTCCGGATAGCTGAGCAGCAAGCGCTTCCCAGTTCTGGAAGATGTCGCGCCAGTTGCCCTGATAAGTCAGCAGACGATTGCCCTGTCCGTCTGTCAGCCGGATCGCGAATTGATTCCAGGGACGGCTGGGGTCGCCATGGCGACGGCCAAAAGTGATCGGCAGATATTCATAGGCAAGGCGGCTCGAGCTGCAGAGTCGCCCTGTTGCAGAAGATCGGCCAACAAGTGCCCGTATTCCAGTCGCTCGGGCAGTGCGTCGAGCAGCCCTTGATGGCGCGTGTAGACCTTGCGGTTGAATCGCCTGATGTGCTTGCTGAAGTTCCGGGAATCGACCAGATACTGATTGTCGACGATGCCGCCACGCAGCACATTGAACAGCACGTTGGCGTAGTGGTGCGCCGAGACATCTTCCTCGCTGGTCTTCTGAAAACCGTCACCGGCGGCCATGATCCGGGCCAGCGTATCGGAACCCTTTGCGACTGAAGCGGTAATCGCAGCAGCGACGGTCTGTGGATCGCGCAACTGGCGAATCAGGTCGAGTGCCTCGCTCTGGCTCTGCTCGAGATTCGCCACCAGCCGCCAGTGCTGCGAGGACTCTGGCGGCAATTCGAGCGAGGCATTAACAAGATATGCGCCGCGGACTCCGCGCTTATGAGTCTCCTGAGTGAGGTTCTTGCCGCTGCGAAAATCAGCGAGTTGTTCGCTTGAGAGCAGAACCTGACGCTGGTCCAGCCCCAGGCAGAATACGGTGGTGGCCTTTAGCGATTCGCAAGGCTCGGCACGGTCTGATATTCCGGAAAACAGAGTGAACAGGGCCGCGCCGGTGGTGGCGTCGAGCTCGCTCCACTTGTACGCATCTACCAGATAACTGGAGTTGGTCTGGGTGAAGCGCGGGGTCCCGGCTGGCAACAGATTCTGCAGACCGTCGAGGACTTCTACCGCGCGAGCCTGCGTGCTCAGGTTTTCGAGCTCGACCTCGCGCACGAAGCCATAGGCGTCACTGGTCACCCATCGATACCTGAAGGCCAGCTTCAGATCATGGTTGATCTCCTCGAACTGCAGTTTGTTGCCGAGCAGATTCTTGTACAGGTTACGCGTTATTTTGTAGCGACCGTTGTGCTCGGCGTTGAACGGCTCCCACAGCCTCAGCTTTCCCTCGAACTCGGCCCTGAGTAGTGTTCTGCTGCCGGTATGCAGCGTGCTGTCGTAGAGCTTGTCTACCGTGACATAGGGGAACAATGCGGTGTCTGGCGACACACGGCCTGCGGTCAGTCCACCGTTGGATGCCACGAACATCCAGTGATCGTTGTCGGACACCAGATTGATAAAAAACGGCGCCATCTGGTCAACGTTGCCGATCGCGTAATAACGCTCGCCTGCCAGGGTGACAAAGGCGCCGCTGACTTCGCCGGATTCCGGCTTGACTGCAGGTATGCTCATCTTCGGCTCATGTTCCATTTGAACTGATCGCGTATCCGCTGTTCCGGTCGGCCCGTCAGACTGATACAAGGTCAGGGTATAGCTCGCGCATGGCCAGCTTGGGCCTCCGGTCCACGGTAAACAGCCCCCAGTGTTTCTCCGGCTCCAGCGGATCAGGTGATCCTTTCCATGGCTCGTCGAACGCCTCGAAGACAAAAGTCAGAACCCCGGCTTCCCGCGCCCACTCGGTCAACTGCTGAAAGTAAATTGACTGTAATTCCTGCGACGCATTCCAGGGTTCGATTCCCCGCCCATTGGACGCAGTGGTCCAGCCCGCTTCGGTAATGACGACGGCCTTGTCGGGGTAGTGCCTGGCAACGCTATTGTAATTGTCCCGCGTGTATTCCAGCGCCGCATCGACGGTCAGATACTCCCATACCGGATAGGTGTGCACTGAGATGAAATCCAGTTCGGCCACAAGCGCTCCCAGCTTGTAGCCCCAGGGCACGTAGTTTTCGCAGAAAGTGACCGGCTGCTGTATCGCCTTCTTTGTCTGCCGCACGTACTCGATCAGCTTGTCTACCGGTACCAGGTGGTCGGTCCACTCCACTGAGGCTTCGTTGCCCACGGAGACAGAAAACACGCACTCAGCATAGCGGTTCGCCAGCGCGATCATTCGATCGATCTCTGCGCTGTTTGCACGCCGGTTTGCACCCAGCGTCGCCTCATCATAATCAGCGCCCCATGGGCAGTTCGGGTTGCTCATCTCGGCGCGCATCTCGGCGCCCAACATGACCTGGAAATCGAGTCCTTCCTTACGGATCACCTCGAGCACGATTTCCGCGTGCCGGCTGCAATCGTACAGGCGGAGATATTTCCAGTTGGCCGCCAGGATGCTCAGATCCTCGTTGACCTGAGCGTAGCTCGGGAACCGTCCAGTGACCGGAGACTGGCCCTCGCGATAGCCTGAATAGCAGATTGCGTTGCCGGTTTCGAACTGCATTACCCGGCTATCCGCAGACGATCGATGATCAGGCATATTTGAGGCGTCCATCCTTGTCCCACAGGCCCCAATAGGCGCCGACATCTCCTTCATCCCCTGTCTTCCAGTCTTCATCGAAAGACGAGAAGTAGAAAATCTCGATATCGTCTTCTGCCGCCCATTGACAGGTGTTCAGGAAATATCTGATCGCGTTGGCGTAGGAGGGCACCGCGCCGCCCGTCGGCGTGCCGATATTTGGCCAGCCCGTCTCACTGATGATGACCTTTTTGCCGTTGGCTGCCTGGACCGCCCGACGATACATATCCTTCATGTAGAGCAGGGCGTAGTCAGCCGAACAGCCCTCCCAGAAGGGATAACAGTTCGCGAGTATCACGTCGCAGGCATCGGTGACCCGCGGATGATCGACGAATTTGAAATAGGCGTCCACGTATCCGACCGGAATTCCCGGCGCTGCTTTTTTGGCGCGATTCACATAGTCGATCAGCTCATCTTCCGGAAGATCGCCCCGCAACAACACCTCGTTGCCGACGGCGAGGATATCCGCATGTCCCGCCCTGGCAACTTCGATCGCGTTCTCGAGTTCCTCCTCGTTCTTGTCATGGTCGCCCTCGAGCCACACGCCGACCATCGTCTTCAGGCCCTTCTGGTGAGCGATTCCGGGGATCAGCTCATTCCCGTCGGTGCAGGAGAAGGAGCGCACCCAGTGAACATACGGCTGGATGATGCTCATCCGTTCGTCGATCTGTGCCTCGCCGATCACGGTGCCCGGACCCTGGCCGGTGATATACGGGCTGAACGATAGTCCGTGGATCTTGCCATCGAGGACCTTGCGAAACAGTGAGTTGAGTTCCGCGTCGTCCAGGCTGCATGAGTCGAGTCCGGCGAGCGATAGCGGTCGGCCGTACAGGGACTCTCCATGATTACGCGACATACTGCCCTCCCGCCCGGTGATTCGAATACGCTGAAGTCCAGGCGAAAATTGTAGTGACTCGATAAGGATTCATGAATTGATTTCCATGTTCAGCAGGGGTGAATTCGCCCAAATGGAGCGTGTCAGTGTCCGCTTTCGCGCCCTGGCCCGGGTTGTCTTGCCCGCCGCATTTGCCATGCGAACGGGCCGCGCCGATCGGCCTGGCCACGAAGGTCCTGACTTACTCAGGCCGTCTCGGCAGTCGTTTCGCCCCGGCGTTGCTCGAGCTGCAGCCGGATTTCATGTGCGCGTTCTTCTGTAATCGAGAAGCTCGCGATCGCCCATATGGCGATGCCGGAGGTGATGAACGGCACAAATGCATCGAATATCCGCATCAGCAATATTGTGTTTTCTGTTTGATTGCCTTCCAGCGCGACATCGAATCCGGTCGCATTCAGCAGGAAGCCGCCGGCCGCGAGAGCCGCCGCCATGCCCAGCTTGACCACCCACCAGAAGATCGAGCCGTACATTCCTTCACGACGCTCATGAGTCTCGAGTTCATCCATATCCACGACGTCAGCGATCATTGATGGCATCAAGGTGAACAGCCCGCCGAGACCGAATGCAAGCAGCGGCGCGGGCAGCAACAGCAGCATCGGCGCATCAGGGTTGTAGCACACCCACTTCAACGCGTATCCGATCATCGAGATGCCGATAGCGACGAAAAATGCACGTCGTTTTCCGATCTTCGTGCCCAGCCAGGTCACGACAAAGATAACCGCGAACGCCGAGACCGCGCCCAGGGTACCTGCATAGCCGGCGTACTCTGCGCCGAGTACTTTATCGCCACCGAACACGTAGTAAATGATGACGTAGAACTGGAACGATGAAATCAGCATGAAGCCATTGAAAACGAGAAAGGTCGCCGCGCACAGCTTCAGGAACGGTTTGAACTTGAGAGTCGCGGCGAATCCGGAAATAAAGCCACGGATGTTGCGAAGCAGGCCCGCCAACATGCTCTCGGTTGGTTCGACGCGCTCTTCGATCTCTACCGCGGCAATGTGTTTGAATCGTTCGCGCAGAAAGATCGCCGGCAAGATGCCGATTGCAATGGTGACCACGGCGACGATGATTGCCAGCCCGGCGGCGCCGTCCACCATGTCGTCGAAATAGGTCTTGCTCTGCATGAACAGCAGAAACCATGGTGCGACCACATAGGCTAGCTGGCCGATGAAGTTCTGCACGCCCATCAGGCGAGTGCGCTCGTGGTAGTCCGGCGTTAGCTCGTAGCCCAGGGCCACCCAGGGTGTCGCGAAGATCGTGTACCCGAGGTAAAAGACCAACGACCCAATAAGA
The DNA here is from genome assembly GCA_963704875.1 of uncultured Gammaproteobacteria bacterium. Lineage (GTDB taxonomy): Bacteria > Pseudomonadota > Gammaproteobacteria > Steroidobacterales > XN24 > CAMYOC01. Next base: position 4,015 of record CAVPIA010000004.1, on the reverse strand, counting down.
AAATACCAAAAATAAAAGGTCTCGCTCTTGCCTTCGGGCAACTGCCACAACAAGGCAAAGACGACACCCGCGATTATTGCGCCAACGAATATATAAGGACGGCGCCGACCCCATCGCGACCGGGTGTTATCAGAGATGTAGCCCATTAGCGGATCGGTTATCGCATCGGTCAGGCGGGGCAGTGCGCCGAGCAGGCCGACAAGCGCCGGATTCATGCCGAGGCCGAGATTGAGCACGATTACCATGCCGCCGATGGCGGCGGCCAGCAGGTTATTGACGAATGCACCGAGCCCATAGACGAGCTTTTGAGCAAACGGAATACGATCTTCCGGCGCCGTTTCGTAGTGTCTCGCTTCGCTCATGGCATCAATCCGCGCCGGGTGGCCGCTCAAGAAGTTCTCGCATCCTCCATCAAATTGACAACGCTGTCAATTGCTGATAGAACATCAAAACGGCAAAATTTACTGATAAAAAAAATAACCCGATCAACACGTTAGCGATATACGTTGGAATCTGGCTTCGCTGCGTTGCACCAATATCTCCCGGCTTTTTGCGACGAGCCTCGAGTGCTTGAGTGACATCTGATCGGGAACGTCACTTACGCAGACATCGAGAGAGTCAGTCATGCAAGCAACATCCCTTTCACGCCTTTTCGGCGTAGCCGCCATCTTCACTTCATTGACTACTCTGGTGGGCTGCGGCTCCGGCAGTGACGATGGCCCGATCGCCGGAACGCCGCAACCGACACAGACCGGCGTGCTGTTGGACTCCGGGCTTGAAGGCGTCATGTGGCGGAGCTCCGGTGGCGAGTCGGGTATGACGGACTCCTTCGGTGAGTTCGAGTATCGGCCATTCGAGCTGGTGACGTTCTCTGTCTGCGGCATCCCTTTGGGTACGGTCGAAGGCGCGCCGTATGTGACGCCCGTAGAGCTGACCAACGCCAACAATCCAACCGATCAGGCCGCGCTAAATCAGCTGGTCTTCCTGCAAAGTCTTGATCGCGACGCCGATCCGAGCAACGGAATCTCGATCCGCAATACCGCCGGATGCCAGGCGCAGGATCAGACCCTCAGTTTCACCGACCCCGATTTCTCCTCGAAGGTCGGGCCGGTCGTCGCGGCGCTGACTGACCCGGTCAACCAGGTGGTCAGTGAATCAGCCGCGCTGCTGCATTTCTACCAGACCTACAATTCAGTCGGCTGTACCGACAATCTCGACTTCCCATTCCCGGGTTTCCCTGCTTGCGGCGGCGGCATCACGTATAGCCTGAAATTCTCAGATGAATTCGACACCGGCTCTGCGCCGTCGCCCGACACCTGGAACATCGAAACCGGCTACGGTCCCGAAAATGATGGCTGGGGCAACAACGAGTGGCAGCTGTATACCGACTCGGCGGACAACGTCCGTGTCGAGGATGACAATCTGGTGATCCAGGCCCGGTGCCCGGTCGAACCCTGCGGCGTTCGCGACGGCACGATCACATCGGCGCGGATCAACACCAAGGACAAGTTCGAGTTCAAGTTCGGCACCATCCAGGCGCGGATCAAGCCGCCCGTGGGTAAGGGCGCCTGGCCGGCATTCTGGAGTCTGGGTGCGGTTTTCCCCGAAACGCCCTGGCCGCGGGCCGGCGAAATCGATTTCATGGAGATGCATAACGCGTTTTCGAACGACAGAACCACGCATTTCACCATGCACTGGTGCGATGAGACGCTGGTAGGCGTCGCCAGACCTGTTCGTTCCCGTTGACGGCCGGGTGCTCGATTCCCAGACCCAGTAGCTTCGCTGAATCCCTAGGCGACGATTATCATATTTTCGAAGCGGATTGGGACGAGCAGAAGATCGTCGGCAAGATCGACGGCATCACCTATTTCACCCGGACCATCGACCCGGCCACGATGGAGGAATTCCTCAACGAATTCTTCATGATCCTCAATGTGGCGATGGGCGGAACACTCGGCAGCGATAACCAGCCGCCCGACGGCACCGAGACCTGGCCGCAGACCATGCTGGTCGACTACGTCAGAGTGTTCGAAAAAATCGGTGGTGAGGAACCTGTTCCGGACACGGTGATTGACTTCGAAGGGGCGCCCGATTCCTATGATTTCGGGCCGGGCGGCGGCTTTGGTGGCGGTGCGTCTGCTGTCATCGCCAATCCGGTCTCCGGAGGCATCGACACCAGCCCTCAGGTCGCGCGGATGCTCAAGTTTGATGCCGCGGACTTCGGCGGCTCCACGCTGACGCTGGATAGCCCGGTAGCCTTGCCCGGCGGCCGGCCGATCACGATGAAAGTCTGGTCGCCGCGGGTCGTCAATGTCCTGCTCAAGATCGAGGGCCCGCTCGAGGATGAGGTGACCGTCACCCACGGCGGTACGGGCTGGGAGGAGCTGAGTTTCGACTTCTCGGCATTCGCCGGGTCCGTAGAAGGACTCACCTTCATCTTCGACAACGGGACCAACGGTGACGCAGAAAACGATCCCGACAACTGGACCTTCTACTTCGACGACATCGTGCTGCCCAGCGGCGGCGACGGCGGTGGCGCGCCTTCGGGCGGTCTGGTGACCGACTTCGAACAGCTTCCCGAGACCTACGATTTCGGCGTGGACGGCGGCTTCGGCGGTGGTGCGGCGCAGGTCATCGCCAACCCGGTTGCGGACGGCAACAACACCAGCAATCAGGTTGCCCGGATGCTGAAGTTCAACGATCAGCCTTTCGGTGGCGCGACCCTGGCGCTGTCAAGCACCTTAGTCGTGCCGTCCGGGAGTTCCTTCACCATGAAGGTGTGGTCGCCACGGGTGGTGGATGTGCTGTTCAAGCTGGAAGGTGGGCCGGACGCGGAAACGACCGTGACCCACGGCGGGTCGGGGTGGGAGACGCTTACCTTCGACTTCACCGGTATCAGCGGCAGCTTTACCGGTATCACCTTTATCTTCGACAACGGGACCAACGGCGATGCTGCCAATGATCCCGACAACTGGACCTTCTACTTCGACGACATCATCGCTGGTCGTGAGGCGATGGCGGCGGCACGCCTCCTCCCAGTCCCGACGGTCTGGTGACTGATTTCGAAGGACCGACGACGAGTTACAATTTCGGTCCGGACGGAGGCTTCGAAGGCGGTTTTGCCGAGACCGTTGCCAACCCGTTCCCGGGCGGGATCAACCCCAGCGCCCGCGTCGCGCGGATGCTGAAGTTCGCCGGCGCGGATTTCGCCGGCTCCACGCTGATATTCCCGACACCGGAGACCGCGAGCCCGTTGGTTGTGCCGCTGGGCAGTTCCTTCACCATGAAGGTGTGGGCGGCGCGGCCGGTAGACGTACTGTTTCAGCCGGAACCGCAGGGTCCGGGCAATGGCGTCACGGTGACCCATGGCGGTTCGGGTTGGGAAGAGCTGACCTTCGACTTCCCCGGTTTATCGGGCAACGTCACTGGCATCACGTTCATTTTCGATAACGGGACCGTCGGCGATGCGGACAATGATCCGGTCAACTGGACCTTCTATATAGACGACATCTACCTGGTCCCGCCGGATGACGGCGAGCCGCCGCCGGCCGATGACACCCTGACCGATTTCGAGGGTGCCGGGCCGTACGTGTTCAATGACTTTGAAGGCGGAGTCGGGTCGGTCATCGACAACCCGAACCCGGGCGGCATTAACACCAGTGCCAAAGTCGGGCAGATGCAGAAGTTCGCCGGCGCGACCTTTGCCGGCAGCACGCTGGCGGTGGATCCGCCGCTCGCGTTGGCCGCGGCCGATTCGTACCGGATGAAGGTGTTCTCACCGCGTGAAGTGGTGGTAACGCTGAAGCTGGAGCCGCTTAACCAGGAGGCGACGGCGACCCATACCGGCGGCAGCAATTGGCAGGAGTTGTGTTTTGACTTCACCGGTGTGGCCGGCACTGTCAACGGTTATACGCTGATCTTCGACAACGGTACGGTCGGTGATGCGGAGAACGATCCGGACAACTGGACGTTCCAGTTCGACGATATCGAGCAGCAGACGGGCGGTTGTGCGCCC
>CAVPIA010000003.1:0-208268 GCA_963704875.1 uncultured Gammaproteobacteria bacterium | reverse complement strand
CCGTACAGCGAGAGGAACAGCATAAATGCCCAGCGGTGCTGACCAAAAAGCGCAATGAGCACCAGCGCCACTGCTACTGCCACGGCAGTGCCGGCCATGCGCAGGGAAGCTTTTTCCAGGGACTGCCCGAGAGTGGCCAGGGAGCACATGGCAACAGCCAGGCCTGACCAATAGGCCTTTTCCCAGCCCATGGCAAGGGCGATGCCGATGGCAATGGTCATGGCCAGGGCTGTCTTGAATGCCTCTTTAAAGTTCAAACTCAGCTTCACAGACTTCTCTTTACCAGCGGATTCACAGACTTCTCTTTACCAGCGGATAGATTCTATGACGCCATGCAACCCCGGGAACAGAAGTTGGGGTCAAAATCGGCCTCTTTGCGGAGGAGGACAAAGCACAGTCGGGCCAACTTTTGCCGAAGCGCCACGAAGGCGGCAGTCGAGCTCAAGCCCCGTTCACGCAACGCCAGATAGTACGGTTCCCAGTGTGCGTTGCGCCGTCCCTGCATGGCCGCGTTGAACAGGAGTCGGCGCAGCTCGGGGTCGCCCTTCTTGGAAAGTTTGCGCCGACCGCGATACAGACCCGACTCCCGCACGCGCACATCCATGCCCATGAAGGCAATGAACGCATCATCGTTGCGGAACTGACCGCGATGGTAGGTAGCCACCATGGCCAGGGCGGTTAGCGGTCCAACCCCGGGAATACCCTGGCAGCGACGCACCTGTGCATCCCAGCCTAACCGCCTGGCCTGAGTCATAAGTGCCTGACCGATCTTCCGGATGGTCTTTTGGCCCTGTTTGATCAAGTCAACCACGTCGGCCTGCAGGGCGCCCAGATTGGTCAGGCTCTGTTTCATTCGGGCGACTGTCTGCACCAGACTCGCGCGGCGCTTGAGCAAGTGCCAGAAGCGTTGCGGACCTTGTTTTGGAGGCGTCCAGACACGAAGCTCGCCGATCTCGCTCTGCAGATAACGGGCCAGTAACCGAGCGTCCTGATCGTCGGCTTTGACCCGTTGCCCGACGCCCTCGCGATAATGAACCAGCCGATAGGGGTCGATCAAATCGACCTGATGGCCCCGCACTTGAGCCGCAGTGGCGATGCCCAAGTGATAGGTATTGGTGGGCTCGATGGCCAGACGGATGGGACCGGCCTGGCGGGCCACCCAATGCTCGATCGACGCGGTGTCGTTGGCGATCGAACACGATTGATCGGTCGCCGACAGATAGATGTCCAACGTGTCCTTCGATACGTCGACCCCGATAATGTCCGCCTCGCTAGTCTGCGTCATAATAGCCTCCGTTCCTCGTGAACACGCCGGGGACTCACCGGGCGCTACCTTGCGAAGATCGGCCGAGCAGACGGCTGGATTACTTATCGGCGCTCAACGGTGAGGGGTGGGGACGATCGCTATCCGGGTCGGTACTCAGCTGAGTCCGAAAGAAGAATAAGTCCCTCCCACCCCGGCGCCCTCAATCTGCCAGATTTCGGGCAACGCTGAACATACAAGATTCTATGAAGTCCTAATCGCCGATCATGACCGTGGGAAAGCCGACCACGATGCGGTACTGACAAATTGCGTATCGATGCCTTGCGAACCCCAGGAAAGGATACTGACAAGTTAACTGACTAGAGGACTTAACTGCGTCAGTCAGATTCTTCCAAGTGACTGAACGTTGGCAGTTGAGGAGGCATGTTTCGCCCAGAAAATGGCAAGATATGCGTTAACTTGTCAGTACCGTCAGGACCGTCATCATGCCGAAATTCCGGTTATCCGTGGGCCTAATCTACGGGGAGGGGACAGCAGCGTTCAATCGGCAATTTTCCGAGCATTTTGAAGAAACTTCTGAGCATGGTATTTTTCATGGTATTACCAATTGGCAGGAAAATAAGCCGTTGAATATAAAAGATAATAATGGCTTATTTGCAATCGAGTGGGAATAAGAACATGGATCCAGCCTGGCTTGGTGCCGCGGTAACGATCGTAGTCGGACTCTGGATCGCGATCCGGATTAGACCCTGAAGGTGACGCCGTCGCCGAACTTAGTTGTGGACCAGGACCGGCGCTGGATGCAGCACGCGGTCAGGCTCGCTAGCCGCGCCCGCGATGAAGGTGAAGTGCCGGTCGGCGCGGTGGTGGTGCGTGAGGGCGAGATCATAGGTGAAGGCTGGAACCGGCCGATTGCCGCGCACGATGCGACTGCCCACGCGGAGATTCAGGCATTGCGTGCCGCAGGTATCGCCCTTGGCAACTACCGAACGAACGGATGTACGCTGTATGTGACGCTGGAGCCGTGCGCGATGTGCGCCGGCGCGATGGTCCACGCGCGTATCGAACGACTGGTCTATGGCGCACCCGACCCCAAGACCGGGGCAGCGGGGAGCGTGTTTGACATCGTCCGCGCTCCGGCTCTCAATCATCAGCTGGTGGTAGACGCTGGGGTGATGGCTGAGGATTGCGCCGGCTTGTTGCGCGAGTTTTTCCGCCAACGCCGCTGAGCCCGGATTCAGGCGGCGTCCTTGTCGGCGTCAAGCGTGGCTTCTGTTGCTTCCAGGGGATCGTCGTTGTCAGCCGTCACCGCTTCGTCGGTGTCATCGGCAGTCAGCCACAACAGCACCTCATAGTAGCTGCGTATGTTGTCAACGTAGTGCACGGGTGCCCATCCGCGTGCATACCCGCGCCGGACCCGCGTGTACCATTTTCTCTGTGTCAGCAAGGGCAGACTGTCGCGTACTGCCGCCCAGTTGTCCGGATCCTCACCACGAATTTCAGTGATAATGCGCGCGTCCTCCAGATGGCCCCAGCCGACGTTGTAGGCAGCCAATGCCAGCCAGGTCCGGTCGGGCTCCGGGATGCGCTCCGGGATCCGGTTGAGGACCCGGCGCAAATAGCGGGCGCCGCCATCAATGCTCTGGCGCGGATCCTGACGGTCCGTGATGCCCATGCTGCGGGCGGTGGTGTTGGTCAGCATCATCAGCCCGCGCACGCCGGTGGGCGAAACTGCGTGCGGATTCCAGTGAGATTCCTGGTAGGCCACCGCCGCCAACAGCCGCCAGTCCATATTCACCTGGGCCGCGGCCTGCTGAAACCAGACGCGGTAGCGGGGCAGGCGCTGCTCGATGTGGCGCAAGAAGGTCCGCGCGCCGACGTAATCAAAGTCAGCGGTATGGCCGAAGTACCGATCCTCAAGCGCCGCCAGCATGCCGCTGGCATTGACCTGCTGGAAGTATCTATCCACCGTCAGCCGCAAGCTGTTGTCGTCGCCGCGGCGCAGCGCCCAGGCCAGTTCCTGAGGCTCACTCAGGTCGAATGCGACCCGGACCTCGGGGTGGAAATATTGGCTGACCTCGACCGCGCTGGAATCGGCGACGGTGAATCGAAGTTCTCCGTCCGAGACCCGTTGCAACAGTTCCTCCTCGTCAGCCAGTGGTCGCTCCAGCCAGGTCAATTCGGGAAGGCCCGAGCGCAGCGCTTCCAGCGTATCGACATGGCTGCTGCCGCTCATCACTTCCAGATGACCGCCGATCAGATCCGTGACTTCTCGCGGTCGCGATTCGCCGTTGCGGTACACAAGTTGCTCGGTGACGGTGCGGTAGGCCGGTCCGAATTCCACCTGTGCCAGCCGCTTGTCGGTGACCGTCAGACCGCCGGCAGCAATGTGCGCGCGTCCCGACGCTACTTCCGGGACCATGTCACTGATGCTGTCGAGGCTATAGATGTTGAGTTCAACACCGATGGACTCGGCGAGTCCGCGGGCGAGGTCGTACTCGATCCCGACCGGGCCCTCCGGACCCAGGTAATAGGTCGTGGGGCTGTTGCGTGTGACCACGCGCAATTCCCCCTCCGCCACGATCTGCTCAATCAAGGTCGGCGGAACATGGCAGGTGGTGAGCAACACACACAAGCTGATAGTGCTTACGGCTCTCACGGAAGAGTCTCTCCGGCGGCGGCTCGGGGGGATTTAGTCGATCATAGACAATGAGACGGCCGGAAGCGGGCTTTCGTTCACATTTCAGGCACCCCGGGATGGCTCATATCCGGCGCTTTCCAGCTTGACATAATCCATGGAAAACAGAAGCTTGCGGGCGCGGTCGTGAACGGAAAATCAGTGTTATGCCGAATGCCCGCCATACCGCTTGCCGACCCGGAATGCGCGCCCACGAGTGATTGACGGGTCACAGAGGGGTCGGGATAATGCCGCCCACCCGGAGGGGTGCCAGAGTGGTCGAATGGGCTTGACTCGAAATCAAGTGTACAGCTTGCTGTACCGTGGGTTCGAATCCCACCCCCTCCGCCAATAAACAATAAAGGGGCCCTGGTGGGCCCCTTTATTGTTTATCCGGTGCGGGGTGTGTGGACGAACCCACTAGGTTCGACAAAACGCGCTAGCGTTTTGGACGCCGGAGCGAGAGCGACGGTGGGGCGTAGCCCCGAGGATCGGCCATAGCCGATCCGAGTCAATCCCACCCCCTCCGCCAATAAACAATAAAGGGGCCCTGGTGGGCCCCTTTATTGTTTATCCGGTGCGGGGTGTGTGGACGAACCCGCCCGGGTTCGAACCGAGGCGCACTTTGTGCGCCGACAGACGGCGGAGCGCAGCGACGCCGCCCGAAGGGTGAGGCCGCCATAGCGGCCGAATCAATCCCACCCCCTCTTCAGTTCGAGCTGCTACCGGCGTCAAACCATCCCACCCCTTTCTTCCCGACGCCAAAGCCGCGACATCAGGCGATACCGTCCCCCTTTTTCAAAAGTGTCCATGGCAACAAGCTCTCGCACCAAAAGAAAAACCCCGCCGAAGCGGGGTTCAAGTTCAGTTTCTTATTGTTGTGCTGAATCAGGCTTTCATGCGCCGCCGCAATCCCTTGCCAACCAGGCCGAGGCCGAGCAGCGCCAGGGAGGTCGGTTCGGGGGCATCGCCTGCAATCGTTAGTGCTACAAATCTTCGGTGAAACTCCCGTTGATTGTGCCATCGAAGAGGACTGCAATCAGGTGGGAGGAGTTGCCCTTGAGAATATAGAAGCATTATTCATGCCATAAAGAATAACCGGATTACTTTCAGCGACTTGTACGCAACACCTGATTGCGTCTGTTCGGGAAGTGTAAAACTAACCGACACTTAAGGCGTCACCCCTGGATTGCTTTATGTAAAGCCAGCCGACACCCGATCATCCGCGTCGGCCAGTCCTGGCTTGGCATTTGGCCCGGCCGAACGGCATCTACCCCTAACGAACCGGGCCGTACGGGGCGATAAGGGGGAGCAGGTCCGCAGACTGGGCGGGTCAACTCGATCCAGCCCCGGCGCAGCGGTTTATTCCCGCATGTCGGTGAGGCGGATACCCGTCCAGACGCCCTCATAGTTCAGTGTGCAGTCCAAAAAAAGGCGGCCCGCAGGGGCCGCCTTTTTTTCACTCGTGCTGCAGCGCCTGGTTAGCGGCCCCGCAAGCATTCCTCATCGTGGGTGCCCATATTGATTGCAGCACCCACCGGACCGGGCCCGCCATAGCGCACGCCGTCCTCGTTAATCGCGAACACTTCGCAACCGTCGTCATCCGCCTGGCCACCCAGCGCAGTGGCGCGGGCCACAAACGCGGTGGCGTCGCCGCTGGTTAATGCCAGTCCGTACCGGCCATGCTCTGTCTCCGCGCCAAAACCCAGGTCGGCAAGATTCGCGGTATAGGTATTGTTCTGCATATAGAACTGTTCCTGCCGGGAGGCGATCTGGGCCAAAGCCATATTCGCTTCGGTGCGATGTCCGCGCATCGAATGGCTGCGATAATTTGGCACGGCGATGGCTGCAAGGATGGCGACGATCAGCAACGTGATCATCAGCTCCATCAGCGTTACGCCTTTCGATCTATACAACATGTTCAGCTCCTTGTGCATCATGTCCCGTCCTGGGTCCAGAAGGTGCGGACCAGATCGTTATTGATACCAGGATCCAGACACTCGACACCGATACAGGCGACCGGGCGATCCGAGCGATCACGCGGGAACAGGAACACCGGCCGTGGCGCGATGCCGCCCTGCTTGAGCTCGATGAAGCGGTCTTCCTCGGTCAGCTCTTCCGGGTCGTCGACCGGCTGGTCCAGATTAGTATTCGGCGAGCCATCGAGCACATTGACCCGATACAGCCGGTTCAAGCCACTGGAAGCGACGCAGGAATTTGCCGCGTTGCCGGGCGAGAAGCTGCTGAAGAAGATCGCGCCCTGGAACGTAAAGGACTGCGAGAGGACCTTCTCACCGGTGCTCTGGACCATGCGCAAGCGCCATCCGGGCACATCCGGATCCAGCGTCGGATTCGGCTCTGTGGTGATGTCGACCAGGTCGGTCCGCGTGATCGGGGGTCCGTATCCATCAGTCGGGATGATGTCAAACACCTTGTAGTCTCTGACCGAGAAGAACTCATCCTCGATCGTCGCATCCAGAGGATGGGCGCGATAGCCGGAGCCGATGTTCACGGTCAGGATCAGGCGATCATTGGAGATCACCGGCACCACATCAGGCTGCGCGTAGAAGCGGCGCAGGTCTGCCGGGGTCGGTGTGAACTCGGCCGCTCCGCCCAGCGAAGCGATCACTCCGCCTTCAACCAGATCATCCGCCGCCGCGCCGTTGACGATGTCGAAGCGCCACAGGCGTCCACCCATATCGCCCACATACATGCGGTCGGCCAGACCGTTCTGGCTGATGTCGACGACCGCCAGCGGCGAGGGAATCGAATGGGTCATCTCCGGCAGATCCAGGTTGGCACCGGCATTGCTTGCCTTCCACAGCAGGTTCCCGGTCAGCAGATCCACCATGTAGATGGCGTTGCCGACGGTATCGGTGCGATAGCCCGGATTATCCTGACCGTCGTCATAGCCGCCACCAAAGATGGCGACTGTCTTGCGCGTGCCACCGATAATTACGTCGGTCACCACCGGCGTGGACCAGGTCTGTCCGAGTTCGCCAAAGCCCGCCGTGTTGCTGTCAACCTTCCACAGCAGTTTCGGCGCATAGCGATTGGTGACCTCGATGGTATAAACGGTGTCCCCGCCGCGGCGCATACCAAAAGTCAGGAACACGCGTTCCGCGCCACTGATGCCTGGGATGCCATCATCGTTATACACATGGGCTCGGATCTCACCGTCCAGCCCATAACGCCGACTCGGCGCCGGTTCATCCAGATAGATTTCGTAGGAGCGATCCAGCATCTCGTCGGGAATATAGGTCCACAATTCGGCGCCGGTTTCCGCGTCGATCGCGTGCATCTGGCCGTCATTGGTAGACACGAAGACCACCGCGTCGGGATTGTCTACGGTACCACCGTAGATCACCGTGACCGGGCGGACGTGGAAAGGGTCGCCCATCTGGCGCCGGGCATCCGTGGTACTGCCATCATCATCGGAATCAAATACATCGAGACCATTGATCCAGGCGATCACGCTGTCCCGTTCGATCGCGGTAGTGCCGAGATCATTTGCGTCGATGTTGTTGTTTCCGACCTCGACCCGATTGGCGGTAGAAGTCAGAGTATTGCCGTTCAGATCGGTATAAACGTTCCGACTGTCCGGTTCCGGCTGCTGGCTGGCCGCGCCACCCGCGGGCGGCGCGATCGCCATCCGCTGCAGGTGACCAGAAGCTGAACGCATCATCGGCGAAGAAACCGCTCAGCGGATCCACCGCAGGCAGATCATCCTGACCCACCAGCTCGCCGTTTATCAGGCGATATTTTTTCAGGTTCCCGGGCCAGTGCACCGTCGCGGAAGGCTGGAACACCGAGACGAACACATCGTTCAGATTCTGGGTCCGGTTAAACGCGTTGACTGGCACAGACGGCGCGGTGAACGTCGTCGCATCATCTTTGATCGACAATATAATTTCGCTGAGTACGTTGGCCAGCGTAGATGTGTTGTCGGCCAGTTTGTATTCACCACCACCTCTTTCGGCTGTGGACTTCAACAAGGGCAGGTCAACCGCGAAACCGATGGTATACGTGGTGACGTTCTGCACGCCCGGCAGACTGCCGTCAAGATCCGCTTTGTACAAATACTCGGCCATGTCATCCAGGCAGGCACCGTTGCCGCTGCCATCACAGGTCGGACCGACCAGGCTGGAGAAGTTGGGCAGACCTTCGATCTTGGATTGCGCGTCCACATCACGGGTTGGCGCGCCGTCGGTTAACAGCACGATATAGTTTTTCTGACAGGCATAGTTGATCGGCTTCGAATAGGTCACGCCACCTGCCCCGCCGCCCAGCCGGGACGCAGGCACGCTCATCACGGGACCGACGTTGCCGTAGTCGACATTGCGCCCGGTGAAATACTGCCCGGCCTCATACATGGTCTCGGACAGCGGCGTCCAGCCATCGGCAGGCAATGCATCGATCGTGGCTTTCATGACCGGCCTGGCCGTGGCGACATCCTCCATCGCATGGATTACCGGGCCGCCCTGTTCCGAAGTTAAAGCGCATCAGGCCGACATTGACCCCGTCGACATTGTCCAGCAGATTCTTCGCCACCTGTTGCACAATCTCAATGCGAGTGCGGGTGATCGAGCCTCCAGATGCACTCCAGTCCAGCCAGTTGCCGTCCCAGAGAAAATACTTGTTGTTCCATGCGGGCTCGGCGCTGACGTCCGAGTGCCATGGACCCTGGGTGCCCACCGCGGCCCATTTCTCACTGCCGCCATTGCCATGGACGCCACGGTCGGCTTCGCACTCGACATCACGATTGCGATTACCGCCCAATTCGACCCATCTGCTGTTCCTGGCATTGTTTCTGGGCCTCCACGCGGCCAGCTTGCCGGTGAACGAGCCGATGCCATCCATTTGGTTGCTGGCGGCCTGGCAGAAATTCCTGCTCTTGGGGAAGTAGTTGTTGCTGCCACAACCAGGCAGTTCATTGGTGGTCGACCAATAGATCTGGTCGTTCCGGTAGCAGCCGTTAAACGTCAATGCCGGATCCCAGTCTTCCTGAGTCAGCACATTGGTGGTCATACTGCCCGAGGTATCGATGACAAACAGGATGTTGGGCTGCGCGCCGGTGACCAATGGGTCCGCCGATGCAATGAACAGCTCTGCGTCATCCGCCGCCGCCGGACTGGCTGCGCCGAGGCCGAGGACAAACGCTGCCAGCAGTGAGCCGGCACGGGTCTTGATGGAGTTCATGTTCTGGTTCATGGCTGCGTCCTCATTCCGACGCCGCGACAGGCGGCGTACTCAGCACGATGCGTATCACCTGCTGATCTTCGGTGCTGTAACTGACCAGGATCAGTGTGTCTTCCGCCTGACCCTGAAAAGCGGCTGCGCGAAAAGCGGCCAGATCGACCAGCTCGCCCTGATAGCCGAGTTGGTAAACCGTGTTGGCGCTGGCCTGAAAAATCTGCGTCTCGCAGTCCGCGCAGGGCCGCACCACCACGGAGTCACCCGCGTAGCTGGGCAGATCGATCTGCGAACGATCGAGTTCCAGCGTTTCTTCGATCCGGTCAAGCGCAGCCTGAGCAGGCGCGACGATCATCGCGCTCAGACCGAGCAGGCAGAAAACGTGTTTGATATTCATGGCGTGAAATCCTCCCTCAGTTCCCGGCACCGGGCCCTGGGACATAAAAACTCTGGGTGTGATTGGACTGAGCGCCGCGGAATGAGGTCCCGGCGCCGAATGAATCGAAGTGATAGGCCGCAAGACCCGTGCCGACGCCGACACTCGAGCCCACCAGGGCCGTGACGTCGTTAGTGAAAACATGGCAGCCCTCATAGGTGCCGACGTTGGCGACCGCGGTCTGACCCAGACACCATTGTGGCGCGCCGGTGACTGCTACGAGCAGCGCCCGATTGTTGTCTGCCGTGGCCAGGTTGACGTCGATCCCGGTCTCCGCCATCTGGAACGCACTCTGACCATTCTGATTATTGCTCGCCATCGTGACTTCGAGACTGGCGGTGTTCATGGTGGCCACCGCGAGGATGGTCAATACCAGCAGCAGCACCAGACCGACGACCAGAGCCGCGCCCGACTGGCGATGTGGATGGCCCTTGAGATGGCCCCGAAGATTGCCCTGGAGATTGGCGTGAAGATTGTCTCTTATAACGGTCATCGCTTAGCTCCGGGCGTTTCTCAGCATGATGGTGGTCGTCACCGGCAAACGCCGGAACTGGTCGTTCGGAGTGATGTTCCCGAGGTTGGCGTCAGGCGGCGTGTACGGACCGGTGTCGTTGTGCACGTTTTCCAGCTGCTCGGAACGGACCAGCATCCACAGACGCACAGCGATAATTTCGGCATCCGGCAGAAACGCCACGTTGCCAGGGGTAATAATCCCGGCATCTGAATCCACATAGCGCTCGACTGCACCATCACCATCAGTGTCTACACCGAACTGCAATTGCAGATTCTCGACCCCGGGGATGATCTCCTGATCCTGAATCACGCCGCCGTTGACCAGTGTCTGCCGGCGCAGCGAAGGCGTGTTGGCCCCCAGTGAGGACTGCTGATCAACGTAGTAGGCATTCACTACGATGTCATGGGTCGCCGAGGTCGGCGGGGCCGGCACGGCGCCGCCTGGAATGGCGCCGTTATTAAACAGTGCGGCCGACACGCGGGCGCTCTGGATCTGTAACCGCCCGGCAGTGGGCAGTGTGGGCTGACCACTGGCATGGCGTACGATCAGCACATCTGTGTTCGGTTGCGCGCCTGAAAACGCCGCGCAGGGAAGGTTGTAATTATCGTCCACGCCCTGGATTCCGTTGGTCAGATTCAGCGCCCAGGCGGTGACATTGGCGCCGCCGCAGGTGACCGCAATAGCGCCTGGCACCGTAATAAACGCCGGCTCATTACTGCGGCCCCAGAAATCGGCCAGGCGGATATCCGGACCCATCATGTCCAGAGCGAAGCGGGCGTTCTCCTGTATCCGCGCGACCGATTCGGCAGTACGGAAGCTCTGACGCCCCTGGCCATAGATATTCACCGCGCCAAGAATCAGGACCAGGCCTATGGCCATGGCCACCATCATCTCGATCAGCGTGAATCCGCCGGCAACCCGGGCAGTCCGGACGCCGGCACAGGAGCCATGGCAGTGTTGTGTTTGCGAGTTGAACATTGCGGTTTTGTTCCTAGATCTGGACAGTGACCGAGTAGGCCTGAGCTGCCGGGAAGCCGGGCTCCTGCCAGGTGACGGTGATCACGTATTGATTGATGATGCCGAGGTTGGCCACCGCGACCGTGCCGTTTGCGCCGGCGGGCAGGCGGTTGGCGATGTTCTGGTTGAGGACGAACAGGTCCTCCGCCGCCATCTGCGCCGCGGTGCAATCGGCGACGCCATTGGTACAGCCGTTGTTCGCAGGTGCGCCCTGGTAGGCGACCGTCGCATTCGCATTGGCTCGAATCCTGTCGGCCATTTCCGCGACGAGGTTCACGGCCGATGTGCGGTAAATCGACGTTCGCTGCGCTTTGAGGCCCTCTACATAGAGCACCGCAATGCCGAGCATGCCGACCGAGATCACAACCAGGGCGACCAGCACCTCCAGCAGCGTGAAACCCCGGGATTTTTGCGCGGACGAAAATCCTTGCCTGGATGTAAACCTGGACATCATGTTGTTTCCTTTAAACGACATGGTGAGCGCCTAGCATCCGCCCAGGGGGTTGCCCTGCACGTCAGCCTGCTGCGAAAAAACCTGCGGGCGACCGGTTGCGGCAACGTTGATCCAGCGGCCGGCTGCGACGCCGCCACCGGTATCGACATTGCCGCGGCGGTCACAGATCTGGATATTGTTGATCGGCACCAGGGCACCGATTTGCTGCGCGAAGCCGCCGGGGCCATAAGAGACATAGGGCACGGTCACGCCAGCGTTGACGGTCACGTCATCGATCGTACCCGCCAGTGGTCCGTGTGCCCGTAGCAATTCGTCCGGACCGTCGATGTCGCCGTTGGGCAATACCGGCGGCACGCCATCCACAAAGATGATCCATCCCGTGCCCAGATGCGCGGCAGCGTCACAATCCGGATCTGCGGTATCCCAGTCGCTGCTTGCACAGACGGTGACATTGGCGCGTCGCTTGATGGCCTCAGCCCGCGCTGCATGCATGGCACCGACAAAGTCGTTGACCGCCGCAGCCATGCGATTGGTATCCATCAGATTCTGAAACGATGGAATGCCGATACCCAGCAGAATGGAAACGATGGCAATCGTCACCAGCACCTCGAGCATGGAAAACCCGGATTCGCGTTTGGTATTCATGGTGGTCATAGTCCGTCCCTCGGGACAAGCGGCGCAAGCCTGGGCCGGATCTTCCCGATAAGCGGTCGGAATCGCCGGACGAGCGGTTAAAATCACAGTAATTTCATTTACTTGCGGCGCGGCAGATGCGCGAGAAATGCGGCCCGGAACAGTTTTCCGGCTGCGGGATTATCGGGGTCGGGTGCCTTGATGAGGACACCGGGAAGCCCCCTCGGAGGCTTGCGACGCGTCGATAGCAGCCGGGTTAATGATGTCGTTTTTGTCGGGATCACTGACCCTGTGACGCGGCTGCTGTTCGCTGTCGCCGAGGTGTGTCGCCGAGGTGGAATGGCTCGAAACGGTTGATTAGCAGCGCTTTGCGATGTCAAAGTGTGCAGCGCAGTGGCCCCCGCAAGCTTGCATGGGCCAGAAAACGGGCCAGAGAACAGGCCAGAGGACAGACCCAGCACACAAGCGAGCCTGCAGGCGAGAGTGTGTGAGAGCTCGCGGGATTCCGGGCGAGTTTCTGGATCGGGACGGCGTACTTGCCTTCAGATGGGGCAGGGCGGCGGCAACTGCGGATTTTTTTATCAACATCTTTTTATCACTAGGGAGAGACAGAATGGCTGGTAAATTCGAGACCTACAGCGGCAAAGACGGCAAGCATTACTTCAGGTTGAAAGCCGGCAACGGCGAGCCCATCCTGCAGAGCCAGGGTTACAAAGCCAAAGCGGATTGCAAGAACGGGATAGAGTCCGTACGACGTAACTCCCAGGAAGAAAAGCGCTTCGAGGCGAAGACCTCCTCCAACGGCAAACACTATTTCGTGCTCAAGGCGACCAACGGTCAGGTCATCGGCACCAGCGAGATGTATAACAGCCCGGCGAGCTGCAAGAACGGTATCGCCTCGGTCGCCCGCAATGCGCCGGACGCCCCGGTAGCCGAAGGCTGAGGGTCAAGCCACGGACGGGGAGGTAACCGGTTCAGGACCACCTGTTGGCACCCGGTGCAGACTGCGGGTCCAGCCCTTTCTGGCCTGAAAATTGATCTGGGTCATGGCGGTCTGGCGCGAGCGCGCTAGATTGGTCATGGAGGTAATCAAAGCTCTTTCTCCGATTCATCTCCGTTGACCTTCCCTCGATACGGGGGCCCTTTGCGGGCCCCCGTATTGGTTTGTCCCTGAGTTTCCTGGCCCGAGAGTCTGTTCCCGTCCGGGCCTGGCATCGACTGCGGCTGGTCAACGTCCGGTGGCCGGGTCAGGCTTCCGCTTCAGGCTGCCGCCTCTATGTTGCAGCGGCTTCGTCGAATACCGGCACCGGTCGGCCATTGTCGTCAACCGCCACCATGGTGACCTCCGCAGTGGTGACAGCTATGTCATCACGCGTTTGTCTGGCTCTTGCCAGCACGTTGACCCGCACCCGGATTGAGGTGCGGCCCACTTTGAGCGTGTCCGCCCACAGGGTCACGATATCGCCGACCATCACCGGCTTATGGAATTCGACCTTGTCCATGGCCACGGTCAGATAGCGACGCTGGGATTGCCGCTCCGCCTCGATAAATGCGGCGAGGTCGATCAGCGACAAAATGACGCCACCGAATATCGAACCATAGGAATTCGTATCCTTTGGCATCAGCGTGGTACGGATGGCCGGTAGCGTGCTGCTTTGCTTGAGTTCCATGGCAGGACTCCGAATCTCGGTCTTTTGGGTCAATCGTCTGAGTCAGCTTGCGCTGGCCGCCGCCCATAATGCACGGAAGCGTCGGCTGCTGTCGGGTCTGTCGATACGCAACTCGATCAGATCAGGTCCCGGACTTGCGCAGGCCAGCGCGAGTTGTTGCTGAAATGCCGGACCGGGTTCGGCGACCGCATGACGCAGGTCGTACAAGGCGGCTACCTTCGCCAGATCCAGCGCCGTCGGCGTCAGCCACAGACGCTCGAAATCCGGCATCTGGCGCTGTGGCAACAAATCGAAAATGCCGCCACCGCCATTGTTGACGACGATCAGGGTGATGTCCCGATCTCTCGCCGCCAGCAGGCCGTTCATGTCGTGATACAGGGTCAGATCACCGATCAGCGCTGCGCTGGCGGTCGATTCGTCCGTGGCGATACCCAGCGCGGTTGAGACGTTGCCGTCAATGCCGCTGGCGCCGCGATTGCCGTACACATCAAGGCCCGATTGGCGGCCGCGGGCAAATGCATCCACAGCGCGGATGGCGATGGAATTACCAACGAACAGCTTGCACCCATCCGGCAGCCCGGCTTCCAGCGTTTTGACCAGCAGGCCCTCAGGCGGCAGCAGCTCCGGGTCGGCGCACAGCGTGTCGGCCCAGGATTGCGCTTGCGCCCAGTCCGCCATCCGGTTGTCTCGTGATTGGGAGCGGGGCAGGCGCGGTTCGAGCGCTCGCGCCAGACGCGTCGGATCGGCGTATACGCGCTGGCGCGCATGGCGCGCGGGATCGGCCCACGGACCAAATGATCCAATCAGCCACAGGCGATGAGCGGCTTGCTGCAGAAATCTCTGCAGCCCGATGCCAGTGGCACTGCCGCCGAACTGGAGCACCGTTGCCGGAGCAAGTTTTTCACGCCAGCCCGGGCTGCGAAGAAAGACATCATGGGCGCTGATCACACGGCTGCGATCGTGCTTGCCCCAGCGCAATCCGGACAAGGGATCGGCCACGATCGGACAATCCAGTCGTGCCGCCAGTGTGGTGACAGCCTCGGCGAAGTCATCATCCAGTGGCAGCCGGCCGACGACGATCAGGTTCGGGCCTTGCGCGAGGTCTGCCGCGAGGGCCTCAAGACTTTCCGGATCTGCCTCGATTCGGGGCCTGTGCAGCGGCCTGGATGGGACAGGTTTTGGTGACGCTTCCAGCGCAGCAAGCGACGGCACCATCGGTTCCCGAAACGCCGCATTTATATGGACCGGGCCAGGCTCCGGCCAGCAGGCCCGGTGCGCGGCCTGCAGCCCCAGCGATTCGGGGAAGGAAAATTCGCTCTGTTGGGGTGACGGCGCGGACAGCTGGTAGCAGGCGCGCACATGAGACGAGAACAAACCGGGTTGTTCAATCGTCTGATTGCTCCCAACGTGTTGCAATTCGAGTGGCCGATCCGCGCTCAGCATGACCATGGGCACCGCATCCATCGCGCCTTCTATTGCGGCCGGCAGCCAGTTGCCCACGGCCGTGCCAGAGGTACAAATCACGATCGCCGGCTGGCCGCTACGCCGGCCGACACCCAGTGCGAAAAAAGCTGCGCTGCGCTCGTCCGGGATGATGGTAAGTTCAAGCGCAGGATGGCGGTGAACTGCAAGAGCCAGCGGTGTGGAGCGTGAACCGGGGGAGATGACGGCGTGTCGGATACCGCTGCTGGCAAGACCCGCAATCAGCGCATCAGCCCATGCCAGATTGATATCGCCCTGCGTCATCGCGGACGCTGCCGGGTCAGCCAAGACGCAGCGCTCCCAGCATCGTCAACAGCTTCCACTCGGTCTCCGCCAGTTCCTGCTCCGGTCGGGAATCGGCCACGATTCCGGCGCCGGCGAACAGATCTGCGGTGCGCCCGCTGACCAGTCCGCAGCGCAGGATTACAGACAGCTCGCCATTGCCGCGTGCATCTATCCAGCCGCAGGCACCGGTATACCAGCCACGTCCCGGCTCGCCCGAGTCCGCGAGCCATTTGGCCGCGGCCTGTCTTGGGCTGCCACCGACTGCGGGCGTCGGGTGCAGGCGTCGGGCGATCGCCAGCAGACCCTCACCGTTTTTGACCTTGCCGGTGACCGGCGTCCACAGATGCTGGACCTGCGGCAGCGGCATGATCTTTGGTTGCTGCGGGAAATTCAGATCAGAACAAACCGGGGTCAGTGCTGAACGTATCTCGTCGACCACCAGGCGGTGTTCTTCGCAGACCTTCGGGTCGGTCATCAATGCTTCCGCCAGCCGGCTATCATGCCCCGGATTCTGGCCGCGCGGCGTGGTACCCGCCAGCGCATCGACCGTCACAGTGCCTTCGTGCAAAGCGAGCAATCTCTCCGGCGAGACGCCGAGCAGCGTCCGACCCCCTTTGGCGATGGCGAAATGCGCGCAGGCGTCATGGCGCTGATCGAGGAAATCCATCACCTGTGCGCAATCGAGCACTCGTTGACTGCGAAAACGGACCCGGCGGGTCAGTACGACTTTGTCCAGCCGGCCACTATGTATCGCGCTAAGCGCCTGTTCGACACGCCGCCGCCAGGTGTCATTTTCACTGATTTGCTCAAGCATCTGCCCGTTCAACACCGGCCGTGGTGAGGACTGCGGGCGCCGGAATCTGGCCAGCTGATCGGCCCAGGTCTCAAGTTGGGCGTCGACATCGGCCAGTGCAGATCCGGTCGCGGAGAAGTTCAGCGCCGCCCGGTCTCCACTGCGCCGGAACAGCACGGAGGGCACCGCCATCATCGAATTTTTCAGGCCACCCCATTCGGGACCGGGCTCGTCTGCGGGATCAAACGCAAACCCGACGACCGCCAGCGGGCCGCATGCCGGGACGCTCCCCAGCTGAGTCCAGTCGCCAGCCAGGGCACGATGGGCAGCGTCCAGCCGACTGAAACGCTCGGCACCAATCGCGGAATACTCCGCTGCCCTGCCAACGCCGGCCACAACCAGATGATCGACGGGACGATACCAGTAGAACTCGTCCTCGGTCTGATCCAGTGACGGCCGAAGATGAGCCTCGTCAACCTCCAGATTGAAGCTGAACAAATGGTCCGGGCTCGTATCCTGCCAGTCGTCGCGAGACGCCTGCAGCATTTGCCTGAGCCGGTCCAGCACGTTGCCGGTATGTGCAGCACTCGCTTTGGGAAACATCAGTGGAATTAAGGACCTGGCGGGGACGGCGCTAGTTTATCACGGGCAGGACGATGCAAGTGCCGCTTGCCGGAGATCTGACCGTGCGTAAAATGGCGGCCGCAAACGGGAGACCTGATGATGCGCTGGAAAACTGTCGATAAGCTCGGATTCGAGGACGTGCTCTACCAACAGGCGGAGGGAATCGCCCGCATATCCATCAACCGGCCCGAGGTGCGCAATGCATTCCGGCCGGAAACGGTCAGGGAGTTGATCCGCGCGTTTACCGACGCCCACCTGGACCAGGACATCGGCGTCATCATCCTTACCGGAGAAGGACCTGACGCATTCTGTTCCGGCGGCGATCAGCGGGTCAGGGGCGAACATGGTGGCTATGCTGACCAGTCAGGCACCAATCACCTCAACGTGCTCGATCTGCAGATGCAGATCCGCCGCCTGCCAAAACCGGTGGTAGCAATGGTTGCCGGCTACGCGATCGGCGGCGGCCACGTCCTCCACCTGGTCTGCGATCTCACTATCGCGGCGGATAACGCGCGTTTCGGTCAGACTGGACCGATGGTCGGCAGCTTCGATGCCGGGCTGGGCGCCGGCTTGCTGGCCAGGACCGTGGGTATGAAGAAGGCCAGGGAGATATGGTTTCTGTGCCGTCAATACGACGCCGCGCAGGCGCTTGAGATGGGTCTGGTGAACACGGTGGTTCCGTTGGCGGAGCTGGAACAGGAGACCGTGGCCTGGTGCCGCCGGATGCTGGAAATGAGTCCCACCGCACTGCGGGCGCTAAAAGCGGCATTCAATGCCGACACAGATGGTCTGGCCGGTATCCAGGAACTGGCCGGCAACGCCACCGGATTGTTCTATATGACGCCGGAGGCCAAAGAAGGCCGTGACGCATTCCTGGAGAAGCGTAAGCCTGACTTTCGCAAATTCCCGCGCCGCCCATGAATCGCCCATGAATCGACCATGAATGAGGCGCCCGGAACCGCAGTCCAGTCCCAGCCGGGTGTCCTTCAGGCCTGGGTGTTGGCAGCCCGCCCACGCACGCTGCCGCTGGCGGTCGTGCCGGTGGTGGTCGGCAGCGCGCTGGCCTATGCCGAACACCAGTTGTTTTCACCATTCGTGTTTTTCATGGCCATCACCGTGGCGCTGTTATTGCAGATCGGCGCCAACCTGCACAACGACGTTGCGGATTTTCAGCGCGGCGCGGATGACCCGGACTCTCGTCTGGGTCCGCAACGGGTGACCGCTGAGGGCTGGTTGCCGGCCGCATTGGTGCGTCGGATCGCGATGCTGACTTTCCTGGTCGCATTTCTTGCGGGCCTGAGCCTGATCAGCGTTGGCGGCTGGCCAATTCTTGCAGTCGGTGTGATCTCTGTCGCGGCCGGGCTGGCCTATAGCGGTGGACCGTGGCCGATATCCCATACCTGTTTCGGCGAACTTGTAGTTTGGCTTTTTTTCGGCCTGGTGGCGGTGGCGGGCACCTGGTACCTGCAGGCTGGCGCGAGTCCCGGATGGTCGGCGCTGGCAGCTGGCACGGTCGTCGGACTGCCGGCCGCAGCGGTGCTGGTGGTCAACAACGCCCGTGACCGTGACCAGGATTTGATCAATGGGCGGCGCACGTTTCCGGTGATTTTTGGCCTTGAGGCCAGTCGCCGGGAGTATCTGGCCTTGATCCTGGTGCCATTGCCGCTGTCGGTGTGGGTGGTCTGCAAGATCGGTGGCTGGTGGGGTTTGCCGCTGCTGATCCTGCCCATGGCTGTGTGGCTGATTCGCAGGTTTTCTTTCCAGTCAGACGGGCCGGCGCTCAATCGCCTGCTTGCCGATACCGCACGCTATGGTTTGTTCGCAGGACTGCTGCTTGCGCTCGGTTTGCTGGCTGGACAGTGGGCATGAACGATGTGCCGATCCGGGATTTCCGCATCGAACGGTATGCGCTAAAGCTGTCAACCGCATGGCGCAGCGCGCATGGAGCCCTGCACCGCCGCGAGGGTGAAGTGCTGATCCTCGAAGACCAGACGGGCGGTCTCGGTGTCGGCGAGTGTGCGCCGATGCCGGCGGCAGGGACCGAGAGTGCCGACGCAGCGCGCGCCGGGCTGCGTGAACGCGCCAACGCGTTAATCGGCAATGGCGTCGTATCGGGTCTGGCGCAGTCAGCAACCAGCGCTGCCGGTTCTGAGACAGGCAGGATGCTTCCCGCCGCAAGTTGCGCGATCGATTCCGCATTGCTGGACCTCAGGGCGATGCGGACCGGTGTCCCGTTGCGTCAGCTGCTGAATCCTGATGCCGTTGACGAGTTCGCGGTCAACGCGAGCCTGGGCGCGATAGACGCCACCATCAGGGAACGCGCCCAGGCCGCGGCAAGCGCTGGTTTTCGCGTGCTGAAGATCAAGCTCGGGGTCAGTGCCCCGGAACTCGAGCAGGCCGCGCTGCGGAAGCTGGTGGCCGTGCTGCCGGCCGATTGTCGTCTGCGTCTGGATGCCAACGGCGCCTGGGACGAGGCGTGCGCCCGAGGATGGTTGACGATGCTGCAGAATCTGCCGGTGGAATGTCTCGAAGAGCCTCTGAAAGGGGCGGCATCGGATCGCTTGCGGGCGCTGCAAGCGGGGTGCCAGTTTCCGCTTGCCGCGGATGAGTCGCTGCCCAGGTTGCTCACTTCATCAGCTCCCGGTCAGCTGCCGGTCCGTCGAGCGGTCCTCAAACCCACGGTGCTGGGCGGCGCGCGACGCAGCATGGCGCTGGCGAAAGATCTGATGAGTCACGGTATCGAGTGTGTCGTTACGACAACTGTCGAAGCAGCGCCCGGAAGGTGGCTGGTTGCGCATTGCGCCGCGGCGCTGGGGAATGACCTGGCCCATGGTCTGGACACCGGTGATTGGCTGGCATCAGATCTTGGTTTGGGACCCGCAGTTATAGCCGGCCGCTGTCGTCTGCCGCTGCAGCCGGGGCTGGGTTTCAGATTCACATAAACAACAGGTCGGACCAGGCCTGTTTCAGCGATCGTCGTCCGCTGGTGCCGCCACCAGCAATTTCAGCAGCCGGCGATCCAGCTTGCCCAACGCATTGCGGGGCAATGAGGACACCCGCATGAATTCTCGCGGCCGCAGGTTCGGCGCGATATGCCGCTCGACCCACTCGGCCAGCTGCTTGCGGCTTGCATCTCCAGCATAAACGGCGATCAGGCGATGGCCCCAGACCGGGTCCGGGCGGCCTGACACGCCAGCTTCTACGACACCGGGGCAGCCGGCCAGCAGATCTTCCAGCGCCGCGGGTTGCACATTCACCCCTCCGGATATCAGCACATCGTCGCTGCGACCGGCGACGTGCAGCGCGCCGTGCTGATCGATCTCGCCCAGATCGCGAGTCAGCAGCTTGCCCGGGGCGAGCAATCCCTCGCCGGGCAACAAAGCCGGGTTCGCGTAGCCCAGCATGACGGTGGGCCCGCTGATCAGGATGCGGCCGCTGCCGCCACTGGTCAGTGGCCCGCCGGTGTCATCGGCTATTTCGATATGACTCTCCGGCAGCGGCTGCAAACCGTCTTCGAGCCGACTGCTGCTCAAGGCAACGTGGGAGCTGGTTTCCGTCATGCCATATGATGCGCGCAGCGGCCAACCTGCCTGTCCCGCCCGCTCGGCCAGCGCGGTGGCGATGGGGGCGCCGCCGATGATGACGGTCCGGATCCGGCCTGGTCCGTCACCCATGTCAGCGGGGCTTACAGCGGCCTTGTCACCGGACGCTGGCCCTTCTGCACAGGCCGTCATCAGGCTATCGACCATCGGCGGGACCAGGGAGAGGCGGGTCAAGCGACCCTCTGCGATCTCAGACTGTATTGCGCTGGCATCAAAGAAATCGTGAATCGTGACGGCAGCGCCGACGCTTGCGCAGCGAAACAGGATCATCAATCCCGCGATATGGGTCAGCGGCAGACACAATAACCAGTTGTCATCGCTCTGTAGCTCCAGTGCGGCGCAACTGATCCTCGTCGAGGACACAAGGTTGTCGCCACTGAGCATGGCCGCGCGAGGCCTTGCTTCGGTGCCGGCGGTACTGACCAGCAACTGAGCCCTGTTGGCACGGAGCGGTGTCGGCCCCGCGCTTTCGCCGGCTGGCAGCTGGTCCAGCCGGGCTGCGGGCAACCGCCTGATGCCGCCCGGCAATTCGACATCCGCATCGGCAATCGCCTGGTGGATGCCACAGCTGCGCATCAGTCCGGCAAGGCCAAGCTGTGAGGGGCCCAAAGGCAGCATCGGGAAACCCGCGTAGACCGCCAGCCAGGTGGCTCGCGCAATGCGGTGGCGGTGACGGCTGATCACGGCAACTGGCGCATGCGCCTTCAGGCCCAGGTCGATATACGTGTGCCGCCAACGCCCCAGCGCATCCCACAGCGCGGCGTAGCTCAAGGTGCCCGTGTTGTCACACAGCGCGGGCTGCGTGGGTACCTCGCTGGCCGCGGTGGCCAGCCAGCCGATCAGACTGTGCGCAGAATCAGCCATCCGCCGGCTTGGAGCCCATGTGCAAACATGCGATGCCAAAGCTGAAATTCTTGTAGGTGACGTCGGCAAATCCGGCCGTCTCGATGATCGCCTTCATCTCTTCCTGGTCAGGAAAACGCCGAATCGAGTCGATCAGATATTCATAGGCATCAGTATTGCCGGACACCCATGCCCCGAGCCGTGGAATCACGGTACGCGAAAAGAAGTTGTAGAACGGTCTGATCGCGGCCCAGGGCTTGGAAAACTCCAGGCACAGGAACCGGCCCCCGGGGCGCAGCACCCGACGTATCTCCACCAGCGCATGATCGATATGCGTGACATTGCGGATACCGAAGGCGATGGTGAGACTATCCACGCTGTCGCTGCGCAACGGGATCGATTCGCCGACGCCGGCCAGCCAGCGAATCCGTGGCGCGACATGGTCACGGCCTGCCTGCATCATTTCCAGGCTTGGATCGCAGACGATTACCTGGTGACCATCGCCAGCCACCCGATCGGCGACATCGCCGGTGCCGCCGGCCAGATCGACGATAACCTGGCCCGGCCGGGGGTCCACGGCCCAGGCGAGTTTGCGCTTCCACCAGCGGTGGATACCGAAGCTCATCAGGTCATTCATCAGGTCATAGCGCGGCGCCACACGCCGGAAGACGCTGCGGATCAGTCGCTCGCGATCGTCCGAGCTGACTTGCTTGCTGCCGAAAGTGCTGGACAGATCGTTCATGCTGCTCGCTTCTGTGCTGTGGATGGCGGGTTCTGCGAGAATCCGCCAGGACGGCTAACATAGATGAGCAATGATGCCGGCGGCAAGCCGGCGCCAGTCTCGACTCTTGCAGGAGAACCACTTCTCGTGAATTCGGCAACACAGAAAACCACGATGTACTACGACGGTGGCTGCCCGGTATGCATGCGTGGTGTCCGCCACTGGCGGAAGCTCGATTGGGCCGGCAGGATCGCCTGGATCGATCTGATGGAGGAGCCGGGCTCGCTGGAGTCTGAAGGCGTCAGCTTCGCTGAGGCGATGGATGTGCTCCATGTCCGCCGACGCGACGGCAGCCTGGTATGCGGAATGCCGGCCTTCGCTGCGTTGTGGTCCGAATTGCCGGGGTATCGCTGGCTCTCGATGTTGTTGTCCCCGCGGTGGATGATGGCGTTCGCCGATCGGATCTATCGCGTCACTCACCGCGACCGATTCGCCCGGCGTTGCCGTGACGGTGCATGTGCTTTGTCTGAGCGCGGGCCTGTAGGTCAGGAGGACCTGAGATGCGGGTTGCCCTGTTTGGCGGTACCGGCTTTGTCGGCAGCTATCTGATCGATGCCATGGTGGCTGCCGGTCATCAGCCACGCCTGCTGGTCCGGGGCGGCAGCACCGGCAAGGTCTCCAGCCCGCAAAAGTGTCAGCTGGTGACGGGTGACATCGCACAGATGGACGCAGTACGGGCAGTCGTAGAGGGCTGCGACGCGGTCATCTACAACATCGGGATTTTGCGCGAGCATCCGCGGCAGGGGGTCACGTTCCGCGCGTTGCAATATGAAGGCGCGCGGATTGCGATCGATGCTGCGCAGCGAGCAGGTGTCAAACGTTTTGTGTTGATGAGCGCCAACGGCGTCGATGCCCGCCGCACAGCGTATCAGGAGACCAAGTTCCTGGCCGAGCAGTATCTGGCCGAAAGTGGTCTGGACGGCACCGTGTTCAGACCATCCGTGGTGTTCGGCAATCCGCGAGGTCGAATCGAGTTCTGCACCCAGCTAAGAGACCAGATGATCCGGCCGCCGATTCCGGCGCCGAATTTCTTTACCGGCTGGTCACCCGCCAGGGGCGGATTCTCCATGTCCCCGGTGTTCGTGGGCGATGTGGCTGAGGCGTTCGTGCGCGCCCTGGAAAAACCACAGACGGTGGGTGGATGCTATCCATTGTGTGGACCCGAGATTCTGCGCTGGCCGGAGATTATCCGTCGCATCGCCGCCGCTTGCGGGCGACGGAAGCTGATTCTGCCTGCGCCGGTAGGGCCGATAAGGATGATTGCAACGCTGCTGGACCGGTTTGCCTGGTTTCCTGTGACCCGCGATCAGCTGACCATGCTGGTCGAAGGCAATACCGGTGATTCCGGAAGCATATTTGAACTGCTGGGCATCACCGGCCGGCAGTTCGATGCAGCGGCGCTGAATTACCTGTCTGAGAGCTAAACCGGGCGATCAGGCCTCCGGCTTGTCCTTCGTGGCCGGATCGCCCGAGAGGCGCTGTATTTCGGCCTCATAAGCCTGGGCAAAAATCTGCCCTACGATTTCATCGAAATTGCGGTCTGAGTCCTTTTGCGCTGATGCATAGAACTCGCAAAACAGGTCCCAGTACTTGGCCTCGTTACTCATTCCAAGCAATGCGCCAGGGCGCAAGCCGCGGTCGAATTTTTCGCGCAGGGCCTCCGGGTCGAAACGCCGCAGCAGATCGTCGAATGCCGCCCGCATCGCCGCCACCAACGCGTGCTGATGAGCGCGGATGTCGAGAAAGGCACCTTCATACGCATCCAGAGCCGGCAGATGATGGATGCCCGAATAAAACAGCATCTTGTCCAGCGCCTCGTCCACCCCGGCCGAAAACTTGAGCGGATTGTTCTCGCGCGGTTGTTCGCTGGTCTGGGACAAACGCAGGTCGGCCTTTATCGTGGTGCGGGTCTTCAGAACCTGCAGCATGCCGCGAGTCGCAGTCCGCACCAGGTGACCGACTGTAGATACGAACTGCTGCTCCTGGCCCGGCTCTATGCGTTCCCTCTCGACACCGATTGCCCGGCACAGGACTTCCAGCGCATCCTCTG
This sequence comes from uncultured Gammaproteobacteria bacterium, assembly GCA_963704875.1. Lineage (GTDB taxonomy): Bacteria > Pseudomonadota > Gammaproteobacteria > Steroidobacterales > XN24 > CAMYOC01. Next base: position 183,950 of record CAVPIA010000003.1, on the reverse strand, counting down.
CGCCAATGGCTGAATGCAGCGCCGGATGGATTGAAGAATCAGTCGGCTTCTCCCCTTTGGTCGGCACATCATCGCCACTGGCATCGACCATCTCGAAACCCGGGTTGCTGTCGGTGCTTGCGCGGATATCGATCGGATCATCCAGCAACTTCCGCGTGCCCGGATCCGGCGCAGGTTCGCGCTCTTCCTGGGCGAGCGTTTGTTCGTCATCGGCGATAAATACGCCGGTGTCATTGGTTCCGTCGCGACTCACATTGACGATACTGACCGCGAGTTCATAGTTGCCCAGGCGCAAACGGTCTCCGTCATACAGCCGGATCGGCGTGCCTTTGCCGACCGCCTGGTCTGAGTCATTGACGAATACCCCGTTGGTGCTCGTGTCGGTCAGGTAGTACGCGCCCTCCCGGTAATCGATCAACGCATGATGGCTGGAGACAAACACATCCGGGTCGGGTAGCACCCAGTCATTGTCGCCAGCCCGGCCAATCGAACCGCCATGCACGCTGAATACCTTGATCCCGTCCGGACCGAGCACGTCTTTCTGCGCCGAAGTGATTTTCAATGTCAAAGGCATATCGAATCCGGTTGGGGGAAACCCGGGTATTGGCCCGCAGGGGAGGTTCAAAATAATTGATAAAAGAGGCCGCCACAATAGCCGACACCGGGGAATCTCCCGGCGCGCCAGAGTGCGCTCTACCAACTCACGGGTCCTCGGACTTGATGGTATCCTTGTTGCCAATCCCGGGCGCATGCCCGATCCACTTACGGAACCCATGAACGCAAGCAGGCACATCTATAAAGTCGTTTTTGCCAATCAGGGCAAGATTTACGAGATTTACGCGCGCCGGGTCGGTCACGGCGAGCTGTTTGGCTTCGTAGAGATCGAAGAGCTGATCTTCGGCGAACGCAGCTCAGTCGTGGTGGACCCGTCGGAAGAGCGGATCAAGACCGAGTTCGCCGGCGTGCAGAGGACCTATATCCCGATGCATTCGGTGCTGCGCATTGATGAAGTGGAGAAGCAGGGCGTGAGCAAGATATCGTCGGCGGAAGGCGGCAACGTGACGCAATTCCCGATGCCGATGTACGCGCCGGGTGGCCCCGACAAAAGCAAGCCCTGAGCCGGCCAGGCATAGCTTCCGCGTCTAATGAGCAAGGCCTTGCGGTTCTCTTACCTCGGCAGTGGCAGCAAGGGAAATTCCGCGCTGGTCGAGGCAGACGGCACCTGTCTGATGGTCGATTGCGGATTCTCGGCCAACGAGACCGAAGCACGCCTGGGCAGGCTTGAGCGCGGTCCCGCCGATATCGATGCGATTCTGGTCACGCACGAGCATGGTGATCACATCGGCGGTGTCGCGCGTTTCGCCCGACGGCACCGGATCCCGGTCTGGATGACCCCGGGGACCCTGGCCGCGGCCCGGGATCGCGACTTTCCTGATCTGAATCTGATCAATTGCCACCAGCACTTCGCCATCAATGGCATCGAGGTGAGACCCATGCCGGTACCTCATGATGCAAGGGAACCCTGCCAGTTTTGCTTTAGCGATGGCAGCCGCAGCCTTGGCATCCTGACCGACACCGGTCACATCACTGCGCATATCGTCCAGCACCTGGGCGAGGTCGATGCGCTGGTAATCGAATGCAACCACGATTTGGATATGTTGATGCGCGGCCCCTATCCGGCCGCGCTGAAACAGCGCGTGCGCGGCGATCTGGGTCATCTCAATAACAATCAATCGGCGGAACTGGTGGCGAATCTGACTGCCAGCAAGATGCAATATCTGGTCGCTGTGCATATCAGCGAGGTCAATAACACGCCCGAACTGGCACGCGACACACTGGCCGCAGCGGCCGGGATCAGCGGTAAAGAGATTGAAACCGTGTGCCAGCAGCAGGGTCTGGGCTGGCGCCAGCTGAGCTGATTCAGCGTGCATTGATGAGACTGGTGGAGCGCGCCATGGCGCTCCGGTATCATTCGCCTCGCCAGACACCCGCCAGACACCCTTCGGGACCCCGCGATCATGCTGATCCTCCCCGGCGCTCCGGCGCTATCAAATTTTCGGCTTGCAAAAAGACTCGAGATGCTGCGCGCGGCCTGCCCCGGATTGACCGGGCTTTCTGCCCGCTATCTGCACCTGGCCGAGCTGGCCAGACCGCTGGAACCCGGAGAGCAGCAGATTCTTGAACGCTTGCTGCATTACGGGTCGGTTAGGGGACAAACCTCGGAGGAGGGGCTGGAAGTTATTGTGTTGCCGAGATTCGGCACGATTTCCCCCTGGTCCAGCAAAGCCACAGATATTGCGCATAATTGCGGGCTTGAAGCAGTGACGCGGCTGGAACGAGGTCTGAGCTATACGCTGGCCGGCGATCAGGCGCAGCTCAGGCAGCATCTGGAACGCGCGGCGAGTCTGCTCCATGACCGGATGACCGAGTCGGTGGTGTTTGCCGCCGATGACGCTGAGCGCCTTTTCGCCCACCACGGGCCGGATCCGGTCATGGCCGTCGACGTCAGCGGTGCCGGGGTCGTAGCGCTGGAAACCGCCAATCGCGAGCTCGGCCTGGCGCTGTCAGATAACGAGATCGAGTATCTGGCGGCGCATTTTGAAGCTGAGGGACGCAACCCCAGCGACGCCGAATTGATGATGTTCGCGCAGGCTAACTCGGAGCATTGCCGACATAAGATATTCAACGCTGACTGGATCGTGGATGGAGAGCCGCAGAGCAAGACCTTGTTCGACATGATCCGCAACACGCATGCCTGTTCGCCGCATGGCGTGCTGTCCGCATACAAGGACAACGCTGCTGCGATGGAGGGTTGGAAGGCGGGCCGTTTTTTCGCCGACCCTGAATCCCGCAGTTATGGCTATCAGCAGGAAGACGTGCATATCCTGATGAAGGTCGAGACGCACAATCATCCCACCGCGATTTCTCCGTTTCCGGGTGCGGCGACCGGGTCGGGCGGCGAAATACGTGATGAAGGGGCGACCGGAACCGGGGCCAAACCAAAAGCCGGTCTGACGGGATTTTCTGTTTCAAATTTGCGTATCCCCGGTTTCGAACAGCCCTGGGAGCGCGACAACGGCCGCCCCGAGCGCATCGTCTCGGCGCTGGAGATCATGCTGGAGGGTCCGATCGGCGGCGCATCATTCAATAACGAGTTTGGCCGCCCTAATCTTGCCGGATACTTCCGCACGTTCGAGCAGGAAGTAGATGGGGTGCTGCGCGGATATCATAAGCCGATCATGATCGCCGGCGGCCTCGGCAACATTCGGGCCGGGCATGTGCAGAAGGGCGAGGTGCCGGTGGGTGCCCGGCTCGTGGTGCTCGGCGGTCCGGCCATGTTGATCGGCCTTGGCGGTGGCGCTGCTTCATCCATGGCGCAGGGCCAGAGCGCCGAGGATCTGGATTTTGCATCGGTGCAACGGGGCAACCCGGAGATGCAACGGCGCGCTCAGGAGGTCATCGATTCCTGCTGGGCGATGGGTGAAGACAATCCGATCATACTGATCCACGATGTCGGCGCCGGCGGGTTGTCCAATGCCCTGCCTGAGGTAATCGATCACAGCCAGCTCGGCGGCCGTATAGAGCTGCGCGCGATACCCAACGACGAACCCGGGATGTCGCCGATGGCGATCTGGTGCAATGAGGCGCAAGAGCGATATGTGCTGGCGATAGGCAACGATCGCATCGACGATTTTCTGGCTCTGTGCAAGCGCGAGCGCTGCCCGGTCGCGGTCGTAGGCACGACCACGAGCGAGCGTCAGCTTGTGGTGCATGATCAGCATTTCGGCAATGAGCCGGTCAATATGCCGGTCGAAGTGTTGCTCGGCCGGACCCCGAAAATGACGCGTGACGCCAGCCGTGTATCCCGGCTTGGCGACGATTTTCCGGAGATAAGCGACGTCCGCGAAGCGACCTATCGGGTCCTGCGTTTGCCGGCAGTGGCTGACAAGACATTCCTGGTGACGATTGGCGATCGATCGGTAGGCGGCTTGTGTTGCCGCGATCAGATGGTGGGTCCCTGGCAGGTCCCGGTCAGTGACGTGGCGGTGACCGTCTCCGGGTTCGAAGCGACGACCGGCGAAGCGATGGCAATGGGCGAGCGCACGCCGCTGGCGGTGCTGAATGGCCCGGCGTCCGGCCGCATGGCGATCGGTGAGGCGGTGACAAACATCGCCGCCGCTTCGATTCCCAGATTGTCCGATATTCGCTTGTCCGCCAACTGGATGGCCGCTTGTGGTGCGCCTGGTGAGGACGCCGCTCTGTTCGACACGGTGCGGGCGGTCGGCGAGGAATTGTGTCCGGCGCTCGGCATCGCCATTCCGGTGGGCAAGGATTCGCTGTCCATGCGCACCGCGTGGGAGTCTGCGGATGGACCGCGCAGCGTCACCGCACCGGTGTCGCTGATCGTGTCGGCATTTGCGCCAGTCGATGATGTGCGCAATACGCTGACGCCCCAATTGCGTATTGCTGATCATGGGGCTGATCATGGGGCTGATGATAAGGGTGTTGGCGACACCCGCTTGCTGCTGATAGACCTCGGCGCGGGCCGCAACCGTATGGGCGGGTCGGCACTGGCCCAGGTGTATGGCGCGATGGGTCGCGAAGTACCGGATCTGGACGACCCCAATCTGTTGCGCGCCCTGTTCGATCTGGTGCGCACACTGGCTCGCGAGGGACTCATCCTGGCCTATCACGATCGTTCGGATGGCGGTCTGTTGACGACCCTTGTCGAGATGGCTTTCGCGGGGCGTGCCGGTATGACGATAAACCTCGACAGTCTGGGCGAGGATCCCGTGGCGGCCTTGTTTAACGAGGAATTGGGCGCGGTACTGCAACTGCGTGCGCAGGACATGGATGAGGCGATGGAGCTGGCGGCCGAAATCGGCCTGGGCGATGTCTGCCATGACCTCGGTAGCGTCGAACAGACGCCGGGCATTCGCATTGAGCATGACGGCAAATGCTTGTTCGACGAGCGGCGTGTGGATCTGCATCGAGCCTGGTCCGAGACGAGTTTCCACATGCAGAGCCTGCGCGACCATCCGGAGTGTGCGCGCGAAGAATATGACCGGCTGCTGGACGAGGACGATCCAGGGCTGCGGGTGCACACGTCCTTCGATATCAATGAAGACGTCGCTGCGCCATATGTTGCCAGCGGCATTCGGCCGCGAGTCGCGGTGCTAAGAGAGCAGGGCGTCAACAGTCAGATCGAGATGGCGGCCGCATTTCATCGCGCGGGTTTTGACCCGGTGGATGTGCACATGACCGATATCATCACCGGCGGCGCAACACTGGCGGATTATCAGGGACTGGTGGCCTGCGGCGGTTTTTCATACGGTGATGTGCTGGGTGCCGGCGAAGGCTGGGCCAAGACGATCCTGTACAACCCGCGTGCCAGAGACCAGTTTGCGGCCTGGTTCGAGCGCAACGACAGCTTCAGTCTGGGTGTGTGCAATGGCTGCCAGATGATGGCGGCGTTGAAAGACCTGGTACCGGGAGCCGGACATTGGCCGCTGTTCGTCGGCAATCGCTCGGAGCAGTTCGAGGCACGTTTGTCGCTGGTGCAGGTAGCCGCCACGCCGTCGCTGTTTCTCGACGGTATGCAGGGTTCAGTGATGCCAATCGTGGTTTCGCATGGTGAGGGCCGCGCTGAATTTTCCGACCCGCGCCACCAGCAACGGTGCGAGGAGTCGGGCACGGTTGCACTTGCCTATGTCGACAACTACGGCGCGATAGCAAGCCGCTATCCGGCCAATCCCAACGGTTCTCCCGTCGGTATCGCTGGTCTCACCAGCTTGGACGGCAGGGTGACGATCATGATGCCGCATCCGGAGCGCAGTTACCGCACCGTACAGCATTCCTGGCATCCACAGGGCTGGGCCGAGCACGGGCCGTGGATGCGCATCTGGCGCAACGCGCGGGCCTGGCTGGGCTAGCGCCCTGCCGGTCCGGTACGCTGCCGACTCACGCCGTATGACCGGCCGCCTGGTTTCTGTCTGGCGCTGCGCCGTGCCGCTTGTCCTGGTGACATTGATCGGCTCTTCATTGCTGATTTGCGGCGCCTGCGCCAGGGCCACGCCGGAGCAGCCAAAGCTGGTCCTCCTGATCGTCGTCGATCAATTGCGCGGAGATTTCCGCGATCAATACGGGGAGCGCCTTGCCGGAAACGGTCTTCGTTGGCTGATTGACAATGGTGTCCACTACCGGGAGGCACATTTTGCTCATGGCATCACCTCCACGGCGCCCGGGCATCTGACCATCGTAACTGGCGCACACCCTGCCGTGCATGGACTGGTTGGCAACAGCTGGGTCGACCCTGAGACCAACCGTACTGTCTATTGTGTTGAGGATCCCCGCCATCGCCTGCTCGGTGAAGCGACCGAGGACGGCGACGGCGTGTCACCCGCTCTGGCAAGAGCACAGTCGCTTGGCGACGTACTGGTTGAACAAAGCAACCGCGCCTCGCGGGTGTTTGGGGTCTCGCTAAAGGATCGTGGCGCGATCCTGTTGACGGGACAGGAAGGCAAGGCGTTCTGGTATTCGCGTCGCACGGGTCGCTTTGTCACCAGCAACTACTACTATCCGGAAGAGCCGCTTTGGTTACTGGAGTTCAATGCATCGCAGCCGGGCGAGGCCTACCGGGAGCGACCCTGGCGCTTGTTGCGGAAGGACGCGGATTACCGCTTTATCGACCGGGACAATCAACCCTGGGAACAGGATTACAAAGGGCTTGGACGGGTATTTCCGCATGATCTCGCTGCCACCAGTGACTACCCAGCCGCGCTTCGATTTACTCCGTACGCCGACGAGCTGACGCTGGACGCAGTGAGTGCGCTGATGCGGGCCGAAGCGATCGGCGAGGGCGCGGCCACTGATTTGCTCGCGATCAGTCTGTCAGCCACCGATTATGTCGGTCATGTTTTTGGCCCGGACAGTCTTGAGGCCGAAGACAATATGTTTCGGCTCGACCGAACCATCGGCGCACTGCTGGCGATGATAGATCAACGGGTGGGACTGGATCGCACGCTGGTGATACTGACGTCGGACCACGGCATACCGTCGGCGCCTGAGTATCTGACCGATAACGGGAATCCGGTAGCACGGATCGACACGCCGGCGATGATTGCAAGCTTGAATGCAGGGCTGCGTGAGGCGTTTGAATTCGACTACGACCCGATTCTGCGCTTTCTGAATCCTTCCTTGTTCCTCGACATTCGACGTCTGGAGGCGGACGGCATCGGGCTTGCTCAGGTCGAGCGTGCACTGGCGCGACTGGCGCTTGCCGAGCCGGGTATCGAATTTGCCTTTGCCAGCAGCGATCTTGCCCGGGACATACCTGCCGGGCCGCCCGAACGCGAGCTCGCGCGGGCATCGATCGCAGCGGACCGCGCTGGTCAGGTCTATCTGGTTCAGGAACCGGGCTGGCATTTGCATCCGGATCCGCGGTTGCATGCGGCCATGCATGGATCGCCGCATCGCTACGACACGCATGTGCCGATCGTGGTCATGGGACCCGGTATCGATCCCCAGACGGTGAACCGGGCTGTCGGCGTCGAGAGCCTTGCCGCCAGCATTGCCGGCTATCTCGGCTTACCGGCGCCGTCCCAGGCCAGCGACGTCGTACTGACGGAAATAGTCCCGTCTGTCGATCGTTGAGCGAGTGCCTGAATAGTCCTCTGGGCGAGTGTCCGGGCAAGTGTCTGGCTCATTGTTTGAGAAGTTAGCCGGACAGATGGCCGGACCGATAGACAGGCTATTGGTCGGGCCTGAAATCATCGTTTCCAATGTCACCGACAGCCGCGGCCAGCCGGTGCCCCGCTCGTATGCATACTGCCGGCGTTTGGCAGCGTTGTTCGAGCTGGGCTAGTCTCACGGACCCAAAGCGCGTAACAGGTTCAGATCATGGATCAGACACAAAAGCACGGCGGAGCAGGAGATAACAGCGGCACCCGTTTCCGCGCAGGCGAGATCCATGCACCCACCGGGTCGACCTTGCAGTGCAAGGGCTGGGTGCAGGAAGCCGCGCTGCGGATGCTGATGAACAATCTGGACCCGGCCGTTGCCGAGCACCCGGAGCAACTGGTCGTCTATGGCGGTATCGGCCGCGCGGCGCGCAATTGGGAGTGTTATGACGCCATCGTCGCAACGCTGCGCCGACTGGAGAACGACGAGACTCTGCTGGTGCAGTCGGGCAAACCCGTCGGCGTGTTCAAGACCCATGACATGGCACCGCGGGTGCTGATCGCGAACTCGAATCTGGTCGGCAAGTGGGCCAACTGGGAGCATTTCTTCGAGCTCGATCGCAAGGGATTGATGATGTACGGCCAGATGACGGCCGGCTCGTGGATCTATATCGGTTCACAGGGCATTGTTCAGGGCACCTACGAGACGTTCGCTGAGGCGGTGCGCCAGCATTATTCGGGCGATCCTGCCGGTCGCTGGCTGCTGACCGGTGGTTTGGGTGGCATGGGTGGCGCGCAGCCGCTGGCGGCAGTGTTTGCAGGCCTGTCGTGTATCGCGGTGGAAGTCGATGCCAGCCGGATCGAAAAGCGTCTGCAGACGGGGTATCTGGACCACGCCGCGGACAATCTGGACCAGGCGCTGTCGATCCTGGACCAGGCGAAAGCTGAGGGCAGGGCGGTCTCGATCGGCCTGCTGGGAAATGCCGCCGAGGTGTTTGAACAGATCGAGCAAGGCCAGCGGCCGCCGGACCTGGTCACCGACCAGACATCTGCGCATGACCCGCTGAATGGCTATATCCCGGTGGGCTACGATCTGGCGCAGGCTGCGGCATTACGCGAGCAGGACCCGGCCGCCTATGTCCGGGCGTCAAAGGACTCGATGGCGCGGCAGGTACGCGCCATGTTGAAGTTCCATCAGCGTGGGATCCCGACTTTCGATTATGGCAACAACATCCGCGCCATGGCCCAGGACGCCGGCGTCGAAAACGCGTTTGACTTCAAGGGATTCGTACCGCTGTATATCCGGCCGCTGTTTTGCGAGGGCGTGGGCCCGTTTCGCTGGGCGGCGCTGTCCGGTGACCCCGAGGACATCTATCGGACCGATGCGAAGGCGCGCGAATTGTTTCCGGACAAACCCGGCCTGCATCGCTGGCTTGATGCGGCACGCGAGCGTATCCAGTTTCAGGGCTTGCCGTGTCGTATCTGTTGGCTCGGCTATAAGGAGCGTCATCGCCTGGGTCTGGCATTCAATCAGATGGTGCGCGACGGTGAACTCATAGCGCCGGTTGTCATCGGCCGGGATCATCTGGATTCAGGGTCGGTTGCCTCGCCCAATCGTGAGACTGAAGGCATGCGCGACGGCTCCGATGCGGTTGCTGACTGGCCGATACTCAACGCGATGCTGAATACGGCCAGCGGCGCATCCTGGGTCAGTTTCCATCACGGCGGCGGTGTCGGTATGGGGTATTCGCTGCACGCCGGTGTGGTCATCGTTGCCGACGGCAGCGAGCGCGCCGAGCGGCAGCTGCAGCGCGTATTGATCAACGACCCGGGGACCGGTGTCATGCGGCATGCCGATGCGGGTTACGAGCGAGCCCTGGAGGTTGCCCGTGAGCGGGGTCTGGATCTGCCGATGATGGACCGCTGAACTGTTGGGTAACGGCAACGGCAACGGCAGCGGCAGCGGCAACGCGATCGCCAACGAGTGCCTGCGCAATGCAGCTGCAGTCGGTGTGGACGGATGTCGTGGCGGCTGGTTCTTCTTTGCTCATAGCGACGGCGGGTATTGCTGGGGTGTTGCCCGTCGGTTTGACCAGATCATGTGCGATATACAGATCCCTTGCCGGGTCATGGTTGATATCCCGATCGGCCTGGCGGGGCCGTCGTGCCCTGTGCGGCCCTGCGACATGCTCGCCCGGCGACGTTTGGGGCGGCGCTCCGCCAGTGTGTTCTCCACGCCCAGCCGGACCGCGCTCGGCGGTCGCGACTATGCGGATGCCAGCCAGCGTAACCATCAGGTCACGGGTCGAAAATTGTCCCGTCAGTGCTGGAACCTGTTCCCCAGGATTCGGGAAGTCGATGCATGGCTGAGCGCTCATCGGCAGACAAAGCGCATGGTGTTTGAATCGCACCCTGAGCTGTGTTTTGCTGCGCTGGCAGGGGGCCAGCCGATGACGCACTACAAGAAGACCGAAACCGGGTTTAGCGAGCGTCTGGCGTTGCTGTCCGCCCATTGGCCGGCAGCCCCTGCCGCGGTAGAGGAAGCACTGGCTAATCTGCCGCGCTCGATCGCAGCTCGGGATGACATGCTCGATGCTCTGGTGCTTGCGATTACCGCAAGCTGCGACGAGCACGAACTGGAGTCGATACCGGCGAACCCCGGGCGCGATCAGACCGGTTTACCGATGTCCATGACGTTTCCGCGCGTGCTGAACGCATGAAGCCATCCATCAACCCATCCATCAGCCGATCCCGGAACGCTGACCTGTTGTGCGGCAGTGTAGCCGTAAAGCCAGCGCGCGCATCCTGGCTGCTCCCTCTGTCGGTGTCGGTGTTGGTGTTTGTGGCCTCATTTGTCGGCGCAGGTCGCGGCATGGCGGAGGATTTGACTGCCGCCGACCAGACTGAGGAAGTCGTCGTCCTGCTGCACGGTCTTGGTCGAGGCGAAGCGTCGATGCGCATGCTGGAACAGCGGCTTGCTGTGGCCGGCTATACAACCTACAACATCGATTATCCATCCCGGAAGGCATCGCCACGGACTCTGGTGAGCATACTGGCCGCGGCGGTAAATGAGTGCTGTGGCTCGGCCGCCAAAGTTCACTTTGTCACTCATTCCCTCGGCGGCATCATTGTGCGGGACTATCTGGCTGTTGATCCGCCTGACAATGTCGGCAGAGTAGTGATGCTGGCGCCGCCCAATCAGGGCAGTGAATTGCCCGATCTGCTTCGGGACACCTGGTTGTTCAGGACACTGATGGGGCCCACAGCGCTTGAACTGGGGACCGACCCATCAAGTTGGCCAAACCGCTTGCCGATGCCCACGGTTGAGACCGGCGTTATCGCTGGCACCGGCAGCATCAACCTGGTCGGAACGATGGTGATTCCGGGCGAGGATGACGGCGCGGTGTCTGTATGCAGTACCTGGATCGAGGGTCTCAGCGATTTCCTTGTTGTCTCTGCCACCCACACATTCATCATGCGCTCGACCCGGGTCAGCAGCGAGACGATCCGTTTCCTGCAAAGCGGCCACTTCGATCACCGGGACGACGATCTGACTGCAGAGTATCTTGCGCTGTGTGCGGAGGATGAAGTGGCCAGCGAAATGCTGCCCGAAATGGAGACAGAGATCGCCGTTGGCGGCGAATTTGAGGATGCTGCGGCGCCAGCCGAAGCGCCAGCCGAAGCGCCAGCCGAATTGCCAGCTGACCGGCCCGCTGAATCGGGAGAGAGACAATGACGGCGCAATACCCGCAGGGGATCAGCACCGCAAGCAAGGATCTGCAGCTGAGATTCGCGGTCGAGGAAGACGCACCGCTGGTGCTCTCGTTTATCCGCCGCCTGGCACGGTACGAAAAGCTTGAAGATGCAGTCGAAGCCACAGAGCAGGGTCTCGTCGCCGCGCTTTTCGGCCCGCGGCCGGCTGCAGAAGTGGTGCTGGCTGAGTATCGTGGCGACGCAGTGGGTTTCGCGGTGTTTTTCCACAATTTTTCTACCTTCGTCGGCAAGTCAGGTTTGTATCTGGAGGATCTGTTTGTGGATCCCTCGGCCCGGGGGTTGGGTATAGGCAAAACCCTGCTGGCATTCCTCGCTCACCTGGCCCGGGAGCGCGGCTGCGGGCGGATCGAATGGTCGGTGCTCGACTGGAACACGCCGGCGATAGATTTCTACCGCAGGCTGGGTGCGCAGCCGATGACAGATTGGAGCGTATTCAGATTGGACCAGACCGCGCTACTGGGACTGGCGGAGGAATTCATGACGCCCGGTCAGAGCAGTTGACCCCTCGTATCGCGGGCCCGGATGTCATGAGCTGTCGGGCCGCTCATCCGCCCGCAGGCCGGTCCAGATTCCGGCGCTGAGGCGACCGCGCCAGTCCAGTGCAAAACTCAGGTAGTACGCCAGCATCAGATAGGAACCCAGCCATTGGGCAGGCCGCCCGATCTCGCGTACGCCGAGCAGTCGGCCGAAAATAACGGCCAGCAACACCACGGTTTCAGCCGCGATGATCCAGCGTTTGAGACTCAGCGAGCGTTGGCTCACGATGCCGGGCTTGCGCCGGGCCAGACGACCGCTCTCGATAGTCGCCAACAACTGCGCCAGGTAAGCGGCGAGGAAATACACAGCGGCCCCTGCGGAATGAAGGATCCAGGCGCTTTCCTCGCTTCCCTGCAGCATCATCTCTGATACCAGCAGGCCCAGCGATCCGACCAGGCCGAGACGCATGATCCGTTGGCCCCTTTGTTGATCGCGTTGGCTGGAGGCATGCAGCAGGAACCAGTCTCCCGCCAGCTTCCATACGCAGAGAAATATCGCGCAGACCACAATCATGCCGATGCGAAAGACGAATGACTCGGGCGGCTGCAGACCGGTATGCGTTATATCAGTACAGGTTCCCAGCGGCGGCAGACACCAGGCAACATGGCCATTCGACGCCGCAAGCAGATAGGTCACCACGAACAGCACTGCTGGGACGACCGCAGCAAGCGTGGCCAGAGTCGCCGGGGTGACGCCCAGTCCGGTGGAGGGCTCTGGTCTGTCTGTCGCGCTCATGACAATTTTCGGAGATTCCTGGTGTTGGGATTCTCATCCATGGCTCATGGCCGCCTCGGTTGTGTCTTGCGGCGCCGATTCTGCCGGGTGCGAATTCGCGTAAGTCCGCGTATCTGTTGCGCGCCATACCATACCCGAAACCCGGTGGGACCAGGAACAGCATCGGTCCCACTGGCTTTGCCGATCCGGATACTTTCTACGGTGTTGGAGACCATGGATGACGAAAGATCGCTACCGGGGCTGTCTGAGTCGGCCGCGCCGACTATCATGTAGCAGACGCGGTGGGCAGGCGACGATGTTGCGTGTGCCATGGCGGCCACGCATCTCGGAGTCATCGGAAGCAGGTCACACCAAGGTGGACATCAGCAGCAAGATCACCCTGTTGGCGGAGATCATCCGCTGGCGCCTGCGTTGGGAACGCAGGGATATTCGGAGCAAGCCGGAGGCTGCAGTGTCCGGCAAGTTTGTCACTGGACGAGAAGCAGCTGCGCTGATCGCAGACCGCAGCACCGTGGTCAGCTGCGGCATGGCCGGCAACGCACGATGCTCTGCGTTTTTCTGGGCGATAAGCGAGGCCTATGCTGCCAGCGGCCATCCCCGCGAATTGAGCTGGATATCGGTGGGCGCTCAGGGCGGGCGGGGCAGGGCGCCGGGCACGGTGGAGGAACTTGCGCATCCCGGATTGTTACGTCGTTACATCAGTGGCCATGTCGAGACCGCCAAGGCACTGCTGGCGCTGGTCGACGAGGGTCTGCTGGACCTGCATGTGTTACCCCAGGGCGAAATGGCCTTGTTGATTGACGGTCAGGGTCAGGGTCACGCCAGCCTGCGAAGTCGCACCGGCGTCGACACCTTCCTTGATCCGCGTTGCGGCCCGGGTTCGGTGGTGGCCAGTCGCGACGGCACCCAGTTGATCACCGCAAGCGGTGACAAGTTGGAATATCGTCTGCCGGCGATCGATTGCGCGCTGTTTTCGGCGGCCGCAGCTGACGCCGAGGGGAATGTCTACCTGACAGACATGGCAACACTCACCGAGACCAGGGAAGCCGTACGAGCGGCGCGGCATAACGATGGACTGGTGATGGCGGTCGTTGCGAGTCTGCGTAAAGCCGACAGTGAGCTGCCGCGAATTGAAGCCGATGATATCGATGCGATCGTGGTCAACCGGTGGAACGAGCAGTCAGTGATGGCGCCCCAGTCCAGACCATGGCGTTTCCTGTGTCCCGGCGGCGACGGTGATGATCGGGCGGCGGCGGAGAAACTCCGCTTTATCAACCGGGTCCTGCATATTACGCCGACGCGCGATGCGGTAGATCAGGCGCTGGCTCGTTTGGGAGCAAAACTGTTTGCCGATGTCGTGCCGCGAGGCGCTCATGTCAACATCGGTGTCGGTTACCCCGAGGAAGTCTGCCGCGAAGTCTACGCCAGCGAACTCCATCACGAGCTGGTATTCACCACCGAGACCGGCGTATATGGAGGGATGCCCGCTCCGGGCATATATTTCGGCGGCGCGGTCAATCCCCGGCGACTTGAGTCTTCCGCATGGATGTTCCGGCACTATCGAGAACATCTTGAAGCAGCCGTGCTTGGGATCCTGGAAGTTGACAGCGATGGCAACGTCAACGTGTCGCGGCGAGGTCCGCTGGCGGCCGACTATGTCGGTCCTGGTGGGTTTCCCTCGATTATCGAGAGCGCCAGTACGGTAATCTTTGTCGGTGCCTGGATGGCCAGGGCCCGCTGGCAGGTTGACGCAGGGCAGATCCGCTTGCTGCGACCGGGTCGGCCGAAATTTGTCGACAAGGTCAGCGAGGTCACGTTCAATGGTCAACGTGCGCTGGCTGACGGCAAGCAGGTCTATTATGTGACCAATATCGGCGTGTTCCGACTTGCGGAGACAGGACTCGAGTTGATCTGGGTGATGCCCGGGATAGATCCGGAACGGGATGTGTTACCGCACAGCGGCGCCCGTCTGAACATCGGGCAGTCGCTGAAGCAGGTCGATGGTTCGGTAGTAAGCGGCCACGGCTTTGACCTCCACTGGGGTCGGGGACGCGGGCTGGCGTGACATACGGGCGTTACTGACCAGGCATGCCCTGGCAAACTGGCGGAGACACAGAACATGCATGGTGGCGACAGGGTTGCCCGGGTACTCAAGGCGCAGGGTGTGCGTTGTGTGTTCACCTTATGCGGTGGTCACATATCCCCGATTCTCAGCGGCGCGCGCGCCCAGGGGATTCGGGTTATCGATACCCGCCATGAAGCCACGGCAGTTTTTGCGGCAGATGCCATGGCGCGTCTTACCGGCGTGCCCGGCGTCGCCGCGGTCACCGCAGGTCCGGGACTGACCAACACGATTACCGCGGTAAAGAACGCGCAGCTTGCGCAATCGCCGGTGATCATCATCGGCGGCGCCACCGCAACAGTACTCAAGGGGCGCGGCGCGCTACAGGATATCGATCAGGTTGCGCTGATGCAGCCGCACGTAAAACAGGTGCTGGTCGTCAGTCGCATACGCGATCTGGTGCCGAACCTCGAACGGGCCTTTGCGGTAGCCAAATCCGGCGTGCCCGGCCCGGTATTCGTCGAGTGCCCGGTGGATCTGTTGTACCCGGAAGAGGTCGTGCGGGAATGGTACGGAATCGGCAAGCGTGGTGGGGGTGTGGCGGGCTATGTGCAGCGCCTGTATCTGCGTCGCCATCTGGGTCGGATGTTTGACGATCGAATGGGTCAGCAACCAGGCCCGGCCATGGTTGAGCCCGTGCCTGGAGCAGATGCGCAGCAGGTATTGGCCGTGGCGCAGAAGCTGCGCGCGGCGAAAAAGCCCTTGCTGATCGTCGGCAGCCAGGCGGTGTGCGAACCGGATCGGGTAGCCAGCGTGGCGGAAGCGGTCGATCGACTGGGGATCCCGGTTTATCTGTCGGGCATGGCCCGCGGTCTGCTTGGCTCGCGGCACCCCCACAATTTTCGTCATCGGCGCAGGGACGCGTTGAAATCCGCGGACCTTGTGATCCTCGCCGGGG
The DNA here is from genome assembly GCA_963704875.1 of uncultured Gammaproteobacteria bacterium. Taxonomy (GTDB): domain Bacteria; phylum Pseudomonadota; class Gammaproteobacteria; order Steroidobacterales; family XN24; genus CAMYOC01. The sequence goes on along the minus strand of CAVPIA010000003.1, from coordinate 168,205 downwards.
TTCCCTGCGATTTTCGCCTCGACTACGGTCGGCATGTGCGGCGCGGTGCCACGCTCGTGGCTGCGAATCGGAGCCGGGAGGAGGTGCGTCTGAACCGCAAGCCAGACATTGGTGTGTTGGCGGATGCAGGCAGCTTCCTTGCAGACCTGTCGCGGGCAGCACCGGCGGCTGGCGGCGCGTGGTCAGAGTGGCGCTCCGAACTGTCCGCCAGAGAGCAGGAGCGTGAGAGCGGGATCAGTGCCGATGCAGCCGGGTCAGGCGAATTTACTAATCCGCTGGCCCTGTGTAGCAGCATCAATGAGGCGCTTTCAGAGGACAGCATCGTGGTTGCGGACGGCGGCGATTTTGTCGGCACAGCGTCCTATATCGTGCGTCCCCGGGGTCCTTTGCAGTGGCTGGATCCCGGTGTTTTCGGCACGCTCGGTGTTGGCGCGGGCTTCGCCCTGGGCGCCGCTGTCAGTCGGCCCGGATCTGAGGTATGGGTTCTGTTTGGCGATGGTTCCTTCGGTTACAGCATGGCCGAGTTCGATACCTTTGTCCGACACCAGATCCCGATAATCGCAGTGGTCGGCAACGACGGTTGCTGGAGTCAGATTGCCCGGGAACAGATCAAGCTGCTGAAAGATGACGTTGCCGTGATGCTCCAGCGCAGTGACTATCATCGCGTGGTTGCAGGGTTTGGTGCCAGCGGTCTGGTGATCCGGCACAACGCTGAAGTCAGCGATGTGTTGTCCCAGGCTCGTGAAATCGCCCGCGGCGGCCACCCGGTACTGATCAACGCACTGCTGGATCGCAGCGAGTTCCGCGAAGGCTCCATCTCGATTTGATGGCTCGATTTGATGAGTCGTGATCTGGACTGATGTACGTTTGTTGTTGACCGGATGAATTGCAGGGCCGGATTCTGATGCATCGGATCCCCGCCCGGCTCCACTCGCCTGGACTCGTCTATACTGCGTCGCGATGACAAATCTGGGCATCCTGCTGCTGGCGACACTCATCCTGAACCTGCCCTTTGGCTACTGGAGAGAGGGCGTCAGAAAATTCTCGCCGGCCTGGTTTGTAGCCGTCCATGCGGCGGTACCGCTGATTGTCCTGTTGCGGCTGGGTCTGGACGTCGAATGGAAGTTGCTCCATCTGCCGTTCATGATTGCGGCGTATTTCGGTGGCCAGACCCTCGGCGCGCGATTGCGCAGACGGAGAACCAATGACGATGAACCAGACCAAGATCGGTCCTGAGATAGCTGTGCGATATGACCTCGGGGTGGCCGAGGGTCCGCTGGATGGGCGCCTGTTGCTTTTGCTGACGCCGGATGGCGAATCAGAGCCACGTTTCCAGGTTAAGCCCGGGGTGGACGCCATCCAGGTCATGGGTATTGATCTGGAGGGATTGCAGCCGGCTGAATGGGCGCTTTTTGACAGTTCGGTTTTCGGCTATCCGGTCGCCAGTCTTGCCGATCTGCCAGCCGGAGAGTACTTCGTCCAGGCCGTGCTGCACCGGTACGAGACTTTCAATCTGGCTACCGGGCATACGCTAAAGCTGCCGATGGACCGCGGCGAAGGTCAGCAATGGAACAGGGCGCCAGGCAATCTATACAGTACGCCACGGCGTGTGCTGATCGATCCCGCCCAGGGCGGCCGGATCGAGCTGATGCTGGATCAGGTCATGCTGCCGATCGAACAACCGGCGGATACCGATTACGTCCGGCATGTCCGCATCCAGAGCGAGCTGTTGTCCGAATTCTGGGGGCGGCCTGTCTATCTGGGAGCCCACGTGCTGTTGCCGCATGGTTTCGACGAGCATCCGCATGCGCGCTATCCACTTGCGGTCTTCCACGGTCATTTCCCGGCCGACATCGGCAGTTTCCGGGAGACGCCGCCGGATCCTGATCTGGAGCCGAGCTTCAGTGAACGATTCGGTATCGACGGCTACAACCGGATCGAGCAGGAAGAAGCGTGGAGCAATTATCAGCGCTGGATCAGGCCGGATCAGCCGCGCATGCTGATTGTCGAAATTCAGCATGCCAATCCCTACTACGATGACTCGTATGCGGTGAATTCGGCCAATCTCGGCCCCTACGGTGACGCGATCACCTACGAGCTGATTCCGTTCATCGAGAAGCAGTTCCGGGGTATTGGCGAGGGCTGGTCCCGCTTCCTGTATGGCGGCTCGACCGGGGGCTGGGAGGCGCTCGCAGTGCAGGTGTTTTATCCGGATGAATACAACGGCGCCTTTGCAGCCTGTCCGGATCCGGTGGACTTTCGCGCGTTCACCCAGGTCAACCTATACGATGACGAAAATGCCTATTTTATTCAGGGGCCGTTCCAGCGAATTTACCGGCCCGGCCATCGCGATGCGCTCGGACACGTCACAGCGACAGTGCAGGACTATAACCACCTCGAACTTGCCCTGGGTACCCGCGGCCGATCCGGAGAACAGTTCGATATATGGCAGGCGGTTTCTTCACCGCAGGGAGAAGACGGTTATCCGCAGCCGATCTGGGACAAACTCAGCGGTGAGATAGACCGTGAAGTGGCTGACTACTGGCGCGAGCATTTCGATTTGCGTCATATACTCGAGCGCGATTGGGCGGAGCTTGGTCCAAGGCTGGCGGGCAAGCTGCACGTGTACGTTGGCACTATGGACAATTACTATCTGAATAATGCCGTCTATCTGCTTGAAGAATTCCTGGAATCGACAGAGGGGCCCCACTACGGTGGCGAAGTCGACTATGGCTGCCGGGCAGAGCATTGCTGGAATGGCGATCATGATCAGCCGATCTGGATTTCCAGGCTGCATTACCACGATCTGTACCAGGAAAAGATCCTCAAACGCATAGAAGCGACCGCGCCCGCCGGAGCTGATCTGAGCAGTTGGCGCTACTGAGGCGCGGCCGGCCGCCGAGATCGGACTGGGGTTATTTGATAGGGAATATTCAACAGGCGATATTCGATGAGCAATATTCGACTGCCAATATTCATGCGCCAATGTCCGCATGTAACTTGAAAAGGGAACTGGAGTGAACGCATACCAAAGAATTTTCGGCAGCGGCCCGCTGGGCGCGGCCTTGAGTGTGGGTCTGTTGTTTCTCGCCCTGCTTGCGGCCAGGGAGATGCCTCAGGGATGGCTGATGATTCCTCATAGCGTCAAACTGATCGCGCTAAACGTCGGCGCCGCAGGGGCATTTGCGCTGGTCTACTGGAGCACGCGGACTCTGAGAATTGATGACCGCGGTCGAAAGTTGTGCACCAGCGGGCCGTTCCGTTATGTGAGGCATCCACTCTATGCATCGTTTCTGAGCTGGTTCAATTTCGGTCTGGCGATCTATATCGGACACGTCGCGTTTATTCTCTGGGCGCTGTTGCTGCATCCGGTTTGGCTGATCGTCATCCGCAAGGAAGAGGCGGCGATGAGTGAAGAATTCGGTCAGGCATGGACCAGTTATGCCGGGCGCACTGGCTGCTTCGTTCCCAGGTTGCGGACCTTGTTGGGACACTGACAGCCGGCACGCCCGGCGTATTGAGGACGTTGCGGCACATTCACCCGGACGACTTCACCGGTACGGCTTCACCGAGAGAGTTTCACCGGGAAGGTTTCACCGATAGGACCGCCGCTCGCGGTGTTTTTTGTCTTGCCAATGGTCGTCACGATAGTCGCGATGGGCCCGCGACCGATCCCGGGACGTATGGTGTTCCTGGCGACGTGACTGACGGTGATCGAGGTGCGTCAGGCCATGGTAGCCGGCGTTCCCGTGCTGCAGGTATGAGTGGTGACGATGCACACCATGGCCCTGCAGGTGACAGCGCCTGGCATTCAGGCTGCGTGCCCGCTGGTAGCTATGGGCGCGGTAGCTCTGCCAACGCGCGGGCGCCGGGCGCACGCCGGGGTCACCGTGTAGCTGACTGCCGGCAATCGCCCCAAGCAAGAAATAGCCTGCATTTGTGTTGTCAGCACGAGCCCCGGTACTGAGCAGCGACAGTGTCAGCGCAACAGCGCCAATCGATAACAGATTTCTCATATCAGACTCCTCTTTTTGCTTTCGCATGTGCAGCATCGTCCCTGCTGGCTGAACAAGGGCTGAACGTCACTGGACCTGCGCTGACTTGCCTGGTGACGCTTATGCGGTTAATCCGGGTGTGCTACTGTCAGGCCGCGAACGCATGGGTCGAAAAAAAGTTCTGAGATGAAGTTATCCAATCCGCTTGGAGGTACCACAAGGTATGGATCGGCGTCGCTTTATTAAGCTTTGCGCCAGCGCGGGCGCTCTGGTCGCCGCAAGGCCATCAACGCTGGCGGCAACGCCAGGACCGCTGGCTCCGGCACAGCCATCGCGGCTGGTTCACGAGGATGATTCACCAGTCGCGCCGGGCGACCTGGAGATCGGGCGCAGCTATGTTTTCCACTATCCATACCTGGCGACACCCTGCTTTCTGATCGATCTGGGCGAGCCGGTGACTGCTGCGCAAGACCTGACCACCGAAGATGGACAGGCGTATCAATGGCAGGGCGGGGTTGGCCCACGGAGTTCTGTTGTTGCGTTCTCGGCGATCTGTGCCCACAAGATGAGTTACCCCACGCCGGGCATCAGTTTTATCAACTATCGGCATGAGGCCGTTACCTATGTTGATGATCAGCGTCAGCGCAATCAACGCGAGCGAGTCATCTACTGTTGTTCGGAAGGCAGCGCCTATGATCCCGCTGCGGGTGGGCGCGTGCTGGGCGGTCCGGCCAGACAACCATTAGCCGCGATTGCTCTGAGTTATGACGCTGAGCAGCCGTCATTCCTGGCGACCGGGATCTACGGTGGCGATATGTTCGACAGGTTTTTTGGTGAGTTCGGATTCCAGCTCGCTCTGCAGCACCGAACCGACGATATCCGGCGGCCGGTCAGCGACAGTACGACGATCATTCCGCTTGACGAATACAGCAAGAATTTTCGGCAATGCTGATTTTGGAAGCGGCGGCTCAACGCGCTGCGAGTTTCATCCGGCGCGAGTTTTATCCGGACTTAGTCGCCGCTGCCGGCGGATTCACCTGCAGGGCGCGCGTCAATCGAATCCGTTGCACCGCTGGCAGCCGCGATGTTTGACGCCAGTTCCGGATGACCTGCGCGCGCGGCGACCTCGTACGGCGTGCGGCCTGCGGCATCGCGCGCTGACGGATTCGCTCCGGCGGCAAGCAGTACGGCCACCATGTCAGTCTGGCCCTCGCCGGCGGCAATATGCAAGGCGCTGGCGCCGGACTCCTCCACTGCGCCCAGATCGATTGCGTCAGTGGCCAGCAGCGCCTCGACCGTTGCAAGATGCCTTCCGGTGACCGCGCGCATCAATGGCGTCCAACCGTATCCATCAGCAAGATCGGGATCTGCACCAGCGGCTATCAACAGCAAAGCAACTTCTGTATTACCTTTTGCTGACGCGAGCAGCAGAGCGGTCCAGCCCAGGCGCGCTACGGCATCGATCTCGGCGCCATTGGCAATCAGTGTCGTGGCAACCGAGGTACTGCCTCCGGTAGCGGCGAACATCAGCGGTGTGCCGAGGTGCTGATTGCGTGCGTTGACGCGGGCTCCGGCCTCCAGGAGCTCGCCGACCAGCGACAAGTCTCCGGCCTGGGCGGCGATCATTAATCCGGTCTTGCCGTCTGCTGCGGACCAGTTCGGATCGGCTTGTGTTTCCAGCAATACGCTCAGCGTCGCGAGATCCCGATCTCTGATCGCGCTCTGCCACGCGATTTCGATCGGTTCTGCAGTGGATTCGGCAGCGGGTTCGTCAGCGGTCTCGGCATTGGGCCTGGCAGCGCAGCCGACGGTCACTATAAGCATGCAGAAAATCAGCAGGATCCGCGCACGACTGATCATATGGGGCTCATGCCTCCGGCGCAGGGCGCTGTCGGTTAGTGCTGATGCGATCACAACAGGCCGCGGATTTCACCATCGACCAGATCCATGTGTGTCGCCTGCGGGGCGGCGGGTAGTCCTGGCATACGCACGATATCTCCGACCAATGGGACCAGATAGCCGGCGCCGGCGGACAACAGCACGCGGCGGATTTTCAGTTCAAAATCCTCTGGCCGCCCTACCACGGTAGCGTCGCCGGTGAAAGACAAAGGTGTCTTGGCCACGCACAACGGCAGTCCTGAATAGCCCAGCCGGTCAATGCGCTCGATGTCTCTTTCCGCCGGGCTTTCGTAGGTCACCAGGCTTGCGCCGTACATGGCACTGGCTACCCGGTGCAGCTTGGCCTTGACCGGTTCGCTCCAGGTGTAAAGGGGATCGAACCTGGCCGTGGGTTGTCGCGCGTGATGGAGCACGGTTTCGGCGAGCTCGACTGCACCCTCACCGCCGCGCTGGAACAGTTCCGTGACGGCGCATGCAACGCCGTGCTTCTCGCAGGCGCGCCGGATGACTTGGATTTCCTCTTCGCTATCCGGGTCAAATCGGTTGATGGCAACGATCGGGGTCTTGCCAAACGTCTTGACCGACTCGATATGGCGGCCCAGATTGCCCAGGCCACGCTCCACCGCGGCGGGATCGGCTTGTTCGAGTTTGTTCCTGGCCACTCCGCCATGGCGCTTGAGTGCCCGGACCGTGGCCACCAGTACCACCGCCGCGGGATCCAGTCCGGCCGTGGCGCACTTGATATCGAAAAACTTCTCGCCGCCCAAATCGAATCCAAACCCGGCTTCGGTCACGGTCCAGTCCGCGTGCGCCATGGCCATTCGCGTCGCCACTATCGAGTTGCAACCGTGAGCGATATTGGCAAACGGTCCGCCGTGAATGAGCGCCGGCACACCTTCCACTGTCTGCACCAGGTTGGGCAGCATCGCGTCTCTCAGCAAGGTCATCATTGCTCCCACCGCGCCCAGGTCGCCGGCGGTAAACGGTTGGCCATCCCTGGCCTCAGCAATGATCAGTCGTTCCAGACGACCTCGCAGGTCGTCATAGTCCTCAGCAAGACACAGGGCCGCCATGACCTCAGAAGCAGGGGTGATCTCAAAGCCGGTCTCGCGCGGCACGCCCTGGAGCGGTCCTCCCAGTCCCATGACCAGATGCCGCAGAGAGCGATCATTGAGATCCATCACCCTTGGCCAGAGTATGTGACGCGGATCGAGATGGGGGGGGCGATCCCGGTGCAGGTGATTGTCGAGCAAGGCGGCGAGCAGATTGTGCGCCGAGGTGATCGCGTGAAAGTCGCCGGTAAAGTGCAGATTGATGTCTTCCGCTGGCACCAGTGTAGAACGGCCGCCGCCGGTGGCCCCGCCCTTCATGCCGAAAGTCGGTCCAAGCGATGGCTCGCGCAGCGTCAGGCAGACACGCTCACCCAGCCTTGCCAGGCCCTGACTCAGGCCAATGGAGACCGTGGTCTTGCCTTCGCCGGCACCTGTCGGGGTCATTGCTGACACCAGAATCAGCTTGCCCGGTGATCGGGGGGACTGAGCGGTGGCCTCTAGGCGGATTTTGGCTTTGTCCTGCCCATAGGGCAGCAGGCAGTCCTCGCTGATGCCGAGGTCCGACGCCAACTCCTGAATCGGACGCGTCGTGGTCATAGCGGTTTCTCCTTCTGCCCTGTTGATCCCGCTCCGAGCCTATTTCACCGCTGGCCGTGCGTCCACTCCGCGAGCCGTGACCTGTTCTCGCCGAGCCCGTCGTGCCGTCAAATGCCAGCGCGCCAGCTGCCTGAAAAACAATTTCCGCAGCAATATGGTTGCAGCATGCACCCGAGCCCGGCGATCATGCGTTCGACACCGCCGGAGGTGCAGTGATGGACACGTGGGTCATCGAAACCAAAAGACTGGGCTTGCGCCGCCTGGTCAGCGAGGACCTTGCCTGGGTCCGCCGCATGCCGTGGCTTGATCCTGATCGCGTGATAAAGCGCAGTCTTGAGGCGTACGAAGAGTCCGGGCATGCGTTCTGGGCTGTGATCATCAAGTCCAGTAACGAGTTCGCGGGTATCTGCGGTTTGCTGAACCAACAGATCGAGGGCCAACGGGAACAGGAAGTGGGCTATCACCTGATCGAGGCTTTCCATGGCCAGGGTCTGGCCAGCGAGGCCGCACGCGGTGTCATGGAGTACGCATTCGATGTGCTCGGACTGGATCGCGTCGTGTCATTTATCGAACCGCGCAATCTCGCATCATCGAGGGTAGCGGCAAAGAACGGTCTGGTGTACGAGCGTGACGCAATATTCCGCGACATACCGGTGCGCGTGTTTGTCGCTGGGCCGAACGCTCTGCGGGCCGTTCCGGGCTCAGACGAACCGACTACGCTGGATAAGCCCAGGCTGGATAAGCCCAGGTTGGATAAGCATCTGATGCGCGCGTTTCTTGGTCTGCTGCTGGTCGGTGTGGTCTATCTGTTGTTTTGGCCGGTTCGCATCGAGCCGGTCGTCTGGGAGCCTGGGCCGGATCGCGGTCAGGAAGCGGTGTTTGCGCCGCGGCAGAGCCTGGCCCGGTCCGAGACGCTACTCACCGGTGGGGGCCAGGGGCCCGAGGACGTCGCACTGGGGCCGGACGGCGCTTACTATGCAGGCATGCTCGACGGACGCATCCTGCGATTCGACCAGCAGGGCTGGGCGCTGTTTGCGAATACCGGGGGCCGGCCCCTGGGGATGCAGTTCAACACTGACGGCCATCTGATCGTCGCCGATGCCTTCGCCGGCTTGTTGTCCGTCGACCCATCGGGCGAGGTCCGCGTTCTGGTCAGCGAGGTTGACGGCATCCCGATGTTGTTCCCGGATGATCTGGATATCGCCGGCGACGGAACGATCTGGTTTACCGACGCGTCGCGTCGTTTCAACGTGCACGACTGGGCGCTGGATTTCTGGGAAGGTCGCGCCACCGGGCGCCTGCTTAGCTTTCAGCCAGCGACCGGGACGCTGAAGGTCCATCTGGAACAGCTGATGTTTGCCAATGGCGTGGCCCTGGGTCCGGATGATGAGTTCGTGCTGGTCAGCGAAACCCTGACCGCAAGGGTCACAAGGCTGTGGCTCAAGGGCCCCAAAACGGGCAGTCGCGATATATTCATCGATGGGCTGCCGGGTTATCCGGATAACCTGTCATTCGACGGAGAGTTGTTCTGGATCGCACTGCCATCGCCACGCCAACCGGCGATCGAGCAGCTTGCGTCCCGACCCTGGCTGCGGCGTATGCTGCAGCGCCTGCCGGCGAGGTTCCGGCAGATCGAGTTGCCGCCGCTAGGCTGGGTGATCGCAGTCGATCCTGCTGGCCGCGTGCGCGAGAGTCTGCAGGACGAAACCGGCCGTTGCTACTCCATTACCAGCGTCAATCGTTATGGCGACGATTTGCTAATGGGCAGCATCGCCATGAGTCACGTGTGCCGACTCGCGTTCGCGAGGCCGGGCCAGGAAGCCGGTACGCGCCTGGTCAGGTACTAGTCCGGACACCAGAGCGCGCCCGGCATCGGGCGCGCTCTTTTTCGGGTGCCCAGGTCAGGCCCCGGCCCGTGCTATGCTCGACCAGGAAAATGGGGTGACGGCAAGGGGCGGCAGCGCATTCGAGGGGGAGGAAGCCGGCATTGAATCCATTGCCTGAATTCGACGTTCTGTTTGCCGAGCATCTGCAGCGTTTGCACAGAGACTATGCAGCGGCGCTGGAAGCATCGGGTCACGACGGTGTGATCATCGCTTCGGGTGTGCCGAGCTATCGATTCGAGGATGACCAGACGTTCCCGTTGCGTGTCAATCCCCGCTATCGACAGTGGATTCCTGCAGGCGAACACACGTATTCGTTGCTGATCATACGTCCGGGCCAGAGGCCGCAACTGATCTGTCACCAGCCGCGAGACTACTGGCATGTGGTGCCACAGGCGCCATCAGGTTTCTGGACCCGCCATTTCGATATCGGAATCGCGGATTCGCCCGAAGCGGTTCTGGACCTGATGCCGGCGGACCGGCGACACATGGCTCTGCTCGGCGACTCAGGTGCTGCCGAATGGACGGGCATAAGTGGCGTGCAGCTGAATCCTCCGGCGCTTATCAACTGGCTCGATTTCCACCGCGTATACAAGACCGAATACGAAGTCGCCTGCATCGAATTTGCCAGTGCCATTGGCGCCCGGGCGCATCTTGCGGCCCGTGACGCATTCGGCGCTGGTGCCTCGGAGTTCGGGATCCATCTTGCCTATCAGCAAGCTGCCGGTCAGAACGAGCATGTCCTGCCTTACAACAACATCATTGCGTTGAATGAGCACGGCGCGACGCTGCACTACGACGTTTTCGATCACTCTCCGCCGCCGGTATCACATTCCCTGTTGATCGACGCAGGCGCAGTTTTCAATGGTTACGCCGCTGATATCACGCGTACCTGGCCGGCTACAGAGGGATTGTTTGCTGATCTGGTCGCGGCGCTGGATCAGTCACAACGGGATCTTGTCGCCAGTATCCAGCCGGGTCATCCGTATCAGGATCTGCATCTGCAGGCACATGATGACATCGCGGAGATACTCCAGCAGTTGGGGCTGGTGAAGATGACGCCGGAAGCGATGGTGGAATCCGGTGTGACTCGTGCGTTCTTTCCGCACGGCCTGGGGCATCACCTCGGTCTTCAGGTTCACGATCGCGGCGGCAAGCTGGCGGACGCGAGCGGGGTGCAATTGACACAGCCGCAGGCAGATCCCTTTCTGCGCAATCTGCGCCCGGCGGAGCCGGGAAATGTATTCACCATCGAGCCCGGTATCTATGTGATCGACCAGTTGCTTGAGCCGTTGCGCGGCAGCGCAGCCGGGCGCAGCATCGACTGGGAGCTTGTACAGAGCATCGCGCCCTTTGGCGGCATACGCATCGAGGACAACGTGCTGGTATCAACAAGCGGTGTACGTAATCTGACCCGGGATGCGTTCGACGCGCTCGAACAGTCAGAGCCGCATGGCGTTTCCGCCACGCACGATTGAGAACGGGTCACGCGACAAGCCTGATTCAGAAACCTGATTCGGGTGACGTTTGCCGGGTGAAATGAATCATGGCGAGTGGGGTAGGGGATGACCGCAAACTATCTGGAGCAACTGGCCGCCGAATGGTACGAATACTGCGGCTATTTTGTGCGCCGGAACGTACTGGTCGGCCCTCGGGCCGCGGGTGGGTTCGAAGCTGAGCTGACCATACTGGCCGTGCATCTGGGCCAGCGCACCGTGGTGCATGTCGAGCCGTCGATGGACGCCCACAGCTGGGACAAACGTGAAAAGCGCTACCGCGCCCGGTTTGATGCGGGGCGCCGCTTTATCCCGGGACTGCTCGGCGACTTCAAGGTGGCCGGCGAGATCAGGCAGATCGCTCTGATCGGCCTCGGCAGTCGCACCAACCACCCAACGCTGGGCGGCGGGGAGGTGCTGACGCTACCCGACTTTCTCGCCGAGATTATCGCCTCTGTGGGCACTGTGACCGAGGCGAGTGGCACTGTCGGTCAGCAGTACCCGATCCTCAGGACGCTTCAATTTGTGGCTGACAATCGGCGTGCATTAATGGCCGCACTGCTGGACCAGGACCCGCGACAGATAGGGTTCTGAGCGCAGTTGCTGACCGCTTCGATCGTTGCCGTCCAGGGTCGTCCCGCGAGTCCGGGGCGTTCACCACAAGATCCCGGTACCAGCACAGAATCGCGGGAACGGGCGGTGGAGTGTCTTGCCTGGGTTGGCAGGTGCGGTGGGCTCACGCCGTTGAGCGGTTGTGTTCCTCGGGCAGATCGGCGGAGGGTTCCTCGGTCAGATAGCGGCGCATCATCATCGCCTGCTGCAATTTCCCCTTGCGGACGTATGACTGATAGAGGATGTCGCGCATAAACTCCAGCAGCACGCCGGCCTGTGAGGCGTTAAACATGGGCAGGGTGTCAAGCTTGTCATCGCTGTCAAACAAAACTTTGCGAATCAGGTCGAAGGTGTCCTCGTCGACCTCCGCCATATCCCGGATATCGTTGCATTGTTCGTAGATGCGCATCTTCCCGGTCTCACCAAGATCACGGAATACCTGCCTCGCGGTTCGCCGGCACATGCTGACAAACGCATTCATGCAGTTGGCTGAATAGCAGCTCAGGGCTTCGCGGAACAGGATCTCGCTGTCTTCGGGAAGATAGGTAAAGTCGAAGCGTTCCCGCGGACGTTCAATCTCAAGATAGTTGGTTGATAACTCCACCCGTTCTTCCAGGTAGGCCTTCACCGGATATTTGAGGAATACGGGTTCGCCGCAAGCATCGCAGCGGAACACGACGCCAACTTCGCTGGGTTTGAAACGCTCCAGTTCGGCGTAATGCGGCCAGGAAACAGGCGAGATGTGCGACAACACCGAGCACGAAGGGCAGCTCACCGCAAAGTGTTGTCCGTGCGCGTGATGAAACTTATCGTCCTTATCAACAAAGATGGACATATTGTTATTTTCCCGGCAGTTTTCCGCTCACAGGGAAAACTCCCGTGGCAGATACCCACGAGATTCCCCCCAAGATGCCGAGTGTATCCAATGGCAGCAGGCGAGGCGAATGCCGATCTTATGTAAAGCAGCCCAGCCGGTCACCAGTTTTCCGTGGCGCGGCGTGCAACATCATTGTCGGCCCTTGCCAGCACACCAAATGGCGTGATCAGGATTCGATAACGGGCACCGTCTGCCATCGGCAGGTAGATGCTGCTGCCATAATCCATGTCGATCCACGACGCCACCCAGGGACGGCTGAGCAGCGCCAGATCCCAAAGGGTCTGGCCGGGCTGACCGGCGAGGCTGAAGGCGGAGTTTCGCATCGAGTCGCTGCCGTCCAGTTCCGCATAGCGACCTGACAAACGGTCAAGCTGATACAGACCGTCGATACCCAGCAGCATGACGGGCGTTCGCCAGCGCAGGAAGCGAACATCCAGCTGCCATTGCTGGCCGGCAAGAACAAAATCCTGCGGCGTGTCGAACTGGGTGAACTCGGCCCGGGCCTCGAACAGGTCCGGACCCAGCTGACGAAACGTCAGGCTGCCGATCCCGGTTTCTTCGGTCAGTGTGTCTATGGCCTGAAAACTGATCGCGAGGCCCACAAGCAAGCCACCGCTGACGATCAGCAGCAGCGCCAGCAGCCCGGCCAGCCCTCCTGTTGCCAGACTGCGACGTCGCAGGCGGCGTAGCGCCAGCCATGCCAGCAACAAACCAGACAGCAAGGCTGCGAGGGCCAGACTGGACAGATCCAGATTGGTCGGAACCAGGTGGGAAGGGTCCATGTTCAGCTTGCTCCGAGGCGCTCATGGATCTGCTTGAGCAGACCTTGGTAATCAAGTGTGTCGTCGGTGCACACGGTGAGTGTCTGCGCGGAGTCCGCCGCAGGCAATTCCGCCGCCTCCAATTGGGCCGCCAGCACATCCGGACCGGCGTCAGATGGATCGTCACCAGCTTGTGCCCGTGCCGCCACTCGCTGTTGCAACACGCCCGACGGCGCCTCGCAGCGCAGCCATAGATAGTTCGCTCCGAGCTGGCCGGCCAGCTCAATAAACGGCGCCCGACGATCGGGTTTGAGGAAACTCGCATCGACAATAACCGTATGACCACTGCGCAAAACCGCACGTGCCAGATCACGCAAGCGGGCATATGTGAACGCTGTGGACTGATGGCTGTAGATCCCCTGATCCAGCGGACCGTCTTTGCGACCCGGGCCAAACATGCGCTTGCGTTCGATATCCGAGCGCAGCACGATGGCCGGCAGCAGTCCCGACAATTCGCGCGCAAGCCAGCTCTTGCCCGAGCCGGACAGGCCGCAAGTCATCAGCAGCGCTGGCGCCATCCCTGCATTGCCAGGCTGGGCGGTCGCTTCGGCCAGGGCCAGATGACGATCGATGCGCTGGCGTAGATATTCCTGCTCTGCAGCGTCGGTTCCCGATTGCTGTAGCCGGATGCCGTCTACCTTGGCCCTGACCAGGTGCCGGTAGACCAGATACCACGGCAGCAGATCCAGACCCGCGTAGTCTCCCGTGATCGCCAGCCAATGATTCAGCAAGCGCCAGGCAAGATCCCTGTGTCCGCGAGATTCGAGATCCATCACCAGAAAGGCGAGGTCGGAAAAGATATCGATCCAGCGCAACGCGGGCTCAAACTCGATCCCGTCAAAGGCAATAAAGCCATCGCCGGATCGCGCCATGTTGCGCAGGTGCAGATCGCCATGGCACTCGCGCACAAATCCGGCAGCGCGACGCACGGCGAAGCGCGATTCGAGTCTGGCAAACGTCGTTCTGCTCCAGCGCTCCAGTCTGGCCAATCCCGGCGTGTCAAGAAATTGCCCAAGTTGCGCAAAGTTCTCGCGCACAGGCGCCACTACGGCGTCAGGTGTTCCCCAGTCGCTGGCGGCCGGGATCCTGGCCGCATGAGTGTGAAATTCGGCGATCAGCGCCGCCATGGATTCCATGTCGGAGGGCTCCAGATTGCCCGCCGCGAGTTGACGATCGAGTTGCGCGTGTTGCGGAAAACGGCGCATCCGCACCGCGTATTCGACCACCGGGCTCTCCTGCGCCGGGCTATCAGCCAACGGGTCCTTAGCTTCAGCGCAAACCTCAGAGAACCGAAGGCCGCGTTCGGTCCGCCGCAGCGGGGCAACGTCCAGATACATGGACGGGGCGAGACGACGGTTCAGGCGCAGCTCTTCGCGACAAAAGTGAAGGCGCTGTTCCAGTCGGGAAAAATCCAGAAATCCCAGGTTGACCGGCTTCTTCAGCTTGTAGGCGAAATCGCCGGCGAGCAGCACCCACGAGATATGGGTCTCGATCAGCCGGATGTCGGTGGCGGCATGTGGATACGCTGCCGGATCCAACAGCGCTTCTGGGATGCCCGGGTCAGAGCCAGTGAGCACGCCGCCCATGCTAGCCAAACGCGGCGACCGCTCCGGTAGCGCCGCCGGGCAACAGGTGCAGCATGCTGCCGTCGAGCACGCAGCGGGTGATCTCGGCGATTTCTCCATCCAGACGATGATCGCCCCTGATTCGGGGCACGCGGTCCCGGATGTGATGGTGCAGTGCCTGCAACTCCGGAGTGGTCGCCGCTGGTGCTTGTTCGTCCACCGCCAGCGCGCCGGTCAGCAATTCGATCGCCAGGATACGGGCAGTATTGGCACAGATATCCAGCAGTTTGAACCCCGCCCAGGGTGCCATGCTGACGTGGTCTTCCTGCCCCGCCGAAGTAGGAATGCTGTCGACAGAGGCTGGATGGGCCAGCGTCTTGTTCTCCGAGCAAAGAGCGGCCGCGGTGACATGGGCGATCATCATGCCGGATTCGAGACCCGGTTCCTGCGTCAGGAACATGGTCAGGCCGGGGTTGATCCGGCGCACCAGTAAGTCGATCCGGCGTTCCGACATGCTGCCGATCTCGGCTACGGCGATGGCAGCAAAGTCGCAAATAAAAGCGAGGGGTTCGGCGTGAAAATTGCCACCGGAAATCACATCGTCGCCGAATATGAGCGGGTTGTCGGTCACACCATTACACTCGGCGGCGAGCACCTGGCCGGCGTGATTCAGCGTATCCCAGACCGCGCCTAATACCTGCGGCATACAGCGCACCGAATAGGGGTCCTGGACGCGGCCACAGGTGGCATGGCCGGAATGAATCCCGCTTTCGGTGAGCAGGCCGCGGAACAGTCCAGCCACAGTTTTCTGACCCGTGAGACCGCGCGCTTCGTGGATACGTTCATCGAACGGGGCAAAACTGCCGGCCAGACCTTCCAGGCTCAATGCGCCAGCCAATATGGCCGTCGCCAGCAAGCGGTCCGCCTGTTCGATCCCGGTTATCGCCAGGGCGGCACTTGCCTGGGTGCCGTTTAGCAGCGCCAGACCTTCCTTGGCCGCCAGTGATACCGGCTCGCATTGGGCTTTGGTCAGCACGTCATGGCCAACCAGGACACGCTCACCCAGGCGGGCTTCCCCTTCGCCGATCAGCGCGAGAGCAAGGTGTGCAAGCGGGGCCAGATCGCCGGATGCGCCCACCGATCCGCGGCTGGGGATAATCGGCAGCACATCTTCATTGAGCAAGGCGAGTAGTGTTTCCACCACCTGTGGTCGGATCCCGGAGTAGCCCGCGGCGAGACTGTTGGCTTTTAGCAGCATCATGCGTCTCACCAGGGTCGCTGGCAGCGGTTCAGCGACCCCAGCCGCATGACTGCGCACCAGGTTGTACTGCAGTTCGGTGACCTGTGATGGAGAGATGCGGGTATTTGCAAAAGCACCAAATCCGGTATTGATGCCGTAACGCGGTTGGTCGGCTGCCACTGCCTGACGCACCGTTTCGACGCTTGCCAGCATGCGTTCGCGGGCATCGTCGGCCAACATCAGGTGCGGCCGTCTGTGCTCGTAGTTCAACACATCGGATACCCGCAGGTTCTGGCCTGTGATGATCAGTTCAGTCATACAGATACTCCGCCTATGTAGGTGCCCACCGGGTACAAACCACCGAGCTGATAGAGCAGGAACTCGGGACCCGGGATGTCCCACACTGTGAAATCCGCGACACTTCCCAGAGTCAGGCTGCCGGCATCGTTTTTCCCCAGAGCCCGGCCCGCATGACGTGTGATCCCGGCCAGCGCTTCGGCTGGGCTAAGACCAAACAGAGTGGCGGCCATGTGCGCGCTGGTCAACAGGCTCAGCAAGGGCGATGAACCGGGATTATGATCCGTGGCGACAGCCATGGGGACGCCGGCAGCACGCAGCGCGGCGACCGGTGGCTTACGGGTCTCGCCAAGGAAGTAGAACGCGCCCGGCAACAATACGGCGACCGTAGCGGCGGTCGCCATCGCATCGACATCGGATTGTGCGGCATATTCAAGGTGATCGCAGGACACGGCGCCGAGGCGGGCGCCGCGACCGGAGCCGCCCATCGCTGAAAGTTGCTCCGCATGGACGCGCAGATTCAACCCGTGATCCGCAGTGGCTGCTGCCAGCTGCCCCAGGTGAGCCAGAGAGAAGCCGATGTTTTCAACGAAGATATCAACCGCCTCGGCCAGTCCCTGCTCAGCCACGGCTGGCAACATGCGCTGCGTAACCTCGTTGATATAGCTATCCGGGTCGCTGTCTTCGGGTATCACGTGGGCGCCGAGGAACGTGGCATGCAGATGCACCGGAGTCTGACGATCGAGTTCGCGTATCACGCGCAGCATCTTCAGTTCGTTTTCGAGATCCAGGCCATAACCGCTCTTGATTTCGATCCGGGTCACGCCCTCGCGCAGCAGTGTGTGAATCCTCGGCAGCGCCGCATCCACCAGTTCAGATTCGCTGGCTTCGCGCACGCTGCGCACCGTCGACCGGATGCCACCGCCGGCGCGCGCGATATCCGCATAGCTGGCACCGCTCAAACGCAAAGCATGTTCGGCCATGCGGTCACCGGCGTAGACCAGATGCGTATGGCAGTCGATAAGGCCGGGCAATACGATGCTTTCGCCCAGATCGACAATCTGCCGGGACCGGACGCGTTCGCCGACTGCAGAAATCCGGCCGTCAGTGACCGCGAAACAGTCTGCGTCAGCCGCTACCAGTGGTCCGCTGATTGCCGCCTCCGTCATCGGATAGAATCGGAGCCTGTCGAACAAAATGTCGTGCACGTATTCCCCGGGAGCAGCGATGAGCCGCAGTTTGCGTTTCCAGCATATTCTCACGCCCGGCGGGATGGAACGCCACAAACGCCTGATCATCGATAATCAGGGGCTGATCACCGCAATCGAAGATGAGCCGCGTGAAGACGGGCAGCCGTTCGACGGCTGGGTGGCGTTGCCCGGCATGCCCAATGCGCACAGCCACTGCTTCCAGCGAGCGTTGGTAGGGCAGGGTGAGCGCGCATCCGGAGACGACTCGTTCTGGAGCTGGCGTGAGGCAATGTACGGTCTGGCACGGGACATGAGCCCGGAAAATCTGCGCGCGGTAGCGGCCCGTGCGTTTGCAGACATGCTGCGGTGCGGTTTTACCAGTGTGGCGGAATTCCATTATTTGCATCACCGCGCCGATGGCAGTCGCGGCCCTGAAATGGCGCAGGCAGTGATCGAGGGGGCCGCCCAGGCTGGCATCCGTTTGTTGCTGCTGCCGGTGCTTTACCAGCAGGGTGGCTTTGAGCAGGCAGCAGAGACCCGCCAGCAGCGGTTTGTGCATGAAAGCGTAGACGACTATCTCAGTCTGCTGGCATCTCTTGGCCCGCTTCCGCTGGGCATCGCGCCGCACTCCTTGCGTGCGGTGGGTCTGCCGGCGCTGAAGGCGTTGCTGGCCGGGGCGGACGGCTTGCTGCCGCCCGGATATGCGAAACACATTCATATCGCCGAACAGCGACAGGAAGTCGAGGCATGTATCGAAGCAAGCGGCGTAAGTCCGATCGAATTGCTTGCCGATGCTGTGGAACTGGATATGAGCTGGAACCTGGTCCATGCAACCCACGCCAGCGAGCGGGAGCTTGCGCTGATCGCCGATGCCGGCGCTACTGTCGTGCTCTGCCCGCTGACCGAGGCTTACCTGGGCGACGGGATCTTCCCGGCGCGTGAGTATCGGCGACTCGGTGGTCGTTTTGCCATCGGCTCTGACAGCAATGTCCGCATCGATGCGGTCGAAGAGCTGCGCCTGCTGGAGTATGGCCAGCGGCTGATGCTGGGGCGGCGCGCCTGCCTGGCCACCGAGGAAGGTCTGGGCGCTCCGCTATGGCGGCTGGCGGCGGTCGCCGGCGGCGCGGCCATGGCACAGGCCGTCGGTGAGATCAAGGTAGGCGCCTATGCGGATCTGGCCGTGCTTGACCCTCTGGCCTCGCCCCTGGCCGGGTTGTCGATTGAGAATGCGATGGACGCCTTGATTACCGCTGGCAGCCGACAGAATATTTCGGCAACGTATGTCGGCGGCAATCGACTGGTTAGCGAAGGCAGTCATTTCTCGGAAACAGAGATTCAGTCGGCCTATTCAGCCGCGTTAAAGGAGCTGGCGAGCGCATGACAATTGAAACCGAACAGACAGGCGACGCACCGTTCCGGATTCGCCGGCCGCTGACCGACCCGGTTCCGGTGCTGGTCAGCATGCCGCACACTGGCGTCCGGGTGACGCCGGAGGTGGATGCCGGTTTCGCCAGTCAGCTCATGGCCGGCTTGCCGATGACCGATTGGCATTTGCACCACCTGTACGATTTCCTGCCTGAGCTCGGGATCACCAGCATCCACGGCGTATACAGTCGCTTCGTGGTCGATCTGAATCGCAGTCCGACGGCGGCGCCGCTGTACCCGGGGCGATTTGAGACTGGTCTGGTGCCGACAGAGACCTTTCATGGGGAGCCGGTTTTCCTCAATCCACCCGATGCCGACGAGATCGAGATTCGCCGGCAGCGCTATCACGCCCCGTATCACGACGCTTTGTTGCAGTTGTTAAAGGACCTGAGAAGGCAGTTCGGTCGCGCGGTTCTGGTCGATGCACACAGCATAGCAAGCGTCGCCAATCGCCTGCACGGCGAGCTGCAGGACGATATCTACCTGGGTGACCGGGATGGCCAGACCTGTGGTGACTGGTTGCGATCCACGCTTGTCAGCGCATTTAACGAGCGCGGATTGCGCGTCGCCATCAACTCGCCCTACAAGGGTGGCTACATCACGGACCACTATGGCCGGGTGGAGGATGTCGAAGCGATCCAGATAGAGATGTGCCAGCGTGTGTATATGCAGGAGGGCAAGCCTGACGAGGCCCTGGCCTGTCCCCAGTTCGATAATGCCCGGGCTATGCTGCGTCAGGTTTTTGCTGATCTGCTGGTCGGTTTCCGCGCTCGCTACGGTTAGCTCGCATCTGCCAACGCTGGCTTCACGAAACGCAGCGTCATGCGGTCGCTTTCACCGATGCTGATGTAGGTCTCGCGGTCCACATCCCCAAGGCGCAACGATGGTGGCAAGGTCCATACGCCTTGTGGATATTCCTTGAGATCCTTCGGATTGGCATTGATCTCGCTTGTGCCATCGAGCGTAAATCCGGCGGCCTCGGCCTGTGTTACGACATAGCGTTCCGGCACATAACCGCTTTTTGCGATGAGCAGAATGTTCTCATCACCCATCTCGAGATCCTGTATCTCGATGCTGCGGTGCTGAACGATACCAAGCACGCCACCGGGCTTGAGTACATCCATCGCTGCTTTGAGGAACTGCTCCAGCAAACCACCGCGGATCAGGCTGTGAATGTTGCGAAACACAAGCACCATGTCCGCGCTGTTGTCCTGGCCAAGCGCATTGCCGGCGCCTTTGCCAAACTCGATCACCTTCACCTGGTCGTAGATGTTGCCCGCGCCTGCCAGTTTCTCGACAAACCCCAGATAGCTTTGGGTGCGGTATTCAGAGCCGGTGTTCGCGCCATAGTGCGCGGTGATCAGCTTGCCGCTGCCGCGCAGCGTTGGCGCGAGAATCTCCGTATACCAGCCGCCGCCGGGCCAGAGTTCGATCACGGTCATATGGGCTTCGAGCCCGAGAAAATCGAGGGTCGCTCGCGGGTGGCGATAGATATCACGAGCCTTGTTCTCTGCCGAGCGTTGGCTGCCGTTAAGGGCCGCATCCAGCGCCTGAGAGGTCTCCGCGTCCATCGCCCGGGCGGGCGCAGATATTGCCAGCGTCAGCGCGACAGCGACAAGCATGATTTTCGGCAGGGCCATGTTTCTTTCCTCGATATCGTAGGCTGTGTTCTGTAAAGGCAGACTGAATACACCATTGCGGACTCGGGGGTCAACGCTGTGCAGTCGGCTGCGCCTGTGTTAAAAAAGCGCCTCACAACGGGAACCCATATGACCTGGAATACATTTCCGCTCACGTTGCATTCCAGTGTGCAACTAACGCCAACCGTGCGCCAGTTAGCTTTTCGCAGAGCCGATCGTGAGGCCTTCGACTACGTTGCCGGGCAGTTTATCAATCTGCACTGGGACCGGGACGGACAGCGTACGCACCGCAGCTACAGCGTGGTCACATCGCCAGAGTCCTCCGATCTGATCGAGATCGCGGTGGCCCCGGTGGAAGGTGGTTTTGCGACAGGCCAGCTGTTTGGCCTGGAGCCTGGCAGCATGGTGGAAGCCAGCGGGCCGTATGGGAGATTCGTACTCCGCGATGATCCCCCTTGCCGCTATCTGATGATTGCCACGGGTACCGGGGTAACGCCGTATCATTCGATGTTGCCGGAGCTGGAGCGGCGGCTCACCGATACCGGGTATTCTGCGGAAGTGATCCTCGGTGTCC
Organism: uncultured Gammaproteobacteria bacterium; assembly: GCA_963704875.1. Classification (GTDB taxonomy): domain Bacteria; phylum Pseudomonadota; class Gammaproteobacteria; order Steroidobacterales; family XN24; genus CAMYOC01. The sequence continues at coordinate 147,042 of CAVPIA010000003.1, read as the reverse complement.
GCAACCGGGCAGAGCTGTTATATGCAGATGCATTTCGAGATCTGGCTTCGAGGATGGATGGTTTTAAGTTCCGTGCCTGTTACAGCCGTGCTCTGCCAGACGACGCATCGGACTGGGAATGCCGGGGCTATGTGCAGAAACAGTTTGCCGATCTGGAAGTCGATCCGGACAGGGACATTGTCTATCTTTGCGGCAACCCGAACATGGTCGATGAAGCGGTCGCCGCACTAAAAGAGAAGGGTATGGGCGTAAAACAGGTCAGGCGGGAGAAATACCTGTCGGCACGCAACTAGTGTCCTTTACAGCAAAAAATGCCGGCACGATCCGCATCATCCGCTGCCGCCATCCATAATGATCTCGTTCAGCCAGCGCGTCCGCGTGGTCAGGAAATGCTGCACGCCGTCGATCTCCGCTTCGCTCATATCCGGATGCCATACCTCGAAGATAAGCACCGCGCGATCCGCATCACTGCGGTTCCAGGCCTCATGCAAAAAGCTGTCATCAAAGGCCAGTACCTTGCCTTCCTCCCAGCCCCTGGTCTCGCCGCACACGCTGATTCCGCAGTCGGGCGGGATGATCAGGCCGAGGTGAACCGTCAGCCGTCCGTTCATCTGCCCGTAGTGCGGGATGATGTGTTCACCGGGCGCAAGCACTGAGAAGAACGTTTCCGGCATCCATCCTTCGGCCTCTGGTAACGGCAGGCTGTCCATCAGCGCGGCGGTCTGAGGGCAACGCTCGCAATGGTCTGCGATCCGGCCTTTGAGATGCAGATGGAACGCGCTCCAGGACAGATTGCCCGCAAGATGCGAAAAGTCGGTGCCTTGCGGGGTCGACGCCTGCTGGCCCTGGGTTCCGTGGATATACGGCACAAAGCCGGAGCGCTCCGGCAGCAGTGCCTCGAGTTCCGCGCGCACCTCGGGGAATGCGTCTTCGACGCGTTGTACCCAGTCAAAATCTTCGCGTTCAAACCACGGGATCGGACGCAGCCCGGGGATATACATGAACTCCGGACGTTGTTGTGGATGTTCGTAGGCGCGTTGCCGCTGGCCAGCCAGAACCGCCAGAGCGGCATCAATCCGGGTCAATTCGCTGGCTGGGTACTTGTCCCTCAGATATGCACGGGTCGATTCAAGCAGATCCCGGTACTTGCCGGTCAGGGTTTTGTGCATCAATTCGACATCGCCGCGGATTGCTTCTGGCAGTCGCGTATCCTGCAGCGCACGGCCAACCGGACCGGCGATGGTCACCACGCCCTGATAGGCGCGTATCGCGGCCTCGGTATCCCCCAGCGCCATGCAGCATGACCCGAGCTTGAGCAATGCAGGAACGTGGTCGGGCTGCAAGCTGACCGCCTCGTGATAGATCGCACGGGCTTCATCGAAGCGGCCCAGGCTGTGCAATATTGTGCCGCGACGAAAGCGTAGCTCGGCATTGTGCGGATGATATTCAATTGCCGTATCCAGGGTCGCCAGGCAGGGGTCGATCCGGCTTTGCAGCAGCTGGACCTGAGCCATCCTGAGCAGGGCGTCCAGCGCCTCCGGCTGCTGATCGAGGATCATCTCGAAACAGGCGCCTGCTTCGTCCAGGCGGCGCTCCGAAAGCAGTTGATCGCCCTTGATCAATAACTCATGTGAATTAGAGGTATCGCTGTTAATATATTGATTCAAAATAAAATAACCAACTATAATTGGCAGGCACTATGTGGCCAGACAGACACGCTGGCCGGCGCCAAGGGCGTGATTTGAACGTGTGGTCCGGGAAGATCAATCCTTGAGCTTCCGGTACCGAATCCGGTGCGGCTGAGCCCCGTCTTCGCCCTTGCGCCGCTTGAGGTCTTCCTCATAGTCAGCGTAGTTGCCTTCGAACCATACCACCTCGCTGTTTCCTTCGAACGCGAGCATGTGGGTCGCGATGCGATCCAGAAACCAGCGGTCATGCGAGATCACGACTGCACAGCCAGGGAAATTCAACAAGGCCTCTTCCAGCGCACGCAGCGTCTCCACGTCGAGATCATTGGTCGGTTCGTCGAGCATCAGCAGATTGCCACCGGATCGCAGCACCTTGGCCAGGTGGACGCGGTTGCGTTCCCCGCCGGAAAGCTCGCCGATGTGTTGTTGCTGGGTCTGACCCTTGAAGTTGAACCGTCCGACATAGGCGCGCGAGGGCGTTTCATACGCGCCCACCTGGATGATGTCCTGGCCGCCCGAGATTTCCTCCCAGACGGTCTTGCTGTCGTCCAGGCTATCGCGACTCTGGTCCACGTAGGCCAGCTGCACGGTGTCGCCAAGACGCAAGCTGCCGGCGTCTGCTGACTCCTGCCCGGCCAGCATCCGGAACAGCGTGGTCTTGCCCGCGCCGTTGGGTCCGATCACACCCACGATGGCGCCTGGTGGCAGATTGAACGAGAGATCGTCAAACAGCAGCCGATCTCCGAAAGCCCTTGCGCAGACCCTTGGCCTCGGCGACCAGGTCGCCCAGGCGAGGACCGGGCGGGATATAGATTTCGTTGGTCTCGTTGCGGGCCTGAAATTCCCTTGATGAGAGTTCTTCAAATCGCTGCAGTCTCGCCTTCGATTTCGCGTGGCGGCCCTTGGGGTTGGTGCGCACCCATTCCAGTTCGTGTTTCATCGCGCGGACTCTGGCCGCCTCCTGGCGGGATTCCTGCTCGAGCCGCTGCTCCTTCTGCTCCAGCCAAGATGAGTAATTGCCCTCCCAGGGGATGCCATAGCCGCGGTCCAGTTCCAGGATCCAGCCGGCAACATTGTCCAGGAAGTAGCGATCGTGAGTCACCGCTACAACGGTTCCCGGATACTCGTCGAGGAAATGCTCCAGCCAGCCAACGGACTCGGCATCGAGATGATTGGTCGGCTCATCCAGCAACAACATGTCCGGTCGCGACAGCAACAGGCGGCATAAGGCAACCCGTCGGCGCTCACCGCCTGAGAGCAGGGCTACGTCGGCATCCCAGGGAGGCAGACGCAATGCATCGGCGGCAATCTCCAGGGTGCGGTCAAGATTGTGCCCGTCCGCCGCCTGCACCAGATTTTCCAGTCTGGCCTGTTCCTTGGCCAGCGCATCAAAGTCGGCATCCGGCTCTGCGTAGGCGGCATACACTTCGTCCAGCCGGCTCAGTGCGGTCTTGATCTCGGTCACGCCTTCTTCGACATTGCCGCGGACATCCTTGCTGGCGTCGAGCTGTGGTTCCTGAGGCAGGAATCCGACCTTGATTCCGGGCTGCGGCCTCGCTTCACCTTCGATTTCGTTATCGAGGCCGGCCATGATCCGCAGCAGCGTGGACTTGCCCGCGCCGTTCAGACCCAACACCCCGATTTTTGCGCCAGGGAAGAAACTCAATGAGATATCTCGCAGGATGTGCCGTTTTGGCGGCACGATCTTGGCGACACGGTTCATGCTGTAAATGAATTGGGCCATAAGAATTTAGCGCTGGTGGCAAAAGAGAAAATTATCCGGCATAGGCGTGGCTGGCGCCACCGCTGACTGCTGCATCAGGCCCGCGGCTGGATTCTCCGCCACCCGCAAGCTATAAAAAGGGACGGACAAACCGGGAGGGGAGAAATGATCAACAAAGTCGCTGCGCTTTGCGCAGGTTGCTGTCTTGTGCTCTTTGTCGGGCAGGGAGCGCTCAGCGCGGCACCCAATGCCAACCCCCGGAGCGGATCTCAGGCAGCGGGAGACGTGTCGGCAGCCAAGCAGGCCATCCGGTTGCCCGGGCTCAAGTCCTCCGCCAAGGTGATCAGGGACGTTGACGGCCTCGCTCATATCCAGGCGCGCAACGAACACGATATGTTCTTCCTGCAGGGCTGGATCCACGCGGAGGATCGCCTGTTCCAGATGGATGTTAATCGTCGCCAGCCCAGCGGGACGCTGGCGGAACTCCTTGGCCAGGGTGCTCTGCCCAGCGATGTGCAGCTGCGCACGATAGGCCTGCGACGTTCGGCCCAGCGAACCTGGGCAGCGATCCTGGCCGATGCCAGCGCGGGTGACGACGTCGCGCAGGGGGTGGCGGCTGCGATGACCGCCTATGCAGACGGCGTCAATGCCTTTCTTGAGGATGCAGCGGGTGTGTTGCCTCCGGAGTATCTGGCGCTGAATTTGAGCAGCGTCGAGCCGTGGACACCGGTGGACAGTATTGTGGTCGGAAAACTGATCGCTTTCGGCCTGTCCTTCGATCTGGCAGATATCGATTTCACCCAGACCCTCGGTGCGTTTCAGGCAGTACTTGGCCCGGACAACGGCTATTTGCTGTTTGCCGAGGATCTTTACCGTTCGCAGCCATTCGATCAGGCCAGCACCGTACCCGACTCAGGCGGCGATGGTCCTCAGTATCCGCCCAATTCGAAGCCGGGAAAGAAGGCTGGCAAGAACGCTGGCAAGAAAGCCGATGCTGCCGGACCCGGCGGTGTCCCGATGATGCATCCTGACGCAACAGAGCTGGCGCAGAGATACCTGCGCAAGGCCCGCGAGGTGCCCTTGCTGAGGACGCTGCTGGAGAATGAACGTTCGGATCGTGGCTCCAACAACTGGGGCGTGACCGGTGACAAGTCGACGACTGGCCATCCGATCATGGCCAATGACCCCCATCTGTCTCTGGACAACCCGACCACCTTTTATCCGATGCATATCAGCTCGCCGGGTTACGACGCGATCGGCAACGGTTTTGCCGGGGCCCCATTTGTTATCACCGGGCAGAACAAGGATATTGCCTGGGGTCCGACGACCAATCCCATGGACGTCACCGATGTATTTTTTGACACCCTGGTGATCGATCCCAATGCGCCGCTGGGTCTGAGTATTGCGTTGCCGGGAGGAGCTCTGGGCCCCATTGTGCCGGTGCCGGAATCGTACAGGGTCAATGCTGATATCGACGGCGATGGCGTGCCGGATGGTGTCATCGTCGATGTCCCGCCAGGCACGCCCGGCATCCCGGCCGCCAGCCTCACGGTCCCGGCACGCTATGACGGCGTGATTCTGGAGGTTCTTGGCAATCTGGCCCCGGGCGGTTCGGTATTGACCGCCCAGTTCACCGGTTTCGGGCCGACCCGCGAGCTTGAGACGTTTTATCTCTGGAATCAGGCGCGGGATCTGGAAGATTTCCGTGCGGGTCTTGAACGATTTGATTTTGGATCCCAGAACTGGGCCTATGCGGATCGCGCTGGCAACCTGGCTTACTTCACCAGTGCCGAAATGCCGATTCGCACTGATCTGCAGCTGCTTGGATATCCTGCCGGCGGGGTGCCGCCGTTCTTTATCCGTCAGGGCGATCTGGATCTGCATCAGTGGATGCCGCAACAGAACGATTATCCGGGCCAGGTCACCCCGTATGAGATTCTCGGGCCGACGGAGATGCCCCAGGTGATCAATCCGCTCAACGGATTCTTTGTCAACGCCAACAATGACCCTGCTGGCACGACCCTGGATAACGACCCCTTGAACCAGTTCCGTGATGGCGGCGGTGTGTTCTATCTCAATCCAGGTTATGCGTCAGGCTTTCGTGCCGGCAGCATCACCGAGCGGGTCCGCCGTGCCTTATCCACCGGAGACCAGAAGTTGTCGGTAGAAGAAATGGCTGACATCCAGGCCGATGTGGGTTTGCTGGATGCGGAATTTTTCGCGCCGCTGGTCACCCAGGCTCTCTACGATGGTCAGGCTATGGGTGCTGATCCGGCGCTGGCGGCCGCGGCGACGGACCCGCGTCTCGCGCTTGCGGTGGACCGGCTGGAGATCTGGGCTGGTCTGGATTATCAGGCCAAGACCGGTATCGCAGAAGGCTATGACGCGGAAGACGTGGATGGCGATCCTGGCGGAAGTCTTGATGCCGACGAGATCAGTGCCAGCGTTGCGACGACAATCTACAGCGTCTGGCGCTCCAGCTTCGTCCGCGGGACCGTGGACGCGACCCTGCAAGGCATCGGTCTTGGCAGTTTCACACCGGGTTCTTCTCAGGTCATGACCGCCTTGCGCAAGCTGGTTGAGAATGGCGGTGAATCTGCGTCTGGCGTGGATTTTTTTGATGGTGGCGCCGGCGATCAGTCCAGCGACGTTCAGGTTTTGATGTTGACCAGCCTGTCCGCAGCGCTGGACCGCCTGGCCAGTGATGAATTTGCCGCGGCGTTCGGCGGCAGCACTGACCTGGATGATTACCGCTGGGGCTATTTGCACCGGATCGTGTTTGACTCTCCGCTGGGTCAGCCATTCAGCGTGCCTGAAGCATTCGGTTTCTTCCCGGCGCCACTGGATGGGCTTCCCGGGATCCCCACAGATGGTGGTTTCGGAACGCCGGACGCATCCTCACACAGTGCGCGGGCTACCGGAGTGAACGGTTTCATGTTTGGCAGTGGTCCCACGAATCGCTGGGTGTCGGACGTTGCCCCGTCGGGCCCGGTGTCGCAATCGGTGTGGCCTGGCGGTACCAGCGCAGTGCCAGGAAACACGTTTTACATCTACCCGATGCTGCCCGACTGGTTGACCAACGACGCCAACACGATCCGCTTTAAGAGTGGTGATGTGAAGGCCGGTACTGTCAGCGCCATCAAGTATCGGCCGTAGCAGCGAACGGCTCCGGGCCAGGCAGCCCCGTCGCCAGCAGGAGCGGCGGGGCTGTTGTTTTTCCGCGCTGTGCTAATCTCGGCCAGCCATGGGTGATTCCAGCGACAACAGGGTTTGCATCGTCTCCGGTCAGGCGGCAGCCGGTTATGGCTTTGGTCACGGTCACCCGTTCGGACCGGATCGCTATGATGCGTTTATCCGCGGCATCCTGCACCGGAATCTCGAGTCAAAGGTGGTGTTTGACGATCCGCCCACTGCGACGCGCCAGCAGGTCGAATGGTTCCACGACTCACACCATGTCGGTTTTGTCGAGGAGATGTCCCTGATTGGCGAGGGCTATCTGGACTTCGGCGATACGCCCGCTTTCCCGGGCATATACGAAACCTCGCGGGCGGTTGTCGGTGCGACACTGCGGGCCGGTGAGATGGTCATGACGGGCGCGGCGCGGCGCGCCTTCGTTCCGATCGCAGGCCTGCACCATGCTGGTCGAAATCGCACGTCCGGGTTTTGCGTATTCAATGATTGTGCAGTCCTGATCGAAGCCTTGCGACGCCGTCATGGATTAAAACGGATCGCCTACGTGGACATCGACGCGCATCATGGCGACGGGGTCTACTATGGGTTCGCCAATGATCCCGAAGTTCTGTTTGCCGACATCCATGAGGATGGCCGTTTCCTGTTCCCGGGGACCGGGGCTCGCGAGGAGACCGGTGAGGGCGAGGCCATCGGCACCAAGCTCAATCTGCCGATGGCCCCTGGGGCCGACGACGACGACTTTCTTGCAGCATGGCGCGAAGTCGAAGCCTATCTGAATGAATCGAAGCCGGAATTCATTGTGTTCCAGTGCGGTGCTGACAGTCTCGCCGGCGATCCACTCACTCATCTCAACTTTACCGAGAGCGCCCATGGCCATGCCACAGCCAGCCTTTGCGAGATCGCCGAACGGCACTGCCAGGGTCGTCTGGTCGCGCTCGGTGGCGGCGGCTATAACCGCGGCAATATCGCGGTTGGCTGGTCGCGAGTGGTGCAGGAATTGCTGAGCCACGGCTGAGGCCATTCGCCGCGGTCGATGACACCGTTCGGGCAGCCGGCAGGACGGACCGCTGATCCGCGTGCTGCGGTACAATACCCGCTTTATTATGGCCCCTATCGAACTGGAGTTACCCCTGATGTTCAGCCCTGAGATGACGATCGCCGGATATGACGACGAGCTTGCCGCCGCCATGGCTGCAGAGTTGTTGCGTCAGCAGGAACATGTCGAGCTGATTGCCTCGGAGAATTACGCCAGCCCGCGGGTACTGGAGGCGCAGGGCTCCGTGCTGACGAACAAATACGCAGAAGGGTATCCACACAAACGTTATTACGGTGGCTGTGAATATGTCGACATCGCCGAGGATCTGGCGGTCGCGCGAGCCAAAGAGCTGTTTGGTGCCGACTACGCGAATGTCCAGCCGCACTCAGGGAGCCAGGCCAATGTCGCGGTATTCGCCGCACTGCTGGAACCCGGCGATACGATTCTCGGCATGAGCCTGGCCCATGGTGGCCACCTTACTCATGGCGCCAAAGTGAACTTCTCTGGCCGTTTTTACAATGCGGTCCAGTACGGTCTGGACGAGAGCACCGGCGAGATTGACTACGAGCAGGTGCAGGCGCTGGCCACTGAGCATCGCCCAAAGATGATCATTTCAGGTTTCTCGGCGTATTCCAGAATCGTCGACTGGAAGCGCTTCCGCGAAATTGCGGATTCAGTGGGCGCCTATCTGATGGCCGACATGGCCCACATCGCCGGCCTGGTGGCCGCGGGCGTCTACCCAAGCCCGTTGCCGTTTGCCGACGTGGTCACGACCACGACCCACAAGACCTTGCGCGGTCCACGTGGCGGCATGATCCTGGCCCGGGAGAATGAGGCGCTGACAAAGAAGTTCAATTCACTGGTGTTCCCGGGCACTCAGGGTGGCCCGCTGATGCACGTCATTGCAGCCAAGGCAGTGGCGTTCAAAGAGGCGCTTGAACCGTCTTTCCATGAATATCAGAAGGCAGTGGTGGAGAATGCGCGGACCATGGTCAGGGTGCTGATCGAACGCGGTTACAAGATCGTCTCTGGCGGAACCGACAACCATCTGTTTCTGGTCGATCTGATCGACAAAGACATCACCGGTAAGGACGCGGACGCGGCATTGGGACGTGCCAATATCACCGTCAACAAGAATTCGGTGCCCAATGATCCACGCTCTCCTTTCGTCACCAGCGGTTTGCGCCTGGGCACCCCGGCGATTACGACACGCGGTTTTGGCGAGGCAGAATGTGCGACGCTGGCCGGTCTGATCGCCGACGTGCTGGACAACATGGGGGACGAGGCTACGATCGATCGGGTGCGAGCTGAAGTGCTGCAATTGTGCGGACGCTTCCCGGTCTACCAGCGCGGAACCTGACCGGAGATAGCTGGTGTACTGTCCTTTCTGCGGCCACCCGGAGACCAAGGTTACGGACTCTCGTCTGGCGGGAGAGGGCGCCCAGGTCCGTCGCCGGCGCGAGTGTCTGAACTGCAGCGAACGGTTCACTACCTTTGAAACGGCTGAGCTGGTCATGCCGCGCCTGGTCAAGAGCGACAACAGTCGCGAGCCGTTTGATGAAGAGAAACTGCGCGCAGGCATGATCCGGGCGCTCGAAAAACGCCCGGTTAGCGCGGAGGATCTCGAGGCGGCGATCGCCCGCATTACCCACAGACTCCGCACCGTCGGTGAGCGCGAGATCCCTGCTCGTCGGGTCGGCGATCTGGTCATGGATGAGTTGCGTCTGCTCGATGAGGTGGCGTTCGTGAGGTTCGCTTCGGTCTACCGGCGCTTCCAGGATGTGGAGGAATTCCGCGACGAGGTTGAGCGTCTGCGGGCGGCGGCCGCCGCCGCAACCCGCGAGCAGATGTCCTTGTTGCCTGGCGAAGAGGACTGATCCGATGTTCAGCGCGGCCGACCACGAGCATATGAGTCGTGCTCTGCGCCTGGCCGAGCGTGGCCGCTACACCAGTCATCCGAATCCGCGGGTCGGGTGCGTCATTGTTAGCGAGGGTCGCGTTATTGGCAGCGGCTGGCATGCGCAGGCTGGCGGCCCACACGCAGAGATCGCCGCACTCGATGCCTGTGGGGATTCAGCCGGTGGCGCCACCGCCTATGTCACGCTGGAACCCTGCGCCCACCACGGCCGCACGCCGCCATGCGTGGATGCGTTGATCGACGCAGGCGTGCGTCATGTGGTGATCGCGATGCAGGATCCCAATCCACTGGTTGCCGGCAAAGGCGAAGCGAGCCTGCGAAAAGCCGGTATTACAGTAGCCAGCGGATTGATGCAGGAACAGGCCACCCGACTCAACGCAGGCTTTGTCAGCCGTATGCAGCATCGGCGTCCCCGTGTGGTGCTCAAGCTGGCCGCCAGTCTCGATGGGCGCACCGCGATGGCCAGCGGCGAAAGCAAGTGGATCACCTCGGCGCCGGCAAGAGAGGACGTGCAGCATCTGCGGGCTGAGAGTTCTGCGATCATCAGCGGTGTCGGGACCGTCATCGCGGACGATCCCTCTCTCAACGTCCGTTCGCCCGACATCGATACCGGTGGCCGGCAGCCGATGCGCGTGATCGTTGATTCGCGATTGCGGACGCCGCCGGCCTCCCGCCTGATTGGTCTTCCCGGCGTGACCCTGATCGCTGCTGCGGTCGATGAACCTGAACAGCAACAGCATCTACGCCGAGCCGGCGCGATGGTGGAGTTGTTTCCGAATGCATCCGGCAAGGTGGACCTCGGCCGACTGCTGGAACGCCTGGCCAGGCTGGAGTGCAACGATGTGCTGGTAGAAACCGGGGCCAGACTGGCTGGCATGTTTCTGGCCGAGAGCCTGGTTGACGAGCTGGTGCTGTATCTCGCGCCGCACTTGCTTGGTAGCGGCGCTCGGGGTCTGGTCGAGATACCGGGGCTTGAGACCCTTGCCGACAAGGTACAATTACAACTGATCGATATCCGTCAGGTGGGCCCGGACCTCAGGATCAGGGCGCAAGTGGCGGCGAGGAGCAGATAGATGTTTACCGGAATCGTGCATAGCCAGGGCGTGGTCGAGGCGATCGAGCCGCGCGGCGGCGATGTGCGTTTGCGGATCCAGTGTCCACAGCTGGAACCAGGCAGCGCGGCCCCCGGCGACAGCATCGCGGTAAATGGCGTGTGTCTGACTGCGGTGGCGCTGAGCGAGACCGGGTTCGCCGCAGATGTATCAGGTGAAACTCTCAAGCTGACCACGCTGGGTGATCTAAAAGCGGGTCAGCGGGTCAATCTGGAGCGCGCCCTGACGCTGGCGACGCCGTTGGGAGGGCATCTGGTGACCGGGCATGTAGATGGTGTCGGCGAGATTGTCGAGCTACGACCGGAGGCGCGCTCGGTGCAGTTCCGGGTACGTGCTCCGGCTGAACTCGCACATTACATCGCACGCAAGGGGTCGGTATGCATCGACGGTGTCAGCCTGACCGTCAACAAAGTTGACGGACCCGTGTTCACCATCAATATCGTGCCCCACACGCTGGAGGTCACCGGCATTTCGGGCTGGAAACCAGGCACGCGGGTAAATCTGGAAGTTGATATCGTGGCTCGCTACCTTGAGCGCCTGTTGGACGGACGCGAGACGCGGGGGCTGGATCTGGCCACGTTAACGGAGAATGGTTTTGCAAAAAGTCACTGATTTGCGCCAGGAGCCTGTCATGAATTCGATCGAGGAAGTGCTTGCTGAGCTTCGCGCCGGACGCATGGTAGTGATCATGGATGACGAGGATCGCGAGAATGAAGGTGATCTGGTCATGGCTGCATCCAAGGTGCGGCCCGAGGATGTTAATTTCATGGCCCGTTACGGCCGTGGCCTGATCTGCCTGACGCTCAACCGCGAACGCTGCAGCCAGCTGCGTTTGCCGCTGATGGTCAGCAGTACCGACAAGGACCGCAGCACCAATTTCACGGTGTCGATTGAAGCAGCGGAAGGGGTGACCACGGGTATTTCCGCGCACGATCGCGCCCACACCATTCTGACCGCGGTGGCAGGAGATGCCACCGCCGAGGACCTGCGTCAGCCAGGACATATCTTTCCGCTGATGGCGCAGCCTGGCGGCGTGCTGACCCGGGCCGGTCACACGGAAGCAGGATGCGATCTGGCCCGTCTTGCCGGGCTTGAGCCGGCGGCGGTGATTGTCGAGATCCTCAACGAAGACGGCACCATGGCGCGGCGTCCGGACTTGCTCGAATTTGCCCGTGACCACAATGTGAAAATCGCGACGATCGCTGATCTGATCCGATATCGGCTGGAAAAAGAAGAATCGGTTGAGCGCGTGGTAGAGCAAACGGTGGCGACTGAGTTCGGCGACTTCCGGCTCGCGGTATTTGAAGACCATGTCCACCAGGATCTGCATCTGGCGCTGATCCGCGGGGATCTGGAATCCGGCGTGCCGTTGGTGCGGGTCCAGGTACTGGACACCTTGCGCGATGTACTCGGCATCCCGTCTGACGATGCCAGCTGGAAACTGCGCGATGCGCTCGCACGGGTGGCAGAGGATGGCTGTGGCGTAGTGGTGATGCTGCGCGGCGCCAATGAGTCACCGCGGGACGTGATGGATTCGGTCGAACGTCTGGCTGGCCGTCCGTCGAGCCGTATCAGCGACGGTCATCAATCGACGGTGTTGCGCACCTATGGCATTGGCGCGCAGATTCTACGCAACCTGGGTATCCACCGCATGCGGGTGCTAAGCGCGCCAAAACAGATGACCGGCATCTCTGGCTTCGGCCTCGAGATTATTGAATACGTGAATTAGGAGCACCGGCAAGCACATGGACAAGATTAAGACCCTGGAAGGCAAGCTGCTGGCGCGGGATATCCGCTTCGGGGTGGTGGCGGCGCGATTCAATGACTTCATCGTTGAGCCGTTGTTGCGTGGTGCGCTGGATACGCTGATACGTCATGGCGCGGTTGAGGCGGACATTACCGTGGTGCGGGTCCCTGGCGCCTGGGAGATACCGCTGGCGGTGCAGCGGATGGCGGCGAGTCGCCGGTATGACGCGATCATCGCGCTTGGCGCGGTGATTCGCGGCGCCACGCCGCATTTCGACTACGTCGCCGGTGAGTGCACCAAGGGCGTGGCGCAGGCCTCGATGAGTCATGATCTGCCGGTGGCGTTCGGTGTCCTCACGGTGGATACCATCGAGCAGGCGGTGGAGCGCGCCGGCACCAAGGCGGGTAACAAGGGCGCCGAGGCTGCCGCCAGCGCGATCGAGATGGCCAATCTGATGCGCCAGCTCGAGGCCTAGACTTGGGCATGACCCAGGGAGAAGGGCGGGGACCTCGCGGGCTGGCCCGTCGCCGCGCTGTGCAAGCCATCTATCAATGGCAGCTGAATCCTGTTCCCGCCAAGGACCTTGTGCTGCAGTTCGCCGAGGATGAAGAGCATGCCAGGGTCGAGCAGGAATTCTTTTCCGAGCTGGTGACCCAGGTTGTCGAGCAGCGCGAGCAACTGGATACCGAAATCGGTGAGCTGGCGGATCGTGGCGTGGAACAACTGGATCCGGTTGAGCATAGTATTTTGCTGATCGGCATGTATGAGTTGATGCACCGGCCCGAGGTTCCCTATCGCGTCGTCATCAACGAGGCAGTGTCCCTGTGCCGCAGATTCGGCGCTGAAGATGGTCACAAGTTTGTCAACGCGCTGTTGGATCGGGCGGCACGGAATCATCGATCCAAAGAGCTCGCCAGCAAGGAAAAATAGGTATGCCACTGAGTACGCCTGCTGACCGTGAGGCGATCCACAAGCGCGACATCGAGTGTCACGGTTATCACCGCGCTGATGGGCTGTGGGATATCGAGGGGCGCATGGTCGACAGCAAGACCTATGCGTTCAACAACCGTTCCCGCGGAGAAGTGAGCCCCGGCATGCCGGTGCACGACATGTGGATCCGGATGACGCTGGATGATCGGCTGGAGATTCGCGGCATGGAAGCTGTCACCGACAGTCACCCGTTCCCGAACTGCCCGGACATCGCGCCCGACTATTCGTGCATGGTAGGCACACGCATCCGTCCCGGCTGGAATCGTTTGCTCAAGGAGCGTCTCGGTCAGGTCAATGGTTGTACCCACCTGACCCGCCTGCTGCAGGAGTTGGCCGTGGTCGCGATCCAGACGATCTATCCGCGCCTCAGCAGAGAAGGCAAGTTGCCTGAGAGCGATCGACGGCCGCCGCATATCGATACCTGCCACGCCCTGCGCAGCGACGGGCCGGTGGTCGAAGAGATGTACCCCAAGTGGTACCGGAGCTGAGACTTGGCCGGTTTGAGCGAGGCCGAGATCATCCACTGCCTGACCGCAGGATACCCGCAGCGACCTGACGTAAGACTGGGCGTCGGCGACGACGGCGCAGTGCTTGTGCCGCCGTCCGGAAAACATCTGGTCAGCGTCGCCGACACGATCAACGAGCAGGTGCATTTCCCGCAGGGCATTCCCGCATCGGCGGTTGCCCATCGGTCGTTGGCGGTGAATCTGAGCGATCTGGCAGCTATGGGGGCCAGGCCGGCATGGGCCAGTCTGTCCTTATCTTTACCGGCTGCTGAAGCTGCCTGGATTGCCGACTTCGCCGCGGGTTTTCGTGATCTGGCCCTGGCCAACGACGTGGCTTTAATCGGAGGCGATACGGTCTGCGGACCGCTGTCGGTAACGGTGCAACTCACAGGTTTTGTTGATCCGGATGGTTATCTGACCCGATCCGGTGCCAACCCGGGCGATCTGGTTGTGGTCAGTGGTACGCCTGGGGCGGCGTCCGCCGGGCTCGGTTTGCTGGATGATGTCAGGCCGGTCAGTCTGCCGCTGCGACAGGCGTTTTTGTGGCCCACGCCGCGGGTGGAACTGGGGCTTGGACTGCCTGGACTCGCCACTGCTGCGATCGACGTTTCCGATGGGCTGATGATCGATCTGGAGCGCGTCGCCGATTCCAGCCAGCTCGGCGCGCGCATCGATCTTGAACATTTGCCGTTGTCGGCGGCGGCGATCGAAACCCTGGGTGAGGAGGCGGCGCTGGCGCTGGCGCTGGGTGGTGGCGATGACTATGAGCTGTGTTTCACCGTTCCGGATGTCAGCGCGAGCCGCGACAGACTGGCCGCACTGGCTGCCCGCTGCGGATGCGCGTTGACGGTGATTGGCGTAATCACTGATGCAGCTGGCATCGACTTGCACAGAAACCACAAGCCAGTCACGGTATCCGGGCTAAAACGCTGGACACACTTCAATCAGGACCCCATATGAAACGACCTGCAGCGGCTGAGATCTTTCGCGATCCGGTCCATTTTCTCGCATTCGGGTTTGGCGCGGGTCTCGCCCCGCGCGCGCCGGGAACCGCCGGCACGCTGGTGGCTGTGCCGATCGAGTTGTTGTTGCGGCCACTGGGTCTGGGTCCCCGGGTGGCGGTGGTTATATTTGTTTGTGCCGTCGGTTTCTGGATTTGCGGCGAAAGCGCGCGTCGCCTGGGTGAGCACGATCATCCGGGCATTGTATGGGACGAGATCGCCGGCTATTTGCTGGCCATGCTGGCGGCGCCGACGGGATGGCCATGGGTCATCGCCGGATTCGTGCTGTTCAGGCTGTTCGACATTCTCAAGCCCTGGCCGATACGGGACCTGGATCACGGAATAGGCGGTGGTACAGGGATTATGCTCGACGACATCGTTGCTGGACTGTTTGCGGGCACGCTTCTTTTTGCGGCCCGTTTGCTCTTGGGAGTCTGAGCCGATCCGCATTCAGGCCCGGCGACAAGGCCTTGATCCAAACGGAGATTGTCGTCGGTGCCAGAAAAAATTGGAAAATACCGGATCATCAACAAGGTAGGGACGGGCAGCACCGGAACGGTGTACCTGTCGCACGACCCGTATTACGGGCGTGACGTTGCGATCAAACTCTACAACACCGAGATCGATGAGGAGGAGGACCGGGCGAAAACTGCGCGCAAGATGTTCTTTACCGAAGCGCATATGGTCGGTCGTCTCCAGCATCCCAACATCCTCCCGCTATATGACGCTGGGGTCGAATCCGGTCGCTATTATGTGGTGATGGAGCATGTCCATGGCGCGCGCACGCTGGCCGCCTATTGCAAGCCAGACAATCTACTGCCGATCGACGATGTCCTGAAGATCGTATTCAAGTGCGCCCGTGCCTTGCACTACGCGCACAGCCGCGGCGTCGTGCATCGGGATATCAAGCCAAGCAACCTGATGCTGACGCTGGACAACGATGTGCGCATCATCGATTTTGGCATCGCGATAACGAATGACGCGGAAATCTCGCGCATCGATGGCATCGCCGGCTCGCCCAGCTACATGTCACCCGAACAAGTGAAATCCGAAGACATCACTGCGCAATCTGATGTCTATTCGCTGGGCTCGGTAATGTACGAATTGATCACCGGTTACCGGCCGTTACGCGCCAGCAGTCTGGCCAAGCTGCTGCACAAGATCGTCTACGCAACACCCCGGCCGATCCACACTTTGCGTGAGGATGTCTCCGAGGAGTTGGAAGAGGTCGTGATGACAGCGTTGCGCAAGCGCACCGAGGAGCGCTACGCGACGGGGCTGGAATTTGCGGCGGAGCTGACGCGCTTGCATCAGAAACTGCGTCAGCAGGTTCCTGCGCTGGACGATCAGGAACGCTACGATACCTTGCGTGGTTTGACCTTCTTCCACGATTTCTCGCATGCAGAGATCCGCGAGCTGTTGCGTGCCGGAGACTGGCAGACTTTCGCCGCCGGTCAGGACATCGTCAAGGAAGGCGAACTCGACGACCGGTTCTATGTGGTGGTGGAAGGCGGAGTTGAAGTTGAAACTGACGGCAGGGTCGTCGGAACGCTCAATCCAGGCGAGTGCTTTGGCGAGACCAGTTACGTGCGCGATGCGCTGCGCACCGCCACCATCCGGGCGCGTACGGACGGCGTCCTGCTACGCGTCAGTTCAACGCTGCTTGAAACCTTGTCCACATCCTGCCAGTTGCGCTTCAACCGCGTGTTCCTGCGCAGCCTGATCCAGCGTCTGCAAAGCGGGCGCCGGGACCACACCTGATCGGGAACAGGCGCCCCTGACTTGAAGCTATTCGATGCTGGCCTTCGCTTCCGCGTCCTTGTCTTTCTCGATCAGCGCATATGCAGAGTGGTTGTGGATCGACTCGAAATTCTCTGATTCGATCACATAGGCGCGCACGCGCTCATCGGCATTCAGACGCACTGCAATGTCGCGCACGATGTCTTCGACAAACTTGGGGTTCTGATACGCGCGTTCCGTAACGTACTTCTCGTCGGGCCGCTTGAGGATTCCGTAGAGCTCGCAGGAGGCTTCGCTTTCCGCGATATCAATCAATTCCTCGATCCACATAAAGCTGTCGATCCGGGCCTGAAGCGTGACGTGCGAGCGCTGATTGTGCGCACCGAAATCCGAAATCTTTTTCGAGCATGGGCACAGGCTCGTCACTGGCACCACGACCTTGATGTAAATGATGTTGTTTCCGTCGCGGCGTTCGCCGATCAGACTGGCTTCATAGTCGAGCAGGCTCTCAACGCCGCTGATCGGCGCCTTCTTGTTGACAAAATATTTGAAGCTCATTTCGATGTGGCCGGCATCAGCATCAAGCCGATCGGTCAGTTCGACCATCATCTCGCGGAACGACTTCACCGAGATCTCACGCTCGTGATTGTTCAGAATCTCGACGAATCGCGACATGTGCGTGCCCTTGAAGTCCTGAGGCAGGTTCACGTACATGTTGAAGTTCGCGATCGTGTGTTGCTCTCCGCCACTGCGGTCCCGCACCCGGACCGGGTGAAAGATGTTCTTTATTCCAACCTTGTTGATCGGAATCTGGCGCAGATCGGCGCTGCCCTGTACATCGGCGATGGGGTCGGCAACGGCGGCGGCGTTTTCTTTGGTGTGGCGCATCAGTTGGGTACCTGAGAGTCGTGTGTTGGGATTTGCCAGCGGCTCGAATCGGCGGGCGAAGCGGAATACCGCTGCGTGCGGCTTAGGAACCTGTTTTGGCCTGCGGGTCGGCCATTATAAGTCAACTGAGCGCCCAGCGAGGCCGAAGTTCCCCTCAGCGTATCCGGCTGAGCGCAATTTCCGGGGTTGCGGGTCGCCAGTTGCGGATCGATAACAGCACGGAATCCCCATCCAGACCTGCCGCCGCCAGACATTGCTCGCGCGAGCCGTGCTCGATAAACCGGTCGGGGATCCCGAGATTCAAGACCGGGAGCAACAGTTCCCGCGCAGCCAGCAGATCGTTTACTGCGCTGCCGGCACCGCCGGCAACAGCGTTGTCCTCCAGGGTCACGAATGCCTTGTGGGTCTGCGCCAGTTCCACCAGTAGCGCCTCGTCAAGTGGCTTCACAAAACGCATGTTGACCACGGTGGCGTCCAGCGTGTCGGCGATGCTCTCCGCGACCGGGACCATCGCACCGAAAGCCAGCAAGGCGATGTCATTGCCTTGCCTGCGAATCTCGCCCTTGCCAATCGGCAGCGCGGTCATCGTCTGTTCGATGGGTCGGCCGGGTCCGGTTCCTCGCGGGTATCGAACTGCGGCCGGTTTGCCCAGCGTGGCTCCGGTATACAGCATCTGCCGGCATTCGTTCTCGTCCGCCGGTGCCATCACTGTCATATTGGGTATACAGCGCAGATAGCTCAGATCATATGCCCCATGATGGGTCGGGCCATCGGCCCCGACCAGGCCGCCACGATCGATTGCAAACAACACCGGCAGATCCTGCAGGGCAACGTCGTGGATCAATTGGTCATAGGCGCGCTGCAAAAAACTTGAATAGATCGCGACAACCGGGCGCATCCCTTCACAGGCCATGCCTGCAGCCAGCGTGACTGCGTGCTGCTCGGCGATGCCGACATCGCAATATCGCTCGGGA
Source organism: uncultured Gammaproteobacteria bacterium (assembly GCA_963704875.1). Classification (GTDB taxonomy): domain Bacteria; phylum Pseudomonadota; class Gammaproteobacteria; order Steroidobacterales; family XN24; genus CAMYOC01. Next base: position 128,527 of record CAVPIA010000003.1, on the reverse strand, counting down.
AACCGGCGCTCATATTCAACCATGCCGGATCCTTCGCGCATTGCCGGTGTGATACCGATTATGGACGGGTCCGCTTCGGCCATATCGATCAGCCAATCGCCGAATACTTTCGAATAGCTCGGACCACTGGCTTTTTTCTTGAAAATTTCGCCGCTGGCCGGATCAAACGGGCCGGGGCCATGCCACAGGATCGGGTCTTTCTCTGCTGGCTCATAGCCCTGGCCTTTCCGGGTCATGGCGTGCAGAAATTGTGGGCCCTTCAGATCGCGAAGATTGCCCAGCGTCTGCACCAGAACGCCCAGGTCATGACCGTCAACCGGCCCCACATAATTCAGGCCCAGCTCCTCGAACAATGTACCTGGCAGCACCATCCCCTTCATGTGTTCCTCAGAGCGGCGGGCGAGTTCCCAGACGGTCGGCATACGCCGGATAAGCTTCTTGCTGCCTTCGCGGATGGTGGAATACAGCTTGCCTGACAGCACTTTGGCCAGATAGTTGGACATCGCACCGACGTTCTCGGAGATCGACATGTCGTTGTCGTTGAGGATGACGAGCAAATCCACATCCAGGCTGCCGGCGTGATTGAGCGCCTCGTAGGCGAGTCCTGCAGTCATCGCGCCATCGCCAATTACCGCGACCACGCGTCTCTTTTCGCCTTTGCGGGCCGCGGCGATGGCCATCCCCAGCGCCGCGCTAACCGACGTGCTGGAGTGACCCACACCGAAGGTGTCGTACTCGCTTTCCGCGCGGCTGGGGAAAGGCGCAAGGCCGTGCAGCTGCCGGATCGTGCTCAAGCCGTCCCGGCGGCCGGTGAGTATCTTGTGCGGGTAAGCCTGATGGCCGACGTCCCAGACAATGCGGTCATACGGGGTGTCGAATACATAGTGCAAGGCGATTGCCAGTTCCACACTGCCCAGGTTGGCGGCGAAGTGGCCACCAGTCTTGCCCATGGTTTCGATCAGGAACGCTCTCAATTCGGCTGACAGCGCCGGCAATTCCTCTGCCGGCAGGGCACGCAGATTGGCCGGATCTTCGATCCCGGTCAAAAGGGGGTATTTGCTAGCAATATCCATAGGGCAGGAATTCAGCTCTCCCGTGGCCGCGGTTCCGGCCTGACCGGCTGCGGGGCCCGTCGCTGCGAATGATTATCCGGGAGACATCGGGCCATGTCCAAGCCCGTGGTCCACGGACTGCCGCTAGCGGTCCCGGTGGACAATATAGCGAGCCAGTTGCCGCAGAGCGTCAGCGCGCTCAGGCAGCCACGCGATGGCTTGCAACCCCTGGTCACACAGCGTCCTGGCCCGCTGCTTGGCTGCTTCAAGACCGACGACCCTCGGGTAGTTGGGTTTGGCCCGGGCGCTATCAGCGCCCGCGGTCTTGCCCATGACCCCGGTTTCCCCTTCTTCGTCAAGAATATCGTCCTGAATCTGGAACGCGAGCCCCAGGTGTTCGCCAAAGGTGGCCAGGGACTGCATCTGCGCTGTGTTCAGCGCTGCGCCACTGTGCGCGGCCATGATCACGCTGGCCCGGATAAGCGCACCGGTCTTCCACGCGTGCATTCGTTCCAGCCTTTCCGCTGACGGCCGCGTGCCCTCGACAGACAAATCAATGGCCTGTCCTCCGGCCATACCCTCCGGACCACTGGCCTGGGCCAGAACGCTAACGATGGCCAGTCGCTGCACGGGTTCGGGGGTCATTTTCGGATCGTCGGCGAGGATTTTGAAGGCGAGTACCTGCAAGGCGTCACCAGCCAGGATCGCGGTGGCCTCATCAAAGGCTCGATGGCAGGTCGGACGGCCCCGACGCAGGTCGTCATCGTCCATCGCCGGCAAATCGTCGTGGACCAGAGAATAGGCATGGATGAGTTCGACGGCTGCAGCGGGCCCGTCGAGACGGCCGGCCGGCACGCCCAGCGCCTCGCCGGTCAGATAGACCAGCAAGGGCCGCACCCGCTTACCGCCGCCGAGGACCGCGTAGCGCATGGCCTCGTGCAGTCGATGTGGGTCGCGTCCGGGGTCAGGCAACCAGTCCTCAAGGATACGCTCTATGCGGTCCCGACAGGTTTGCAGCGATTGCTCGAAGCTCACTGGTCCGGATCGAACGGCTCGGCCTCGAGTCCGCCGGCCTTTTCCATCAGGATTTCGACTTTTTGCTCCGCCTGCCTGAGGGCCTGCTGGCACTGTTGGGTCAGCGTGACACCGCGTTCGAACTGACGCAAAGCATCTTCCAACGGGAGATCGCCTTCTTCCATTTTCGCGACCAGCGTCTCGAGTTCCGCGAGCGCGGTCTCAAAGTCTGTTTCTTTTGTCTTCTTGCGGGTCATGATCAGGGCCTTGAAGGGGGCGCCGGTACATTACCGGGCCGCTCGTGTACGGTCAATTTCAGGTGCTAAAATGTAGTCTGCTTGACAGCAAAACAGTGCGTGCCTACCATCATTTTGATAACTTAGAACTATTCTAACTTCCCGGATTGGGCGCCGCCCGGCCCGGATGTTCCGCCACCAAGAGCTAAGGAGATTTGACCATGGCCTCTCTAAAGGGCAGCAAGACTGAAACCAACCTGAAGGACGCTTTCTCAGGCGAGTCCCAGGCCAATCGCCGCTATCTGTATTTTGCCTCCAAGGCTGATGTGGAAGGCGAAAATGATGTCGCGGCAGTGTTCCGTTCGACCGCTGAGGGCGAAACCGGTCATGCGCATGGGCACCTGGAATACCTGGAAGCCGTGGGTGACCCGGCCACCGGTCTGCCGATGGGCAACACCGAGTTGAATCTGAAGGCATCAATCGCCGGCGAGACCCACGAGTACACCGACATGTACCCGGGCATGGCCAAGACTGCACGCGATGAGGGTTTCGACGAGATCGCTGACTGGTTCGAGACGCTGGCCAAGGCCGAACGAAGCCACGCCAATCGCTTCCAGAAAGCACTCGACGCGCTGGGAAGCTAAGTTGGATCAGGATTGAAATGATTGCCGGCCTCGTGCCGGCAATCGTGCTTGTGCCAGAGGAAAACAGATGAGCACAGAGTCAGGACAGAGTCGTGAAGGCAGTCTGGAGGCGCCAACCCGTCATCCGCTGGACTGGAAGTCGCAAGCGTTTTACGACGAGGATTCGCTATTCAAGGAGATGGAGCGCGTGTTCGATATCTGTCACGGATGTCGGCGTTGTTTCAGCCTGTGCAATTCGTTTCCGACCTTGTTCGATGCGATCGACGAGTCTGACACCATGGAGGTGGACGGCATCTCGCGCGAGGTGTACTGGAAGGTCGTCGATCACTGCTATCTGTGTGACATGTGTTACATGAGCAAGTGCCCCTATGTGCCGCCGCACGAGTTCAATCTTGATTTCCCGCATCTGATGTTGCGCGCCAAGGCAGCGCGCTTTAAACGAGAGGGTGCACCTGCCCGCGACCGGATACTCAGCGCAACCGACACTGTCGGATCGCTGGCGGGTATTCCTGTGATTACGCAGGCGGTGAACGCAGTCAATCGGTCGAAGACCGGCCGCAAATTGCTTGAGAAAACCCTGGGTGTGCACCACCAGGCGCCGGTGCCCGTTTATCACAGCAAGAGCCTGCGCAGGCGTCTCCGCGATCACGCGTCGACGGCACAAGCCGAGCCGGTGTCCGGTACTCGCGGTCAGGTCGCGTTGTTCACCACCTGCTATGGGAACAGGAATGTGCCGGAAGTCGGGGAAGACCTGATCAAAGTGTTCGAGCACAACGGCATTGCCACTCGCTTATTACCGTCCGAGCAATGCTGCGGCATGCCGAAACTGGAGCTTGGCGACCTTGAAGCGGTGTCCCGGGCCAGGGACAAGAACATACCGGTGATGGCCGCGATGGTTGACCAGGGCTGGGACATCGTCGCCCCGGTGCCTTCCTGCGTGCTGATGTTCAAACAGGAATTACCGCTGATGTTTCCTGACGACGAAGCGGTGCAGAAAGTCGCGCGGGCTATTTTCGACCCCTTCGAGTATCTGATGCTGCGACACAAGGGCGGCAAGTTCCGCACTGATTTCTCGCGTTCTCTGGGCAAAGTCTCCTACCAGGTGCCGTGCCATTTGCGAGTGCAGAACATCGGTTTGAAGACCCGCGATTGTCTGCAGCTGGTGCCTGATACGACGGTCACCGCGATCGAGCGTTGCTCCGGTCATGACGGGACGTACGCGGTAAAGAAAGAATTCCGCGCTGATTCGGTCAAGATCGCCAGGCCTGTGGTCAACCGGGTGAAGGATGCGGAATGCGAGCATTTCACCAGCGATTGCCCGATGGCCGGCGACCAGATCGCAGACGGCGTCGGCGGCGGCCTGCATGCTACCCATCCTATGAGCCTGCTGCGCATGGCTTACGGGATCTGACCGGTTCGAGGAGGATCGACGAAAATGACCGCCCTGCGAAGAGAAGACCTGTACAGCCTGGAGGAGTACGCGCGGATCCGCGATACGTTCCGCCGTGAGGTCATGGATCACAAGCGCGACCGCAAGGTTGCGTTGGGCCCCAACGCCACGCTGTATTTCGAAGATCTGTTGACGATGAAATACCAGGTCCAGGAAATGCTCAGAGTGGAGCGCATTTTCGAGGAGCAGGGCATCCAGGATGAGCTCAGCGCCTACAATCCGCTGATCCCGGACGGGAGCAATTTCAAAGCCACCTTTATGCTGGAGTACGCGGATGTAGACGAGCGTCGTCAGGCCTTGGCGGTGCTGCGCGGGGTCGAGGACCGGGTCTGGGTCCAGGTGGACAGTCACGACAAGGTGTGGGCCATCGCCGATGAAGACATGGAGCGGGATTCCGGAGAGAAGACCTCATCTGTGCATTTCCTGCGTTTCGAGTTAAGCCCCGAGATGGTTGGCGCGCTTAAGTCAGGCAGCGCACTGAGCATGGGGATCGATCATCCGGCCCTGCGAGTCGAGCTGTCACCGCTGCCGGAGAACAATCAGCGCGCGCTGATGGCCGATCTGGCCTGATCTGGTCAGAAACCAGCGCCAGCCGCGGGCCAGAAGAGTCCAATTAGCGGAGCCAGGTCGGGCGCGATAGAATCCGCGCCGGGCATTCCGGCACTGTTTGCGCGGCCTGGAGGATCATCTACCCGAACCTCTGACCTGATCGTGAACTTCGTGTTTTGAGTCCGGGATATCCGTTTTCTGCGTTGCGACCCTTGTTGATAGCTGGCTATCCAGAACGGTTAAGGTCTCAGACCTGGATATTGTCGATCGCAAGCTGCTTCGCCCGGATTTTTTCTGAGGTTCCCCTAGTCGATGAGTCAGGCTTACAACGCATCCGATATCGAGGTTCTGAGTGGCCTCGACCCCGTCCGTCGCCGGCCGGGCATGTACACCGACACGAGCCGCCCCAATCATCTCGCCCAGGAGGTCATCGATAACAGCGTAGACGAGGCCTTGGCCGGCCATTGCCGGCGCATAGATGTCACGTTGTTCAAGGATGGTTCGGTGCAGGTCGAGGACGATGGCCGCGGCATGCCCGTGGACAAACATCCGGTCGAGAAGGTCCCGGGTGTGGAATTGATCCTCACCCGACTGCATGCCGGCGGCAAGTTTTCAAACAAGAACTACCGTTTCTCCGGCGGCCTGCATGGAGTAGGCGTGTCGGTCGTCAACGCCCTTTCGCGGAACCTCGAAGTCTGGATCCGACGTGGCGGGCAGGAATTCAACATGGGGTTCCAGGGCGGCAGAAAACAAGCCGAACTCGAAGTCGTGGGTAAAGTCGGGCGCAACAATACCGGGACCACGATCCGCTTTTGGCCGGATGAGCAATATTTCGACACGCTAAAGTTCTCGCTGCCCCGCTTGCGGCATCTGTTGCGCGCTAAAGCCGTGCTGTGCCCGGGTCTGACTGTGACGCTGTTGATCGAGGCCAGCGGGGAGAAGGAAAGCTGGCAATACGCTGACGGCCTGGCCAGCTATCTCGACGAAGCCCTTGGCGATGCCGAACGCGTGCCCGAGCTGCCGTTTGTCGGCAGCGTCGACGGTGGCCGCGAAAGCGCCGAGTGGGCGCTGGTCTGGCAGCCAGAGGGCGGCGGCACGCCCGGCGAGAGCTATGTCAATCTGATCCCCACGCCCCAGGGTGGAACCCATGTCACCGGTTTGCGATCCGGTCTGACCGAGGCGCTGCGTGAGTTTTGTGAATTCCGCAGTCTGCTGCCTCGCGGATTGCGCATAACGCCGGAAGACGTTTGGGAGCCGGTCAGCTATGTGCTGTCAGTCAAAATGGAGGACCCGCAGTTCTCCGGGCAAACCAAGGAACGACTGTCTTCCCGTGAGTGTGCGGCTTTCCTTTCCGGCGTTGTCAAAGACAGTCTCGGCTTGTGGCTGAATCAGCATCCGGATGCCGGCGAGAAGATCGCCGGGCTGGCGATCGATCGTGCGCAAAGGCGAATCAAGGCCAGTCGCAAGATAGTCCGCAAACGTGTTGTAAGCGGCCCGGCGCTGCCCGGTAAACTGGTCGATTGCACCAGCCAGGATGCGGGTCGCACCGAGCTTTTTCTGGTCGAAGGCGATTCCGCCGGTGGTTCTGCAAAACAGGCGCGGGAACGTGAGTTCCAGGCCGTGATGCCGTTGCGTGGAAAGATTCTCAACACCTGGGAAGTGGAGTCGGCCGAGGTGCTGGCATCCCAGGAAGTACACGACATCACTGTCGCGCTGGGCGTGGACCCGGGCTCAGCGGACCTCAAGGGCCTGCGCTATGACAAGATCTGCGTGCTGGCAGATGCCGACTCAGATGGCGCTCATATCGCGACCCTGCTTTGCGCCCTGTTCCTTAAGCATTTCCGTCCGCTGGTAGAAGCCGGCCATATTCATGTTGCCATGCCTCCCCTGTACCGGATTGACGTTGGCAAACAGGTGTTCTACGCGCTGGACGACGCCGAGCGGGCAGGCGTGATCGACCGCATCGCCGCGGACAAGCTCAAGGGCAAGGTGACCGTTACGCGGTTTAAGGGACTCGGTGAGATGAATCCCATGCAGTTGCGTGAGACGACGATGGCGCCGGACACGCGACGCCTGGTGCGGCTGACGATCAGCGGCAGCGACAACACCGGTGAGTTGATGGACATGCTGCTGGCGAAAAAGCGCGCATCGGATCGCCGCGCCTGGCTGCAAAGCAAGGGCAATCTGGCTGAAATCTGAATCTGGCGGCCATGCGGCCGCCCCAAGGGGAACAGATGGAAATCCTGGAACTGGATCTGGAAGGTAACGAGCAACTGCCGCTGCGCAGCTTTGCCGAGAAAGCCTACCTCGACTATTCCATGTATGTGATTCTGGATCGGGCGCTGCCGCATATCGGCGACGGCCTGAAGCCGGTCCAGCGACGTATCATTTTTGCGATGAGCGAACTCGGCCTGGCCGGAGGCGCCAAGCACAAGAAATCGGCGCGGACTGTGGGCGATGTGATCGGCAAGTATCACCCGCATGGCGATTCTGCCTGTTATGAAGCCATGGTCCTGATGGCCCAGGACTTCAGCTATCGCTATCCGCTGGTTGATGGCCAGGGTAACTGGGGCGCCACCGACGATCCGAAGTCGTTTGCCGCCATGCGCTATACCGAGGCCAGACTGACCCCGTATGCCTCTGTGCTGCTGTCGGAACTTGCCCAGGGAACGGTGGAATGGACGCCTAACTTTGACGGCACCATGGAAGAGCCGGCACGTTTGCCCGCGCGTTTGCCAAATGTGTTGCTGAACGGCGCGTCCGGCATTGCGGTAGGCATGTCCACGGATGTGCCGCCGCACAATCTGCGCGAGGTCACATCTGCCTGTATCCGTCTGCTGGAGGCGCCAAAAGCGACGGTAGCTGAGCTTTGTGAGCATATCCAGGGTCCGGATTTTCCGACCGGAGCCGAGATTGTCAGCCCGGCTGAAGACATCCGCAAAATCTACGAAACCGGTAATGGCACGCTGAAGTTACGTGCGACCTGGGAGATGGAAGACGGCGAGATCGTGATCACGACGCTGCCGCATCAGGTATCCGGCGGCAAGGTGCTGGAACAGATTGCACAGCAGATGCGAGGCAAAAAGCTACCGATGGTGGAGGATTTGCGTGACGAATCAGATCACGAGAATCCGATCCGCCTGGTGATAGCGCCGCGATCGAATCGGGTCGATACCGAGGCCCTGATGGATCATCTGTTCGCCACCACGGATCTTCAGCGCACGGTGCGGGCCAATCTCAATATTATTGGCCTGGATGGGCGACCGCGGGTATTCGATCTGCGGGGTCTGCTCAAAGAATGGCTCGAGTACCGACTGGATACGGTCACCCGTCGCTTGCGTTTCCGCCTGGAGAAGCTCGAGGCCCGACTGCATGTGCTCGAGGGACTGCTGATCGCCTATCTGAATATCGATGAGGTGATTCGCATTATCCGCAATGAAGACCGGCCCAAACCGGTGTTGATGAAGGCCTTCAAATTGAGCGACATCCAGGCTGACGCAATCCTTGATCTGAAATTGCGTCATCTGGCTCGACTCGAAGAGGTCAGGATCCGCGAAGAGCAGGAGACCCTGGCCGCGGAACGCGATCAGCTCAGCAAGATACTTGCCAGCAAAGCGCGGTTGAAGAAGCTGGTGCGCGAGGAATTGCAGCGCGATGCGGCGCAGTTCGGTGATGAGCGGCGTACCGCAATCATCCAGCGAAACGCAGCTCAGGCGATGGACGAGTCTGTGTTGATTTCCAGCGAACCGGTCACCGTGGTGTTGTCCCAGCATGGGTGGATTCGGGCGGCCAAAGGCCATGAAATAGACGCGACGCAACTGAGCTACAAATCGGGAGACGCGTTTCTCGCCGCCGCCTGTGGCCGCAGCAATCAATCGGCGGTGGTCCTCGACAGCACGGGTCGCGCATACACGATCCCGACCCACACCTTGCCGTCAGCACGGGGGCAGGGCGAGCCGCTGTCAGGCCGGGTCAATCCGCCCGACGGCGCTGGATTTGCCGGGTTGATGACCGGCCTGCCGGAGGATCGCTGGCTGCTGGCTTCGGACGCCGGATTCGGTTTCCTGGTGAAACTGCAGGATGTCTACTCGAGAAACCGCAGCGGCAAATCGGTTCTGCGGGTACCAAAAGGCGGCCGGGTTCTGATCCCGAGCCCGGTACCGGAGGATGCGGAGGGCCTGGTCGCAGCGGTCAGCGACAGCGGCCGACTGCTGTGTTTTGCGCTGGATGAACTGCCCGAGCTGGCGCGGGGCAAAGGCAACAAGATTTTCGGTATCCCGGGGAAGAAGTTCACTGCCGGCGAGGAACGCATGTTGGCAGTGGTGGCGCTGGCACCCGGCGACAGTCTCAGGGTCCTAAGCGGCCAGAGGGTGATGACGCTAAAGCCCAGAGATCTGGAACACTACCTGGGCGCGCGCGGTCGCCGTGGCGCGCTGTTGCCGCGGGGCTGGAGAAAGGTGGACGGGATCGAGGTCGGCTGAGTAAGTGCCGGCCGGTCTACAGAACGGACCGGATTCAGGAATCGGCTTCTTCGGACAGCACGACTTCCGGTTCCATCAGCTGGTAGCCCTGGATGTACTCGATCCCGATCTGCCACAGTGCGGCCATCGTATTGGCGTCTTCCACACGCTCGGCGATTGTGCGGATATTGCGCTCACGCGCCGCCGCTACCAACTCGCCTACGGTTTGTTGTAACTGCGCTTCGCGGGACAGACCCTGCATCAGCGAACCATCGATCTTCAGATAGTCCATCGGCACATGATTGAGCACCTGCTGCGGCCGCGAACCGACGCCAAAGTGCTCGATCGCGAATCCGTAACCGGTTTCGCGCAGGATTTCCGCGAGATCGCGGGTCGCCTTGAGCTGACCATCCGCATCGACCTCTGCGACCTCGAAAATCATCCGCCCGGGCTCTACCTTGGCGGCATCGAATTGCTGAGCCAGCCACCGTGGCAGTGTGTCATCCAGAATCGTGGCTTGCGACAGGCGCACAAAGGCCTTGATCTCCGGATTGGCTGACAGCCAGGCGAGGCTTGCGGCGATCACCCAGCGATCGATGTTCTTGATCAACTTGTGCCGTTGGGCCGCCCCGAGGAACTTACTGGGCAGCACTTCGTCGCCCTGTTCGTCGATCATCCGCACCAGCAGGTCGACCAGGCCCACGTCCTGTCCGGTCAGGCTGCCAATAGGCTGGCGCGCCAGCCGGAAGCGGCTCTCGAGCAGGGCCTGCTTGATTCTCGGCAGCCACAAACGGTCACTTTCCTCGAGTCGGGTGCTGGCCTCATCGGCATCGCTGGTTTCGCTGCAATTGCCGCCGCGCGCCCGCCCGGCGCTGCACGCTTCCAGGGCCTGTCCGACCAGCTCGTCGATGTTCTTGCGCTCCTTATCCGCAATCGAGAGCCCAACGGTGCAGGTCATGGCGACGGATTTTCCGTCGATGTCGAACAGTTGCGCAGCCAGCTTGCGGCACAGACCGTCGGCCCAGGCACGTACGTCTCGGTTATTGCCCCGCGCCATCAGCACCGAAAAAGCGGTCCCGCCGAAGCGGCCATAAAGATCTTTTGGTTGCAGATGCTCGCGCAGAACCTGCGCCATCCGCGCCAGCACTTCCTCACTGGCGATCGGGCCGACCATCTCGACCAGATTGCCAAACGCATCCGGACGAATCACCGCCAGCGCGCGCACCCCGCCGCGAAGCGGTTGCGCCAGGCTTTCCTCCAGCAGCGTGACGAAATGCTGGCGACTGTAGAAACCGGTCAACGGATCCTTGTTGACTGCGTCACGCAGGTCCTGCAACAGACGCCCGTCCTCGCGTTCGCCTGCCGCGATGCTGATCCGCACGCAGGGTTCCTGGTCAAACTCGGCCGGTTCGAACAACAGCTGTAATTCGAGTGGGCGCTGCTCCTTGTCGAGGCCAGTGCAACGCAGCGCATCGCCCGGCCAGCGTCCCTGGTCGAATGCGATCAAAGCGCCTTTTAGTGCGGCCTGGGAATCGGGCGTGACCAGATCCATCAACGGTGTGCCGAGCATCGCCGTTTCATCCGCATAACCGAACAACTGACTCCAGGCAGGATTGGTCTCCATCACGATGCCTTCCTGAACCAGCGCAATGGCGTCGGCGGAACCGGTCATGAAGGTCCTGAGCTGTTCCCGATAGGAGCCGGCCACCGCCACGGCTTCACGCAGCGCCCAGGCCATGCGTGAGCGCCGGATCTCCCGCTCCAGAACCTTGTGCAGACGCTGTCGCTGGCCGAGGACCACCAGGTCAGCGGCGCCGGCGACGATGTCGGCGCTGAGCACGTCCGGATCGAGCACCTGCCTGCAGCTGACCACCGGCAGATCGGTGTCCGTCAGATCCCGGACCCGCAGCACTTCCGGCAACATGTCCACGTCCTCGTCGGCGAATACCACCGCGAGGCTGTAGCCAATGCCGGCATGCTCGCGGAACGCTGCCGCGGTCGCAATCCGGGTGCAATGCGCTGCGATCCCCCGATTGCGCAGCACACTGTTGATCGCCTCGGCATTGTCCGGGCTGCCTGAGACCACCAGCACCGGAACGGCGTCGTTGTCAGAGGTCAGCTCTGCGATCGCCAGATCCAGTGCTTTTGCCTGTTCGGCAGTATGGGCGGGTTGATTAATAGCCTGGTTCTCCTTGCAGGTTGACGCGGATTTTACACCGCCCCGCCGAGGGTAACAGTTTCAGCGATCGGGGCCAGATCCAGCAATGTCTTGGCAGGGGCGCCCGGCACCTCCCGTACCAGTCGCGGCACCAGATACCCGGGCAATCGGGCGGCCATGGTCCGAGCCAGCTCCAGCGCTCGTGATTCTGGCACCTCGAAGTGGGCCGCTCCCCTGACGCGGTCCAGCATATGCAGGTAGTAGGGCAGCACACCACAGCTAAAAAGCGCCTCGCTCAGCTCGACCAGGGCCTCGCCCGAATCGTTGACGCCGGCCAGTAGTACCGACTGGTTGAGGACCGTCGCTCCCGCCCGGCGCATCGCGTCCATGGCCTCGATCACCGGCTGATTGATCTCCCTGGCGTGGTTGGCGTGTACCACCATCACCAGCGGAACCGGCAGCGAAGTGACCCAGCCCAGAAAGCTGTCGTCGATCCGTTCCGGCAATACGATCGGCAGGCGGCTATGGATACGCAGTCTGCGAATCGCAGGTCGTGCCAGCAGCGCGTTACTCAATATGCGCAGGCGATCGTCGCCGAGCACCAGCGGATCACCGCCACTGAGGATCAACTCGCTGACGCCCGGCAGCTGGTCGAGTTGTCGCAGCGCCGGCGCCCAGTCGGCAGCAACGGCCAGGCCCGTATCGTATGGGTATTCGCGGCGGAAACAATACCGGCAATTCACAGCGCAGGCGCCGGTCGCGATAAACAGCGCCCGGCCGGCGTACTTGCTTAGCAATCCAGGCCCAAGGGTTGCCGCGTCGTCCCCCACCGGATCGGCGCTGAATCCATCGACTTCTTCGAGTTCGGCGGCCACCGGCAAGACCTGACGCAATAGAGGATCGTCCGGATCTGCCGGGCGCATGCGCTCGATAAACCCGCGCGGCACCCGGACGCGGAAACGCTGGTGCGCTTTCCTTGCGGCCGGCAGCAGTGCCGGATCCAGTCCGAGCAGCGACAGCAATTCGGCCGGATCGGTGACCGCCGCAGCCAGCGCCTTGCGCCATGCCGGCTGCTGACTCGAAGGGGGCGGACAGGTTATGATGGTGGACTTGTCTTCGGCGGTCAGCATCGCTGACATTTACCTCGGTGATCAGATGGCTTCTTATACTACCAATGAGTTCCGCTCTGGCCTCAAAATCCTGATCGACAATGATCCCTGTGTCATCGTTGAGAACGAGTTCGTCAAGCCCGGCAAAGGGCAGGCGTTCAGCCGCGTGCGCATCCGTAACCTGAAAACCGGTCGTGTGGTCGACAAGACCTTCAAGTCGGGTGACAGTGTTGAAGCCGCTGATGTCGTTGATACAGCTATGCAGTATCTCTATGCAGACGGCGAGTTTTATCACTTTATGGTACCCGACACGTTCGAGCAGCATGCGGCCGATATGAATGCGGTCAGCGAAGCGCGCCAATGGCTTAAAGAACAGGATATGTGCCAGGTCACGTTATGGAATAACGCGCCGCTGTCGGTCACGCCGCCTAATTTCGTCGAGTTGGCAATTGTAGAAACGGATCCCGGTTTGCGCGGCGACACTGCACAGGGTGGTGTCAAACCGGCGAAGCTCGAGACTGGCGCCGTGGTGCGCGTGCCGCTGTTCGTCGAGGAAGGCGAAGTCATACGGGTTGACACCCGTTCCGGCGAGTATGTTTCCAGGGTCAAGGACTGATCAGGCGATGCGGCGCAGGTGGCGTTGATGCGCCACGTTAACGACTGGCGACCGTCGGCCAGTCTGGAGCTGATTCGATTGCGTGCCTCCGCGCTCGCTCAGATCCGCGCCTGGTTCGCCAGCCATGGTGCACTCGAGGTTGAGACGCCGGTGCTTTCTGCCGCCGCGGTCACTGATGTCAACCTGAACTCTCTGACGACCCGCGTCAGCAAGGGCAAGTACTTTCTCCACACTTCGCCCGAATACTCGATGAAGCGGCTGCTCGCTGCCGGCAGCGGCGATATCTACCAGATATGCAGAGTGTTCAGAAATGGCGAGATCGGACGCCGGCACAATCCCGAGTTCACAATGGTCGAGTGGTACCGCCTCGATTGGGGCGTCCATCAATTGATGGATGAAATCGAATCTCTGTTATCCAGGATGGCGAGCGGACGGCGTGAACTGTCTGCGGCGCGGCGATTGAGTTATCGGGCGCTGTGTCTGGAGTTTGCGCATCTGGATCCGTTCGATTGCACGAGCGCCGAGATTTGCGCATGTCTGGAGCGTGCGTCGGTTCCGATACCGGCAGGTCTGGATGAGGACTTTGAGGCCCTGCTGGATTTGCTGTTGGCCAGTGTGATCGAACCGGCTCTGCCAGCAGACACCCCGGTGTTCGTTTTCGATTTCCCGGCCAGCCAGGCGGCGCTCGCCCGAATCCGCGATGACCGGCCCCCGGTCGCCGAGCGTTTTGAGCTGTTCCTGGGCGGCATGGAGCTGGCCAACGGTTTCCACGAGCTGGCGGATCCGGCCGAGCAGTCCCGACGTTTTACCCAGGACCTGAAGCGGCGTGAAGCTGCGGGTCTCCCGTGCCCGCCCGTGGACCAGCATTTGCTTGCCGCGCTCGAAGCCGGGCTGCCGGACTGCTCAGGTGTGGCGCTCGGTTTCGACCGACTGGTCATGTGGCTCGCAGGCTGCGACGATATCGCCCAGGTCATGTCTTTCGACTTCGGTCGCGCCTAGGATGGGCGGAAATTTCAGGGCCGGGCCATCAGACTGCAGGCAGCGTTGATGTTCAAACCAGATCAACAAGAATACGCCAACAAGGCCGCGCGTTACGCAGCGTTGCAGGCGCAGGCCAGCGCGCTGCTTGAGGGCGAACACGACCCGGTAGCGAATGCCGCCAATCTTGCCGCACTGATTTTTCATGGAATCCCGGGCCTGAATTGGGCTGGGTTCTACTTTCTCCAACAGCAGGAACTGGTCGTCGGCCCGTTTCAGGGCAAACCTGCATGCGTGCGTATTGCTATGGGGCGCGGTGTTTGCGGTACTGCAGCTGAGCAAAGACGGACTCAGGTGATAGAGGATGTGGATAGTTTTGCTGGCCACATTCCCTGCGACGCGGATTCCCGCTCCGAGCTGGTGGTACCGTTGATCGATCGGGCCGGCACGCTGATTGGGGTGCTCGATCTGGACAGCCCCTCGCGGGCTCACTTTGATCGTGATGACGCGGCTGGCGTGGAAGGTCTGGCGCAGATATATGTCGCAGCGCTTGATGCCTGACGGCCGTCAGTGCTGTCGCGTCCGGCGGGATACCCGAACCCACTGTTGACGACCGGCGCAACCGGGCAGGTTCAGCCGGTGTGACTGGCTGGCGGCTGGCTGAGCTGACCGTTTGCCTGACCGATGGCCTGACCCATGGTCACAGTGGTGCCCGGTCCCAGCCCGGCATCCAGCGTCACGCGTCCGGGTGCAAATGCCGCGATCACGGTAGAACCCATATTGAAGCGGCCCATTTCCTCACCACGCGCAAGCGTGACACCGCCACGCGGGTAATCCACAGATGTCAGGCGGCGCGGTCGGCCGGGCGCAACTTCTCCAGCCCACACGGTTTCGATGCTGCCCACGTTGAGCGCCCCGACCAGAATCAGCGCCATGACACCGGCAGAGGTCTCGAATTCGCAGACCACTCGTTCATTGCGCGCAAACAGCCTGGGAACGCTGCGCACGGTTGCCGCATTGACGCTGAACAGGCGGCCGGGGAGATAGATCATGCGTCGCAACTGACCATCAATCGGCATATGGATGCGATGATAGTTATACGGCGCAAGGTAGATTGTGCTGAACGCGCCACCGGTCAACGCTTTCGCCAGCTCCGGGAGCCCAAGCAGATCCTCCAGCGAGTACTCTCGATCCTTGGCCTGGAACACCCGGCCATCCAGGGTCAGTCCACTCTGGCTGATGGTGCCATCCACCGGGCTGACGATAAGCGCCGATGATGCCGGCAGCGGGCGCGCATCGGGCTTCAGCGCGCGCGTGAAAAACGCATTGAAACTAGGGTAGGCGGTGGCATCGGTTTCCTGCGCGTCGCTCATGTCGACGCGGAAGCCGCGGACAAAAACGCGGATGATCAGATTCTTGAACCAGCGCGTACGGAGCCGGGTCGCGTAGTGAATCAGTCGCGACAAACCATGCTGGGGCAACAGATACTGGAGCAGGATGAACAGACGGTCTCGCATTAGTGATGCTGGTGAGCGTCGTGGTCGGACCCGGCATCGTGGCTGCGCCGCACAGTTGCTTCCAGCGACAATGTAGTGCCGTCAGAAAACGCCAGTTCGAGCGGCACCTGCTGCCCCTCGGCCAACGCTGAGACCGGGCCATGCAGCATCAGATGGCGGCCGCCAGGCTCAAACACCAGCCGCTCACCTGCCGGGATCGATATGCGGGGTTCGGCGATCATTCGAGCCACGCCATCTATAATCTCGGTCCGATGAATCTCGGCGCTGGCAAACGCAGGCGAGGACACTGAGGTCAGCTCCAGCGAGCGGTCTCCGGGGTTCTCCAGAACCAGATATCCTGCCAGCATGCCAGCACCGGGCGGCGCCAACCGGATCCAGGGGTCGGTCGCCATCGGGCCACGCTCGGGATCGTGTTGCTCACAGCCAGCGGTCAGCAGCAGACACAGGATCCCTGCCAGCAGCGGACGGTATCGCGCACAGATAGTCATTGGGTTTGTCCTTATCACTCCAGTGCCAGTCCACAGCCAGTCTGCGGACCATTAGTCAGTCGACACTCAGGTCAGTCGACTATCTGCCGATACTCCGCAGCCAATTCGTCCGCCCGGTGCGGGGTGCTGAAGACCGCAGCCAGCCTGCCTTGCGGGTCGATCAGGAAAATCGACGCAGTGTGTTCTACGGTGTAGCTGCCGTCGTCGCCGTCACCGGACGGCGTATAGGCAAAGGCAACGCCCAGGCCGCGGGTCAGCGCCTGGATCTGGTCCATCGGGCCGGTCAGGCCGACAAATGCGGGATCGAAGAACGGCACATAGGCCGCCAGCTGCCCGGTCGAGTCGCGCATCGGATCTACCGACACCATGACCACGGCTGGCTGCTCCGCGGGTGGCAGATCCTGCAGCGAGCGCGAGGTCCGCGCGAGCATATCGAGGGTGGTCGGACAAACGTCCGGGCAGTTCGTGAAGCCGAAGAACAACAGGGTCCACCGGCCCTGCATCCGCGAAGCGTCAAATGCCTCATTGCGATGATCCAGCAATGCGAAATCCGGCAACTGTCGTGGCGCTTCCAGCACCAGGGCACGAATCTCGGCAGGCCGATCCATCCGCTGGGCGAATAGCATGCCCGCCAGCGCTGCTATGAGCGCACTTACGGAGTAGATGGCAATGCGTGTGGACTTGTTCATGGGCCCGGATTATCCCACACGCTGGCAAGTCGGTCAGGTATCATGCGCTCCACTGAACAGCGACCAGGGCAGCGACAAGGCAAGCGGCGAGACACGGCCAGCAGCGGGACTCCGATCAGGCGCCTCATGGAACAGATAGCAGGACTAAAAACAGTGACAGATTTCGTGCGCTGGGGCGCGACCCGCTTTGCAGCCGCCGGCTTGCACTACGGTCATGGGACTGAGGATCCGATCGACGAAGCGTTGTTGCTGGTCGCTCACGGACTCAATCTGCCACTGCCGTTGCCGAGCGAATTCCACGGTGCGCGGCTTGCCCGGCAGGAACGGCCCCTGATCGCGGCGCTGATCGAACGACGCATCGAGGAGCGCCGTCCGGCCGCCTACCTGACCGGTGAGGCGTGGTTCGCTGGTTTGCGCCTGATCACGGACGAGCGCGCACTGGTACCGAGATCGCCGATCGCAGAATTGATCGAGCAGGGGTTTGCCCCCTGGATTGATCCCGATTCGGTTCAGCGAGTGCTGGATATGTGCACCGGAGGAGGGTGTATTGCGGTGGCCAGCGCCGCCCACCTGCCGCATACCCGGGTTGATGCAGTCGATATATCGGCGGACGCGTTGGCGCTGGCGAGCGAGAATATTGAAGCGCTTGGTCTGACTGAACGTGTGCGGGTTGTGCACAGCGACGTGTTCGAGAATATCGGCGGCCAGGTCTATGACGTGATCGTCAGCAATCCGCCGTACGTTGCCCAGGCTGAGTTTGCATCGCTGCCTGCAGAGTACAGCCACGAACCTGAGCTGGGACTGGTGGCCGGCGAGGACGGGCTGGACATAGTGCGCAGGATTCTCGATGGTGCCAAAGCGCACCTGCGCCCTGGCGGCATCCTGATAGTGGAAGTAGGCAGCGCGGCGGGCGCGTTGATCGACGCATTCCCTGAACTGCCGTTTACCTGGATCGAATTCGAGCGCGGAGGTTCAGGTGTTTTCCTGCTCAGGCGCGAAGACCTGGCAGGAGACTGATCATGTCCGGCAATACATTTGGTAAGTTGTTTACCGTGACTTCGTTTGGCGAGAGCCACGGACCCGCTCTCGGATGTATCGTCGACGGCTGTCCGCCCGGTCTGCCGCTGACCGAGGAAACCCTGCAGATTGATGTCGAGCGCAGACGCTCAGGCAAATCCAGGCACACCAGCCAGCGCCGGGAACCTGATCAGGTGCGCATCCTGTCCGGAGTGTTTGAAGGGAAGACCACCGGCACGCCGATTGGCCTGTTGGTAGAAAACCAGGATCAACGCTCCCGGGACTACGACAAGATCAAGGATGTATTCAGACCAGGACACGCCGATTACACCTATATGCAGAAATACGGCTTCCGTGACTACCGCGGTGGCGGCCGTTCCTCGGCCCGGGAAACCGTGATGCGGGTCGCGGCCGGCGCCATCGCCCGGCGCTATCTGCAGAGCCAGCTCGGTATCGAGATACGCGGTTATCTGGCGCAATTGGGCCCGATCGTGCTCGAGCCCAAAGATCTGGATTCGGTGGACGACAACCCGTTCTTCTGCGCTGATCCGGAGAAAGTGCCTGAACTGGAGGCGTATATGGATGCGCTCCGCAAGGAAGGTGATTCCATCGGTGCCCGGGTCAATGTTCATGCTACCGGCGTGCCGCCGGGTCTCGGCGAGCCGGTATTCGACAAACTCGATGCCGATATCGCGCACGCGATGATGGGGATCAACGCGGTCAAGGCGGTTGAAATCGGTGATGGTTTCGAGTCAGTCATGCAGAAAGGGACGCAACATCGTGATGAGATCACGCCTGAGGGTTTCCGCTCAAATCACGCGGGCGGCACACTCGGCGGGCTTTCCTCGGGGCAGACTGTCCGGGTCAGTATGGCAATAAAACCGACTTCAAGCCTGCGCTTGCCCTGCGATTCAGTAGACATTAATGGTCAGCCGGTGACGGTCATAACGACTGGCCGGCACGATCCCTGCGTGGGTATTCGTGCCACTCCTATCGCCGAAGCGATGCTCGCGCTGGTGCTGATGGATCACTACTTGCGGCACCGGGCACAAAATGCCGATGTGAACTGCGCCACGCCTGTTATCGCTGGCTGACGAGGGCTGGCTGACAAGGGCCGGCTGACACGAGATGCCATCAAGCAATGCCCGGCCTCCCGCACAGACCGGTTGGCCCCGGTGGCGGCTGGGCGCTTTCTACGCCAGCTATTTCGCGGTTATCGGGATCCTGCTGCCTTATTGGCCGTTGTATCTGAGTCATGCCGGTTTCGACGCCATCAGCATCGGACAGGCGATGGCTGCGATGATGTTGATGCGGGTGGTGACGCCCGGGTTGACGGCCTGGGTCTCCGACCATCACGGCGCAAGCCGCGCGGTGATCCTATTCTGTGTGGTACTGGCTCCACTCGCGTTCGCATCGGTGTTTCTGCTGCCGGGACCGGCAGCAATGATCTGCGTGATGGCCGTTTTCGGCACCGCATGGAGCGGTCTGCTGCCACAGATTGAAGCGAACACGCTCAATCATCTCGGACCGATGAGTCATCGATACAGCCTGGTGCGGGTCTGGGGCTCGGTCGGGTTCATCGCTGCGGTTCTGACAGGCGGATGGGCTATTCGTGGCAACGATGTGACCCTGGTGCCGTGGTTCATCATTTCTCTGCTGCTGGTCACCGGCATGGTGGCAGTGGTCACGCCGCAAGCAGGGCGGAGCGACACAGAGTCCGCAGCGCACATCCCATTGTTGTCCGTGTTGCGTCGGCCGCAGGTCATCGGGTTTCTGGCGGCTGCGATCCTGCTGCAGGCCAGTTTTGGTCCCTATTACGTATTTTTTACCGTGTATCTGACCGAGCTGGACTACACATCCGGTGCAGCCGGCGTGTTCTGGGCCTGGGCAGTGATCGCGGAGATCGGTGTTTTTGTCGTCGCGCCGCGCTTGCTGGCGCGCTTTGATGCCTATGGTCTGCTGATGTTCGCGTTTGTTGCGACCGTCGTGCGCTGGCTGGTGACCGCAGGGTTCCCCGGGTCTCCGCTGATGTTGTTCTTTGCGCAGTCACTCCATCTGGCGGGATTCGGTCTGTTCCATGCCGTTGCTATCAGCCTGGTTCACCTGTACTTTCCCGGACGGTTGCAAAACCGGGGGCAGGCGCTCTACAGCAGCCTCGGATTTGGCCTTGGCGGCGCGTTGGGGAGTCTGGGCGCCGGCTGGGCCTGGGAGCGCCTGGGGTCGCAGACTACCTGGTTGCTCGCTGCGGCACTGGCCGCGATCGCAGCCGGGATCGTCGTGGTGTTGATGCGAACCACGGCCCGACCTCGCGCTTTAGTGATGGAGTCATAGTTGATGTCGAAAAAATTCTCGGTCGCGGTGCTCGGTGCCACCGGTCTGGTGGGCGAAGCTATGATGGCGATTCTCGAACAGCGCAAGTTCCCGCTGGCTGAACTCTATCCGCTGGCGAGCGAGCGATCTGCGGGACGCTCGGTGCGCTGCCAGGGCCGTCAGTTTCAGGTCGAGGACGTTGCCGGGTTCGATTTCTCAAAGGCGGATATCGGCCTGTTCTCCGCCGGCGCGTCGGTATCAGAGGTCTACGCGCCCAAAGCCGGCGCTGCGGGGTGTATCGTCATCGACAATACCTCTCGCTTCCGCAACGATGCGGATGTTCCGTTGGTGATCCCGGAAATTAATGCCGAAGCGATCGCCCATCGTGGCCTGCGCAATATCATCGCCAATCCAAATTGCTCGACCATGCAAATGCTGGTGGCACTGAATCCGATCTATCGGGCGGTCGGTATCCGGCGGATCAATGTAGCGACCTATCAGGCGGTGTCCGGAGCGGGCAGGGCGCTGGTGGAGGATCTGGCGGCGCAAACCGCGGAACTGCTCAACGGTCGCCCGATAAAGAAAATGACCACGGCGAAGCAGATCGCGTTCAATGTGCTGCCGCAGATCGACAGCTTCGAGGACAACGGATACACGCGCGAAGAAATGAAAATGTTATGGGAAACGCAGAAAATTCTTGACGACACTGAAATCCAGGTCAATGCGACCGCTGTCCGCGTGCCGGTGTTTTTCGGCCATTCAGAGGCAGTGCATATAGAGACTCGGGATAAGATAAGCGCCGAGGAAGCCAGAAATCTGCTTCTAAAAGCGCCCGGCGTGGAGGTGCTCGACCAGCGCGAGCCGGGCGGCTACCCTACGCCTGTGACCGAAGCCGCAGATCACGATGCGGTGTTCGTGGGACGGATTCGCGAGGACCTGTCGCACCCGTTGGGGCTGAATCTTTGGGTGGTCTCAGACAACATCAGGAAGGGTGCGGCATTGAACAGTGTGCAGATCGCTGAATTCCTTGCAAAAACCGTTCTATAAGTTATATTTAGGCGCATCTTGTAAAGAGCCTTATCAACAATATCCAAACACATAATTCAATCCGGACGCTGGATGGACGGTCCCGCATGACCGGGGTGCGGAAACAGGGAGTGAAGATGGCTCGTAGATTTCGTTGGCTTGTGGTGCTGGCCCTGGTGCTGGTTTCCACCGGCGCAAATTCGCTCGGCTTGGGCGAAATCAAGCTCAATTCGTATCTGAATGAGAAGCTGGATGCCGAGATTCAGATCTCCCTGTCCGGTGCGGATGAACTCAGCTCGCTGAAGGTTCAGGTGGCACCCCTGGCGGAGTTTGACCGGGTAGGTATCGATCGACCTGAGTTCCTGAGTGGTCTGCGGTTCACTGTGGAGCGAGTCGGCGCTGATCGCGCGGTGATCCAGGTCCGTTCCGATCAGCCGATGATGGAACCGTTCGTGACCTTCCTGATCGAGGCGAGCTGGCAAGGTGGCCGCTTACTCAGGGAATATACGGTGCTTCTCGATCCGCCGCTGTTCCTGCCGACGCCGGAACCGCCGGCTGTGGCGGCACCGGTGCCGCCACGCGATTCCGCGGCATCAGGTGTGGTCCAGCGCCCGGCGCCAGCGCCGGCGCGTCCGGCACCGCCACCCAGCCGCACGCCGTCGATTACTGCGCCGAGCAGCTATGGCCCGGTGCAGCGCAGCGAGACGCTCTGGAGTATTGCCCAGGAAGTCCGTCCGGATCCGGCGATTTCAACCAACCAGATGATGATGGCCCTGTTCCGGGCCAACCCCGATGCGTTTGACGGCAATATCAACCGTATGCGAGCCGGCGCTCGTCTGCGTGTCCCGGGTAGTGATGAGATTCTGGGGATTACTCCAGCCGAAGCTACTGCGGAAGTCAGAAGTCAGAATACTCGTTGGCGCAGCGCCTCCGGCCGCGCCGTCGGTTCAGCTGCGGCCAGCACAGGCGCAGCCCCTTCCAGACCGCAAGTCACTGAAGAACCGCGGCTCGAGTTGGTGCCGCCGTCCGAAACCGGGGCGGCCGGTTCTGCAGCCGCTGTTGGGCAGGCCTCCTCCGAGCAGGAAGCGCTGAACCAGGAATTGTTGAACGCAGTGCAAAGTCTGCGCGACGAACTCGAAGAGACGCGCGACGCGATCAGCGTTAAGGATGCGGAGATAGCCGCGTTGCAGCAACGCCTCGCCATGATCGACGGCGGACAGGCAGCTGCAGTCGACGAGCTCGATGCTGAGTTCGATCCGGATTCAGTGCAGCGTGCCATTGCTGAAGCGGAAGCTGAAGCGGCTGTCGCCGCGGCTACTGAACAGGCCGCCGCTGAATCCGAGACCTCTGAACTCGAAGAGGAAGCGCTGGTCGAGGAAGAGATTGCTGGCTCGGAGCAGGCAGCCACGGTCACTCAGCCGCCGGCCGCACAGATTTCGGGCGGGCGCGACGAAGCCGGTCTTTTCTCGTCGATGTGGATCTGGATCGCCGGTTTTGCCGCGCTGTTGGCGGCGCTGTTCTTCTTCTGGAAACGACGTCAGGAAGCCGATACCGAAGAGGCATTCGAGGCCTGGGAGCCCAAGCCCGAGCGTGAACCCAGAGACCTGGCAGAGACGTCGCCGGCCATCCTCGTTGAAGAACAGACGCATCCTGGTACGGCCGGTCTTGCCGCCGCAGGGGCGGCAGCCGCTACCGCGACAGACGCGGGTCTGGATTTCGGTGATACCGAATCAATGCCGGCCGAAGCCGATGCGTCCGCCGCTGGTAAGCCAGCCACGGAAATGCCGGTAGACGAGCCAACCGGGGCTGACTATCAGTATCCGTTTGAAGACACTATCGCCGGTGCCACTGGCATCAATCTTGAACAGTCTGATCCGTTGGCGGAAGCAGACTTCCATATGGCTTATGGCCTCTATGACCAGGCTGCTGACCTGATCCGCAAGGCGATCGGGCGCGAGCCGGATCGGGTTGATCTGCGACTGAAGATGCTCGACATCCTGTTCGTCTGGGGTAAAGGAGAGGACTTCGTCACCGAAGCTCAGGCCTTGCGGGAACTTGGTTCTGCGGAACCCACCGAATGGAGTCGTGTTGCCATCATGGGCCGGCAGATTGCACCGGAGCAGTCGCTGTTCGAGGACCAGGGCGACGGCCATGCGGGGGTTGATGTCGCGGTCAGCGGCGATGGTGCGGCAGGTTCAGATATCGATCCGGCTGGCAGCGGTGACGATCTGGATTTCGATTTTGGCGACTCGGGTACCGAGACCGAATCCAGAGATGAAGACGTTCTGGACTTCGACATCGGCGCCACCGGCGAGATGCCGGCGCCTGCGCCCTGGGATGCGACTCAGGAACGCGAGGTCATGCCTGACGCCACCGCGGAACTCGAGATCGAGGACCTGGGTCTGGATGTGAATCTTGAGGATCTTGAGGAAAGCACTCGCAGCCCGGACGAGATGGACATTGAGGGCACGGGTATCACCGAGATCATCGTCCGCGATGACGACAGCCGGTTTGCCGACATCGACGCCAGCGATACGGAAGTGCTCGAAGATCAGAACAGCAACACCGGGACCATCGATCAGGACAGCGGTGATACCGAAGTCCTGGAGAAGGCCGTTATCAACGAGGACGATGATACCGGTATTACCGAGATGCTTGAGGCAGCTGAGGATCTGGCGACCGATACTTCCGGGGCCTATAGCGTCGAGGAACTCGAACAGCGGAAGCTCGATGAAGACACGCGGGAGCTGGAGCAGGTCGACGCTGAGGACGCTGCAGAGAGCGGCGGCACATCGATCATGAAAGCGCTGGAAATGCCGGCTGAAGAGTCGACAGACGAGCTTGCTGATGACCAGCCTGCTGATGACGATACTGCCGAAGTACAAGCGCTCGACGAGGACGAAGATTCCGGACTCGATCTCGAGGATATTACTGCGGCGCTCGGTCGGGATCTGGAGAAAACAGCCGAGATGCCAGTAGCGGGTAGCGCGGACGATGCGGAGACATTGATCGCAGATATTTTTGGCGATGATGAGGCGACCCGTGTCGCTCCGCGCCATGGCGTGCTGGCCGGGGCAGACCAGGATCCCGAGGCGACGCGTGAGATGCCTCGGGTCGAGATGCCGGATGTCACGCTGAGCGAAGTCGGGACCAAGCTCGATCTGGCCAGGGCCTATATCGACATGGGCGATCCGGATGGCGCTCGCAGCATTCTCGGTGAGGTGCTGGAGGAGGGCGACGATGGTCAGAAGAGCGAAGCGAAGGACCTGCTCGACGGGCTAGGCTAAGGCACGGATATTCAGCGCCGGTCTGAAAGCGCTCGCGCAGATCGCGAATGAGCCTGCATCCGGTCCTGCGTTTGCTGCTGTTGATCGCTCTTGGCGCGTCGCTATTTCGCTACAGCCTCAGCGGCCAGCTGCTCGTCTTGCTGGTGCTCGTGTTGCTGATGGCCCGTCACGGGCGCGAGGCCTTGTCACGACTGGTCAAGGCAGTTCGCCGGATCCGCTGGCTGCTACTTTCCATCGCTGTGATCTACCTGCTGGTGGCACCAGAACCCAGGCCCGGGGGCAACTGGGCGTGGCCGAGCGCAAACGAGTGGGTGCTGGCGCTTCGTCGCGCAGGCGTGCTGGTGATTCTGGTCAGCGCGGTCGAGTTTCTTCGGCAGACAACGCCTGCAGTGACCACTGCAGCGGCGATCGCGGCCATACTGAAACCGTTTCGATGGCTGGGCTTTGACCCCGAACGTTTCGCGATGCGTACTGCGATGACGCTGGATGCTGTCCCGAGGACTGCGGAAGTCGTTGCTCAGGCGACCGGGCGGGCCGGGATAAAGCCTCGGCAATTCGATGGCTGGGCGGCCGCCGCAGCCGGATTGATCAGCGATATTGAGTCCGGTCGCGCAGCGGCTTCGCCGGCCGCTTTGCCGACCCTCGACCCCTTGCGTCTTGCCGATATGCTGTTCTTCGTGGTGGCCTTGACCCTGATTCTTGCGCTGACCCTGATCTGAACGTGCGCCTGGTGCTGGGCATCGAGTATGACGGCAGCCGGTTTTCCGGCTGGCAGTCGCAGATCGGAGAACGCACGGTTCAGGGGGTGCTGGAACAGGCGATCTCAGAGGTCGCAGATCATCCGGTGGCGCTGGTCTGCGCAGGCCGCACCGACGCCGGTGTCCATGCGGTCGAACAGATTGCGCATTTTGAGACCTCGGCTGAGCGACCGGAACGTGCCTGGACCCTGGGCGTCAACAGTAATCTCCCTGGCGATGTGAGCATCAGTTGGGTGCGTCCGGCGCCACCTGATTTTCATGCGCGATTTTCGGCCAGGTCGCGCAGTTACCGTTACTGGATCATGAACTCTCCGTTACGCCCTGCGTTGTTGCGACATCGGGCCTGGTGGGTGCGCAGATCGCTGGATGCGATGTCAATGAACCAGGCCGCTGGCCTGCTGATGGGCGCTCACGATTTCTCTGCGTTCCGCGCGGCCGAGTGTCAGGCCAAATCCGCGCTGCGCACGGTGAGTCACATCGGTGTGATCCGTGAAGGCCAGCTATTGCGGCTCGATATCACGGCCAACGCGTTTCTCCACCATATGGTTCGTAATATCGCAGGCACGCTTGTGGTCGTTGGGCGCGGTGACGCCGCGCCGGAGTGGGTTGAACAGGTCCTGCGCGGCGCCGACCGCCGGGCGGCGGGCCCCACTGCGGCTGCATGCGGGCTGTACCTGCGTCGGGTCATGTATCCGGATTTCCCGGGGCGCCCGGCGAATTTGCATGACCCGGTGGCCATGTCGGCGACGGATGACACAGCTTAGTCAGTGATTGCGCTATTATTCTTCGCGCGGGCCGGTCTGGCGCAGAATAGGTTCGCGCAGGATGGAGACAGTACCGCCCGGGTGCGCCACGATGACGAGGTAAGCCGATGAACTGGTTCGACAAGTTGATGCCGTCCAGAATCAAGACTCAGCGCCGCTCGCGTTCTGTGCCTGAGGGTCTGTGGACGAAGTGCGACGCGTGTGGATCGGTTCTGTATCGGAATGAAGTCGAACGCAATGTCTATGTTTGTCCAAAATGCAGTCATCACATGCGTATTGATGCGCGGACACGCCTGCAGACGTTTCTTGACCCAGGCAAGCAGAAAGAAATCGGTGCGGATCTGGAACCCCAGGATCCGCTGCGATTCAAGGACACCAAACGATATCGCGACCGATTGACGCTGGCGCAGCGCGATACCGATGAAAAAGATGCCCTGGTCGCGATGGAAGGTGCGCTGATGGCGATGCCGGTTGTGGCTTGCGCTTTCGAATTTCGCTTCATGGGCGGCTCCATGGGTGCGGTCGTGGGCGAACGCTTTGTCCGCGCGGTGAACGTGGCCCTGTCCAGGCGAGCGCCCCTGATCTGTTTCGCCGCCAGTGGCGGGGCGCGGATGCAGGAAGGCTTGTTCTCGCTGATGCAGATGGCCAAGACCAGCGCCGCGCTGGCGCGTTTGTCTGATGCAGGGGTGCCGTTTGTGTCGGTGATGACAGACCCGACCACCGGAGGCGTCTCGGCCAGTCTGGCAATGCTCGGCGACGTCAATGTCGCTGAGCCGAAAGCGCTGATCGGTTTCGCCGGTCCGCGCGTCATCCAGCAAACCGTTGGAGAGACCCTGCCGGAAGGGTTTCAGCGTAGCGAGTTTTTGCTCGACCATGGCGCCCTCGACATGATTGTGGACCGGCGCGAGATGCGCCAGCGTCTGGCGTCCCTGCTGGCGCTGTTGACCGGCCAGCCCAGTCCTGACGCCGGAACCCAGGGTGAAGTTCAACGACCTCGATAGCTGGCTGCGCTGGCAGGAGACGCTTTATCCCAGGTCTGTCGAACTGGGCCTGGCCAGACCGCGCCAGGTCTATCGGCGTTTGCCGCCGCTGGCGGAAGCCACGACGGTAATTTCGGTTGCCGGAACCAACGGCAAAGGCAGCACTGTGGCGGTTCTGGAATGCCTGTTGACCGCGTTGGGGCGCAGCGTCGCCAGCTTCAGCTCGCCGCATCTGTTCCGTTACAACGAACGCATTCGCTTCGACGGCGTCCCGGTCTCGGATCGGTCCCTGATGGAAGCGTTCCAGCGCGTCGAAGATGCGCGTCAGGGCGGCGGTCTGACCTATTTTGAATTTGGCGCACTGGCGGCGTTGACGCTCATTGCCGAGCGTGCGCCGGATGTGGCCGTGCTGGAGGTGGGCATGGGCGGCCGTCTCGACGCGGTCAATTTGATCGACGCAGATATCGCCGTTATTACCTCTGTTGGTCTTGACCACCAGGCGTGGCTGGGTCCGGACCGCGAATCAATCGGCCGGGAAAAGGCGGGCATTCTTCGCGCCGGCAGGCCCCTGGTCCTGGGTGACCGAAAACCGCCGGATTCGGTGCTTTCCCGGGCTGAGGAGCTGGGGACACCGGTGCTGCGCCTCGGCCGCGACTTCGACTTTGTGGCAGGCAATGAGCACTGGTGTTTCAACGGCAAACGTCGGCGACTCAGGGGCCTCCCGGTCAATTTGCTGGGCGGTCCACTGATTGGCAATGCCAGCTGCGCGCTGCAGGCGCTGGAACAGCTCGATTCCAGTTTGTTACAAAGCGAAAGCGCGGTCGCAACGGGCCTGTCCGGATTGACTATTCCCGGTCGTCTGCAGGTGATTCCGGGGGATCCCGAGTGGGTGATTGACCTCGCTCACAACCCGGACGGGGCCCGTGAACTGGCGAAATTTCTGGGCCGGCGCCCCGCCCGCGGCAGAACCACGGCCGTGTTCGGGATGCTCGCGGACAAAGATATCGGCGGCGTCGCGGCGGAGATGCGGGACCAGGTTGATCAATGGATAGTCGCCGGCCTTGATGGAGAGCGCGGCGCGACCGCGACCGAAATTGCCGCGCAGGTAGCCTCGGCTGGTGTCTGCGGGCTTGAGCAAGCCGCTTCAGTACCTGAAGCGGTGCAAATGGCGCAGGCAGCGGCCCGGCCCGGTGACCGAATTGTCGCCTTTGGGTCCTTCCACCTGGTGGCCCCGGTAATGGAGCGCCTTGGGTTATACTCTGCAGTCTCCGAACACGCCGTGAACGGCCCCGAGAATTCGATCAAATCCTGATGGATCAGCAGTTGAAAGAGCGCCTGGTCGGAGCCACTGTGTTGGTAGTGGTCGGTATCCTTTTTATCCCCTTGTTGCTTGATGGGCCTGACGAGCAGACGCCAGTCAGAGTCGGGCTCGAACTGCCGGTGCCGGATAGCGGCAGGCGGACTCATACCATACGGCTGGACGTGCCGGCCGAACGCCCTGCAACGCAGGCCTCCGGCGCTCCAATGGTGCCGATGCCAGTCAGCAAGGCAGAAAGCTCGGATGCGTTGGCCGCCGCGGGCGGCGCCAACAAACCTGACGCGCCTGCCAGGGCCGCATCGAAGCCGGAACCTGAACCCGAGTCCAAGCCCAAGCCCGCGACCACAGCGACTCAGGATCCGCCGGCCACCAGGCCGGTGGCTGCGAACAACCCAGGCAGGACATCGTCCAGCGCAGAGAAACCGCGCGAAGGCGAGTCCCCGACGACTGCCGCCGCCGGCGACTGGGCGGTCCAGATCGGCAGTTTTTCCAGCGAAGAGAATGCGATGCGACTGCAGAGCCAGCTCAAAGCCGCCGGCTTTTCGACTTTCCGCACCCGTCTGGTGGCTGATGGCCGTACCATGCATCGGGTGCGCGTTGGCCCGGTCGCCGATCGCTCTGCCGCAGACGCGCTGGCGAGTCGCCTGGGTAAAGCCGGCTATCCTGGTCGGGTGGTAGCAACGGATGATTGAGCGAGGCCCCAATCAGGGACCGGCGTCAGCGCCGTACTCGCGGGAGCAGTTCCAGTGCTGACGATTGATTACATCATCGTTGCTGCATTCCTGGTCTCTGTCGTGATCGGTCTGTTCCGGGGCTTCTTTCGCGAGGCGCTGTCAGTGCTGACATGGATCGCGGCACTATGGATCACGCTAAACTACTCCGATGTTCTGGAGCCCATGCTGGGCTCGATCGCGTCACCGGCACTGAAGCTCTGGGCCGCGCGTCTGCTGACCTTTGTGTTGGTGTTGATTGCGGGTGGTCTGCTCAATGCGCTGATCGGGATACTGGTCAACAAAACCGGTCTGAGCGGAACCGATCGAGTGCTGGGGATGGTGTTTGGAGGTGTCCGCGGCGTCCTGCTTGTCGGCATCCTGATCCTTGGTTTCCGGCTGATGGAACTGGATCAGGAGTCCTGGTGGGAGCAGTCACGACTGGTGCCCCTGGGGGAACCAGTCGCGCTATGGTTGCTGGAGAATTTCCAGGCAGGCATGGAGCAACTTGATGAAGCGGTGGCGCCAGCAATCGAATCGCTGACGCCAAAAATCGAGAGCTAGATTCGAGCCAGTATTCAGCAGGGGATCGATAGATGTGTGGATTGGTTGGCATGGTCATTCACGAACCTGTGAATCAGGCAATCTATGATGCGTTGACTGTGCTCCAGCACCGCGGCCAGGATGCGGCCGGAATTGTTACCGCGGATGACCGCTTCCACATTCGCAAACGCAATGGACTGGTTCGGGATGTGTTTCAGCAGCGGCACATGCTGAAGCTCACCGGGCATATCGGTATCGGGCATGTGCGTTACCCGACTGCCGGATGCAGTAGCAAGGACGAGGCTCAGCCGTTCTACGTCAATTCGCCGTTCGGGATCTGCCTGGGCCACAACGGCAATCTGACCAACACCGAGCAACTCGCTGAACTGGTGAGGAGCGAGGATCGCCGGCATCTGAACACGGGCTCGGATTCGGAGGTCCTGCTCAATGTTTTCGCCCACGAGCTGGAGCGGGCATGTGCCAGCAGGGAACCGGGGCCGGAAGAAATATTCGCTGCGGTAACCGAGCTGCACGCGCGCTGCAGGGGCGCATACGCGGTCGCCGCGCTGGTGATGAAGGTCGGAGTGGTCGGGTTTCGTGATCCGCACGGTATTCGCCCGCTGGTCATCGGTCGTCGCAGCACGGCAGCCGGAGAGGAGCATATGATTGCTTCGGAAAGCGTGGCCCTGGACGCACTCGGATTCGATCTGGTCCGCGACGTCAAGCCCGGTGAAGCGGTGTTGATAGACCTGAAGGGCGGCCTGCACACACGCGTTTGTGCACCGGCGAAGCGGCATAGCCCATGTATCTTCGAGTACGTCTATTTCTCGCGACCTGACTCGATCCTGGACAACATCTCTGTGTATAAGGCACGTCTGCGCATGGGCGAAGCTCTGGCAGACAGGATTCTGGCGATGCGACCGGACCACGACATCGACGTGGTGATCCCGGTGCCCGACACCAGCCGCACATGCGCGCTGCCACTGGCGCATCGTCTCGGAGTCAAGTATCGAGAGGGATTTATCAAAAATCGTTATATCGGTCGCACCTTCATCATGCCCGGGCAGGCGATGCGGGAGAAATCCGTGCGCCAGAAGCTGAATGCCATCGATCTGGAGTTCCGCGGCAAGAACGTGATGTTGGTGGATGATTCGATAGTGCGCGGTACGACATCCCGACAGATCATCGACATGGCCAGAGAGGCAGGTGCCAACAAAGTCTATTTCGCATCCGCCGCCCCGCCGGTTCGATATCCGAACGTATACGGTATCGATATGCCGGCGGCGCGGGAGCTGATAGCCCACGATCGCACTGAAGACGAGATCGCCGAGCTAATCGGTGCGGATTGGCTGATCTATCAGACGCTTGACGATCTGATCCGCTCAGTCGGACATCAGAAGACCAGGATCACAGAATTCGACTCCTCGTGTTTCTCCGGCGAATACGTGACCGGAGACATCACCCAGGGGTACCTGCGTCAAATCGAGACCAATCGCGCCGATTCAGCCAAGCAGGGACGCAAGCTCAAGGTCACCAAATTGCCTAAAACTGCCAGTAGCGCCTGAGCCCGGCGGGTCAGTCGGTGTCCCGCGCGCTGCTGCTGCAGATTTTTGCTGCCGGCCTGGCAGCCGTTGACGGCGAAGCCTGTGTCGCCCGCGCGGCCCGGGGCGGCAAGTTCGGCAGTGGCGCGTTTAATCTGATTGCGGTGGGCAAGTCCGCCTGCGCGATGAGCCGAGGGCTGATGGATACGCGTGGCCAGGAGCTCAAACGCGGATTGCTGATCACCC
Organism: uncultured Gammaproteobacteria bacterium; assembly: GCA_963704875.1. Lineage (GTDB taxonomy): Bacteria > Pseudomonadota > Gammaproteobacteria > Steroidobacterales > XN24 > CAMYOC01. Next base: position 97,067 of record CAVPIA010000003.1, on the reverse strand, counting down.
GGCGCGGCTATGCGGATCCGATGCTTGCTCGCGATCCGCGCATCATCCTGCGTGAGAGCGGACACCCATTGCCTGACAAGAACAGCCTGGCAGCCGGATCAGAACTGCTTGCGTTTGCTCAGGCTTGCGAAACCGGGGTCGGCCTTATTGTGCTGATTTCCGGCGGGGCATCGAGTCTGGTCGAGGTGCCGGCCGCGGGAGTCTCCCTGAGTGAGCTGCAACGAGCCAACCGATGGTTGTTAGCCAGCGGTCTGGATATCCAGGCCATCAATGCGGTTCGCCGCCGGCTGTCACAGATCAAAGGCGGCGGACTTGCCCGGATTTTTGGCTCGCGACGGGTCATTGCCGGATACATTTCCGATGTCGCTGGCGATGATCCGGCCGATATCGGTTCCGGTCTCCTGAAGCGCTCCGCTGTTGCGCTACCGGGCGATCTGCCTTCGTGGCTGCAGGACCTGTTGTTGCCTGTTGACGGGGCCGGGCCTGCCAATGCTGAGCTTGAACACATCATTCTGGCTAGCCTGGAACATGCGCTGAACGGCTGCGAAGCGTCGGCGATTGCGGCCGGGATCCCGGTTTGTCGTCACCAGACGCTGCTCGACGGCGAACCTGAAGCGGCTGCCGGGCATATAGTCGCTGCGCTCGAGTCCGGTCCTGCCGGCGTCCACCTCTGGGGCGGTGAGACGACACCGAGGCTACCCGAGCATGTGGGGCGCGGCGGCCGAAACCAGCATCTGGCACTGTGTTGCGCAATGCGCATTGCGGGACGTAGCGGATTGTCGATCCTGTGTTCCGCAACCGACGGCAGTGACGGCAATAGCAGTGATGCCGGGGGGCTGGTTGATTCCGGCACCGTTGCCCGGGGCGGGGCCAGCGGCCTGGATCCAGCCGAATCTCTCGCCAGTGCTGACGCGGGCAGGTTTCTCGAAGCCAGTGGTGATCTTGTGTCTACCGGCCCCACCGGTACCAACGTGACCGACCTGGTTATCGGCCTGAAAGCGTCAAACGGGTACACTGTCGACGGTTCTGGCCCGGGGGCAAGCGGTGAGCATCCGTTTTCTGATAATTGACGACCACGCCGACTACAGGGACTGGCTGGGTCACCACCTGACCGCCGAATGGGGTGATGCGGAAGTCATCGGCCACGATCCGGCCGGTGCACGTCCGTTGCCAGAGGGTCTGTCACCCTCGGCCTGCGACCTGATCTTTCTTGATCATCGATGGTCCGGTGGTTCGGGCATGGACGTTCTCAGGGAGTTGAAGCGGCGGCCCGGATGCCCGCCTGTGATCTTTATGACACCGCAAGGTGACGAGACCGCTGCGGTGGACGCGATCCGCGCCGGCGCCGATGATTTCCTGCCCAAAACGCATCTGGCGCATGATGAATTGATGGCGGCCGTCCGGGAGTCCCTGCGCCGGGGGCGTCAGGCGACGGCCCGCTTCGCAAAGCCCTCATTTGCCGGCGAGAAGGAAGCCCCGGAACCCGGAAAATTTGTCCTCAAGGGGCATCACTTTGTGCGCCAGCTGGCGAGAACGGGAATCTCCTCGGTCTATCTGATGGAGAACGAGAGCAGCGGCGAACCGGTAGTGGTGAAAGTCCTGACCGAGGTCCCGGATGTGGCTGAGGGCAAGAGTGATTTTGAACGTTTCCTGCAGGAGTATGAGTTGATCTCTGAGGTCCATCATCGAAACGTGGTGAAGATCTACGATCTGGGTATCGCCGACGATCATGCTTATATTGCAATGGAGTATTTCCCCCGGGGTGATCTACGTAGTCGCATCGGTCGCGGCATTGACCCTGATCAGGCGCTGGATTTTCTCGATCAGATGACGCGGGCGCTGCTTGCTATCCACGCGATCGGTGTGTTGCACCGGGACCTGAAACCCGGAAACGTCATGGTGCGGGAGGACGACTCGCTGGCGCTGATTGATTTCGGCCTTGCCAAACAATTGCGTACCGCCCTGGACATAACGCATACCGGCGAGATCTTTGGTACGCCGTACTACATGAGCCCTGAACAGGGACACGGTGATCCGGTCGACGAGCGTGGCGACCTGTATAGCCTCGGGGTGATTCTGTACGAGATGATTACCGGCATGAAGCCGTTTGTCGCAGCGTCGCCGATGTCGGTTATTTACAAGCACAGTCATGCGGCGATTCCGCGGCTGCCAGAAGCGGCATCGTGGCTGCAGGGCTTGCTGGATACCCTGATGGCCAAAGAACCCATCGATCGGTTCCAGAGCGCATCAGATCTGATCGAAGGTATCCAGGCTCTGCAACAGTCCCGCGCATGAATTCCGCCCTCGCGCCGGAGATGATGACCTTCCTCGGTGCGCCAACGCCGCCTGCCTGGGTGGACGCTGCAGCCGGCTCGCTCGATGTGCTGCTGGTGGATCATGCCAACTGCGAAAAGAAGGCCGCATCATCGGCGTTGGCATTGATGAACCGCTATGGACAGCAGGAAGATCTGGTGCAGCGGATGTCGCGGCTGGCGCGGGAAGAGCTGCGGCATTTCGAGCAAGTGCGAAAGTTGATGACCCGGACCGGACACAGCTGGCGTCATGTATCGGCTGCTCGTTACGGTTCATCTCTAAAGGCGGCCAGCGCCAGCGCAGAGCCGGAGAGACTGGTCGACCTGTTGCTGATTGGTGCGTTTATTGAAGCCCGTTCTTGCGAGCGGTTCGCGCTGCTGGCCCCAAGCCTGCAGGAGCCGTTATCGTCTTTTTATCGAGGTTTGCTGGCAAGCGAAGCAAGGCACTATCAGCATTATCTCGAGCTGGCTCACCGCAACGCGCAGGGATTGTCAGCGTCCGGGATCATGACCAGGGCCGAACGCTTGAGAGAGGTGGAGAACGACCTGGTCTGTAGTCCTGACCCGGTGATCCGGTTTCACAGCGGTCCACCGGCGGGCTGAAACCTACTGGACCGGGGGAGGCGCTGCACCGGCCAGCTGCGCTGCAAACACGCCGTGGCAAATGGTATGGCAGTGCGGGCATCGGCCGTCCGGTTCCAGCGCGGTTGAAACCAGGTGGCGGCGCTGACGCCGGATCAGGGGTTCTGCGCAATGCGAGCAATAGGTGATGCTGCCTGCGCCATCCTCACCGCTGTCGGTATAGACGAAGTGCAGGCCGCTCTCCAGGGCGCGTTGTCGCGCCCGCGACAGGGTGGCATCAGGGGTAGCCGGGTAATCGCGCATTTGGAACGCAGGGATGAACGACGTGAAGTGCAGGGGGACATCAGGTCCCAGCTCGGATCCGATCCATTCGCACATCGCGCAAATCTCCTGATCGGAATCATTTTCACCAGCAATCAGTAAGGTCGTGATTTCCACCCAGACCTCTGTTTCGTGGACCAGATAAGCAAGGGTCTCTTTGACCGCGCCCAGCTGGCCACCGCAGATGTCGCGATAGAAGTTCTCAGAGAATGCCTTGAGATCGATCTTGGCGGCATCCATGGCGCCGAAGAACTCGGATCTGGGCTCAGCGCTCACATAGCCAGCCGTCACTGCGATGCTGCGAATACCGCCGGCGTGGCACGCGGCGGCAACATCCACCGCATGCTCGAGCAGGATGACCGGATCGTTGTAGGTCAGGGCAATGCTGCTGCATTGATGTTCGATCGCTGACGCTGCGACGGCTTCAGGCGGAGATTCGCTGGCCATGGAATCGGTTAGTCGCGCCTTGTCGATGTCCCAGGTCGCGCAGTACCTGCATGCCAGATTGCATCCTGCCGCACCGAAAGACAGCGTGTTTGTGCCCGGCAGGAAGTGGTTCAGCGGTTTGTTCTCAATCGGATCGATGCAAAACCCGCTGGACCGGCCATATGTGGTCAGGAACATCTGTTGATTGCGACAGACGCGGACATAGCAATGACCGCGTTGACCATCAGCAAGAACGCATCTGCGTGGGCACAAATCGCAGCATACTCTTCCATCGCTCTGCAGATGCCAATACCGGCCAGGTACGGAGTGCGACGGCAGCTGACTGACTTGCAAGGGGCTGACCTCAGGTCTTGGGAGACTCTACCCAATATAGATGCTCAGATCGTGGTTGCAACACCAGACCCTGGCAAAACCCGGTTCCGGCGGCCGCCGCGCGTCGGGATTGGCTGGGTTCAGCTCCGGGCCCTGCCAATACGCCGCCCGGCCGGGGACAAGACGGGCCAGATGGTTAGCGCGCTTCAGCGCGGTAGTCGCAACAGCCGGTACCCATCCTCGTCCCAGCGCAAAACACTGCCTTCGGAGTACCAGTCACCGAGCACGATCCGGGTCCGCGGCGCGCCATCGACAATCAGGTGATGGATGCCAGGCCGGTGAGTGTGGCCATGGATCATCGTGCTCACGCCGTAATCGCGAAATGCCTGCTCCACAGCTGATTCGTTAACGTCCATTATCTCGGCCGGCTTGCCGGACGTCTCGATACGGCTTGCGTCCCTGGCTTGTCTGACCAGGGCCAGTCGATGCTCAATCGAGCGCTCCAGGAACTGCTGCTGCCATAGTGGATCCCGCACCATGCTGCGGAACCGCTGATAGTCCACATCGTCGGTGCACAAGGTATCGCCATGACTCAGCAAAACACCATTGCCATGCAAATCCACCACGCTTGGATCTGCAAGTCGCTGACAACCACTGCGAGTCTCGAATACGCTCCCGGTGAGAAAGTCCCGGTTGCCTTCGATGAAATAGCAGGGCGTGCCGCGCTCAGTCAGCTGATGCAGCGCGTGAACGACGCGCTGTTTGCCTGGGTCAGGGTCGTCGTCGCCGATCCAGGATTCGAACAGGTCGCCGAGGATAAATAGCTCAGCGGCCTGCGTTGCCTCGGAATCCAGGAAGTCAAAAAACTGTCGACTGATCTCGGGTTGCGACGGGTCCAGATGCAGGTCCGAAATAAGCAGGCTATGCATGTCTAGAGCAGCTTCATGCGCTTGATGGTCACCGGAGACTGCGGTGCCTCGGAGCGAAACGGACCGGCGGGACCGGTGGGCAGGGCAGCAATCGCGTCGACCACCTCCAGCCCGTCCACGACGCGACCGAACACCGCGTAACCCCAACGGCTGGTGCTTGGGTCCAGTGCGTCGTTGTCGCGCAGATTAATGTAGAACTGGCGGTTGGCTGAGTGCGGTTTGCCGTGGCGGGCCATGGCAATCGTTCCACGTTCATTGCTCAGACCGTTGCCGGATTCATTGACGATATCTGCGCGGACCGGGAGTTCATCGAATTCGGCGTTGTAGCCGCCGCCCTGGGCCACGAATCCGGGTATCACTCGATGAAACAGGGCGCCTGCGTAGGCGTCGTCGCGCACATAATCGATGAAATTTGCGACCGAGATCGGCGCGCGCGATCCATCCAGTTCGAGCACGAAGTCGCCATGACTCGTTTCAACCAGAATTCGCGGGTAAAGAGGTGTATCCATGTCATCTGCCAGGATTGCTGTGGCCGCCATTGTGAGCAGCAAGGCCCATACCATACGCATCTCGGTCTCCTGCTGACGTTGAAATTCAGGTTCTGAGTGGGAAGGTAATCCAAGCCGGCCGGAACTGGCAACGTCGCCGCCGGATGGAGTCCTTGCACTATCTGCTCTCACCCTGCCGCCGCATCCGGTAATATCAAAGGTTATGCCTGACATTCTGCGCACTCGATTCGCCCCCAGCCCGACCGGACGCATGCATCTGGGCAATGTCCGCACGGCGTTGTTTAATTATCTGCTGGCGCGCAGCGCCGGTGGTCGTTTCGTGCTGCGCATTGAAGACACTGATGCCGAGCGCAGTGATGATGCTCATCTGCATGCCATTCAGCAGGATCTGAGCTGGCTCGGATTGGACTGGGATGAGGGGCCGGATGTGGACCCGGATGCGGACCCGGGTCCTGGAAAGGATGGCAAGGCAGAGCGCGAGTCTTATTTGCAAAGCCAGCGCGGCGTGATCTATCGGGAGCTGCTGGCACGCCTGCAGGAGGGAGGCTTCGTGTACCCCTGCTGGCGCACTGCATCAGAGCTGAAGGCATTTCGCGCTGAGCGGATCGCGGCGGGCAGGCCGCCGGTTTATGACCGGGCCTGGGGCAGGCTGGATGATGATGAGATCCGTGCCCGGGGCGAGGCGGGTCAGCGTCCCGCCCTGCGTTTCCGGGTGCCTGATGAGGGCGCGGTGGAGTTCGAAGACCTGGTACGCGGCCCGCAACGTTTTGGTCTGGAGGAGATCGGCGACTTCGTGGTGCGCCGGAGCGACGGCAGTTCAGCGTTCTTTTTTGGCAACGCGGTGGACGATGGTCTGATGGATGTGACCCATGTGTTGCGTGGGGATGATCACCTGAGTAACACGCCCCGTCAGATCCTCATCCTCGAAGCCCTCGGCATGGAAGTGCCGCGCTACGGGCACTTGCCGCTATTGCTCGCCACCGATGGTTCGCCGCTGTCAAAACGCCGCGGCAGTGTAAGCCTGAGCGATCTGCGTGAGGCGGGGTACATGCCCGAGGCGGTCCTGAACTATATCGCCCGGCTCGGGCATGCCTTCGAGACCGGAGAGTCCATGGACCTGACAGGTCTGGCCGCGCACTTCGACGTGAGCCGGATCGGGCGTGCTCCGGCGCATTTTGATGAGGAGCAATTGCGACACTGGCAAGCTCATGCGGTGCATCATTGCCCATCGCAAGATCTGCGGGCCTGGGCCGGTGACGCAGCCCTCAGCCAGGTGCCGGGCGCGAGTCTGGCAGAGTTCCTTGCGCTGGCTCAACCCAATATCCTGTTTCCTGAACAGTTGGCCGAATGGGCGGCGCTGATTTTTGCTCCGGAATTCGAGTTGCCGGAATCAGTTAGCATCCAGCTGCAGGCTGTCGATCCGCGGTTTTTCGCTGCCTGTCTCAGGGTGAGTGGCGACGGTGGCGATCTGCGCGCGATGGCCGCGGCCGTGCGCGAGGCAACCGGAGCCAAGGGCAAAGACTTCTTCATGCCGCTGCGACTGGCATTGACCGGACGGGAACATGGCCCCGAGCTCGGACCATTACTCAAGGTCATGCCGCGGCCGATTGTGACGGCGCGGCTGAACCGCTGGTCCGATGATGAGTCGGGATCCTGAGGAGACGAAGATGATCCGACTTCACAATTCTCTCAGTGGGCAAAAGGAACCGCTGCTGACCATCGAGTCCGGCAAGGTGAAGATGTATGTCTGTGGCGTAACGGTCTATGACCTGTGCCACATAGGCCATGCCCGTTGTTATGTCGTCTTCGATATCGTTGCCCGTTATCTCCGCTGGCGCGGTTTTGATGTCGTCCAGGTGCGCAATATCACCGATATCGACGACAAGATCATCCAGCGTGCGGAGCGCAACGGGGAGACCATGGGTGCATTGACCGAACGATTCATCGAGGCCATGTACCAGGACTTCGATGCCCTCGGCATTGAGCGACCGCAACTCGAGCCGCGCGCTACTGAGCACATGGACGAAATCCTGGACATGATCGGCGTGTTGCTGGACAAGGGGCATGCTTATCAGGGAAGCAATGGCGACGTTTATTATCGCGTGGCCAGTTTTTCTGATTATGGCCGGCTGTCCGGAAAGCGCCCCGAGGATTTGCGGGCCGGTGCGCGAATCGATGTAGACAAAGCCAAGGATGATCCGCTGGATTTTGTGCTCTGGAAAGCAGCCAAGCCAGGCGAGCCTCAGTGGCCTTCACCCTGGGGGCCGGGGCGGCCTGGGTGGCATATCGAGTGCTCCGCCATGTCGACCCGGGCGCTCGGTGACGAGTTCGACATTCATGGCGGTGGCATGGATCTCAAGTTTCCCCACCATGAAAATGAAATTGCGCAATCCTGCGCCGCGACCGATGCGGGTTTTGCGCGCTACTGGATGCACAACGGATTCGTCCGCGTGGATGAAGAAAAGATGTCCAAGTCGCTGGACAATTTTTTCACCATCCGTGAAGTGCTGGAAGTCTATCGGGGCGAGGTCATCCGCTGTTTTGTGTTGTCCAGTCACTACCGCAGCCCGCTGAATTACACCGAAGAGAATCTGGATCAGGCCAGAGCGGCGCTGGACCGGCTCTACACCGCGTTGCGCGGGGTCACGCCAGCCGCGAGTGCCGATGAGGGTGTACTCGATGCATTTCGCAGGGCGATGGATGACGATTTCAATACTGCTGAAGGACTCGCGGTGTTACAAAACGCAGCGCGGAGTCTGAACAGCGCGCGCGCGTCGGGTGACCAGAAACGCGCGGCGGGTCTGGCAGCCGCGATGCTGGAAATCGGCGGCGTTCTGGGTTTGCTGACGCAGGACGCAGAGAAATGGTTCCAGTCCGGCCGGTCGCCGGCTGACGCAGAGGCGGGGGCTGGCGCAGCAGGCCCTGACGAAGCGGAGATCAAAGCCAGGATCGAGGCGCGGAACAGAGCGCGGGCCAACAAGGATTGGGCGGAGGCGGATCGTCTGCGTGACGAGTTGGCAGCCCAGGGCATCGTGCTTGAAGACGGGGCCGGCGGCACCAGCTGGAAACGTGGCTAGGCGGTCCCGCGGCCAATCCATTGGTCTGAGTCCGAACTACTGATTTGCGACGCTGCTCAGACACGGGCGTATTGGGGAAACGAGGCGGGATCGGCTGGATCAGGGCGCAAACGGGCGCTATGTGAGCGCCCAGCTCCCTAGCCGCCCAGGGGCCACTATCGGCCGCTATCTCCACTAAGGGGCGCCTCCGGCGTCGACAGCTCGCACGGGCGGGGTCAGGTCGTTGGCGCCTTTTTGTCTGCCGCCGTCGGTGCGCGCATCTGAATCAGCCTGCGGCAGCGTCTCGCTGATCCGCGGCCTGCAGTGTATTACTCAGTAGCATCGCCACCGTCATGGGTCCGACGCCGCCCGGAACCGGGGTTATCCATGCCGCGCGCCTGGCGGCCGCTTCAAATTGCACATCGCCTGCCAGACGACCGTCGGCCAGACGACTGATGCCTACATCGATGACTACCGCACCCGGTTTTATCCATTCTCCCGGGACCAGCCCGGGTATGCCGACGGCCACCACAAGGATGTCGGCGCGCTCGACTTCACTCTTCAGGTCTTGCGTAAATCGATGGCAAACCGTGGTGGTCGCTCCATGCAGCAACAGTTCGAGACTCATCGGACGACCGACGATATTGGACGCTCCGACCACTACTGCATGCTGGCCCTTGGGGTCGACGCCGCAATGCTCGAGCAGCTTGATCACGCCAAACGGGGTGCATGCCCGAAGCAAGGGAATACGTTGCGCCAGGCGTCCTACGTTATAGGGATGGAAACCATCCACGTCCTTGCCCGGATCGATGTATTCGATCACCGCTGTGCTGTCGAGCTGATCGGGTAACGGCAGCTGGACAAGGATGCCGTCGATCGTATCGTCGGCATTGAGTTGCTCGATCAATGAGCGGACATCGCTTTGACTGGCATCACCAGGCAGATCGTAATCCCGGGAGATCAAACCGGCCTGCTCACAGGCCAGGCGTTTGTTGCGCACATAGACTGCCGAGGCGGCATCACTGCCGACCAGGATTACCGCCAGCCCGGGCCGGCGTTGACCCTGGGCAACCCGCTCTAATACGCGCTGGCGCACCTGTTCGCGAATTCCGGCTGCGATCATTTTGCCGTCAATCAGGCGTGCGCTCATGGGTATCGGGTCCGGGACAGGAGGATACGGAATTGTCGCATGCGCTTGTGGGGCGCCTCAACACAGCTGCGCAATCCAATTGACTGGCAAATTGACTGCCAACAAAGCGGGCCGTATCATCCACCGTCCTCGACCGGCTGGCGGAGGTCGACAGGGGTTAATCCCGGCCTGCTGGGATACTCGGGGCATGGCGCAGCCTGGTAGCGCATCTGCTTTGGGAGCAGAGGGTCGGGGGTTCAAATCCCTCTGCCCCGACCAATTCCAGCCATGAAGGCAGGCGCAGGCGCCCGTAGCTCAACCGGACAGAGCATCGGCCTTCTAAGCCGAGGGTTGCAGGTTCGAGTCCTGCCGGGCGCGCCATTGCCTGGCTGACGAAGGCCCTGATGAACTATGGTGGGCGTAGCTCAGTTGGTAGAGCCCCGGATTGTGATTCCGGTCGTCGTGGGTTCGAGTCCCATCGTCCACCCCACTTTACAAGTATGGTGCAGGGAATTAGATTCCCCGCTCCAACGGGGCGTTAGCTCAGCGGCAGAGCAGGTGGCTCTTAACCACTCGGTCCGGGGTTCGAATCCCTGACGCCCCACCAAAATCGAAGACCCGGCCACCCGGCCGGGTCTTTTCGTTTCTACCTGATCGGCGCCCGACGGCCGTCGTATGATGGCCGGACTATGGCAGGGCGCTCCCGGCCGCCAACCTGAGATATAATGCCTCGCTAGCCCGGCCGCGAGCGCGCTTGTTGCTCACGGTCGGATTTGTGAGCTGCGAAAGTGGCGGAATTGGTAGACGCGCCGGGTTTAGGTCTCGGTGGGGTAACCCGTGAGAGTTCGAGTCTCTCCTTTCGCACCAGACCTTACGGCGTTCCGGCGTCACGCATGGCTTTGAACAGAGGACACACCCGGATGATGGTTTCGGTGGAGACGACCGCGGGGCTTGAGCGCCGCATGACAATTCAGGTTCCTGCAGAGCAGATCGAGAGCGAGATCGACAGTCGTCTGCGGCGCTATGGCAAGACGGCAAAAATAAAGGGCTTTCGCCCTGGCAAGGTGCCGATGCAGGTGGTCCGCCAGCGTTATGGCGGCCAGGTGCGTGAGGAAGTGCTGGGGGAGATGATCCGCTCCAGTTTCGTCGAGGCGTTAGGCCAGGAAAAGTTGCGTCCGGCGGGCGGACCGCGGATCGAACCATCAAAGGTGGAGCAGGGGGTGGATCTGGAGTTCACCGCCACCTTCGAGGTCTACCCGGAGATCGCGCTCAGCGGTCATGAGGGGATGAAGATCCAGCGCCCGACTGCGGAAATTGCCGAGTCCGATATTGATGACATGATGGACCGTTTGCGTCGTCAGCGGGCTGAATGGGTTGCCGTCGATCGCGCGGCGGTCGATGGCGACCAGCTGACGGTCGATTTCACCGGCACCCTGGATGGTGAGCCATTCTCCGGCGGCGAGGGAGAAAAGGTACCGGTCGTGCTTGGACGTGGTGGCATGCTGCAGGATTTCGAGAACGGCTTGCTCGGCATGCGGGTCGGTGAAGAAAAGGAAGTCAGCGTGGACTTTCCGGACGATTACGGGGCCGCCGAGCTTGCCGGCAGGACCGCGATCTTCCGCGTGACTGCACGCGAGGTGGCGGAAGAGAAGCTGCCCGAGATCGATGACGAGTTTTGCCAGGCTTTCGGCATTTCCGAAGGTGGCGTCGATCGTTTGCGAAAGGAAGTCAGCGAGAATATGGCACGGGAAATGGCCCAGGCAGCCAGGTCGCAAATGAAAAGGCAGGTGCTGGACCAGTTGGTAGACGCCAATGAGGCCGAGTTGCCGCGCGTTTTGGTCGACGAAGAGATTCGGGTGATGCAGGAGAGCGCTGCGCGACGTATGGGTCTGGACCCATCAGATGCGTCCAGCCTGCCGCCCAGGGAGACCCTGGAGCCGCAGGCCAGCCGTCGGGTGAAGCTCGGCTTGCTGGTCGCGGAGGTCATCGGGCAGGCGAAGATCGAGCTGGATCCGTCCCGCGTCCGCCAGCGACTGATGGAGCTGGCAGCCAGCTACGGCAGCCCGGAGGAAGTGATCAAGCTCTACACCAGCAATCGGCAGATGATGGGCCAGATCGAGGCCGAGGTGATGGAGGAGCAGGTCGTAGACTGGTTGATTGAGCGCGCCGAAACGACAGATCAAGCCACCAGTTTTGCGGATCTGATGCAGCCAGCGTGATTATCTGGTGACTGATTATGCGAGGCCCCGCCCGGAAATGACGGTCGGGGCCTTGTTTTTGGCGCATAAGCCCTCTTGCAACCGCTGGCACATGGCACGACCATAGGGCAGCGGAGAATGAAACGGAGACAGGATATGGAAACGAAGGCACTGAACCTGGTGCCGATGGTGGTCGAGCAGACCGCCCGCGGCGAGCGCGCGTACGACATCTATTCGCGTTTGCTGAAAGAGCGGGTGGTATTCGTGGTCGGTCCGGTTGAGGACCACATGGCCAACCTGGTCGTCGCCCAGCTGCTCTATCTTGAGTCGGAAAACCCGGACAAGGATATCCACCTTTACATCAATTCTCCGGGTGGCGTTGTCACGGCGGGCATGTCGATCTATGACACGATGCAGTTCATCCGGCCTGACGTCAGCACCATCTGTGTCGGTCAGGCGGCGAGCATGGGCGCTCTGTTGCTGGCCGGCGGCGCGAAGGAAAAGCGCTATTGCCTGCCACATTCGCGGATGATGATTCATCAGCCTCTGGGAGGATTCCAGGGCCAGGCGACGGATATCGACATCCATGCCCGGGAAGTGCTCAAACTCAGAGACGCTCTGAACATCATCCTGGCCAAACATACCGGACAGGATGTCGATAAAATCGCCCGCGACACCGATCGGGACAACTTTATGGGCCCGGAAGATGCCGTGGCCTACGGGCTGGTGGACAATGTCCTGACCCAACGAGTGGAGATCAGTAGCGAAAAAGACGCGTAGAAGCAGTCATCTACGCTGATCCGGCCGCTTTGCAAGGCGTACGCGCAACATGATATATAAGCCTCAATCGAGGCGTGATTTACAGGTGATGAATGTCTGACGACACTCGTAGCAGAAATGAGGAAGGCAAGCTGCTGTATTGCTCATTCTGCGGCAAGAGCCAGCACGAGGTCCGCAAGCTGATTGCGGGACCTTCGGTATTCATTTGCGACGAATGCGTCGAGCTGTGCAATGACATCATTCGCGAAGAACTCGAGGACAAGGCCGACGCTCGCTCCAGCAAGCTGCCGAAGCCGCAGGAGATAAAGGACGTACTCGATCAGTACGTAGTCGGCCAGCAGGAAGCGAAGAAGGTCCTGGCGGTGGCGGTTTACAACCACTACAAGCGACTCGAGACGCGCACTCGCGAACACGGCAAGGACGAAGTCGAGCTGGCCAAAAGCAACATCCTGCTGATCGGCCCCACCGGTTGCGGCAAGACCTTGCTCGCCGAAACCCTCGCGCGCCTGCTCAATGTTCCGTTCACGATTGCCGACGCGACCACGCTCACTGAGGCGGGTTACGTGGGCGAAGATGTCGAGAACATCATCCAGAAGCTGTTGCAGAAATGCGACTATGATGTGGACAAGGCGCAGACAGGCATTGTCTATATTGATGAGATCGACAAGATCTCGCGCAAATCTGACAACCCGTCCATCACCCGGGATGTGTCCGGCGAGGGCGTGCAGCAGGCGCTGCTCAAGCTGATCGAGGGGACTGTGGCGTCAGTACCGCCGCAGGGCGGGCGCAAGCATCCGCAGCAGGAATTCCTGCAGGTGGATACGTCCAATATCCTGTTCATCTGCGGCGGCGCGTTTGCCGGCCTGGAGAAACTCATCCTTAACCGCTCCCACAAGAGCGGTATCGGCTTTGCTGCCGAGGTCAAGGGCGAGTCGGATCAGGCCAGCATCGGCGAGCTGTTCCACGATGTAGAGCCCGAGGACCTGATCAAGTATGGTCTGATTCCCGAGTTTGTCGGTCGTCTGCCGGTCGTGGCGACCCTCGAGGAACTCGATGAGGAGGCCTTGATCACGATCCTGGTCGAACCGCGTAACGCGCTGACCAAACAGTACAAACGCCTGTTCGAGATGGAAGGGGCCGAGCTGGAATTCCGCGAGGATGCGCTCCGCGCTGTGGCCAAGAAGGCGATGCAGCGCAAGACCGGCGCTCGCGGCTTACGCACTATCCTCGAGACGGTGTTGCTCGATACCATGTACGAGCTGCCCTCGCAGGAGAACGTCACCAAGATCGTCGTGGATGAGGCCGTGGTTAACGGAGAGACCCAGCCTTATGTCATCTACGAATCTGATGAGGCAAGCCGGTCCGCGGCAGCCGAAGAGAAGCAACGGCCTGCCGGGTCCGCGTTCTGAGCTGTTCCGGGGCTGTTCACTGGCCCTTGAAAGCGGCCTGAGCCGGCCGCATATCTGGCTACTGGCGGCGTGTTTGAAGCCGCCCCCGCGTCTCGTGTGACCTCATTAACCCATTTCAACCGCTGCAGGTAAATCAAATCGTGTCCCAGGAACCGACCCTAGAGCCAGACGCCATCACCCCCGCCAGCGATGGCCGCATGCCGGTGCTCCCGTTACGGGACGTGGTGGTGTATCCGCATATGGTGATACCGCTTTTCGTCGGGCGCGAGAAGTCGATCCTGGCGCTGGACCAGGCGATGCAGATCGGCAAGCAAATCGTGCTGGTGGCTCAGCAACAGGCGGACGTTGATGAGCCGGAGATTGACGACCTTTTCGACTTCGGCACGCTGGCTACGATCCTGCAGCTGCTCAAGCTTCCCGATGGCACGGTCAAGGTTCTGGTTGAAGGAAACCAGCGGGTCGCGCTGGAGGACTTGCGCGAGGACGAGTATTTCACTGCCGAGACCAGGGTCCTGGACGAGGAAGGTGAGTACGACGAGCGCGAGGTGGAAGTCCTGGTCCGCTCAATCGTTTCCCAGTTCGAAAGCTATGTGAAGCTGAACAAGAAGGTGCCGCCGGAGATTCTCACTTCTCTGGCCGGCATCGAGCAGCCTGGCCGTCTTGCGGATACAGCTGCGGCGCATATGTCTCTGAAACTTGCTGATAAGCAGGAAGTGCTGGAGATCGTTGATCTGCGGAAGAGACTCGAACATGTTCTCGGCCTGATCGAGGGCGAGATCGATCTGTTGCACATCGAGAAACGAGTGCGCGGTCGGGTCAAGCAGCAGATGGAAAAGAGTCAGCGCGAGTACTACCTGAATGAGCAAATGAAGGCCATTCAAAAAGAACTCGGCGACATGGACGATGGCCACAATGAAGTGGCTGAGCTGGAGAAGAAGATCGAGGAGGCCGGGATGCCGGCGGAGGCCAAGGAGAAGGCCGTTTCCGAACTGAACAAATTGAAGATGATGTCACCGATGTCCGCCGAGGCAACGGTGGTGCGCAACTATATTGACTGGCTGGTCCGGGCGCCGTGGAAGAAGCGCTCACGGACGCACAAGGATCTGGCGCTGGCAGAGCGGGTGCTTGAGGAAGACCACTACGGGCTGGAAAAAGTCAAAGAGCGGATCATCGAATATCTCGCGGTTCAGCAGCGGGTGAAGAAGCAAAAGGGACCGATACTGTGTCTGGTCGGACCGCCCGGCGTGGGCAAGACCTCGCTGGGGCAGAGTATCGCCCGTGCCACCAACCGCAAGTTCGTAAGGATGTCGCTGGGCGGGGTCCGTGACGAAGCCGAGATCCGCGGCCACCGTCGCACCTATATTGGTTCAATGCCTGGCAAGATCGTGCAGAACATGGCCAAGGTCGGCGTGCGCAACCCGCTGTTCCTGCTGGATGAAATTGACAAGATGTCGATGGACTTCCGCGGTGACCCTTCATCCGCGCTGCTGGAAGTTCTGGATCCGGAACAGAACTCTTCCTTTAACGATCACTACCTCGAGGTCGACTTCGATCTTTCGGACGTGATGTTTATCTGTACCGCGAACAGCCTGAATATCCCGGCGCCATTGCTTGATCGGATGGAAGTGATCCGTTTGCCGGGTTACACAGAGGACGAAAAGGTTCATATCGCCCGTCGCTATCTGATCGGGAAGCAGGTCGCCAACGCAGGACTCAAGGACAGCGAGCTGTCTTTGTCCGACACCGCGGTACGCGACATCATTCGCTACTACACGCGTGAGGCAGGCGTTCGCAACCTGGAACGTGAGTTGGCCAAGATCTGCCGCAAAGTAGTCAAGCAGATGCTGCAGAACCCGAAGCGGAAGCGGATTGCGGTGCGGCCAACCAGTTTGCAAAAGTATCTCGGGGTCAGACGTTTCCGGTACGGCAGAGCCGAAGAATTCAATGCAGTCGGTCAGGTGACCGGGCTGGCCTGGACCGAGGTTGGCGGCGAACTCCTGACCATCGAAGCCGCAGTGATGGCAGGCAAAGGCAAGTTGATAAACACCGGTCAGCTTGGCGATGTCATGCAGGAATCGATCCAGGCGGCGATGACTGTCGTCCGCAGCCGGTCCGAGGTGCTGGGCATTGCCAGCGATTTCCATCAGTCATCGGATGTGCATATCCACGTCCCCGAGGGCGCCACGCCGAAGGATGGACCTAGCGCGGGAACCGGGATGTGCACTGCACTGGTATCGGCGCTGACCGGGATTCCGGTGCGGGCCGATGTGGCGATGACCGGCGAGATCACGCTGCGAGGCGAAGTGTTGCCTATCGGCGGATTGAAGGAGAAGTTGCTGGCGGCTCATCGGGGCGGAATCACTACCGTTCTCATTCCCGATGGCAACAAAAAAGACCTCGTGGAGATTCCGAAGAATATCAAGGGCGCCCTTGATATTCGTCCGGTTAAATGGATTGACGAAGTGCTGGAGATTGCTCTTGAGCGGGCGCCGGCGCCATCGTCGACGCAGGACAAAAAGGCCGAGCCTGAGAGCGAATCCAAGGAGTCCAGAGGGCCGAATCCGGAGGGCGTGACTGCTCACTGAGCGTTTCTGACTGGGATTGTCGCCAGTCGCAGGCAGGATTTTGCAGTACAAGACGGCATGGTTGTTGCGGGTGTTTGTTGACAGTTCTTTTTTGCCGCTGGTATAAGATGCGCCTGCCCGCAACTGCATCCAACGGCCCGCGCCACGCGGGCCGAAACGTTCTGGATGGTTTGGCGTGACGGATTGTCAGGATCTGGGCTGACGCCATAGGACAGTCCAAAGGCCCGTTGGGGGAGCAGGGGATTTCATGTGCAGGGTGTCCCGATGCTCATGGATAAATTTATTAACGCTAAAAAGGTATACAGATGAACAAGGCTGAATTGATTGACGCCGTGGCCGCAGCGGCCGACATTTCCAAGAGCGACGCGGGCAAGGCTGTAGAAGCCGTGACGCATACCATCGCCAACACGCTTGCGAAGGGCGATCAGATCGCGATCGTAGGCTTCGGGACCTTTGCTGTGAAGCATCGCGCAGCCCGTGCCGGACGCAACCCGAAGACCGGTGAAACCATCCAGATCAAGGCCAGCAACGTACCGTCGTTCAAGGCTGGCAAAGCGCTAAAGGATGCCGTAAACTAGCGCGCCTCCCAGGAGCGGGGTGCTTAGCTCAGCTGGGAGAGCGTCGCCCTTACAAGGCGAAGGTCGAAGGTTCGATCCCTTCAGCACCCACCAGGAAATGGAGTGGTAGTTCAGCTGGTTAGAATACCGGCCTGTCACGCCGGGGGTCGCGGGTTCGAGTCCCGTCCACTCCGCCAAAATTGGAAAGGGCGCCTGCTTGGCGCCCTTTCTATTAAGGCCGAAGCTGAAACGGCCATGGTCAACATGGAGACAGCAGCAACATGCTGCAGAAAATAAGAGAAAAGGTCAGTGGTTGGGTAGCAGGCGTCATTCTCGCTCTGCTTGCTTTCGTGTTTGCAGTCTGGGGAATCGACATCGGTTTCAATGCCCAGACTTACGCAGCTGTGGTCAATGGCGAAGAGATCCCGGTGGCCCCGGTGCGGCGTGCGATTCAAAATCAGATGGCTCAGTTGCAACAGGCCTATGGCCCCGATTTGCCGCCGGGTCTGCAGGAGCAGATTCGCGGTCAGATCATCGAAGGCTTTGTGCAGAACCGCTTGCTGGTGGAACGGGTGCGCGAGCTAGGCTATCGGATCAGCAATGAGTCCTTGACCGAAGAGATCCGCGCAATGCCGGTGTTCCAGGTCGGTGGGCAGTTTTCCATGGACGCCTATCGGGCGATGCTTGCGAACGCCGGATACTCGCCGGCCGGGTTCGAGGCGGAACAACGCCAGAACCTCGAGATAAACCAGCTACAGCAGGGGATTTTCGCCAGCGCCTTTGTTACGCCGCTGGAATTCCAGCAGCGGGTGAGTCTGGAGCGTGAACAGCGTGAAGTCGCCTGGCTGGTGCTGCCAGTGGACAATTATCTGGGGTCGGTCGAGATCAGTGAAGACGAGATCGTGGCCGAATATGAGGACAACGCCGACAGTTATATGAAGCCGGAAACGGTGGATATAGATTACATAGACATCCCGCTCGAGCAAATTGCGGGCAATGTGACCGTCAGCGAGCAGGAACTGCGAGATTTCTATGATGCTGAAGTCAGCGGTAATGCAGAGTTGTTCGTAAGCGCTGAGCAGCGCAGGGCCAGTCACATCCTGATCAATATCGACGACGACACCAGCGAAGAAGAGGCGCTGGCGTTTGCACAGGCTGCGCGCGAACGGGTGATCGCCGGGGAAGACTTTGCAGCGGTGGCCAGAGACGCATCTGAAGATGCAGGCTCGGCAGCCAATGGCGGTGATCTGGACTGGATCGAGCGCGGCGTGATGGTGGCGCCGTTTGAGGAGGCGCTTTTCGCCCTCGACGTGGGCGAGATCAGTGAGCCGGTCAAGACGCCATTTGGTTATCACGTCATCGTGCTGAGCGACTTGCGCGCTGGCGACACCAAGAGCTTCGATGATGTGCGCGCCGATCTGGAAAGCGAATTGCGAACCCGCAAGGCCGAAGATATCTTCTACAACGAAGCGGAGACTCTCGAGCAATTGTCGTTTGAGAGTCCGGACACACTGGCGGTCGCATCGGAAGCGCTTGGCCGCCCGGTGCAGAGGGTCGACGATGTGACGCGGATTGCCGGCAGCGGTATTGCGTCGAATCAAGCAGTTCGCGAGGCCGCGTTCAGTGAAGCGGTACTGGCGAACGGCGAGAACAGCCCACCATTGGAACTCGAAGACGGTCATGCCGTGGTGTTGCGTGTCGCGGAACACTATCCGCCCAGCAAGATTCCGCTGGCTGAGGTGCGCGGGCGCATTGCGTCGCTGTTGCGTCGCGAGAAGACACGAGACCGCCTTGAGGCCGAAGCCGCGTCGATCCAGGCACGGATTATCGAGGGTGGAGATGCAGAGGCCATTGCCAGCGGCGCAGGCGCTATCTATGAGCCGCCGCGGCTGATAGGCCGGGACGCGAGCGATGTGCCGGCGGACGTGCAGCAGGTGGCTTTTGCGTCGCTGCCGGCGGCAGCGGGTCCTGCTGCTGAGCGCGTCGAGCTGGCCGATGGCTCCTATGCGATCGTGCTGCTAAGCGATGTCATCCCCGGTCAGATCGGGCAGCTAAAGCCAAATGAACAGCGAGAATTGTCGGCCCGCTTCGAAAGTGAGGCCGGTAACGCGGAAGTGGCCGGCTATGTTGGCCAGCTTCGATCCGGTGCGCGGGTTTTGATATCGACCGAGCAGTTTGAATAGGCCGGCTGGCGACACGGGCGCCCGGCACAAACAGCAGAAGGGCCCTCCGGGGCCCTTTTTCTTAACGAAGTAGTGCTGGAATCCGGATTTGCACCGGGTTCGACGGCTGCTATATCGTGGCCCACGTTGCCCGCCGGGCGACCCCGGCCAAAAACCCAATCCCGATTCCGAGCGGAGGATTGATGCTGAAACTTAAGCTGCACTGGCAGATTCTGATTGCGATGGCCCTGGCGGTGTTCATCGGCTGGTTAACCGGCGCTGACGGGGAGCTGCTCGGCGTGCGCGTTGTAGGCGCTTTCGCGTTTGTCGGTACGCTGTTTCTCAATGCGTTGAAAATGCTGATCGTGCCGCTGATCATGTCGTCGATTATCGTCGGGGTCGCCGGCATCGGTTCTTCCGGGGATCTTGGCCGACTTGGCGGCAAGACGCTGGTCTTCTATCTCAGTTCATCGCTGCTGGCGATCCTGCTCGGACTGGTGCTGGTCAATCTGTTACAGCCTGGTGTGGTGGACGGTGAGCCTGCGGGGCCGATGCTGGCGCTGGAGGAGACAGTGACGTTGCCGGATTCAGTGGGTCAGGCCGACTCAGGCACGCTGACGGACATCTTTCTGCGCATGGTGCCGACCAACGTTATCCAGGCGGCCGCGAACGGCAAAATGCTCGGCCTTATTTTCTTCAGCCTGTTGTTTGGTTATTTCCTCAGCCGCGTTGATCATAGCGCCGGCGAGCCCTTATACAACTTCTGGAACGGTGTGTTTCAGGTGATGATGCGGATCACTGAATGGGTGATGAAGTTTGCTCCCATCGGCGTATTTGGTCTGGTAGCGGAGACGGTCTCGCAAACCGGTTTCGGCGCGGCTGGGCCTCTGCTGGTGTTCGCCCTGACGGTGATACTGGCGTTGCTGGGGCATGCCCTGCTGACGCTGCCGTTGTTATTGCGGCTGTTCGCGCGGGTTTCGCCGTACAGAATGTTTCCGGCGATGTCGCCTGCCTTGTTGACCGCGTTCTCTACTGCCTCATCTTCGGCCACCTTGCCGGTGACCATGGACTGTCTGGAAAAGAATGCGGGCGTTTCAAACCGGGTGAGCAGCTTCGTACTGCCCCTGGGTGCAACCGTGAACATGGATGGCACTGCGCTGTACGAGTGCGTCGCAGCGATGTTTATTGCCCAGGCCTATGGGCTGGAACTCAGCCTCAGTGTCCAGTTTGTTATCGTCATCACTGCGCTGGTGACTTCGATCGGTGTAGCCGGCGTACCATCGGCCTCACTGGTCGCGATAGCGATCATCCTTACCGCGATCGGGTTGCCGCTGGAGGCGCTGGGTGTGCTGCTGGTATTCGATCGCTTGCTGGACATGTTGCGGACCAGTGTGAACGTATTCGGCGACAGCTGCGGGGCGGTGATTGTGGCGCGTCTGGAAGGCGAAGAGCACATACTCACGGGTCAGGCAAACGGCAAAAGCCCCGCCTGAAGGCTATGGTAATCTCGCGGCGGGCGCGGAGTGGAATCCGCGCCACGGTCCGGAGAGGGGTTCTCACGGTACCGAGCACATCATCGGGGAGAGTCAAATGGGATTTCTTGCAGGTAAACGCGCGCTCATCGTCGGTCTCGCCAGCAATCGATCCATCGCCTGGGGGATCGCGCAAGCATTCGCCAGGGAAGGCGCGGAGTTGGCTTTCACCTATCAGAACGAGAAGCTCCGGTCGCGTGTTGAAGACATGGCCGCGAAAGTGGATTCGGACATCGTTTGCCCGCTGGACGTGGCCGAGGATGAACAAATCGAGGCAGCCTTCGAGTACATTGGTTCCCGATGGGACGGACTGGACATCATCGTCCATTCGGTCGGGTTTGCCCCACGGGACCAGATTGCTGGTCGTTATGTGGATGTGGTTTCCCGCGAGGGTTACCGCATTGCGCATGAAATCAGCGCCTACAGTTTCGCTGCCCTGGCGCGCGCTGGCAGGCCGTTGATGGAAGGACGCAATGGGGCGCTGCTTACCTTGAGCTATCTCGGCGCGGTTCGCGCAATACCCAGCTACAACGTGATGGGTCCGGCCAAAGCCAGCCTCGAGGCGAATGTGCGTTTCCTGGCCGCGGACCTGGGGCCAGAGGGCATCCGGGTCAACGGTATCTCAGCGGGCCCGATCAAGACGCTGGCGGCGGCCGGCATCCAGGGTTTCCGCAAGATCCTCAAACATGTTGAAGAACAGTCACCGTTGCGGCGTCATATCTCGACCGAAGATGTCGGCAATGCGGCTGCGTTCCTGTGTTCTGACCTTGCTGCCGGGATCACCGGCGAGATCCTGTATGTGGATGCCGGCTACAGCCATGTCGGCATGGTATTGCCGGACTGAACCGCCCGGCCTTCCGGGTTGCGCGTTAACAAGCGCCGGCCCGCGTTGCTCATTCGAGTGAGCAAACCACGCGCCTCGCGTCCTGGATGGCACGTCTTCTGGCCCAGGCTGCCGTCTCCGATTGGTCAATATTGGATTGGTTGATATCGGGCGACACCGGACGGGTGTAGAAAGACCCTGGCCCGGCCTGAATCAGCTCGACTGGCTGGTCACGTCCACATACATGGTCAGTTTCTGGCCCGGTTGTAAATACTTGCTGCCGGCGAGCTTGTTCCAGCGCTTAATCTGATCGATGGTGACCCGGAAGCGTTGCGCGATCTTGTACAGCGAGTCGCCCCGGCGCACGGTATAGCGGATTTTGCGTGTGCGGTCGGCGGGTGAGGTTGCCGGCGTGCTGCTGACATCCTCGCTGGTCCAGACAACCAGTGCGCGGCCTACCGACAAGGTATCCCCCGGCGCCATGCCATTCCACTTCGCCAGCGAGCGGGTCCGCACCCCATAGCGTCGGGCGATGCTCCACAGGCTGTCTCCGGACTGCACCGTATGGCTGACTTTTGTGTTGCCACGGGGCTTGCTCTGGGTTCGGGCCAGACGGCTTTCGGCGCTTTGGCTGTAAGCACTGAGCTGGCGGGTGGCGGTCGGGATCATCAGATAGTCGCCGGCGCGGATGGTGTTGCCGCTGATCTCATTCACATCCCGGATCACACCGGGCGTGGTGTCGTGGCGGTCCGCGATGGTGATCAGCGAGTCGCCGCTGCGAATCCGGTAGCGCACCCAACGCATGCGTTCGCTAGACGGCAGGGCGTCCACCGCCTCTGCCAGCTGCGGTCCTGCTGCTCGCGGCACGATCGCGCGATGCGGACCATCCGGGTCGGTGGCCCAACGGTTGTAGCCGGGGTTCAGGGCGTAGAACTGATCCAGCGTGATCCCCGCCAGTTCGGCCAGCAGCGCCAGGTCCATCTGTCCGTCCAGCCCGATGCTGACGAAGTACTCCTCGTCGTCAATTTCGGGCAGGCTCAGACCAAACGCGCCCGGGTCGGCAACCAACTGGCTCAGCGCCAGCAGCTTGGGCACATAGGCACTGGTTTCCCGTGGCAGTCTGAGATTCCAGAAATCAATGGGTTTACCGGCCGCGCGG
This sequence comes from uncultured Gammaproteobacteria bacterium, assembly GCA_963704875.1. Taxonomy (GTDB): domain Bacteria; phylum Pseudomonadota; class Gammaproteobacteria; order Steroidobacterales; family XN24; genus CAMYOC01. The sequence goes on along the minus strand of CAVPIA010000003.1, from coordinate 74,265 downwards.
TTCCGCCGTATCGCCCGCGACACATTGCCTTCACCGGAGTTGTACCCGGCGATGGCGAGCAGCCAGTCACCGTCAAACCGGTCATGCAGAAACTGCAGGTAATCCAGCGCCGCGCGGGTCGAGTCCAACACGTCGCGCCGGCCGTCGTACCACCAGTTCTGTTTGATGCCAAAGCGGCTCGCTGTGCCCGGGATCATCTGCCACAAACCGGCAGCACGGCCGTGGGAATAGGCAAACGGATCGTAGGCGCTTTCTACTATCGGCAGCAGCGCAAGATCGGCGGGCATGCCGCGCCGTTCCAGCTCACGTGTGATGTAGGGCAGGTACGGGGCGCCACGCTCAAACACCCGATTGAGATAGTCCGGGTGGCGGGCATACCAGGTCCGTTGCACGTCGATAGCCGGTCGCTGGATATGCTCGAATTGGAGTTCGGTCGCCAGCTGGCTGAGCAGATCCGGCTGACGCATCGGGACTTCCGGCACAGTCGGCAGCAGGCCCGCCTCGAGTCTGGCGACTATCGTGTATGAAACGAGCGGCGGTGGCTCGGGCACGATGACGATTTGCTGTACCGGCGGCGGAGGTTCCGGGAGTGGCGGTGCGGCGCAGCCTGCGCTGGCCAGCAACAGCATGATGGCCTGGCAATGTCTTCTGGTCAGCAGGCTCATGCGAATCCATCCTTCCAGGCCCGGATTTCGGCAAAAACAGCCGTCTCGTCCGACATCGCGGCCCCGGCGCGTTTGGCCGCTGCGGCCACCACGCCAGGTTGCGCACAGCGCAGGAAAGGATTGACGTCCAGCTCCAGGCCGAGGGTGGTGGGCAGGGTAGGGCAGTCCTGGTCGCGTAATTCGCGGGCCCGGCTGGTGTAGGCCTTAACGGATGCATTATCCGGCTCTACCGCAGCGGCAAAGCGCAGATTGCTCAGCGTGTATTCGTGCGCGCAATAAACCCGGGTCTCCGGCGGCAGCGCTGTCAGGCGATGCAAGGAGGCATTCATCTGAGCCGGCGTGCCTTCGAACAGGCGGCCACAGCCGGCGCTGAACAGCGTATCACCGCAGAACAGGCAACCGTGACCGTAGTAGGCGATGTGGCCGGCGGTATGACCGGGACAGTCGATGACTTCGAATTCGAGTCCCATGGCAGCGAGCTTCACCCGGTCCCCGCCATCCAGGGCCGTGGTGCGGCCGGGTATGCGTTCGCCGGACGGGCCAAATACCGGAACCGAGAACCGGTCTGCCAGCTCTGCGACGCCACCGACATGGTCAGCGTGATGATGGGTGACAAGAATCGAATCCAGGCAGAGTCCGTGCTTGTCCAGCGCGTCCAGGATCGCACCGGCGTCTCCGGGGTCGACCACCGTGACCCGCAGCGGATCCGCCGGGCTGTGAATCAACCATAGATAATTGTCGTTGAAAGCGGGCACTGGGGTGGTCTTGAGCATGCGGCATATCTTAGCGGCAGGCTCGCCAGGGTCAAAGAATCGGCTTCACAATTTCCGCCGCGGCCGGAAGCCGCTATCCTTGGCCCATGAGTTCTCAGGAATCATTGGTCACGGCCTGGCTGCAGACCCCGACGGGCGCCCTGTTCGCCGATGCCGAACGCGAATTTGTCAGTACGGAACTGGGTCGTCTGTTCGGCGGACAGTTCCTGCAGCTGGGATTGTGGGGAGACCCGGAGGCGTTTTTGCCGGTCCCGGGCACGGCGCGCCGGGCGTTGTGTCATGACCATAGCGGGCCGGGCGTGTCCTTTCTCGGCCGCGCCGAGCATCTGCCGGTGGCCGGGCACTCGGTGGATGCCTTGTTGCTGCCGCATACCCTGGAAATGACGCAATACCCCCACGAAGTGCTGCGCCAGGCTGAGCGCGCGCTGTGTGCCGGCGGCCGCATCGTTATCCTGGGATTCAATCCGATCAGCCCGCTGGGGCTGAGACGCCTGTTGAGCCCGGGCGCATATCCTCCTGGTTTGCGCCAGCTGGTCAGTGAACGCCGCCTGCGTGACTGGATGAATCTGCTGGCGTTCGACGTCACCCTGTCCCGACATTACTTCCCCTATAGTCACGCGGGTCAAAATCTGCGTGAGCGTTTGCGCCGCGTACAGCTATCCTACGGCGCTTACATGCTGATCGCGGTAAAGCGCATGTATGCGGTGACGCCCACCCGCCTGCGCTGGCGCACACCGGCCAAAGTCGGTGCCGGTCTGATCGAGCCGTCGACGAGGAATTCGGGTTGAATCATGTGGTGATCTATACCGACGGGGCCTGTCGCGGTAATCCGGGTCCGGGCGGCTGGGGCGCCGTATTGAGTTTTGGCGATCACGAAAAAGAACTGTTCGGCGGCGAACAGGAGACGACGAACAATCGAATGGAACTGATGGCGGCGATTCGGGGGCTGGCGGCGCTGAAACGTGGTTGCCGGGTGGACCTGTTCACCGACTCTCAATACGTGCGTCTGGGCATCACTCAGTGGCTGGAGAACTGGAAGCGCAAGGGCTGGAAGACCGCCAATCGCAAACCGGTGAAGAATCAGGACTTATGGCAGGCGCTGGACGCCGAGGCGGCCCGACACGAAATACAGTGGCACTGGGTCAAGGGTCATGCCGGAGACGAGGGTAATGAACGCGCGGACGCGCTGGCCAATCGCGGTGTCGATACCCTGTGAATATCGGTTTGCCCCAGACCGGGTTGTGGGTCATCGGGCCGGGTTGTTGCGGGATCCACAGACTCCGCAGCATTGAGGAGAATCGCAGCATGACAAGATATATTACCGTCACCGGCCTCGCCTTCGATGCCGCAGACCGGGGCGCCAGCGCATGAGACAGGTTGTACTCGACACCGAGACCACCGGTCTCGATCCTGACCAGGGTCACCGGATTATCGAGATTGGATGTGTCGAGCTGGTTAATCGCCGCCCCAGCGGCAACACGTTTCACTACTATCTCAATCCGGAGCGCGGCATCGATCCCGGCGCTCAGGAAGTCCACGGCATCAGTGCGGAATTTCTCGCCGACAAACCGCGGTTCGCAGAGATCGTTGATGAATTGAAGGCCTTTCTTCGGGATGCCGAACTACTGATCCACAACGCACCGTTTGACGTGGGTTTCCTGGACAGCGAATTCGGACTTTGCGCCGGTGACGCCGGGGCAGACGCGATTAATGATATCTGCCCGGTGCTCGACACCCTGGTGCTGGCGCGGGAGATGCACCCAGGTCAACGCAACAGCCTGGATGCATTGTGCCGGCGCTATCAGGTAGATAACTCGGGCCGCGAACTTCACGGCGCGCTGCTGGATGCGCAGATACTGGCCGAAGTATATCTGGCCATGACCGGCGGCCAGGCGGCCCTGTCGCTGGATAACGAACGGCGTTCGGGCGCCGGCGGACGCGCGAAACCCAGCCGCCTGGACCGGGCAGGTCTGGTGTTGCCGGTCATCGAGGCGAACGCGGAGGAGCTGGCTGCCCACGAAGCGGTGCTGGATCGTCTGGACAAGGCCTCTGACGGCGTCTGTGTGTGGCGGCGCCTGCAATCAGAACACTAGATGTAGTAGACCAGCACCATGACAGCCAGCAACACCGCCACCCACAGCACCATGCTGCCGGTAGGCCAGGTTCTGGCCAGCGTCCCGCCCGGGCCGTGGTGGCGGAACAGGAAACCGATCAACTTGTCCCCCTGGGCGGAAAGACTCGCGACCAGGGCAGCGCGCAGCGGCACGCCGACCGCCAGACCTTCGCGCACGGCGCGCGGCAGCAGGCGTCGATAGATCCAGTCAGCATCCAGGTTGATCGCGCGTACTTCAGCTGGATAGTGGCCGTTGCGCATCATCCAGAACACCGCCAACCCACCGAACATCAGCAGCTGCAGCTGGGTGATCACATGGGTCATGTCGAACGGGTTATAGCTGGCGTCGAAGGGCAGCAGCGCGTACAGCGTCCAGGGCCAGCAGCCGATGTACACCGACAGGGCAGCAGCAATCAGCATCGCCAGACGCATATTGGCCGGGGGTTCGCCTGGGCGCAGACCCGAGTCATGGGCAAAGAAGGCAAAGAACGGGATCTTGATGCCCGCATGCTCGAGCACGCCTACTGACGCGAACAGCAGGAAGAACCAGACGATCAGTCGATCCTGGTCGAGCGCCGCCTGCATGATCATCGACTTGCTGACGAAACCACTGAACAGGGGGATTGCAGATATCGACGCGGCACCGATAATGCAAAGCACCGTGGTTTGCGGCATCGATTTGAACAGGCCTCCGAGATCCGAGGCGCGGGTACGACCGGTCATCGTCATCACCGCACCCATGGCCATGAACAACAGACCCTTGAACAGCACATCGTTAAACGCATGGGATACCGCCCCGTTCAGCGCAAGCGCGCTGCCCAGACCGACGCCGCAGACCATGAAGCCAAGCTGGTTGATCATGCTGAACGACAATACCCGGCGCAGGTCGTTTTCGATCACTGCGAAAAAGATCGGGAAGAATGTCATCACGGTGCCGATATAGATCAGCGGTTCCGCGCCGGGGAAGCCGCGCACCAGGGCATAGATCGCAACCTTGGTGGTGAACATGCACAGGAACACCGAGCCGGTAGGCGTGGCTTCGGGATAGGCGTCAGTCAGCCACATGTGCAGCAACGGGAAGCCGCACTTGATACCGATAGCGAGCATGATCAGCCAGCCGCCGGTAGTCCCAAGTCCGACGTAATCGAAGGCGAGATCACCACCTGCGAACACATAGCTGACGATGCCGGCAAGCAACAGCACACCCGAGACCACCTGGAATACCAGATAACGCAGACCGGCTGCCAGCGCCTCGGGCGTCCGTCTGGCCCAGATAAGAAACGCGGACGATAGCGCAAGTATTTCCCAGGCCAGGAAGAAGCTGATCAGATCTCCGGCAAACACTGCCGCAATGGCGGCGCCGGCGTAGATTATCGCGACCACATGCTGCAGCGTGTCCTTCAGATGCAGCGAATAGATGATCCCGATCAATGCTCCGATGTGGAACAGATATCCGAACAGCAGGCTGAGCTCATCGACCCTCACCGGGGTGAGGTCCAGACCCAAAATCTGAGTCTGAATGACGGTGCCGTCCTGCAGATTCAGCAGCGCAATACCGCTGAGCACTGGCGTGGCCAGCATGATCGCGCTACGCAACCAGCCCCGGGTGACCGCCACCAGGGGTGCGGCCAGCAGAAACAGGAGGAATGGCGGCAGCTCAATCGCCGTCATAGTAGTCCTCCGGTCGCATCAACAGTTTTCTCAGCGCCTTGGCCAGCACGATCAACAGGCTGATCCCGATAAAGCCCCAGGCCGCATAAAAGCCTGGCATGCCCTCGACAAAGAAGCTGCTGTGGCGGTGGTACAGGAACTCGAGCAGGCCCAGCAGGTCCAGTGCGGCCACGAACACGCAGGCGGCGACAAAACCGCGCCACAGCCGGGTGACGTTTTCGGGCCGGTCAAAGAACCCCTTGTCGTTGTCAGGTTTGCTCATCTGCTTCCTTTGGCGCTCACTGCCGTCATTGTCCCGGGGCAGGCGCAATCCGGCGCGCCAGCTCGAACAACAGGTCCGGCCAGAAGAACAGCGCGATACAACCCGTCGCGGTGAACCCGATCGCCATCAGACAAGGCCAGGGCGCTTCGTTGATCCCCGCCGGTGCATCGGCGGCGGGTTTGGAAAAAAACGCTCGAACGGGTATCGGCAACAGATAAGCGATACTCAGGACCGAACTGATCATCAACACCGCGAGCATCCAGGTTTGCCCCGCCTGCAGCGACCCCAGGGCGAGATAAAACTTGCTCCAGGTTCCGCCTGTCGGCGGCAGGCCAATAATGGTGAGACTGCCGATCAGGAACGCGCCCATGGTGATCGGCATCGATCTGCCAAGACCGCCCATATCGCTGATTTCCGTCTTGTGGGCCGCCACCAGGATCGCGCCGGCGCAGAAGAACAGTGTGATCTTGCCAAACGCGTGCATCGCGATATGCATTGCCGCGCCGGTCACCGCCAGGCTGCTGGCCAGCAGCGCGCCGGCCACGATATAGGACAGTTGACTGATGGTGGAGTAGGCCAGCCTGGCTTTCAGATTGTCCTTGCGCATGGCCACCAGTGAGCCAAGCAGGATCGTCGCGCCGGCGAAATATAGCAGCCAGTCGGCCGCACCGGTGCCGTCCAGGAAATCCAGACCAAATATGTAGACGCAGACCTTGAGAATGGCGAATACGCCCGATTTAACCACGGCCACCGCGTGCAACAACGCGCTGACCGGCGTCGGCGCCACCATCGCCGCCGGCAGCCAGCGGTGGAACGGCATCACCGCCGCCTTGCCGATGCCGAACACATACAGGGCGAGTAACACCGAAACAAGCGGTCCCTGCAGATGCTCGGCAATGATGCCGCCGTCGGTGAAGTCCAGCGTGCCCGCCAATTGCCAGGTCCACAGGATCGCCAGCAACTGAAAGCCGATGGAGGTTCCCATCAGGATACCGAGATACAGGCGGCCGGCCCGGCGCGCCTGCTCCGTGCCGGCGTGGGTCACCAGCGGGTAGGTTGAAAGACTCAGGATCTCGTAGGCGACAAACAAGGTCAGCATGTTGTCGGCAAAAGCGACCCCCAATGCGCTGGAGATCGCGATCGCAAAACAGGCGTAAAACCGGGTTTGATGCTGCTCATGATGGCCACGCATGTAACCGATGGCGTAAACCGAGGTGGCCAGCCACAGTACACTGGCAACCAGCGCGAAGATCATGCCCAGTGGCTCCAACGCCAGCGAGAGGGTAAGACCAGGCATCAGCTCCAGCAGCGTTATTGCGCCGCTCGCACCGGCCATCGCCACCGGCAGCAGACTCAGGACGCAGGCCACTACCGCGCCGGCGGTCACCAGCGTCACCGCCTCGCGGAGGTTGGGCCAGCGGTCCAGCAACAGGATAATCAGCGCGCCCAGCCAGGGCAGGCCAATGGCCAGCAACATCGCTTGCTGAGCATTCATGGCATGCTGCCCGGGATGGAACCCATCAGTGCTTCCGCGGCCTTGCCGGCAACACCGACGGTAAGGTCGGTGTTGATGCCGAAATAGATGTTGGCGCTGACCAGAACCCAGGTGGTGACCAGCATCGACAGTGGCGCTTCGCGAATGTCGTTTGCCCGCGGTGTGGGTTGGCCGAACCAGCCGGCTTCGATCACCTTCCAGATATAGATCAATGCGAGCAGTGAACCGACAAGCACCAGTATTGCGAGCGGCCAAAGACCCTGATCCAGCATCGCCACGACCAGATACCATTTGCTGACAAAGCCCACGGTCAGCGGAACACCGATCAGGCTCAGGCCGCTGGCGGTGAAGGCCGCAAACGTCCACGGCATGCGTCGCGCGATGCCACGCAGATCTGCCAGATGAACTGAACCGAGGTGGTAGGCAAAACAGCCCATCGCCATGAACAGCGCGCCTTTCATCAGCGCGTGATTGAACACGTGCAACAGGCTTGCCTGCAGCCCGGCGACGGTACCCAGGCTCAGGCCCAGCAGGATATAGCCGATCTGGGCTACGCTGGAATAGGCCAGCATGCGCCGGATATTCTGCTGGAAAATCGCCACTGCGCTCGCGCTAAGGACAGCCAGTGCGCCGAGCACGCCTGCGATCTGGTCAAACGGCAATTCTTCAAACGCGATACTGGTGCCGAATACCGAGAACACGAACCGCAACAGCGCGTAGACAGCGACCTTGGTCGAGGTCGCAGCAATGAATGCAGTCGCTGCGCTGGGCGCGTAGGCGTACGCATTCGGCAACCACAGGTGCAGCGGGAACATCGCCAGCTTGAGACCGATGCCCACCGACAGGAAGGCAAAGGCGGTATGCAATGTCCGTGATTGCGAGACCTCAGGCAGACGCCCGGCGAGATCCGCCATATTGAGCGTGCCGGTGATGACATACAGAAAGCCGATACCGATCAGCACGAATGTGCCACCGATGGTCCCCATCACCAGATACTGGAACGCTGCGGTCAACGCGCGACGGTCCTTGCCCAGGCTGATCAGGGCATAGGTCGACAGTGACGATATCTCCAGAAACACGAACAGGTTGAATGCGTCGCCGGTCACCGTCATGCCAAGCAGGCCGGTGAAACACAACAGCAACAGGATGTAAAAGTAAGTGATCTTGCTGTTGGGGATCTCTCGCTCGACGCTGCGCCTTGCGTAAGGCAGTACGACTGAGGCGATCCCGGTCACGATCAGCGCGAGATAGGCATTGGCAGCGTCGATCCGGTACTCGATGCCCCAGGGGGGTGCCCAACCGCCCATTGCATAGCTGAGCGGGCCTTCGGCCAACACCAGCTGCAGCAGCGACCAGGCAACGGCCAGGCTGACCCAGCAGACTGCAGTAGCCAGTAGCCAAACGAGGGTGGGCCGCCTCAGCAGCAGACAAACGGGCGCTGCGATCAGCGGGATGACCACCAGCAACGCCGGTAGTTGCCGTGTCAGTTCAGCAGGGATCAAAACGAACGGTCCTGCTCGTGAATCTCATCTTCCTCGACCGTGCCGTAGGCCTCCTTGATCCGGATAATCAGCGCCAGGGCGACTGCGGTAGTGGCGACACCGACAACAATTGCGGTGAGGATCAAAACGTGCGGCAGCGGGTTCGAATAGATCTGAGTCCCGCCTACCAGTATCGGTACGGTCCCGCCCTGGACCACACCCATGCTGATATAGAGGATGAAGACCGAGGTCTGGAACATGGACAATCCCGCCACTTTCTTTACCAGGTTGCCACGCGACACAAGCACGTAGAACCCGATCATCGACAGCAGGATCGCGATCTCATAGTTGTAGAGTTGCAGGAACCTCATTCAGCCAGGCCTCGACCTGCAAAGGCGTAATACAGCAACAGCATGACGGAAGCGACGGTGATGCCGACGCCCAGTTCGACCAGGAAGATGCCAAGGTGTTGCCCCGTGGTCGCGCGCTCCGCGAGCTGGTTATAGTCGAGGAAATTACCGCCGACCAGCATCGTGTCGACACCGACGCCGGCATAGATCAGCACACCCAGTGCAGCGGTCCGCATCAGCGTGGTCGGCGGCATCACATCCAGCGTGTTGTCGAGACCAAACAGCAGTGCATAGAGGATGATCGCTGCGGCAAATATGACGCCGGCCTGGAAGCCGCCGCCGGGGCTGTAATCGCCGTGGAACTGCACATACAGCGCAAACAGCATGATCACCGGGATCAGTAGCTTGGAAATGACCCGCAAAACGGTGTGATGCAGCATCAGCCGGACCCCCCGCGCTGGTCCGTGGAATCCCCCGCAACCGCATCCTTGTTGTCCTCAACAGAGCTCGGCTCAGTGACGCGCGGGCGGCGGCGGCGCAGACCGAGCAGGGCGACTACGGAAATCCCTGCGGTAAATACCACGGCCGTTTCTCCGAGGGTGTCGTAGCCGCGATAACTGGCGAGCACCGACGTCACCACATTCGGGATGCCGATTTCCTCGGCCGAACGCTGCAGATATCGATCCGCGACATGCCGGTGAATCGGCGCGTCCGGATCACCCAGACGCGGCAGATCACTGGTGCCGAACACCAGCAATGCGCCGGTAATGAACACGACTGTCAACGGCACGATGGGCGGTCCGCCACGCTGCTTCTTTTCCCTGCGTGCGGTCCGGGTAAGCGTCGCCAGCATCAGGATAGTGGACACCCCGGCGCCGACTGCAGCTTCGGTAAACGCGACATCGGCCGCGTCCATCACAGTAAAGACGCCGGCCGACAGCAGGCTGAACAGACTGAACAGCATTGCGACACCAAACAGATCACGCATGCGCACGATCGCCAGCGCAATCACGATCATGAAGGCCAGCAGAAGGATATCGATGATGGGTTCTATCACCCCTCGTCCTCCTCTGGTGGGTCCTCGGTGGCGCGTGGATCGATGCCACCATGCAGCGCGGCCTTGGCCAGCGCATGCGACGCTGTCGGGCTGGTAAGAAACAGGAACATCAGGATGGCGGCGAGCTTGAACGTGACCAGCCCCCAGCCGGCCTGGAGCATCATCGCCAGCACAATGGGTGGGGCGCACATGGTTTCTGTCATCCCGGCCGCATGGATTCTGGTGAAGAATGTGGGCAGACGCACGATGCCAAGTCCGCCGATGAGCCCGAAAATGCTGCCGATCACGATCAGGATCCAGCTCAGGACATCCAGCGCGCCTTCCATCAGGGACGTCCCCTGCCGCCACGGCTGAACTCGCCGTACTCGAAGAACTTGAGCACTGCGACAATGCCGATAAAGTTGATCAAGGCGTAGACCAGGGCGATATCCAGCAGGTCATAACGCCCGGTGAGAAACGCGATCACCGCGATAATAAGCACGGTCTTGGTGCCAAACATGTTTACCGCGACGATACGGTCGTAGACCGTCGGTCCGAGGATCGCGCGGGTAATGGCCAGTGCCATCGTGATCAGCACGGCCACGGCGGCGGCGGTGAACATCAGCGGGAACCCTCCATCCGGCATACCAGGCGATTCATGTCGCCGCTCTTGACCCCGTCGGCGGACAATCGTGTCAGCGCATGAACATCGAACTTTTTGCCATTCACATCGATCGTGATCGTGCCGGGTGTCAGCGTGATGGAGTTCGCGTAGATCACGCGGCCGACCGCAGTTTTCTGGTCCGCGGTCACAGTGAAGGTCTGCGGCTGCAGCGACAGGGTCGGCGACAGGATGACCCGGGCCACGTCAATATTCGACTTGATGACTTCCCAGAACAGCCAGGGAAAGAACGCGAAGGCGCGGGTGGTGATTCGCACCGGGTGACCTTCCTGGTCGACCACCTCCATGCGATAACCGATGTATACGGCACACACTACCGAGATCGTGCCAAGGCTCAGGAACAAGGGGTCCAGGTGGCCGGAGAACAGCAGCCAGACGGCCATCAGGATCGCGGCAAGACTCAGATGGTGGCTCACGGGTCGGCTATACCCCCTCGTTCTTCGTGTTCGGCCCGAACCGCAATACTGCGAGCCGCAATACTAGCAGATGGCGTTGCCAGGTCACGACGATTTCGCCGTCAGCGCCCGACCCGGGAAAAACGGCATTGAGGCGACTGTGCGAACTACGTCATGGAGTGGCCCACGGAAATCCCCTAAAATTGGATTTTGCCGAGCATTCGGGCCGGCACCAGCCGGTCTGCGGCAGGCCCTTCCAGTTTTCCGCAAAAGGACAGAGATTCATGTTGCACCTCGACCAGGCCCGGATCGGCGTCATCGGGCTGGGCTATGTAGGCCTGCCGCTGGCCGCCAGTTTCGGCCGCACGCTGCCGACTGTCGGTTTTGATATCAATAACGCGCGCATCGAAGAGCTGCGCGCGGGGACCGATCACACGCTGGAAACCTCGCCGGAGGAGCTCGCCGCGGCGGTGAAACTGGAGTACACCGCTGAGCTTGAAGATCTGAAGAGCTGTAACGTGTTCGTGGTCACCGTACCTACGCCGATCGATAGCGCAAAGCGGCCGGATCTGAGTCCTCTGGAGTCTGCCAGCCGCACTGTTGGCAAGGTCCTGGGAAAGGGCGATATCGTGATCTACGAGTCGACCGTCTACCCGGGCGCGACTGAAGAGGTCTGTGTGCCGATCCTCGAGGAGGTGTCGGGGCTGGTATTCAACCAGGACTTCTTTGCCGGCTACAGCCCGGAGCGGATCAACCCCGGTGACAAAGAGCACCGTCTGGAAACTATTGTCAAGGTCACCTCCGGTTCGACGCCGGAGGCCGCGGACCTGGTCGATGCGCTATATGCGACCATCATCAGAGCCGGCACGCACAAGGCCTCATCGATCCGCGTGGCCGAGGCTGCCAAGGTGATCGAGAATACCCAACGGGACGTCAATATCGCGCTGATCAACGAACTGGCACTGATCTTTAACCGGCTGGGCATCGACACCGAAGAAGTGCTGGTCGCCGCGGGGACCAAGTGGAATTTCCTGCCGTTCCGGCCGGGGCTTGTGGGCGGGCATTGCATTGGTGTGGATCCGTATTATCTGACCCACAAGAGTCAGGAGATCGGCTACAACCCGGAGATGATCCTTGCCGGGCGGCGAATCAACGACAACATGGGGCTTTATGTTGCGGAGCAGGTCTCCCGACTGATGCTCAGACGCCGGATTCATGTCTCGGGCAGCCGGATCCTGATGCTGGGGCTGACGTTCAAGGAAGATTGCCCGGACCTGCGCAACACGCGGGTCGTGGATGTGATTCAGGAACTCGAGAGCCTGGGCGCAACGGTAGATGTGCATGACCCCTGGGTGGATCAGGACGAGGCGAAGAAGGAATACGGGGTCAGCATGGTGGCGCAGCCGGATGCCGGTCAGTACGATGCGATTATCCTGGCCGTGGGGCATCGTCAGTTCCGGGACATGGGCGTCGATGCGATCCGCCGCCTGGGCCGGCCTGAACATGTTCTGTATGACGTCAAATACGTGCTCCCGGCCGGCGTAACAGACGGACGCCTGTAGGGATCACCGGCCGGTTCGCGATCCGGCAGGGGACAGTCAGATTTTTGCATCGATAGCACCAGGCTGGCAGCGTTCGGGCGCCAGCGGGTCGACAAAGAGAGTTCAGGCATGAAAGTACTGGTCACCGGCGCTGCCGGTTTTATCGGCTTCCACACCGCCAGACACCTGCTGGATCGGGGCGACGACGTCGTCGGATTGGACAATCTGAACGACTACTACGACGTCAATCTGAAGCTGGCGCGGATCGCCCAATTCGAAGAAAAGCCGAACTGGAAATTCGTCAAGCTGGATCTCGCTGACCGCGCAAGGCATGCCGGCGCTTTTCTCCGAGGAGAAATTTGACCGGGTGGTGCATCTGGGCGCGCAGGCGGGGGTGCGGTATTCGATCGAGAACCCGCTGGCCTATGTCGACAGCAACGTTGTCGGTCACGCCAACGTGCTCGAGGGTTGCCGGCACAACGAGGTCGAGCATCTGGTCTATGCGTCAACCAGTTCGGTGTATGGCGCCAATACCCATATGCCGTTCTCGGTGCACCAGAACGTCGATCATCCCTTGTCCTTCTATGGCGCGACAAAGAAGGCCAATGAGCTGATGTCGCATACGTATTCCGAGCTTTACGGTCTGCCGACCACCGGGCTGCGATTCTTCACCGTCTATGGGCCCTGGGGCCGGCCGGATATGGCGCTGTTCCTGTTTGCCAAGGCGATCCTGGCCGGCAAACCGATCGACGTCTTCAACTACGGCAATCACAAGCGCGATTTCACCTATATCGACGACATCGTCGGCGGTATTGTTCATGTAATGGATCACACCGCCGAACCCAACCCGGACTGGGATAGCGACAAACCGGACCCGGGCACCAGCCGCGCGCCATACCGGCTCTACAATATTGGCAACAGCCGGCCAGTGGAGCTGATGACTTATATCGGCTTGCTTGAGCAATACCTGGGCCGCGAAGCGGAAAAAAATCTGCTGCCGCTGCAGGCCGGGGATGTGCCCGATACCTGGGCCGATGTGGAAGATCTGGTCCGCGACGTGGGCTACCGGCCGGTAACACCGGTAGAAGAGGGCGTGAAACGCTTTGTCGACTGGTTTATGCAGTACGAGGGCGCAAAGACAGTTTGAGTCAGCCTCAGCTGGCCCGAGTCAGCATCAGGGTTGGTTTTTTCGGCGAGTTCGGGGGAACAGACGCGGTGAACAACACGACCCGGCCGGCTGCCGATCTGGCGGCCTGGAGCGCGCTCAAGGCGCATCAGAAGAAGATCGCGCCGGTGCATTTGCGCGATCTGTTCGCCAGCGATCCTGCGCGCGGCAAGCATTTCGTGATCGACTCGGCGGGCATTCGTCTGGATTTCTCCCGGCAGCGGGTCACTACACAAACCCTGCGCCTGCTTAATTCGCTGGCGCGCGAGGCCGGCGTGGAAGATTTCCGCGCGCGCATGTTCGCCGGCGAACACATCAACAACACTGAAGACCGGGCCGTGCTCCATGTAGCGTTGCGGGCGGCCCGGCGCGATCGATTTCACGACGGCGCCCAAAACTGCACAAAAGATGTGCATGCGGTGCTTGACGCGATGGCGGAGTTTGTTGACTGCCGTCCACGCCGGCGAGATCCGTGGTCACGGCAGCCGCCGGCCATTCACCGACGTGGTCAATATCGGTATCGGAGGTTCAGATCTCGGTATCGAGATGGCGCTCAAAGCCTTGCATCACCATCGACAGCCAGGCATGCGCGTGCATACGGTATCGAATATCGATGGCACACAATTAGCCGATGTGCTCGATGAGGTGGACCCGCGCAGCACGTTGTTCGTCATCTGCTCCAAGACCTTCACCACCCAGGAGACACTGACCAACGCACTTGCCGCGCGTGACTGGCTGGTAGAGCAACTAGGCGAAGCCGCCGTGGGACGGAATTTCGCCGCGGTCTCGACCAACCACGCCGCGATGGATGAATTCGGTATCCATCCTGATTATCGGTTCGGCTTCTGGGACTGGGTCGGTGGCCGCTACTCGATCTGGTCGGCGGTGGGTTTGTCGGTAGCGCTGGGTATCGGTATGGACAACTTCCGCGCGTTCCTGGCCGGCGGTCGGGCGATGGACCGGCACTTCCTGTCGGCATCGCTGGACGCCAACCTGCCGGTTCTGCTCGCGTTGCTGGCCATCTGGAACAACGATTTTCTCGGCGCCGAAACTCAGGCGGTTCTTCCCTATGACGCGCGTCTTGGCCGCTTCCCGGCGTTTTTGCAGCAGATGCACATGGAGAGTAACGGCAAAAGGGTCCGGCGCGACGGCAACCGGTCGACGTGCCGACCGGCACCATCATCTGGGGCGAGGCCGGCAACAACGCGCAACATTCCTTCTATCAGCTGTTGCATCAGGGCACCCGGGTGGTGCCCGTGGATTTCATCGCGCCAGACCGGGGCTCCAGCCGTTTCCAGGACCAGCACCGATTGGCGCTGATCAATATGCAGGCCCAGGCGCAGGCGCTGGCCTTTGGTCAGACCGCAGATGAAGTCAGGGCCGATCTCGAATCCAGGGGCCTGCCAAAGGCGGAAATCCGCCGTCTGACGCCCCACAAAGTCCACCCCGGCAACCGACCGAGCAATCTGATCCGGTTCCGGCGCCTGGATCCAGCCACCCTGGGCAAACTGGTTGCGCTGTATGAACACAAGGTGTTTGTGGAGGGCGCGATCTGGGGTGTGAACTCGTTTGACCAGTGGGGGGTGGAGCTGGGCAAAAAGCTGGCCAGGGAGATGGAGACCGGCAGCTAGAGCGATTCGAGCCGGTCCAGCTGCCAATCACCCATTCGGCAAGGCGCCCACGCGGCGGCCCGGATAACGATCAACACCGGATGGCCCGGTGTTCGCGCGGCCCCCGTGCCCGGGAATGCCGCCGGGTCTGGTTGCGTTTCGGCGCCCGGCCTCCTTATTATGCTTGGCTTCGGGGATGCCCCGGGACCTTTGGGCCTGTCGGTCACAGGGCCCGGCCGGCCGGCATACGGGGAAATGCATGAAAGAAACCAGAACCTGCTTGCGGTCAAATCCGGGAGCAGGGCGATCTATGGGCGGGTACGGCGCGCTGCGGTGGGGATTGAGTCTGGCCGCGGGTCTGTTGTTATCGTGGGGAGCCGTCGCTGATCCGTGGGCGCCGCCCGGCGATCTGATTCTGCGGCATGATGTCCAGATGCTGGCTGACGCCGGCATTATTCGTTCCCCGGTGACCACCTGGCCTCTGACCTGGGCCACGCTGGATGCGGACGTGTCGGAGGCGAAGCCAGCGCAGATTGATGATTTGTCTGGACCCCAAAGAGCCGCCTTTGTGCGTCTGCGCGACCGGATTCGCAGCAACAAGTCGCTGTCCGGACTCCAGCCCAATGCCAAGGTGAACGCGCGCACAGACAATTTCTGGCTGCGTACGTTTGAAGACACGCCGCGGGAAGAATCGGAGATTCGGGCTGGCGCGTCCTGGATGGGCGACCGCTTTGCGGTCCGGGTTCAGACCGGTTACACCTCAAATCCGGAACCCGACGATCAGAACTGGCGTTGGGATGGATCGTATGCCGCGGTGTCACTCGGGAATCAGATATTGTCGGCAGGCGCCATCGACCGCTGGTGGGGGCCGAGTTGGGACAACACGCTGATCTACTCCAGCGTCCCGCACGCCATCGGTGGCTTCGGGCTCGAGCGTAATGTCGCAAAAGCGTTTGAAACCAAGTGGTTGAGCTGGATAGGGCCATGGAACTACTCGCTGTTCTGGGGGTTCCTCGGTAACGACCGGGCGGTACCCAACGCAAGGTTGCTGGCCTTTCGGGTCGGTTTCCGGCCCATCCAGGATCTCGAGATCGGCCTGACCCGGTCCGCGATCTGGTGC
The DNA here is from genome assembly GCA_963704875.1 of uncultured Gammaproteobacteria bacterium. Classification (GTDB taxonomy): domain Bacteria; phylum Pseudomonadota; class Gammaproteobacteria; order Steroidobacterales; family XN24; genus CAMYOC01. Next base: position 57,906 of record CAVPIA010000003.1, on the reverse strand, counting down.
GGATCGGGGCGACCGTGTGACGCCGATGCGGTCTGGGACATCATTGTCGCCAACGACAACACGGGCGAGGGTGACATCACTCCTGGCAACGATCCCGAGCAACCAGCTCGCCGCGATCGATTTCCGCTGGGCCTCTCCGTGGGGCACCGGGCCCTGGGCCATTTATAGCCAGTGGGTGGCCAATGACGAGACCAACAACCTGCCGTCGCAATGGTTTGGCCAGGCGGGCTTTGAGTGGTGGGGCGAGTTGAACACCCGCTGGATCTCAGGCTCCTACACCGCCCACTTCGAGGTCAGCGATACGCTGGCCGAGTTCTGGGAAAGCGACCCGGCATACAATCTTGCCTACAACCACGGTACCTATCAGTCAGGCTATCGTTACGACGGGCGGCCCATCGGCGCCGCCGCCGATGGCGACAGCCTGGTCGTATCAGCGGGTCTGAGTCTGGTGGAGAGCGCGGACAAGTCCTGGAACGCGTTGGTACGTTGGCAAAAGCTCAATCAGGACGGGGATGGCCAGGGCTACGACGCGATCAATTGGGCCGCACAGTTTGAAACTGAGACCTGGGGGGCGCAGTTGTCGCATCGGCGAGGTCTGCGGTGGCGGGATTTGAACCTGGGCTGGATATCGGCTGGCGTTGGCTTCCAGCATTCGGATAACAAGGTCACGGGATCCACAGATGATGATTTTCAGGGTTTCCTACAGTGGACGTGGGATCCTCAGGGACACTGAGTGACGCTGAGTGTCGCTCAGTGATACGGCGGACACTGGCAGGATTCGCCGGACCGAATCGCGGAGATGCCTGGATCGAGCATGAGTAGACCGAGCATGCAAAGTGGCCACTTCGGAGCCAGACAGTATTATCCGGGACAGCCACGCCATGGGTTTCGGGAAACGGTACAATGCCGCGCTTGATTGATTGCCGCGGGTTTTTGGATCGCGGTCGCTATTGGGAGCCGCCATGGTTGTCCACAAACGCCGCGTCGAGCTCAAACAACATTCGAACCTGAGAGATTGATGTCGAAGATCACCAAACGTGGCAGCGCCATAACTGCACTGGGACTGGCACTCTTTCTTGGCTTGTCTGCGCTGCTGACTCCCGTTGAAGCACAGCAGCTGACCCAGGAACAAATGCGCATGCTGCAGCAGCTGTCGCCCAGCGAGCGCGAGGCGCTGATGCGCTCCATGGGCATCAAACCCGGTCAGACAACCTCCGGACAGCGAGCGCTCAACCAGGATCAGGAAGAGATTCCTCCTGAATATCCTTTGCCCGAAGAGGGCAAGGCCGATCTTGAAGATGAGGAGCCGCGTCTCGGGCCGGAGAGCAGCATTGTCCTGACCCTGATGTTGCCGGAAGAGCTGACACCGGAAGAGCAATTGGCCACGCGTCTTTTGCTCGAAGAAGACCGCTGGCTCGCGGAACTGGAAGGCAGCAATACCTTTCAGCTGGACGCACAGGCAATCCTCAACCTTCCGGGTGTCGCCAGTATTCCTCTGGGCGGCCTGACCGCTGAGGAGGCGGCGAAACGCATCCTCGCCGAGGATGGTCTCGATATCTACGAAGCCACGCTGACCTACCTGCCGCTGGAGAAAACCGGGCCCGATGCGCTGGAGCCATTTGGCTATCTGATGTTCAAGGGTCGCGCGGTGTCCTTCCAGCCGCCTACCGATGTGCCGGTGCCTCAGGACTACGTGGTCGGGCCCGGGCGATGTGGTCAGCGTGCAGCTGTTCGGCAATGTGAATGCACAATATGAGTTGCCGGTGACCCGCGACGGGATACTCAATTTTCCCGAGATCGGGCCGATCTCGGTGGCCGGACTCGAATTCAGCGAGATGAAGGAGGTCATCGAGTCCCGAATCAGGGAGCAGATGATCGGCGTGCGTTCAAGCATCACCATGGGTGAACTGAGATCCATGCGAGTGTTTGTGCTGGGTGATGTGAACCGGCCCGGTTCCTACACCGTCAGCAGTTTGTCCACGGTGACCAACGCGTTGTTTATCGGCGGCGGCGTGGCAGAGGGAGGCAGTCTCCGCGACATCAAGATCAAGCGTGGCGGTCAAACCGTAAAACGGATCGATGGCTACGATCTGCTGCTGCAAGGTGATACCAGTGACGACATCCGACTGCAGCCCGGGGACGTTATCTTTGTGCCGCCCGTGGGTGATACCGTTGGTGTCGCCGGCGAAGTCAAACGACCGGCTATTTATGAGCTGCATGGCGAGACCACGGTGGCGCAAGCCCTGGATCTGGCTGGCGGTCTGACACCGATTGGTTATCAAGGCCAGGCCAGACTTGAACGCATATCCGCCAGCGCTGAAAGAGTGGTGCTGACCCTGGATCTGACCGATCCCGCGGACCGTGCGACCCGGATCATGGACGGGGATATTATCCAGGTCGATCCCGTACTCGACCGCTATTCGGACAGCGTACGACTCAGCGGGCATGTCTACCGGCCGGGCACCTATCAATGGCGCCAGAACATGCGCCTTTCTGATCTGATCCCGTCGGTCGACATGCTCAAGCCTCAAGCCGACCGACGTTATCTGTTGATACGCCGCGAGGCTGAGCCCGGTGGTCCGATTGATGTTCTCTCAGCAGACCTTGGGCGGGCGCTGATCGAAAAGGGTACTGAGCAGGATGTGATGCTCCACGAGCGCGATGAGGTGTTTGTGTTCGATCTTGAGACCGGTCGCCAAAAACAGATCGATCCAATCCTCGAGGAACTGCGGCTGCAATCGCTTTATGGTCAACCTGCGCGAGAGGTTGCAATCTCCGGACAGGTCAGAGCACCGGGCAACTATCCGCTTGAGACTGGCATGCGGGTGAGCGATCTCGTCAGGGCGGGGCTTACCTGACGGATTCCGCTTACGGATTCCAGGCTGAGCTGGTCCGCTACGAAGTTGGGCAGGACAACCGGCGTAGCAGTGAGTTACTCGACATCGACCTGGTGGCGGTGCTGGCAGGGGACACAGCAGCGGACATCGAGTTGGCGCCCTACGATGTGCTCAACATCAAGGAGACGCCACTGTGGCGCGAGCAATGGTCGGTGGAGATCAATGGGCGAGGTCAATTTCCCGGGCAAGTTCGCGATCACGCAGGGCGAAACCCTGTTATCGGTGCTGAACCGTGCTGGTGGACTGACTGAGTTTGCGTTTCCGCAGGGCAGCGTATTTCTGCGGGAGGAACTTAAGGAAAGCGAGCGTCAGCAGCTGAATCGTCTGGCCGACCGGATTGAGTCCGATCTGGCGACAATCGGACTCCAGGCCGCCAGGTTCGAAGACGCGAATATCGGCCAATCCATGAGCCTTGGCCAGTCACTGTTCTCGCAGATGAGAAATGCGGAGCCGGTTGGCCGACTGGTCATCAACCTGCCTGCTTTGCTCGAACACAAGAGTGATGCGCACGATCTCGTCCTCAAAGACGGCGATGTCCTGATCATTCCGGGTCAGACTCAGGAGGTGACGGTGTTGGGAGAGGTGCAGTATTCAACCTCCCACTTGTTCCAGCCAGGTCTTGACCGGGACGACTACATATCCCTGAGCGGTGGTCTGACGGTCAACGCGGACAAGAAACGAATCTATGTGGTCAGGGCTGATGGTTCGGTTCTGGCCGGCAGTGGAGGCAGCAAGTGGTTCCGGAAACAGGCCAATGCAGGAATCGGGCCCGGCGACACGATTGTTGTTCCGCTAGATGTGGACAGGATGCCGAGTCTGGCGCTTTGGCGTACGTCGACGACGATTCTCTACAATCTGGCGATTTCAGTCGCGGCAATTGGATCCCTCTAGGTCGAGTCATCGCTTGAGACGCATGCAAGTTTCACCAGCCAGGATGCTGGTCATTACAGAAGGTACGATCCCGACGGGATCCGCGACCGCTATCGCAAATACAGTTGGCGGCAATTCGCCTGATACTGTCCAAGTCTAGTGAGACGACAACTTTGATGGTTGCTTGGATAGTCGTGTTAACAATTGTGTCTGGAATCAACTAGCTTTCCAGTTTATCAAGATCCGCACTAACCTTGCGAGGAATCAAAAAAGATGCATCGAACCAGGCCAGAGCCCATAACAGACCGGCCCATCCGCTTTGGTCTAGTCGGATGTGGGCGAATCTCCAGCAAGCACATTGAAGCGATCCGGCAGCACTCGGATAGAGCCGAACTTGTCGCCGTCTGCGACACGGACCATCGCGCCCTGACTGCCGCGCAAGACACGACGGGGGCGATGGGATACCGCAGTCTCGAGGCGATGCTCAACGGAACATCCCTTGACGTCGTCAGTCTTTGTACGCCTAGTGGTCTTCATCCGGATCAAGCGATCATGGTGGCCGAAGCTGGTTGCCATGTGGTGACCGAAAAGCCCATGGCGACGCGACTCGCAGATGGGAAACGGATGGTCCGGGCTTGTGACGAGGCGGGCCGGTATCTCTTTGTCGTCAAGCAAAACCGACGCAATGCTACTCTCCAGCTTCTCAAGCGCGCCGTTGAGCAGAAAAGGTTCGGGCGCATCTTTATGGTGAACCTGAACGTATTCTGGACCCGCCCACAAGAGTACTACGATAGCGCAAGATGGCGCGGTACCTGGGAGTTCGATGGCGGCGCATTGATGAACCAGGCCAGTCACTATGTTGATCTGATCGAATGGCTGATCGGCCCGGTCGAGAGCGTTCAGGCATATACGGCCACTCTGGATCGGGATATCGAAGTCGAGGACACCGCGGCAGTCAACGTACGGTGGCGCAATGGTGCGTTGGGATCAATGAATGTCACGATGCTGACCTATCCAAGTAACTTTGAAGGTTCCATTACGATACTTGGCGAAAAGGGTTCTGTCCGTGTTGGCGGTGTTGCAGTAAACGAAATCCAGCATTGGGATTTCGCTGAGGCCCATCCCGATGATGCAGAGATAAAGAGCGCGAATTATGAGACAACGTCTGTTTATGGTTTCGGTCACCCGCTTTACTACGACAATGTGATCCGATCGATGAGAGGGGAGGCTGAACCGGAGACGGACGGCCGAGAGGGGCTCGCCTCGCTTGAGGTTTTGATTGCGTGCTACCTTGCCGCGAGAGATGGACGTCGGGTTGCGTTGCCGCTGGAGTACTGAAACTGTGCACAGACAATCATACTCAACATGAATGGCAGCTGATCGTGGTGGATCGGTGGTTGGTGAAGCCCGCGCCTCGCGTTCTGCTCGCAAAGATCTGTGGCATGGGCCAACCTGGGTACGCTGAGTAATGCAGGCTGCGAGAGCGGCCCGTCCCGGAGACTGTCTGCCGATGGTTTATGAGACATCTCCGTACATGAGCTGAAATTGACAAAAGATCTCCACAAGCCCTCTTGCAAAGGACCGGGAGATCAGGTCCCTCATCTCGAATGTGTTCTTATCTTGCTGGTCCATGGTGCGAAACCCGATCCACAACTTCTCCGGCATGACAGTGCAGCGTATGTCGCAAGCAGGCAGCGCTCATCAGGCAGGCTGGCCGATCCAGTTATGAAAAATCTGAGCGTGCAGGCGAACCCTTTGCGTGGTTGTCGAAATGCTGTGATGGAAAGGCCAATAAACCGACATGCCTCCCTTGCGGCAGAAACAGGCGCGTTAGCCAAAGCCTTCAGGGGAGACGCCATGCAACCCCGGCTTGTCGAAGAGAATTCGAGAGTCGCGGTCGGTCTGCCAATTGAAATGATGTACGCCTGCGTTGACACGATCACAAGAGATGTGACCGGTCAGTGAAGCGCTTGTTCGACGTGCTGCTATCAGGCGCAGCGATTTTGGTCTTATCGCCTCTTATGTTGATATTGGCATTGTTGGTCCGCCTGAAACTGGGACGGCCGGTTCTGTTCCGTCAAGTCCGACCAGGTGTGGACGGAATCCCGTTCGTCATGTTGAAGTTTCGATCAATGACGGACGCAAGGAACGCTGATGGCGAACTCCTTGCCGATCGGGATCGCTTGAGCTCTTTCGGGCGTTGGTTGAGGGCATCGAGTCTTGATGAGCTTCCTGAGTTGTGGAACATTTTGCGTGGGGATATGAGTCTGGTGGGGCCCAGACCCCTGTTGTTGGAGTACCTGCCTCTCTACAATGATGAGCAGCGCCGGCGACATGCCGTACGGCCGGGCATAACTGGTTGGGCTCAAATTCATGGCCGGAACGCGTTGAGTTGGGAGGAGAAATTCGCCTTGGACGTCTGGTATGTCGACAACCGGACGATGTGGCTGGACCTGACGATTCTGATGAAGACTGCGATAAAAATTGTAAGTCGCGAGGGCATCACCGCCATCGGCGATGCGACGATGCCTCGCTTTACCGGATCAGGGGCTAAGCCGAGATGAGTGTGGAGCCGCTTTATGCTGTGTACGGGGCGAGCGGTTGTGGCCGAGGAGTAATGCCGTTGGTCAGGCGACAGCTGGAAAAGATGAACATAGGCCATGGCCGGTTGGTTTTTGTTGATGACTTCCATGACAGGGCTGAGGTAAACGGCCAGGCCTTGCTTAGCTATGACAAATTTTTGAGCCAGACGGCGAGCCAGAAGTACGCGGCACTCGCAATCGCGGACGGGGGAATTCGCAGCAAATTGGCAGAGCGTTGTGAAGCCGACGGCGTTCTTCCGATAAACGTCAGGGCGGATAACTGTGTCGTTATGGATGACGTCTTGATCGGCGATGGATATGTCCTTTGTCCGTTTGTGACCATAACGTCCAATGTGAGAATCGGCCGTTATTTTCATGCAAATCTCTACAGCTACGTTGAGCACGATTGTCTCATCGGCGATTTCGTGACCTTCGCGCCGGGGGTGAAATGTAACGGCAACGTAGTCGTCGAGGACCATGCCTACATAGGTGCGGGTGCCGTGATAAGGCAGGGTTCAGTCCGGGCGCGCCGCTCGCTATTGGACGAGGGGCGGTTGTTGGCATGGGCGCGGTTGTAACCAGAGACGTCGCCCGCGGGTGCGACGTTCGCTGGGAATCCTGCGAAGCCGCTTAGGGTAGCGCAGTTAGTTGCTGGAATTGCCACTCTCGCCGTGGCCGAGCTTTCTCCGAGACGAGGCTGAAGCTGTTCGCCAGGTCCTGCTGTCGAACAAAGTCAACTACTGGACCGGGCGATCATTGTCGCCGAGAATTCGAGGCGGAGTTCGCAAGTGAATCGGCACTAGCCACGCAATTGCACTGTCGCCAATGGCACAGCTCGCGTTGGAACTGGCATTGCGGGGGCTCGGACATCGGGCCCGGCGACGAAGTTGTCGTAACACCTCGCAGCTTCGTTGCGTCGGCATCTTGCGTCGTGACCGTCGGGGCGACCCCGGTATTTGCTGACGTCGATGAGAACTCGCAGAATCTAACGGCAGACTCGATCCGCCAGATCCTCACTCCACGAACCAGGGCAGTCATTTGCGTGCATCTTGCGGGCTGGCCCTGCGAGATGGACGAAATCATGGCCCTTGCCGATCGAGCACGGGTTCTTTCGTTATCGAAGATTGCGCGCAGGCGCACGGTGCTAGCTATAAGGGCCGCAGCGTTGGCGGCATCGGTCACGTCGGCGCCTGGTCCTTCTGTCAGGACAAGATCATGACAACGGGCGGTGAGGGAGGGATGGTCACAACGAATGACCCGGCAGTGTGGTCGCGCATGTGGTCCTATAAGGACCATGGTAAGTCATGGGAGCTTGTAAACCGGCAGGAGCACATGCCGGGATTCAGATGGCTACACGAGTCATTTGGAACCAACTGGCGCATGACGGAGATGCAGGCAACGATTGGCCAGATCCAGCTAGGAAGATTGCAGGAGTGGCGACGAAAGCGGGCATATAATGCGACTCGTCTTGCGTCTGTCTGCAACGAGATCGATGCCCTGCGAGTACCCTCACCGCCTCTTCACTTGGAACATGCATACTACAGATTCTACGCGTTTCTGAGGCCAACTGCGCCGTCCGAGACCCGAAGCAGGGACGAGATTGTCAACGCGCTCCAGACTGCAGGGGTTCCCTGTATGCAGGGAAGCTGCTCTGAGGTCTACAAGGAAGAGGCATTCGTGCGGCAAGGTCTGGGCCCCGAGCGCAGGCTACCAGTTGCGCGCCGGCTGGGGGAGACAAGTCTGGCGTTCTTGGTTCACCCGACGATTGAGGAATTGGAACTTGAGCGCGTATGTTGCGGCATCAGAGCGGCGTTTTCTAATGGATGCGGGAATCGCGACGGTTAGCGCGGTTCGGTATGGTCGCAATCGAAGATTTTTTGTGCTGACCTTATCCCCGATATCCGGTCCATGAACTCACTAGGATTCCGCTGTATTTTTACCCATGGGAGGTCCGAAAATGAAGCGCAAGAGGTTTTCCGAAGAGCAGACCATCAAGATTCTACGTTCCCGCGAAGCCGATGTGCCGCTGGCTTACCTGGCCCGCGAACACGGTCTCGCCGAAGGCACGATCTACACCTGAAAGGCCAAGTACGGCGGCATGGAGGTGGCCGAAGCGAAGCGGCTTCGCGAGCTAGAGGCCGAGAACAAGAGGCTCAAGAAGCTGCTGGCCGAGACCATGCTGGAGAAGGTCGCGCTCAAGGGCGCCCTCGGCCGAAAGTGGTGAAGCCTGCTGCGCGACGACGCGGTTTTCATGACTGGGCCCGACGCAGCTTGTTGAGCGAACGAGCTGGCAGCAGGCTGATGAACGTCAGTCGATCGGCGGTCAGATATCAAGCCAGGCCGAAGATGGACAGTGCGCTTCGCGAGCGGCTCAAGGAACTCGCCGAGCGCTACCCGCGCTATGGCTTTCAACGCCGCACGCGATGCTGCGTCCAAGCTACCGATGTTGGTTCCGAAAAGCTGTAATGAACGCTGGTCGATCGACTTCGTGTCAGACCAATTGGCCGAGGGTCGGCGCATCCGCGTGCTGAATATCGTTGACGACTTCAGTCGCAAATGCGTTGCTCAACTGAGCGACACATCGATCTCGGGGGCTCGTCTGGTGCGCTTGTTACGCGAGCGGGGCCAGTCGGTACCGAAGACCGTCGTCTGAGATAACGGCCTGGAACTGATCTGCAAGGGAAGGTTCTCTGGTTCAAAGAAAACAACGTCAATCTGCACTGCATCCAGCGCGGTAAACCGAAGCAGAATGCGTTGGTTAAATCATTCAACGGCAGGTTTCGGGAAGGCTGTCTCAAGCAACACTGGTTCAGAAATCCGAGTCAGGCACGACATATTATCAACGGACGGAGTACACACTACAACGAAGTCAGACCACACAGTTTATTAGATTGTCATCCGCCCGCTGTCTTCGCAAGGCAGGTGGCGCAACATGTTGTTTCCTAATGAATCCGCGGCACCGATTTCGGGGTATGGTCACCCCTCCCGCAGCGGCCAGTACTGACTTCGGTGGTTGATGCCGGTGACGGGCCGCTAGGAATCTCGCTGGCATGCTGGTTAACGTCGAGCTGCTGCACACGATTAAATAGATGCGGGCCTTCAGGGATCGAATGGCAGTGATCGTCAAGATCGCGTACGCGCTGGCGCTGCGCTATCCAGCACCTGTCCGAACTGCAACCCTAGCGTCCGATAACTGTGCCGCTGCTCGGCGTACTCGCGGCCTTTGCGACCGAACGTATCGCGCCGTGCTTTGGGCATCGCCGCCATCTCTTTCATAGCGCAGGCAAGCGCTGCGGGTTGACCCGGTTTGACCGTCAATCCGCAGGCGGCCTGCCGGACAGGGTCGTTCGGAGCGTTGCAGCAAAATACGACTGGGCGTCCAGCCGCCATGAAATCGAAGAGTTTGTTAGAACTTATTCCATACTTGAATACGGGCGCATCGACCAGATTGAAGACGAACGCATCGGCCTCGGCAGCCAGGCGCGGCACTTCGCTTTTTGCCACCGGGCTCTCGAATGACACGTTACCGAGCTTTAGGTCTTCCGCCAGTCGACGAAGCGCTTCTTTCTGGGGTCCGTCGCCGATCAGGCGCAGCCGGATGTTGGATGTGACCGAATCTGTCTGCAGCACGGCCATCGCACGCAGCACATGGTCCAGACCGTTAGCTTGGCCGTGCGCGCCGAAATACATGAACGAGAACACATCTGCTTCGGGGGGCGGCCGCGGTGTTGGATAGTCGTCCAATTCGACGCCGTTCGGAATCCAAACAATCTTTTTCGCTGGAATGCCAAGCGGGATGATGTAGTCTGCGACATGGGGCAGCAACACGATGATCCGGTCTGCTCGCCTGTACAGATAGAGTTCCAGACGGCGGAGGCCCCTGGCTATAAGGCTTTTTGCCCCGAGACGACCCAGATCAATGAGTGTCTGAGGCCAAAGGTCGCGGACTTCAAATATGAACGGCACGCCGTAACGCCTCGCCAGTTTGGCACCGGCCAATGCGGCGAACGGGTGAACACTTGACCCGACTACTACATCAGGCGGATCGATCCGGTCGGTAATCGCAGAGCGTTGAACCCGCCACGCGTACAGAAGCATATTTCGTATCCGACCAGGTCCATTGCCACTATACGTCGGCGTACGGACCCACAGAAAGTCCACACCATCGATCTCCGACAGCCGGTGCTTCTCATCGGTTTTTAGCCGCTGCCTTCCCGTATTTAGCTCAACGCTCGAAGCGAGTATGGTGCTGCGCCAGCCGTGCCTCAGCAGATGCCTGGCGATACTATAATGACGCGTACCGCCAGCAGCGCTCGGCTCAAGAGCGTAGTGATTTAGCATCCAGACATGTCTCATCGCTGCCCCAGCACCTCTCGGTAGAGCGTCACGAGTTTTCTTGCTTCGATTGTCCAGTTATACTTCTGTTCGGCTGCTCTGCGCCCATTCTCGCCTAGTTCCTCCGCCCGCTGGGGGTTGTCCACCAGATCGGTGATCGCGGACGCGATGGCATCAGGATTAGTCGGATCGACACAGATCCCACAATTAGCCTCATCAACGATCGACTTCCATAGCTCGAAATTCGAAGCGATTACCGGCAACCCAGACGACATATACTCGAACATCTTGGTGGGTCGAGAATCGACATGGTTCGGATATGGTAGGAATGTCACCAGCCCCACCATCGAGCGTGCCATGACTTCCCTCACAGCAGACGGCGGAATAAACCCCACTTCATTGATTCTTGACCATCCGCGCATTGCGGTGAGTTCAGCCCGGTACGCCGCGGGAGAAATGGTGCCCGCGAGGTTCAACTGGATATCCTCTGTTTCGGCCATCGCGGCCACCAGCTCTGAAAGACCACGGATTTTCTCTATGCCGCCTACATAGCAGGCCTCCCGGCGTTTGTCCCGCCACTGCGGCGGCGTGGCGAACCCCTCTAGCCGAGGGAAGTTATTGATGTCTGTCGTATTGGGGTTGATACGCAAGAATCGATCACGGATCGTAGGCGTCGCCGTAATAACATGATCCAGCCTGCTCGCCGTATGTTCCTCAAAGGATTTGAACGATGCTGAGATCACGCCACGCAAGCTGCGATTGATCCAGTGTTTCCCGAGGATCTGTTTGGGTACATCCTCGTGAACGTCATAGATCACCTTGGCACCGGTCCGCTGCAGCCGCCTGGCAACGCGCAACAATTCGGGATCGTGAAGTTGATAAATGTCAGCCTGCAGATCCATGGCCGCCTCACAGACAGCGTTTACCGAATCCCACATCCGGCGCAAGCGTCCACGGGCCGGGGTCTGCACGGCGACGACGGTCACTCCATCCTCGACCCGTGACTCCCCGTTCGTGGCGACCAGGTAAGTATCGAATCCCGCCGCCGCAGCCGATCGGCATTGCTTGGCAAAGATGCGCCCGTCACTGGATTTGTGTACAGACGTTATGTGGCAGATCTTTGCGCTCGGCATCAGAATGTCTCGAATACCGGCTCTTTGTAACTGCTGGCCGGGTCCGGAGTGCCCGCCAGCTGGCGGGCGATTCTATCGGCGGCCTTTCCGTCCCCGTAGAGAGTCTCGCCCTCTTCTATCTCTTTTCCGAAGTGTTGCCGTACCGCACCGACGATGCGGTCGGCGTCAGCGCCTGCGAGTTGGTTGGCGCCCGCCTGGACAAGCTCGACCCACTCTGTCTCGTCACGCATGGTCACGCACGGTTTGCGGAAGAAAAAAGCTTCCTTCTGGACGCCGCCGCTGTCGGTCAGGACCAGATCGCAATGCTGGAGCAACCAGATCATCTCAAGATACCCGACCGGTTCTATCGTGCAGACCTTGAGGGACAGATCGAAGCGGCGAAGCGCTCCGCGGGTGCGGGGGTGTAGCGGCAGCACTACGGTGTAACCGCTGGCGTGGAGCTCGCCCAGCGCATCAGTAATGGCAGTGAGTCGCGCGCGATTATCAGTGTTTTCCGCGCGATGTACTGTCGCAAGCACGAATGGAGATCTGCTATCAATGCCCGCGGGCTTGGTCGCCCGGTCGGCGAATAGCAACGCCGAGTCCATCATGACGTCGCCGACATTCAGGATTGCGGCGGGGCGGTCCCGGAATCCTTCCTTATACAGATTGGTCACCGCTGCGGCCGTCGGACAAAACAGCATATCGCTCAGTTGATCCGTAAGAAGGCGGTTGATCTCTTCGGGCATATCCATGTTGTAGCTACGCAGGCCTGCCTCGACGTGCGCGACGGGCACCCGCAACTTGGCTGCCGCCAGTGCCCCGGCCAATGTCGAATTTGTATCTCCGTAAACCAGGACGCGGTCCGGTTGCTCTGAATCGATCACAGCTTCGATTTCCGCCAGCATTCGACCGGTCATCACGCCATGTGAGCCCTGCGAGATGCCCAGTGCGTAGTCGGGGCGCGGAAGCCCCAGCTGGCCAAAGAAGATGTCTGACATGTTTGGGTCGTAATGTTGCCCGGTGTGGACAATGACCTCGTTCAATGAGGGCTCGCGTGAGATCGCCTGGGAAACGACCCCGGCTTTGATGAATTGGGGGCGCGCGCCCACGATCGTCAGAATTTTCATGAATGTATTTTGATCAACCTTCTCAACAGTAGGTCCAACAGTATCCTTCTTCTTGCAGTCATTGTATCGCTCGATCTAGGTTTCGTTTGAGCTAGGCGTCGGCGTGGAACGTCCGTCTCCCGCGCTGCCGAATCCAGGACCCGATGGCCATCAACGCCAAATAGCCAATTGCGAAGGCGGCAGTCAGCATCAGGAGCATTCGGGATGGCTGCGTAACAATGCGCTGGAATATTCCAAAAGGAATTGCGGCCTGCCACTGCATCGTCTTCCGTGCCGCATGTAGACCTCCAGTCGGATCATGAAGCTCATACCGGCTCAATTGACGAATATGGAAATTATGGTACTTGCGATTGGCCAAGTGTCCGCGAGCGTCATAGTAGCTCCACAAGAGCCCGTCATATTGGCCGATACTTGTTACCAGGGCGGCGTTTCCCGCATCGAACAGGACTCCCCAGGGCCCGTCCGGCGCAGCTTGGCGCATCCAGTAGAGAAAATCCAGAGCCAGCAGATGACCATTCAGGACCAGTGGCGGGTCCTGCCCCTGCTGGGCATATTCTTCATACCAATACAGGCCGGGTGATATCTCGACCCGCACACCGCCTTCGCGGACCGGCACGTCAAGTAAATTTCCCACTTCAGCAGCAGCTTTGAGGTATCTTTGATCTCCCGTCAAGAGATATGTGGCAAGGAACACCTGGCCAGCAAACCCCTGGGTGAGACCCGACACCCATCCGGGCTTCAGGCCATATCGTGGTTCGAAAATGTCGAATCGCATGGCCCGGACGGTACGGGCTCCCATCTCCTCGACTGGAGCGGATTCGAGCAGGAAGTCGGCGACGCATTGGAGATCGGTGTCGCCCGCGGAAATTGCCGCATATATCGGCAGGACTTCTGGTTCATGGGTGCCATAGCGTGCCGAAAGCAATCGTTGGGCGTCGCCATAGACGGTGAGTGCCAGCGTTGAGGGATGTACCCAGCCAGTATCGGAATCAAGGCCAGCGCATCCCTCTAGCGCTTGCATGTAGCTTTGATCGCCAAACAATATCGTGCGGAATTTCAGGACGCCGGGGGAGCAGCATTTCTTCAAGATAGTGCACCGAAATCAGAGCGAGGAACATGGCGATTGCAGTCGCAACCAGCGCGCGCTTGACCGTCACTGGGCCTAGCTCCGCAACGCGCTTCTTAGTAACAGCATCAGACACCACAATGCTCCAATAATAAAGATTGAAAATACCGGTATCTGGGCAAGGTCAGTCTTCGGATAAATAACCACAAAACCGAATGCAAGATTGGCCCACAAGACCGAGGCAATAGGCGAGCTTGAGATGGCTGCGCGTTTGTACAAAACACCCATGATCAGGCCGATAAGGAACATCCCAACCACTACTCCGCCGACACCGAAATTGGCATACCATTCGCCTACTGCTGTCGGTGGTAAACCTCCACCCTCAATATCCATGTACCAAGTTTCCTTGATCCAAATTGAGATCAGATAGTCGCCCTTCAAAATCGATTTCGGTATGAAAAAGAGAAGCCAGTTGAATAGGCTGGAGCCGTACAGGAAATCCTGCTCAGCGGGCATCTTGTCCAGAATGGTAAGCACGATGGGGAAATTGGGCACGTTACCCCGTTCCAATGCGAAATGGACCAGGCTCGAACCGAAGGTTTTCGCGCTATCCAGCGATACGGTGTGCCCGAGGTAGCTGAGCGCGCTCGCGAGACGGAGGAAGTAGATTCCGAGGCCCGCAATGCCGGCGAAGACCAGAAAGTGAATATGCCTGATCCAAGGCACCGGCTGGCCGCAGCGGCTGGCTGCGCCCATTGCATAGGATACATAGCACGCACCGAGCAGCACCAGAGTCTGAAAAATTCTGCCTTGCGAGAATCGGAGGACCGTCATGACGGCGATCGCTACTAAAACCAGAAACAGGTTCCTTCTCGAGGCGCCGGCACGCCCGGCCAAATAGGCGATCACCTGAACACCGATGAATCCAAGCAAATAGCCGACGGCTGTTACTCCGGCATTGTCCTGGATCTCATAGGGGCGGAGCGCAAAATTCCCCAGATACTGAATCAGATTGCCACCACTGATTAGCACCACATTGGCGAGAAAATTTAGAATAGATATGCTGATCAGCACGAGACAAACTGGAATGAGCAGTGCTTGATCGCGATGGTCCGGGGCGGCTCGAACCTTGAGACGCTGGCCCACTGATGCGCCAGCAACGAAAAGCAGATAGCCGATCAGCATCAGTGATAGCGCCCAGGCGCTGAGCAGCCTGACATCATGTTCGTAAAAGCCTGGCTTGCGCCGCCAGGTAACCATAAAAATCGATTAAGTATCCGTGAATGATGAGCAGCCACATCGAGGCCGCCAACGAGAACAGCACCCGCGGTTCATACAAAGGCTGGCGGCGCAATCGATATAGAACCGTGGCAAGCGAGATCAGATAGGCGCCGTAGACTAAATAGAAAAAAGCGTCAACGGAGTTCATTGGCGAGCGCTACAGCCTGTGCGCGAGTATCCAGGATCTTGTCGCGTATATCGTGTGACAACTTATTGTGCATGAGAGTCCCCGATTGTAATGCTGAATTCAATCGATCCAGCGCTTTTTTCAACCCGGCCGTGTCACCGCTCTTGACGTGTGTAACACCTGGCATGTCGTAGGTGAAGATGACATGTCTTCCCGAGACTAGCCCTTCGCGTACAAACGCGGAGAAAGAGTCGTGGGGAGTGCGCCGCAGAACAACGTGAGAATCCGCCAGCTGTCCTGCCATGTCGTCGCTCCAACCCAAAAAGGACACGTTGGCCGGCGGATTCGGCCACCATGCTCCCTTTCCCCCAGAATCCGGAAGTCGATACCCGGGCATAAAGGTGTCACACGCATGAGTTCTTCGCCGCCATGAACACTATGGTATTTATCAGATATGTAGCAAAGAACCTGCAGCCTGTTAATTTCTGGCATCGGTGACATTGTGAGATGTTGTAGGCGCACAGGGAAAAGACAGGGGCGACAGGGGTAGCCGAGCGCCGCTACCTCATCGGCCAGCCAGGAAGATCCGGCTAGATTCTTGCATCGCGATACCGCACGGGAACCTGGCTTCAGACGCAGGACATCGGACCCGATCCAGTAGATGACGGGCGTCTCGCTCATGCGAAGGCCGCGCAGCAGCGACGTGGCCGCATAATAGACGCCCCGTTTGGCGGTGTCCGGCGGCCCCAGCCCTACCAGGCACACCCGCCGGCGTGGCATCGCGACCCATTGTCCAAATTGCCGCGCAGTAAATCCGCGCAAGTCTGCATAGTCCGAGAGCAGATCGCGGAGATACCTGCACCAATAGGGGGATCCGAGATACAGAACGCTAGATTCGAGTGTCATATCGGGGCATCCGAAACACCCAAGCGCAGAGTGCCAGAAAATACAAGACAGAACCCAATCCGATCGCCATGAATGCAGGCTGCAAAATACCAATCCTGAGGAGTAGCGTCAGCGCGCCAAGAGAAACAAGATTGTAGCTGGAGGCGAGGATCAGGAACTGCCTTTGTCGCCCATAGACCACTGGAAGCGTCGCGAACGGTGAGAACAGGAAGGGCGCCAACATCCAGACGGCAAATGCCGGAACATAGCTCCGCATTCCCGACCACTGCGATAGGAACGAAAGCCCCTCCAGATTTGCGTAGAAAACAGATATAACGAATGCCACCGAGACTAATAACGCTAAAGAGATCAACGCCAGGCGCCCAAGCTCAGTGCGCAAGCGGCTTGGCTGATCCACATGCTTTGCCGCGAATCGGAATACCACCTGGGACACGGCGCCGAATACCAGACCGAGGGGTGCCCGGATGATCCGCTGCATAAAGTTATAGTATCCGACAACCGTGGGGCCTGCGAACGCGATCAGGACGAAATTCACGCCGTTGGCGAGCAGATTGTCGATGAATGCCTGAGGTGTATTGAACTTGACCAAGTCTCGATGGCGCCTGGCCACGGCGGCGACCCGCTTCGGTGTCACTCCACGAGAGACTCGATACTGGCGAATATCCAGGAACGCGAGTATCGCAAATACGGAATAGGCAGCCAGAGTCGCCAGCATGAGTCCCGTGGTGCCCGCGCGGGCCTTGGCCGACCAAAAAAAACCGACTAACAATACAAGCGATTGAATGAACTTGATCGTGGAGTAACGCTTGTACGCCTCGTTCCGATAAAGAATTGATGCGCCGATTTGGTCAAGCGCTTTCGTGAACAGGACGGCAATCGTGACCAGCAGGGGCACTCCGAATAAGAAGGCGTCACCCCACAACCAGAGTGATACTGTCGAAAGAAGGCCTGTCAGAACTGCAAATCCGAAAGCGACGAGCAACGACAGCCCGACAAGATTATTCGCAGCTCGCTCTGAGCGTTCCGAAACGATGCCAAGCTCGAAGCGCAGGCATGTCACTGACGAGAGAATTCCGACGTAAGACATCAGGACCGCGTAGAGGCCGAAAACCTCCGGCGAAATGTACTTCGATACGACCCAGATGATCGTCGCAACGTTGATGAGTTGCGCGGCCGCATTTCCGGACAGAAGCGTCAGGATATTTCGTATCATGCCGCGGCTCGCCTTGATCGGCGGCTCAATTCGTTGGTTGGTTGCGTTGATCTGAACGGCATTTCCCGGACTCGCTGAGAGCTTGGGCCGCCGGCACAACTTGATACTGCTGCTCTGAGCGCCTTGGCGACCTGCATTACCGAATCTTGGCTGAGGTAGGGGTGCATCGGCAGGCTCAATACCTCTGCGGCGGCTCTGTCTCCGTTCGGAAGCGCGGCTTCCGCGCAAGCAACGGCGGGTTGTCTATTCAGCGGCAACGGATAGTGGATAGCCGTAGGAATCGAGTGCTGTCGCAGGACTGCCGCGATGTCATCACGGTTTGGAACCCGTATCGTATACTGGGCAAAAGCGCTCCTGTTGCCAGGCGCAACGTATGGTGTAGTCAGTGTCGGGATATCCGCGAGCAGGTCGTCGTAATGTGCAGCGACCCGCTCCCGGAGATCAAGTTCTTCCGGGAACAGCTTCAGCTTCTCCAAAAGTATTGCGGCCTGAATTGTGTCGAGTCGACTGTTTATGCCGACCCGAATATGGTGATATCGGCGATCTTGTCCGTGTCGGGCTATCTGCCGCATTACCGTTGCCAGTTCAACATCATCCGTGAAGATTGCTCCGCCATCGCCGTAACAACCCAGCGGCTTGGTCGGGAAGAAGCTGGTGCACGCTATTGTGGTCAATGCGCCGGACCTGCGCGACTTGAAGGTTGCGCCCAGGCTTTGGGCTGCATCCTCGATCACCGGTATGTCATGCGCCTGGGCGATCTCGTTGATCCTGTCGTAATCCGCACACTGGCCGAAGAGCGAGACTGGAATGATCGCTTTCGTGTTGGCGGAGATTGCCCGAACCAGGTCATCCGGATCCATGGTATAGGTGTCCAGATTGATATCGACGTAGACCGGACGAGCCCCAAGCAATGCAACAGTCTCGGCCGTCGCGATGTAGGTGAAACCCGGCGTGATGACCTCATCCCCGGGACCGATCCCGAGCGCCATTTGAGCAATCTGCAGTGCGTCCGTGCCATTCGCGCAGGTCACGCAGAATCGCGCACCAACGAATTCGGCCAGCTTTGTTTCAAGCTCGTCGACTTCGGGACCGAGTATGAATCGGCCGTGCTCGAGGACTCGACCAATGCTTGCTTGCAGGCTGGCCTCGATCCGGGATCGCTGTGCCGCGAGATCAACAAAGTGCATCATTTTTCCACTCTTGAAAGCTCTTGATCATCAAGCTCGTAGATGACACCGGTACTGGGGCATTGCCACCTGCCGTGACCTCGCAATGGGAGATCCACACGGTCTCCGTGCTCGCTCATCCAGCCGATCTGTCGGCCGGGGACACCTACCACCAGCGCGTAGTTGGGCACATCACAATTTACGACAGCACCTGCGCCAATGAAGGCGTACCGACCGATAGTGACGCCGCAGACGATAGTGCAATTTGCCCCGAGACTCGCGCCTGATCCCACAAGGGTCTTGCGATATTCGTTCTTTCGCTCGACCAGGGCCCGCGGATTATAGACGTTGGTAAATACAGCACTGGGCCCACAAAAAACGCCATCCTCAAGATGCACATCGTCATAGATCGAGACGTTATTTTGAATCTTGCAGCGGTTCCCGATTATAGCCCGGCTGCCGACAAAAACGTTTTGGCCAAGGCTTACGTTCTTTCCAATCTTCGCTCCGGCGCAGACATGCACGAAATGCCATACCCGGGAACCCTCCCCGATATCGGCTCCCGGGTCAATCACGGCGGTTTCATGTGCTTGATAATTCACTTTACTGCGTTACTCGAGGAAGGCGCGATTAGTAGCGACGTCAATCAAAAATGAGATCGGTTTTTCAATGATGTCTGTCTTGCATTCAGATGCGATCTCTGGACATCCTGGTTCAAAATTTCAGAAAGCCAAGGACCAACCCAAGAAAAAAGGACGTGGTCAACAGTGTTCCGGGACCACTTCGAATTCGCGACCAAACCGATCGCTTCTAGCCGAGAATCTCGACATTTCATCGGGCGCTGACCGCTCCGGGCCATGCTCCAGCGCAGCCTTTGATTTCATCTGACAAACTCGCCTGACGATGTCTCCGCAGCCGAGCGTTCTCGTCAAGATTGGGCAACTCGAAGAGCATTGCGTACGAACACAACAAAAATGGAGAGCATTCCAGCGATCACAAACGTCGTCATAACAAGGAGCGTTCTCCGCGGCCGGGCGCGCCTGTCGGGCGGTTCAGGAGGATCGATGATGCGGAACGCAAATTCATCATTGCCACGGGCTAGCATGAGTTTCTGCAATTCGTTTTGCAGCAAGTTTCCGATCGACTGCTGTAATGTAACGAGACTGTTGCTAGACAGCTCATTTTTGAGGAAAAATATATTTTCTTCAGCTTCACGAAGGGCACGTTGGCGCATCCTTTGGTTGATCTGCTCAATCAGGATCGCCGCCCAATTAGCGGCAACACCCGGATCTGTCCAGTAAACGCTGAGTGTGATTTGTCCGGTGTTGCGATCTTCCTGAATGCTGAATACATTTTCGTGGAAGAATCTAACCGCATCCCGAGTGTCTAGATTGGCAGTGGGCGCGGTCTCGCCAGGCTCGTTGACTTGCCCATCAGGGAATTTTTCGAAGATCTGCAAAAGGCCATTGGCGCGGATAAACTCGGAGGCGAAATCGCGGGATCGCAGCACCGCCAGCGCCTCGCCCCGACTACTCCCGCCGTTAAGTCCGTCGAGCCCCGCCAGCGCCGCGAGGCCGCCGAGTTGCCCACCGAGACCCGGTTGCAACCCCTCGTCGGCGAACATCAGAACTGCTTGCGCTCGGTACCATGGGGTTGCTACCAAGGAATACACAACTGCGGCGCAAGTGATTCCCGCGACGATCAAAAACACTAACCATCGGTCCCGCCATGCTACGAGCCAGAGGTCCAGCAACGTGTACTCAGATCTGACGCTATTGCCATCAAGCGATTTGCTCATCTACGTGCCATCCTGGATTGCGCGCATCGCCATCGGATGACGAAGCCCTGACTGGATTGCCGCTGCTGGCAGGCAGCGGTTTTTCCACGAATTTAAAAGGCTTTGAAGGATCCTCGGAGACATTTGCTTGGGAACACTCATGATAGTAGCGGCTCAAAGGCTGCTTGTCTTGGCCGCTGCGCGGGATACTACTGATCCGCCAGACTTACCGTCAATGGCGGCGTCCTCGCGTAGATTGCCAGAACCTCACCCCCGGTATCCAGGATGACTTGCACCGGACAATCAATCTGAGCACAAAGCGAAGACCCTTCAGGAGGGAAAGTGGAAAGCGGCTGACGTTGGTGTGCCAGGACCGGAATCAACCCAATTGTCACGCCGGACAGGATGCTGTTGTGGATCAATTCGGGGGCGCCCGAGATCCTTCGCCTTGGGGGTTGTCCGATCTGACTCAGTTGTTCTTGAGCAGGATGCTCTGATCCGAGGAGGCCTACAGTTCAATGATGCGCAGCAAACGACGCGCAGACAGTCGCCATGATTTTGAGTCAAAATCCGCAGATCGACGGGCGGGCCGACGCCAGGCCTCAGACCGCTCCTCGGGCTTGGAGCGATAGGTTTAATTCAAAAGAATCCAGGTTGCGGTGGTGGAAGGAAAGGCCGCGTGCTTGGTGTATCAAAGGGCAGTCATCCCCAAACCGAATGGAATACGTACACTGGCAACGCAATCAGTCTCCCTGCTATATGAGCAAAATCAATTGCATATTTGACATATGTCTGGGAAACTCTCGGAAATTTGTTGGGGAGACGGGGTAATGCAGCTCAGTCTGGATGGGATTGGGATACAGACGCGGGCGTACCTGATTAGTCTGCCGAGGTTGGCCAAGAGGTTGCTGATGGTTGTCAGTGACTTTGTTTTCATCTCTTTGGCTCTGGCGTCTGCTTTCGCCACAACCGCCGGCCCCGACGCTGAGGTAGGTATGCTTCCCTGGCCCCTCATTCTAACTGGGGCGACGCTGGCCGTACCGGTGTTCTGGATGCTGGGGCTGTACCGGGCGGTGGTCCGATTCCTGCGCAGCAGGGCGATCATCTCTGTAGTCCTTGGCGTTTCCTTGAGTGCCGCCATCCTTCTATTGTTTCTTTCGGTTACGAATGACGCAATGACCTTGGGTGCGGTGCCGGTCTATTGGGCGTTCGGCATTCTCTATGTCGGCGGTTCCCGTTTTCTGATGAGGGATTTTCTGCATCGTCAGGGCAGTGAAACCGAGAACGTAATCATCTATGGTGCCGGGGCGGCTGGCGCGCGGCTTGCCAGCGTTCTGCTCAGTGGCAACGAGTGCGTGCCGGTTGCGTTTGTCGATGATTCCAGAGCGATGCATGGCAGCGTTGTCAGTGGTGTTCGGGTTCGCTCGCCAGCGGATTTGCCGCGACTGTTGGCCGAGCAGCAGGTCGACCGTCTGCTGCTCGCGATGCCGTCATCGTCGCGTCGTCGCCGACGATCGATTCTGCGTCAGCTCGAACAGTTTCCGATCCACGTACAGACCGTGCCAGATATCCACGATCTGGTTTCCGGGCGTGCCAGTTTGGACGAGCTGCGAGAGGTTGAAGTCGAGGACCTGCTTGGCCGAGATCCGGTGCCACCGCGACCCGACTTGTTCAATGCCTGTATCGAGAACCGCAGCGTGATGGTGACCGGGGCCGGGGGTTCGATTGGCTCTGAGCTGTGCCGGCAGATCATCCGTCAAAATCCAACGCGCTTGATCCTTCTGGAGCGCACAGAACTGGCCCTCTACGGTATCGAGCGCGAGCTGCGCGGGATTATCGAGGATCGTGGTCTGAAGGTAGAGCTCATTCCTATCCTTGGATCGGTGCTCGATCAGTCGTATCCTTGAGCGCATGCTCCGCTCTTTCCATGTCAGCACGCTATACCATGCTGCTGCCTACAAACATGTTCCTCTGGTCGAATACAACATGTCGGCCGGCATACAAAACAACATTTTCGGCACGCTGAGGACGGCGCTGGCCGCCGAGAAGGCGGGCGTCGATAACTTCGTGCTTATTTCCACCGACAAAGCGGTCAATCCCGACCAACGTAATGGGTGCCACCAAGCGCTTCGCCGAGATGGTGCTGCAGGGCATCGTCGCTCGCGGCAGCGGCATGCGGTCCTGCATGGTCCGTTTTGGCAACGTGCTGGAGTCCTCCGGTTCGGTGGTGCCGTTGTTTCGCGAGCAGATCCGCGACGGCGGCCCGGTGACCGTGACCCACCGCGATATCGTCCGTTATTTCATGACTATCCCGGAGGCGGCCCAGCTCGTTATCCAGGCCGGCGCCATGGCCCAGGGTGGGGAAGTGTTCCTGCTGGATATGGGCAAGCCGGTCAAGATCGATGATCTGGCGAGGAAGATGATCCGGCTGATGGGTCTCGAGGTCGCGGACGAGAACAATCCGGATGGTGATATCGAGATCCGCTATACCGGTCTGCGGCCGGCCGAGAAGCTCTACGAAGAGTTGCTGATCAGCGGCAATGCGACTGGCACCGAGCATGAGCGGATCTGGCGGGCGAAGGAGCACTCGGTATCCTGGTCAGCCATCGAGGTGGCGATCCGCAATCTTGAGACCGCGATCCGGGATCACAATTGCGAGATGATGTCGCGAGGTCCTCAGGGACACGGTCGATGAATACACGCCCCCCGGCGGCCTGGTCGACCGGGTCTGGCGCGCCAGCCATCCCGGTGGCGGCCCGCGCCGGTTCTGTGGTGTCATTGCCCACCCGCCGCCAGGAAGGCGAAGACATCGCCTGAGACTCAGGTCCGGTTTTCGCCTCTGCGTTCGACTAAAATTGACAGGTATTTCGACTTGTCAGTACCAATAATCTTCGGAGCCCTCAATTGAAAATCACGGTATTTGGATCCGGCTATGTCGGCCTGGTCACGGGAGCCTGTCTGGCGGATGTCGGCAACCACGTGATCTGCGTGGACATCGATGCGGACAAGGTGGAGCGCCTCAACAACGGCGAGATTCCGATCTATGAGCCGGGTCTCGACGATGTTGTCCGGCGCAATCACGAGGCCGGACGTCTTGAATTCACCACCGATATCAAAGCGGGCGTGGATCATGGCCTGTTCCAGTTCATCGCGGTCGGCACACCGCCGGACGAGGATGGGTCTGCCGATCTGCAACATGTGCTGGCGGTGGCGCGCAGCGTCGGCGAGAACATGGATGAGTACCGGATTCTGGTGGACAAATCCACGGTGCCCGTGGGCACGGCTGACCGGGTGCGCGATGAAGTTGCCGCCGCGATCGGCAAGCGCGGCATCGAGATGGAATTCGACGTGGTATCCAACCCCGAATTCCTGAAGGAAGGCGCCGCGCTGGAAGACTTCATGCGCCCGGACCGTATTGTCGTGGGCACCGATAACCCCCGGGTCACCGAGCTGCTGCGCTTGCTCTACGAACCGTTCAACCGCAGCCGCGATCGTCTGATTGCGATGGACATCCGTTCAGCGGAGCTGACCAAGTATGCAGCCAACGCGATGCTGGCGACCAAGATCAGTTTCATGAACGAACTGGCAAATGTGGCTGAACGGGTCGGCGCCGATATCGAGCAGGTGCGTATCGGCATGGGCTCGGACCCGCGTATCGGCTATCACTTTATCTATCCGGGCTGCGGCTATGGCGGCTCCTGTTTCCCGAAGGATGTCAAAGCACTGGCGCACTCAGCACGAAAATCCGGCCACGCGGCGGAATTGCTGGAGGCCGTGGAGTCGGTCAACGATCGCCAAAAACGCGTCCTGTTCGACAAGATCAATGCGTATTTCGATGGCGATCTCAAAGGCAAAACGGTGGCACTCTGGGGACTCGCTTTCAAGCCCAATACTGACGATATGCGCGAAGCTTCCAGCCGCGTGCTGATGGAAG
Source organism: uncultured Gammaproteobacteria bacterium (assembly GCA_963704875.1). GTDB lineage: Bacteria > Pseudomonadota > Gammaproteobacteria > Steroidobacterales > XN24 > CAMYOC01. The sequence continues at coordinate 33,510 of CAVPIA010000003.1, read as the reverse complement.
CATTGTGGGAGGCGGGCGCAAGTGTCCGTGCCTATGATCCGGTGGCGAGTGAAGAAGCAGGGCGTATCTATGGCGACAGGGCTGATCTGGTGCTCTGTGGATCTGCCGAGGACGCGCTCGATGGCTCTGATTGTCTGGCGATCGTTACAGAGTGGCGCGAGTTCCGCAGTCCGGACTTCGGCCGCATGAAAGAACTGCTGAAGCAGCCGGTGATCTTCGATGGCCGCAATCTTTACGATCTGGCTATGGTTAGGCCACACGGATTCAGCTATTTCGGCATCGGGCGTGGAGACTCTACGCACCAAGTGTGAACCAGCGCCTGGAGCCGTCTGCGGATCTCGCGTAGACTCGATCATATTTCCTGTGGATTCTGGGAAGGATGCGTAAGTGATTGTTCCAGTGATACTTTCTGGCGGCTCCGGGTCGCGCCTGTGGCCGCTTTCCCGGGAGCTCTACCCCAAACAACTGTTACCGCTGGTCGGTGAGCGGACGATGATCCAGGACACGATGCTGCGTCTGCGGGGTCTCTCCGATGTGGCGCCCCCGGTTATCGTTTGCAATCAGGAGCATCGTTTCCTGGTAGCCGAGCAGCTGCGGCGTGTCGACGTCAAACCAGCGGCCATCCTGCTTGAACCCGAAGGGCGAAACACCGCACCTGCCGCGGCCATAGCGGCGGCGCGCATTCTGGAGCAGGGGGATCAGGGTGACGATCCTGTCCTGTTGGTGTTGCCGGCCGATCACGTGATCCGTGACGTTAAGGCATTCCATTCAGCGATCGAAACCGGCGCCAGGCTGGCGCGCGATGGCGCGCTGGTGACGTTTGGTATTGTTCCGGATCGCCCTGAGACTGGCTACGGCTATATCCGCGCAGCAGCGGGTGACGAGCCGTCGGCGGTGGCCGAATTCGTCGAAAAACCCGATGCAGAGGCAGCCGCAAAATACTGCGCTTCCGGCGAGTATTTCTGGAACAGCGGCATGTTTATGTTCCGCGCCTCGCGTTACATCGAGGAACTGCGTGCCCATGCACCGGATATGGTTTCGGCCTGCGTCGGCGCGGTCGCTCAGGCCAAGGCTGACCTGGATTTTATCCGCGTGGGCGAAGAGGCGTTCAGGGCCTGCCCGTCAGATTCGATTGACTACGCGGTAATGGAGAAGACTGATGCAGCCATGGTGGTGCCCCTGGCCGCCGGCTGGAGCGATGTCGGTTCCTGGAGTTCACTGCACGATGTGTCGGACAAGGACAGCGCCGGCAACGTCAAAGTCGGTGATGTGTTGGCGGAAGATACCCGGAATTGTTTTCTCTATGCGTCCGGGCGTCTGGTCGCCACCGTCGGTCTGGAAGACTGTATTGTCGTTGAAACCAAGGACGCGGTGATGGTCGCGCCCAAGGGTCGTGGCCAGGACGTCAAGATGCTGGTCGAAGCCTTAAAGCGCAGTGGTCGCGGTGAAACGGCATTACACCGCGAGGTATTCCGTCCCTGGGGCAGCTATGACGGGATCGATCAGGGCGATCGCTTCCAGGTGAAACGGATCACGGTCAATCCGGGCGCGGTGCTGTCATTGCAGATGCATCACCACCGCGCGGAGCACTGGATCGTGGTTCAGGGGACGGCCCGGGTGACCCGCGGTGAGGATGAGTTCCTGCTGGGCGAGAATGAGTCGACCTATATTCCGATGGGGGTCAACCATCGCCTCGAGAATCCCGGCAAGGTGCCGCTTCATCTGATCGAGGTTCAGTCCGGTGCCTACCTCGGGGAAGATGACATCGTTCGTTTCGAAGACACCTATGGCCGCGCGCCCGGCGGTAACGGCAGCGCTAACAACAAGGACTAGCGCAACAAGCTTCCGGGCTCCAGGGATTCAGGCAACAGAAATCCAGATACCTGAGATCCTGGTAGCGGAATCTCGGACAGCCAGATTCTGGGCGCAGAATCAGTTCGCAGCGAATGCTGACGCCAGCGTGCAGCGTTTGTAGTATCCGACGACCCCCGAGTTCGAACCGGACGGGACCATCCGCTTGCCCGGACCGCCATTTTCTGGCGGGCATCGGCAAGTCGCGGTAGGCTGGGTGCCAGGGACTGAGGGCCTTGGAGAAAGGGCCCTGAACCAAGAGGGGGGCGGGTTCTCGTGTACCGGCAACTGAGCTGTTTCAAGGCCTACGATGTTCGTGGCCGTATCCCTGATCAACTGGATGAAGAGATCGCGCGGCGTATCGGCCGCGCGTTCGCGGCTGCGCTGAAGCCAAAGAAAGTCGTCGTCGGCCGCGACATCCGTCTGAGTAGCCCGGCGATGGCCAACGCGGTCTCTGCGGGGCTCATCGACGGCGGCGCTGACGTGCTGGATATCGGCCTCTGCGGGACCGAAGAGGTCTATTTCGCCACCAGTCATCTGGGCGCCGACGGCGGCATCATGGTGACCGCCAGCCATAACCCGGCTGACTACAACGGCATGAAGTTCGTGCGCGAGGGCAGTCGTCCGATCAGCGGCGATTCGGGTCTGGACGACATCCGGGATCTGGCGGAGCAGGGCGAGTTCGAGTCAGCGGCTCAATCCGGCCGCATGCGCCATCTCGATCCCTCGGCGGCGTTTGTCGACCACCTGTTGAACTATGTGGATTCGGATGCGCTTAAGCCATTGAAGATCGTCGTCAACGCAGGCAATGGCGGCGCCGGTATCGCCATTGACCGGCTGGAACCACACCTGCCGGTCAAATTCGTCAAGGTTCATCATGAGCCGGATGGCAGTTTTCCTCACGGCATTCCAAACCCGTTATTGCCGGAGAACCGCGGCGCGACTGCCGGCGCAGTTATCGCCCATGGGGCTGATTTCGGAATCGCCTGGGACGGAGATTTCGATCGTTGCTTTCTGTTTGACGAGCAGGGGCGCTTTATTGAGGGCTACTACGTCGTTGGCTTGCTGGCCGAGGCGTTCCTGCTCAAGCATCCCGGATCGAAAATCGTACACGACCCCCGCCTGACCTGGAACACCATCGACATCGTGAGCCGTCACGGCGGTATCCCGATACAAAGCAAGACCGGACACGCGTTTATCAAGGAGCGGATGCGGCTCGAGGATGCGGTCTACGGCGGTGAGATGAGCGCGCACCACTATTTCCGGGAGTTCGCGTATTGCGACTCGGGCATGATCCCCTGGCTGCTGGTGGCGGAGTTGATCTCGCGAGCGGATCGTCCCCTGTCAGCCATGCTGGCCGAGCGCATGGCTGCGTTCCCGGCCAGCGGCGAAATCAACCGGAAGATCGACGATCCGGCCGCTGCATTGAATCGCGTACAAGTGCACTATGAGACCGAGGCTGAGCCAGTGTCGGTGGAGTTTGTCGACGGCCTGTCGATGGAGTTCGAGCAGTGGCGCTTTAATCTGCGCAGCTCCAACACCGAGCCGCTGGTCCGTCTGAATGTAGAGTCACGGGCTGATCCGGAGATGATGCAGGCGCGCACCGACGAGATCCTGGGCTTGCTGGACACATCGGGCTAGGTTCATATCGCTTGTCCGACGCTTGAGTGCCGGGCTTTGCACAGGCACCATACGCACCCAGCCATGAGCGACTCCATCACCACCCTCGGTATTTCCGCCTATTACCACGACAGCGCCGCCGCGCTGGTGCGTGACGGCCAGATTGTGGCCGCCGCCCAGGAAGAGCGGTTCAGCCGGCGCAAACATGATCCGGACTTTCCGGCGCAGGCGATTCGTTATTGTCTGCAAGAGGCCGGTGTGGCGCTGACCGACCTGGATCATGTGATTTTCTATGACAAGCCCCTGATCAAGTTCGAGCGCTTGCTGGAAACCTATCTGGCCTACGCGCCACGAGGCCTGCGTTCGTTTCTGATCGCGATGCCGATCTGGCTCAAGGAGAAGTTGTACCTCAAGTCGACCCTGAAGCATGAGCTGGCCGGTCTTGGCGGCTGCGACAAGAAGGATTTGCCACGACTCCTGTTCTCGGAACATCACCAGGCGCACGCCGCGTCCGCGTTCTATCCCAGCCCGTTCGACAGCGCCGTGGTCCTGTGTCTGGATGGGGTGGGCGAATGGGCCACCGGCTCGGCCTGGCAGGGTCAGGGTTCGGAACTGAAGCCATTGTGGGAGATAGATTTCCCGCATTCGCTGGGTCTGCTGTATTCCGCGTTCACGTATTACTGCGGCTTTCGGGTCAATTCCGGCGAATACAAGCTGATGGGTCTGGCGCCGTATGGCACGCCGCGATACCGGGACCAGATATTCAACCAGCTGATGGATGTGAAGGCCGACGGCAGTTTTCGGCTCGACATGAGTTATTTCAACTATTGCACCGGTCTGACCATGACCAACAAGCGCTTCGACGCGCTGTTTGATGGGCCACCGCGGGCACCGGAGTCGGAGATTACCCAGCGCGAGATGGATCTGGCCGCCTCGGTGCAGGTCGTCACCGAAGAAGTGGTGTTGCGTCTGGCGCGCACGCTGCAGACCGAGACCGGCGAGCGCAATCTGTGTCTTGCAGGTGGCGTGGCTTTGAACTGTGTCTCCAATGGACGCTTGCTGCGGGAAGGGCCGTTCGACGACATCTGGGTGCAGCCGGCCGCTGGCGATGCCGGTGGTGCGCTGGGCGCTGCGCTGCTGGCCTGGTACGAATACGAGGAAAAACCGCGGGTAAGCGTGCGACCGGACGCGATGGCCGGCTCCTATCTGGGACCGGTATTCGACGCCGGGCAAGTCAAGACCGCGCTGGATGCCCGAGAGGCAAACTATCGGGAATTGGACGAAGACGTGTTACTCGATGAGGTCGCCGCGCTACTCGAACAGGGCAAGGTGGTGGGCTGGTTCCAGGGGCGGATGGAATTTGGTCCGCGCGCACTCGGCGGGCGCTCGATCCTGGGCGACCCGCGCAACCGCGAGATGCAGACAGTGATGAACCTGAAGATCAAATACCGGGAGTCGTTCCGGCCGTTTGCGCCTTCGGTGCTTGCTGATCGTGTCCGTGACTTTTTTGATCACCAGGGAACAAGCCCTTATATGCTGATCGTGGCAGATGTAGCTGCCTCCCAACTTATCGATGTGGGCGATGAAGATGCGGGCTTGCAGGGCCTGGCGCGACTCAAGCTGCCGCGCTCGAAGATTCCGGCGGTCACCCATGTGGATAACTCGGCGCGGATTCAGACGGTCCACGCGGAAACCAATCCCAGGTACTGGAAACTGATCAAGGCATTCGAAACCCGCACCGGCTGCCCGGTGCTGGTCAATACCTCTTTCAATGTGCGTGGTGAGCCGATCGTGGGCTCCCCCGATGATGCCTACCGTTGTTTTATGCGCACCGAAATGGATGCGCTGGTGGTTGAAGACTGCCTGATGCTCAAGGACGAGCAACCCGAATGGCCTGAAACCGACGAGTGGCGCGAGCAGCTGGAGTTGGACTGATGCGCAGGTGGCCGGCTGAGCAAGACAGGGACAACGGGCGCTGCCGCAGCGCCAGGCCGCCATTGCTATATGTGGACCGATACATGGGCCCGCACACAGGCCCACACACAGGCCCACACACAGGCCGACACATGGATCAGTCCATGGGCCGGTCCATGGTTCGGTTCGGTAGCAGATTCTGGTACCAAGAGCAGGCTATGAGGCTGGACTTAAAAAAAGCAGCGCACACAATCGGCGCCGACGGAGTGGGCTTATGACTCAGTCATCCGGCAAGACGCCGCATGTCATCCCCGAACTCGACCGCGCCGGCTTGCGCGAGTTTGGCCTGATCATGGCGGCCGCAGTGCCGTTGTTGTTTGGCTTATTCCTGCCCTGGCAATTCGAACGCAGTTGGCCGATCTGGCCGTGGGTGTTCGGCGCGGTGTTTCTGACCTGGTCGTTGACCGCTCCGGATTCGCTGAAGCCGGTGTATCGTGTCTGGATGCGCTTTGGCCATCTGATGGGCAGGATCGTTACCCCGTTGATCCTTACCGCCACCTTTGTGATTGCGATTCTGCCGACCGGACTGATCATGCGCATGGCCGGCCGCGATCCGATGCACCGGCGCTTTGATCCGGAGGCTGAGACTTACCGGGTGCCCAGCGTTGCGAATGGCCGGGAGCGACTGGAAAAACCCTTCTGAGCGGAGCTGATGTTGCCCGTTTGGTCGACAGCAATGCCGGCGGCAATGTCGAGAGCGATGTCGAGCGCCAGGTCGAGAACGATGTCGATAGCGATTCGGGAGGATCGCGGCATCATCACCACACCCCCTCCAGATGACTGTCTCAGGATCATTGCGACAGCCCACGGCTGCTGTTGATCATGCAGAGCGCTCGCCCGCCCGGCCGGGGCAGGGGCAAGGCCAAGGCCAAGGGGCATGCCCGCGTGGTTGCGGCCATGCTGCGCGTTCGCCCGCCACGGGTGGATCTATTTCCCTACGAAACGAACCCGTAGTGCTTCTTCGAGATCGACCGCTTCCAGTTGCTCGTTGACGAAGCGCAGGCTCTCGTCGATTTCCGGCAACATCACGTTCTCCAATGCCCGTGCGCGGCGCTCTGTGCGGATGTACTCGCGGATCAATCGTTCAAGATTGGCATGCGCGACAGCCAGACCGCCGGCCAGTTTCATCAGTTCAGTAAACGCCCGCTGGCACGCGTAGGCCTCGGCCGAGGGCACCACCGGAAGCGCTGGGGTCTCGCGGCTAACTTCCGGCTCGTCGGCCGCCAGCAGTTTCACGCCAAGAAACCGCTGCGTGTCAAAACGCTGCGACCATTGCTTTATCCGGGCAGCCGGGTAGACCACCAGGCCATCGAAGCCGTGACGGTTGACCGCAGCGGCCAGCAAACCGACAGCCTGCTTGTGTTGGCTCAGATATTCATCGCGTAGCGCCTCCCAGGCGGCCAGGCGGCGCAGCATCTCCTGCGCGACGATCATGCGTTTCTCGTCAAGGAATTCGTAGCCCTCGCGGATCAGGTCGCGCTCGTCTTTCAACTCGAGAAACGCGCTGCGCGTGGGCGATATCTGACGGCCCTCAGGCATCCGCCGTCTCCCGCCGGATGTGTTGCGAAATCTGCTCGTCGTTCAGACGGGACAACTCGGCTTCCGGTAACAGACGCAACAGGCGCCAGCCCACATCCATGCTCTCTTCCAGCGTACGTGGACCGTCCTGCCTGACCAGATCGGTCTCGAAGGCATCGCCAAATTCCAGATACCGGCGGTCGGTTTCTGACAATCCCTCGGAGCCCATGACGCTGGCCAGCACACGTACCCGGGTAGAGCGGGCGTAGGCGGCAAACAGCTGATGTGCCAGATTGGGATGATCGCGATGGGTATAGCCCTTGCCGGTACCCGCGTCCATCAGACGGGAAAGACTTGGCAGTACCGCCACCGGCGGGTAGACGCCCTTGTGATCGAGGTCACGGGCCAGCACGATCTGGCCCTCGGTGATGTAACCGGTGAGATCAGGAATCGGATGCCCGATGTCATCGCCGGGCATGGTCAGGATCGGCAGCTGAGTCAGGGTGCCGGGCAGACCCTTGATGCAGCCCGCCCGTTCGTACAGCGATGCCAGGTCCGAATACATATAGCCGGGGTAACCCTTGCGGCTGGGGATCTCACCGTGGCTGGCAGACACCTCACGCAAGGCCTCGCAGTAATTGGTCATGTCAGTCAGGATGACCAGTACGTGACGACCCTCGGTAAAAGCCAGATATTCCGCTGCGGTCAGCGCATAACGTGGGGTCAACAGGCGCTGCGTGCTGGGTTCATCCGCCCGGTTCAGGAACATCACCGTGTGTTCCAGCGCGCCGCTTGATTCCATCGCCAGGCGAAAGGCCTCGGCCGTGTCATGCGGAACGCCGATGCCGACAAACACGATCGCGAACTGGCCTTCCGTTTTGCCACGCAAGCGGGCGCGTTGTGCGATCTGCGTTGCCAATCGATCGTGGGGCAGGCCGCCGCAGGAGAACAGCGGCAATTTCTGTCCGCGTACCAGGCTGTTCATCAGGTCGATGGTCGAGATCGAGGTCTCGATGAAATCCCGGGGCAGGGCGCGGGCAGTCGGGTTGATCGCCAGACCATCGATCCGCATGCGCTGCGCCGCCGGTATCGGCGGGCCGCCATCCAGCGGTTCGCCGACGCTGTTGAACACGCGACCGAGCAGGCCCGGTCCCACCGAGAAGCGCAGCGGCTCGGCCTTTAAGCGAATACGCGTATCCTCGAGGCCCAGACCGGTGGTGGATTCCAGCACCTCGATAATCATGCTGGCATCATCCAGCGCGGCGATCCGGCCCACTCTTGGTCCGCCGGTTACCCCGAGGATTTCCACCGCTTCATTCAGGCCAACCTGCGCGCCGCGTTGCACGTAAAGCAAGGGGCCTTCGATACGCCGTACGGCGCCGTTGAGCATCAGTTCACCGCGCATCGTTGTTGACTCCTTTGAGCGCCTCGAACTCGTCGTCGATCTCGCCCCAGATGGTTTTGGCCAGATCCAGATTGTCCTCGGCCATTTCCTCGCCCAGCCGGCGCAAACGACGCAACACAGCGAGCGAGGCCACGGCGTCGACATGCACGCCGGCATCGATGGCCTCAGCCGATCGATCGATGAAGTGCATCAGCAAACGCAGCATGGCCGACTGTCTCGCGGGCGAGCAGTAACGGTCGATTTCGGAGAACGAGGATTGATACAAAAAACCCTCGTTGACCAGATCCGCGCACAGCAGGGTGAGCTGTTGCGCCGGCGGTAATGCGTCCTTGCCCACGATACGCGCCATGCGCTCGAGCTTTTCCTGTTGCTCCAGCAGCGTGAGCAGACGCTGGCGATGTTCGCGCCAGTCCGGATTGCCCTGCAACTGCCACCAGCGGGCCAGCACATCCACGTCTTCGGCGTAGGAGGTCAACGGGTGGATGGCAGGATAAAAGCGCGCCTGGGCGCGGCCGCGGTCTAGTGCCCAGAAGCTGCGCACATACCGCTTGGAGTGGCTGGTGACCGGTTCCGAAAAATCGCCGGCGGGTGGGCTGATGGCGCCGATAATCGTGACCGATCCCTCCTCGCCAGCGAGGGTCTTGACCCGGGCCGCACGCTCATAGAACTCGGCCAGACGTGAGCTCAGATACGCCGGATAGCCGGATTCACCGGGCAGCTCTCCGAGGCGTCCGGATACCTCGCGCAGTGCCTCCGCCCAGCGGCTGGTCGAGTCAGCCATCAGCGCCACATGCAGACCCTGGTCGCGGAAATATTCGGCCACGGTGATCGCCGTGTAGACGCTCGCCTCGCGGGCCGCCACCGGCATATTGGAGGTGTTGGCGATAATGACCGTTCGCTCCATCAGCGGCCTGCCGGTGCGCGGATCCTCCAGCGTCGGGAATTCGTCCAGCACTTCGGACATCTCGTTGCCACGCTCGCCGCAGCCGACATAGATGATCACGTCGGCGTCGCACCATTTGGCCAGGCTCTCCTGCAACACCGTCTTGCCGGTGCCGAAACCGCCGGGCAGCGCGGCGCGACCGCCGCGGGCCACCGGGAACAAGGTGTCGAGGATGCGTTGTCCGGTGACCATCGGTGCTTCCGGATTGATGCGCTTGCTGACCGGTCGGGCATGGCGAACCGGCCATTGATGGATCATTGCCAGATCGTGGCGTTTCCCGGTGTCGTCCACGACCACGCATAACGTATCGGTTTCGGCATAATTGCCAGGCTCGACGATGGACTCCACGGTGCCGCTGATCTGCGGCGGCACAAGACAACGCAGTGCGGGTCCCGGCCGTTCGATGTCGCCAAAACTGGCGCCCGGTTCCAGCTGCTGCCCGGGCTTGGCGGTCGGCTTGAAGCCGAGCTTGGTGTCCCGGCTGCCGACGGTGCCGGTGGCGTAGAAGTGCACCGAGGCGTCGGCCAGCGGGCGTAGCAAGCCGTCCATGATCCGGCCCAGCAGTCCAGGCCCGAGCGGCACGGACAGCGGCAGGCCGGTGCCAACGACCGGATCGCCCGGTTTCAGGCCGGTGGTGTCCTCATAGACCTGCGCCGTGAGCAGATTCTCGTTCAGCTGGATCACTTCCCCCAGCAAACGTCGCTCGCCGACCTGTATCGCCTCGTGCACGTGAAAGCGCCCGTCCACAAGGGCCTTGAGCACTGGACCGCCGATCCAGCGGATGGCAGCTTCAGCCATGTTTTCTCTCCGCAGCGGGTGGCGTGTCCTGGGCGTATATCTCCGCCAGCAGTTCGCTGGACAGTTCGTCCGCCCGGGCCATAAGACCCGCAATGGTCATTTCCAAACAGGCGGATCCACGCAATATGCGCAGACCGCCCTCTACATCATCAACCGCCTGGAAGCCCGGGCTGGCGCCTGGCATCGGGCCATCCTGGTTTGAGCTATCGTGATCCGGGCCATCACCGGTTGTCGCTGCCGCGCTTTTGACGGCGGCCTGCTGCACCAGATCCGTCAACCAGGCTTCTTCAATCTCCTTCGGGTAATGGATGTGCCAGTTGCCCGCAGGCAGGATGGCGTAGGCATCCTCGATCACCGCGCGTACCCACGCGCGACGTTTGTCCGGATCTTGCCAACGCAAACGCAGTGCCTCGTTCAGCAGCGCGCGGCCCCGTTCCAGACGGTCCACGTCGATGGCCTGCTGTCGGCGCCGCTGACGCGATGCCAGCGCGGCGGCGGTTTTGTCCAGGCTCTGTGCCATCAGCAGGCGCTCCTCCGCCACCGCCTGAGCAACCCGTTCGCGTGCCTTGCGACGTGTCTCCGCCAGCAGCTCGCGCGCGCGCCGCCTGGCTTCATCGAGCGTGGCCTCGCACCGTATCTGCAGGTCCGTGGCGATGCCATCGAGCATCGAGCGGACCTGATAGGCAAGGACACCTTCGAACTCGGTCATGATTCGACTCCCAGGGCGCTGCGCACGCGGCGACCCAAATTTGGCAGCGGCAGGGTATCCCGGGCATCAGGCACCACAGCCAGCGGTGGCTGTGCGGCATAGATGGCTCGCGCGATACGCTCCGACGGCAATTGCGCCGCCACTGTCGTAGTGATCGTCACCAGCGATGCTTCGGCCAGTGCGCGACCGAAGATCTCCGTCACGATCTGTTTGTCTGCCATGTTCTCGCCCGGACCATCTCCCTGGTCCTCGATGATCATCACCTTCGCACCGGCCAGGCGAAATCCCGCGCCGGTGAGTTCATCGCCGATAAACCAGGGCGTGGTCATATCAGCCCAGACGATTGAGGATAAGAATCGAAACGATCAGACCGTAGATGGCGATACCCTCGGCCAGCCCGACCACCACCAGCACACGACCCATCAGTTCCGGTTTCTCGGCCAGCGCGCCGACGGCGGCGCTACCTACATGTGCGACCGCATAGCCGGCGGCCGCGGCCGATAGTCCGGCAGAGGCGGCGGCGGAGGCAAAGCCCCACTGCACGACATTCGGATCGACGGCGACGACGGCCAGAACTTCCTCGGCCCATGCGACGTCAGGAAAGGCCAGCAACAGGGTCCCGGTCACCGCTGCGACCGCGACCACCACCGAGGCGCCGATGAGAAGTGTGGCGGAAAGTTTCATGAGGATCTCCTTTGATGCTTTTTGGACGTTTCCTCCGCCCCGGCAGGCTCGTCAGGGCTCGGCAGGGGCCTGAAGCGGCGCCCGCTGGAACGGAGGAAACGAATGAAGAATTCGAACAAGACCAGGCGTGTGGTCTGGATACCGACCACCAGGCCTTCGAGACCGATGATCAGTGCGTTACCAAAGACGAGCACGGCGAGCCGGCCGACCAGGGAGTCGAAGCCATCAGCCATGCCGATGACCGCTGCCGAGAGACCGGCATGGGCCAGCGCGAAGGCACCGACGCGCACGAACGATATCGTGTTCACTGCGACCTGAAGCACCAGCTCGGCATACTCAATGGCGGACTCACCCATCGCAGCGGCGCCGCGCTGTTGACCGGTCAGGCCAGCGCCGACGATAAACCAGACGGTGCCCAGCATCGCGAGCCACAAACCGCCGGCATGCCAGAATGCGGCCAGCAGTCCGAAGTAAGTCAGACTAAGACCGAATCGCGCGCCCCAGAATTCGCTCGCCTGGCCGCGCCAGTGGAATTGCAGACCGTCCAGGCACAGTCCGGAGGTAACCACAAAGACACCGAAAATCAGGCTGGCGGCGAGGACCGGGATCGGCTGCTCGATCGGATGCAGCCATAGCGGCGCGATGATGTGCTCGCTGGCGAATACGCTGCCGAACACAAACCCGAAAATGATCGCCGAGATGCCACCAGGCACGAGCAGACCAAGGGCCGGCATTTTCTTTCTCAGCAGCAAGCCGGCGACAAGCAGCACGGCGCCCTGGCCGACATCGCCGAACATGTAACCGAACATTAACGGTGCCATTAGCGCGACGATGCGACTTGGATCGACATCCTCGCGGCCGGGCATGCCGAGCAGGCCGGCAAACAGCTCGAACTGGCGTACCCAGCCGGGGTTGCGCAGTACCACCGGTGGTTCCATGTCCGGCGGTGGCTCGCTAAGGCGTAACAGGCAATTGAGGTCCTTTTGTTTGAGCGCGGACTCCAGTTGCTCCGCCTGAAGGTCGCTGGTCCAGCCAGTGATCCACGCGAAGTGATCTGTGGTTGGCAGCTCTGGAACGTGGCGTATGTACCACTCCAGCAGATGCAGCTGGCCCAGCGCATCGGCGAGACCGTGGCGTTCGTGGATGTCGTCCAGGCGTCTTGTCAGCTTTGCGTCCGCGTCGCGGCCCTCAGTCACCCGGGCCCGGACTGCGGCCAGCGCGCCGCCAGGTTCCGCCGGCAACCAGGCCGGCATGGTCAATGGTCGCGCGCGTAGCGCAGTCATCTGCTCGTCCAGCGCTTCGATCTGCGAGCGCTCGCCCACCGCGAACAGATAGCGACGCTCTTCAGTCTGCACGGTTTCCATCAGCACGGACGGTGGCGCCTGCTGCAGCACGGCGGTGGGTGGCAGCACGAACAGGCGACCCTCCAGATACGGTCCGGCCGCGGCAAGTTGATGGAGATTTGGCAAGCGCTCGCGTTCGACTGAAAACGCGTCGGCCAGCGTCTCGAGATCTGCGAGCATACGGCGGGTGCCCTGCAATTCTGCGATCACCGGCCCGGCTTCTTCGGCCCAGGCGCGCAAGGTCTCCAATGCATTGCTCAATTGAGCGGCAGGTTCGGTGGCGGTTTCGACCGGTTGTTTCAGCGGTTGCGGCCACCAGTCGTCGTAGCGTCTGGAGAGTTCGCCGAATTCCTCCAGACCTCGGCTCAGATCGGGCAGCATCGCCCGGCTGGTAGTGTGGCTATGGCACTGCAACTCCACGGCGCCCGTCGTGGCCAGACAGCGCAGCGCACGCGTCACCTGTTCCCGCGGCGTGAGAATCTCAAACCAGCTGGCCGCGGCCGGTCTTATGCCCATGTGGGCCTCCCCGCCGGATCCGGAAACAGTGCGCGCAACACCAGGCCACCGCGCAGACGCTCGAAATCGAGCAATGCCATCCCCAGATAGGCGAAGATTGCCACCGGGGTTCGGGCATGGCGGCGAAACCGGCGCAACAAGTCGCCGCGCAACGCTTCACGATGACCGCGCGTCAGGGCTGCGTCGGCGGACCATTCAGCCAGCGCCTGAAAATGCTCGGCGACTATCCTGACCAGGCTGTTCAATTGTTTGAGCGTCTCGGCGTCGTCTTTCGGCGCCAGTGTCAGCCACTGTTCCATCCAGGCGGTGATTGGGAGAACTCCATCACTGACGGCATACAGCACAGGTGCCATCGGTGACTCTTCGATCTTGGCTGTCCGCGAGGCAGGATTCTCAATCGCGAGGAGGCTCAGCACCGGATCCTCGCGCATCCAGGCCGCGACATACTCACCGCGACTCAGATGTACCAGATGGGTCAGATAGGGCGCGGTCGCAAACCAGCGGATCGCTGCCTGCCATTCGCCTGGTGCCCAGTCGGCCAGTTCGCGGACGAATATGCCCCAGTCGTCCCTGAGAGAGCGCTCGATGCGATGGACCTCGAGTTCTGCCGGCATGTGCGAAATCCACGGCGCCAGCGTCGTACGCCGTGCTGATTGCAGATAGGCGGCCAGGTCCGGTGCCGTTTCCAGCAAACGCCAGCCTTCTTCCGTCGGCCTCTGCCCGTGCCGGGCCTGGAGCCGGGTCTGCACGTACCCGAGTTGACTGGTGGCGCTCACGCGTCGTCACTTCGCGGTGTTGTCATGCGTTCGGCAAGGCGTAAAGCTGCCTGCTGGATCGCCGCAGATTCGTCGTGACTGCGATTCGCCGAACCCAGCGCAGCAACTGCCTCGCGCTTCATTGCTGTGACCTGATCAGTCGTGCGGGTCTCGCAGGCCGTGTGCATGCGGGTTATACGGCTTTGGGTGCGCGCCTGAATCTCGCGGGCCGTTTCCCGGGCGGCGGCGACAATGGCGTCGGCTTCCTGCTGAGTTCTGGCCAGGCTGGCCTGAGCCTCGCGCTCGGCCTCGAGGACGGCATCCATGGCTTCACGGATGGTCTCGAAACGGCGGGGCGGGGAAGGATTTGCCACGTTAGCACTCTCCTATCAGGTCACTGGCAGGAAGCCTTCGACCACAAGAGAGCGGCCGCTATTGGACCCCTGCCGTCAAGCTAAATCTAGCAGAAGCTGGGCGGCTAGCTATTGATCCAGAGCAATTTGGATATGGGGCGAACTACTTACGGGAGGACGCCGGTTTGACGCCTGAAAATCGGGCGAGGCCGCCACAGGCCGCAGGTCTCTCCGGATGGCCCCGAGCCGTGTGCCAGGCCCGGCAATCGGCATGGAGCCCGGGGGCGGAAATCGAGTAAACCGGGGTCACAGACGTTTGTTTCTGACCCCGATCTTGGGTTCCATGATCCGCAAACAAAACAGCCACCCTGAGGGGTGGCTGTTTCGGGAGTTTGATGGTGGGCGATGCTGGGATTGAACCAGCGACCTCTCCCGTGTGAGGGGAGCGCTCTCCCGCTGAGCTAATCGCCCAAATGCGCAGGCCCGAATGCGCGGACCCGAATGCGCAGGCAGCGGATTTTAAGAGCCAGCGCATGCCCGGGTCAATCAAAGCGGGAATTGCGAGAGAAAGCACTTGCAGATGGCATGCCGCCTGGGCCCTTGTCCTCCCGGTCTACAAGGCCGGCATCGGAGGTGGCCTCAGAGCCAACCCTGGAGGCCGCCCCGGTAGGCTGGTTCAGCGGCCGCTTTTATCGTCCGGCTGGCTTGCCGCTATTTCCGCATCCGCAACGGTTTCCGTCGCCTGATGCCGTTTGAGCCTGATCGGTGATGATAGCCGTCGACGGCGAACCCGCAGATTCAACATCTCGACACCGAAGGAAAACGCCATCGCGAAATAGATGTAGCCCTTCGGGATGTGCAGGCCGAGGCCGTCTGCGATCAGCGCCATACCGATCAGCAACAGGAAGGACAGCGCCAGCATCTTGATCGTCGGATGCTTGTCGACAAAGGCGCCCACCGGTCCTGCCGCGACCATCATCACGCCGATGGAAATGACCACCGCGGCGATCATGATCTCCACTTGCTTCACCAAGCCAATCGCGGTGACCACCGAGTCGATCGAAAACACCAGATCGATCAGGCCGATCTGCACCAGCACACCACCAAACGTGGCGACGACCGCCGTAGTCTCGTCGATCTCGGGGCCTTCGAGCTGGGCATGGACTTCCATGGTGCTCTTTGCGATCAGGAACAAGCCGCCCAGGATCAGGATCAGGTCGCGCACCGTGACCGGGTCATCGAACAGCGTGAACAGGGGCCGGGTCATGCCCATGATCCAGGTGATAGTGAGCAGCAGCAGGATGCGCAGGCCCATCGCCAGCAGCAGGCCGAGCCGTCGTGCCCGGGCGCGCTGATGTTCCGGCAGCCGCGCGGCGATCACTGACAGGAAGATAATGTTGTCGACCCCGAGGACGATCTCAAGGGCGGTGAGCGTGGCAAGCGCCAGCCAGGCGGCGGGATCCGAGAGCAGCTCTATCATGCCTGCTTGTCTGTGCCGGGTCCGAGGTGATAGACAAAGAATGTCCCGCTCGCGGTCAGGCCCTCGAAATCAGTCGCGATCACTTCGATTTCCAGATGGCCGGCGGCATCTTTCGGCGCTTTGCCGTGGAAGCGCAGCCCGTTTGGCTCGAAGTCCAGCCACGAAGGTAGCGGGGCGCCGGTGGCAAGTTGTGCGCTAAAGCTCAACACGTCGCCGGGGTCCTTGTCGATGAAGGTATCGTCTCCCAAGGAGTGCGCGACAAGTTGTCCCGGCTGCACCTGGATGTCCGGCAGCGGCTTGTTTAATTCGGGCGCCACGTTGGTGACATTGGTATGAATCTGGTGCCGGTAAAGTTTGCCAACATAGATGGCGACGGCCAGCCACACGAGGGCCAGTGCCATGTTGACCATGGCGAACTGGATGATGGTCATGCCGAATACTTTAAGGCCGATAAAAAACGCGCCCGCCTGGATCATGTCACCGAAGCGCCAGAAGAACGTGTCGATCGCGGTTTTGGCCTCGTATTTCTCAGCTCGGGTCAGGGGCAGATACAGTGCTTGCCGGGTCGTATTCATCACCGAGTAATCGACGCTGTTCTCGATGATCTTGACGATGCGCACAATGCTGAAGATCGGGATAAAGGCCATCGCAAATGCGATCAGTCCGTAACCCACCGCTGCGATCGCCGGCAGGATCATCAACGCGCCGCCGACACCGACCAGGCGGTAGATGCGTGAAACCAGAAACGCCTGGATCAGAAAGCCGAACAGATTCACCCAGAAATAGAAGTTGCTAAAGAACGTGCCGATGGCCTCGCCGCGGCTGGCCACGTTGCCCGCCTCAAACTGCTCGGTCGCCCACTGCTGGACAAAGTCCTTGAGGATCACCTCGCCAGTGCTGTTGACCCAGTTCAACAGGATCACCAGCACCGCGATCAGCAGCAGATAGCGGCTGCGAAAGACCTGGGCGAAGCCACCCAGCGCCTGGACCAGTTTGTCTTCTCCCGCCGCGCTGGATTCTGCTTCCGCATATACGCTGCGTGCGCTGCCGGGGATCGCCCGGCGCGCCGCCTCACCCAGCATCAGGGTCAACAGCAGGATGACGCCAGCGACCAGCAGCATCTCGATCTGGTCGATGCCCATCCACGTCAGCAGCTTGAACACCTGCGCCCCGGCGAGGGCGCCGGCAGAAGCGCCGACCATGATGACCGGGAACAGGCGTTGGCCGCTTTTTACGTTGTAGCAGTCCGCGGCAAAACCCCAGAATTGGGCGAGAATCATCACGCCGAAGATGCCGACAAACACGTAGTAGATGAAGCCGATCTCCATCTGCGCGCTGCCCATCAGATAGAAGATGCCGATGTTGGCGGCGAAGAACAGGGTCACCCAGCGGATCAGATAGATACTGCGGGTCGCCCGGAATACAAGTCCGTAGACCGGTACGATAAATCCGAGCAGCAGCGCCTGCGCAGCGATAGCGTAACTCGCCGTTTCTGCCGAGTGCTCGGTAAGGATGAAGACTTCGCGTGTGGTCTTCAGGATGTAGTAGCACACCAGTAACAGGAAGGCGTAGGCCGCGAACAGCAACACACCGCGACCCTCGCCGGGTCCCATCTTGGTAAACGCGGACATGCCGCGCTCGACAAACGAGAGTTGGCCTTTCGGCTTGACCATGATGCCTGGTTTTCCGTGCCGGTCCCGTGGGAGGGGCCCACAGTGTACACCGGGCTGTTGGTTTGTTCCGAGTCCCGAACACGCCGGGAAGAGGTCGATTGTGCTGAATCAGCCGTGGCAGGCTGCTACTATCGGCCACCGGTGACAAGCCAAGAATCCACTGGATCAAGGTAGTTTTGATGTCCTTCCTGAACAGCCCGAAGCGCGTGCCTGATCGCGGTTCATGCATTTTCATCTTACTAATCGTCAGCCTGATGAGCCATGGTCCTTTGCAGGCATCCGGAGCGAGTAGTTCGGTGGCGTCTGCGAATGCAGAAGATGCCGCCCGCTATCGTGCCGACATAGCAGCGATGAAGGCTCAGCCACGGGGGCCGTTTAGCCGTATCCGCTGGTTCTGTAGCGATGGTGAGGTCCTGCCGCCAAAGGCATACGCATGTGTCGATCATGGGGGTGGCCGCCAGCATGGCGAATGGAGCGATGCGACAAAGCGTATCCGTGCTGCCGGCTTCCCGATTGGCAATGTCCTGGCGGCGCTCGGTCCGGAAGATTTCGGCGATACCCCCGAACAGCAACGGTTGTTTCGCATCATGGTGCTGGAGCAGTACCTGATCGACATGGACGACGGCTGGATTCTGCGCGGCGCCCGTTACTACCGCGGCGCGTTTCAGATCGAGGAAGAGGAGGCCAGTGCCTACGAGTTCCTGTCTACTCTTGCGCGGCAGCCGGAGTGGCTGCAACGACGTTTCCTGCTGCTGGTTGAAGCTGCGCGATTAGTGCCCCACGGCCAGAGCGGCGTGGGCGGCATGGAGATACGCGGCATGGCAACCGCGTTGAATGACGCGGATCAGGATTTTGGGGATCTGCGCAACAAAATCCACGGCCGGCCCGAACCTTCTGACGCCGCGCGGGTGCGGGCTTATGCAGCCAGCCGCGGCAAATCCGAGTTGGCCGACAAATACGAAGCGCTGGCCCAGGCCATCGATGAAGCCGCGCGCCTGCCGGATCCGAGCCCCCTGATCGAGGCCTACGCGCGCAAGGTCCGGGATAACGGCCTGGCCGTGGACCTGCGGCTTCAGGCGCGGGAGCTTGCTGTGGCTACCGCCCCGGCGGAACGCATAGAGATACTGTCGCGGATCATGGCCCGTTTGCGTGATGGGATCGACAGCAGCGGCCATCCGCTGGATGGGATCGACCTGCTGATCAGGCTTGAGACCCAGGTGTTCGGACTGGCGCAGCTGATCGATGCCGACAGTGGCAGCCTGACCCGGGAACAGACGCTCGGGTTGATGAAAGCGACCGCCAGGGCCAGTTACGGTACCGGTCTGCTTACCCGATTCGAGCTGGATAATCTGGAAGGCGGCATGGCCGGCCTGGCGCGCTCTGAAGTGCCACTGTCGGAGTACCGCAGCGAGCTGGCCTATCTGGGTCGGGCGCCGGGCTGGGCATCGCGGCGACTGGCATTCTATTTTGAGCAGCCGATCGCCTGGCTGGCGCAAATTGAGCCCCTGGCTGAGACCTTTATCCCGGACCGTATGCGCGGCAGCCCGATGATGGTGTATTCGCGCTTGCTCAATCCATTGGTGGTGGACGCGATGCGTCTCGCCGGCGTGCGTCAGCAGATCTTTGGCGAAACGGTGGGCACAGGTTTACGCAGCCTCAACCCGGGTGTTGGCCGTGGCACTCTGCTGACCCTGGAACAGGCGCTGGCGCGTCCGGGCGGTACCGCGGATACGATTGTCATCGTTCCCGAGACGATCTCCGAACTGCCGGTAGTGGCCGGGATAATCACCGAGAATGAAGGCAATGCTCTGTCGCATGTGCAGTTGCTTGCGCGGAACCTGGGCGTGCCGAACGTGGTAGTGGCAAATCCCCTGCTGCCGCGGCTGCAGCAGCATCTTGGCCAGGAGATTTTTGTCGCCGCCAGCCGCGGCGGCGTGGTGCAGATCCGTCTGGATGAGGACGCGCCGGTTGCGACAGCAGAGGACCACGGCGCGGAGGAGAAGATCTCCATCAACGTGGCGCGTCTGGATCTCGAGACGCAACGGTTGCTGCCGTCGACGGAGCTCGGCCCGAAGGATTCCGGCGTCCGCGTCGGGCCCAAAGCGGCCGAGGTCGGCAACCTGAACCGGAAATTTCCCGGTCATGTTTCACCGGCCGTCGCGGTGCCGTTTGGCTTGTTCAGTCATGCCCTGACAGAGCGGACAGTAAGTCCGGATGGGCCGACCCTGTTCGAATGGATGACCGTCCAGTATGACCAGATTGATGCCATCGATGATCCGATCGAACGGGATCGTCGCGCCAGGGAAATGCTGGCTACGGTGCGAGGCTGGTTCAAGACCCTGCCGCCCGATCCGCAGAAACTGGCTGCGTTCCGTCAATCCTTGCGCGACAATTTTGGTCCGGATGGCAGCTACGGCGTATTCGTCCGTTCGGACACCAACGTCGAGGACCTGGCCGGTTTTACCGGTGCCGGTCTGAATCTGACCGTGCCCAACGTGGTAGGTGAAGACAACATCGTCGCAGCGATGCGGGATGTTTGGGCGTCTCCGTTCCAGGAACGGGCCTACGGCTGGCGTCAGTCGATCATGAACGATCCAGAGCATGTGTATGTCTCCGTGCTGCTGCATGAGAGCGTGAACGCGGACAAGTCTGGCGTGCTGATCACTGCAGATGTCGAAACCGGTTCCCGCGACTTCATTACCGTGGCGGTCAACGAGGGGGTCGGCGGTGGTGTGGAAGGGCAGGCGGCGGAGACGCTTCTGATCCGCCGCGCCGACGGTCAGGTGCGTCTGCTGGGCTCGGCCACCGCGCCGGCGAAACGTGTTCTAAAGACCAGCGGTGGTTCGGAGCTGGTTCCGGCTTCGGGTGCATCGCGGGTGCTCACCGACGCCAACGTCGAGCAGATTCTGGCGCTCGTAGACCGCCTGCCTGGCTGGTTCGAAAACATGCCGGAGGAGGAGCGGTCCAAAGCCGTGGCTGATGTCGAATTTGGGTTTCTCGACGGCAAGCTCTATCTGTTCCAAATCAGGCCGTTTGTCGAGAACAAGCGTGCGGCTCGCAGTACCTATCTGCAATCACTCGACGCGGGTCTGGCGCAGAACGCAACGCAGACCGTGTGGATGGACCAGAAGCCCGGCAGCGATCAGGGCTCAGGAGCCGAATTATGAAGACGCCAATGCAAGACCGCGTGTCGCTGTCTACCGGGCTGATGATCGGGCTGTTGGTCGGGTTGTTGGCAACCGCCGCCACCGTGCATGCCTATCCGATTGATGCGTACGACGAGACTGGCATCCGGCGGCTGGATTACTACGATCGCGCGCAGCGTGGCGAGGTCAATGGCCGCAAGCTCGCGCCCGGCGCAATGCTGTCTAACGCAGCGGTCGTGCCGCGCCTGACCGGGACCGAATACACCTTCGAGTTCGAGTCAGACCCGGCCTACGCGAGCCAATTAAAGAGCTTCCTCGGCGAGGATGCCGACCGCTACGGACTCGCAGTACTTGACGTCACCGATCCCGAGCAGCCCATCTATGCGGAATACAATGGCGGCATCCGCGAGAACGTTGGCAGCGTGGGCAAGATGCTGGTCGGGCTTGCGTTTTTTCAGACCCTGGCTGACATTTATCCCGACGATCTGGCCGCGCGCGAGCGGGTGCTGAAAGACACCTGGATCGTGGCTGATGATTTCGTCAACTACGACCATCACGAGGTCGTGTTCTGGGATCCGGACACGATGGATTTCTCGTTCCGCAAGGTTCACCCGGGAGACTCGGGCAGTCTTTTCGAGTGGCTGGACTGGATGCTCTCGGCCAGCAATAACGGGGCTGCATCCACGGTCGAGAAGCAGCTGATCCTGTTAAAACATTTCGGGCGTGACTATCCGGTCAGCGTAGAGCAGGAACAGACATTCTTTGCCGAACACGGTCCCAGGGCGCTGGGCGAGATATTTCTCGACGCGATGAACGGCGCCGTTGTGCGTAATGGCCTGAATCCTGATCTGCTGCGTCAGGGCAGTTTCTTTACCCGCACCGGCAAGCAGAAGGTGGCGGGGACATCGAGCTACGGCAATCCACGCGAGCTGGTGCATCTGTTGATGCTGGTCGAGCAGGGTCGGATGGTCGACGCCTGGTCCAGCACCGAGATGAAACGCCTGCTTTACATGACGCAAAAGCGTATCCGCTACGCCTCGCATCCGGCACTGCTCGACTACGCGGTCTATTTCAAATCCGGATCGCTGTACAGCTGCCAGCCGGAACCGGAGTTCGTGTGCAAGAAGTATCAGGGCAACAAGCGCAATCAACTGGCCTCGGTCGCGATAGTTGAAGGGCCCGAGGATACCCAGGATGTGCACTACCTGGTGGCGGTGAGCTCAAACGTGCTGTACAAGAATTCCGCCGTCGCGCATCAGACCCTGGCGATGCGTATCCATCGCATGGTCGAAGCGCGTCATGCCGAACGGCTTGCGCAACGCAAAGCTGAACGTGCAGCGGCGCGGGCGGCAGTCGAAGCGGAGGCTGCGCTTGAAGCAGCCGGGGCCGGCGCTGACCATTCGGCAATGCCGGGTTCTGCAGAAGCGATCATCGATGGACCGCTCGAACCGGATGAGGATGTGGGCGCGGAGCAAGCTGACCCTGCCTTACCCCCGGTCCGAAGCCAGTAGCGGGTGACGGGCCTCCAAAGCAGCGGGGCGCAGTGTCGTTTCTCGCCTTGAATCGCTGAGGGTCGGCGAAGATACGACGCGTGCTTGCAGCCGCGTGTCTGGTCTGGAATTGACCTTCTGATGTTCCTGCGGCTGCCCGATCCTGGTCCGCAGGCGGCCAGACACGTATCTGCCAAGGCTATCGGGGGCTATCGGGCTATCGGGGGCTATCGGTGCGGATGCCCCCACGGGTCCGGCAGGTGCCGGCAGGCGCACTGATCTGGGCTGCAAAAGACGGGCCTGGGCGTACCGGCGATCGCAGCCCGTTGACTGCGTAGCGCAACAGCGTTGCGCGCGGTCACACACTTAACAACAGGTGCTCACGTTCCCATGGGCTGATTTCGCGGTGGAACAGGCGCATTTCCTCGCGCTTCACTTCATCGTAGATCATGCAGAATTCCGGGCCGAGGATCTGATGCACGTCATCGGCGGCTTCGAACAGGGTCAGGGCCTCATCCAGTGTGGTCGGGATCGCATATTCATCATCGTCCAATTCTCCGACTGCAGGTTCACCCGGCTCGATGTTCTTCGTCATACCCAGATAGCCGCAGGCAAGCCCGATAGCGATGGCCAGATAAGGATTGGTGTCGACGCCGTTCACACGGTTTTCCAGACGGCGGTCCTGGGCTGCTGAATTCGGTACCCGCAGGCCCGTGGCGCGATTGTCATAGCCCCAGGCAAAGTTGGTGGGGGCACTGGAATTCGAGTCGCTGCTAAACCGACGGTAGCTGTTTACATACGGCGCCATCAACGGCAGTGACTGCGGCAGGTATTTCTGGCAACCACCGATGAAGTGCATGAAGCGCGTGCTGGGCTGGCCTTTCGCGTCGCTAAAAATGCTCTCTCCGGTCTGCAGGTCCACGACGCTCTGGTGCACATGCATGGCGGAACCGGGCTGGTCGCGCATCGGCTTGGCCATAAAAGTTGCGAACATATGATGGTTCAGCGCGGCTTCGCGAATGATGCGCTTGAAATAGAAAACCTGGTCTGCCAGCAAAACCGGATCGCCATGGCTGAGGTTGATTTCCACCTGTCCCGCGCCGTCTTCCTGGATCACGGTATCGATGGTCAGGCCGGCGTCCTGCGCGAAACGATAGATCGTATCGATCACCGGGCCGTAGTCATCCACAGCGGACATTGAGTACGACTGGTTGCTGGTACCCTGGCGCCCGGTACGGCCAACCGGTGCCTGGATCGGTTCATTGGGATCGAGATTCGGCTTGATCAGGTAGAACTCGAGCTCCGGAGCAACCACCGGCCTCCAGCCTTGCTGCTCGTATAGCTTGACTACCTCCTTCAGGACCTGCCGTGGTGCAATGCTGACCGGAGTGCCATCGCGGGTATACAGATCGTGGATTACCTGCAAAGTGGGCTCTTTAGCCCATGGGACCGCTTTCGCCGTGGACATGTCTGCCTTGAGCACCAGATCGCTCTCGGCCCACTGGTTGTCGATCTCCATTTCCACGTCTTTGCCGGTGATCGTCTGATAGAAAATAGAGACCGGCAGGTAGGTCTCGTGCTGCGGATTGAATTTGCGTGCAGGCATCGCCTTGCCACGAGACATGCCGGCCAGGTCCGGGACAATGCACTCGACTTCATCGACGTCGCGGCCACCGCGGTAGACCTTGAAGGCCTCTGGCAAGTCTTCCAGCCAGTCCTGATCGTGCTTGTTCATGAGTGACTCCGATGCAATGTCTGTGCGGCTGCCCGGGATATTAGCTGCTTAAGTCCGACAGGGCTTTTTGTTTTCCAACAGGGTTTCGAGTCTGCTTTGGGTCCGCCGCCGGCGCAGAGGCCCCGCGCAGAGGACACAGGGCAACGCTATAACCCGCACCACGGCGGCCGACAGGCGTATCGCCGGGGCCAGACCAGACGCCGCTCCGCTGTCCGGCAGGTGTCGGTGTCCAGGGCGGGGGTTGTGGTCGCGGTCCAGCCAGGTCCGGATGAAACAGCAGGGCCACAGATCCGGGCCACAGGTCCGGGTTACACAGGGGTCAGAAAGATCTTGCTGCGCTCTGCCGCGGTGGCTCCATCGGTACGTTGTGCGAGACCGCCATCTGATCGTGGGCAACGTTGGCCGGTGCGTAGATCAGGTCGTCCATCGCGACGATCAGCTGACTCATCCAGCGGCCGCCGGCCGGATTGTTGGCCATGGCCACTGCGATATAGCGCCGGCCGTCGCGCTCGACCACCGCGCTGTCCGCATGGAATGTCCGCCACGAGCCTGATTTGCGGCGGATTTTCGAGTCCGGATGCGTGGTACTCAAGCCAAGAACAAATTTATGCTTGATCTGCGAGTTATCGAGGATCGCGCGCATCTGCGCCGACGCTTCCGGACTGACCAGGCGGTCGGTCTCCAGCAGATAGTAGAAGCGCGCGACTTCGAAAACCGTGGCTGCATGCGACAGGTTGTACAGCGGGTCCCGCTTCCACGCTCCGGCTTTCGCATAAGGCTTGCCCACCCAAAGACCGCCGTTCATTTCCGGGTCGTAGAGGGCATAGCGTTCGGATTGCAGGACCTCAGCCAGATAGTCGAAGCCAACCCGCTCGAGCATTATGCTCGCGGCGGAATTGGAGGAGCGCCGGATCATCTGCGTTAGCAGTTCGATATTCTCCGCGTTCATCTCCAGCTGACCGTCGGCGGCTTTCTGAAATGCGCCAAGCAGGATCGCGATCTTCGGCATGCTCGCTGCATACATCATTGTGTGGGCGTTGACCGCAGCGACCCGCGGGTTCATCGGATCCGTGATATCCACCAGGGCCACGGCCAGCTTCTGCTGCGACGCTGGTCGTTCCAGTCCAACGGCCTTGATCGTGTCACGCAGCGCCTGCTGAAGATGAGGCTCGCGGGAGAACCTCAATTGTGGCCAGTCGATCTGCCTCGACGGCTCGAGGTGGGTGGCCGAGCGTGTCCCGGACGTACCCACCATGCTGGTGGCGTCCGCGCCGACGGCTTTGTGGGCCAGCACGTTACCGAGCAGGAATCCGGCGATCAGATGTAAATACTGTTTTGGCTTCAAGTAGGCGTCCTGGGCTTGATCTGCCCGTGAATGAAGTGGCGCTGAAGTCGACGGAAGTTTATCAGTGGACCGGTAAACGATACATAATGCACAAGCCCTACCGAACGAGCACAAGCCCTGAATTTCAAGGTTCAGATTCTTGTGGCTACGCCAGGTTGAATCATATATAACAAATACAAAACAATAAGTTAAGGCGTATTATTAATGCGGTATCGCGACTCAATGCAAGGAACTGGATCGCAATTTAGTTCGCCCAGGAACCAAAAATGCTCCCGAAAATCCGCGCAAACCAGGACGCGTCGTCGGTGATGTCCGTGCCGAGTCGGCAAGCTGTGGATGAGCCGGCCCGGCACAAGGCGATGTCTGCCAGATGACCCTGCAAGCTGACAAGGGCGATGAATTGAGCGGGCAGGATATGCCGCCGGCGCCGGTGGCCACACCCGGGTGGCGCACACTGGCCGCATTCCTCGCTGTGCCGCTGACCCTGATTGCGCTGTTTTACCTGACCCCGGCACACCAGTGGTTCGCGGACAACTACCGTTCTGTGTGGCAGGTATGGGTCGCCGCGAACAGTGCGTTGGCAATCCCTGTATTTCTGCTGGTATTCCTCGCGTTCTCCGCCAGCGGCCTGCCGCGTGTCTACCCGACGGTATTGGCGGGTAGTCTGTTCAGCCTGCCGATGGCGCTGGGTCTGGCCTTGATCGGCAGTAGCTGTGGTTCTGTGCTCGCGTTCAGAGTGGCGAGAGGATTCGGCCGGCCCTGGGTCGAGGCGCGGTTCGGACACGGCCTCGGCCGATGGGGGGATCTGATCAACCGCGGCGGGTTTTCGCTGATCCTGCTGCTGCGTCTGATGCCCGGCACCAATGCACTGGTGACCAGCATGGTCGGTGGCGTCTCGCGTATCCCGACGCGTGTTTTCGCCGCCGCCACCCTGATCGGCATCGCGCCATCGAGTGTCGCGTTTGCGTTACTCGGGCGCGGATTATCCAGTGGCCAGCACTGGCAGGTCGTGCTGTCGATGCTCGCGCTGCTGGTGCTTGCGGTTTCAACTTTCGTTGTGTGGCGGCGGCGGAATGCGAGTAACCCGCCATCGGTCCGCGAGTAAGGCAAGATCCGGCCGTCGGGTGTCGCCGGGTTTTGGTAGAATCCTCGCTCTCGCATCGCGTTGCTATCCACCGGTCAGCTAACTCATGACAGTCAAGACACGATTCGCGCCAAGTCCGACGGGATTCCTGCACATCGGCGGCGTCCGCACCGCGCTGTTCGCCTGGTTGTTTGCCAGGCGCCACGGCGGCAAGTTTGTGTTGCGTATCGAGGATACCGACCGTGAGCGCTCTACCGAAGAGGCGATCCAGGTGATCCTCGACGGTATGGAGTGGCTCAAGCTGCGGCCCGACGAAGGCCCCTTGTACCAGACCGAGCGCTTCCCGCGTTACAGGGAACTGGCCGACAAGCTGATGGCCGATGGTCACGCCTATCATTGCTACTGCAGCAAGGAAGAGCTGGATGCGATGCGCGCCGAGCAGCGGCGAGAAGGGCGAGAAGCCGCGCTATGACGGTCGCTGCCGGAATCGCACCGAGCCCAGGGCAGGCGTCGACCCGGTGGTCCGCTTCCGTACCCCGGATGACGGTGAAGTCGTGGTCGAGGACAAAGTCTTTGGCCGTGTGGTGTTCGAGAACAAGGAACTGGACGATCTGGTGCTGGTGCGCTCGGACGGCGTGCCGACCTATAACTTCTCGGTGGTGGTCGACGATATGGACATGGAGATCACCCATGTCATCCGCGGTGACGATCACCTGAACAACACGCCGCGCCAGATCAATATCTATCACGCGCTGGGCGGCAAGCCGCCGGTGTTCGCGCATGTGCCGATGATCCTTGGCCCGGACGGCAGCAAATTGTCCAAGCGGCACGGCGCGGTCAGCGTGCTGGAATATCGGCAGGAAGGGTATCTGCCCGAGGCGGTGCTCAATTTCCTGGTGCGCCTGGGCTGGTCCCACGGCGATCAGGAGATTTTCAGCATCGAGGAGATGACCGAGCTGTTCGATCTGGAACACGTCAACAAGGCGGCGTCGAGTTTCAACCCTGAGAAGCTGCTGTGGATCAACCAGCAGTACATCATGAAGGCCGATGGCAAGCAGCTCGGACTGGACCTGTGGTGGCAGCTCGAGCGCATGGGTATTGATACCAAGGGTGGGCCGGAGCCGGAGCAGGTGGCGGAGGCCTTCCGCCAGCGCGCGCAAACCCTGCACGAAATGGCGCAATCGGCAATTTTCTTCTATCAGGATTTTGCGGAATATCACGAGAAAGCGGCAAAACAGCATCTGCGGCCGGTTGCACTGGCGGGCCTGGAGCGGATCCGCGATGGTCTGAGCGTGCTTGAGGACTGGCGGGCCGAGCCGATCCACAGCGTGATCCATGACGTAGCCGACAGCCTCGAATTGAAGCTGGGCAAGGTGGCACAGCCGGTCCGGGTCGCGGTGTCCGGTGGTCCGGTGTCGCCGCCGATCGATATCACGCTGGAGCTGCTGGGGCGGGAGCGGACCCTGCAACGCCTGAACCGGGCTATCGAATTTGTCCAGGAGCGTCAAAAGGCCTCCGAAGCTGCCGGTTGACCGCCTATAGGGGCTTCCGTAAAATCGCGCCCTCGCGTGGGGCCATAGCTCAGCTGGGAGAGCGCTTGCATGGCATGCAAGAGGTCGTCGGTTCGATCCCGTCTGGCTCCACCAACTATTCAGTCCCAAAGCCAGCCTGGTGGCCCAGGGGACATACGATTTCCCGAATAGTCCCCATCGTCTAGAGGCCCAGGACACCGCCCTTTCACGGCGGTAACAGGGGTTCACATTGCGCGGGTCCGTGCGGGGGTATAGCTCAGCTGGGAGAGCGCTTGCATGGCATGCAAGAGGTCAGCGGTTCGATCCCGTTTAGCTCCACCAAAATTTGATTTGTTGCGTCCCCATCGTCTAGAGGCCTAGGACACCGCCCTTTCACGGCGGTAACAGGGGTTCGAATCCCCTTGGGGACGCCACTTTAAACCCGGCGCCGGTCATGCCGGCGCCGGTTAAAGTGTTCAGATTCGGGACAATCTCGAGTTCCTCTCCATCGAACGTGGCGGACTCGATGAGCTGGCGGAACACGGCTTTTCGCTTTTCCATCGTTCCACTCTCAATATTGGTCCGCCATTGATTCGCGAACTCGTCGAGTTCAGCGTTCGACATCCCCAGGATTTTCGGCTTTTCCGCTTTCTGGAGATCGCCGAGCTCAAGCCCTAGCGCCTGCCTTTGGTCTTCCAAGGCATCGATGCGCTGAATCAGGGGTCGCCTGTGGCGGACTTCGGTAAGCATGCTGGCTAGCTCGTTGATTTGGCGATCGATACCCCTTAGTTCTTTGCGCATTTGGTTCAATAAATGGCCTTGCTCGGGTTTTTGAGCCTCTATGATGCTTTTCACTTCCAGTCGAAGCGCCGCCAAAAACTCGCTTGAGAAGATCTGTGCAAAAACCTCATCCAACACCGCTCTTTCTAAAGTTTCCTTCTTGATAGAGCGAACTCCACATCGATCGCGACACCGGTAGTAGCCGCTATCTCCATCAATTCGTGCACCGCATCTGCATTTCATCAGGCTAGAGAGTAGGTAGTGGTTGCGTCGATAACGGCTCTGGCGATTCTTCTGTTTGTCCCGCTCTCTGAATATCGCTTCCGCTTCTGCATCAGAGATCATGGCCACATGCGTATCCCGGCAGATTTCCCACTCCGATCGGTCCCGATACCGGCCTTGGCCAGGACACACATAAGCCCCGTCAACAAATTCCTTGTGACGATTCCAGACCGTATGTCCGGCATATGTGAGAGCGCTATCCTCTAAGTAGACGAGAGTAGAGTAGGGCACTTGCTTGCCGAGTTTCTCCTGCAACCCGCGGCGAGATTCGCCGCGGGCACGGCCTCTAAGGTATCGCTGAATTAGAGAGAACTTGCTTGGGTCTGGAATCAGCTTGCTCTTGGTCAATGGTTGGCCGTCCCGCATTCCAACCACCTGCTTGTCCAGCTTGTAACCCAAAATGGCTCGGCCTCCCGCTCGCCACCCCTGCTTGATGTTCTCACGCATGCCTCGCAAGCCGTCCAACTTGGACTTTTGGCTATGGAACTCGTCGAATGCCTCCATAAGGCTCTCGATTATCGGATCAAGAATCGTGTCTGTCTTTGGGAGTTTCAGGAAAACGAGTTCTACCCCGTGGGTCTTGAGCAACTGCTTATAGATTTGTGCGTGGTACTGACGACGGCTGAAGCGGCTAGTGTCATAGCAATAGAGAATCTGGAATCGCCGAGATTTTGATTTGGCTTCGGCAATCATGGCCTGAAAGCCTGGACGCTCATCCGTTTTGGCCGATTCGACTCGATCGGAAAATTCGGCGACGACATAGTCGCCAGCTTTCTCAGCGAACTTCCTTAGCTCACGGCACTGTGAGTCGACGCTGACGTCGTGGCGGTCCTTCGAGCTTCTGACATAGAGTGCTGCCTTTCTCGCCATTCAAGGAATTCCTCAGCAACCAAACGCAATATCGAACGATGTGCCTCAAACCTCTGGGTAGGTCGGACCCTGGGGCGGCGGTTTCGCCGCTTCACGCCTCACCAAGAGCTTCGTGTAGAGCCCGCTCTAGCGCGTCACATGCATCGGCGAAAGTGGTTGAGCCGCCAGAGAAGCCGTTGGCACGTAACCACGAAGCGACGGCACTTTCACTGGTGCCTTCTGTTCCATCTCCGATCACGTATGCGAGGGAGTCATCTGTCGGCAGCCTGAGCTTTCGAGAGAGGCCTTTGGCCAGCCGCCTCACGTCACATTTCTGATTTATGGTCGATTCGTCAATAGTCATCATTACTCCCGCTCTTGCATCGGTTAGACTCAAGTTTCGTGATTTGGATAGCGAAAATGTCACTCTGAAACGCAATATACATTTCAGAATATCATTCTGCAAGTCATAAAACTATTCTAATCGACAAATTATCATTTAAAAAGTCAAAATGAGGCGTGGGATGATACGGTGCCGGCTCTCGACATTGATGGGTGAGCGAAAGCTCAAAGTGGCGGATCTTGCCCGCGAAACAGGGCTTCCGCGCAGCACGATAACTGCCCTGTATAAGGAGACTGCGGAAAGGGTAGACCTGAGTGCTGTCGACAAACTCTGTGCGTACTTCGAATGCGAGGTTGGTGACCTGTTGAAAAGAGAGTCGGGCTGAAGTCCGTAAGGCGTCGCCGGGCAAGTGTGTGCGGACTGCAACTATTTCTTCTAGCCGGTGTACAGCATCATTGCCGATTAGCCATGACTTTTGCGGATGCCAGGTGACCTTACCCTCTCCATCCGGAGTACTTACAATTAAAGGTTTCGGGTTAATCTCTCCGTCACACGGCCTCGGTCGGGGCCATCTGCTCCAAGGAGCAAGATGGGTCAACAAAGACCTCATCCGGCCAGAAGTGGCCGCTGATTAACCGTGGCTGGATCCGCGATTACAACGAGTATCGACCGCATCAGTCGCTGAATGACAGAACGCTGCGGGAAATTGCCGCCGAACAACAACAGGCCACAATTTTCTTACATCGAGTCTCCAAGTATCGGGGGTGGGGTCAAATACAGGGAAATCCTAGTGAGTTCGTGGACCGGATATCGGGGATAAGGTCAGCAAGCATCGACGATGCGAGATCAACAATCGACGACTGGCAACTTCATTACAACCACATCAGACCGCACCGATCACTGGGCAAGAAACCGCCTGCAGTATTCGCAAAGGAAGCAGCCTGATATGCTCAATTTCCCACATGGCCCCATGCTCGAATGCAGGGGAACGGTCAGGCACGTGCTTTCATTCTAGCCAGTATTAGCATTGCGGTCAGAAGGCCTACGGAGATCGAGTATGGATTTAGATAAACTTGCCGCGCAATTTCCGCGCTCATTTCGACTGATCGCCAACCGGAATATTTCCGTCGGCAAAGGAAACGATGCAGTCACCGACCATCCAGGCAATGACGATGGCAGAGTGTGTCTGGTACCAACAGACGGGCTGCCGACTGTCCAGATCGGTCTCCAAGAACTGGAATTAGCGTTAACTGGGTTTCGCGACACTGGTACTTGGGGCGACTGCTTTCCTCCTGTCGACACGAGTGAGGAGAATCCAAGACTGACCTATCCCAGTCGGCCCGGTAGGGCCCGGTATCATATTGATACCGATTAAGGGATGACACCGCCGGATCCCGCCGACAAGGCTTCGGTCGAAGACAGAACTGAATCAAGTTCTGTTAGTCATTTAATCCGAGTGCTGGTCGAGGCCTACGGTTCCGGGGGACCACAGCGCTTGACTGAACTTCTGCCAAACCTGCCTTTTCCGGATGAGAACAGCAAGGAGAGCGACGCGCGTCGGGACCTTGCGCTGCAAGCAATCCACTCGATGGCAGTGAACCTCTCAACGGCCCGCAACGTGATCGGGATCGGCCGGCTCGTGGAAAACGCTCAGGAGGCCGTGCAGGTCCTACGCAACGACAGGACCGGGCAGGTAGGGTTCTTGCTGGGGCCCGATCTGGTGAAGGAGGTCATTGATCAGCATTTGGCGGAAACGCTGAAGAGCCTGGAGTTCGTGGTCGACGCCATGATTTCAGGGAGTGAAATACAGAGCGCTTTTGAGGCTCGGGAGCGCTTTCTGGAAGTCAGTCGGCGGGCAGAGCGGATCCGGGTTGAGGTGCCAGTGCCGCGAAGCGGCAAGCCGTCGCATGCCATAGATCTCTGACGACCCGATAGGCCACTGTTGGCCTATCGACCCGAGGCGTTGAAACACCCCGTACGGCGTCATTCTGTTCACGTTGGGCGGAACAGAGCCCGACCACCGCACGCAGGCCAACCAGGCGGGTGACGCATCGGAACCCGCCCGACTTGCTCAGACATCAATTTCCCTGGACATCTTCAACGCTTCGCTAAGTTCTACGCCCAGATAACGGACGGTATTCTCGATCTTCTGATGCCCGAGTAGTTGCTGAATGGCTCGCAGATTGTGGGTTTTTTCGTAAAGTATGGTGGCCTTTGAGCGCCGAATTGAGTGGGTCGCGTACTCCGTGGGATCGCGGTCAATCTCGGCGGCCCATCGCTTTATGATGCGAGAGTATTGCCTTATCTTCAGATGAGGAGAGTTGCGAATCCGGCTCTGAAAAATGAAATCCTCACCCTCCAGGTTGGCGTGTCGGACCCAATCGGCGATGGCCTCCCGTGTCTTCGCGGTGATTTCGAAGGTCACCGGCAGACGAGTCTTCTGCTGCAGGATCGTCGCCTCAGTCTTGACGGACTGGCCCACCATGACGTCGTTCACGGTCAAGCTCAGCAAATCACAGGCGCGCAGCTTGCTGTCGACGCCGAGATTCAGCAGGACAAGATCCCGCTTGTTCTTCGAGTCCATGAGCGCGCGGCGAGTCATCCAGATTTCGCCAGATTTGAAAGGCCGCTTCGGCCCGACCTTCTTACCCTTTCGCGGATTCGCGGCGGGCTCCCTATTCTGGCACTTAATATCCGACACGTTCAGCTCCTTTTCTGAAGTAGTGGTGTTCCTGAAATCAGTGTACGCAGAACGCATCTGAATCCCCGTTGGGATTCGTTTGGGGCCTAAAGCCCGATCTGTCGGCGGGTGTATGCGGGATCATGCTTGATACCTGGCGCGCCTCTGGCGAAAATCCCAACGAACAGGCCCTCAGGAAATCCTCATGGTCGCACTCAGCTGGAATGACGTCGCGGCATCGGTCGAGTTCACGCTCAAGATCGATGCCAGACAGTTCCGCAGGCGGGTCCCTCTCTGCAGCCGGGTGCTCGATTACGGATGCGGATATGGCCGGGTCACGCGGCTATTGACGTCGATGGGCTATGAGGCGGTCCTTGGCTATGACATTTCTGAGGCTATGTTGGCGCGCGGCCGAAGAGAGCATCCAGCTCTGACGCTCCTTCCCTGTGGCAACGAAGGTATTCCGGAAGCAGACGACAGCTTCGACGCCGTGGTCGGCTGCGGCGTTTTGACCAGCGTCGTCGATCCCGAGGTGGCCACAACGGTAGCTGCGGAGCTCTCTCGCGTGCTGCGGTCAGGCGGCATTCTTCATCTGGCGGAATTCATGGTTCAGCCGGGCCGATCATACCGGCCCGGACATATC
>CAVPIA010000002.1:0-116276 GCA_963704875.1 uncultured Gammaproteobacteria bacterium | reverse complement strand
CCCAGGGAAATCAAATATTGTCGTGGCGCTGTGCCAGGCTGCCTTCTGCCCCGACCCCGGCGCTTGCGAGCGCTGGCGAGGTTTCACCCAGGCGCAGCAAACTCGGCAGCAGGATCAGCGTGAAAATCGTGCTGACACTCATGCCGCCGACGATCACCGCGGCGATGCCCCGGTACAGTTCAGTGCCGGCGCCAGGCATCAACAGCAATGGCAGCATGCCGAACAAGCTGGTCAGCGTGCTCATCAGAATCGGCCGCAGCCGGTAGCGGACCGATTGCTCAACGGCTTCACGACGGGGCGTGCCTTCGCGCTCCGCTTGCCGGGTCTGGTGTACCAGCAGGATGGCGTTGTTCACCACCAGGCCAGTCAGGGTAATGAATCCGATCATCGTCAGCAGATCCATCGGCTGGAAGGTGATCAGGTTTGTGATCCGCAATGACACGACGCCGCCGACAATGGCCAATGGCAGCGCCACGATCACCATCAGGCTGTCTCTGAACGAGCGGAACAATGCGCTCATCAACAGATAAAGGATAGCGATAGCCAGGGTCAGGCTCTGCGCCATGTTACGGATCGCGGTGTCCTTGTCATCCGCGGTGCCCTGGTAGGCAATGTCACCGTCTTCTGGCAACTGTTCCCGAATAATCGGATCAACTTTTTCCTTGATCGTATCGATCGCGACACCCAACGGCATATCGGGTGGCGGCGTAACAATCAGCGTGATCGTGCGCCGACGATCGACCCGGCGAATCTGATCCGGTCCGGCCGTCCTGGTCAGGTCGACCAGTTCGCCCAGCGGCTGAACACTGCCGTCAGGTGTTGCAACGGGCGTCGCCATCAATTGCTCGGGCGTGTTCCACTCAAGGCCGCGCAGGATCACATCGAGGCGTTCGTTGCCATCGAAGTAATCGCCTACATAGAGCCCGTCACCCAGCGCGCGAATCACCCGGGCCATGGTTGGGCGATCCCATCCGGATTCGACGATGCGCCGTTCTTTGGGTGTCAGGCGAAGCTCTGGTTCTGCGAGTTCCACACCGGGAACCGGTCTCACGCGGGCGCCGGGAAGCGCCTCACTCAGGGCTCCCATGCCGGTAATGGCTGCACCCAGCATCGCCTCGATATCGCGACTCTGGATATTGACGTCAATCGACCGGCCGCCACCCAGCCGGCCAAACAGTGAGGCCCTGTCCACGAACACGAGGGTGTCCGGGAAGCCTTGCATCACCTCGTAATTGAACACCTCGATCATGCGGTCGATGTCGTCGCGGTCGCGAGTGCGAGCTCCCATAAAACCAAAGCGTCCGAACACGCCCAGGAAATAGCTCTCGAGGGCTGGTTCTGCTTCACCTTCCAGATAGGGCACCAGCCGCTTGTTGACTACTTCAGCGAACTCAGTCCGCGCTGATTCGACGCTGACGCCCGGTGGCGGCAGGATAAAC
The DNA here is from genome assembly GCA_963704875.1 of uncultured Gammaproteobacteria bacterium. Classification (GTDB taxonomy): domain Bacteria; phylum Pseudomonadota; class Gammaproteobacteria; order Steroidobacterales; family XN24; genus CAMYOC01. Next base: position 114,837 of record CAVPIA010000002.1, on the reverse strand, counting down.
CCGAACATAAAGTTCTGCTTGCCTTCGGGCAGGTAGTCAGTCTCCGGCAGCAGCCACGCGGTCAGACCGACAGAAATTGCGGTCAGGCCGACGATCCAGCCGGCTCTTCGCGTACCGGTGTCTGTAAGCCGCATGATGAATTTGGTGCCGTTGCGCCACCACGACTCGTGGGGATCATGCAGGCTGATATTGCGCAGCCAGCTGGTGGCTGCGGTCGGGATTACCGTGACCGCGATAATCAGCGATGCGACAACTGCGATGGCGATGGCCAAAGCCAGGTCAGAGAACAGCTGGCCGGCGATGTCGCGCAGGAAGACGATCGGCAGAAAGATCGCAACCGTGGTCGCGGTGGAAGCAACCAGCGCGCCCCAGACCTGGCTGGCGCCGTCAAGAGCCGCTTCTTCACTGGGCACACCCTTCTCGCGCAGACGGACAATGTTTTCCAGCACCACGATCGCTGCATCCAGCACCATGCCGACGGCGAAAGCGAGGCCGGCCAGAGAAATAATGTTCAATGTGCGGCCGCCGGCATTGAGCACGATGAACGTGACGAACAGCGAGATCGGGATGGCCAGCGCCACCATCATCGTGGCGCGGAAGCGTCTCAGGAACCACCACAGCACGGCAATCGCCAGGATAATGCCGAGCAGCAGGTTATTGCGCAGCATCGAGATCGATTGCGTGATATAGACCGTTTCGTCGTATGCCTGCTTCATAAACAGGCCGGAGCGTTTCAGCGGACCCTCATTCAGTTCCGCAACCACTTGTTTCAGCTGGTCCATCACCTCGAGCACATTGACGTTCTGCTCGGGTTGCGCGTTGATCGCGATGGATGGGCCGCCATCCTGATTCAGGGTGCCGCCGGCGTCCTGCAGGACGGTGTCGATAGTGGCGATATCGTGCAGGTGCACCGGTTGCCCATCACGCCACGTCAGCACCATGTCATGGAAGCTCTCGACGCTGTATTTGCCAGCGAAGCGCAGCGTGTAAGAGCGTCGCCCGACATCGTTGAAACCACCGGAGACATCCTCATTGCCACCGGTCAGGCGAGCAAGCGTCGGGATATCGATGCCCAATGCGGCAGACTGATAGGGGTCAAAGGTGATGCGCACTTCGCGGCCACGCCCGCCATAAATCGAGGCGTTGGAGATGCCCGGGATCCGCTCGATGCGCGACTGAACGACTTCCTCGACAAAATCCTGATAGCTGGTGATGTCGCGGTCGTTGCCAGGCAGGGGACGCAACGCAAACCACGCGATGGCGTTGCCGAACTCGCCGCGACCGGCATAGATGACCGGTTCATCGACATCCGGCGGGTAGCCCGGGACCCGGTTCAGTCGGTTCATCACCTCGATCAGCGCGCGTTCGAGCTGGACGTCCACGCCAAAGGTCAGGGTGATCGATGAAGAGCCCCGGCTCGCCGAAGACTGTATTTTCTCCAGGCCCGGCAAGCCTCGCAGTGCGTCTTCCTGAGGCTCGAGGATCTCGGCCTCGACTTCCTCAGGCGCCGCCGCACGCCACCCGGTATTGATCTCAATCAACGGCTTTTCGACGTTCGGGATCATCTGAATCGGCATGCGGAGCAGTGCTATGGTGCCGAACATCACGACCATGATGATCGCGACGATTACCGCGGTAGGGTTGCCGATCGAAGGGCGGGTCAGATTCAAGGTAGGCGTCTCGCTGTCTGCTCGGCCGGATATTGTAGAGCTTGCGACCGCGATTCTCACCTTTAATTCCATTAATCTAACGGTTGAAACCCCTGGAATACGGTTCCGTGGGCTTGATGTCGATCTTGCGGGAGGACGAATCCGTGACAGGAGACAAGGTGATCCACGTCGGAGGCTGCCACTGTGGCGCTGTGCGCTTTGAAGTCGACGCGCCGGCAAGCCTGGACATCTACGAGTGCAATTGCTCCTTGTGCGAGATGCTGGGGTTTCGTCATCTGATCGTTCCACGGCGCTGCTTTCGACTGCTTGCAGGCGAGGAAATGCTCAGCGAGTATCGGTTCAACACGGGTGTTGCCCGCCACCTCTTTTGCCGGCGCTGTGGAGTCAAGTCGTTCTACGTGCCGCGCTCCAATCCTGATGGCATCAGCGTCAACCTCCGCTGCCTGGACCCGGCCACGGTAAAAGAGGTCAAGCTTCTCGACTTTGATGGCCGCCACTGGGAGCAATCGGCCGCCGCCCTGGCGCATCTGGATTGCTAGTCATGCTCTCGCAGACGACGGCGGGGCAGCGGGTCAGCGGTCTCTGAGTGGCTGTGTTTCACTCACGCCTACAGGGAAACATACCGCCGGCGCAGGTGTGCAAATCAGGCTCGGGTCTTCCGGCATCTGCTGACGGGCAATGACAATGACCCAGTAATCCACGTGCGGGGCGTAGATATTCTGCCGGTAGGCGATCCCGAATTCGTTCTGCTCGGAGAACCCCGGACCATCGCCGAGCAGATGGGGCCGGTGGGCCGGGGAGTCCAGCAGGGCCTGCCAGACAGCCTGGGGGGATTCGATACCGCCGACTATCGACTCGACACCGTTGGATAGACCATCCAGGTACTGGTCCGGCAGGGAGTAACCAAAATCCCGCAGCATCTGGTTGGGTCCCAGCCGTTCCGGGGATATATGTGCGAGGTAGCCGCGTGAGGCCATGTCCTCGGCCCGGTGCTCGGCAAAGCGTTGCAGCAGTGGGTGACATTTTATCTCATGTCGTTTCTGCAAAGAACTTGTAAGTAACTGAGCAATAGATATTTCATTACCAGAGAGGCCGCAGTCTTTGAACGCCGATGCGGATTCCTGTGCGGAGATTTCGGATCGCGTACCCGGCTGGGGTGCGCCGATATCGGGCCCGCAGATGGCGGGCCTCGCCGCCAGTATTAGCAGCCCGACGGCGGCCGGAAATCGCCAGCGGCCGCTGCGTCTGGCCTGCGGCGGCTCCGTCATGGTGGCGAGCGGCTCGCTGTCGCTTGGCATATCCATACAGACCCTCAATCCCCCTGTTTTAGTTCCCGACCGCCGGCAGGGTGGGCAGGACGATACAGATCGGTAGAATAGCCATCCCTAAATCAATTTCTACCCCGGGGCCTCTGAGTGATAAGTCTGCGCACCGCCGTCTTGCTTGTTTGTCTGCTGCCCGCCATTGCGTTGGCGGAAACCCGCTTTATCGAGCTGGAAGTCACACTGCGTTCGGGTCAGGGCACGAGCTTCAGCATCGTTCGCATGATCCGCAGCGGTACCCCGGTCGAAGTCCTGGAGCAGAACGCGGGTAGCGGTTATTCGCGGGTCAGGGTGCCAGGGGGTACTGAGGGGTGGATGCTGAGTCGCTACCTTACCGATTCGCCGGTCGGCGCCGAGGCGCTGGTGTCGGCGCGCCAGCGCGTGGACCAGCTGAGCCGCGAAAACAGGGAATTGATCGAGGAGCGCAACCGCCTGATGTCGGAAGGCGATAATGTCGCCGGCGAGCTGGCGCGACTCAAAGAGCTGTCGGCCGACGCGATCAGCCTTGAGCAGACCAATCAGCGTTTGCAGACATCGTTGAAGCGCAGTGAGACAACCATCGAGGAGCTCAGGGTTGAGAATGCCCAGCTAAGCTCCACCTCGCGGCGTGACTGGTTCCTGTCGGGCGCCGGCGTATTGGTCGCCGGCCTGCTGTTTGGGCTGATCCTGCCTCGCATCCGCTGGCGCCGGCGACGCCAGTGGAACGATCTCTGATCCGATCCGCGCCGCTGATTCCGGCCTTCACACTTCCTGGCCGGCCAGATACATCCAGGTTTCGACCACGGTGTCCGGGTTCAGCGATATGCTTTCGATGCCCTGATCCAGCAGCCAGCGGGCGAAGTCAGGGTGATCGGATGGTCCCTGGCCGCAGATGCCGATGTATTTCCCCTGCTTGCGGCAGGCCTTGATGGCCATCGAAAGCAATGCCTTGACCGCATCATTCCGCTCATCGAACAGCTTGGCGATGATCCCCGAATCCCGGTCCAGCCCCAGCGTGAGCTGAGTCATGTCGTTGGATCCGATCGACATGCCGTCGAAATACTCCAGGAACTGATCCGCCAGCAGCGCGTTGGATGGGATCTCGCACATCATGATGAGTTTCAGGCCGTTGCTGCCACGCTGCAGGCCATTCGCGGCCAGCAGTTCAGTCACCTGACGCGCTTCGTCGACAGTGCGTACAAAGGGCACCATCACCTGGACATTATCCAGGCCCATTTCCTCCCGGACCCGTCGTAACGCACGGCATTCGAGTTCGAAACACGGCCGGAAAGATTCTTCTACGTAACGCGAGGCGCCGCGGAAACCCAGCATCGGGTTCTCTTCGTGAGGCTCGTAGCGGCTGCCGCCGATCAGGTTGGCATATTCATTCGACTTGAAGTCCGACAGCCGAACAATAACCGGCTGCGGCGCAAACGCGGCCGCGATGTTCGCAATTCCCTCGGCAAGACGATGGACGAAGAAGGTGATCGGGTCAGGATAGCCGGCCATCTGGTGCCCGATGGTCTGCTTGAGCTGCCGATCCAGCGAATCGAACTCCAGCAGCGCTTTGGGATGGACGCCGATCATCCGATTGATAATGAACTCGAGTCTGGCCAGACCCACACCGCGGTGTGGGATGCCGCAGAAATCGAATGCGCGGTCCGGATTGCCCACGTTCATCATGATCTTGACCGGAATCTCGGGCATCGCGTCGAGTTCGATGGTCTTCTCTTCGTACTCGAGGATCCCCTCGTATATCCGACCCTCATCGCCTTCAGCGCAGGATACGGTCACCTCCACCTCATCGCCGAGAACGTCGGTAGCGTCACCGCAGCCGACCACCGCCGGCACGCCAAGCTCGCGCGCAATGATCGCCGCGTGACAGGTGCGTCCGCCGCGATTGGTAACGATCGCGGATGCCCGCTTCATTACCGGCTCCCAGTCGGGATCGGTCATGTCGGCCACCAGCACGTCGCCCGGGCGGACGCGATTCATCTCACTGACGTCGCGGATAACGCGGGCAGGGCCGGCACCGATACGGTGGCCAATGCTGCGCCCTGTTACCAGCACCCGGGAATGGCCTTTCAGGTTGAACCGTTGCAAGGTCCGGCCGCTGCGGCTCTGCACCGTTTCGGGGCGGGCCTGCAGGATATAAAGCTTTCCATCGTCGCCGTCTTTGCCCCATTCGATATCCATCGGGCGCTGATAGTGTTCCTCGATGATCAGCGCCTGACGGGCGAGCTCTTCAACATCGCTGTCTTCAAGACAGAACCGGCTGCGATCCTCGGGCGCGACATCCACCGTGCGCGTGGCCGCGCCTTTTTCGCCATAAATCATCTTCAGTGCCTTGCCACCAAGGGTGCGACGTACGACGGACGTCTTGCCCGCCCGCAACGCGGGCTTGAATACGTAGTACTCGTCGGGATTGACTGCGCCCTGGACGACGGTCTCGCCGAGGCCCCAGGCGGACGTGATGAACACCACGTCGCGGAAACCGGTATCGGTGTCCAAAGTAAACATCACACCGCTGGCGCCGATGTCGCTGCGCACCATATGCTGGATGCCAGCGGACAAGGCCACCAGGCTATGGTCAAAATTCTGGTGCACCCGGTAGGCAATGGCGCGGTCATTAAACAGAGAAGCAAAGACTTCATGTACGGCTTTGATCACAGCGTCGATACCGCGGACGTTCAGGAAGGTCTCCTGCTGGCCGGCAAATGACGCTTCGGGCAGATCCTCAGCAGTCGCCGAGGAACGCACCGCAACGGCAATATCGCTGCCGGCAGCCATCGCGGTCCAGGCATCCTCAAGTTCCTGCATGAGCCTTGGCTGCAGCGGCGTGGACTGAATCGAGCCGCGAATTTCTGCGCCGGTGCGGGCCAGTTGATCCACGTCATCGACGTCCAGATCCGCCAGAACCTTGTGTATCTTGTCGTCCAGTCCGTCCTGCGCCAGGAAATCCCGGTAGGCGGCGGAGGTGGTAGCGAAGCCGCCGGGGACGGTCACGCCTAGATCGGTCAACTGGCTGATCATCTCGCCGAGGGACGCGTTCTTGCCCCCGACGCGCTCAACATCGTTCATCCCCAGCTCGCTAAATTGGATGATATACGGCTCCACTGGATGCTCCCTTATCGCTGTTGCCTACCTTTTTTTCGGCAGGGGATGCAAAATGCCCGCGGGCAAGGACTCTGATGTCAGACCGCGGGTTTTATCATGAATCATAGGACTGTTTTTTTCGTCTCAGACCAGACGGGGATTACTGCGGAAACACTCGGGCATAGCCTGATGACGCAGTTTGATGGCCTGCACTTTCGGAGCGTCACTGTGCCATTTATAGACAATCCTGACAAGGCGGAAGAGACGGTAAACCGGATCAATCTGACTGCGCAGGTGGAGGGCGCGAGGCCGATCGTTTTCGCCACCTTTGTCAAGGATGACGTGCGGCAAATCCTGAGCGCCAGCAACGGGCTGTTTCTGGACTTTTTCGACGCGTTTATTGGCCCCCTGGAACGTGAGCTCGAGGTCAGGTCTTCGCACACCGTAGGTCGTGCTCACGGTGTCTCCAACCGCAATGCCTATGCGCGCCGGATAGACGCGATGAATTTTGCGCTGGAGAATGACGATGGCGCGTCGATCCGAGACTATGGTCGAGCCGATCTGATTCTGGTCGGGGTATCCCGCTCCGGCAAGACGCCGACTTGCCTCTATATGGCTCTGCACTACGGCATATTCAGCGCTAACTACCCGCTGGCCGATGAGGAATTCGAATCCGGCAAACTGCCGCGTGTCCTGCAGCAGAACAAGGATAAACTGTATGGTCTGACCATCACCCCGGAGAGATTGCACCAGGTGCGCAGCGAGCGCCGGGCCAACAGCCGCTACGCGTCGATGCAGCAGGTCAGCTACGAGCTCAGATCCGCCGAGCAATTGTTAAAGACCAACGGTATTCCATGGCTGAACACGACCGAATGCTCGATTGAAGAGATCGCCAGCACAATCATCCACGAGAAGGGTTTGCGACACCGGGACGGCGAGGAAGAGGAGAGGGCGGACTTGTGACCGATACCGCTTTGCCGCGGTCTGATCTGTCACCGCGTCGATAATTCAAGTTATATGATGCCGCTGGGCTGGTGCAGGCCGGTCCGGTCGGGCAGGTCTGCGATATCTCTCGCGATGCGCCCCAGGTCGGCGGTTAACCGTGCCGCCGCGCCGCTGCAGTCCTGCCCAATGGGGACAAATCTCTCCAGATAGATTCTCAGCGTCGCTCCGGCCGTGCCGGTGCCGGAGAGACGGAACACAATGCGCGATCCGTCGTTCAGCATGATCCTGACGCCCTGGTGGTCAGAGACGCTGCCATCCACCGGGTCAAGATAAGAGAAGATATCGGCGTGACCGATTATTGTCTGCCCGGCGCTACGGCCCACCAGCTTTCCGATCGCCGCTTCGAGCCCGGCGAATACCTCTCGTCCCAGATCCGGATCAGGGATGAAATAGTCATGCCGGCAATAGGCGTGGCGACCATACTCCCGCCAGTGGTCACTGACCAGGGTGGGCACGTCCTTGCCGCTGATTGCGATCAGATTTAGCCAGAACAGCACTGCCCACAAACCATCCTTTTCCCGTGCATGGCTGGAACTGGTGCCAAAGCTCTCTTCGCCACACAGGTCGATTTTCCCTGCTTCCAGCAGATTGCAGAAGAAGCGCCAGCCGGTCGGAGTCTCAAAACACGGCAGCTCAAGGCGCTCGGCCACGACATCAATCGCGCGGCTGGTCGGCATCGATCTGGCCACGCCCGCCAGCCCGGAGGCATATCCGGGTACCTGATGTGCATTGGCCGCGAGGATGGCAAGACTATCGCCAGGCGAGACCATCAATCCGCGCCCAAGAATCATGTTCCTGTCGCCGTCGCCATCCGACGCGGCGGCGAAATCAGGCGCCTGGTCCGATCCCATCAGTCGAACCAGCGATGCAGCATCTACCGGGTTGGGGTCCGGGTGGCCACCGCCGAAATCCTCAAGAGGAGAGCCGTTGGCGATGCTCTCCGCCGGTGCACCCAGGCGCCGCACGAAGATCTCTTCTGCATAGGGTCCGGTGACGGCATGCATAGCGTCGAAGCGCATACGGAAGTTACCTGAGAACAGTCTGCGGATCCGATCAAAATCAAACAGCGACTCCATCTTGTCCGCATAGCCGATAACCGGATCGATGATCTCAAGTCGCAATTCGCCATATTGCTGTTCGCCAAGCTGATCGAAGTCCAGCGGGTCCAGATCGGTGGTCCGATAAAGGGTCAGAGAACGTGACGCCTGATAGATCTTCTGGGTCAGCGCTTCCGAAGCCTGGCCGCCGCTTGCGGTATTGAACTTGAGGCCGAAATCCCCGTTGGGCCCGCCCGGGTTGTGGCTCGCGGTAAGCAGAAACCCTCCCAGCGCTCCGCGATCACGAATCAGCAAGGAAGCTGCTGGGGTGGACAGCAGTCCGCCGGCGCCGACAATAAGACGAGCGATGCCGTTGGCGGCCGCCATTTCCGTCAGCGTCTGCAATGCCTGCCGATTGTAAAAGCGGCCATCGCCACCGGCGACAACAGTACTGCCCCGGAACTCTCCGGCGCTGTCAAAGATTGATTGCAGGAAGTTCTCGAGATAGTGCTGCTGGCGGAAGACCGCGACTTTACGGCGCAAGCCTGCGGTGCCCGGGCGCTGGTCCGGAAAGGGCGTAGTGGAAACATCTTGCAGGTTCAATGTCAACCGACCCGACGGCAGAGTTGAGCACAATCGCTGTGCTATATTCAGCGCCATGATAGCAGACAGCCTGCTGCGGTTAGAGCGGCCTGCCAGGGTCGGTAGTTTCGCTGCATTAATGTCTCTCTACGAGAGCAATTTCTTGCGGCTGGGCTGGCTATTACCTGACAGATCGCAACTGCATGGATCGATGGTCTCAACATCAGCCAGCGATCTGCCGCTGTATCTCGATGTACTCGAGATGACGCGCTACACGACAACGGTGCGCCTGACCTATCTGTTCGACGATCCTGAAGGCCGCGTGGCTGATCCGGATTTGCGTATACGTTTGTATCAGGACGCACGCATGGCGGAGGCGATGAATTGCAGTGACAGTCATCGGCATGCTGTGCTGCGCAGACTGGATCCAGGGCCAGGTGCTGAATTGTCGCGACGCTGGACGCGCAACGTCATGCTGAACAAGTGGCTCGAATACTGCTCCGACATGGGACACCGTTTCCAGATTCGCGAAGAGCGCGGGGCGTCTGTCCCTGTTTCGTGATTCAGTTCCGCTGAACGCGACTACTCATTGGGCTATATTGCGGATTGGTGCGCTGTGCCGGCGTGGTCTCTGACCATGCACGGTGAGCAGGTTGCACGATCCATGGCATGGTAAAAATGAAGATTTCGCGCAACGAATCGGAACTTGATGAACAGCTGGTCAACCTGTTCCGCAATCGCGCGCAGCTCAAGAAAGCGTTTCTCGAGTTGCAGGATGAGTGTGCCAGCCTGCAGGATCAGTTGCGCAATTCCCAGGCTTCCACGCGCAGGGCTGAGGAGCGCCTTGAAGCGATGGAGCGGCTGATGGCCAAACCCGAGGCGGGATTTAGTGGCCTGGTCTATTTTCAGCTTCGCTCGCTGTGGCGAGTGTGCAACGAACAGCTGAAGAAGTTTGTCGAAGAGCTGCGGCGGCAGCAGGACGACAGGGAGCGGAAGAGGCAGATCCTGCGGTTCAATGAAGATCGCAGTCAGCGGCTCGAAGACCTGGCTGATCTGATAAAGCGGGTCAAGACCGAAGCCGATGCGATCGGTTCCAGGGTCAAGGAGCTGGAGCAGAGCCACGAACAGCTTCGCGGATTCTGGAATCACTTCAAGCGCAAGGAGCTCAGCCGTCAGATTGAGGCTGCTGCCAGCGAACACACCAGCGCGCGGCATCGCCTGGAAGAACTATTCGATCGCAAGATCAAGATCGAAAGCGAACCCTGGCCCGAGTTCGAAGGGCTTAGTGTCGAAGGCCGGCGGGTTATCAACATCGCCGTGATCGCGTTCGCACATCAGCTTCATTCAACGCTTAGCGAAAACAACATAGCAAGCCTGGCCAAGGACGCTGTAGTAAGACCCATTCAGGATCATAAATATGGTTCTGAACGGGACTGCAGCGATCTGATCGCCACCATCCAGAAACTGTCGCAGCGAGTGACCAGCGGTGGGGTAGATGCCAAACAGCTGAAGCTGGTCGCTCAGGACATCCGGCGTCACTCCGAGTTTCGCAAGGCCGACGATACCGTGCCTATCGCGACATCGCTGGAAGACATGATCATGCATACCAGTGACGGCCGCCAGATGCCCTCACGAGTCAATATCCTGGCTGAAGAGTACTGGGATATCTACGACGTGTTTCTTTCCTGACTCCAACCGGGCGTAAAGCCTGCACCAGGCAAAACCGTTCATCTGCTGGAAGCCGCTGCCGCAACGAGCCCGTGGCTATTCGCCGCCGCCTGTGACAACCTTGGGCGTGCCGCGTGATACTGCCATCACCCTGCGGGTCCAACGGTTCAGATCGTCCAGAACTGCGTAGAGATAGGGCACCAGCAGCAGCGAAGTAAGGGTCGAGAACGCCAGTCCTCCGATGATCGCTCTGGCCATCGGAAAATACGGCGGCGCGCCGATGCTATCGCCGCCGACTTTTGTCGTGCTGACCGCGAGCGGCAACAATCCCAGGATGGTGGTCAAGACGGTCATCAGGATGGGACGTAGCCGATCTCTGCCTGCCTGCAAGATCGCCGCGTCCCGCGCGAGGCCTTCGCCGCGGAGGTTGTTGACATGATCGATCAGCACGATGCCGTTGTTAACCACCACCCCGATCAGGATCATGATCCCGATCGACGCCATGAAAGAGAAGGTAGTGCCGGTCATCAGGAAGAACCAGAATACGCCGACGATAGAGAAAGCGATGGAAGTGATGATCGATAGCGGATAGAGCGTCGATTCAAACAAGGCAGCCATCACGATGAAGATCAGTGCCACCCCCAGCATGATATTGACACCCATGATCTGCTGGGTCTCATCGGCACGCTCAAACCCGGAGCCGAATTTCCACGCATATCCTGGCGGCAGCTGGTAGCCGTCCATCACGTTTTTTACGATTGGCCGAATCTCGTCCATGCTGACGTCGTCCAGCGTCGCTTCTATGACCGTCGCCGTCTTCCGGTCTATCCGCTGGATCTGCTGGAGGGACCGCTTGATATCGAAATCCGCCACGCTGCCCAGTCGCACCCGCTGGCCTTCCGGGGTAAACAAGGGCAGGTCCGCCAGCTGATCGACGCTCTGGCGGTCGGAGTCACGGAACGCCAGGCGGACATCAATCTCTCCGTCCTCGCCGCGGAAATCGCGTAGATTCTGCCCGCGCAACGCAACGGCGACAGCGCTGGCCACGTACTCCGGTGTCAGCCCAAGCTGGCCTGCCCGATCACGATCGACCCTGACCTGTACCTCCCAGTCTCCCGAACTGGTGTCGGACCGGACGTCCGTCAAGCCCTCCAGGGAAGACAGCACGCGCATGACGTCTGGTGCAATCCGGGTCAACTCGTCGGTCGATTCTCCGCTTATCTGGATGCTGAATCCTTCCTGGCCGCCCTGCTGGTCAAGATCGAAACCCGGTTTGCCGATGACGATTTCAGGGATATTCGCTTCGACCCGGCGGATAACTTCACCAGTGGTGACTTTGGTCTCATCCTCGGGTGAAAGCAGCAACACAGATTGTGCGCGGGCGGGATCGTAATAGCTGTAAACAGAGCGTAGATCGAACTCTTCCTGGTTTGCGAAAAGATAATCCTCGACCTGGTTTACCGCCTGCTCAACCCTTTCTACCGGGTAGCTTCCGTCGATGTTATAGACCAGCAACAGTCGGCGACCGGCTTCCTGTGGGAAGGTGTCGAACTTCACGAATTTAATCGGCACAGCGATGCTGGCCAGGGTCAGAACCGTGATCAACGCCATGATCCAGCGGCGCTTAAGGCCCCAGGCGAGGGCCCGCTCATAGCGATCGATAAGGCGCCCCATCAGCGATCCGGATGCGGTTGGCGCCGGTGGCTTGATGCGGGCTGCCAGCATCGGGACCAGGGTCTGTGAGATCGCCAGCGAGGCAAGCATGGCAACGACGATAGCGGCTGCCACATGGGTCAGGAATACGGTGATATCGGTCTGGGTACCAAACAGCACAGGCAGAAACACAATGATCGACGTCAGGGTCCCGGCAACCACCGCCAGACCGACCTCGCGGACCCCCATCACGGTGGCCCTGATCGGTTCGTCTGGATATAGCTGGCGATAGCGGAATACGCTTTCGGTGACGACGACCGCATTGTCCACCAGCATGCCGACGGCAAGCATCAGACCCATCATCGACAGGATGTTCAGGCTGATCCCGAGGAAGTACATCGCGCCGAGCGTGATCAGGATTGAGAACGGCACGGCCAGCACGACAATAGCCGTCGTTGCCGCCTGGCGCAGAAACAGATAGAGCACAGCGAAAGCCAGGCCGGCCCCGATGGCGCCGGACTTGAGCAGATTGGACAGCGAAGACGTCACCCCGTCTGCCTGACTCTCCAGCGCGAAGATATTGATACCGCTCATCTGCGGGGTCTTTGCCGCTTCTTCAACCTCGGCGGTGACCCGTCTCGCGACTTCAACCAGGTTGGATCCTGTTTGTTTGAATATGTCCAGACCGATGGCGTATGACCGGTCCAGGTGACGCCCATAGTTGCGTTCTGGCGCACGCATCCGGATGTCGGCGATTTCAGCCAGGCGCAAGTTATCCCGCACCAGAATGTTGCTGACATCCTCAACGGTTCGCAATTCGCCGATGGGCCTCACGCTAAAGCGCTTCTGGCCGTCCGTGAGGCGGCCTGCGCTGACCGAGAAATTGGATTTTTCGAGCAGGCTTCGAAGTTCGTTCAGATCGACGCCGTGTGCTGCGATGCGGTCGGCATTGAGGAGGATGAGGATCTCTCTGGGGTCTACGCCATACAGATCGACGCGAGAGACGCCGTCGATACGTTCCAGTCGACGCTTGAGATTGCGGTCCAGCATGTCGTACGCATCGGACAAATCGCGTTCGCTGGAGATCCGCAGATTCAATATTGGCTGGTCACCAAGCGACCCGGTAAATATCAGGATACGTTGGATGTCAGCCGGAAGCTGGTCGCGAATGGCATCGACTTTGGCTCTGGCTTCGATGCCCTTGGCGCCGGTCTCGGAATTCCAGCTGAATTGCATAAAAATCTCGGCCTGGTCCTGATGCGAGGTCGAGCGCATGCGTTCGATGCCGCTGAGCGTGGCCAGAGATTCTTCTATCGGGCGGGTGATGGTGCGTTCGATTTCTTCCGGGGTGGAATTCGGATAGGGCACCTGAATAAAGATGCCCGGGAACTCGATATCCGGAAACTGCTCAAGTGGGAGCAGGCGGGAAGAGACCAGACCGATCAGGGCCAGCGCGACGAACACCATGACCGTGGTGACCGGCCGGCGCAAGGCGAGTTCTGTGTGTTTCATGCACTGACCTCACTGGTTTGTCCGCCTTTTGAGGCGTCGGTCTGAACCCACTGTTTGCGATCAATCAGCGAATAGACGACCGGGATGACCAGCAGGGTCAGGAAAGTCGATACCAGCAGACCGCCGATAACGGTGATCGCCATCGGCGCTCTGACCTCTGCGCCTTCGCCAAAGCCCAGCGCCATCGGCAGCAGGCCCAGCGTGGTGGTCAGGGTGGTCATCAGGATCGGACGCAAACGTGCCCTGCCAGCTTCGATGATGGCGTCGCTGCGGTTCGCACCTTCGGCGCGCAACTGGTTGATCAGATCGACCAGCACGATGGCATTGTTTACCACGATACCCGCTAGCATTATCAGACCGATAAACACCACGACGTTGATCGTGGTGCCGGTGAAGAACAAGGCCAGCACCGCGCCGACCAGTGCCAGTGGGATCGTAAACAGAATCACAAACGGATGTAGCAGCGACTCGAACTGCGATGCCATTACCAGGTACACCAGAAACACCGCCATGGCGAGGGTGAACATCATTGAGCGGAATGAGTCAGACATCTCCTCACTTTGACCGGTGATCAATACGGAAATTCCACTGGGCAGCGCGGTCGACCGCAGAATGGAGCCCACTTCTGTCACCGCGGTGGTCAGATCCCCATAATTCAAATTTGCGGAAATCACCGCGACGCGTTCCTGGTCATGGCGACGGATCTCGGCCGGCCCGGTCGTGATCTGTATGTCCGCCACGGCCTTCAACGGTATCGGTCGGGTGCTGTTGGGGTTGATTATCAGGTCCTCGATTTCTGCCACCGAGGACTTGCGCGTATCTACGCTGCGCACCAGCACATCGATCTTCTTGTCACGCCAGGTATAACGGGTCGCGACCTGGCCACGGACTTTGTCCACCACGACATCAGCGACATCGCGCACGACCAGCCCCAGCCGCGCGGCGCGTTCCTGATCGAACACAATCTGGATCTCGGGATTCCCATCTTCCACAGTAGTCTTGATATCAGCAAAGCGCGGCGATTCATCCAGTCTGCGCACTATCTGAGTTGATACGTCAGCGAGCGGCCCCAGCTCGTAGCCGGTGATTTCGATCTCAAGCGGGGTGCTGAAACTGAACAGGGCAGGGCGCGAAAATTCATAGGCCACGCCGGGCATCTGGCCCAGCGCCTCGCGCATGGAGGCCATCGCGAGATCTTCATCCTGACGGGTGGATCCCGGCGCCAGGCGCACATTCAATTCCCCTGTGTTCTCGCCGGCATCGACCGGGCTCGCGTCAAGCCTGTTGCCCGTGCCGGCGACAGAGAAACTCATATCAAGATTCTCCAACGCGGACGTCGTCGCCTGTACCCGCTGCAGGGCCCGGTCGGTCTCATCAAGTGGTGCACCACTGGGCAGCCGGATCTTGACGCTGAATTCACCCTGAGCAAGTTGCGGAATCAACTCAGAGCCCAGTCTCGGGATCAGCGAGATGGAGCCGGCGAGGGCTAGCGCCGCGGCGAAAACCACCAGCCAGCGATGCCGGAGCGACCAGAGCAACAGTCCTGGGTAGACTCTCGCCAGGCCCGCGTAGAAACCCTGAAACAGCCATACCAGGGGACGCAGGATCCAGCTCATCAAGGTGCCGATACCCAGGAGTATCCAACGGAACAGACGCACGATCGCCGCCATCATGCGGGTAAAACGGCCCGGTGGTTTTGTATCCGGGACCGCGGCGAAGCGGGGCCCGGCCTGCAAGGCCGATAGCATCGGGATCAGAGTCAGAGCGACAAGCAGCGAGAACAGCAGGGCGTAGGTGACGGTCAGGGCCTGGTCCCGAAACAGCTGACCGGCAATACCGCTGACAAACACCATCGGGAAAAATACCGCGACCGTTGTCAGAGTAGCTGCGGTTACCGCAGTAGCGACTTCGCTGGTGCCCTTGCGCGCGGCATTGAGTATGTCCTCTCCTGCCTCCTTCTTGCGCACGATGTTTTCCAGAACAACGATGCTGTTGTCAACCAGCAACCCGATGGCCAGTGCGATGCCGCCGAGCGACATGATATTCAGAGTGATATCTGATGCATACATCAGCACGAACGTGCCGATCACAGAAATCGGTATCGCGATGCCGATAGTGAACGTGGCCCGCGCGTCGCGCAGGAAAGCATAAAGGACCAGGACCGCGAGCAGGCCGCCGGCCAGCGCTGCGGACCGGACCTGAGCGATGGCGCTGCTGATAAAGGTCGACTGGTCATAGATCGAGATCAGCTCGGAATCTGCCGGCAAGCGTTCGCCAAGCACGTCTATTCGCTGCGTTATCCGGTCGGCGACCTGGACCGTGTTGGCATCGCCTTCCTTGTAGATCGCCAGCTCCACCGATTCCCGACCACCGATGCGAGTGATTGCTTCCCGCTCCTTAAAGCCGCGGGTGACGTTGGCGATGTCACGCAAATACACCGGCCGGCCATCAGGCGTGGCAATGATCGCGTCGGCGATTTCATCAACGGTCTCAAACTCGTTGATAGTGCGGACCAGGAAACGCTGCGAGCCTTCCTCCAGACGTCCACCTGACAGATTTACATTCTCCGCACGGATGCGACCGGCAACAGATTCGATCGAAATTCCGAGTTGTGCGATTTTTTCTTCATCAACCAGGATCTGGATTTCGTCCTCGAATCCACCGCTGACTTTGACCGCAGCGGTCCCTTCGACGCCCTCAAGATCGTTTTTCAGATTGTCCTCGGCGAATCGCCGCAGCTGACGCAGACGCCGCGAGCGCTCTTCGACGGTGTCCAGTACCGGTGCTTCGGCACTATCCACGAATGCCAGCCGCTGGATCGGCTCGCTCGACGGATCAAAGCGCAGAAGCAAGGGCCGATCGGCTTCCAGCGGCAATTCGATGATGTCCAGTTTCTCGCGGACATCGACACCGGCGATATCCATGTCCGTGCCCCACAGGAACTCCAGGGTGACGTCGGATTGGCCGGAACGAGAGACGGAACGTACCTTGCGCACGTTCTTGATCACCCCGACACTTTCCTCGATCGGCTTGGTCAGCAGGTTCTCGACTTCCAGTGGCGCGGCGCCAGTCAGGCCAGTGCGGATGGTAATCGTCGGATAGGACAGATCCGGGAGCAGATTCACCTTGAGTCGGGACAGCGACACGGTTCCGAACAAGATGATTGCCACGGTGAACATCACTATCGTGACGCGTCTCTCAGTGGCGACGTCGACTAGCTTCATGGATTGCCTGCTCTTGTTGGTAGTAGGGATCGCGGAGCGCGTGTCGCGTATGGGTTCAATTCGCGTTGGCGGAGCCAGCCGGGTCGGTGATTACCACTTTGACGGCCGCGCCATTCTTCAGGCCGCTCTGACCCATGATGATCACGCTGTCGCTGTCATCGAGACCTTCACTGACCTCGATCAAGTCGCCACGGGTGAAGCCGGTGCGGATCCTCTTGCTGGTTGCCTTGTCATCCTCGACCACGAACACGGTTTGCGAATTTTCCTCTTCGACCACCGCCGCCCGGGGTATCAGCAGAACGTTCTCGCGCGAGTCATACACGATCTGAAAACGACCAAACATGCCTGGTTTCAGGCGCATTTCATCATCCGGTACCGCGATGGTGACTTTGAACGTTCCTGTCTCAGGATCCACCACAGGGCTGATTCTGAGGATCGAGCCCTGGAATCGCTTGCCTGCCAGCGCATCGAGAGTGAGTTCGGCAAGCTGTCCGGTAGACAACTTGCGGTATTCGCGCTCCGGTACGAACAGATACGCCAGCAGCGGATCCATATCGGTGATCCGGAACACCGGATCATTGGCTGAGATCGTATTGCCGACCTTTATAAAGCGCTCGGAAATGATGCCGTCAATCGGTGCACGGATCTCCGTATAACTGAGTTCCAGGCGTGCCAGCTTGTGAGCGGCACGCAGGGAGTCGAGCTGGAACTTCAGGTCCTCGAAGGCCCCCACGCTGACCAGGCCGCGTTCATGCAGTTCGACGTTGCGGTTGTACTCTTGCTCAAGCTTTTTCAGGTTGGCATGAGAACGCTCTGCCTCGAGGCGCAAACGGTCGCCGTCGAGGCGGGCGAGCAGCTGTCCAGCCTTGACCCGGTCACCTTCTTCGGCCTTGATTTCGATGATCTCGCCGCCAACCTTGGCAGCCACTTCGGCCTCTTCGTCGGATTCCAGGGAAGCGGTGCCGGAATACACCGCGAATACATCGCCGCGCGTTGGTGAAAGTACTTCGACGGGTACTGGTGGCGCAGCATCCTCATCACTGTCACCATCAGCCTGGTCCGCGTCCGCTGGTCCGCCAGCATCCTGGCAGCCACTGAGGAGCAGAAGAACAGCAGTGGCTAGTGGGGTGACCCAGCGAGATCCAGACATCATGTGGCTTGTCCCTGTGCGGTGTTTGTCTTGTGGTATTTGCGTCTAGTATTTATGTCTGGCAACTAAATCTGATGGCCTGCGCTCTCCCGAGTGACCGGAGTGCCATCCTTTAGGCCAGCCTGACCGACCACGATGATCTCTTCGGATCCCTGCAAGCCTGTCAGAACTTCGACGCTTTCGTCGCTGGCCAGTCCGGTGCCGACCACGCGGCGTTTCGCGACGCCGTCCTCGAACACGAATACGGCGGTTTCCGCATCTTCTTCCAGCAGTGCATCCAGCGGAACCAGTATTGCGTCGCTATGGACATCGTAGACCACCTGAACGCGTGCGAACATGCCGGCACGCAAGGTCTGTGTCTGACTGTCGATCTCGAGAGTAATCCTGAAAGTGCCGCTTCCGGCATCGATGCTGGGGCTGATCCTCAGTACCCGAGCCGTATGTTCTTCGCCTGGCAGCGCGTCAAGCGTCAGGCGCGCAGTCTGACCGACTTCAAACTGGTACAGGTCCTTTTGCGGCACGTGCAGATAGGCAACCAGCTTATCCGGGCTGCTGATCCGGAAAACGGGCTCACCCACCATCGCAGTATTGCCTGCCCGACCCATACGCTCCGTCACGACCCCGTCGATTGGTGCGCGGATTTCGGTGTAGGCAAGTTCCAGCCGGGCAAGTCGATATGCGGCGTCCAGGGCATCCAGCTGGAAACGCAAATTCTCGAACGCGCCTTCACTGACCAGCCCGCGTTCATGCAACTGCACATTGCGCCGATATTCCTGCTTCAGCTGATTCAGATCCGCGAGCGCCTGATCCAGCATCAGCTGCAATTTGTCGCCGTCCAGACGGGCGAGTACCTGGCCGGACACCACGGCGTCACCTTCTTCCACCAGAACCTCGACAATCTCTCCGGCAACCTTGGCCACAACCGCGGCTTCGCCCTCAGCTTCCAGATTGACCGTGCCTGCATATACTGCGAAGGCCTCGCCGCGGCGTGCGGTGGAGGTGACTACGGTGATCGGCGTGGCCTCGGGGGGCTCAGCGGTTACGCTGGCTTCGCCCACGCCGCAGGCGCTTAACGCCAGCGCGAGGGGAGCGGTCAGGCAAATGATTCGGGTCGCATTGAGGGTTTGGCGATACATGGTGAATCCCCGGGCCTTGGTTGTGGTGTTGGTATAGCAGACTAGTGTTGTAGTGAAGTATAACACCAATGTACTGGAACGCAATGGCCTTTTGCGCGTCCCTCGCAAAGACGGGCCCGAACGAAGATTTACAACAGATTCAAATAGATAGGAACTCAAGATGGTCCGGGCAAGGCCCGGCCAGGGGGAAACAGGCGGCCTCGTGGCCGCCTGTGCTCATTCGCTGCTGGTTTGAGACTCGGCTTTATTCTGCGCCAGAGCGGTCACCGCCAACTGGTTCATATCGGCCACGATGGCGACCGCCTCGTCGAGAATAATGTCCGGCACCTCGTCGTCCGCAACGTCGTCCAACGATGGCAAAGCCTCCAGATTCAGCGCGGCACGGCGCTGGTTCAGGCGTGCCAGATTCGCCGCCTGCCGGTCCTCGCGCTCCTGCTTACGTTGCTCCAGGTTCAGTGACACCGTGTCATGCGAGAATTCCTCGGTGCGTGCCGCGATATCGGTGACCAGGAAGTCGAAGTCGGGGTCGCTGGATGCGCGGCTGCTGTGGCTGGTCTGCAGCAGGCCCACTGCGGTGTCCAGCGGTGCATCGGCAACGTAGTCGGTCGGTTTGATCTGATCCCAGGGCAGGGCAGAGGGGCGACTGCTCTCGCCGACGGTCTCCAGATCTACCGCGGAAGGCAGTTCGATATCCGGCAATACGCCTCTGTGCTGGGTGCTGCCGCCGGTAACCCGATAGTACTTGCCTATCGTCAGCGTGAGCTGGCCGAACTGCGGATCGCTGCCCGGCGCGTAACGGTCCAGCGGGTACAGGTTTTGTACTGTGCCCTTGCCAAAGGTCTGCTGGCCAATCACGACGCCACGGTTGTAGTCCTGAATCGCAGCCGCGAAGATCTCCGATGCGGAGGCGCTGTAGCGATTGACCAGCACGGCCAGTGGGCCGTCATAGGTCTTCTCAGGTACAGGATCCTCCAGCACCTCGATGCGGCCGTTGGTATTGCGCAGCTGCACGATCGGGCCACGGTCCACAAACAGGCCGGTCAGGGACGTGGCCTCGGACAGGTGACCGCCGCCGTTATTGCGCAAGTCGATGACCAGACCATCGATACCATCGGCCTGCAGTTCCTCGATCAGACGTCGCACATCCGCAGTCGTGCTGGTGAAGTCGGCTTCGCCGGCAGCCCGCGCGTTGTAGTCCTGATAGAAGCTGGGTACTTCGATCACGCCGATATTCATGGTGCGGCCGTCTTGCTCGACTTCCATGCGGCTGCTGTGTGCCGCCTGAGCCTCAAGCTTTATCTTGTCCCTGACCAGCGGCAGGACATTCTCAGGGCTGCCTGGCGCCGCGCCGGCTGGCAATACCTGGAGCCTGACCGTTGAGCCACCCGGTCCGCGAATCAGCTGGACGACTTCATCCAGGCGCCAGCCAACGACATCCACCATCTCGCCATCATCATCCTGACCCACCGCGGTAATCCGGTCATTCGGCTTCAGCGAGCCATCGATTGCCGCTGGCCCGCCCGGGATGACGTTCATCACAGCGACAAAATCGTCCTGTACCTGGAGCGAAGCGCCGATACCGTCGTAGGAGAGACTCATCTGGATACGGTATTCCTCGGAATTGCGCGGCGAGAAATAGCTCGAATGCGGATCCAGCGTGTGCGAGTAGGCGTTCATGAACGCTTCGAACACGTCATCGCTCTTGATTTGATCCACTCTTTTCAGGACCTGCTCATAGCGGGTCCGCAAGGTGGTGGCGGCTTCATCCCAGGTCTTGCCGGCCAGCACCAGGCTCAAACCATCGTTCTTGACCCGTTTGCGCCAAAGATCATCCAGTTCCGCCGTGGAGGTGGCCCAGGGCAACTCCGAACGATCAAACACATAGACTTCGTCAACGGTGAAGTCCGGTTCCTGGTCGAGCAGTGAAAGCGCATAGTTCAGACGCTCCCGGGTCCGCTCGACATAGGTGGCATAGATGATGAAGGCCGGCTGCAGGTCCCCACGTTTAACCGCGTCGTCCAGCTCAAAGCGGTAGGCGTCGAAGTCAGCAATGTCCGACGCAAGGAAATACTGGCGATTACCGTCCATGACTTCGATATAGCGGTCCAGCACGTCCGAAGAGACTTTGTCATCCACCCGAATCTGGCGATAGTGGGAGCGCTCGAACAGCGTCGTGACGAGCCGACTGATCTTGGCATGCCGATCGTTTGGCACTAAGCCGGGGTTCTCCGCGGTGGCCATGACAGCGCCCGGCAGCAGACCCAGCATGATGGCCGCCACAATGAAGCGGCGCACAGGCATGAAATTCAATAGAATTCGAAGCATGGATTTCTCTTTAATCAAAAGCTCGTTAAATCGGGTCTGGTTGCCGCCCCTAGGCTAGAGTGCAATTCGTGGCTGTTCAAGGGCCTGGCCGGAATCTTTAACTTAATGCGAAAGGACGAATATGCCTCCACTGGCGATCATCACCGGCATTCTGCTTGGCACCTCGGCATCGATAGGTGCCGGATTGACGGTAGTTTTGTTTCTCTTTTTCCTGTTGTCAGATCAGCATCCGCGGCTGGCTGCCGAGTATCCCGCCTTGATCGAAAGCACCATCATCTTCCTGATTATGACTGCGATTTGCGGAATCAGTTTCCTTGGTCTGATCAGGCGCAAGCAATGGCGCTGGCTTTCACAGGCCGCGATGTGGGCCGGGTTGGCCCTGACGGTCGTCTATTATCTGCCGGAAACCTGAGCATCAAAGTAACGGCAACGGAGACTTGTCCATGCAAATGGCCGCACTGATTATTGGCCGGCTGAGGCGCTTGTTCCGTCCGGTCCTGCCCGCCTCGTGGACGCGACCCCTGCATGGCCGTGAAATCGGTCCCGGGCCACGCGACAGGACAAACGCCGCAACCGAGCTTGATCCGGCGTCGCCGGCATCGTCGTGGACAGCCTGGGAGGTCAGTCCGCTCCAGCGCGAGGGGCGCAGGCGGGGCTCAAAATAGGGAGAACGGCGAGCGCCCACCCGAGCTTGCGCCGCGTCGGGTACGTTCCCGAAGTCGGCGATTGCGCATCCTCGACTGGAGTTCCTTACGTCTGCCGGCGAGCCAGGCTTCCCGGCTGGTGGGGTCCTCGGCATCGCGGCCGCCGCGTTTGCGCTCTTCGACTTCGCGATAACGGCAGAAATCTGCATAGGCGTCGATCTCATGGCGCAACTCACGCACCACGAGTTCGACCATAATGGCATCATCCAGAAATCCCAGGCCGGGGATGTGGTCCGGGATCAGGTCCTCGGGTTCGCCAAAGTAGGCCAATGCGCTGGTGACTCTGGCGGCGTCCGATGCCGGCAGGGCCCACTCCTGATCTTCGACCATGTCGATCATGACCTGGATACGCGCCAATCGGTCACTGACAAATTCCGGTATGTCGATCCCGTCGACAGACTCGAGCAGCTTTCTGGCTGCCGCGAATACCTCTGCAGGCGGTTTCTGTGCGGCAGCATCTCTGGCTTCCCGCATGATCGTGCGGAAATGTTTCAGATCAGTATTGCTGAGTTCGAAGCTTACTCTCAGACTCATGGGAGTCTCCGCGGCACCGGTGGTGAGGCAAGCCTACGCGGGAGCCAAGTCACCGTCAAATGAGTTTGGTTGTCGACTGGCGGGACCCTTCCGGCGGCTCCGGGTTAGCATATCGGGACATGCTGCCGCGGGTCGGGAACCATGTGCCCGCGAGTGAATCTATACGCTTTAAGATGCGGTAGCGCCGACGGCCGGCTATCGCTCCAGAGTTGGGAGGCATGGAAAAACCAGATTCTCTGTTTTCGCGGACCCTGGCAGATCTCCGTCGCCGGAGGGTGCTGCGGGTGGCTGCCACCTATGGTGTGGTGGCCTGGCTGGTCATCGAGGTGGCCTCCGTCGTGTTCCCGGCCTTGCACGTACCAGATTGGGCGCTGACTGTTGTCGTCAGTCTCGGGCTGGCTGGATTTCCGGTCGTCCTGCTCCTGGCCTGGGTATTCGACATCACTCCGGATGGCCTGGTCAAAACCGAGCCTACAGGGGAGGGCTCGGCGGAAGTCCAGCAAGTGGCCCGGCGTGGAATCGACTTCGTGATCATCGGGGTATTGGTCGCAATTATCGGCTACCTGGTCGTTGACCAAAATCTGCTCCAGGGCAGCCTGGCCGACGAGCAGTCGATTGCTGTTCTGCCGTTCGTTGATCTGAGCCAGGAAGGCGACAACGAATATTTCAGCGATGGCATTTCCGAGGAGTTGCTGAATTCACTGGTCAGCGTTGATGGCTTGAGGGTTGCGGCCCGGACATCTTCGTTCGCATTCAAGAACAGAAATGAAGACGTGCGCAGCATCGGTCAGCAGCTGAATGTAAACACCGTGCTTGAAGGCAGCGTGAGACGCGCCGGCGATCAGGTGCGTATCACCGCGCAGTTGATTAACGTAGACGATGGTTTTCATCTCTGGTCGAGCACCTACGATCGCCGTCTTGATGACATCTTCTCGATCCAGGCAGAGATCGCGCAGTCCATCGTCGATGCGTTGAAGCTGGAGTTGATCGGCGAGCATCAGCGGATGGGTTCGTTGACGACCGATGTCGATATTCGTGCCTACGATCTGTACCTGCTTGGCCGTCATCACTGGCATCAGCGTACCGAAGATTCTCTTAACCGGGCGCTGGCGTTGTTCCAGCAAGCGGTTGCTATCGATGAGTCTTTCGCCCTTGCGTATACCGGTCTGGCAGACACCTATCTGTTGCTCGATGGCTACGGAAATCTGAGTACCGAGGACGCGCTGTCCCGGGCTGAGCTTCCGGTGGCCAGGGCGCTGGCGCTGGATGATCAGCTGGCCGAGGCATACGCTTCGCTTGGTTTGTTGCGGTTGAATCAGCACGACATCGTCGGAGCCGAGCTTGCCTTACGTAAGGCAATTGATCTGAACCCGAATTACTCAATGGCACATATGTGGCTGGGTCTGGCCTTGAGCTGGAGCCAGGGGCCCAGCGCTGCGCTTGCCGAATACACCCGCGCAATGGAGCTGGATCCATTGCATCCGGCGATTCGGCAAAATATGGCGAAGACCCTGGGCGCCACGGGACGTTTCGAACAGGCGGTAGCTCAGACCCGAGTGATTATCGACAGTGACCCGAAGCATGACGCCGCCTATTTCGGCCTGGCCGAGCTTTATGCGAGATACGGCAAGCTGGACCAGGCGGTTGAGATCGCGAATCGCGGCGTGCTCGAGAATGATGGGCAACTGAGTTATCTCGCATTGGTCCTGAGTCTGATCAAGCTGGATGACCTCGCTCAGGCTGAGAGCTATCTTCAGCGGGCGGAGCAGCAGCTGGAGGACAGTCATAAGCTGCTGGGTGCAAGGCTGATGGTCAGCTTCGCCCGGAATGACATGGAAACTCTGGAGCCCTTGCTCAACAGCGGCGAAACAGAACCTGATTTTGAAGATTGGAGCAACGTCGAACGCTTGGTATGGGCCGCGATGACGGACCTGAAGACCGGTCAATATCAAGCTGCGGTCAATCGCTTGCAGGCTCTGCAGGCGCAGGCTCTGGAGCAGGGCCTGCCGCCGGAGGACATATTGTTCCTCGCGTCGGGGCTGGCTTTCGCGCAGCTGGAGGCAGGAGATCTGGACGGCGGATCAGAAACGATTGCCGATGGATTGAGGCAGGCAGAACATGCGGCCGAGGCCGGTTGGGAGATTCCGCAGATCGACGCGTTTGCGGCAGTATTGTTGCATCTGGATGGGAAGGAGCCTGAGGCAAGGGCACGTCTGAGTGCTGCAGTGGCCGAAGGCTGGCGTGACTACTATCTGTACACTATCTACCCGCAGACGGCCGGCTGGATGGCGCAGCCTGACATTCAGAGCGTGCTGGATCCGGTGCGCCTGGATGTAGCAGAAATGCGCAAGGAAGTCGGCGCCTTGCCGATGGCTGATTCGCGCCTGGCAAGCAGCGCGTTCGAGCAGAACTAGTGTCCTGTTTACTTGGTTCGCTGACTCTCAGCGCCCCCGGCGGCTGGTCCTGCGAGACGCAGGAGCGCGGGATTAGCGGGCTACTTCGAGCGACTGCAACGCGGCAGGACGAGCCGCCGGGAGTGCCCGCAGGGAAAGTCTGCAAAGCGTTACTGCGGCGTTGCAGCCCTGGGCAAGGGCCGGCCATTACCGGCGGGCTGCGCCTTGCATTAACGCTCGGCAGGCATTCTGAAAGTTTGCGAACTAAGCAAACAGGACACTAGCATCGTGACGACGCGACATCGAGACCGGATGGCGATAGCCTCCAGTGCTTTCAAGCGTGACAGGGAGCAGCAACGTTGAGGACTACCGAGCAAACCGCTCAGCCACGTTCTGGCATAGCGATTCGGGCATTGTTTTTTTATCTGGTCCTGGTCTGGCTGCTAGTGCGGCAGGCGGATGTGGTCGCACCGGGTACAGATGACACCTTGTGGTGGGCGCTCTCTCTGCTCGCGGGATTCCCGCTCTGTGTCTATCTGGCTTATCGCTGGTCGTCCCCGCGGGCGAACGGCCTGGGCAGGATCGGGCGGCCGTTTGCGGCGGCAACGGTTGCGATGGTTCTGCCGCTTTGCGCGCTGTCGCTATCAGACAAGCTGACGGATGGGACCCGAGTCTGGATCGACGATCACGATCTCGTGCCGGCATCCCTGATACGGTCGCTGGAGACCGCAGATCGGCCAGACGGTCTGCGTCTGCGGATACGGGGTCTGACGCTTTCCCCGCCTCCGGCAACTCACGGCAGCCAGAACATGCCCGCCGAGTTGCTGATCGACACGTCGCTGCAAGACGATGGCTCATCCACGGATCTTCTTGTCCGGGCCCGACTAATGGACGCGACTGACGGCAGTGTTCACTGGAGCACCGAGTACACAGTCGATCCGAAGGACACAAGCGCCATCCGGCGGGTGTTGCTGAAAGCGTTGAGTGAAGGGATGAGCCGCACCTGCGAGGGCTCTTTTCCGAGCGAGGGGCAACTCATCTAGCAGGTTTAATTTGGCAGCATCAATTTGGCCGCCCTTTTTTGCCGCTACTATCTTGTCGCTACGATCCGCTAGCTGCGGTCAAACAGGACACTAGTCGCGACGCGGCGAAAAGTGAAGACCCGGGTGGTGGTCATCATCCAGACCGAAAAAAATTCGGCTGCTGCTGCCTTCCCACAAGGTGAAGAACGGTACTTCCTCGAGTTCGCGCAGATAGACCAGATATTCTTCCGGTGAAGAGGGCCCGCTAAAGGCGTAGGCAGCCATCGCGGTACTCGCGTCCGAGTCTGTTACTTGCTGGATGTGGCTGCCCTTGTCACCGACGGTCGCCGCTGCGCGATGTCTTTTCGGTAGCGCAAAGCGCGCCGGATAAGACGCAATTGGATGAACCGTTGTCGGAGATTTTGCGCGGATGCCTTCGGTGAGCGCAGCGGGCGGCGGATCCGCCAGCAACAGAGCAGGGTGAGCAATCAGGCATGCCGCTGCCAGGAACCGCTCTTTAAGCTTTCGCTCTTTCCGCTCTGGTTGTTGCGTTTTATTGTGCACTGCACTACTCTATATGAGTAATTCCTTATACGAGAGCTGTATGCATAACCCGAAGTCTTTCAGTAAGCGACTCAGCTCTACCCACCGGTTGCTCAGTCTCGTTGACGCGGCGCCGATGCGGCGTGATCTGAGTCACAATCCTAACCGCACTGCGATTCGTCGTCACCTGGCGGAAAAGCCCTGTCGTTGACGCGCTAGCGTTTCCGTCTGTCCTTGTCGACCGAGTCAAACGGCACATCCTCCCAGGAACGCTGTTTTGGCAGATTGGAGTAGGTGTCATAGGGGTTAAACCCCGATTCCTTCCATCCTTTTCCGGCCTGCATTCGTCCTGCGGCCGGTCTGTTGCCTGGTCGCGGATCGGCATTAACGCCGCGAGTACCTGAATCGTAAGGGTTGCAGCCCTGCCTTGCCTCATGGATTTTGAGTTTCGCAGGCGGGAGATCGCCGTCACCGTCCGCCAGTCCCCTGCGAACGATGCCCGTGACCCGCCTGGCTGAGTCCACGTCCGTCGATTTGTCCACGCGCTTTTTGCGCCCGAAAAATCCCATTACACCCCTCCGCTTATTATTCGCCAGGCCCCATCCTGGACGGTGTTCCTCGAAAATTATTATACGGGACAGGGGCTTACATAATTTGTGACCTGAGTCACAGTTTCTCGGCGGGTTGCTGGTCCTGCTGATCGCGGTCAGAGCGAGCGCGCAGAGGCAGCCACAGAACTCTCAGGAGGGTAATGCCGAGCATCGGGCTGAGGACCAAAAGCCAGGGGGCGACATCTCCCCGGCCCATATCCCGCAGGATGCTGCCGTAGAGATTGAGGATGCCCGTGCCATCGGTTGAATACTCACCCAACAGCGCTTGACCGGTAAAAAAAACAGCCGCAGGAACCAGGAACAGGCCTATCGCCAGCAGCACGCCGTTGAAGATCAGTTCGAAACGCAATCGGCGGGGCAGGCGCACCGGGTCCGTTGATGATGCCTCGCTCTGCGCGACGTTCGCCTGGTTCAAGATTTCGAATCTCTGTTAGCGCTGATCATGGTTCATGTTCGCGAGCGAATGCCGGTCAGTATGGTCTCGCAGATTGTTGTGGCAAGTCGTCTGACTTCATCCGGGCCTTCCGGGTTGAGCTTGCCGCTGCCGAGCACCAGCATAGTCAATCCATGAACTGCCGACCAGGCGGAGATTACCACGCTGTCGGTGTCCTCGCCGCCGAAAACCGCGGTCCGGCGACCGTCGTCGATGATCCTGTAGATGCCTGAATAGGCGTGCTCGGCGCAGTCATGCAGACCCTGGGGCGTGTCGGCTGATTTCATCATGCCGCCGAACATCAAGTGGGTCCGTTCAGGATTCTGCGTCGCCCATGCCACGTAGGCAACGCCGGCTGCGCGCAATTGAGCGACGGGGTCTTCCGGGTTACTTTCCCGCGCGTCGTTGACCAGGTCGGCGAGGCGGCGGAATCCGGCTTCGGCGACGGCTTCAAGCAGGCCTGCCTTACCGCGAAAATGACGATAGGGCGCCGAATGGCTTACGCCGGCGAGTTTCGCCACCTCGCGCAGGCTAAGGCTGGCGAGGCCCTGTTTTTCAAGCAGATGTTCTGCCGCTTCCACCAGTGTGCAGCGCAGATCGCCGTGGTGGTAACTGCTTCGGGTCGCGAATGTTTTTGATCCTGGCATGAACGCTCCGGCGCGCAGTCTAGCATGATGTTGACATCGCCAACATCCGATGTTTACATTGACAACATAACGCCGTCAAGCTGGGCTCGGGACACACATGCATCTCTCAAAAACACTGACGCTGGTCACGCTGCTGGCAGTGCTGGGTCTGGCTGCCTGTGACTCTGGACCGGCAACCGGGGCACAGGATCAGCCGCTGCGATCGGTCCGCGCTGCCGAAGTAGAAGTAGAGCAGGGCGTACGGGAACTGCGGATGTCCGGCATTACCCGCGCCTCACGCCGCGCGACGCTCGCCTTTCTGGTATCCGGGACATTGGTTGAACGGGCCGGAGAACTCGGCGGTCAGGTCCAATCCGGTGACGTGATCGCGCGACTCTACAACCCGTCGCTGGAACCCGCGGTGGCCGCTGGCGAGGCCCGTCTGCGAGAGTTTGGCGCCCGTTTGGAGCAATTGCAGCGTGATCTGCAGCGGGCAACCGACCTGCGCGGACGTGACTTGATCAGTCAGGAAGATCTCGAACGAGTGAGCACCAATCTGGCTGCCACCGAGGCCGCGCGTGATCTTGCCGCTGCCGAACTCGCAGAAGCGCGGAATCGCGACGAGCAATCCAGGCTACTGGCGCCATTCGACGGTTCGATCACTGAGGTCCGGTTCGAGATCGGTGAATACGTAGCGGCCGGTCAACCGGTCATCCGACTCAGCGCGATCGATGCGTTTGAGGTCGCGTTCGCGGTACCAGAAAGTCTGATTGATCGATTTGCGCCGGGCCGCGAAGTGGAGCTGACATTGAGCTTTGTCGGTGGGCAGACGGTATCTGGTCGGGTGGTACGGATCGGTGATTCGGGCGGCGAGGCGGGCGGTTTGTTCCCGGTTGAGATCGCGCTGGATCCGGCACCTGTTCTGCGTCCGGGTTTGACCGTAGAACTGGTGGTGCCAATGGCATCTATGGAAGCGCATTTTGTACCGCTGGCTGCGATTCTGGACCCGGGAACCGGGCGGCCGCGCGTGTTCCGTATCACCGACGGTCAGGTTGAACCGGTATACGTCGGCGTCGGCCAGTTGTTCGGAGATCGGGTCCAGGTCACCGGTGAACTGAAGCAAGGTGATCGGGTGGCGGTGACCGGTCTGAGTGGCTTGATCCCGGGTCAGTCGGTAGAGATTCTGGAATGAGTCTGGCTGTTGCAGCTGCCGGCCAGAGGCGTTTGATTCTGGCCGTCGCCACCGTCCTGGCACTGGTCGGGCTGGCGGCATGGAATGGCATGATCCGCCAGGAAGATCCTTCCTTTCCCTATCGTGGCGGCTTTGTTCTTGTGCCCTATCCGGGTGCAGATCCCGAGCGTGTTGAGCGCCTGGTGCTCGAGCCGCTGGAAGAAGAGTTGGCGGAAATCGAGACTATCGAGTCGATCCAGTCCACGGTCAGATCCGGTCAGGCTACATTGCGGCTTCGGCTGCAGGACTATGTGTATGACACCGACACCCAGTGGGATCGGGTACGGATCGCGGTGGAGCGGGCGCAGCAGGAATTTCCGAGCGGTGTTGGCCAGCCGGTAGTCGATGACCGCGCGATTGACAATGCGTCTGCGGTGGTCGTGGTTTCTGGATCCGATGATCTGTTGCAGTTGGCGAATGCAGCAGATCGCCTGAAGAAAAGACTCTATACCCTGGCTGGCGTATCGCGGGTTGAGGCCGAAGGCGATCCTGGCGAACAGGTGACCATTGCCTACGATGATGCCTCTGCACGACGTACCGGGCTGACGCCGGATGCGCTGGCCACGCAATTGTCACAACGTAATCAGGTCCGCGGTGGCGGTACCGTGGTGGTGGCTGGCAAGACCGCGACCCTGCGGCCCGAGACCGAGTTTCGGTCGGTCGAAGAGATAGCGCGAACGCCGGTCACTCTGGCTGATGGCAACACACTACCCTTGTCCGAGGTGGCGGAGGTGCGTCATGGGCCGGCCGAACCGGGCCGCGAATTCATGTGGGTCAATGGAGTGCCTGTAGTGGGCCTGTCTGTGATCCTGGAGCGGGATAAAGTTCACGTCGGCAAGTTCGGAGACGCGTTGCAGGCCCTGGTCGCGGATCTGCAACAGGAGTTCAGCCCGCTGCAGCTGGATCTGATCCTGTTCCAGCCAACACACGTCAACGCGAGGCTGGCGGAACTCGGGCGCTCGCTGCTGCTCGGTGTGAGCATCGTCGCTGCCATCCTTCTGCTTACCATGGGTCTGCGTTTGGGCTTATTGGTGGCTTCGATCGTGCCTCTGGTGACGCTATCTGCATTGGCCATCTATGCAATCGGTGGTGGCGTCCTTGAGCAGATGGCGATCGCCGGCATGGTCATCGGTCTCGGCATGCTGGTGGACAACGCTATTGTGATGGTGGAGAACATCCAGTGGCATCTCGACCGCGGTGTGCCAGCGCGCAAGGCATCGATCAGAGCGGTTCACGAATTGGCCGGGCCATTGGGCTCCGCGACCGGCACCACGCTCGCTGCGTTCATTCCGATGTTGATCTCAAAGGGTAATACCGGGGACTTTACCCGCATGATTCCTACGATGGTGATGCTGACACTGACCGTCAGCTACTTTTACGCCATCCTGGTGACCCCGGCTTTGTCGGAGTTTGTTCTCAAACCAAGCAGAGGGCGGGCCGAGAGCCGCCTGGCTGGGGTCGGCCGCAGGGTCGGGCAGCTGGCGGTGGATCACAGCGCGACAGTACTGTTCATTGCGGTGCTGATGATCGGACTGGCGCTATTCGGCATGCGTTATGTGGATCGGGATTTCTTCCCCAGTACCTCGCGCAGCGAGATGGTAGTCGATCTGAATTTTGCTGAGGGCACGCACATCAGTACTACCTCGGCCGCGGCACTGGAGATGGCCAATGCGCTAGGTCAGCTGCCGCAGGTCTCCGATGTTTACACGTGGACTGGCTACTCGGGTCCGGTGTTCTTTTACAACCTGCGCGAAAATCCACGCAGTCCGCATGTCGGCAGGCTGGCGGTAATGACCACCAGCGCGGACGAGATTGGCGCGGTCTCCGACTGGGTGCGCGACTATGCGCGCAGCAAGCTGCCCGATGTCGAAGTAGTACCCCATCGTCTCGGGCAAGGACCGCCGGTGGACGCACCGATCGAGATCCGTGTCTATGGCGACGATTTCGACAGCCTGCGGACCGCCACCGAACGGGTGCTGGATTTTGTCCGCCGCAGCGAGGGTACGGCTGATGTGCGCGAAACGCTGGGTACCGGGACACCGACGCTGGTGTATGAGATCGATGATGCAGCGGCATCACGTTATGGTCTGGATCGTTCCAGCGTGGCGGATGCCTTGCGTGGCCGTACCCTGGGCATAGAGATCGGCCAGTACCGTGCCGGTGTCGATCCGGTGCCGATCTATCTGCGTTCGCCGGAGGGGGAGCGCTTTTCCACTGACCATCTGGATACCGCCTACGTTTTCACAACGGCCGGAGAACCGGTGCCGCTGGCCCGGCTGGTACAGCAATCGCTGGTGTGGCAGCCCTCTGCGATCCAGCATCGGGACCTGCGCAGGATCTCTGTCGTACTCTCGGAACTGGAAGAGGGCTATGCCTTTGGCAATGTCACCAGCGATCTGCAGCAGCGGATCAGAGACCTCGAGTTGCCACCCGGGACCCGCGTGGATTTTGGCGGCAAGCTGGAGAGCTCCGGCGACGCCAACGCGGCGATCTTCTCAGCGATGCCGATCGGTCTCGTGCTGCTGCTGGTGTTCCTGCTGCTGGAGTTCAATTCGTTCCGACGCCTGATCATGGTCCTGGTCACCGTCCCGCTGGCAACCGTCGGCGTCGTCCCGGGGCTGATCCTGTCCGACAATCCGTTTGGTTTCACCGCGTTGCTTGGTGTCATTGCACTGGTTGGAATAGTGGTCAATAACGCCATTGTTCTGATCGACGTGCTGGACAAGAATCTCGAGCGCGGTCAGACGCTGATAAGCGCAATCGTCGATGCCGTGGCGCGACGCACGCGTCCGATTTTGCTCACGACAGTGACGACTGTGGCCGGGTTGGCGCCGTTGACGATGACCAGGAGCACATTGTGGCCACCGCTGGCCTGGTCGATCATCTCAGGTCTGCTGGCTTCAACCTTGCTCACGCTGCTGGTGGTCCCGGCGATGTGTCGCTATCTGCTGCGCTCAGAGGAGCGCAAGGCAAGCCCGGAGGCCGTTTGAGCGAACCACCAGTGCTGCTATGCTAAATGTCCTTGCGGCCTGTTCGGGTGCCCCAGATGGCGGTGGATAATATTTCTACTTGGCTTAAGCGTCAGCTGGCGAATCCCCAGATAGTCATCCTGGTCCTGATCATCCTGATCGTTGCAGCGACGCTGTATCTGTTTGGTGGCATGCTGGCGCCAGTGCTGGCAAGCGTCGTGATCGCGTATCTCCTGCAAACGCTTGTGACGCGTCTTGAGCACAAACGCATCCCGCATCTGGCTGCAGTGCTGGTGGTGTTTCTGAGTTTCTTCATCGCCTTGATATTCGCCGTATTCGGCCTGCTGCCGCTGTTGATCCGTCAGTTGACCCAACTGGCGCAGCAAGTGCCGAGTATTGTGGCAGCGCTGCAGGAAGCGCTGCTGGCATTGCCGCAGCGATATTCGCTGATTACCGAGAAGCAGATTCAGGATCTGCTGGCGAGTCTGAGCTCAGAGATTATTGGCGTCGGCCAAACGCTGTTGACCTATTCCTTGTCCTCGCTGGTCACCGCTCTGACCATTGGCGTCTATCTTGTGCTGGTGCCGATACTGGTGTTCTTCCTGCTCAAGGACAGCAAGAGCATCGTCGCCTGGTTCGGCCGTTTCCTGCCCGAACATCGGCCGCTGGCGGATCAGGTATGGGGCGAGGTGGATCGTCAGATCGGCAACTACGCCCGGGGCAAGATCTGGGAGATCATTATCGTTGGCGCGGTCGCCTTTACGGTGTTTCGTTTTCTGGGTCTGGACTACGCGTTGTTGCTGGCTGTGCTGACCGGCTTCTCCGTGTTGATACCCTACGTTGGCGCATTGATGGTGACCTTGCCGGTGGCAGGCGTCGGGTTCTTCCAGTGGGGACTGCAGCCTGAGTTCTATTCAGTCCTTTTCGCCTATGGCGTTATCCAGTTTCTCGACGGTAACGTATTGGTGCCGCTGTTGTTCAGCGAGGCGGTCAATCTGCACCCGGTTGCGATCATTGCCGCGATCCTGGTTTTCGGCGGCCTGTGGGGATTTTGGGGTGTATTTTTTGCGATCCCGCTGGCTACGGTGATACAGGCGATTATCGGTGCATGGCCGGACGAAATGCCTGCGCCGGATCCATCGGCCGCGGATCCGGAGCTGGCCGCAGAGGCCTGACTCTGCAAGATCCGGGTCAATCCCGGTAACGATCCTCGCACCAGGCCGAATATCCGCCGGCCAGCGAAAGCACCCGGGTAAAGCCCATTTCCTGCAGCGCGTTTGCCGCCATCGCGGACCGTCCGCCGGTACGGCAATAGACGCAAATGGGCCGATTTTTATCTGACAGCGCGGCAGCGGTTTCGCCGCCCATTTCAGGGACCGGGGCGACCTCGGCTTCGAGCACGCCGCGGGGGATGTTCAGCGAACCTGGGATATGACCAGCCGAGTGTTCCTCAGGCTCGCGGACATCGATCAGCACCGTGTGCTCGGGCAGTTGATGGTTGAAGTTATCGACGCTGATTTCCGTGATAACGGATCGGGCCTTGGCCACCATTTGTTCCATCGTCATCTGCATGGTTCAGGATCCTCCCTTTTTTGTCTTGTCTTGTCTTGTCGCTCAGGCTTATTGCCGGGCAATCAGGATGTTGTGCCGGCCGGAAGATGGCGCCAGATGATGAACAGCGCCATGCCGATCAGGAATACGCCGAAACCCTGTTTCAGACGTCGCTGGTCGATACGATTGCCGAGTTGGTTACCGAGCAGGCTGCCGGCGATGCCAACCAGCGCGAATTTGACCAGTACCGGTGTATCGAGACTCAAACCGGTTTGCTGGAGGACATCGAGGTATTTCCAGAATCCGGCAAACGACTTCAGCGCGATAATCGCCAGGCTGGTGCCGATGGCCCGATGCATGCTCAGACCCCCCAACAATACCAGCGCCGGGACAATCAGGAATCCGCCGCCGACGCCGACGAAACCGGTCACGATGCCGACCAGCAGCCCATCGATCACGATCTTCCACTCGGCCCGCGTGACTGACTCCACATGGCCGCCAACCGGCGCGGCACCGGGATGGACCGGTGATGGAGCGTTGACGCGTAACGGTTTGAGCATAAAGCCTGCCGCCACCAGCATCACCGCAGCGAATGCGATCAACTGCGTTGCGCCGCTGACGAACGCGGCGGCCCAGGCGCCGGACCAGGTTCCGGCGATGCCGGGGATGCCGAACCACGCGAGGCTGCGCCAGTCGATCATCCGACGACGGAGGAAGGGCAGGCTCCCGATCAGGGCGATACTGCCGACCACGGCCAGCGATCCGGCAATTGCGACCTTCTCATCCTGGCCCACCAGATAGATCAGCACCGGTACCGTGAGCACCGAGCCGCCGGATCCCAGCAGGCCCAGACTCAAGCCAATCGCAAGCGCACCTAACCAGGACATAAGAACAATAGAATCATTAACTTAAATGGATAAGCTAATCTAGCATGAAAAGTGCCCGGGTGGTGTCCACCCGGGCAAAAGGGCCACTCATTGTCTTGGGGGAGACAGGATATTAGTGACATCTAATATATACCCCAAAATATGCAGAATGTCTAATGTTATTTGCAAGCGTCGCAGATCGTATAATCCGCGCTGGTCTGTGAAGGAGTCCCGAATGAAATATCTGCACACCATGGTCCGGGTTTCTGACCTGGATGCCTCGCTGGATTTCTACTGCAAGCATTTGGGATTGCGCGAATTGAGCCGCAAGGACAGCGAAGGCGGGCGTTTTACGCTGGTGTTTCTCGCTGCGCCTGGCGACGACAGCGCGCAGGTCGAACTGACCTACAACTGGGACCCCGAGGTCTACACTGGCGGACGCAATTTTGGTCATCTGGCTTACCGGGTCGATGACATTTATGCATTGTGTGAAAAATTGCAGGCCGGCGGGGTGGTGATCAGCCGACCGCCGAGAGACGGCAGGATGGCGTTTGTGCGCTCGCCAGACGGCATCTCGATAGAGTTGCTACAAAAGGGCGAGGCGCTGCCGCTGAAAGAGCCCTGGCAATCAATGCCCAACACGGGCGAGTGGTAGCGCGAGAATCCCGGCGCTCAGAAGCGGGCGCCGACGCCGAGTTCAGCCAGTTGCTGTTCGACGGATTCCCGCTGCGTCGCGAGTGACGCGTCCAGACGGGCCTGGATTGCTGCGACCTCCGGGCTGGCGGCGGCCTCGCCCAGAAACTCTGACTCGGTAAATCTCCAGCCCCATTCGGCGTTGCCGAGCCAGCCCTGGTCTACAGCCTGCTGCAGCTGGAACAGGGCCTTTTGCGGATCGCCGGCAGCGGCGGCCGCGAGGGCAAGATTCATAGCTGCTTGCGCCGGCAACTGCTTGGAATGCTCAAGTCTTTCATGCTGTTCACTTGCCGCCACCAGGCGTTGCGCCTGCGATTCTTTCCCGGCTTTTCGCAACGCAAACAGCACCTCGTTGATGACCTGTGGGCCCTGCGTCTGGTGGTCGATCACCGGATCCGCCAGCAACAGCTCGGGATTCCACTGCTCGACCAGGGCCAGCGCTTGATCGGCGCGCCCGAGCATGGCCAGTGTCAGCAGACGCTGACTACGGAAAGCTGACATATTGCTGATTTCGGAGTCCATCAGCGGCACCGACAACTGATCGGCCAGCGCAAAGTCCTTGTCCTTGATGGCATAAAAAATCGGCAACAAGGTGGCTATCGGATGCTCGGGCGACTCCAGCACGATACGCCGACCCCAGCGATCCGAGGCTTCGTCCATGCCGAGGTTGTTGTACAGGAATACGAATTCGATCGTCGTGCGCACATCGCGTTCGGACACCTGGTGCGCTTTAAGCAGCCAGCGATGGGCGTCGTCGAGTCGGAACGCCACGTTGCGGTCAAGGTTGTAAAGCCCCAGATAGCTGGTGGCGTAGTCGGGGTCCAGGGTCACCATGCGAAGCCACTGTGCTTCGGCTTCCGCGTAGCGTCCCAGACTCAAGTAATTGGCGGCGATATTGTTCTGCGCCACCCTTGATAGCGGATCGATTTCCAGCGTCTTGCGCAGGACTTCAATGGCCTCCTCGGTCCTCTCGGGGTTCTCTGCCAACGCGCTGGCGTACCACAGATAGGCCGGCGCATAGCTGGGGTTGAGTTCCATGGCGCGTTTCAGCGCGGCCTCCGCGGGCTCCAGATTTCGCACGTTCATCTCGGCCAGGCCCTTTGAGGCCCATACCTCGGCCGAGCCCGGATCGAGGATCATGGCGCGCTCAAGCAAAGGTGTGGTTTGATCGTATGCGGTCTCCGGCGGCATCACACCATGATTCGTAGACAGCAGGTTTATCGAATCGGACAGGCCGGAATAGGCCAGCGCATACTCCGGATCCATGCGGACCGCGCTCTCGAACAGCTTCTGCGCTTGTTCGGTCGATTCCAGGGTCCGCAGATGCAGAAATTGTCGTCCGCGCAGATAGAGATTGTGCGCCTCAACGTTGGTGGTCGACCGTTTGGTGATCCGCTGCCGCTCCTCGCCCAGCAGATTGACCTTTAGCGCCTCGACCACGGCCAGCGAGATCTCGTCCTGGATCCTGAACACGTCGGTCATCTCATAGTCGTAGGTGTCCGACCACAGATGGAAGCCGTCGTTGACGTTGATCAGCTGCGCGGTAACGCGGATCCGGTTGCCAGACTTGCGCACGCTGCCTTCAAGGACGTGTTCGACACCGAGTTTGTCACCCACGTTGCGCAGGTCCTGATTCTGTCCCTTGAAGAAAAAGGACGAAGTGCGTGCGGCGACCCGCAGGCCATCGACCTGGGCGAGCACGTTGAGCAATTCCTCGGACAGGCCGTCGGAGAAATATTCGTTGTCCGCGTCACCGCTCATATTGACGAAAGGCAGCACCGCAATCGACTTGGGACCGGTATCTTCGTCAGCGGTGCCGACGAATTCACCGATGCCAAAGCGCTTGTGGGTCAACGTCAGTCCGATCACCGCCACGGCCAGCGTGCCGATGATCAGATAATTGATCCGCTGCCCGGTGTTTGAAGTGATCGACTCCTGGACCGGAACCTCGGCGGTTTTCTTGATACCTTCCGGGGTAACTTCAAATGCCCAGGCCAGGATCAATGCGATCGGCAGACCCAGCAGTAACAGCATGACGACGAAGGTGACGGTCCACTCGGGCAGGCCGAGCGCGGGAAACGTGGTTTCGGCAATCTGGATCAATACCCATGCCGCGATCAGGTAGACCGTCGCGACCTTGAACACATTGCGCCGTCGCATTTCCCGAAGGAATCGACTGAATCCGCCCGCTGTGTCGCTCAAGCTGCATCCCCCAATGCCGAAACGATTGTCAGGCTAGCAGAATCAGTGATCTGAAGCATCGGATTTCCGCCGCCGGTGCCCGACAGTAAAGTACAATAAAGCGTTTCGACTCCGTCGTCCGGAAGCCGTTCCATTGCCAGCGAGAAATCCTCATTCCGCCAGAGCGCGGCTGCTGTTGCGGCACCCGGTGGCATTCATATCCCGGGTGGGGCGAGGGCTGCGACGCAACCAGGTGCTTCTGCTGGCTGGCGCGCTGGCCTACAACGCACTGCTAAGCATCGTGCCATTTTTCGCGCTGATGTTGCTGGCGCTGTCGCAGTTCGTCGACCAGGAGGGCTTGTTGAACGCACTCTCGGGTGCGGTTGAACTGGTCATCCCGGGCCGCACCGATGTCGTGGTCGGGCAGATCCGCGGGCTGCTCGAGGGCCGTGAGGAACTGGGCTGGGTCGCCATCGTGCTGCTGCTGTTTTTCAGCGCATCCGCGTTTCATGTCCTGGAGCGCGCGCTTGAACGGATTTTTGAACATCGATCGCGGGTAGTCAGCCGCCACGTGCTGGTGTCGATCATCATCCCCTATTCGTACATGCTGGTGCTTGGCGCTGGCCTGACGATCCTCGCTATCGGGCCCGGCATTCTCGGCGCGCTGGAACCGCATCTCCCGGTTACCCTGGCCGAGTTGTTGCCCGGTCATCGGCAAGGTCACTGGCTGGTCGCCGTGGGCATGTTCGTGCTCGAAGTCGTATTGCTGGCTTCGTTCTATAAAGTAATGCCTGCAGGCAGGATCGGCAGCGGCGCGGCTCTGGTCGGCGGTCTGGCGGCCGCGGTTCTCTGGGAAGCGACACGCAGGATCCTGACCTGGTACTTCGACTCTATCTCTGTGGTCAATATTGTCTACGGCTCGTTGACCGCGGTCATTGTCGCGCTGTTGTTGCTGGAGGTCGGCGCACTGATCCTGCTGACTGGTGCGCAGGTGATCGCGGAATATGAGCGCTTTGTGCATCGTGAACGATTCAGGATCGGATGGAGCGGTGCAGAATCCCGGTCCAGATAGCAGCGATTTGCAGTGATCTGATCTCGCTGGATCGCGTCATCCTGGCCGCGAGATCTTGCCGGGTTCCGTGACCCACGCGCATAGCGTTTTTCCAGGCCGACAGGTCGCCAGGCCAGGCAAGCAGCAAGAGGGACAGACATCGCCGGTCCCACAATCTTCACTTGAGCGTGGAAGATATTCTGGCCACAGTGCTAGGCTATAGATAGTAAGAGACCACCTGTCCGGGAGCAGATCATGCAATGCCCAAAATGCACTCACGATATGGAAAGGATCGATTTCCAGGGTATCGAGATTGACCGCTGCACTTTGTGCAAGGGTATGTGGTTCGATGCGCTGGAGCATGAAGCGCTGAAGAAAATGGAGGGCTCAGAGGTGATCGACCTG
Source organism: uncultured Gammaproteobacteria bacterium (assembly GCA_963704875.1). GTDB lineage: Bacteria > Pseudomonadota > Gammaproteobacteria > Steroidobacterales > XN24 > CAMYOC01. The sequence continues at coordinate 75,665 of CAVPIA010000002.1, read as the reverse complement.
GGCGATCCCGAGGTCGGCGAGTTGTTTAATGTCGAGGATCGGATTTCCTGCCCGAGTTGCCACACCCAGATGATCCGCATGGTGGATCGCGAGCAGCCACATATCTGGTTCGAGTCGTGCAGCACGTGTTACGGCGTGTTTTTTGACGCGGGCGAATTTGTAGATTTCAAGCATCACACCTTGCTCGACACCATCCGCGACATCCGCGCCAAAGCCAGAACCTGAAGCCAGGTGCATGAATGGGGGCCGATCGGCCCCGGTACTGCACCGTGGCGCCGCGCATGGAGTCAGCCCGGTCAGTCGCAGGCGCGAAGAATGAAGGATATCGCTGAATCCAGCGTATCAAAGGCAAATTGATCGTCCAGTTCCTCGTAATCAGGACGTCGCCGGATCTGCTTGTCCTGGACCTGGAAGCTCTGATTGAGCAGGCCGTGTTCGTCGAAATTCAGACGCATGAGCAAGCGCAGTTCCCGGTCCTGACCGACGCTGACGGTGACCGCACGCTCGCCTTTTTCGACGCTGACCGCGGTATAGCCCGCGAATCGCTTCTCCAGTTCCTCGGCCGCCCTGGCCAGGTCGCGATACAGCCGCGCTGCCTTGCGCTCGCGCCATTCGTCTTCGAGCGTCTTGAGACGTTGCGTCGTCTCAAGCAGATCTTCATCGATTTTCTTTTGCGTGACGTTCATCACACATACTCCCGCGTTCCCAATTGACCACGCGGATGATCCGCGCACCCTGCAGTCGCTGGCATCGCTCGGCGTTTCCGGAGGAATGGCAAGGGGGTACGCTCGATGAGCGTCCGTGCATGCGGCGGGTCATCCGAAATACGGGTCCCGTCCTGCAGGCGACCCCGCTGTCCTAGGCATTGCCCTTAGACCGGAAGCTTTGCGTCATCGCCTTTCGGCGACTTTGCCGTTGTCTGCAGGGTCCACGCTGTCATAATGCGGATTCACCTGTCAAGGACGCAGTTCACACCGGTTTTGTTGCTGAGGTCGGCGGTCAGGTGGCAGGTTGATCAGATGTCCTTGCAACCCGCGTTGACGCTAACCCGGCAGCTGGCTACGCTTCCTGCGTAGGATCATTATCAGTCCGGAGACGCCCGATGCCGATGAAGCTGGAGTTTGAGCTCTCTGACCAGGACCTGGCCTATTTTCAGCGCATGATAGATGCGAAGAGCGCCGGTCAGAATGCGATCCAGGTGTCACAAATCGTCAAGGCAACCGAGAATCTGCTCGAGCGAGCGCGCCAGACCAGCGCCCCGGCGTCGATCCGCCAGACGCTGGAGCAACTCGAACCACTGGTCGCGATGGTCACTGATCCCGAGTGGCGCCTGCCGGTCGAGGATATACGACGGGTGCTGGATGCGATGGCCTATGTCGCGGATTCGGAAGATTTGATTCCGGATGAGGTGCCCGGTCTGGGTTATGTGGATGACGCGGTGATGGTCGAGCTGACCTGCCGCAATCTCAGGCCAGAGCTGGATGCCTACATCGACTTCTGCAAATTCCGGGAACAGGAATCAAAGCGGCGACACAAGGAAGGCGAATCCGAGACCCCGGTGTCGCGTTCCGACTGGCTCGAGTCCCGGCGCAAGGAATTGCACGAGAAAATGCACAGTCACCGCAGTCTGTTTCGTCGCATTACCGGCTAAGTGCCTTATCGCTGCGGCGGGTCCGTAAGGTCAGCTGAATTCGGGACGCGGTAGTGCTTCGGCGTTCGGCCGGCCTGAAAATTCTCATACATGAACTCATATGCCGACTCCATGTGTCTGGTCAGTCGTGCCGTATCGTAGAGTGGGCTGGTCTGCGTGCGGGCCTCCAGTCGCTGACGCAGCCCGGCCAGTTCATCCGCTCGTGTTGCGAGCCGCAGCGCCAGGTCGCGGTAAGCGTCCAGCGATGGGCAGATCAGTTCAGGCAGATCCAGAGCCCGCAACAGGCTGCCGGCCACTCTGGAGGCAAAGGTTGAGCCGGGGCAGGTCAGCACCGGCAGGCCTGACCACAGGGCATCGCTGGCCGTGGTGTGAGCGTTGTAAGGACGCGCATCGAGGAACAGGTCAGCCAGGCGAAACAGGGCAAGGTATTCCTCCAGCGGGCGTCGCGGCGCAAACACAATGCGCTGTTCGTCGACACCCCGTTGTCGGGCGGCCGCGCGCAGATTCCCCGCCAGACTGCTGCCAGGATTACTGTTTTGCGCCCAAAGCACGCTTCCAGGCACCGCCTTAAGGATGTCGGTCCACACCCCGAACATTTCCGGCGTGATCTTGTAGCTATTGTTGAAGCAGCAGAATACGAAGCCGTTCTCTGGTAAGCCCATTTCCGCACGTGCAGGAGGCTGGGCCGGACGTGCCCGGCGATTGTCATCGACCCAGTAGGTGTCAGGAAGATAGATGACCTTTTCCGAACAGGTATCGCGAGCGGCTTCCGGCACGACAAAATCATCGGCAACAATGTAGTCGACAAAATCTCCGCCGATGGTGCCGGGGTAACCTTTGTAGTTGACCTGTATTGGTGCCGGCCGCAATGCAAAGACTTCAGTCGGTGCGGACTGTGTGTGGCCCTTGAGGTCGACCAGGATATCCACCCCGTCTGCATGGATACGCTTCGCGACCTCTCCGGGCGGCCAGCCGCTGACATCGAGGAAATCGTCAAATGCGTTGACCACGCGCCGGCGGATCTCGCTGCCATCGTCTGGCCCGTGGCAATATCCGAGCACGCGAAAACGATCGCGATCGTGGTTCTCGAACAGGCCAACCTTGGTATAGGCGGTGGGATGGCGGCGGAAGTCGTATGAGAAATAGGCGACGGTGATTCGCTGACCTGGCTTTCGCTGGTAGCGGAAATCCAGCGCAGCCTTGAGCGGCGCCATGCGTTCTGAGATATGGCGGCTCCAGAGGTTTGCGCAAGCGAGTTCTTCTGCTGCGGTGGACGGTTCCGCCAGATAGATGAACGGTGTCAGGCCGGCAAGCCCGCGTTCGACGCCAGTTCTGAAGCGGGTGGAGCGACGCTCCAGCCCCTCCCATTGGCACAGAGACCGGCTGACCAGCAAAGCGCCGCTGATCGCGGGTCCGCAATCCGGGTCCAGGGTCAGGGCATGTTCGAACATGGGCAGTGCCTGGTCCCAGTTACGCTCTGATTCAAGGGCGCTGGCCAGGTTGCAGGCGTAGTCAGCATTCCCAGGATCCAGATCCAGCGCCCGGGCAAAGCAGGCGCCGGCCTGGGTGTCCTCGCCAAGCGTCGCACGCAAGGTGCCCATCATCGAATGGGCGGCCGCCAATCCCGGCTGCAGTTCGAGCGCGCGCTGGCAAGGCGTCAACGCCCGTTCGGCATATCCGGCCAGAAGCATCGCGTTGGCCAGATTGAGCAGGGCTTCAACATAGGCAGGCTCCAGCCGTGTTGCCTCGCTGTAGGCGGCGATTGCTCCCTGCAAATCACCCCGGGCCAGCCTGATGCTGCCGAGACTGTTGTGAGCGGTCGGCAAACCTGGCGCGATCGTCAGCGCCCGTCCAAGCGCTTCCTCGGCAAGATCGGCGCGCCCCGCCGATTTTTGCACCAGCGCGAGGTTGCACAATGCGTCGACATGATCGGGGGCCAGGGCCACAGCCTTGGCCAGAAAGCCTAATGCTGCATCAATCTGTCCCTGCTGGTAACGCAATACACCGAGCAGATGAAGCGCGTCAGGATTCTGGTCGTTCAAGGCCAGGACTTGCTGATACAGCCGGGCGGCCTGCTCCAGTCGGCCTGCCTGATGCTCAGCAAGCGCGGACTGCAACAAGCGCTCGGCAGCCTCAGGCGAGGTGCCGGGGATTGCGGGTGGTCGTGGATATTCAGACATTCAAATAAATAATTAAAACAATTAGTTAGTGGAGTTTGCTAAAGTAACAAATAGGAAGCCTACAGGCTCCAATCCGGCGACGCGAGGGGCTGACTTCGCTGCCAACCGGGATTTTACGCAAGTCTGGGGAAGAGTGTCCGAAGTCATCAGATCAGCCTGACGATGCCCTGATGCGGGTGGCCTTGCAGTCCCCTGAAGGCAGGCAGGGTGGCTGCGTAAAGCGGCGCTACCCAGTGCGCCGATGCAAACTCTGTCGATAAAGCTGTAGACAAACTTGCCGACAATGCTGCTGATATGGGCCGCGCTGTAATCCGCATTGATCTGCGCCGTACGGCGACGCCGGTTTTGCAACAGCAGGCAAATATGCTACTGCTATGCGCCACCAAGAATAAGCAAAGCAGTCAGTGGCCCGTGGCCGCCGACGGATTGCCCAGGGGAGCAGACATTGGAAAAGACCGACGCAGGCGCCGGGGTTATCCGGCATGGACCGTATCCGGAACTGACCTGGGCCAGCGTGTCCGTTGGTTGGCTGCTGGGCGCACTGATCTCGGTCAGTATCGGTTACGCGGCATTGATACTCGGATTCTCGATCGAAGGGTCCGAGCTTGCCGCGATCCTGGGTTTTGGCATCCTGCGCGGCCTGATGCGGCGCTACAGTATCGTCGAGAATAACGTTGCCCAAACCGTTGCCAGCGCAGTCAACGGCGCGTCTTCGGGGATGATGTTCTCAGTGCCCGCGCTGTTCATTTTGGGTGAGACCGGCTTCAACCCCTATGTGATGACTTTCGGCTGTATCGCCGGCGCATTCCTGGGCATCGCTTTCATCATCCCGCTGCGCAAGCAGATGATCGACTACGAGCGGCTGACCTATCCGGGCGGCGTCGCTGTCGCCACGATCCTGAAGTCCCCCGGAGCCGGTATCCGCAAAGCAGTGTTGCTGTTGTCGGCGGCGGCGTTCAGTGCGGGTGTCCACGTGATCAGCCAGCTCACTGGCATGGATAACTGGAACCTGGGCGCGATCCTCGGCATGCCCGAGTACATGAACGGTATCTGGTATGTGTCTCTGCTGACCATCGGCGCCGCCTATATCGCCGGCAAGGGCGGTGTGGCATTCATCATCGGCGGTTTCGCCTGTTACTGGATCATCGCGCCGTTACTGGCCGGCACTGGCCTGTTACCGACCGAGATGATCAACGGTGTCGAGACCACGGTCACCGATCCTGAGGTGCTGCGTCTGTCGCTGTTCCGGCCGGTCGGTATCGGGATGCTGATCGGTGGTGCACTGACCGGCATCGTGCTGGCGTTGCCGCTGATTCTCAGCGCCATACGCAGCATGCAGAGCGCGGCAAAGGTAGAGTCGGCGGTATCCAAGGACGAAATGCCGATCAAGCTGTTGTATGTCGCGGTGGTCGGCGCGGCGATCGTGCTGGCGATCATCGCCACCCTGTCGACGGATCAGATGGGGATCGGTCGCGGTATCGCGATGGCCGTGCTTGGCACCGCCTGGATATGGATCGCCGGTGTCATTTTGTCGGAATGCATCGGCCGTACAAACTGGTCACCACTTAGCGGCATGACGCTGATCGCGGTGACCTTGCTGATCATAATCACCAACGGTCTGGATCGCAGCGACGCGATTATTGCGGCGGTGATGGTGGGAGCCGCGGTGTGTGTTGCGATGTCGCAGGCTACTGATCTGATGCTGGATCTGAAAACCGGTTATCTGATCGGGGCGACGCCAAGGATGCAGCAGGCGGGTCAGTTCTTTGGCGCCTGGCTTGGACCCATTCTGATTATCGCCGTGATCTACGTGCTGCATGAGGCCTATGGCCTGGGCAGCGAGAAACTGCCGGCGCCGCAGGGGCAGGCGCTGGCAAGTATGATCAACGGCATCCTCGGTGGCGATGTGCCGGTCGAGAAATACCTGGCCGGAGCCGGCATGGGGGCGCTGCTGAGTGCCGCCAGCGGCGGTCTGGGGATAACCGTCGGACTGGGTTTCTATCTGCCATTCAACATCGTTTTGACCTACAGCCTGGGCACCTTGCTCAGACTGCTGACGGATGCCCGCATGGGTCCGCGATTCAGCGCCGAATCGGGGATACCCGTCGCGGCCGGGCTGATCGTTGGGGAAGCGCTGGTCGGTGTGGGTTTTGCAGTTCGCGCAGTGTTTGCGGGCTAGGAGGGCATAAGCATGAACTTGCTCGGATTTCTTCTGACCGCAGCCGGTTTTCTTGGCGGCGCGTTTCTGACTTCACTTGACCCGGAACAGGTCAGGTGGGGATTCTTTGTTCCCTGCATGCTGGTCGGTGCGGTGGGGGTCTATCTGATAAAGACCAGCAGTCTCAAGCACGCGCGTTCGGACGAAACTCTGGCCAGCAATCGGGCGGATATCGAGGATAGTCTGACGCGGGTGATTGCCGGTTTGCAGGATCTGGCGGTAAAGAAAGATGAGATTCCGCCGTATGAATTGCGTTTCGAGATCGACCGACGGTTCCGCGACGATCTGGAGCGCTTCGCCGATGCGCGGCACAGCCTGACGCATATCTACGGGCTGCAGACCTATGCCGACATCATGAGTGCATTTGCCGCCGGTGAGAGGTATCTCAACCGCGTCTGGTCTGCGTCTGCCGACGGCTACGTGGATGAAGCGCACGCTTATATAACGCGTGCACTTGACCAGTTTATTGCCGCCAAACGGGATCTGGATCTGGCGCATGCAGCGGCGCCCGTGAACGCCTGAGACGCGCGTTTAGTCGTTGGCGGCGTCTCCCTGCCACAATGGGCCGGCCATCTTGACGCCGAATTCGGGGAACATCAGGTTGAAAGCCACGCTGATTCGGGTGACCTCGCTTTGGTTCGGCGGGACCGAATGTTGCAGCCAGGCGGGAAACATCACCAGCATGCCGTCGTGGACATCCAGCGAGACCTGGTCGGGGTTGGCCAGATCCTGATCGCGTGCCGGCGGCACCAGCATCCCCGCCTGGGGGCGCGGGTCATGAAAGCTGATGCTGTCTGCGCCAGGCGCAGTCCTCACGTAGTAGGCACCGCTCAGATAGTTGTTCGGATGGAAATGCTGGCGATGCGGAAACCCCCTGTGGCTCACGTTAGCCCAGCAACCAGTGACTTCCAGCCGGTCATAAATCAGGGTCAGTGAGTCGCAGATGCCGCGCGCGCTGGCCTCGACGATTGCCAGAAGTCCGGCAAATGCCGTTTGCCGGTGCAGGTCTTGGGCTGTCTGCCATTGGCCGCTGGTGGAGAGCGCTGGCCGCTGTTCCGCCAGTTCCCGGAGATAGCGCTCCACCCCCTCGTTGATCGGCTTGAACGCCTCGGGCTTTAGCTGAGTGGCCCATACGTAGGTGGGAAACAATTTCATCACACCGGATTTGGCTACCGGATTGCCGGGCGGCGCTGGCTGGTCTGACAAGGTCAACTACCCTCCCGAGGGTCAGAATTCTGGCTGTTAACGCGATCATATCAGGCCCGGTGCCCGGTATCCTGAAAGGCAAAGCTTGCAGAGAATTCAATAATTTAATAAAACACCTTGAATAAACGTTTAGGTTTGGATGGGGTGGGGGAGAATGCATAACCTGGCTTTAGGGCTTTCGGTGGCTCCATTCGATGCCGATTTCGATCCCCGTTTTTTTTATCGGGGCTTTCAGCATTCGGCCGCGTTGAGTTTTCTTGAGCGCTCGGTTCAGGGCAAAGACAACCTTTTTGTGTTGAGCGGCGCCGCCGGTACAGGCAAGACGTCCTGCGTCGATTTCTACCTGCGCAGCGCGCCCGAGGCCTTACGCGGTGGCCTGATCCAGCAGCCCCCGGCCGATGGCAATGCTTTTCTTGGCGAGGTCCTGGAGACCTTCGGATTCGGCGCGGTCGAGGCCGAGCACAGCGAACTAAAGAATCTGCTAAGCGTGTTTCTGGTCCAGGTGGCGCAGCAAGGCCAGAAGGCTTTGTTGCAGATCGGCGATCCGCGCGCAATATCCGACGAAGTGGCCGGCGAAATCCTGTGGCTGGCTGAGGTGGCCGGATCAGACAGCCCTTTGAATGTCGTCATCACCGGTGACATGGGGCTGGAACGGCTGCTTGAGTCACGCCGACTGAAACCCTTGCTGGACCGTTTGCGTCTGCGCCACCGACTCGATCCTCTGAGCGCACGCGAGACTCACGACTACCTGCATTTCCGTCTGGCCGCGGCAGGTTGTGGCCGCCCGTCTGCGCTGATGCCGCCCACAGTGGCGATGGCGATCTACGCGGCTACAGGCGGTGTTCCGGGGCGAATCAATGAGCTGGCGACGGCCGTGCTGGAGAATGTTGAGAAGGATCACGCGCCGGCGCCGTCGGTCGACGACGTCAGAGTCTGCGCGGCCCGTCTTGGACTCTCTGGCGCAGAAGCCCTGGGCTACAACTGTCGGTTGGAGATCTCGCGAGACAATGCGACGTTTCTGGAGGTCCCGCTGGGACGCGACAAGATGTTGATCGGCAGACACTCATTCAACGACATCTGTCTGCGGGATGGATCTGTCAGTCGACACCATTCGCTTATCGTTCCGGATGGCTCAGCCTGGGTAGTGGTGGATCTGGGCAGTACCAATGGAACGAGCGTGAACGGCCAAGAGGTCCGTCAGCGCACCCTGGCCGACCGCGACGAAATACGAATCGGACGTTTCCTGTTGATCTTCCGCGGGGGTCCTCCCGGGGTGCCCGCACAGCCTCCGGAGGAAAGCGATTTCCGCACCACCGTGGTGTTCGAAAAAGACGGATCGCTGATCAGCTGACGCCCTGTACCAGGAAATTCCGTAGCTGTTCCGCCAACTGCCTGCAGGCTTTCCCCTGTGTCGGCGCAATCATCGGCACCGGCACAATTAGCGCCGGCACCACTGACATTCCATTTACGTCGGCGGTGACCTGGCCGGCGCTGGAGCTATTTTCAAGGTCCCAGATCGACGCCTCGTAGCTGGAATCTTTCTCCCACCAGACCAAGCCCACGCAACCCGCCGCGCCGGGCCCGGCCGCGCAGCTGATGCCGCCACCGCCATCATGCGCCTCGGTTGATCCCTCAATCCACACCAGATAGCGCACTTTTTCTTTGCGCAATTTGGTCGCCAGCGCTTCTTCGCTGAGCATTGCCGGCAGGTCTTCTGCCGCGCGCGGCGCGGTTCGCGGCTCGAACCATGGATAGAAGCTGTCACGAAACACATCGTCGCTGATTACCCGCAACGGTGGGTTTCCGCCAGCCAGCGCCTTGTCAACGCAATCGATGAATTTGTTCTCGGTCTCGTTACCGTTATGCAAGCTGCGTGCGAGGACCACGACTGCTTCGTCGGAATCGAGGCCGGTCATGGTGTGTCGGCTCTGGTCAATCCGGGCGTTCATGCACGCGCTGCTCAAGGATGCACCCAGCAGCAATGCCGACAGCCGCAGGAATTTCTGCCTGATTCCTCTCTTATCCACTTGTTTCATGCAAACTGTGCCCGTTTTTACCGTGCCCTGATTGCCTTGCCGCGCTTGCGCGGTGGCGGCCGGTTCTCTATCCCTTCTTCCCGGATCCATTCACGGACACTCGGTTCGTCCTCGAAATAGATCGACAAATACGCGCCTGCGTCACGCATGGCGATGGTGGTGGCTCTGGCCAAAGCCTCATCCGGCCCAAACATATCCATAACGCCTTCCGGAGTCTGGCCGTAGGCGCGTATCGGCCAGGAAGCGATCGGCCTGCCCTGGCTATCGTACATCTTCATTCGATAGGTGATCCACACCGTAAAGCGGTCGGTGGTCTCGTCGACGCCGCGCAATAGCTGAGTACCGTCAGGGGTGTACTGCGGCGGCTGAGGTGTCCGAATTTCAAATGACTCCACTTCGGGGGCAATCACCGCATCAACCTGGTCTACTGGAAACTTCAGGTCCGGGACATCGGGCAACTCTACGGTCTCCCGGAACATGCCCTGAAAAGCTCTGCGCATCATTTCCACATTGGCGGAGCCGATCATGATTACCCACGACTTTTCACCGGCTGCCTGCTCTCTATAAGCAAAGTTGCTAAAGCTCTCGTCAAAGTAGACGGCAACTTTTATCGGCAGCTTGTCAACCACCGGGACCGGGAACTCACTGTCTACGGCCGAGGTAGTGCAGCCCGAGACCAAGGCAGCCAGGATCGAGATAATCGCGGAATGGCGTATGCGCTTGCTCAATTCGGCATCCTGGGGATCAAGTAAGGGGTCTCATTGAACGGTCCGTGCAAGGACAAGCTAGCTTATCCAAAAGGGCTCGCGAATTGGACCTCTCCGGGATCATCAAGTGCCCGGCACAAATTTTCCCGGCACACCGACAGGTCCAGGCTGGCGACTGTCCCCCCGGACCATGAACAGTCTGATCTTCCCACGGGCAGGGGGCGATGTATTGATCTGAGTCAAAGGTCCTGCCCACGAGCATTGACCCAGATCAATGCTGCTGATGCGATATCCGAGCCGTGCATGGTAAGCTCCTGCGCGCAAGCCGCCGGGTCAGTGGGACCCCTTTTTTTCGAGGAACGGTCATATGGATGAACAACTGGAGCAGAAGCTGGATGAGATCCGGGAGACCTTCGGCTTCTTCGACAAGGACGGCAACGGTCTTATCGATTTCGATGAGTTTCGGGCCTTGTTGACCACGGTAAATCCGGAGGCTTCAGTCAGCCAGGCCGCCGAGGGATTCTCGATCACCGATACCAATTGTGATGGATACGTCGATCTTGACGAGTTCGTCGCCTGGTGGCGCAACAACTGGTGGGAGTACTAAGCGCCGGCAGCAATTGCAGGCGCTGACCCTGACCGACCAAGACGGCCGCGCAGAGAGTCGCGCAAGCCGCGACAATCGTTCGCGCAGGGGCGCACCGTACCTAATCGACCAGATTTGCCGATACGAGAAACCTGGCACCGCCGGGAATCCCGCTGCGTCAGTCGTCGTCGCCGGCCTTGTATTGAGCGGCCAGATCTTGCTGGACCCGGGGTGGGACGGCTTCGTAGCGGCTCAGACTCATGCTGAACATGCCGGCGCCACCGGTCATCGATTTCAGCTGGTTCTGATACTCCTGTAACTCGGCCAGCGGCGCCTCGCCGTGGATGACCACGCGGTCGGCGCCCAAGGTTGTGTTGCCCAGAATCCGGCCCCGGCGCGACGACAGGTCGCCCGTGACATTGCCAACAGCATCCGCCGGGATCGTGACATCGATTTCCACAATGGGTTCGAGCACAATCGGCCGCGCATTCTTTACCGCGCTCAGGAATGCCTTTTTCCCGGCTGCGACGAACGCGACCTCCTTTGAGTCGACCGGATGGTGTTTACCATCGTGAACGGTGACGCGAATATCCTCCAACGGGAAGCCCGCGACCGCGCCCTGGACCATCGCCTGGCGCACGCCTTTCTCCACTGCCGGGATAAACTGACCCGGGATCGCGCCGCCGACTACCTTGTTGACGAACTCAAAACCCTTTCCACGCTGGAGTTTTTCCACGCGCAGAAAGACCTCTCCGAACTGACCGGCGCCGCCGGTCTGCTTCTTGTGTCTGTGGTGACCCTCGGCCGCAGTGGTGATCGTCTCCGAATAGGAGATGCTGGGTGGATGGGTGTCGACCTCGACGTTATAGCGTTCCTTCATTCGTTTCAGGGTCATGCGCAAGTGCAGATCACCCATGCCCATCAATACGGTCTCATTGGTGTTGGTCCGGTGCTCGATCCGCAAACCGGGATCTTCGGCTGCGATCTTGCTTATGGCATCGCCGAGTTTTTGCTCGTCACCCCGACGCGCAGGCTCGATCGCCAGCCCCATCATTGGCGGCGGGAACCCCGCCGGGCGGTGATGATAGTTGTCTTCATCATGGGAGTCGTGCAAGACATCGTCGTACGCGAGTTCATCAATCTTGGTCACCGCGCAGATGGCGCCGGGACCCGCGCTGGGAATCTCGACAAGGTCTTTGCCCTGGAGCTCGTAAAGATGCGCGACCTTGAACGGTTTGCGCGCATCTCCGATGTATAGCTGGCCACCGGTCCTGACCGTGCCCTGATGGACACGAAATATCCCCATTCTCCCCACGTAGGGGTCGACCATGACCTTGAAGACATGGGCGACGACGTGCGCCTTCGGGTCCGGCTTTACCTCTACCGGCGTTGCGTCTTCTCCTTCGCCCTTGAAAAAGGGCGGCTGGTTTCCTTCGGCGGGATTCGGCATCAGTTTGACGAAGGTATCCAGCATCGAGCCAAGACCCGCCCCGGTTTGCGCTGAAACAAAGCACACAGGCATCAGGTGACCTTCGCGCAAGGCCTTCTCGAAGGCGTCATGAAGCTGTCCTGGTTTGAGCTCCTGGCCGGATTCGAGATACGCCTCCATCAGGGCCTCATCCACTTCAACTACCTGGTCGATAATCTTCTCGTGGGCTTCCTGCACCGAAGAAAAGTCGGTGTCGCCGCCTTCCGGAGCGAAGAAGCAATCCAGGATTTTGCTGCCGCCGTCAGCCGGAAGGTTTAGCGGCAGACAGCGGCGGCCGAAAACTTCCTGGATGTCCGCAAGCAGGCTGCCCAGTTTCGCTGGCTCAACATCGATCTTGTTGATCACGATCATGCGGCACAGGCGGCTGTTCCGGGCGGCCTTCATCAAACGCCGAATACCGGTTTCGATGCCGGTCTGAGCACTCAGCACCAGCGCTGCAGTTTCAACGGCCGGCAAAACGCTGATGGATCTGGCGATGAAATCAGGATAACCCGGGGTGTCGATGACATTGATCCGCGTCCCTTTGTACTCGAAGTGGCAGACCGCCGTGTCCAGCGAGTGCTGGAGCTCCTTTTCCTGCGGATCGTAGTCGCTGACGGTGCTGCCTCGGTCCACCGAGCCTGCTGCCTTTATTGCGCCGGCTTTCGCCAGCAGGCTCTCGACCAGCGAGGTTTTTCCGGTCCCAGCGGGGCCGACAAAAGCGATATTTCTGATGTTGTTTGTATGATTCTCGGTCACGATTCCGGGCCTTTGTTTTTAGGATTGAGATGCAGCCCTCATGAGGGGTCAGCCGGTTGATAAGGATAGCACCGTTGCCGACCGTTTTGACCTGCCACGCGCTTACATGAATTCGACCCGGATCGGGGTTCCCGGGCCCAGCCCGAGAATCTCGCCAGCGTTTCCGTCGACACAGGCGATCTCCAGCAAATCAAATGAATTCAGGACCCCGACAATTGCGCCAGAATCCGCCTCGGCATAAGTGCGTGCCAGTCCGAAGGACCGCGTGTCCAGGCAGATGCGCGGCCGGGATCCTTCAGGTATCTGGGCCGCGGTGATATTGCTCATCAGGTTGCCGAAGTGGTCTTTGAGCAGGATCTGGCCTTCGACGGACCGCTGTTGAAGCAGTGGCAAGGGCAACGGGGAGGGTATTTCGCAACCATCACAGGCAGGGCCCAGTTGTTCCGGCGTGATGATTCCACGGGCAAGATCTGCGGCCACCGGGGCAAACACATCACGCCCATGAAATGTGTTGCAAGGGGGATCGATTCCGAGCCGGGCCTGGGCGCTCTGGAAGTCCAGCCGGTGAATACCGGAAAATTCCTGGTGCCGGCACAGCTCCGCCGCAAGGCCATTGTCCGGCGCGAGGAAATACTGGTTCTGGTGCTGCAGGCACAGGATCGCGCGGTCGGTTCCCACGCCCGGGTCGACCACCGCAACATGCACACTAGATGCCGGCAGCCAGCGACTGGAAAGGCCAAGCCAGAGTCCTGCGATCCCGACTTGCCCCTGGGGTACGCCGTGGCACAGATCAATAATCCGCAGACCGGGATCACGGCCTAAGATCACACCTTTCATGATGCCCACAAACGGGTCGTCCAGACCAAAATCCGTAGTCAGACTGATGACGGCTTGAGAGCCCATGACGCATCTCTGGTGGAGTCGAAGACGATCTTAGCGCGCAGATGAGACAAACAAAAACCGATACAAGCGGAGAGATAAGAAATATTAGAGATAATTATATAAAATAAGGTGTTATGATTAAGTCATTATAAATAACATTAATAATGACTTAATCGCCTTGAGCTTGAAAATTGGCGCCATGGCACCATCTACAAGCAGGCCGGTCAAACCCTGCAGGAGGTCTGCAAAGCGACGTTTATGAAGCCAAAACCCGTTCTCATCTTCGATCTGGTATCCGACCTGGTGTCGCCGTGGTGCTATCTGGCCAAGCGACGCCTGGATCGCACTATCGCGTCGCTGCAGGGCGCGAGTGAACCTGTGGTCAGGTGGCAGCCGTTCGAGATCAATCCGACGTTCCCTGATGGGGGCGTAGAGGTCGAACGTTACCTCACCGAGACTTTTGGCAGCGCCAAAGCCGCGCGCTCAGCGCTCGACGGTGTGACCTCGGCCGGTGCGGAAGAGGGGATTAGTTTTGAGTTCGACAAGCTCAATTTTGTCCCCAACACCATGAACGCTCACCGGCTGATACTGCTGGCCGAAAAGCAGGGTATGGGCGACAAGATGGCTGACAAGCTTTTTCACGGCTTTTTCGAAGACGGTCAGGATATTGGACAGATAGAGGTGCTTGCCGGTCTGGCCAGCGAGGCGGGCATGGACGCAGCCGATACCGAGTCCTATCTCGGTGGTGACGAGAATCGCGACCTCGTGCGTTCAATGGAGGCCCGGGTGCGCGGGGCCGGTCTGACCGGGGTGCCCAGTCTGATCATCAATGGCCGGCTGGCGATAAGCGGCGTCCATGACTCGGATGTACTGCTCCAGGTGATCGACCGGGCGTTGTTCGAGGATCTGCCTGAGTCGCCGTCGCCGCACTCCCTCAATTAACTCTTGCGCGCGCCTGGAGTCAGGATCGCGGATTCCTTCACTACCGTCCAAACCGATATCTCGCTCCTGGTTCGGTGGCACAGCAGAATGTGTCATCCCCGGTTGTCGTCGCATGGCTCAGCGTAACCGGGTGGATTATCAGCCTGTTCCCGACCGAGGCACTCGCGGCCGGGCGCATCGATGCGGTGGTGATTGCCCGGCAGCCCTATCTCAGGCGCGCCGTTGCTAAACTATGCAGCCGGATGCTCTAAATCGAGTTAGAATCCTTGTCTGCTGAAAGAATCGATGACGATACGGAGTAGAAGATGACCAGAGTGCTTCTCGTGGAAGACAACGAGATGAATCGCGACATGCTCTCGCGCAGGCTGGCCCGCAAAGGCTTTGAAGTATTGATTGCGGTTGACGGAAAAGCCGGCGTCGACATGGCGGGTTCAGAGTCACCCGACATCATTCTGCTCGACATGAGCTTGCCGATAATGGATGGATGGGAGGCCGCTGGCCGGATCAAAGGTGACCCCACAACCGCCGGCATACCGATCCTTGCGCTAACCGCGCACGCGATGGAAGGCGATAGGGAAAAGGCCATAGAGGCTGGTTGTGACGACTACGACACCAAACCTATTAACTTCTCCGGCCTTCTGGAGAAGATGAACGCCTTGCTCGAGCGCTAGCCGCCGTCTAGCAGATCCGCGGCAGCGGATCGTCCTCCAGTTGTTCCAGCATCCGTTCACCGCCGATTTCGGTGGACATGACCACTGCATGACGACCGCTGGTGAGTTCTCCGATACGAGCCGCATCACGACCCTCCGGAAGAGACCGCCATTGACTCAGCACTGTGTCCACAGTATCCGGTGCTACCACGGCAACAACCCGTCCCTCGCAGGCAAGATAGTACGGATCGTAGCCGAGCATCTCACACACGGATCGCACCGGATCGCGCACCGGTATGTCCGGCCCGGCGAGTCGTACCTGCAGCCCTGAAGCGCGATTTATCTCGTGGGCAACGGTTACCAGACCGCCGCGCGTCGGGTCGCGCATAAAGCGCACCCCGGGCAGATTCCGCACGCTTTGCGTAAGTGGCAGAACGCTGGCCGCATCCGACAGCAGATCGCCGCGGAGTCCAAACTGTTCGCGTGCAAGCATGACGGCGATACCGTGATCACCCACAGGTCCGCTGACCAGCACCTGATCTCCGTCCTCTATCAGGTCCATGCCCAGCTCGATCCCATGTGGTTTTACGCCGATGCCGGTAGTGGCCAGAGAGATCCCGCTGCCTTCTCCGCGGGGCAGCACCTTGGTGTCGCCGGCGATGACCCGCACGCCTGACTCAGCCGTCGCTTTGGCAAGCGCATGGATGACGCGAGTGAGCACCGCAAGCTCCAGGCCTTCCTCGATAAAACAGTTGAGTGAGAAGTAGAGCGGATCGGCACCGGCAACCGCGAGGTCGTTGATCGTCCCGTGCGCGGCCAGGGAACCAATATTTCCGCCCGGAAACTCAAGCGGCTGCACGATGAAGCCGTCGGTCGACATCAGCAGCGAGCCTTCGGGCAAAGCCGGGACGACGGCTGCATCGGAGGATGTGTCCAGATCCGGATTGGCGAGCGAGGCGCCGAATACCTCCTCAATCAGTTCGTGCATAAATCGCCCGCCGTTGCCATGAGCGAGTCCGATGTGGGTGTCCTGCATTACCTTCTCCTTGCCTTCTTTGTGCAATTTCTACCGCAATCTCAATCGCTTCGGGTGTTGTTTATGCCTGCCTGGCGCGCCGCATATTCAAGAATCTGGCCGGCGCACAAACCGCCGTCGTTAACCGGCAGTACGGTGTCTGTCTCGACTTCGAAGCCCTGTGCTGTCAGTAGTGACAGCAGATGCTCGTTCAGCAGGCGGTTCTGAAAAACACCACCGCCAAGCCCGATCCGGTTCAGGCCGGCATCGCCCCGTATCCGCAGTGCCTGGCTGAGCGCGGCCCGCGCCATGCTGTCATGAAATATCGCCGCTCGCCGGGCCAGTGGCTGACTGATATCGATCAACATCGGCAGCAACGGTGCCCAATCTGTAATCCAAACACCCTGCTCATTACGGCTCAGCGGCAGGTCCAGACCGTCGTAACAACCATCAGCGGCGGCTTCCAGCAACATGGGTCCCTGACCCTCGAAGCTGGCGTTGATCGTGATCCCGGTCAGCGCGGACGCGGCATCGAATAACCTCCCTACTGCCGAAGTGTAAGGCGCGTTGATACCACTGCGCCATGCCTGGGCCGCCAGTTCGGAGCCTGGCGGTGTTGCAGGACATTCAAGTCCGGCTTCCCAGCACATGCCCGCGGCACTGCGCCACGGCTCGCGTCCCGCGCGCTCGCCCCCGGGCAGCCGGAACTGTCGCATGCTTGCCGCGCGCCGCCATGCGCCGGGCCTGCCTATCAGCATTTCGCCACCCCAGAGGCTGTCATCCTCGCCAAAGCCCACGCCATCCCATGTGAACACAATGCCGTGCTCATTAATCGGCCAGTCACGCGCCGCGGCCGCCGCGTGCGCGTGATGGTGCGGAATCAGGGTCAGAGGCAGACTTTGCTCGCGGGCCCAGCGGGTCGTCGCATACTGTGGATGTGCGTCGCAGACGATATGCTCAACAGCGACACCAAACAGGCTTTGCAGATCTTCAACCACGCTTTCAAACACGCTGAGACTGCGGACTGTGCCCATGTCGCCGATGTGCGGCGAGATCACCAGGCGATTCTCCCAGCCCAGGGCGATCGCGTTTTTCATGTGCCCGCCGACCGCCAGGGTCGGTCGTTCGAGCGGCGTGGGCAGATTTAGCTCCAGCGGCGTGCTGCCGCGTCCGAGACGAATCGGCTGCAGACCGGACGCCATCGGCCGGAACACCGAGTCGTCAGCGGGTCGCACGATGGGGCGGTCATGGTGCAGGCAGGCATCCACGATGTGGCCCAGCCTGGCCTCGACCTCTTCAGCGTCAGTCAGTACCGGTTCGCCGCTGATATTGGCGGAGGTGGCGATCAATGGCCGACCGAAGCCGTGCAACAACAGATGATGAAGCGGGCTGTAAGGCAGCATCACACCGATTTCGTTCAAACCGGGGGCGACCAGCCGGGACAGACTGCTGTCGTCATGTCTGCGCAGCAGCACCACGGGCCGCGCCGGGTCCAGCAGCCGTTCAAGGTCGGGTGGGTCGAAATGCGCCTGCTTACGCAGTGTCCTGAGTCCGTCATCGCCGTCAACCGGCATCATGATTGCAAGCGGTTTATGCGGGCGGGGTTTGGCGGCGCGCAGACGTCGTATCGGTTCATCACTGCTGGCATCGCACATAAGGTGATAGCCGCCGACCCCTTTCACTGCGACGATGGCACCTGCGGCAAGGGCCTCGAGCGCCGCCGCCAGAGCGGCTTCGTTGCCCGCAGTCTGGTTTCCTGCCTGGTCGCGAAAGCGCAGTCCTGGTCCGCAGGCGGGGCAGGCCACAGGTTCCGCATGAAAACGCCGGTCGGCCGGATCTTCATACTCGCGGCGGCAGTCGTCACATAGCGGAAACCCTGCCATCGACGTATTCGGCCGGTCGTACGGCATCGCCCGGATCAGGGTGTAGCGTGGTCCGCATTGGGTGCAATTGATAAACGGATAACGATAGCGACGGTCTTCGGTATCGTTGAGCTCGCGCACGCAATCATCGCAGGTGAAATAGTCCGGCGGCACATGGATACGCGCAGTGTTGCTGGCTGCACTTTCGATGATGCGAAAGTCGCCAAAGTCGCCTGCCGGCCTTGCTTCCACAGCTCCCAATACAGGCCGGGAAAGCGGCGGCGCCGAGCTGATCAACTGGGTCTGAAATGCGTCCAGAGCCTGATCGTCGCCCTGAGCAAAAATCTCAACCTCGCCCAGCTGATTTTGCACCCAGCCCAGGATTCCGTGCTGAGACGCGAGACGATATACGAAAGGGCGAAAGCCAACGCCCTGGACATGTCCGGACAGACGAATACTGCGGGCCTGATGATTGCCGCTGGCGGGTTTCACTCGACTGGTCTGGAGTCGCTGCCCGCAGATTCAGGCTCTGACGGCGACTGCTGCAACAACACCGGCATCCGGATCAGGCGACGTCCTGGTTGCGAATCCCGTTCGCCCACCAGATCCGGCAAGCGCCTTCATCGGAGACCATGCAAGGCCCGACCGGTGTGCGTGGCGTACAGGCGAGGCCGTATATCCGGCATTGGTTGGGATAAATTTTACCCAGTACCACCTTGGCGCAATCGCAGCCCTGAGGCATTTTCCCGGCGTTCTTGCGTTCCTCGCCGCCGTGCTGGCCGAACTCGGTAATCGAGTCTCGCGCAGCCAGCCATGGCTTTAGCGAATATCCCGAGCCGGGGATCGTACCGATGCCGCGCCAGTTGGCGTCGCTGACGTCGAAAGCCTGTTCCAGCTTTGCCTGCGCGGTGGGGTTGCCATGCTCACGCACGACTTCCGGATAGCAGTTGTCGAGGAACCGGCGTCCTTCGATGTACTGACGCAATACCGAGTACATCGCGGCCAGCAGGCTAACCGATGTGAAACCGGCCACTGCCGCTGGCAATCCGTGTTTTTCAACGACGAAAGACCATTCCTCAGGTCCCATCACTGTCGACACATGACCCGGCGCGATCAGCGCATCGAACCCGGGTTCACCGCTGTCGAGCAGCATGGCGACCGCAGGCCAGGTAAGCCGGCCGGACAACAGCATGAAAAGATTGTCCGGCGCTCCCTCACACAGCATTGCTGCAACCGGCGCCATTGTGGTTTCGAAGCCGGCGGCAAAAAACACCACGGCGCGGTCCGGATTGTCGCGCGCGATGGCTGCCGCTTCCAGCGGTGACGCGATGGGGCGAATATCCGCGCCGGCGGCTTTGGCCTGCTCCAGCGACCTGACATCCCGCCTCGGTACATTGACCGGGACCCGCAACATATCGCCGAAGGTGACCAGAATCACGTCCTCTTCCAGCGCCAGGTGGATCGCTTCGTAGACGTCTTCTTCGGGGCAGATGCAGACCGGGCAACCGGGACCCGGTATCAACTCAATCTGTGGCGGCAGCGCGCCACGGATACCGGCCGCGCTGATCGAGCGCTCATGACCGCCGCAGACGTTCATTATCCGAATATTCTCCGGCAGCGGCAGCTGACGGATTCTTTCCAGCCAGGTTTTCGCGTCGGCACTCATGTCCTGCTTCCTCGCTCGACCTCCGAGAAATGCAGACGCGCGCCATCCGCCTGCACTCGCGGCGTGCGGGTCTCGCCGGCCGCGACGCGCTCCCGGTGGGCCTCAAGCTGGGTGAGTATCCAGTTGCACCAGTCCTCCATACCCGCGCCGCGCCGCGCAGAAAGCTGGATCATCGGCACCTCAGAGGCCAGCGCGCGCAAACAGCCTTCCGCTTTGGCCGGCTCGAAGTCGTCGAGTACTGCCAGCAGATCGGATTTGCTCAATACAACCAGATCCGCGGCACGGAACATCACCGGATATTTGGCCGGTTTGTCGTCGCCCTCTGTCACTGACAGCAAGGTCACATTGAAATGCTGACCGAGGTCAAAACTGGCGGGACAGACCAGGTTGCCGACGTTTTCCACAAACAACACATCGACTCGATCAAGATCGAGCTGATGGAGCGCGTCATGCACCATGTGCGCGTCAAGGTGACATGCGTTGCCGGTAGCGATCTGTACGGCCGGCACGCCCTTCGCGCGGATGCGTTCGGCATCGTTCTCGGTTTCCAGGTCCCCTTCAATCACGGCGATGGAGACGCGGGAGCCCAGAGCCTCGATGGTGGCTTCGAGCAAGGCCGTCTTGCCGGAACCCGGGGAAGACATAAGGTTTATAGCCAGGACCTGGTGCCGGTCAAAGTGCTCCCGGTTATGCGCCGCGGCATGATCGTTCTCCGACAGCAGGCTGGCCAGGACCGTGACCGCCTCCTTGCCGCTCTCGGTACGAGCGAACTTGCCCTGGCCGGTGACCAGATGCCGATTACCGGAAGTTATATTGCATCCGCAGGTGTCACACATCTCATCCTCTCCCGGAGGCGGTCAGGAATCTACGCACCAGGCGTGTCTTCCGCCGCCAGCATCTGATCGAACAATTCCCAGGACGAACGGGCATCCTCTTCAGAGACTCTCTGAATCGCATACCCCACATGGACCATAACGAAGTCGCCTGCCTTGATCGTGTCATCCTGCAGCATAAACAGACTGACCTCCCGCTCCACGCCCTTCGCTTCACAGCGAGCATTGAAGCCGTCGACCTTCATTATCTTCATTGGAATCGCGAGGCACATCGTTGCTGGTCCGCCCGGTGGTCAGGTAGTTCTAACTAGTGTAATCCCCACGGGCGATAGAGAACAGGGCGGGGCCGGCTTCCCGGCTGCCAGGTGCCGCGAGCATGCGGATTGCCGGGCGGCTGCGCTACAATCGCCCCCCTGATGAATACGACCACCGATCCTCATACGACCACCGATCCTGGGCACAAAACTGGCCGGCGTGCCGGAAAAGCCCTCTTGGTGACTGCTGCCAGCCTGCTTGGGCTTCTGGCGCTGGCGCTGGTCATGCTGCCCTACGGAGTCCAGTGGTATCTGGAGTCCTGGTTGCGCGATCGTGGCGTGACCAACGTCAGCATCGGCGATGTCGACATCAATCCGTTCACCGGCACGTTCGCCATTCAGTCGCTGGAATACGAGGACGATGGAGCGACTCGCCGGGCAGGACAGGCAGCGATAAACCTGGAATGGGTTGACCTGGTCAATCGTCGCATCCGATTGACCACTGTTGAATTGAGGGACGCGGCGCTGGAGATCAGGCGTACCGAGAGCAACCGCTGGTTGCTGGGGACCATCGTACTCGGCGCGCAGGAGGCGGTGCAGGAGGCCGAGCGCAGCGAGACGGAAACCGGTTGGGGATTTGGTATTGACCGCCTTCAATTTGAAAATATCAAAATCGATTATCGGGATCCTCTGATAGTCAGAGATTTCTCGGTCGAGTCCGCTTCCCTCAGTGACTTCGCGACCTGGGATCCGCAGCAAAGCACACGCATGGCGCTTGCCCTGTCAGCCGGCGATGAGCGCCTGTCCGCATCCGGCACGGCGCGTCCGTTTGCGGAGGTTTTCGACCTAGACCTGCAGGTCGACGGCGAGAAACTGGATGCGGGTGGTCTGGATGCGCTGCTGGCGCAGGCGGGTGTCGAGTCGGTCGAGGGATTGCTGTATGCCAGCTTCAGAGTCAGGGTCGTCGCCCCGCCAGCGGGCGGCGACACCAAAACCAGCATAGACGGGAGTGTGACGCTTGAACAATGGGAACTGGTCCGGCCGCAGGATCGTGTTGCCCTCAACGATCTGGGCTGGAAGGGGGTACTGGATCTGACCACTGGCAACGGCGGGCAGAAAATCGAAACCGACGGCGAGCTGACCCTGTCAGCCGGCGAGGTGGCATTGACCGAGCCCGGTGTCGCGATCGATGTTGGAACGCTCAGCTGGCGCGGCCAGCTGGCGCAGACAGCAGGCGCTGATATCAGCACGGTTACCGGATCGGGCGACCTGGGCCTGAGCGGACTGTCGGTTGAGCTGGCGGCAACGCAGACCGGATCCGGCGAGATGCAGGAAGCGATCAGTGCCGGGCTGGCCGGGCTGGAGCTGAATATTTCCGAGTTGAGCCTCGATACCGGCACTACGGGACTGGATGCTGCGTGGAAGGGAAAACTTTCGCTGCAGGATCTGGGACTGGAAATGCCCGCCGCGCATCTGGCGTTGGCCTCCGTGAATTTGGATGGTTCGGTGACTGCCAAAGAAGCTGATGGCGGGCAGATTATGGGTCTGCAGGGCGCGTTTGATGCGTCGGGACTCGGCTTGCAGGATGTCAGCCAGGACCTGGTGGTCAGGCTGGATTCGCTTAAATGGCAAGGAGGTGCCGAGGCTTCCGCGTCGCAAGGACGGCTGACCAGTGCGGACGGCGAGATCGTGGCGAGCCAGATCAGCGCCCGGCCCGGGCAAATGCAAAAAGAACAGGGCCAGGGCGACACGTCGGGCGAGCAGTTGCTGCAGGTATCCGAATTACGCGCAGCGCTGACGAATGCGCGCGCGGACGAGATCCTCAGTCTTGATTCGGTCAATCTGTCTGGTATCGATCTTCTCAAGCGTTCGCCAGCGAGCTCTGATGAACCCGGGCACACTGTTTCGCTGTCCGCTATCGCTATCGATGGCATCGGTGTTGGCGATGACACGTTTAGTCTCGGCAAGATCCTGCTCAGCGATCTGCAGGTCTGGATCGAGCGCTTGAGCACTGGAGCGTTCGAGTTCGACAACGCAGCCGTTGATGCGTCCGGTGAGGGCGGGGATGCGGGCACCGCGGCTGCCGGTGACGACGATGCGGTCGGGGCAGCGGAAGAGAGCCCGGCTCCGACCTTCAGCCTGGCCGGGCTCAGCCTGAGCGGGGACTCACGAGTCACTTACGTTGACCGCTCGGTCAAGCCGGTGGCGCGACTGCAGTTTTCCCCGCTGGATCTTGAAGTCGGGCCGGTTGATGCCGCCTCACCAGACAGCGATACCCCGATAACGATTGCGACTGCTCTGGGTCGCTACGGCAAACTGAATTTTGCCGGACAGTTGCGACCGCTTGCCGCACAGACGTACGTCGTCGGAGACGGCGAGATCAAGGCGCTGGACATGATCATGCTTGACGGCTTCGCCCGTCGGGCCATCGGTTATGCGATAAAGAGCGGCACCCTGAGCGCAGATTTGAGTGTGGATCTGCAAAACCAGCAGCTGGACTCTCTGGCCGACCTGACGATCCGCAAGCTCGACATAGATCCGTTGAAGCCGGATGAACAGGATGAATTCTCGACCGAACTCGGCGTGCCGCTTGAGACCGCGCTGGGCATGCTTGAGGACAATCAGGAGACGATCCGTCTTGAGGTGCCGCTCAAGGGAGATGTTTCCGATCTGTCTGTAGGCGTCGGCGATGCGCTGCGTATCGTGATGAACAAGGGCCTGATGGCGGGCATGAAAACGGCAGCGACCACCTACTTTGCACCGTTGTGGCCGGCGCTGGCCGTGGGCAAATTGTTCGAGGTGGCCTCAGCGCTGAGGTTTGAGTCGATCACGTTCCAGCCCGGAGAAACGGTGCCTGGGCCAGAGGCCGGCGCCTATCTGCAAGAGATTGCCGGTTTGCTCGCGAGCCGGAACAAAGTCAGCCTCGACTTGTGTGGCCGCGCCGTGGCTGCCGATCTCCGGGTCCTGTATCCGGAAGCGGAGGGCGATCTGAATGACGAGCAGCGGGAAGCGTTGGTTGAGCTGGCGCGTGGCCGCAACGAGGCAGTGAAGGATCAACTGATTGACGCTGGCATCGAGAGCAGCCGGCTGGTGACCTGCAAGCCGGAGGCCAGCCCGGCGGACGACGGCCTGCCCCGGGTCGAATTCGGCGCCTGAGGCGACACAGGATTTGACCCCGGACCCGCGGCATTCCTAGACTCGTCCGCTTTGGGCCAGACGGCTCATGGGGAGATTGCCGATGGCCCAAAAACCAGGGTTGAGCGCGAAAGCCTACGTGACCCTGCAGCCCGGGGAGGCCTACCCGCCATACGTTCCGGCGGCCACCGATACGCCCGAGTTCACGCTCAAAGCGATCTTGTTGGGCATATTGTTCGGCATCGTATTCGGTGCCGCAAATGCGTATCTGGGCTTGCGGGCCGGGCTGACAATCAGCACCTCTATCCCGGTCGCGGTGATGACCGTGGCCGCGTTCCGCGCCCTGAGTGCGGCCGGACATTCGGGTTCCTTGCTGGAAGCAAATCTCTCACAGACCGTGGGTTCGGCTTCCAGCTCGGTGGCCAGCGGCGTGATCTTCACACTGCCGGCGTTGTTCCTCTGGGGGCTGTCGCCGACCTTGCTGCAAATGACGGTGCTTGCCATGAGCGGCGGCCTGCTCGGCATCCTGTTCATGATTCCTTTGCGGCGTTATCTGATCGTCCGCGAACATGGCAAGCTGCCGTACCCCGAGGGCACTGCCTGCGCCGAGGTGCTGGTCGCCAATGAGGTCGGGGGTAACCGGGCACGGTTTGTGTTTTATGGTCTCGCCGCCGGCGCCACGTTCAAATTAATGACCTCGTGGTTGAAGGTCATTCCGGATCATCTGACCCTGAAGATCCCGTTCCTGCGCAAGGGTGAATTGGGTATGGATGTGTCGGCGGCGCTGTTCGGCGTGGGCTATATTCTCGGCCCGCGCGTGGCGTCGATTATGGTAGGCGGTGGTCTGCTGTCATGGCTGGTGATCATACCGGCGATCGACTGGTGGGGAGCAAGCCGGCTGGTGCCGCTGTACCCCGAGACCCAGATGCTGATCACGGACATGTCTGCGAGCCAGATTTGGACTCGCTATGTGCGCTACATCGGCGCCGGGGCGGTCGCCACGGCCGGGATCCTTACGCTGATCCGCAGTCTGCCGCTGATGCTGGAGAGCTTCCGGGTCGGGGCACGCCAACTGAGGTCCCGGGTGAGCACCGATTCGCCGCAAGCGACACCGCGCACCGACCGCGACCTGACCCTGTGGGTGGTCGGCGCCGGTGTCATCCTGATCGCATTGTTGCTGACGCTGATCCCCGCGGGATTCGAGAGCCTCGGTTCTGTGCTGGCCCGCGCGGTTGCGGCCGCCTGTGTGATTGTTTTCGCGTTCTTCTTCGTCACCGTAGCGTCGCGAATTGTCGGCCTGGTCGGTGTGACCAGCAACCCCACCAGCGGCATGACCATCGCGGCCCTGCTCGGCACGGCAGGCATCTTTTTGCTGCTTGGCTGGACGGATCTGGCAGGCAAAGCGGCCGCATTGACGGTTGGCTGCGTAGTGGCGATTGCCGCTTCCATCGCCGGTGACACTTCCCAGGACCTGAAGACCGGTTTCCTGCTCGGCGCGACACCTGCCAGACAGCAGACCGGCGAGTTGATCGGCGTGCTGTCATCGGCGACTTTCGTTTGTCTCTCCGTATTGTTGCTTGCCAAGACATTCGGATTCGGCAGCGCGGAGCTGCCTGCGCCGCAGGCGACGCTGATGAAGCTGGTCATTGACGGGGTGATCGATCAGTCATTGCCGTGGAGTCTGGTGTCGCTCGGCGTGCTGATCGCAGTCGCCTGTGAATTGCTGCGGATTCCGTCCTTGCCGTTTGCCGTGGGTGTCTATCTGCCGGTATCGACCATGACGCCGCTGTTTTTTGGCGGCCTGATTCGCTGGTGGATGGAACGCACTGCAGCCGACCCGGAAACGGCAGCGACCCGGCGTGAGCGCGGTATCCTGCTCGGCAGCGGATTCGTCGGTGGAGAAGGCTTGTTGGGTGTCGCGCTTGCTGGCGCCGCAATGTACCTGGGCCGACGCCCGGACGGTATCGGTACTGGCTGGATTGGCGAGCCCTGGCTGGTGCCGCTGGTCGGCCTGTTCGCGTTTGTCGCATTTGCGGCATGGTTCTTCCGCCTGGTATCCGGGCGTCTGACCGGCGAGGATCGCGCAACGCCCGAGTAGCAGTAGTCTGGCGTCGCTGCCCGTCGACATATAAGCTGGGCGCAGCTCGGATATGCAGCAGATGTAACTTTCTATGGAACAGCTCGAAAGCCTGGATTCAGCGTTTATCTATCTGGAG
The DNA here is from genome assembly GCA_963704875.1 of uncultured Gammaproteobacteria bacterium. Taxonomy (GTDB): domain Bacteria; phylum Pseudomonadota; class Gammaproteobacteria; order Steroidobacterales; family XN24; genus CAMYOC01. The sequence continues at coordinate 49,399 of CAVPIA010000002.1, read as the reverse complement.
ACGCGTAACGCACCGATGCATATCGGCAGCGTGCAGCTATATGAGGGTGTCGAGCCAACATTCAATTTTGATCGCTATCGGGAGCTGATCCGCTCACGTCTGCCATTGTCGCCCGTGTTCCGGCGGCGCGCTGTGCGGGTGCCGATGAACCTGGGCCGACCGTACTGGGTCGAGGATCCGCTGTTTGATCTGGATCTGCATCTGGAACACGTCAGCGTGCCGCGGCCAGGCGGTTGGAAGGAACTGCGGGCGCTGGCGCAGGATCGCTTTTCTACTGCGCTGGATCCGGGCCGGCCACTCTGGTCGATGACCTTTGTCGAAGGACTGGATGGCATCTCGAACCTGCCGCCGGGTTCGTTCGCGGTGATCTCAAAGGTCCATCACGCCGCCGCGGATGGCATGGGTGGTGTGGATCTGTTCTCCGCATTGTGGGATCCGACCCCAGAGGGGAGATCGAAGATCCCGAAAGACAAATGGAAACCGGAGAAATTGCCGCGGCGCGCGGGTCTTCTCGGACGCACGTTCAGCCATCTGGTCGGGCAGCCGGCGGCGCTTGCGCGGGCTGGCACGGCGTTGCTAAAGGGCAGTGTAAGCATCGGGCGTGAATTGCTCACTGGCGACAAGCAGAGCCCGCGCCTGCTGTTCAAGGCTCCGCGGATCCGGTTCAACGATCTGATCGAAACCCAGCGCAGCTTTGGCGGTATCACGCTGCCGCTGGCGGGCGTCAAACAGATCAAGGATCACGTCGCCGATGCCACCGTTAACGATGTCGTTCTTGGCGTCTGCGCCGGCGGCCTGAGGGACTATCTGGAAGCCCGGGGTGAGTTGCCCGACGATCCCCTGGTGGCAATGGTGCCGATCTCGGTGCGCGAAGAGATGGCTCGCGGCTCTAATCGGGTCTCCGCCATGCTGGCCAGTTTGGAGACGGATACCGCGAACCCACTCAAGCGTCTGCGCGGCATTATCCAAAGCACTCAGGATAGCAAGGCCTACACCCGGGCTATCGGTGCCGCAACGCTGACAGATTCCACCCAGGTAGTGCCGTTTTCGCTGGCCACGGCCGCGTCACGGTTGTATAGCCGGATGCATGTGGCGAGCCATCATCGGCCGCCATTCAATCTGATCATCACCAATGTACCCGGACCACGCAGCACGCTGTATCTGGGCGGTGCGCGGATGATCAATGTATTTGGCATGGCGCCGGTGATCGACGGTCTGGGCGCGATCATCGTGGTGGTCAGCTACGACGATCATTTGACGATAAGTATCAACGCATCACGCCAGCTGCTTCCGGATATCGACGACTTCCTCAAGGGGCTCCTGAACTCCTTTGAGGAGCTCAAACAGGCTGTCGACCGACCCGTCTCAGCCAGGGCGCGGGTAAAGGAGCGGGGGCGTGGCAAGCCGGAGACCCAAACGGTCAGGACCAAGGTCCGCAAGAAGGCAACCTCCAAATCCGGCGGTGGTAACACCAAGACAAGCAAACAGCGGAAGGCGACCCGGCGCGGATCCGCCGCCGACAAGGGTCCGTCGCGGAGCAAGGCTTCTTGAACAGCCGTGCCGATGCAGTAAGCCGGCCATCCTGGCTGCTGCAATTACTCGAAGCACGTGCGCTACCGGAACTCGGCGCTTTCGCATACTGCTATCCCTTGCTGCGCATGGCACCGCGAGGTGACGGACACCCGGTGCTCGTACTGCCCGGCTTTTTGACCACAGGCGCATCGACCTTCCCGCTGCGACACTTTCTGAAAGTGCTCGGATACAAGGGACACCGTTGGAAACTCGGGCGTAATCTCGGACCGGTCGGGACCAAGGAATATGAAATCCTGCACCGCCTCAAAGAGCTGCGGCATCGCTACGGACGCAAGGTGAGCCTGGTGGGCTGGAGCCTGGGCGGGCTTTATGCACGTGAGCTGGCCTGGATCGCACCGGATGACGTGCGCATGGTGATCACGCTGGGCAGTCCGTTTCGCCATCACCGCAGCACCTCGGTGAGCTGGTTGTATGAGGATCTGACCGGGCAGGAAGAGGCGCATCTGGACGAAGTCATCCGTCATCGTATGGACCAGCCGCCACCCGTGCCCAGCACGGCAATCTATAGTCGCAGCGATGGTGTTGTGCCATGGCGCGCATCAGTGGAGCGTGCTGCTGATCGTGCCGAGAACATCCGTGTCGAAGGCAGTCATTGTGGTCTCGGTCACAACCCGGCGGTGCTGTGGGCGATCGCCGACCGCCTGGCGCAGCCTGAGGATGATTGGCAACCGTTCAAACGTGAAGGCTGGCGGCGCCTGCTGTTTCCTCAGCCGGACACGATCTGAGCCGCGGTCCATTGTTCGGATGCGGTCATTCCCAGGCGGTTATTCCCGGGCGCTTATCCGTAAGCGCTCATCCGTAAGCTATTATTCGCAAGCCGTCATCCGCGACTCAGGGATTCGTCCGGATCAAAAGCCACAGCCTTGTCCGTGGCAGCAATCGGTGCGGCGCCATGCGTGTGCTGCGTGACCGGGGGTGGTCCCGTTCCGGGCACCGCTGGTGCAGCCGGGTAGCCCATATCTTCCTCTGGTATGGCCGGCTCCAGCTCACCGGCATGACGGCGGTAGTACCATTTGATCCAGAACGGCGCGACCAGCGTAGTGTAGGCAATGACCAGGATCAGCACGTCATAAATGCCGCCGGTCAACAGGCCGGAATCGCGTCCCAATTCGGTAAACACCAGGCCGACCTCGCCGCGCGGGACCATGCCCATGCCGATGACGATGCGTCGCGGGCCGGGCTCATCGATCATCATCGCGCCGGCGAATTTTCCGACCACGGCGACTATCAGCATGACCAGTGAAAATGTCCAGATGAACGGCGAACCCCAGTCCACCAATTGCAGATTCAGGGACAGGCCGATCGAGACAAAAAAGATCGGGGTAAATAAACGCACAATCGGTTTCATCTGATCGCGGATCAGATCGGCAAACCCCGGATCTGCCGCCAGCGCGACACCGAACGGCAGGAAGAAGCGTCTGGATAACGCGAGGCCGGCAGCGAAGCCACCCAACAATTCGGGCGCGCCCATGAAGTGGGCCATGCCAGAGAATACCAGCACCAGCGCAACCATCGCGGTCGGGATCAGACCTGGCACGCCGCTGGATGCTTCGAAACGATGGATCAGATATGAAATGACCTTTGCCGCCGCCGGCGCAATCATGAAGAACACGCTGACAAACAGCGCGATGCGCAATGCGTTGGTGAGTGCGACTTCACCTGCGACAGCGAATTCGTACAGCAGCGCGAGCAGGATCACTCCCAATACATCATCGAGTACGGCAGCACCGAGGATGACCTGCCCCTCGATGCTGTGGCGTCGACCCAGATCGGTCAGCACGCGGACAGTGATGCCGATACTGGTCGCGGTCAGCGTGCCGCCCAACACCATCGAGGTCAGCACTGGCAGACCGAATGTGTAGTGACTGACGCCGAAGCCGAGCGCAAACGGTACGACAAAGCCACCGATTGCCACGGTCAGGGATTTGGCGCCCGCGTGGATTAGCCGATTGACGTCTGAATCCAGACCGACTTCGAACAACAACAGGATAATGCCGATCTCGGCCAGCAGATGGAGCATTTCCGAGGGTTGCAGCAGGCCAAGCAGGGAGGGACCGAGGATGATGCCTGCAGCGAGTTCGCCAATCACTGGTGGCATGCCCCAATGCGCCGCAATTTCCCCGAAAAAGCGGGCCGCCATCAGAACCATGGCCAGTTGAAGCAGGAAGACATGAACTTCCATAGTGGGAAATATATATGCTGGACTCAGACTTTGCTGAAAATTTTGTTTAGCCCGAATCTGCCCCGGTTCGGCTGACCGCATGCCGGTGTCCGGCATCGCTCGCAACAGCAATATCGCAACCTTGCCGGGTCGCTGCGGAGCAAGACCGGACGCCCGGACAAGCGTGCCCGAACAAGCGTGAAGCGTCGGCGCATCTGCCTCGGGGAGGAGTGGCGTGCTAGCGCGGGCTAGCCGAAAAATCGATCCCAGGCGACCATGCCCCAGACCACCGTCAGGATCAGCAAGCCAAGCAATCCCGCCGCTGAGCCAAGATCCTTGGCCCGGCCCGACAATTCATGCCTTTCAGGGCCGATGCGATCGACAATCGTTTCTATCGCCGAATTGATCGCTTCTATCACCAGGGTGAGCAGACATACCGCGATCAACAGCGCCTGTTCCGGGAGGCTCTGGCCGACCCAGAATGCCGCCGGTATCAGCAAGACGCACAACATGGCCTGTTGTCGGAAGGCTGCCTCATGCTTCCAGGCGGTCCTGAGGCCCTCGCGAGCGTAACCGAACGACAGCCAGATGCGCTTGAGTCCGGTGTGCCCGGGTTTGGCCATGGTGTTCTCCGTCGCGCCAGTTAAACGCGGCCAGGTGAGGGCCCGATGATACGTGGACGGGCGCCCCGGTTCCACGTCAAAACGGAAAAGGCCCAGCGGCGAAATGGCGGCCATTCCGGCCGCGCGAATTGCGTTTTTCGACCTCTGGGAAGCGGAAATGGGGAACTTACCCCATACGAATTTTGACCCGGGTCAACAAGTTATCCGCCGCAGACGGCAAAATAATGCGTGAAAACTAATTTAGCCTGCTCTAAACCATATTCTCGCAGTGGCCGACCATGAACAAATGCCGGAATCCCTTGCCTCCAGCCCCTGGCAACGCGACCGCCGCAAAACACGACCTCGATTCCTCCCAGAGGCTCGGGTCGGCCACAGCGAGTTTTTTCAGCAGCACACGAATTCAATACGGATGGACCGCTGGTATTCCGCCAGTGGTGCACCCATCGGCAGAGCTTGTAACCCTTGGGGGTCACTAAAATGAATGCACGTGAGCATAGAAGGTTCCGTCGGGTGGCGATGTGCTGCATCGTTACCTTAGCGCTTGGCCTGGCAGGCTGTAGCGGCGATGACGGCGATAACGGAGCGACCGGCGCCGCTGGAAGCGACGGTTTGAGCTGCTGGGACCTGAACGAAAACGGCGTCCCGGATTTCCCGGACGAAGACATCAATGACGACGGCGTGATCGATGTTAACGATTGCCAGCTGCCGCCGCCATCGATTGGCGATGCGGAAACGCTGCACAAAGCCTACTTCACCGATTCAGCTTATGAAGACACGCAATCCTGTCTGAACTGTCACGGTACGATCGGCGACGATGTCATCACCACCGCCCACTTTACCTGGCAAGGTCTGGCCACAGGCATCGAGGGCTTTGAGAACGAAATCCACGGCAAGAACGACATCATCAACAATTTCTGCGTTGCCGTGCCCACCAACGAAGGCCGCTGCACCCAGTGCCATGCAGGTATCGGCTATGCGGATGACACCTTCGATTTTAGCAATCCGAAGAACGTCGATTGCCTGGTCTGCCATGACCAGACTGGCACCTACAAGAAAGCGCCGACCACCGCGGGTGCGCCGGATCCTTCCGTCGACCTGCAGGCGGTCGCGCAGACCATCGCCGAAAATGGTGGCGTACCGACCCGCAAGGCCTGTCTGTTCTGCCACGCCAGCGCCGGCGGCGGCGACAACGTCAAACACGGTGATCTGTATCTGAACCTGGCCGATACCACGAGCGAGTTCGACGTGCACATGGGCACCGACGGTGGCAACCTCGACTGCGTGTCCTGCCATGAGGTCAAGAAGGACGCGGACGGCAATGTCCTCTCACACGGCATCGGCGGTATGGTGTTCCATTCCACCGACGAAGGTGACATGAAGGACTGCGGCGACTGCCATGGCGACCGGACCAATATCCATGCGGGTACCACGGTCGAGCAGACCATCGGTCTGCATCCCCGTATCGCCTGCCAGACCTGTCACATCCCGACCTTCGCCCGCGACACGTCGACCAAGGTCGAGTGGTACTGGGAAGACGCCGGCCAGGATATCGATCCCGTCCCGGTCGACCCGGCCACCGGACGGCCCACCTATGACAAGAAGAAGGGCACCTTTGTCTGGGCCAACAATGTCCGCCCGACGCTGTTGTACTACGACGGCACGTGGGACAAGGCCATAATGAACGCGAATGACCAGTATGTGACCCTGCCCGCAGTGCTGGCGGCCCCGGCCACCGATTACACCAACCCGGCTGCGATGATCTATCCGTTCAAGAAGATGATCGGCAACCAGGTGGCGGACGCCAACAACAACACGATACTGGTGCCGCATCTGTTCGGCATGAAGGGCGGACCCAACCCGTACTGGGCCAAGTATGACTGGGATCTGGCCCTGCAGGACGGCGCGGCATACACCGGGCAGACCTATAGCGGCGCGTATGAGTTTGTGGACACCGTGATGTATCTGACGGTCAACCACGAGGTGGCGCCGAAAGAAGAAGCCTGGGGCATGGATGGCAACTGTGCCGACTGCCATGCCGACAACGTAATTGACTGGCAGGCGCTGGGCTGGACCGACAACCCGATAACCGGTGGCGTCCAACCATAACCTCTCCGAGCCCTGCTCGGTTTCGGGCGCCCGCGTGTGGCACGCGGGCGCTCTTTTTTATCCGTTGATTGTTAGCCCGCAGCAGAGGTCCGTGTCCGGTCGATGATCCCCGTGGGCTGGCCCGGTGGAATCACGCACGAGACTTCGCGAGCATGCGCTCCCGGGCACGGTTTCGTCTGGCAAAACCTACAGCGTCGTCGGGTCCGGATACATGCTGATGCGTTGGCGCGGACACCCGGTTTACGGGGGGAGAGCTACGCTTGCCGGCGGGAAGGCGACGCGTTTTTCGAGGCTACAGACGGCGACGCGTGGGCAAACCAGTTCTGCGTGCGCAGACAGAATCTCACCAGCATCAACATCAGAGGCACTTCGATCAGCACGCCGACGACGGTGGCGAGTGCCGCACCGGAGGACAATCCGTACAACATGGCCGCTGTCGCGATCGCGACTTCGAAGTGGTTGGACGCACCGATCATGGCCGTCGGGGCGGCGTTCTCGTATGTCAGACCCATCATTTTTGACAGGCCGTAACCCAGCGCGAATATCAGCACGGTTTGCACAAACAGCGGGATCGCGATCCACAGAATGGTCAGCGGGTTCTTTACGATGGTCTCGCCCTTGAACGAGAACAGCAGAATCAGCGTGATCAGTAGCGCGCTTATGGTCACGGGCGTCAGCAAGCGCAGAAAAGTCTCCCTGAACCACCGCTCGCCCTTAGCCGAAATGATCCACTTGCGCGAGGCGTATCCCGCCACCAGCGGCAGTGCGACATAGATGCTGATAGACAGCAACAGCGCCTGCCAGGGCACCGGCAATCTGCCCACGCCAAGCAGGAATCCGCCGAGGACGCCGAACAGCACCAGCATGGTCAGCGAATTGATCGCCACCATGACCAGTGTGTGACCGTCATTGCCTTTGGACAGATAGCCCCACACCAGCACCATCGCCGTGCATGGTGCGATCCCCAACAGGATGCACCCGGCGAGATAGCTCCGCCACAGCGGTACTTCGAGCATCTTTACGCCATCGACCAGCACCACCTGGCCTGCACCATAGGTCTGGCCAACCGACAACTCCGACCCCAGCGGCATCTTGATCAGGTCTACCGCATCGGGACCGATAAAAGTGAGAAACAGCGTGCCGAGAAAATAGCTGGCAATCGCATACATCGTGAACGGTTTGACACACCAGTTGATAAACAGGGTCAGACCGACCGGGCGCACGGATTTGCCGGCCTTGACGACTTCGTGGAAATCGATCTTGACCATGATGGGGTACATCATGAAGAACAGACACAAGGCAATCGGTATGGACACAACCGGTGCGCCATTGACATGAATGGCCATGCCATCAAGCGTCTGCGCAACCCCCGGTGCGAACTTGCCAAGCAGGATCCCGCCAACGATGCACAGCGCAACCCACAGCGTCAGATAACGTTCAAAGAGATTCATTGGAGCACTGTCAGTATTTCTATCACTCACTTGTGGCTTGCTCCGTTCCTGCCGGCCCAGACCCCTGATCCTCGACCCTGGCCTTGCCGATATCGACCAGTCGCTTCTGCAGCGTCAGACGATCGAGGGATGCCAGCGGCAGGTTGATAAAGATATCGATACGGTTGTTTAGCATCCGGTAGGCGTCCGCATAGGCGAGCCTGACCAGAGCGTCGTTGCCTTGTGCTGCCGCGGGATCCGGCAGCCCCCAATGCGCACTCATCGGCTGGCCGGGCCAGACCGGACAGGTTTCTGCTGCCGCCTGATCGCAAAGGGTAAATACAAAATCCAGTTTGGGTGCATCCTCGGCGGTGAACTCGATCCAATCCTTGGAGCGCAATTCCTCCACCGGGTGATTGCTGCGCCGGAGGATATCCAGGGCCACCGGCTGGATCTCGCCGCGCGGATGGCTGCCGGCGCTGTAGCCGTGGAAGCGGCCGCGGCCCAGACGGTTGAGGATGGCCTCGGCCATGATGCTGCGGGCCGAATTGCCGGTGCAGAGAAACAGGACGTTGAAGATCTGGTCGTTCATGGTCGTACGCTTCCGTTGCTGGTATTGCAGGTGGGTTTGAGTCCCGGCTGACCGCACAATTCTGGCCGCCCGCCGCAGCAGTCCGCGGTCAGGAATTCGATCAGCCCACGGGTCGCGCCGATATCCGTGGCGTAAAGGATGAAACGTTGTTGGCGGGTCGCGGTAACAAGACCGGCCTGCTGGAGCTGGGAAAGATGAAAAGAGAGACTCGATGCTGCCACGCCCAGATTTTCGGCGATATTGCCGGCTGGGACACCTTCCGGGGCGGCCGCGACCAGCATGCGGAACACCCGCAGACGCAGCGGGTGGGCGAGGGCGGAGAGGGCATTGACGGCATCGTTGTCGTTCATATTTCGATATTAGTCGAATTATCGAAATAAATGAATGCCCCGATGGCGGTGTCGCACCAAAACCCGGGCGGGCTGACAGCCCGGGATGTTCGCAGACAACAAAAAACGCCGGCGCCCGAATGGACGCCGGCGCCGACAGCTGGTTGCCTATTCTTCGATCTTGCCGGAAGCGATCCGCTTGTCGTAGATGCCTTCGAGTTCGTACAGATCCTGCATCAACTCGAAGAAGCCGTGCCAGTGTGCGTAGTCGGGCGCACCGTGCATCGCGCCCATCCGTGCGCGCCGGCCTTCGTGATGCCACAGGAAGTAGTATTTGACCTGGAACGGATCAGTCCACGGATTATCCCGCAGCAGGCCCTTGGCCTTGAGGTCATCGAGCATCTCTGTCGCGGGCGCGTAGTAGGCGTCGTTATAGAGATTGACGGCCTTGTCACCCTGGGCAAAGAAAGCGGTGGTATGGCCCTCACTGTGACAGGCGGCACAGACTTCGGTCATCTTCTCGCGCCCCGCGGGACCGTTTCCGAGAATCGGGCTCATGATGTCCGTCGAATTCCGCACATTAGATTTCTTCGACCATTCGACCCAGTAGAGGCGGTCGGTCACATTGTGCGTCATCGCAAGATCGCCGACCTGACTCATATGACACGAGGCGCAAGTCGGTGCCCGGTAGTCTTCACCCGGCTGCCACTCGTCGGGTTTGCCGTCGAAATTCCAGGTGTAACCTTCGGTACGGTAAATCTGACCGTGTTTGCTGTTCTCATAGATTTCGATATTCGGATGGTCCGGCCCCAGATGGCATGACGCACAGGCATACGGCTTGCGCGCTTCTTCGTTGGAGAAGCTGTGCCGGGTATGGCAAACACCGCAGCTTCCAGTGCTGCCGTCCGGATAAATATTGCCGATACCCGAATTCGGCCAGGTTTCCGGCGTTGGATGGCCCTCGTCGTCGAGTTTGATCTCTGTGCCGTGGCACTGGATACATCCGGTTTCATTCGGCGCGCCGCCAAATTCCGGGTGCTCGCGGCCCTCATGGATAGAGGTCAGCGCATGCAGGCTGTCCTTCGGTATCTGCTGGCGATAGGCCCGGAAATGGCCGCTGACATTGAATTCCTTGACCTGATCGGCGTGACATTCGCCGCAGACTGTCGGCGGTACCAACACCGAGACCTTGACCCCGGTGCGCCGGTGGGGCGCTCCCATCGGGGAATCGTCCGCGACAACGTGACAGTCGTAACATGACACGCCCTCTTCGGCATGTGCGCTGTTGTTCCAGTCAGCGACGATCGCTGGTTGACGCTTGGTATGGCAGTCGACGCATTCCTGGGCCTGCGGGGACAGGGCGTCCGCCATCAGCGCCTGAGGACCGAACAGGCCAACGGTTAGCAGAAACAGACTGCCGATCAATCCCTTTGTGTACCTGTCCATCGCGCCCTCCAGCAACATTTTCAAACGATCACCAATATGCCCGGCGGAACAGGTCCGTCTGACTGTCTGGACAGACTAATAAATGCATCATAAGCACATCTATTCGACAAAGGTCGCATGATGCGCTGGACCGGCCATATCGATGCTCCTGCCTGCCGCAGTCCTAGCGGCGTCGAGGTTGCGGACGCGGCCTGGAAGGCATCTGGGGCCGACTGCCCCCTGGCGGTCTGGCACCCGGTGGCCTACCCCCGCCGGGTGGTCTGGCACCTGGCGGCCTACCCCCGCCGGGCGGTCTGGCACCTGGCGGCCTACCCCCGCCGGGCGGTCTGGCACCTGGCGGCCGGCCCCCGCCGGGCGGGCGGTGTCCGGGGCGATGACCGTTATGAGGCGGTCTGACAATGACCGTGCCGCCGCATCCATAACAGCCTCTGCCGTAATAGGGGTCATACCAGCCGGGTCCGCTGTAATAGCCTGTACTTATGTAGGTCCGGCTAGATCCGCCACCATTGCTGGAACAGGCGCCTATCGTCATGGCCAGGGCCGCGGTGACGGAAACAACGAGAATCGCGCGTGTTGTGTGGCTCACGGATTCGCCTCCTGTTCCGGATAGGTCCATCGCATTATCGCGAAAGTTGCGCCGGTCGGGTCGGCGATGATGGCCAGATCTTCGTCCATCAGTTCCGGATCCGGGCCGTAGAGCAGCGTGCCCCCCAGGGCTTTCGCCAGTGCGGCAGTGGCCGCGACGTCCTCGACTCTTATCATGCCCAGCCAGGTTGGTGCGGGCTCAGGATCCGTGTTCTTTGGCAGCGCGGCAGCCGCAGCGCGCAAGTAGCCTTCCGAAGTAAAAAACAGATCGGCGATCGAGTCCGGGTTTTGGCTTTCAAATATTTCGTAACCGGCGAGCGTGACATAAAATTCGGTAGTCGCATCGACGCTGTCGGAATAGACCTGCCACCAGATCCATTCACCCATCGCAGCCGCGTATTCGCCGGGGTCGCCATTTGCCGTTCGCATCACGCCGAACAGGGCTCCGTCCGGCGCGGCCGCGATCGCGAAGTCGCCGCGATCCGGGTATTCACCGATGCGTGACAGGATAACTTTGCCGCCGCGATCGAGGATAACCTGCTCTGCGGCGGATACATCGTCTACCGACAGATAGTGAATCCAGCGACCGTACTTGTCTCCGCCATCCGGCGAATCCCGATGAGCCAGGCCCGCCATCGGCACGTCATCAAGATAGAACATGCCATAGCCTTTTGGCTGCGGCTTGATCACCCGCCACTCCCATCCGAACAACTTCTGGTAGAAGTCCCGGGAGACGTTCGGGTTGCTGGAGAACAGGTCCGCCCAGACGATCTTGCCGGGCAGGTGTTCGCCAGTGGCGTTGGCCGTGACCGGAGGAAGCGGGGGAAGCTTGTCGCCCTCGGCGAGTGCCCCGCCGGTCGCCGTCAAAAATAGAAGGGTAATGCAGAACAGCCTGCGAGTTAGCTTGATCATTAAAGTAAATCCCGTTGGATGATGCGCCGTCATCATCCCCAAAGAGCCGCTCAATGTCCATGCGGACTGGAATGCCCGCAATCGGCTCCGTTATGCTTTTACCTTACCCGTGCGCCTTTTGACGCGGGTCCGGAGGTGAAAAGGGCAATAAGGAGGAGCTATGTGGAGACGACGTATCCTGCCAGCGACCTGTGCATCCATGCTGCTCGTCGCGACCCATATCCAGGCGCAAGACCTGCCAGAAGCAAGCGAGCAGACACCGGTAAGCGCGCAGGCCGCGCCAGAATCAACAGATGCAGACCTGGCCCCGGATAGCGAGTTTCGGGACGCTTTTGTCACCCTGGCAGTCCTGCCCCGCTACCCGAAGAGTGCGTTGCGAAAGGGGCGAGATGCGCGGGTGACTGCCGGTTTCGAGATCGACCGGGTAGGCCGGGTGGGGAGTATCAAGGTGCTCGAGGAATCTCCGGCTGGCGACGGTTTTGCGCGCGAAGTTGAGGAGGCGATGGAGTTTTGGGCGTTCTCGCCGGCGCGTCTGCCCTTGTGCGGGACGACTGGGCAGAAAGCCGAGCAGACGTTTGTATTCGATCATGACAGCGAACAGCCGGTTTCAATTCTGCCGCTGGTGGTCGAGGGCGTGGTGCAGGAACAGCGGCCGCTGGTGGAGAAGACGCTGCGCGAATACTGGCGGGACCAGAACATGCACGGCCGCGATGAATGGGGCAGCAGAAACTTCACTGTGCTTCGGCGGGTCGAGCCGGAGTACCCGTTGAAAGCGCTGGAACGCGAAAAAGAGGGCGTAGTGTCGCTGGTATTCTTGATAGGGCGCGACGGCAGTGTCAGCAATGTTGAAGTGGTCGACAGCGTGCAGGCGACATTCTTCCAGAGACCCGCCCTCAGCGCGATCCGGCAATGGCGTTTCGAGCCACGCCGGCGCGGTGGTATGCCAATGGATTCCGTTGCCTGCCACGAATTCGTGTTTCAGATTGACGCGTACAAACAGCGTGAGCAGATGACCAAAGAGCGGCAGAAAAAACCGGTTTCGACTTACTGACAGATCTCAATAGCGCCAACGCGGCAACCGGGCTTGCCGCGGTATTGATACGCTCAGTTCAGAATCAGCCAGCCGAGATAGCCAATATACGCACTCACCAACGCTGCGCCCTCGAAACGTGAAACACGCAAACCGGTGTACATCATCGGGATCAGCGCCGCCGTAAAGGCGACCATGATCCACAAGCTATCCCATCCGATATCGCCGCGGGTCAGCGGCTGCACCAACGCTGTAGTACCGAGGATGCCGAGAGTGTTGAAGATATTGCTGCCGATCAGATTGCCGACGGCCATGTCATTCTGACCACGGGATGCGGCGATCAGGGTGGTTGCCATCTCGGGCAGACTGGTGCCGACGGCTACCACGGTGATGCCGATAACGGCCTGCGAAAGGCCCCACGACATGGCCAGGTCAACCGCCGAGACAACCAAGAAGTGACCACCCGCGGCCAGGCCAACAATCCCGCCCGCAAGACGCAACAGCGTGGATCTAAGCGATGTCTGGATGAGGGGGACAGCGCCCGCAAACTCGTCCTGAACCTGTCTTGATTCGTGTGGCCCGAGCATGGACGTGACCGCCACATAGGCGACCAGTCCGATTAGCAGAGTGACGCCTTCGAGTCGCGATATGATGCCGTCTCTCAGTAACTCCAGCATCACCAGCGCAACGAATAGCGCTACCGGTCCGTCGAATTTGACCAGTGTCGCCTGGATCTTCGTGCCGCTCAGCAGCGCACACATCCCAAGGATCAGAGCAAGATTGGCAATATTCGAGCCGACCACGTTGCCGACCGCGATGTCGTTTGCGCCGCCCAATGCAGCATCCAGCGACACCACGAGTTCCGGCATGCTGGTGCCCATGGCCACCACGGTCAGGCCTACCACCAGAGGTGAGAGGCCAAGGCGAAGGGCCAGGGTTGCTGCCGCACGCACCAGTTGCTCACCACCGAAATACAGCAGTGCGAGTCCCATGGCGCCGGTAAGCAGCGTGGAGGCGATGTTGTGTTGCTCCTTTTGCGCGATCGACGCGCCGGATCAGTATTCTTTTGCACCCGCATGATTTCAGGGCGCCGGCGGATTGTCTACAAACCCGATCTGAGTGGTGCTGCCTGGCCACGCAATCCGGGCGAGGGTCTTTATTCTTGGGATTTCTCAGACCAAATCAATATAATGTCGCCGGTACGCATCCACACCCGGGATCGACCTCATGTCAAGGCTGAAAACAATAACGTCTGGGACTGAACCAGCACGGTTGATCTGTGCTGCGCTTGTTTTGTCCGCGATCGCGGCATGTAGCAAGTCCGAGCCTCCGCCCCCGCCGCCACCCGAGGTTCAGGTAGCCAAGGTCGAAAGGCGGACGGTGCCCTTTGTGGTCAAGCGCGTAGCGCAGACCGAGAGCTCACGTGAAGTCGCAGTGGTCGCCCGTGTTTCCGGCTTTCTCGAGAAGATCGCTTACGTGGAAGGCAGTCTCCTGCAGGAAGGGGACGTGATGTTCCAGATGGACCGCAAGCCGTTCCTCGCCGAAGTTGATGCAGCGAAGGGTGAGCTGGAGGCGCAGAAGGCCCGGCTGTGGACTGCAAACGCAAACCTCAACCGGACCCGGCCGCTGGCCGAGGCGGATGCCCTGAGTCAAAGTGATCTGGATCAGGCGATCGGCGAGCAAAAGGCTGCCGAGGCGGCGGTCTACTCGGCGCGTGCCAGGCTCGACAATGCAAAGTTGAATCTGGGGTATACCACGATCCATGCGCCGGTCACCGGTTTGTCCGGCCGCTCGGAACAGCGCGAGGGCGCTTATCTGAACTCCCTCGGTGCGTCAGCCAGCCTGAGTTATGTGTCGCAGACAGACCCGATGTGGATCAACTTCAGTGTCTCGCAGAACGAGCAGGAAGGCGTTGTCGAAGAGCAAAACGCGGGCAAGCTGGTACTGCCCCCGGATAGCGAATACAAGTTTGAGATCATGTTCGCGGACGGTAGCGTGTATCCCTACCAGGGGACGCTCAATTTCGCTGCTCCCACGTTCGATGAAAAGACCGGCACGTTTTCCGCGAGGGCAGTCGTGGAGAACCCGGATGATCGGCTGAGGCCGGGGATGTTTGTCACGGTCAACGTGCTCGGCATGCAACGCCCGAATGCGGTGGTGATTCCCCGGATCGCCGTGCAGCAAACCTCCAACGGACAAGTGGTCTGGCTGGTCAATGCCGAAGGCAAGACAGAGATGCGTCCGGTGGTCATGGGGGATTGGGTCGGAGACGACTGGGTTGTTGAGGACGGGCTCTCGGGTGGCGAAACCCTGATCGTCAGCGGTGTCAACCGCATTCGACCGGGCGTCCCGGTCAAGGCGATACCCGCGTCAGCGGGCAAGCCAGCAGCCACCCCTGCCAAGTCCGGGGGCTAGCAAACGATGGGCCCGAGTTTCTTTATCGACCGGCCGGTTTTCGCCGCGGTCATTTCCATCGTCATCGTGCTGGCGGGTTTCGCATCGCTGACGGTGACGCCGGTTGCCCAGTATCCGGACGTGGCGCCGCCGACGGTGACGGTCAGCACCCGCTATCCGGGCGCTACGGCGGAAGTCGTCTCGAGTACCGTAGCTGCCCCGATCGAGCAGCAGGTCAATGGCGTCGATGACATGATCTATATGACATCGACCAGTTCGTCATCCGGCGATATGAGCCTGATCGTGACTTTTGCGCCCGGTACCGATCCGGATATCGCCCAGGTCAACACGCAAAACCGGGTCAGCCAGGCGCTGGCCAAACTGCCGCAGACCGTCAGCGACCAGGGCGTGACGGTGGAAAAGAAATCCCAGGCTTTCATGATGGTGGTCAGTTTCTATTCGCCGAAGGGTTCGATCGACCCGGTGATGCTGAATAACTATGTGAACCTGTATATCTATGACGCAGTCAAGCGTGTGCCTGGCGCGAATCTGTCTACCATGTTCCCGGTGCCGGATGTCGCCATGCGTATCTGGCTGCAGCCTGACCGGCTTGCCGAAATGGGTATCTCGGTAGCCGAGGTTGCGAATGCTATAGCCGGTCAAAACCAGGCCTTTGGTATCGGGCAGATCGGGCAGACCCCGGCGCCGCCGGGCACCCTGCAAAACTTCCCGGTGACCAGCCAGGGCATGCTGGTCAAGCCTTCGGAGTTTGAGGACATTATCCTGCGCACCGGCGAGACCGGCGAGGCAGCGATCGTGCGCGTGGGCGATATCGGCCGAGCCGAACTCGGGGCGCAGAGCTATTCGATTGCCAGCAAAGTCAATGGTGCAACAGCCGCGGCTCTGGTCGTTTATCAACAGCCTGGAGCCAACGCCATTGCCACCTCGGAACGTGTGCGTGCGCTGCTCAAGGAGCTGGAGCCCGGGTTCCCCGATGACTTCGAATACAGCGTGGTGATGGACACCAGCAAGTTCACCGAGGCCTCGATCGAGAAGGTGGTGCATACCTTTTTCGAGGCCGTGCTGCTGGTGGTAGCGGTCGTATTCCTTTTCCTGCAGAGCTTTCGCGCCACCATTATTCCGGTCATCGCAGTGCCGATCGCGATCATTGGTACCTATGTCGGGATTTATGCGCTGGGTTTTTCTACCAATATGCTGACTCTGTTTGGCATGATCCTGGCCATCGGCCTGGTCGTGGATGACGCGATCATCGTGGTCGAAGCCGTAGAGCACAAGATGGCGACCAAGGGCATGGAGGCCAAAGAGGCGGCCAAGGAAGCAATGGGCGAGCTGACCGGTGCGCTGGTCTCTATCGTGCTGGTGTTATCGGCCGTGTTCCTGCCGGTGGCTTTCCTCGGCGGCATGACCGGCACACTGTACAAGCAGTTCGCGGTCACGATCGCCATTGCGGTGACCATTTCCGGGATTGTCGCGCTGACGCTGTCCCCGGCCCTGGCCGCACTGATTCTGAAGCCGGGCCACAAGGAGAAGAAGGGCTTTTTCCTATGGTTCGAGAACGGCTTCACCTGGATCACCGAAGAGTATGTCAAGGGCGTCCGTTGGCTGATCCACCACCAGGCGATCGGCGTTGGCCTGTTTGTTGCCACCATCGCTGGCGTTGTATTTATGTTCCGCATCCTGCCGGGCAGCTTTGTTCCGGTCGAGGACCAGGGCTATCTGTTCGGCGTAACCATGTTGCCGGACGCGGCGAGTCTCGAACGGACTACCGCCGCTAACGACAAGGCGACCGCCGCGATGATGGCGCTTCCCGCGGTCGAATACACCGCGCAGATTGACGGGTACAGCCTCATCGATGGCCAATACAAGACCAATGCCGGGCTGCTGTTTATCAGCCTGAAGCCGTTTGCCGAGCGAGACGACCCGTCGATGTCTTCGTTCGCTGTGTTGGACCAGTCTAGAAAGATTCTGGGCAGCATCGACGACGGGCTCCTTTTTGCGGTCAATCCGCCGTCGATCCCGGGTCTCGGCACCACCGGTGGCTTCGAGTTTTATATTCAGGACCGCGGCGGCAGCAACCCATTGCAGCTGCAGGAGGCCACTCAGAAGTTTGTGGCCGCGGCGAGTCAGCGCGCTGAGCTGACCAGCGTCTCGACCACATTTACGGCTTCCCAGCAGCAGCTGTATCTGGATGTAGACCGTTCCCGGGCCGAGTTACTGAATGTTCCGGTGCAGGACATCTACAAGACATTACAGGCTTATTTTGGCTCGCTCTACGTATCACAATTCACGGATTTCGGCCGCATCTGGCAGGTCATCATCCAGGCCGAGTCTGATTATCGCGACAGCCCGGCGGATTTCGCCGACATATTCGTCCCTTCCAAGACCGGCGAGTCGGTCCCGTTAACCGCGGTCGCCACTTATCGTTACGCCGCCGGACCAAACGTTCTGCCACGATTCAATGGCTTCCCGGCCGCCAAGGTGACAGCCAGTCCGGCGCCTGGCTACAGCTCGGGCGAGGGTATTGCCGCGATGGAAGCCGTCGCCAGCGAGGTGTTGCCGGAGGGATACGCCTACGAATGGTCCGGCCAGGCGTTTGAGGAGAAGAAGGCCGGTGGTACGTCGACCACGGCATTTATCTTCGGCATCATCATGGTGTTCCTGATTCTGGCCGCCCAGTATGAAAAGTGGTCGCTGCCCTTCGGTGTCCTGCTGGCTGTCCCCTTCGCGCTGCTCGGCGCCTTGTGCCTGACGTATTTCCGGGGACTCGAGAACGACGTCTTTTTCCAGGTCGGGATGGTGACCCTGATCGGCCTGTCGGCGAAGAACGCGATTCTGATTACCGAATTTGCGGTCGATTTTTATCGCGGCGGGGCCAGCCTGGAGGAAGCTGCGGTTGAAGCCGCGAGGGTCCGGCTGAGACCTATCGTGATGACGTCGATCGCCTTTATCCTCGGATGCGTGCCGATGGCCATCGCCAGCGGTGCGGGTGCCAATAGTCTTCACGCCATCGGCACCGGCGTGATCGGAGGCATGCTGGCTTCGACGCTGATCGCCTCGTTCTTCGTGCCCATGTTCTTTGTGATTCTGGAGAGTCTCTCGGAGCGTGGCGAGCACAAGGACAAGACTAATGTTGGCGAGATCGCCGCAGCCACGCCAGGCGCGACAGAGGGCCATTGATGTGAGCGATGTCCGGAACAAGATAGCGCTACTGGTTTTGGCCGCCATCCTTGGCGGCTGCGCCGTGGGTCCGGACTATCAACGCCCGGATGTACAGATGCCCGACGCATGGCGCATCGAGTATGGTGAAGCCAGCGATCTGATCAACGCGCGCTGGTGGCAGAAATTTGACGATCCGGTCCTCGACCAGCTAATCGAAACGGCGCTGCAGGACAACCCGGATGTGCGTATTGCGGCCGCCCGCGTCGAGCAGTTTCTTGGCGCGCTGCAAACGACGCGCTCGCAGTTTTTCCCGCAGGCTGACTACGGCGGTGGAGCCAGCCGCAACCGAGCCTCGCAGGACGCGTTTGGCGTTGGCTCCGGCACCGACCCGTATTTCACCCAATACCAGGCTGCAGCGGGCGTCGCCTGGCAGCTGGATCTGTTTGGACGCATTCGCCGCCAGACTGAAGCAGCCCAGGCGCAGGTGTACGCAACCGAACAGGCGCGTCGGGGGGTGGTGTTATCGCTGGTTACCGGTGTAGCGGTGAGCTATGTCAATCTGCTCGGCCTTGACCGGCAGCTCGAGATTTCGCGTGAAACGCTGGAGAGTTATGCAGGCAGCCTGCGTATCTTCGAACTCCGTTTCAAGGGCGGTGTTGCATCCAGGGTGGAGCTTTCGCAGGTGCAGTCAGAGTATGAAAGAGCGCGGGCCCAGGTGCCGGATCTCGAGGCGCGGGTTCAGGCGCAGGAAAACCTGCTGTCGATCCTGATTGGGCGCAATCCGGGCCCGATCCTGCGCCGGCACAATATCGACCAGCTGTCGCGACCCGGCGTGCCTGCGTCCTTGCCGTCATCGCTGCTCGAGCGCAGACCCGATGTGGTGCAGGCAGAGCAGAATCTGATCGCTGCCAACGCCAATATCGGCGTCGCGCAGTCTCAGTATTATCCGGATATCTCGATCACCGGCGACTACGGCGCCGCCAGTGGCGACCTGGGGGACTTCCTCGATTCGTCGGCGCGAGTCTGGAGCATCGCCGGCAATATAACCGGTCCGATATTTACCGCCGGCGCGATCCGCGGACAGGTGCGAGCCACCGAGGCTGCCCGGGAAGAAGCGCTGCAGTCCTATCAGCGGACCATTCTGAATGCGCTGCGCGAAGTCAACGATGCGTTGATCTCGGCGGAGAAATCGGTCGAGACCTATGACGCGCTGGCGCGCAGGGTAGACGCACTGCGCGAGTATGCGCGCCTGTCGAGTCTGCTGTTTGAGAACGGGGCGGCCAGCTATCTCGAGGTGCTGTATGCGAACACGTTGCTGTTCGATGCAGAACTGATCGCCGTACGGGCTCAGACCGATACGTTTAACAACCTGATCGATGTTTACAAATCCATGGGTGGAGGTTGGGTTGATCAAGCGACTGATATGGCGCCGACGCCCGAAGAGGTCATGTCGCAAAACTGAGTCGATTGTCCGCGCCGTTGCTATCGTCCCGATGACATTTTGGATCGTCGTGCCGGCCGGCAGGCATGGCCTGAGCGGGTACTCAGCAAGTGCCAGAGCCGCCACGCGGTGCTATGCTGATCAGGTCAGTATCGGACGAAGGATCACACTGTAAAAGAGGCACATGTTGTGAGCAGTCACCTGTCCGGAATTTTTGGCTCCTCGCCCGTCGAGCCCTTGCAGCTCCACATGGAAGTCTGCCATCGGGCAGCCAGTGATCTGCTAGCGCTGGTCACTTCGGCTGAGACCGGTGATTGGGACGCTGCGGAAGAGCATCTGCGGATGATTTCCCAGCGCGAACACGAGGCCGACGTGCTCAAGCAGCGTATCCGGCGCACCCTCACCAAGCCAAGAATGCTGATGCCGGTCCACCGGGAGGATCTGCTCAAACTGATCATGGCCCAGGACGCGATCGCCAACCTGGCCAAGAAGACCGGTCGTCTGATCGTATGGCGAAAAATGAAATTCCCCGAGCCGGCCCTCGGCCATTTTCATGCGCTGCTGGAGCGAACGACCGCGGCCAGCAAGAAGGCGCGCAAGAGCGTCCGTCGCCTGGATGAGTTGTTCGAGACTTCATTCCGGGGTCCCGAGGCCGACCGTGTCGAAGAGCTCATCGGTGAGCTGGATGACATCGAGACCGAGACGGACAGTCTGCAGCGCACGGCCCGCGAATCCTTGCTCTTAATAGAAAAAGATCTCAATCCGGTGGACGTGATGTTCATGTACCAGGTGATCGCGCTGGTGGGCGAGATCGCGGACATGGCGGAGCGTGTGGGGAGAAGGCTGGAGAACCTCCTGGCCACATAATGTCGGTGGCCGTCGCGGCGGCCTTTCTTGGGGATAGCAAATGTCTGATTTCACTCTGTACGTGGGCCTGGCGGCCCTGTTCGGCGTGTTCATGGCGTGGGGCATCGGCGCCAACGACGTGGCCAATGCGATGGCGACATCGGTGGGCGCCAAGGCGCTGACGATCAAGCAGGCTATCCTGGTGGCGGCGGTGTTTGAGTTCGCCGGGGCAGTGCTTGCCGGCGGCGAAGTCACAGCCACTATTCGGAAAGGGATCATCGACTCGACGGCGCTCCAGGGCGAGCCTCAATTGCTCATCTTCGGCATGCTCTCGGCGCTGCTGGCAGCCGGCATCTGGTTGCTGGTCGCGTCCTACAAGGGCTGGCCGGTGTCTACTACGCATTCCATCGTCGGCGCCATTGTCGGCTTCGCCGCGGTCGGCCTGGGCATGGATGCCGTCAAATGGGGCAAGGTTGGAACCATCGTCATGAGTTGGGTGGCTTCGCCGCTGACCGCCGGTCTGATTGCCTATCTGATCTTCCGCAGCGTGCAGTGGCTGATCCTGGAGCGTGAGGATCCGTTGGCAAGAGCCAGAAAATATGTCCCGGTCTACATGTTTTTGGCCGCGTTCAACATTACCCTGGTGACTATTTTCAAAGGCCTCAAACATGTCGGTCTGCACCTGTCTACCGTCGAAGCCTATTCGGCTGCCGTAATCATTGGTGTGGCAGTAGCGATCATTGGTCGCATTTTTATCGGCAGGATCACCAGCGACAAGCGCGCCGACAAGCGATTCCACTTTCACACTGTGGAACGCGTATTCGGTGTCCTGATGATCGTGACGGCGTGTGGCATGGCCTTCGCCCACGGCTCAAACGATGTGGCCAACGCCATCGGTCCGGTGGCCGCGGTGGTCAGCGTGGCCACCAGCGGCGTGGTCGGTCAACAGTCGCCGATACCGCTGTGGATCCTGTTCCTTGGCGGTATCGGCATCGTGGTGGGCCTGGCCACTTTCGGTATCCGCGTAATCACGACCGTAGGCCAAAAGATTACCCACCTGACCCCGAGCCGCGGCTTCGCGGCCGAGCTGGCGGCGGCCTCTACCATCGTCGTGGCCTCCGGCACCGGTATGCCGATCTCGACCACTCACACGCTGGTTGGTGCGGTGCTCGGTGTAGGCATGGCGCGCGGCATCGCCGCCATCGATATGGGCGTAGTCGGCCGCATATTTCTGTCCTGGATCACGACCATCCCGGCTGGTGCCATATTGGCGATTATCTTTTTCCAGATATTCCGCCTGACTCTGGGCTAAGAACAGATTCGCAGGATTAAGCGCCCGATCTTTCCAGTAGCGCCAGATTCGGGCCAGGATGCTTTGAACGACCTGTCCGCCTGCTGGCCGACACTGGGCACACCGACGCGTTTATCTGCCGTTGGACTCGAGCCGGGCGACGCAAAAACCATAACCATAACCATAGCCATAGCCACCCCGGGTTATCATGTACGGGCAGCCGGGCTGTGCTCCCGTTTCGGTCCTCTCCACCAGACCCTGGCGGCTCCATTCTTCACTGCTATGTCTTGCATCGTCCTGCGTACGGTATACGCTAGATTCGTTCAACGGTGATTTGAACGGTTTTAGGGGGATAAATCGATGAAGACTTTCTTTGCGGTCGTAGCCACCACCATCATGATGCTTGGCGCAAGATCCGGATTGGCTGATGATTCTTTTTACTGTGGCAACTCGATCATCAGTACCGGCGATGAGAAGTTCAGTGTGGAACAGCATTGCGGGAAGCCGGACCAGATCGAAGAGGACAAGTGGATCTATGAGCGCGGTCCTGAGCAGATGACCGTGATCGTGCATTTTGATCAGGACACCGTGTCGCTGATCGAAGAAGTGCCAAAAGACTGAGTTGCTGCGGGGCCAGGCCCCGGCCCCGGCCGCGGGCAAACAGGGAGGTCGCAGACCGACAGTAGCCGGTGGGCGGCGCAGGGCCGATCGGACTTGGTTTCGACTGGATCTCAATGTCAGATCCTGCAAGAGTTCAGCGCGCGTGATGGCCTCAGATTTGGATCTGAATAAGATTCAGGATTGGATTTTGCTGGAAGAACGTTGAAGCGCTTGATTGTCTGCCGGCATCACCGGGTCCGGCATCACCGGATCTGGATTGGTATTGCGGCATCGCTTTGGCTGTCGACGGGTTCTGCGCTCGCCTACGATGCGCTGGAATTCGACGTCGCGGGCGTAGAACGCAGTGCTCGGGTGTATCCGGGCGAACACGCCGACACCACTCCCGCGCCGTTGGTGTTCGTGTTCCACGGCCGCGGCGACAACGAGCGCAACTTCTCACGGGCCATAAAACTGCATGATGACTGGCCGGAGGCCACCGTGGTCTATCCACGCGGCCTGATACGAGATGACGAGGCCGGCATGCGCGGCTGGTGGGGCTCGGCCAGCAAGGACGATGTCAACCACGACCTGCAGTTTGTCGATCTCATGCTCGAAGAATTGCCGCAGCGATACAGCGTGGATCCTGCCCGCATCTATGTCGCCGGGTTCTCCAATGGCGGCAGATTCACATTCATCCTGCTGGCGCAAAGGCCCGATACGTTTGCCGCTTTTGTACCCATCGGTGCTGTTTCTCCTGAGCTCGCCGGCGCCGTGCGCCCAAGGCCGGTGATGTACCTGTTCGGGCGCAATGAGCCGCGCAAGTATCAGACTCACTGGACAGAGACCGTGGTGGCGCTGGTGCGCTTGAACGGTGGCACGGGGGAAAAACGGGAGTGGGCTCCAGGGTTCACCGAGTATCTGAGCGCAGACGGCCGGGCACAGACGATCATCAGCCTGTATGACGCCGGGCATGTCTGGCCGTACAAGGGCAACGAAAACATCATCCGGTTTTTCGATGCGCATCGACTGATGCCGGACGACAGCGGTTGATGAGACAGGGGAATTGCAAGCGGCCGGTCCGGCCGCAGTGCGTCCGCGAAAACGAACGCCAGACCGCAAAACCGACAGTTATAGTGAACTGTCCCCACCAAAGCCAAATGCCTACATGGCCTTTGAATAGGTAAACTGTCCCCGAAATTGGCATCATCCATTCAGCTGGAGATCAGGCCATGTACGAAAGCCTTGCCCTGATCGCTGGTTTCGCGCTGCTCTACAGCTTCATCGCCGGCGGCATCGACCGGACCTGGATCAGTGGGCCGATCTTATTTACCGCGTTCGGCCCGCTGATCGGCCCCACCGGATAAGGAGAAATTCCTGCTGGCGGCCGAGGGCACGGGAGGGGTTTTCGGCCTGATCACCTGGGTCATCTTCGGGTCGGCGGTGATCGGTCAGGCGGTCGGGTATTTCGAGTGGCGCTATGTGGTTTATGCGGCATTGAGCCTGACCGTGATCAGGATGCTCCCTGTCTTCCTCGTTCTGAGCGGCACCGGTCTGAACGCCGAGAGCAAATTGTTTATCGGCTGGTTCGGTCCCCAGGGTCTGGCCAGCATTGTTTTTGCGGTGATGGTCATGGACGCTAATCTGGAGAACGCGGACATCATGGCCATTGTCGTTGCCTGCACGGTGATCATGAGCATCCTCGCTCACGGCGTCACGGCAAACCCCTGGGCTCAGGCCTACGGTCGGCGCTCAAAGCAGTGAGGCTGAGACGGTGTTGTCCGATAGGACGGCATTGGCGGGAACAATGACCGCGGCGCGAGACTTTCAACTAGTCAAATCGTTCGCTCAAGATTAGGGCGAAGCCGATCGCGTTAGCCTGCCAAAACAGCAGGTACCATCGTCCGACCCTATGCCCTGCTATTATGCGGTTCGCATACCCCGTCCAGAAGGCGACAGGTGCCGGTGTTTGATTGTTTGCTTATCCGGCCCCGCCCAGCAACAAGGCAACGTGTAAACACCGACAGCATCAACGCGAATTCTGCTCGATGACACTTTCCAGAAAAGCCAAAGAAGCGACCAAGACCGCGCTGGCGATGACCATCGCCTATGGCATCGGATTGTTGATGGGCTGGGACCGGCCGTTTTGGGCGGGTATCGCGGTGACGTTCGTAAGTCTGGGTATGGTCGGTCAGTCCATCAACAAGGCGGCGCTGCGGATGTCCGGTACCGTGCTGGCCATGGTCGTCGCGCTGACACTGATCGCGTGGTTTGCACAGGACCGCTGGCTGTTAATGCTCTTCCTTTCGCTGTACCTCGGTTTTTGTGCCTACATGACGGGTGGGGCAAAGCACCAATACTTCTGGCAGGTCGGCGCTTTTGCCTGCGTGATCATTGCATTCGATGCCGGCCCGGACCCGGTCAACGCCTTCGACACCGCGGTCCTCCGTGCTCAGCAGACCGGGCTCGGTATCCTCGTCTATAGTCTGGTCGCGCTGCTCGTCTGGCCGGTGAACAGTCGTCCCGCTTTCGAGGCCGCGACCCGTGATCTGGCAGCAACACATCACCGGCTATTCAACGCCTGTCTCGGCCTGCTGGAGCAGAAAGGTGACTTAGCAGAAGTGAAGCAGCTGAGTGCGCAGGAGGCGCAACAGCGGGCGCGGTTTGGCCAGCTGCTCGACGCGGCGGAGACCGACAGCTACGAGGTCGGCGAATCAGGATCACTGTGGCGGCGTTACCAGCGTCTGCTGACGACGCTCAGAGAGACCATGGGGCGGTGGCGCGAGAGCTTCGCCGATGTGCGGGCAATGGACCTGCCGCGCCTGATGCCGGACCTCGAAGCCGTGGGCGCCGAGCTCGAAGGTCGTCTGGCCCAGCTTGAATTGATGCTGGCCGGCAATTCGCCCGAGCAGCGGCCAGGGAAAATCGATCTCCCGCTGGACACCAGCGCGATCGGGGCGCTGTCCCATTTCGATCAGGCCGCGATCACGGTCATGCGCGACAACATACTCGATCTGGAGCGCCTCACCCGCGAGCTGTTCGAGGTGGTCGATGCGATCAATGGCAACGCCGAGGTCCAGCGGGATCCGAAGGCCGGGCGGAGCACTACGAGACACGTATTTCTGCCCGACCCGGATCGTATTGGCTGCGCCATCCGCTTTATGGCCATCGTTTGGATCGCCTTTGTGGCCCTGATCTATGTTGACGGGCTGCCCGGCGGTGCGGGATTTGTAGGCATGGCAGGTGGCATCGCCCTTGCGCTCGCGATCACCCCCCAGGTCCCGGTCCCGATGTTGTATGCGCCCGTCGCAATCAGTATTGCTCTGGCGAGTGTGCTGTACATCTTCATCATGCCGCAGCTTTCGAGTTTTGCCTCGCTGAGTCTGCTTATCTTCGCGGTGACTTTTTTCTTCTGCTATGTCTATGCCGACCCGCGGCAGATGCTCGGACGGGTAATTGGGGTGGCCATGTTTATCGCTATCGCCTCGATCTCCAATGAGCAGGCCTACAGCTTTGTCAGCGTCGCCACCATGACCCTGATGTTCCTGAGCCTTTTTTCGATCCTGGCCCTCACGTTCTACTTTCCCATCTCCTGGCGCCCCGAGCGCATGTTTCTCCGTTTGCTCCACCGCTATCTCCGCAGTTACCAGTACGTGGTAATTCTCATGGGCCGGGATGCAAACCGGCCACTGACACGCTACGGACGCTGGCGGGAGTCCTTCCACCTGCGGGAGGTTGCCACGATTGCCGACAAGCTGGCCGGGTGGGCGCCGCATATGGATTCCGCCGCGTTGGCAGGCAGGCCGGCAGACCGCCTCCAGGATCTGATTGCGGGGCTGCAAGAGCTTACGACGCGACTGCCGGCGATGCGGGACGCGGCTGGCCAGACCTATGGCGAGGTGCTTCGGCAACAGCTTCAGGACGATGTTCGTGCCTGGCGGAACGGCGTGGCCGACATCCTTCAGCGCCCGGCGACAGACCCGACCGGGGGAGAGGGCAGCGTATTGCGCAGCCGGCTGGACAGATTTGTGCAGCGTCTCGAATCCCGCATCCGGGAGACGCTGAATGGCCCCGCAGCACTCCGGTTGGGGGAGCGTGAGGCTGGACAATTTTATCGTCTCCCGGGCGCATACCCTGGTGTTTCCGAGGCGCTTGTGGCTTACACGGAGCGGACCGGTAGCATAGACTGGGCGCGCTGGCGGGAAGAGCGGTTTTAGTGTTGAAAGAGCGGCAAAGATGATGGGTACGGTCCCGCACGAATTTGCCATCGGTGGAGTGTATATGCCGCCGTTGTTGGTGGCCGCTGTGTTTGGCACTTTGGCCACCGGCGTCACGGCGCGTCTGCTCAACCGCTACCGGCTGTCCCGGTATTTTTCCAACGCACCGCTGGTGTATCTGGCCATGATCGTTACTTACACTGTGTTGATCGGTTCGTTTTTTATTGGGATATAGCGTGAAGCTGGATCGAAAATATCTGCTGACCGGAGCCGTGGTCCTCGTCGCTGTGCTGTTGGCACTGCTCAAGTACTGGGACTACGTGACCAACCCCTGGACCCGGGACGGCCAGGTTATGGCGGATGTCATTCAGGTGACGCCGCGGGTGACCGGGCCGATTGTCGAACTGCCGATCAGTGACAACCAGTTCGTCAAGGAAGGGCAGCTGTTGTTCCGCATCGATCCGCGCACCTTTGAGTCAGCCGCGGACCAGGCCCGGGCGCAGCTCGACCAGACCGGCGACAACGTCCGCGCACTGGAGAAGCAGGTCGAGTCGGCGCGGGCAGCGGTCGAGGTGGCGCGCGGAAATATCGAGCGGGCCCGAAGTCAGATCTCAGCCAATGACTCTACCATCGCGAGGAACAAGGCCGAATACGAGCGCCAGCAGGAACTCCTGCCGCAGAAGGCCACGTCGCAACGTTCCCTGGAGGCGGCCAGAGCCAATTACGAGGTGTCATTGCAGGATAAGCGGAGTGCCGAGGCGCAGTTCCTGCAGGCAAGGGCGAATCTGGCTGAATCCGAAGCCATGCTCGAGGAGGCAGAGGCTCAGCTCGGCGGCATCGGCGAGAACAATTCCCAGGTCAAGGCCGCCCTGGCTGCACTTCGACAGGCGCGACTCAATCTTGAGTTTACCGAAGTGCGGGCGCCGGCAAGCGGCTATGTGACCAACCTGAACCTGCGCCTCGGAACGCAGGCCGTGGCCAACCAGGCCGCGCTGGCGCTGGTGGATGTCTCCAGTCTGAGGGTCGATGCCTATTTCAGGGAGAACCGGATCGCGGACGTCAAACCCGGTGACAAGGCGGTGGTCACCTTGATGACCTATCCGGATACGCCGCTGCAAGGTTACGTGGACAGTCTTGGCTGGGGTATCGCCCAACAGGATGGCAGTACCGGCGCCGGGCTGTTGCCGAATGTCAGTCCCACATTCGAATGGATCCGACTGGCCCAGCGCATCCCGGTGCGAATCCATCTGACTGAGGTGCCGGACGTGGTCGAGCTTCGGGTCGGCACCACCGGCTCCGTGCTGGTGATGACCGGCACGGCCGGGAATGAGCGGGAACGCAAAGCGGTGGCGGCGCCTGAGGCGCTGCAGTAGACGCTATCTCATGATCCGATTACTACGCCATGCGGGCATCATCACGGCGGCCGCGCTGATCGGACCCGGCTGCACGATGCTTGGGCCGGACTACGCAACGCCCACGGCGCCGCTGGAGACCGATTGGCGCGACTATGAGGATCCCGGTTTTGAGTCGACCTCACCGGTGGCACCCGAGTGGTGGACGACGACCCTCAGGGATCCGGTGCTCGACCAGCTGGTGCAAATTTCTGTAGCCGAGAATCTGACCCTGCGCTCGGCCGGATTGCGTGTGCTTCAGTCGCAGCAACAACTCGCTATCGCCGTCGGCAACCAGTATCCGCAGCAGCAGGATCTCAGTGGTTCGGCAGGCGTCGAGCGTGCCAATCGCAAGACCGACGATGTCTATGACTTCGGCTTCAATATCAGCTGGGAGGCGGATGTCTGGGGCCAGTTCCGGCGCCAGGTCGAAACCGCTTCGGCCCTGCTCGACGCGAGTCTGGCGAGCTATGACGGCGTCCTGGTTTCGCTGATCTCTCAGGTGGCTCAGGCTTATCTGTCGATCCTCACGACCCAGAGCCGGTTGACGGTGGCGCGCTACAACGTGAGTCTGCAAGAGGAGAGCGTGCGCATCGCGCGGGCCAAACTGGATGCCGGCGCGACCAGCGCGCTGGACGTGGAGCAGGCCCAAAGCCTGCTGTTTAATACCCGGGCGTCCGTGTATTCCCTGGAGACGTCGCTGCAACAGTCCCAGAACGGGCTCGCGGTGCTGCTGGGCCGACCTCCACAGGATCTGAGAGATCTTCTCGGTGAGCCACGACCGGTTCCGAGGGTCGATGCGGAGGTCGCTGTCGGCATGCCCCAGGACCTGATCCGGCGGCGGCCCGATATCCGCGTCGCGGAACGCCAGCTAGCCGCGCAAAGCGCACAGATCGGCGTCGCCATCACAGAGCTTTACCCGCAGTTCTCGATCGGTGGCTCCATCGGCACCAGTGTGGCCACTGCAGGTGAAGGAGATGCGGGTGATCTGTTTACCGACGATACCTTCCGCTACAACCTTGGCGGCGGATTCCGGTGGAACATTTTCAACTACGGTCGTCTGCGCAGCAATATCCGGCTACAGGACGCGAGCTTCCAGCAATTGCTGGAAGATTATCGGCAGACTGTGCTGCAAGCGCAGGCTGAAGTGGAGAACGCCATCGTCGCCTTCATGCAATCCAGGGGGCAGCTCACCGATTTGCAGGCAGCGGCCGATGCGGCTCAGCGGGCGGTGGATATCTCGACCATCCAGTATGAGGATGGACTGGTCTCGTTCAATACGGTGATCAATACACTGACTTCGCTCACGTCTCAGCAGGACCAGCTGGCTACAGCTCAGGGCTCGGTAGCGAACAACCTGGTGGAGGTCTACCGATCGCTGGGCGGCGGATGGGAGATTCGTTCCAACGATGACCCGATCGAGCTGATCCCCGAGGAGACCCGCGAAGAGATGCGGGAACGGACCAAATACTGGGACAAGACCTTCGACGAATAAGTGAATAAGCGGACACCGGCACCTTCATGGTTATGAGACAACTACCAGACATCCGTCATGATTGCGTGTGACGGTGGTCTGACGCACCTGAGGGCTGGCTGATGTGGCATCACTTTCGTCGTCGTAGCGGCTGGATCCTTGTCTCGCTGTTGGTGCTGCTGCCGACCCGGGGCCTCGCGGAGGTGGGTCCGGCAATAACTGGATTCACCGGTCGTGCAAATGACGCACTGGCGGTGTTCTGGTCACCGGCGGCGCTTACCCGTCTGGACAAGCCCGAACTCGTCGCCCAGGGCATGCTGGTTTATTCGGAGGCGAAGTTCGAGGTCGACTCGGCCACGTTTGATGGCGGCAGTGCGGATAACGACAACAGGCTCCTCGCCATTCCTGGTATCTATTACGCTCATCCCCTCGGCGAGCGCTGGCGTCTGGGCGTCTCTCTCAACGTCCCCTCCGGTATCGGCAACAACTATGGCAGTAGCTGGTCGGGGCGCTATCTGGGAGAGGACTCCGAGCTGGCGTTTGTCTCCTCCTCAGCCGTCGCGGCGTATAAGGTCTCCGATAGTTTTTCGTTGGCCGCCGGGGGTTTTTCCTCTACACCCAGGCAGAAATCAAAGCGGGGATCAACAATCTCGAACCCGAGGCCGGCGACGGCAGAATTAAACTGGACGAAGACGGCTCGGCGGTCGGTCTGACGCTCGGCGCCATGTACCAGTTCAGCGACACGACCCGCGTCGCTATGACCTATCGGTCGGCGGTGGAACCGAAGCTGTCGGGTACACCCACATTCAGGAATTTGGACCCGCTACTGCGGGACGTCCTGGCGGCGGCCGATCTGCTCGGCACCGAAGTCGACGTCAAATTCAAGGTGCCGGCACAACTCCAGGCGGGGTTCTTCACTGAGTTTTCCGACCGCTGGTCGATCACCGGCGACATGATGTGGGTCAACATGTCGGACTTTGGCATCTCCCGGCTCAGTGTCGAGCAGGACAGCCTGACGGTGGACATCAAGGACTTCCGCGACATCCTGATGGGCTCTGCCGGATTCAAGTACCAGTACCGTCCGGACCGCGCGATCTCGGCAGGTGCTATGTATGTCAGTTCCGCCATCAGCGACGCACGGCGTACAGTCGCGCTGCCGCTGGACCGCGTCCTTGGTGTGGGTGTCGGGCTCACGCGGCCCTGTCGTGACCATGTCTGCCAGATTAATCTGAACTACTTCGATCTCGGCGACGGCGATTTGTCCGAAAGCGGGGGGCCATTGACCGGTGACATCGAGGGATCCTTCCGCAAGCACTGGGCGATGATGCTCGACTTTCAGGTCAAAATGCAGTTCGGCAACTAGGGGGACAGTTTACCTGTTTACCTGGCAAGGTCCGGCGATTTCCGAATAAACCGACAGGTATGCATGGTCTATTTGCTGCGCATGGCCGACGTATGGCCTGCGATGCCGGCCAGCTCCTGCATATCACGATGTCGGTCGCGAACATTAGCACCGCTGCTGGATTGAGTGAGTCACGCCTACGCCTATCTTGCGCACCGAAATCCATGATGAACGAGCTTCGGATGTAGGCGGGCACCGGGCGACTCCACGGCCGTGCTGCCTTCATCGCTCTACTTGAAGCACTAAATGGATGGCGCTGACGAAAATGTCAGCACGGCGGAACACGCGGAAATAGGTAAACTGTCCCCGAATTTGTCGATCGATTGACGCCGGCTCCCCAAACCGCCTCGATCAAGATCGAGAATTCTTGAAGCCGTAGATTGTCTGCCCAAGGAATTAGCAACAGCGTGACCGGATCGCCATGTTGAAGTTCATCGCATTGCTTGCCGCCGCCTACGGCCTGCTCGTGGTGGTCATCTATTTTATGCAGGGCCGTATGCTCTATCTCTCCGGTGTGCCCGGGCGCGACGTGACCATGACGCCTGCTGAGATCGGTCTGGCCCATGAGGAGGTCATTGTTGAGACGACCGATGGCGTCAGTGTGCACGGCTGGTTCATCCCCGGGCGATCCCGCCGGGTACTGCTGTTTTTCCATGGCAACGCCGGCAATATCTCACACCGTCTGGATTCGATACGCCAGTTCCACGATCTGGGCCTGTCAGTTCTGATTGTCGACTACCGCGGCTACGGACAAAGCGGCGGCCGAACCACCGAAGCCGGGATATATCGCGACGCTGAGGCGGCATGGCGCTATCTGGTTGACACCCGAGGTTTACGGCCTGAAGAGATCATCGTCTTCGGACGTTCGCTTGGAGCCTCCGTCGCAGCGCGCCTGGCCGCACAACAGCGACCCTTGGCACTGATTGTGGAATCGTCTTTTATCTCCGTACCTGCCATGGCCCAGGAGATTTATCCCTGGCTACCGGTGCGTTGGCTGAGTCGGCTGCGCCACGCGACCGCGGACTATATCCGCGAGGTCCACTGTCCGGTGCTGGTCGTGCACAGCCTTGACGACGAGATTATCCCGTTCCGCCATGGTCAGACCGTGTTCGCAGCCGCGCCTGAACCTCGCGTATTCCTTGAGCTGCGCGGCTCCCACAACGATGGGTTCCTGCTGGATGAATCGGCCTACCTCGAGGGGTTGTCGGCATTTCTGCAAACGCTGTCTGTGCCGGCTTTGCCGGTGAGGGAATGATGGCGGATTCACCGATTCTCTTCTCGATCGACTCGGGGTCCTGACCGGACGACGCATGCGAGACTAATCAGCAGGGCGGGAACGCGGGAAATAGGTAAACTGTCCCCGAATTTGATGCATTCAATTCCAACAGGCGAAGCCAGAGCTCGTCTGACCAGCTGGCATTCCTATCAAACGGGGCATTCGAGCGGCATGAAGCATCTATTTTCCGGACTCGTGAAAGCAATACTGATTTTCGCGCTCATTGCCTTCTCCCTGCTGCTAGCGTGGGGCTTTCAATCGCGAGGCCTGGGGGCACTGGGGCCGTGGCACACGGTCGTCCTAAACAACGAGTTCACGGCAGGCGATGCGACGCCGGAAACCACGTTGCAGGATTATCTTGACCAGGAACAGCGGCTGTTTGCCGAGCTTGAGGAAAAGGTGTACCAGCGCGTTGATCCTGACGGCGAGATGATCTTAAGCCGCTACCGCTCGGGGGGAGTGCAGGACCCGGCCGGGCAACCCCAGAACTGGAATCGCACTTTTGAACTGGTACCTGCCGAGATCAAAGCGGGAGCGCTGCTGCTGCATGGACTGACCGATTCGCCCTACAGCTTGCGCCGTGTGGGCCAGATTCTTTACGAAAATGGCTACTACGTGCTGGGACTGCGCCTGCCGGCGCACGGCACGATCCCGGGTGCGCTGACCCGCGTGCGCTGGGAGGACTGGGTGGCTGCGAGCCGCGTGGGAGCACGCCATGTGAGCCAGCGAATTGGCCCGGACAAGCCTTTCCTGCTGGCCGGCTACTCCAATGGCGGCGGGCTGTCGGTCAATTACGCGCTGGATGCGATGACCGACCTGGAACTGCCCGACCCGGATCAGCTGCTGTTGTTTTCGCCAGAAATTGGCATCGAGCCGTTGGCGATGATCGCAAACTCCTACAAATTTCTCAGTTTCCTGCCGTACTTTGAAAAGTTTGAGTGGTTGTCTATTGAGCCTGAATACGACCCTTTCAAGTACAACTCATTCCCCAAGAACGCGGCGGAGGAGGCGTGGGAAGTAACAGACTCAATTCACCGAAAGATCAAGCTGGCGCATGAAGGCGGGATGCTCCAGGATTTTCCGCCGGTCCTTACTTTTCTGTCGTGGACCGACGCCACGGTCGACACGTCGGCGACCGTGAAAATACTCTATGGTGCGTTGGAGAACGCAGATAGCGAGCTCGTCATTTTCGACGTGAACCGTTCCGAACCGCTGGTGGGCTTTATTCCGTTCAGCAGGGAATCGCCGCTTGACCATCTCGAAGACGGCATTGATCTGCCGTATCGGCTCACGGTCATCACCAATGTGGACAAAGATTCGCAGCAGGTGGGTGAACGTTCCAGGACACAAGGTTCCGCGCTTACTGAATACAGACCGCTGGAGTTGGTCTGGCCCCAGGGCAATTACTCCCTGGCTCATGTGGCCATTCCTTTCGCCGCCGATGATCCGGTCTATGGGGCTGGAGAAAGCGAGCCAGGCACCTATCGCGGACTGCGTCTGGGTGCGCTGCAGCCGCGGGGCGAGGTCCGCGTGCTGACCGCGCCCTTGAGCCAGCTAATGCGCCTGCGCCACAATCCGTTCTTCGACTATATACAACAGCGCGTCGTAGTTTTGGCAAATAGAGTGTCGGGAAATAGTCAGGGCGACGAACCGGAAACGCCGGGACCTTGATCACTTGTCAATTGAGCCAAATGGCCTACCTGGAGACCCATCGACTGTGGCCAACATCCTTCTGCTTTACCATGGCATCTATGGACACACACGAAAGATCTGCGAGTCCATGCAGGCCGAGATCGTCGCCACAGGTCGGTCGGCCGATGTTGTGGCCATCGCCGAATCGGCGGAGGTCGAATTTGAGCGTTACGATGTGATCGTCATCGGTGCCGCGATTCGCAACGGCAAGCACAGTCCCGCTGTGCTGGAATTCATCCGCAGGCAGCAGCCAATGCTGGAGTCACGGTCGAATGCGTTTTTCTCGGTGAACCTGGTTGCGCGCAAGCCGGCGAAGAACACGCCGGCGACCAATCCCTATGTCAAGGCGTTCCTTGCCCGGTCCCCATGGAAACCACAGCTCGTCGGGGTCTTTGCCGGCAACCTGGACTACCAGCGGTGCCGGTTTACGGATCGCCACATCATCCGCTTCATCATGATGCTGACCGGTGGCCCAACCGATCTGCATACAAAGGTCGAATTCACCGATTGGGACGCGGTACGCCGCTTTGCTGCTCAGGTCGCGGCGCTGCCGAATACCCCGCACAGGGACTAGGCGCGTGCGCAGACTTGTGGCAGCGCTGACAGAACACCAGCACCTGTTGCTGGCCTTGCTTGCCGCGTGGCTGGTACTGAGCAGCCCGTGGGTGTCGATGCTGAGCAAAATTCCCCGCGACCCGGGGTTTTTCAATACTGCCCATGTGTGGGTCGGCCTGGTTACGCTGTTGATCTCTGTGACCTATTGCGTGAGCTGCCTGCGAGGCGGCGGCTGGCGTTTGTACTTCCCGTGGTTGTCGGGTCGCGCCGGTCTGGTGCTGTCAGATCTCCGTGGAGTGTTTCGTGGTCGCATCCCGGCGGCCGAGGGCGGCGGACTGTTCGGCGCGATTGAGGGTCTGACCCTGCTGGCGCTGCTGGCGACCGGTTTGACTGGGGCCGGATGGCTATGGACGCAGGCGACACCGGCAGCCATGGATTGGCGAAATCTCCACGTGTTGATGGCGCATGGACTCGCTGTACTCATCGTCGTGCATGCGCTGACCACGGCGCTGCATGTGCTGGATTTCATCCGCGACTGAATCCAGCACCATGGTCGCTCCCCCCAAGGCCCTGTGTCGCATGCGAGCTCAGTGTTGAGTGCGCAACCTGAAAATCCTTGATAGCAGAGAAGTGCCAGAGCATCCGGCGATTGATTTTCGCCAGCCTGATGCTTGCATTCCTTTACCTTGTATCGGTGCCCGGCGCCGGGCCGGCTTAACGCGCAGGGTGCTAAAATCAGTTCTGGCTGATGCAATCATTGCCAACAATAATCGCCAATCCAGGCGCGTTGTCCGCCTGCGTGATCAACGTATCACCATCGCCGGCTCGGACCAGCCACTGGATTGCCTGGTATTACGCTGAGCTCTTGACGCCACAAATCGGAGAGGAACATGCCGCTGCACGACAAGGATTCGATACAGCACAAGCTCGAGGACGAGGTCTACGCCTCGGGAGATCTCTCGGTTGGACTGCCCAAATACAGATTTCCAACGCAGGAGCAAGATCCGAGGCACGCCTATGAGGTCGTCCATGATGAGCTGATGCTGGACGGCAATTCGCGCCAGAACCTGGCGACGTTCTGCCAGACATGGGCCGAGCCCGAATTGCACGCATTGATGAACGAGTGCATCGACAAGAACATGGTTGACAAGGACGAGTATCCGCAGACGGCGGAGATCGAAGCGCGCTGTGTGCATATGCTTGCCGACCTGTGGAACTCTCCGGCAGCCGCCAACACGGTCGGTTGCTCTACCACGGGTTCCAGTGAGGCTGCGATGCTTGGGGGTCTGGCCATGAAGCGTCGCTGGGAAGCGACACGTAAGGCTGCAGGAAAACCCTTCGACAAACCGAACCTGATCACCGGGCCGGTGCAAATCTGCTGGCACAAATTCACGCGCTATTGGGACGTCGAGCATCGTGAGATCCCAATGGACGAAGGCCGCCTGTTGATGACCCCGGAAGAGGTAATCAAGCGTTGTGACGAGAACACCATTGGCGTGGTGCCGACCCTCGGCGTGACCTTTACCGGCGAATATGAACCGGTGAAGGCAGTCGCAGCGGCGTTGGACAAATTGCAGAAGGACACAGGCCTGGACATACCGATCCATGTCGATGGTGCCAGCGGCGGCTTTCTCGCGCCGTTCTGTGCGCCGGATCTGGTCTGGGATTTTCGCTTACCCCGGGTCAAGTCGATCAACGCATCCGGCCACAAGTTTGGTCTGGCACCGCTGGGTGTGGGCTGGGCGATCTGGCGCGAAGACACGGATTTGCCGGAGGATCTGGTTTTCTGGGTCAACTACCTGGGCGGCAACATGCGCGATATAGCGCTGAACTTCTCCAGACCCGGGGGACAGATTGTTTGCCAGTACTACAATTTCCTGCGCCTGGGCAGAGAGGGGTATCGCAAGATCCACGATGCCTGTTATGCGACTGCCCGATATATTGCCGGGGAGATCGACAAGATGGGCCCGTTCGAAGTGATCTATGGTGGTGAATCAGACGGCGGCATTCCGGCTCTATGCTGGAAAATGAAGCAGGGCGCGGACCCGGGTTTCAGTCTGTACGACTTCGCCGACCGCTTGCGTACGCGCGGGTGGCAGGTTCCGGCCTATGCCTTGCCCGCGAATCAACAGGAACTCTCGATCCAGCGGATTCTGGTCCGGCATGGCGTCAGCCGTGATCTTGGCGGACTCCTGGTAGAGGATATGAAACAGGCGCTGGAGTATTTCGCCGCCCATCCGGTGCAGACCTCGTTGTCAAAGGAGGAGGCTTCCGGATTCCACCATTAGGCCCGTTGAAAGGCCTTGACCCATCGGCCACCCGGTGCAATAGCGATTAACCAGAAAAGCGCGCAGCACAGACTGATCGACGTGACCCGGGTCGGGCCGTTTGCTACGCGCCGGATTTACCGTCTGTCCGACCAGTCGCTGCTCGAGTGGGAATCGCGGGTACATCGTAAGAACCTGATCTCGGCTCATGCTGGCGGCGAGGTCGCTCGGGCCCGCCGGCGACTCGGGATCTGGCTGCCACGCGATCTGAACTGGTGGATCGGCGTCATATTTGCGCTGGGCGCACTGCTGTTCATGCTGGGCAGCTTATTCAGCCTCGTGCCCACCCTGGCAAAGGCCTGGGCGCTTGACGCAGCGCAGGTGAATGCCATGTTTTTCGCCGGCTCTATCCCGTTCACGACGGCCGCGTACCTGCAGTTGCTCCAGAGTGCCAATGCGCCTGAGTTGACGCACCAGGTGGCGTCCGGGCAACGGCAGCAC
The DNA here is from genome assembly GCA_963704875.1 of uncultured Gammaproteobacteria bacterium. Lineage (GTDB taxonomy): Bacteria > Pseudomonadota > Gammaproteobacteria > Steroidobacterales > XN24 > CAMYOC01. Next base: position 12,068 of record CAVPIA010000002.1, on the reverse strand, counting down.
AGGCGTCCTGTGGCCATCATTGGCTGGCGTCCGGGCGATATCGGCTGGCTCAGCTGTGCGCTGCAATTTGCGGGCACCCTGTTATTCAACCTCAACACTTTCGACGCGATGCGGACTGACATCGACTGGCTGCAGCAGGACCTGGCGATATGGGTACCTGATCTTGTTGGCTCGGTGCTCTTTCTGATCTCTGGTTATCTTGCGTTTATCGAGACCTGCCACGCGCATTTTGCGTGGCAGCCAGGCAACATCTCCTGGCGGATCACGTTCGCCAACCTGATGGGCTGCATCGCATTCATGATTTCGGCCATGTTTGCTTTCGTGCTGCCGGGGCCAGCGCACCCACAAGCGATCACGATCTCGCTTGGATTTACCTTCGTCGGCGCCGCTGGCTTCCTGATTGGTTCGCTACTGATGTTGCCGGAGACCGCGGCGGCAGCCAATGGATAGTTCGCAACACCTGTATCCAACCCTGTCCGGATGCAACGGTGTAGTCAGCATGTCGTTATCGCCCAGGACTTGCAGATGATGGACCCGCAGATGATGGACCCGGCTTGAGTCAGGCGGCAGATGACTTTGTTTTGCCCCAGTCCAGGCCACCAGGACGACACCATGCCGATTGGCCGCCGGGAAGCTTGCGTCAGCGTGGTTGCCGGCGCTAACAAACTTGGCCACTATGATCAGACGTCTGTCTTGCCGGGATCCTCATGCGAATTCTGAAAGTCTTGTTGTGGACAAGCCTGCTTCTCTTGCTGTTGGTCGGCGGCCTGCTCATTGCGGCCAATTACATCGACTGGAACAGCTACCGGCCAGACGTTGAGAGATTGGTCAAAAAGGCGACTGGCAGAGATCTGAAAATCAAAGGCGATCTTGACTTCAAGTTGTTCCCGACACCACGTATCGCCGCTGATGGACTGAGCTTCGCAAACGCAGCGTGGGCCAGCAAGGCCGAGATGATCGAGGCAAAGAGCCTGGCTCTTGGGATCATGCCGCAAGCATTACTCATGGGCAAAATCCGCTTGCGGTCCATTGCGCTTGAGCAAGCCATGCTGCAGCTCGAGACGGACAAGAACGGGCGCGGTAACTGGGAATTCCAGCAAGCGAGCGGCGACCAGCATTCAACAGATTTGTTCAAGGAGCTGGCGCGGATCAGTATAGATGGGCTGAAGGTGTATTGGAGGCCTCACAGCGGCAAGGCAGGTGAGATCAATGTCGATCAGGCCTTGCTTGCGCGTCCGCTGATTGCGCAAGGAGTCAAGTTCAGCGTCACCGGTTCAGTGGACGGTAATCCGATCACCCTGGAAGGCAAGATCGACTCTCTGGGCGCGTTCCTGCAAGGAAAAGGCCTCAGCGGCGAGATTACACGCAGTTCGCCAAAGCTGGAGATTCACCTGGCCGGAGATTTCGGGCAGCTACCGGCGCTCGACGGGCTGGATATTACCGTCAAGGGGAACGGATCCAGGTGGCCACTGCTTGCGGTTGCTTACGGACTGCCGGCGGGAGATACGCCGCCGTGGAAGACTCAATTCAAACTCACCAGTACCGCAAACCAGTGGACAGTAGCAGACTTCGACGCACAAGCTGCTGACAGCGAGATCACTGGCGGATTCTCCGTGTTGTTGGGCGGGTCAAGACCTAAAGTGCAGGGCAAGCTCGGCGCCAGCAAGCTCGATCTGACCAGGTTTAACCAGTGGATGACAGGGGAAATATCGACGACCGGGGACGCAGAGGCTGGCAGCCACAAGTTCTTCAGTGATCAACCGGTGCAGACCGGCTGGATGAGGGCGGTCGATCTGGATCTCCAGATCAAGGCCGACAGCTTTCTTAGCCAGGATCTGTCGCTGGAGAATGCGGATATCGTCATCAATCTCGAGGACGGCAAGTTAGATGGCTCGGCCGATGCCGAGGCGTTCGGCGGTCAGGTCAAAAGCCATCTGGCGACGCAGGCGGTCGGTGACACACTGGAATATCGGCATCGGCTGGAGCTCAAAGACGGCGATGTTGCCGCGATCACCGGGCGCTGGTCCGACCCACCGCTGCTAGAGGGGAAGGGCAGCGTGCAATACGCGATTTCCGGCGCCGGGCGTTCCGTGGCTGGATACATGGCAGATGCCTCGGGGTCTTTGCGGGTGCTGGTCGGCGAGGGTACCGCCCGCGCAGGTCTGGCCGAGCGGGCAGCTCGCGGGTTGCTGAGCAAGATGTTTACTGCGCTGCTTGCGTCGCAGGCGAAGGACCAGGTCAAGATGAACTGCCTGGCTGCACAGGTCACTATTGAAAAGGGTGTTGCGGTCTTCGATGTGCTGGTTCTGGACACGGACAAAGCAACGCTGGTTGGCAAGGGCAGTGCCGATCTCGGCACGGAGACCTGGGATATGAAATTTACCCCCAAACCGAAACACGCCACATTGAATGCATCTGTGTCGGTCACAATGACCGGGCCCTTCGAGGATCCGAGGATCAGTGTAGGCAAGGCCGGTCTGCTAAAAAAGCTGGCCGGCGCTGCCAGCATTTTCGTATTCCCGCCGGCAGCGGTTGTCGGGCTGGGAGAGTTGGGTTCCGGGAACAACGTTTGCCTCACATTCATCTCCGAGGGAGGAGGTGGCACGGAAGGCGGTTCCTAGACGCTGGAAGTGACGGAACAGTGTGATAGTTTCTGTGCCTGACAGTATCAGCAAGAAACGATGACCGGACACGACCAGCGAGATCACAATAGGCGAGATCCCGATTAGCGAAGAGGGGGTGTGGAGCATGAAAAGACTGTTTTTGAATGTTGTGTTGGCGCTGATATGCGTGGCGCCGTCTGCCAACGCCGCAGACAGCCCTGAATTTAATGCCAAAACAACGGCCGATCTGGTCGAGCTTTGTAGCGCGCCGCTCGATGCGATGTTCTACCAGGCATCCATGGCCTACTGTCTTGGGTTTATCGACGCCGCCCATGATTACCATTCGGTGATTACCAGCGGCGACCTGCTCAGACCGATCGCCTGTCCGGGTCCCGGCGTGACCCGGCAGGAAATGATCGACGTCTTTTTGGCGTGGGCGGCGAAAAACCCCGGCTTGCTGAAGGGCGAAGGCCCAATCCATGGACTGATGCGGGCCGCCAGTGACAAGTGGCCGTGCTCATAAGCAGCGCTCAAGGAGGCAGGAATGATGCAATCAATATTCAATAGCAGCAGGAAGACCGCTGTCTCACTATGCCTTGCGGTATGCCTGGCGACGCTCATTGCAGGCTGCTCGAACATGTCGAGCAGCGAGAAAGACACGCTGAGCGGTGCCGGGATCGGTGCCGCGGCCGGCGCTGTGGTCGGCGAGTTGGCAACCGGGCAGCCGCTACATGGTTTGGCTATCGGTGCAGCAGCAGGTGCGATCGGCGGTTGGCTTTACGATCGCCATAAAAAGGAAGAAGAACAAAAAGAGGAAGCCGAGGACTATTGAGGTTGATCTGGCCTATATCTGGCCGATATCTGGTGGATGTCACAGCGCGCGGTGATGGCAAGTCAGCCGAGCTTGCTTGCCGTTCGCCTGTGATCTCCCCGGTCTGAAATCGAGCACGCGGATCGCTGGGAACTCGGCATCGAATACGACCATAGATTCGTACTCATGGTCGTACTAATGTTCGTGCTGATGTCCAGTTCGCCAGTCTGTTTGCTTGCATGGCTGGTGGCTGCCAACCGGGACGCCAGTGCGATAAACGAATAGTCGAAAACCTGCGCCTGACTTTATGGGCACTCATCTTGCGCCGAGGGGGGCAGCGATGCTGAAGACCGGGACTTTGCTGGCCTGCCCGTTTGATTCGGGCCATGCTGCTGCCGCGTCTCTGCCGACCCTCCTGCTGTCCGGCCCTTATTGGGAAAACTGTGGCGCAACGGCAGATACGATCGGGGAGGGGCGGCACAATGTATGAAAACCTGACGATCTTCGCCGCGTTCGTATTTCTGTACAGTGCCGTTGCAGGCGGGATGGAACGCACGCCCTTTAGCGGGGCGATCGTGTTTGCTGCCTGTGGCCTGATTTTCGGCCCGCTGGGTTTCGGGCTCATCACTCTGAACATCGATGCAGAAGGCCTGCGTACGCTGGCCGAGCTTACGCTCGCACTGGTGCTGTTTACCGACGCCGCCAACGCGAATCTGGGGGTGCTGGGCAAGAACCTCGGTCTTCCCAGACGTTTGCTCCTCGTCGGACTGCCGCTGACCATCGCGCTTGGTTATCTATTCGGTGTTCTGTTGTTTGACGACTTGAGCATATTCGAGATTGCCCTGGTCGCGACTATGCTGGCGCCTACCGATGCCGCGCTTGGCAAAGCAGTGGTGACCAACGAAGCTGTTCCCACCGACGTCCGGGAATCTCTGAACGTTGAGAGTGGTCTGAACGACGGTATCTGTGTTCCGATCCTGTTCGTGTTTCTCGCCTTGGCCACGGACACAATCGAAGGTGAGACCTCGACGCTTGCGCTGAAGCTGGTGGCCGAGGAGATTGGTATCGGTGTCGCGGTCGGCATCGGACTGACCCTCGCCGCTAGCTGGCTGCTCCGCCACTGTACGGACCGCGGATGGGTGACAGACACCTGGCGACAGCTGCCGGTGGTGGCACTGGCCGCCGCGTGTTTCGCGCTGACCCAGTTTCTCGGCGGCAGCGGGTTTATCGCCTGCTTTGCCGGCGGCATGCTATTCGGCTCGCTTACAAAGCACCACAAGCACAAGCTCTTGCTTGCTGCTGAAGGGACCGGCGATACGCTGGCCTTGATTACCTGGGTCATCTTTGGCGCCGCCGTGGTTGGCCAGTCCCTCAACAGCTTTACCTGGCAGGTCGTCGTCTACGCGCTGTTGAGTCTCACCATCATCCGCATGCTGCCGGTCTTTCTTGTCCTCACCGGGACCGGTCTGCGGAGCGACGAGAAATTGTTCATGGGCTGGTTCGGACCGCGGGGTTTGGCCAGCATCGTGTTCGGTGTGATTGTGCTGGATGAGCACCTGCCTGGCGGAGGCACCATCACCATGACGGTCGTGTGCACCATACTGTTCAGCGTGATAGGCCATGGCCTCAGCGCGAACCCGCTGGTCGCCGCGTTGGCGGCGAGGATCCGCGGATCCGCGTTGGCCGGCACGGTCGCTGGCAGATAGGGGCCGGTCGATAGGGCGCCGGTCGATGTGCCAGCAGTATTGCGCAGGCGATCCGCACCCGAAAAGCCAGACGTGCACTCAAGATCGCGCTTGCGATGACTATCGCCTGTGGCTTCGGCCTGTCGACGAACTGGGCCCCGAACCTGCCGGGCGGGATTGGCGGAAGCGTTCGTGAGCCACCACGATCGGTCTGTCTGTGAACAGGACCGCCCAACAGCACCCGTTGGCCGTTGCACAGGATCGAACCCAGCACTGCTTGCATTGCAACAGCTGGCTTGCCGCCAGGAAGACGAGTCGGAATTTGAGTTCTGTCCCGACTTCGGGATATCACCAGATCCCCGGATCCCCTTCGGAGGAGAATCATTCGTATCGTGACTCGTAGCGCCGGATAGCGCCGCGTGTGGTGTCTGCAGATCCGGCTTGACTCAGAAGCCTCGGCATCGTCACTATTGCTGGCGATGGATTGATCAGCCGGGCATCAACCGGCTGCTGCACTGGCGTAACAAACCATCATCAAAAGAACGGTCAACGACACAGACTTATGGGGGCTGAGGGCTATGCGTTATCTGGGAATGAAGGAGCAGGGCAAGCGCATCCGTAGCTTGCTGGGAGCGATCATCGCCGCGGCTCCGCTGATGGCATCAATCGCACAGGCCGCGGAAGTCGAGGTAACTGGCAAACTGGGTTCGCCGAGCGCCACGACCACAATCCCCGGGAACCAACTCCCCGCGCCCGCCCCGGAATTTGGTGGCGTCATCAAAGATGACGCGTTGGAGTCGACCGAGTGGTGGCCCCCACGCATCGTGCCGCCCAAAAACGCACCGAACATCCTGTTCATCATGACCGACGACGCGGGCTTCGGCGTTCCGAGCACGTTTGGCGGCGTCATTCCGACGCCGACCATGGACCGCATCGCGAATGACGGCCTGCGCTACAACCGCATATTCTCGACCTCGCTGTGCTCGCCAACACGTGCCGCGTCCATCACCGGACGCAATCACCACTCGGTAGGCTTTGGTGTGATCGCCGAGCAGGCCACCGGATTCCCCGGCTACGACAGCGTCATCGGCGTAGACAACGCCACTATAGGCCGTATCCTGCGCGACAATGGCTATGCGACGTCCTGGTTCGGCAAGAACCACAATACGCCGTCCTTCCAGGCCAGTCAGGCTGGACCATTCAACCAGTGGCCGACCGGCATGGGCTTCGACTACTTCTACGGCTTTGTCGGCGGTGACGCCAACCAGTGGGGCCCGAACCTGTTCCGCAACACCACGCAGATCTATCCCTTCAACGACCATCCTGGCACCTTGAAGATGGATCGGTCCGATCCGAAGGCAGAGACCTGGCCGGTCACTGGCGAAGAGAGCAGCTGGAACCTGGTCACCGCGATGGCCGACGACGCCATCGACTGGATGACGCGCATCCACCAGACCGACCCCACTCAGCCGATCTTCATGTATTACGTGCCCGGCGCCACGCATGCGCCGCATCACCCCACCAAGGAATGGGTGGAGAAGATCCAGGCGATGCATCTGTTCGACGAAGGCTACGAGAAGCTGCGGGAACAGATCTTTGAAAACCAGCAGAGGCTTGGTGTGATTCCCAAGGATCTGGAATTGACCCCCTGGCCTGATGATCTGTTGACACCCTGGGACAAGCTGACCCCCGAGGCGCAGAAACTGTTCATCCGTCAGGTGGAGGTATTCGCTGCCTACGCGGCCTACAGCGACCATGAGATCGGCCGGGTGATCCAGGCCTTTGAGGATCTCGGCCGGCTCGAGAACACCCTGATCATCTACCAGAACGGCGACAACGGCACCAGTGGTGAAGGCGGACCGCAAGGCACGTTCAGCGAGGTCGCGTTCTTCAACGGCCTGGAGCCGCCCGTCGACGTACAGATGAAGTTCTACGACGCCTGGGGCACCGAATTCGCATACAACCACATGTCGGCCGGCTGGGCCTGGGCCTTTGATACGCCCTTCGACTGGTTCAAGCAGAACGCCTCACGGCTCGGCGGCACCAATCAGAACATGGTGGTGTCGTGGCCCAGGGGCATCGAGGACAAAGGCGGCCTGCGCGAGCAGTTCATGCACGTGATCGACATCGTGCCCACGATCCTGGAGGTCACCGGTATCCCGGCGCCCGAGGAGGTCGATGGCATCAAGCAGAAACCGATCGAGGGCACCAGCTTCGCCTATACTTTCGACGCGAAGAACGCGGATGCTCCGTCGAAACACGTCACCCAATATTTCGAGATGATGGGCCAGTGGGCCATCTATCACGACGGCTGGCTGATGAGCACCAAGGCTGATCGCGCGCCCTGGCAGGCGTTCCTGCCCGCCAACCCGGACCCGCTGAACAACCAGGTCTTCCAGCTCTACGATCTCAACACCAGCTGGAACCAGTCGGACGATATCGCCGCGCAACACCCGGACAAGGTCAAGGAAATGCGGGCGATGTTCCTCGAGGAAGCCAAGAAGTACCAGGTGCTTCCGCTGGATGCATCGGTCGGCGCCCGGATCGCATCGGCGCGTCCGAGCCTCACCGCCGGTCGCACCGAGTACGTCTATACGCGACCAATGACCGGCCTCCCGCAGGGTGATGCACCCTACCTGCTGGATACGTCCTACACCATCACCGCGGACATCACCGTGCCTGACGGCGGTGCCGAGGGCATGATCGTGACCTCCGGCGGGCGCTTCGCGGGCTTCGGTTTCTACCTGCTCGAGGGCAAGCCGGTGTTTCTGTGGAACATGTTGGATCTGGAGCGGCTCAAGTGGGCTGGCGAAGAAGCGCTAAAGCCGGGCAAGCACAAACTCGAATTTGAATTTGTGTACGATGGCCTCGGTCTTGGCACGATGGCGTACAACAACTTCACCGGCATCGGCCGGTCGGGCATGGGTACGCTCAAGGTGGATGGCAAGGCGGTGAAAACCATGAAGATGGAGAAGACGATTCCGATCATCCTGCAATGGGACGAATCGTTCGATATCGGTTCCGACACGATTACCGGCGTCAACGACGCGGACTACACCCCGCCGTTCCCGCTGACCGCCAAGCTCGACAAGCTGACTATCAAGGTGGATCGCCCGCAGCTTTCGCCCGAAGAGATCAAAAAGCTCGAGGACGGCATGAAGAAGGTTGCAGCCGGCCGAGAATAGAGGGCCTGCTTTGTAGTAGCTGAGCAGCAGAAACACGGGGCCGGAACGCGACACCTACCGACATCGCGGTCCGGCCCCTTTTTTATGCCGCTGTTTCTTCCAGCGAATAAGACAGACGCCGGTGGTCAACAAGACACGCAACATAAATTTCCCACCAGACGACACAGGCCCGCCATGATTCCGACACTTCGAGGCATCGATCACGTTCATGTTTATGTGACTGACCGGGATGCGGCGGCGGAATGGTATCAATCCGTGCTGGGTTTCAAGCCGGTCGAAAAATTTCTGATCTGGGCGACAAAAGAGGGTCCGCTGACGCTGGCGGATGCCGACGGCAGCATCCATCTGGCGCTGTTCGAGTCTGACGCGGGGCCGGATAGCAACATCGCCTTTGGTACCAGTGGCGAGGAATTTGTGGCGTGGAAGAGTCATCTCGAAGCCAGCGGGCTGACACTCCGGGTTGCGGACCATGCCCTGGCCTGGTCGATGTATTTCCACGATCCTGACGGCAACATGCACGAGATCACGACCTGTGATCATGCCTACGTGACTCAGCACCTGGGATAGATCGCGACACCGCGTCGCGTCAGTCTCTCGCAGCATTTGGGCAGACTTGCCACTCAGTGAAAAAGCCCGCTGCCGGGCCAGGTTTGTTCTCACCGGATTGTTTCTCATCGGCATCTTTCTCAGGGGCCGATGAGCTCCAGCCCTGCCGCGCCAGAAACAAGAAAACGGCGGCGTATTTAAACGCCGCCGTTTTGCTTTTATAGATCTCTGGTATGCGTTGGATGCCCGATTCAGCCTTCCTGTATGAGCGACCAATGCGGGCGACGAACCGGGGCCCTGATCCGAGACTTTTGTGAGCCCCGGATCAGAGGCCTGAAAACACTCTAAGGCGCCTTCACTTGTCGCCGGAATTTACGCACATCAAATCAACGCACATCAAAGCGATCGAGATTCATCACTTTGCTCCAGGTATCAACAAAGTCCAGCACAAACAGCTCCTGTCCGTCGTTAGCTGCGTAGGCTTCCGCCACAGCCCGCAACTCCGAATTTGATCCGAAAATCAGATCGACGGAGGTAGCGGTCCATTTGAGTTCGCCAGTCGCGCGATCTCGGCCCTCGTACACGCCCGCGGTCGTGGAAGACTTGCTCCATACCGTGGACATGTCCAGCAGGTTGACAAAGAAATCATTGTTCAGCGTGCCGGGCCGGTCGGTAAACACGCCATGCGCAGATTGTCCTGTATTTGCGTTGAGATTCCGCATGCCGCCAACCAGCACAGTCATTTCAGGAACAGTCAGGGTCAGCAGGTTTGCCCGATCGACCAGCATTTCTGCGGGTGATCTGCTGTTGTCGGGGCCGAAGTAATTACGGAACCCATCAGCAGTCGGCTCGAGCACGGCAAACGATTTTACATCGGTCTGCGCCTGAGACGCGTCGGTGCGTCCCGGGATAAACGGGACCACTACATCATGCCCGCCATTCTTTGCCGCCTGCTCGACTGCGGCGGAGCCGCCCAGCACGATGATGTCAGCCAGCGATACCTGCTTTGCGCCGGACTGGGCGCTGTTGAAGTCCTGCTGGATCTGCTCAAGCGTGCTCAGCACCTTGGCCAGTTCAGCCGGATTGTTCACAGGCCAGTCGTTCTGCGGCGCAAGGCGAATCCGCGCCCCGTTGGCGCCGCCGCGCAGGTCGGTACCTCGGAACGTTGAGGCGGAAGCCCAGGCAGTCTCGACGAGGTCCGGAATGCTCAGCCCCGATGCAAGAATTTCGGCTTTGAGCAGCGCGACGTCCTCTGCGTCGATCAGCTGGTAATCAGCGGCGGGGACCGGGTCCTGCCAGATCAGTTCCTCGTTCGGGACTCCGGCGCCGAGATAGCGGGCGCGTGGGCCCATGTCGCGATGGGTCAGCTTGAACCAGGCTTTGGCGAAGGCGAGTTCAAACTCTTTCGGATTCTGCTGAAAGCGCTTCGAAATCTCGCGATAGCTGGGATCGAACTTCAGCGACAAATCCGTGGTGAACATGATCGGCGCATGCCGCTTGGATGGATCATGCGCGTCCGGCACCAGGTCCGCAGCAGCACCGTCCGCCGGTATCCACTGGATAGCACCTCCAGGGCTTCTGGTCTGCACCCATTCAAACGCAAACAGGTTGTCCAGATACTGTGTGGTCCACGCGATCGGGTTCACCGACCAGGCGCCTTCCAGACCGCTGGTGATGGTGTCGTCGGCATTGCCGGTACCACACTTGTTTTTCCAGCCAAAACCCTGCTCCTCGATGCCGGCGGCTGCGGGCGCGGGGCCTACGCACTCATCCGGTTTGGCAGCGCCATGGGCTTTACCGAAGGTGTGACCGCCGGCGATAAGCGCAACAGTCTCTTCGTCGTTCATCGCCATCCGGCCAAAGGTCTCGCGTATATCCTGAGCCGCCAGCAGCGGGTCGGGATTGCCGTTGGGACCTTCCGGGTTCACATAGATCAGACCCATCTGCACAGCAGCGAGCGGCTGCTCGAGTTTTCTGTCGCCTTTATAACGCTCGTCGGCAAGAAATTGGTTCTCGGGACCCCAGTAGACCAGGTCGGCCTCCCAGTCATCCTCACGCCCACCGGCGAAACCGAAGGTCTGGAAGCCCATCGATTCGAGTGCCACGTTACCCGTCAGCACCATCAGATCAGCCCATGACAGATTCCGGCCGTACTTCTGTTTGATCGGCCACAGCAGTCGCCGCGCCTTGTCGAGATTGGCGTTGTCCGGCCAGCTGTTGAGCGGCTCGAATCGCTGCTGACCGCCACCGGCGCCACCGCGTCCATCAGTAACGCGGTATGTGCCAGCACTGTGCCAGGCCATGCGGATAAAGAACGGGCCATAGTGACCGTAATCAGACGGCCACCAGTCCTGGGAAGTCTTCATCAGCGTCTCGATGTCTGCCTTAACCGCATCGAGATCCAGCGTTTCGAACGCCTCGGCGTAGTCAAAGTCATCGCCATAGGGATCCGATTCTTCAGCGTGCTGCCGAAGAGGCGCCAGGTTGAGTTGGTCAGGCCACCAGAACTGGTTGGATTTGGGTGTCTCCTGCGAAGCAACAGGACCTGCTGCCACCACAAGCGATACCGCGATCGCGAGAGAGACAAGAAATGGTGTTTTGCGTTTTAACATTTGAGTGATTTCCTTTAAGCGAGAGACTTAACGTCAAACAAACTTGCGCCGGGGCGGATCAGTGACCGGGTTGCCCCTGGGCTTACTGATGTTTCAGGCCTGATAATTGAGGCGATACCACTGCTCTCCGGTCTCGGGTCCTAGACCGTCGAACTAGAATCGTACGGATCAGCAGTTCATCCGTAAAATGGATTTTTAGAATGATATTGATAGATTAAACCTATGGAGCAACCATTCACTCTGATCGGCGCAACTGGTCGGCCAGTTTGGGCGACCGGGCCGGCATCTACAGCGCAGAGTCCCCATGCCCGCTGTTTCAACGCCGACCGTAAACAAACTCTAGCGGAAAATCAGCCGCGCCACCTGATCATTTTGCCAGAACGGCAGCCTGGAGCACACGCAACCAGGCGCCACCCGGATAAATAAAAACCCGGCAAGAAGCCGGGTTTCAAATGGGTGGAGGCGGCGGGAATGCTCGGTGCTGCGCGCCTCGTCCTTCGCTGACGCTCAGGACCGGCGTCGCTGCGCTCCACCGTCCTGCGCTCGCCTGCCGCTCGCTGGTCGAACCCGAAACGCGGGTGCTCATCCACACCGGCTCCCAAAATGCCAAAGGCCCACCCCTTACG
>CAVPIA010000001.1:0-141322 GCA_963704875.1 uncultured Gammaproteobacteria bacterium | reverse complement strand
GAGCTCGCGCCGGCGTTTCTCCCCGCGATCGGAATATATGATTTCCGGCCGGCCCCAACTGTTCTGAACCACACCGACATCACGGATCCACATACCATGGGCGAACCCGGTGCCCATCGCTTTGACCACGGCCTCCTTGGCCGCAAAACGCATCGCCAGAAATCGTCCCTGACGGCGTTGCCGGCGAAACGCCTCAAGCTCGGCTGGCAATAACAATCGGCCCACGAAGTGCTCACCAAAGCGATCAAACGTCCGCTGCACCCGATCCAATCGGATCACGTCGGTCCCGATACCAAATATCACCTGAGGCGGGCCTCGATCATCAACCGCTTCATCTCGATCACGGCGGTAGACAATCCGTCGAAAATGGATCGGGCGATGATGGCGTGACCGATGTTCAGTTCCCGGATTTCCGGGATCCGCGCCACCGGCTGCACGTTGTGGTAGTGCAGGCCGTGGCCGGCGTTGACCTGCAATCCGATGCGGTCGGCGAGCTCGGAAGCAGCACGAATGCGGTCAAGTTCCTGTTGCCGCAGATCTTCGTCTTCAGCATCTGCGTAGGCACCAGTGTGTAATTCGATGACCGGCGCATCGGCCGCGCGCGCAGCCTCGACCTGGTCTTCATCCGGGTCGATAAACAGGGAAACACGCATGCCGGCGCCTCCCAGCGTCTGACAGGCAGCGGCGATCCGGGACTGCTGGCCAACAACATCCAGCCCTCCCTCGGTGGTCAGCTCCTCACGTGTCTCCGGGACCAGGCAAACATCCCGTGGCCGAATATCACAGGCGATCGACAGCATCTCTTCGGTCACTGCCATTTCCAGGTTCATGCGTGTCTGCAGCACGCCGCGCATCGCCCGCAGATCGCGGTCCTGGATATGACGTCGGTCTTCCCGGAGATGCAGAGTAATGCTGTCCGCACCTGCCTGCTCCGCCATCAGAGCAGCATAGACCGGATCCGGGTAACGGGTTCCGCGGGCCTGTCGGATAGTGGCGACATGATCGATGTTGACGCCGAGCAGGATGTTCTTTTTCATATATCGAACTCGCCGGAGGCTTTCTGAATCTTGTTTCCGAGCGCTATTCTGCCAGAAACCGCCCGCCCGAGGCGCCGTTGCGCATGGCCCGCAGGACTTCCCGGCTCTTTAATGGTCGATCTCCGAGATACAGGTCCAGGGTTCGCCGCAGCACCAGGCGAGCTTCGCGCAATTCGACTTCGTCCTCCAGCCGTTCAGCGGCCAGCGCGATCAGCGACGCACCCTGGACCAGCAAGCCCCCGGTATCGCCGTCAAGCGCTCGCACCGGGCCCTGCTCGGGCAGATAGCGATAGCTGACGCCAGGCTCAAGCACACAGCCCTGCTCATCCGCCTCGAGATTCAGCCCATAACCCATGGCATCCAGCAGGCGCTTCTCGAATACTCTCAGCACCGGCGCCTCCGGCCCGCCAGCGCCCAGCTCCGTCAGCGCCCACTCGTAGTCGGCAAACGTCTGCGGATGCGGATCATGTTTTTGCAGCAATCTGAGCAGCAACTCGTTCAGATAGAACATGCTCAACAGTCGTTGCCCGGTCGCCCTCACGGCTGCTCCACGGGGCTCGACGCTAACCAGGGTTTGCAACTCACCCCGGCCGCGCCAACTCACCAGCAGCGGTCGGAAAGGCTCCAGCGCCTGTCGATTGCGGCCCGGGCGGCGGCTGCCACGTGCCACCACGGCGACCCGCCCTTGCGCCTGAGTAAGCAGATCGACGATTTCACTGCTATCGCGGTATGGCCGGTGATGCAGGACCCAGGCAGGCTCCAGCTCGGTCTGCCGCCGTTGGCTCATTCTGCGTCGAACCCGAAATTCTGTAGTTCCCGCTCACGATCCGCCCAGTGTTCCTTCACTTTGACCCGCAGATCAAGATGGACCCGGTTATCAAACAGGCGTTCCAGTTCAACCCTTGCCGCGGTCCCGCAGGCCTTGATCTGGCCTCCGCCCTTGCCGATGACGATGGCCTTCTGGCTTTCCCGTTCGAGCCAGACCGTGGCGGCGATACGCAACAGATTCGCCGAGGACTCCATCGCCTGAACTTCAACCGTGAGCCCATAGGGGATCTCATCGTGCAGACGTAGCATGAACTTCTCGCGAACGATTTCCGCGACCTGGAATCGCTCGCTGCGATCGCTGATCTGCTCCTCCGGAAACAGCTGCGGCCCTGCCGGCAAGCGCGCAAGCACCGCGGTGCGAAGCGTATTGATGTTGCTGCCGCGATGCGACGAAACCGGGATGATTTCCTCGAACTGCGCGCGCGTTGCCATCTGTTGCAGCACCGGCATCAGCGCGGCGCGGGGTTGCACCTTGTCGACCTTGCTGACGACTGCGATCATCGGTCTGCCGGTGGCTGAGGCCTGATCGAGGACGTCCTGATCCTCCCCCGACCAGTGCAGAGCCTCAAACACCAGAACCAACAGATCCGCATCAGCCATAGAGCTGCTCGCTGCCCGGTTCATCGCCTGGTTCAGCGCACGCTTCTGATTGCGGTGCATCCCCGGTGTATCGATATAGATGATCTGTGAGTCCGCAGTCGTGTCGATACCAAGGATGCGGTGTCGCGTCGTCTGCGGCTTGGGTGTCACGATACTCACCTTCTGACCCAGCAAGGTATTCAGCAGCGTCGACTTGCCCACATTGGGCCGCCCGAGCAACGCGACATAACCGCAGCGAAATTCAGACATCACGCTTTTCCAGCTGGGCGATCATTGCTTCGGCAGCGGCCTGTTCTGCCTGCCTGCGGCTGCGGCCCTCGCCCGTGGTACTCGCCCCGCAGTCAGGCAATCGGCATGAGGCTGTAAAGCGCTGCCGGTGATCCTCTCCTGACACACTATCGATGCTATAGACAGGCAAGTCCTGACCGGCTGATTGCAGCGTCTCCTGCAATCGCGTCTTTGGATCCTTGAGTTTGTCATGACTTGGCAGAGCGTCCATGCGCCGCCGCATCAGGCGCAGCACGACCTCGCGTGCCGCACTGTGACCACTGTCCAGATACACTGCACCCAGCACTGCTTCAAGACCATTGGCCAGAATCGAGGCGCGTCGGTGACCGCCGCTCTTGAGTTCACCGGGGCCGAGCCGGATCTGCCCACCCAGCGAGATCTCGGCGGCAATCTCAGCCAGCGTTTCCCGCCGCACCAGGTGGGCGCGCAGTCGACTCAGATAACCTTCATCCGCGTCCGGCAGCGCATGGTACAGGGCCTCAGCCACCAGCATGCCAAGGATGGCATCACCAAGGAACTCAAGACGCTCGTTGTTGGTACCACCCACGCTGCGATGGGATAGCGCCTGATCGAGCAGGGACGTATTTTGAAACTGATAGGCTAGCGACTGTGTTGACCAGCGAGCGCTGTCGCTCAATTCACGATCTCGACCTTGTTGTCGAATGTCAGCACCAGAGCCAGATTGCCGATGTAATCGACACGCCCCTCATACGACGCATCGACAATAAAACCCTCGCCGCCACGAGTGATCTTTACGTCCTTGGAGGTCAGACGGCGAACGCTGTCGACGTCAAAACGCCGCTGGACCGCCTTACGGATTTCGCTGATGGTAGGACGATTCCCATCAAGCTCAGTCTTGGTCTGCGCCAGCGCTGCCTTTACGTCCATGCTTTCCAGATAGACCGGCGCCAGTTTGACGCCTGCCAGGATAAACAGACCGATGAATGCGGCCAGTATCAGGAAACCGAGTACAGTGATGCCGTCTTGTCTTCGATACATGGAAAAATCCTCCAATCCTGAACTTCCGATTACTGGATACGAGTGCCGATCCGACCCCATGCCGGTCCGGAATTATCTGTATCCCAATTCATCCAGATCGCGACCGCCTTACCGACCAGGTTTTCCTCGGGGACGAAGCCCACTTCATCGTACCGACTGTCGCGGCTATTGTCGCGGTTGTCGCCCATCATAAAGAAGTGGCCCTCAGGCACCCGGAATTCGCCCTCGCGGCCAAGCCGCGCCTTGGCCAGCAGTAACTCGTGCTCGATCTGGCCAAGTGTCTCAACGCCCAATAAGGCGCCTGGGGCCCCCGGGCCCCGGTAGTCGCCCTCTATCTGCAGCGGGATATCTTCACCATTGACAAAAATCCGCTTGTTCCGATAGACAACCACGTCGCCAGGCAGGCCGACCAGGCGTTTGATGTAGTTGACTTTGGGATTCGACGGCAGCCTGAAGACCACTACGTCGCCTCGTTGCGGCTCGCTCATCTCGACAAATTTGGTCTTGACTACCGGCATGCGCAAACCGTACGTGAACTTGTTCACGAAGATAAAATCACCGTCCCGGAGCGTAGGCAGCATCGAGCTGGATGGAATCCGAAAGGGCTCGAAGAGAAATGAACGGACGACCAGGACCAGCAGAATAATCGGGAAGAACGAGCGGCAATACTCGACCAGCGTCGGCTCCGTGTCTGCAGCGCCGGCCCGAGTGCGAGCGGCTGCCAGCCAGAACCGGTCGAGCAGCCAGATCAGTCCGGTAAACAAACCGGCCAGAACCATCGCCAGCTCGAAATCGAAATCCTTCATCAACAGATAAAGGGCCGGCAGCAATGCCAGCAGAAACACGCCGCGCGCGACGCGGACCCAGCCCGGCACCGGTGCCGGCGCTTCCTCGGCACCATCGCTGCGTGCATAGCGCAGCATCACCGCATCCGCCGCCCACAACACACCACTGACAAACAGCAGAAAAAAAAGAATCAGGCTGATGTTTCTATCCTCGTCCAGAACCCGATTGGGCCGCGCCCAGGCGCAGGCAAGTATTGGTTATTTCTTTTCCACCTGCAACACGGCCAGGAATGCTTCCTGTGGTATCTCGACGGAACCCACTTGTTTCATCCTGCGCTTGCCGGCTTTCTGCTTCTCAAGCAATTTCCGCTTGCGTGATACATCACCGCCATAGCATTTGGCAGTCACGTTCTTGCGTAGCGCTTTGACCGTTTGCCGCGATATGATCTGGCTGCCTATCGCTGCCTGGATAGCGACGTCGAACATCTGGCGCGGAACAAGCTCCCGCATCCGATCAACCAGATCCCGCCCCCTGCGCTGAGCGATATCCCGATGAACGATCAGAGACAATGCGTCAACCCGCTCGCTATTGATCAGCACGTCCAGTCTGACCAGCGGCGCTGCCTGATAACGCTCGAAACGATAGTCGAATGATGCGTAACCGCGACTCACAGATTTCAGACGATCAAAAAAGTCCAGCACCACATCGGCCATGGGCAGTTCGTAAACCAGCGACACCTGATTACCGAGATACAACAGCTTTTTCTGCACCCCGCGTTTCTCAATACACAGCTTGATCACCGCACCGACATGATCCTGTGGCACCAGGATACTCGCCTCGATGATAGGCTCGCGGATCTCGTCTATCTGTGCGGTAGGTGGCAGTTTCGATGGATTGTCGATATAGCTGAGCGTACCGTCGGTAGTCAGCAATTCGTAGACGACCGTGGGCGCGGTTGTGATCAGATCCAGATCGTATTCCCGTTCCAGCCGTTCCTGCACGATCTCCATGTGCAGCATGCCAAGAAAACCACAACGGAAGCCGAATCCCAGAGCGGTTGAGGTCTCCGGTTCGAAATGCAGCGCGGCATCATTCAGACGCAATTTTTGCAGCGCTTCACGGAAGTCTTCGTAGTCGTCGGAATTCACCGTGAACACGCCGGCGAACACACGCGGCTGAACTTGCTTGAAGCCCGGCAGTGGCACCAGGCAGGCGTTTTTCTCCATAGTCAGGGTATCGCCTACCGGTGCGCCATCGATCTCCTTGATGCCGGCGATAAGAAAACCGACCTCTCCTGCAAGAAGCACATCACGGTCGGTCATCTTCGGGGTAAACACGCCAACCCGATCTACCGGGTAGCTGCGGCCCGACGACATTACCTTGACCCGGGCACCGACAGGCAGTCTCCCGTTCACCACCCGGATAAGCGACACCACACCCACATAGTTGTCGAACCAGGAATCGACAATCAGCGCCTGCAGCGGCGCATCCTCGTCGCCTTCTGGTGGCGGCACTCTCGCCACCACCGCCTCCAGCACATCGTCGACGCCGAGTCCGGTTTTCGCGCTGACCAGCAAGGCGTCCGCGGCATCGATACCGATGATGTCCTCGATTTCTCGGCACACGCCTTCCGGATCGGCGGAAGGCAAATCTATCTTGTTGATCACCGGCACGACTTCGAGACCCTGCTCGAGCGCGGTGTAGCAATTGGCCACAGACTGGGCCTCAACACCCTGCGCCGCATCCACCACCAGCAGGGCGCCCTCGCAGGCTGCCAGAGAGCGGGAAACCTCATAGGAGAAATCCACGTGCCCAGGCGTGTCAATCAGATTCAGTCGGTAGCTCTGGCCATCTCGCGCGGTGTAGTCCAGCGACACGCTCTGGGCCTTGATCGTGATCCCGCGCTCACGTTCAAGGTCCATGGAATCTAGCACCTGTTCGGCCATTTCCCGATCTGCCAGACCGCCACAGCGCTGAATGAACCTATCGGCAAGGGTGGACTTGCCATGGTCTATATGGGCGATGATTGAGAAATTACGATTGCGCTTGATTGACATGGGTTGCGTCGAAAAAGCCCCGGACCGGGG
Source organism: uncultured Gammaproteobacteria bacterium (assembly GCA_963704875.1). GTDB lineage: Bacteria > Pseudomonadota > Gammaproteobacteria > Steroidobacterales > XN24 > CAMYOC01. The sequence continues at coordinate 134,697 of CAVPIA010000001.1, read as the reverse complement.
CGCGGCGCGCATTATATACGTTTGTAGCGCTGGTCAGACGATCACAATCGTCTCAGTCAGGCTCCAACAGGCGGCGTACCCGCTCGGGGATCAGCCGAAAATGGCACAGTTCCTCCTCGTCGGCGACCAGAACCGGCACCTTATGCCCATAGCGCTGCCGCAGGGCTTCCTGGGTATCCACGTCCACGATGTCGAGATCCACCTCATGCCCCGACAACAGCGGGCGCAATTCAGCCAGCATCTGGTCGCAAAGATGGCACTGCCGCCGGCTATATACGGTAAGCGAAAGCCTGCTCACGGACCTAACGGGGATCCACGCCGGCAGGCCAGGCTTGCTGGCTGCGCGGGTCGGAACTCATCGGCATCGGTCGCAGCTTCTGAACAACCCGCGGACCAAATCCGGCCCGACCTTGCTGGCGCTGACCAAAACGCCGGGCCAGAACCAGACCCGCAAACAGGCCGGCCGCACCGGCAATCGCCACGCCTGGTTCGCGCCACGCCGGCGAAATCGTCAAACCGGCAATAACTGCCAGCGCCAGCATGCCCACCAGCGGCACCAGGTACATCATCAGCGAGGCGCGCAGAAGGTCGAGCTCTGAAAGACCAATCTCAACCTGGTCACCGACGCGTAAAGGATGTCCGCCAACATCGACCCGGACTTCCCGCAATCGGTCTCCGAGGATCCGTCCAAACACGCCACCGCCGCAGCCCCGGCCTTCAGCGCAACGCTGACAGCCGGACTGACTGGCGCAGCTTACCCAGGCAGTGTCCCCTGTCACACGCAAAACTGTTGCCGTTTCACTGATCATCGCTGCTGGCCGCTGCCGGCCGAGATCGAATTGGCAATCATCTGCACCGTGACCGGCGGTACCTCACCCATCGCCGTCACCTGAAATCCGTCGACCATTGTCGAGTAAGCGCTGGCACCACCGATCCGGGTCTGCCCCTGCAGCTGGTCGGAGCCCTGGCCCGGCTCTTCGATAAATACCGATACTGAGGCGATCCCATCGCTGTATACGAGATGGTCGGTCGCCTCGGCTGCGCCAGCCATTACTTCTGCCAGGTTGGCGGTCAATTCAAACCCCGGCGGCAGCGAACCCGCGACCCAGGCGGTGACAGAAGGGGCCGGCTCGGTTTGCTCGCGCTCTTCCTGCACATACCAGGTGAAATCCTCGGTGGATATGGTTGGCTTCAACATCTCAGCAGGAATCGTGTCCGGCAGGTTGATGCTGACAAACATCAGCTGCTCTGCGACCTTACGGTAAATATCAATCAATTGGGCCTTGAGCAGCATGCCCGTTTCCCGATCCATCCAGAGCCGGTAACCGTAGCGATATTTGTCCCGGGGTCGGATCTCGAAGCTGACCGCTTTGCGGCCCAGCCGGGTCGCATCACGCAGGCGCACGAACTCATAGTATTCAAACAGGCCTTCAGAGTAGCGTGGCAAGGCCGAGCGCAAGGGGCTGTCGCCCTGACGGCGCTCGACCAGCACTGACCGCTGGTCGGCAAATATGCAGGTCACCTGCTCGTCGTCGCGGATAATCTCGCGGCCGGAGCCGTCAAGTGACACCAGTCGCTCAGTGACTTTGCCGTCGCGCACGCTATGCACGACGTGCATTGTCTCGACCTTGCCGCCCACGATGTGGACAAACGTGCCCTCGTAGTTGAGCGATTCGACCGCCTGGTCCATCCGCTGCAGCAGTTCTCTTGCCTCCGCATCTGCACTTAGCGCCGGCATCGCCGGCGCGTAAAGCAAGACAGCAAACAGAATGGGGCAGCTCAGTTTCATTGGATATCTTTCATTGGATATCTGCGTCTGGCTCCGCCTGCTCCCGATCCACATCCTGTTCAAGCGCATCAGTATCCGCCGTCGGCACGCTGATCATGCGTACCAGCGAACCCTGCCCGCGAAGCATCGTCGCGTACTCGCTATGATTCAGGTAGTAGCTGCTGAGCCGATCCGGAGCGCCAGCGCGCCGGGTCAACGGCACCGGCACCGAGTACCCTGGCACCGGCGAGGTTTCATCGATTCCGGCAATCGGCGCAATCTCGACAGCGGAATTAAAATCCGTTGAGCGCAGCCCGAGAACCGCGGCTACCGCAACGCTTGCGGCTACAGCCGCGCCGGCAAGCGGCCGCCGCCAGCCAGCCACGCGGGCCGGCGTCTCGGACCTGACCGCCGGTTCCTGCTCCAGCACGGCGCTGATCCGATGACCGAGCTCGAGTGCGCGCGGGGTGACCAGTTCGCCGCGAACAGCATCGCCGATCAGGCAATAACGCGCCACGGTCTGGCGCAATTCCTGATGTCGCGCCAGACGTCGTACCACAAGCTCACTCTCGTTTTCATCCAGCTCGTCGTCCAGCCAGACTGACAGCAGCTCCTCGGTTCTTTCACTCATTTTCAACCTCAATCCATCAGCGGTCTTACCCGCTTGTCAATGGCATCTCGCGCCCGAAAAATCCTGGACCTCACCGTCCCCACTGGACACTCCATGGTGGCGGCGATCTCCTCGTAACTCATGCCCTCGAGTTCCCGCAACATGATTGCGGTCCTGAGGTCCTCAGGCAGCCCCTCGATGGCCTGATTGACTGCCTCACGAATTTCTTCTGACAACAGGACCCGCTCCGGCGTATCGATATCCTTCAGCCGGGCGTGGAGTTCATATTGTTCGGGATTCTGCAGATCCAGATTGTAATCAAGCGGTCTGCGCTTGGCCGCCACCAGATGATTCTTGGCCGTATTGATCGTTATCCGGTATAGCCAGGTATAGAAGGCGCTGTCGCCACGAAACCTGGGCAGCGCTCTGTAGGCCTTGATAAAAGCCTCCTGTGCGACGTCCAGCGCTTCTGACTGATCTCTCACATAGCGCATGACCAGCTTCACCACTTTGTGCTGGTAACGCGATACCAGAACGTCAAAGGCGGATCGGTCTCCCTTCTGTACCCGCTCAACCAACGCCTGGTCGCTGTTTTTTTTGCCCATACGGGCAAACCCCTTTGGCAATACGGCTGCCCGCTCGCCAATGGGATAGACCCACTGGCCCGTGGAAAGTTCTGCTAATTCTATGCCTTGATGGCAACTATGTGACGAACCGCCCGGATTCTAGCAGACCAAGGGGACTCAGCCATGCACTGAGTCGGGGACCAGTCTGAGGCGGACCCTCAGTCTGCGATGCGCAGCCCGGCCGGCGAGGGCCGGAAACACGACTGCAGAAACCCTGCGTCCGCTCGCGCAACGCCAGATCAGCGCCAGCCCCTGGCCGGGATACTCATACCAGTTCTCAAGCCGGGCGGGCGCCTGATCGCCACCCGGCTGATACGCCAGCCGCCATCCACGGCTGACGGTCCAGGTAGCACATCGGGGTCGCCGCCTGGCGCGCACCCGCTGGCGCCAGGCGGCCAGAACGCATAGCAGTAACAGCATGCCTTTCAGCCACGGATCAATGACGGCCAGCGCTGCGTTGAGCAGACCTGCTGCCGTCAAAGCAATCACCACGCGATCAACAGGCGATGAGCTCAGATCAAGGGCGATATCCGCTTCGAATCTGTTCAATGACCTCACTCAGCGCTCGACCATCAGGCTCGATGCGACCGGTCAGGAAATCGAGGATTTCAGGGTCCTGTCTCGCCACCAATTCCTGAAAAGCCGCTCTGTGCGATTCACTGGCCTCGGCATAGTGGTGATCCAGGTAGTAGACCATCACCGCATCCAGTTCACGCATGCCGCGACGACAGCGCCATCTCAGACGGGACAATTCATACATCCCAGGCACCGCCCTTGCAGTGACTATGCTGCATCCCTGATGGCGGGCACCAGCCCGAATTGTCGTTGCAAACGACCGGAAAGTTCGCGGCCATATCGGCGATGCGGGTGATATCAGTGGCGCCGGGTGGCCAGCAGCTTCTTCGTCTCGGAGATGGCTTTTGCCGGGTTCAGGCCTTTTGGACATGTCCGGGTGCAGTTCATAATGGTATGACAGCGATAAAGCCGGAATGGATCCTCCAGATGATCCAGGCGTTCACCGGTGGCCTCGTCCCGGCTGTCCACAATCCAGCGATAGGCAGCAAGCAAAGCCGCCGGGCCCAGATACCGGTCGCCGTTCCACCAGTAACTCGGACAACTGGTTGAGCAACAGGCGCACAAAATGCATGCTGCGGGTTCGTTTATCTTCTCCTGGTCTTCCTTGGTCTGCAGACGCTCGCGATCGGGGGGTGCCGGTGTATGGCTCTGCAGCCATGGCTTGATCGACGCGTATTGCGCATAGAAGTTTGTCAGATCCGGGACCAGATCCTTTACCACCGGCATGTGCGGCAGCGGGTAGATCTTTACGTCGCCGCCCACCTCATCAGAAGCCATGGTGCAGGCCAGCGTGTTGGTACCATCGATATTCATCGCGCAGGAACCACAGATGCCCTCCCGGCAGGAGCGGCGGAAGGTCAGGGTCGGATCGATCTCATTCTTGATCTTGATCAGCGCGTCCAGAACCATCGGCCCGCAACGGTCCATATCCACTTCATACGTATCCATGCGCGGATTGCCGCCGCTATCCGGATCGTAGCGATAGACGAGAAAGCGTTTGATCCGCTTGGCCGTTGGCTCGGCGCGGAACTCGCGCCCCTCACCCACCCGGGAATTCGCTGGCAGTCGAAACTCAGCCATGCACGCTATCCTCTTACCGATTGTTTTGTCAGGCACCGAGGCATATCAAAGGCCCCGGCAATCAATAGACCCGCGCCTTGGGCGGCACGACTTCGACTTCGTCAGTCAGGGTATTCAGGTGGACCGGACGCGAATCCAGACTCACCTCGCCGTTTTCTACCCAGGCCAGGGTGTGCTTCATCCAGTCGACGTCGTCGCGATCCGGATAATCCTCCCGTGCATGGGCGCCGCGGGACTCCTTGCGGTTTTCGGCTGAGCATATTGTCGCCAGCGCCTGACTCATCAGGTTATCCAGTTCAAGGCTCTCGACCAGATCGGTATTGAACACCATGGAGCGGTCGCTGACTTTCAGATCAGCCAGACTGGCGTGCACTTTGCGCAATTGATCTATGCCCTCGCGCATCACCTCGCCGGTGCGGAACACGGCTGCGTGCTCCTGCATCGTACGCTGCATCTTCAGCCGGATTTCTGCGGTAGGCGTGTTTCCGCTGGAGTGGCGAATGGCATCAAGCCTTGCCACGCACGCGTCCCCGGCATCCGCCGGCAACGGCGCGTGCTTCTGCCCCGGCTTGATCAGTTCAGCGCAACGCTTGGCCGCAGCGCGACCGAACACCACCAGATCCAGCAGCGAATTTGAGCCTAGACGGTTGGCCCCATGCACCGAGACACAGGCCGCCTCGCCGACTGCCATCAGGCCCGGGACGACGGACTCCGGGTCACCGTCTTTCCTGGTCACCACTTCGCCGTGATAGTTCGCCGGAATACCGCCCATGTTGTAGTGCACGGTTGGCAACACCGGAATCGGCGCCTTGGTCACGTCCACACCGGCAAAAATACGCGCGGTCTCGGCAATGCCGGGCAACCTTTCGTGGATAACTTCCGGGCCGAGATGCTGCAAATGGAGGTGGATGTGATCATTGTGCTCACCCACGCCCCGACCTTCCCGGATCTCGATAGTCATTGACCGGCTGACGACATCACGCGAGGCAAGATCCTTCGCATTGGGCGCATAGCGTTCCATAAAACGCTCGCCCTCGGAATTGGTCAGGTAACCCCCCTCGCCGCGCACACCTTCAGTGATCAGACACCCTGCGCCATAGATACCGGTCGGATGGAACTGCACGAATTCCATATCCTGCAGCGGCAGACCGGCACGCAATACCATCGCATTGCCATCGCCGGTGCAGGTGTGGGCCGAAGTGCAGGAGAAAAACGCGCGACCGTACCCGCCGGTCGCGAGTATGGTCATGTTGGCGCGGAAGCGATGCAGTTCTCCGCTGTCCAGATTCCATGCCATCACGCCGCGGCAGGCGCCGTCGGCATCCATGATCAGATCGAGCGCAAAATACTCGATAAAGAACTCAGCATCGTTCTTGAGCGACTGCTGATACAGCGTGTGCAGCATGGCATGACCCGTCCGGTCCGCCGCCGCGCAGGTGCGTTGGGCAGTGCCTTCGCCGAAATGGGTGGTCATGCCGCCAAACGGACGCTGGTAAATCCGGCCTTCTTCGGTGCGCGAGAAAGGCACGCCGTAGTGTTCGAGCTCGATCACCGCATCCGGCGCTTCCTTGCACATGTATTCAATCGCGTCCTGATCGCCCAGCCAGTCGGACCCCTTGACGGTGTCGTACATGTGCCAGCGCCAGTCATCTTCGCCCATATTGCCCAGCGCGGCACTGATACCGCCCTGTGCCGCAACGGTATGACTGCGCGTGGGAAATACCTTGGTAATGCATGCAGTACGCAACCCGGCCTCGGCCAGACCCATGGTTGCGCGCAGCCCGGAGCCGCCGGCCCCGACCACAATGACGTCATACGTGTGATCGATGATCTTGTAGGCGGAACTCATTTATCGGACTCCGAAGGCGACCCGCAGGATGGCCACGATGGCGATCGCCGCGAGCAGAAAATGAAGGAACTGAACTACCAGCAGGCCTGCTATCCGGACCCAGCCAGCAGTGTAGTCCTCGATGACGACCTGAAAACCGATGGCCGAGTGATATGCCAGGACACCGGTCAGCAATATCATCAACACGGTGTGCAACGGCTCGGCAAGCCAGGTCGAGACGGCAGCCTGGTTACCCAGCTCCAGACCCAATGCAGAAATCAGAAACCAGCCCGCAAGCAACGCCAGCGCCACCGCGCTGACCCGCTGGGACCACCAGTGCGCCGGTCCGTCGCCGGCGGCACCCAGGCCCAACACTCGCGCCAGCGGGCTGCGCAGGCTCATGCCCCGCCCCCGGACATCAGGCCTATCCAGATCAGCAATGCCAGCACGGTGGCGCCGATCAGCACCGCCCAGCCGCTACGGATAACCTGCTGAATCTCAAATCCGATGCCGATATCCCAGACCAGGTGACGAATACCGTTTAACAGGTGATAACAAAACGCCAGCAACCACAGAAACAATGCCAGCTGACCAAGACCTGATCCCAACAGGCTTACCGCGGCCGCATAGGCATCAGCCCCGCCGGCCAGGGCACTGAGCCAATACGCGAAAACGAATATGCCCAGGCCCAGGAAGATACCGCTGATCCGGTGCAGGATAGAGAGCACCGAGGAAATCTGGGGCCGATAGATCCCCAGATGGGGAGACAGGGGCCGGTTAGCAGCTGCCATTGGCAGAGTCCTCCAAAACCATCCGGGTTCGGTGTTGCCTGCGTCACTCCCCGGAGCTGGAATGGCGCAACCGTCTATCTAGAAATCTATACAGCGACCGTTTTTCTCCCAGTCCCCGTAGCGCGTCGGCTCCGGACCTTCGCGGCCACCGATTTCCCTGACTGCAGATTCCGGTGTTTCGCCGGATTGGGTCTCCGTCGCCGGCGTCGGCGCCCCCCCTTCAGGTCCGGGTGCAGGCGCCTTGTCTGACGCCTTGTCGCCTGCCTTCTCGCCTGAAGGCTTGTCTGTGGTTAGATCCGGCTTTGGTTGCATAGCATCAATTTTGCCAGACGTAGCAGCAAGACTCCACTATAGACTTCCGATTCTGCAGCGACTGGCGCCTGGCAGGAACTGTACCTTAGGATGCCGCGTCTAAGTTTGGTTATCATAAAGTAGAGAAAGACACAGCCTCCGTGAAAGCGCCAGAATACATGCCCGGCTTTTCCCCTTTGCCGGATTACGCCTGCCTCATCGCCAGCGGCGAGGATGCGACGTCCTTCCTGCAGGGCCAGCTCAGCAGTGACCTGCTGTCACCCGCGGCACGACTTGGGCAGCTGAGCAGCCTGAGTACCGCTAAAGGCAGGGTCATTGCCATGCCCAGACTGAAGCGCGACGAAAGCGACATCCACCTTGTTCTACCCGCCGGGCTTGCCGCGCGGGTCCGTGACCACCTGCGTCGATTCACTCTCCGTGCCCGGGTCGAAATTTCACTCGCGCCGCAGGCCAGGATTTTCGGATTGTCAGCAGATCAGGAGACGCTGGCAATGGTCGCGCAGAAGATGCTGCTGATCTCTCTGCCCGGACCATCCGGGCTGGCCATGGCAGTGGACTTTGAGGACAGCAGTGAGCCACCCGCGGCACTGCGTGGCTGGCATCACTCAGCACGCGACGAGTGGGAATGGACGGAAATTCGCGCCGGCCTGCCGGAAGTCACGGACGCGACCAGCGAGCGTTTTGTCGCGCAGATGATCAATCTCGATCTGCTCGACGGTATCAGCTTCAGCAAGGGCTGTTATGTAGGTCAGGAGATCATCGCGCGGGCCCAGCATCTGGGGCGCATCAAACGCCGGATGGGGCTGTTTCGATGTGCTCAGGCTGTCGCCAGTCCCGGTGATCCGGTATTCGATGGCGATCGCCAGGGTCGGTACCGTCGTCCGCGCGGTTACTGTGGATGCGGCACAGTCCTTGTTGCTGGCCAGCGTGCCCCTCGCTGCGTCGGCGCCAGGTCTCGTCGCCGACGGCGCGCCGCTTGAACGAATCCCTCTGCCGTATGCCATCCCTGCCGACAGGGTGGCAAGCTAGCGAGCGCTATTCGGTGCCGCCGCCCGTGTACTCCGGACGCATGTGTGGGAACAGCAGCACGTCACGGATCGAAGGCGCGTCGGTAAAAAACATCACCAGGCGATCGATACCGATACCCAGGCCGCCCGCAGGGGGCATCCCGTACTCGAGTGCACGTACATAATCAGCGTCGAAGAACATCGCTTCTTCGTCACCTTCATCCTTGCGTTCGACCTGAGCCTTGAAACGTGATGACTGATCCTCCGCATCATTAAGCTCGGAGAAGCCATTGGCGATTTCGCGTCCACCGATAAACAACTCGAATCTATCGCTGATAAACGAATCCGCATCGTTGAGTCGGGCGAGCGGCGAGACCTCTGCCGGGTAGCAGGTGACAAACGTCGGCTGGATCAGCTGATTCTCAACCGTGTGCTCAAACAGATCCGTCTGCAGACGACCCGCACCGGCCACCGGATCGACCGGATGCCCGCCCTTGCCCAATACCTCGCGCAGATAGCTCACGTCGCGCAGACGGTCGGCGTCCAGTTCGGGGTTACAACGAAGCAAGGCATCCGCCAACGGCAGACGCGAGAATGCCGGAGCGAAATCGTATTGCTGACCCTGATACTCGAATTTCTTACTGCCCAAGGTGCACTCGGCCATCGTGCGCAACATATCCTCGGTGAGGTCCATCATGTCATCACAATCAGCAAAGGCCTGATAAACCTCGAGCATCGTGAATTCAGGGTTATGTCTGGTGGACAAGCCCTCGTTACGGAAATTGCGGTTGATCTCATAGACCCTTTCGAGACCACCGACGACCAGCCGCTTCAGATACAACTCCGGCGCAATGCGCAGATACATGTCTATGCCCAGCGCGTTGTGATGCGTGACGAAAGGCCGCGCATTGGCGCCGCCAGGGATCGTCTGCATCATCGGCGTTTCGACTTCGAGGAATTTCCGCGCATCGAGGAATTCACGCATGAACCGGATCATCTCACTGCGCAGACGGAACGCACGCCGTGTTTCAGGATTCATGATCAGATCAACATAGCGCTGCCGGTAACGCGTCTCCTGGTCGGTCAGACCGTGAAATTTCTCCGGCAATGGGCGCAGCGATTTGGTCAGCAAAGCCAGTCTGTCGACTTTTACCGACAGCTCACCGGTGCGCGTCTTGAACAGCACGCCTTCGGCCCCCAGGATGTCACCGATATCCCAGGTTTTGAACTGTTGATAGACCCCCTCAGGCAAGGCATCACGCGCCAGGAATAGCTGGATATCGCCGCTGACATCGCGCAGACGCACGAAACTCGCCTTGCCCATGACCCGCTTGGCCATCATCCGGCCGCCGACAGCGACCCGGATCGCGGCCGATTCAAGCTTTTCATTGTCCCAGTCGCCGTAAGCGCCATGCAGGTCTTCAGCCTCGGCGCTCTTACGGAAGGTATTCGGAAACGCATTACCCTGCTCGCGCAGCTCGCTGAGCTTGCGACGCCGTTCTCCGATGAGCCGGTTCTCGTCCTGTTCTTGCATCGTCTGTCCTCGGCACCGCGCCAGCAGAGCGCGGCTACAAGCCCTGTTTGAGGCTCGCCTCGATAAAAATATCCAGGCCGCCATCCAGCACCGCCTGGGTGTTGCCGACCTCCACTGAAGTACGCAGGTCCTTGATTCGAGACTGATCCAGCACATAAGAGCGAATCTGGCTTCCCCAGCCAATGTCAGCTTTGCTGTCCTCGACTACCTGAGCCTCACTCCTTCGCCTTTGCATCTCCATCTCGTAGAGCTTGGCCCGTAATTGCTTCATTGCCGTCGCTTTGTTCTTGTGCTGCGAGCGATCATTCTGACACTGGACCACGATACCCGAGGGTCCGTGGGTGATGCGCACCGCCGATTCGGTCCGGTTGACGTGCTGCCCGCCGGCGCCACTGGCCCGATAAACGTCGATACGAAGATCCGCCGGATTGACCTCGATATCGACTTCATCGTCGATTTCGGGCGACACAAACACTGCCGCAAACGAAGTGTGCCGCCGATTCCCGGAATCGAAAGGCGACTTGCGCACCAGGCGATGGACCCCGGTTTCGGTACGCAGCCAGCCATAAGCGTACTCGCCGTCTATCCGCACCGTCGCGCTCTTTATTCCGGCGACTTCACCGGCCGAGACCTCGATGATCTCGCTGCTGAAATCATGCGCTTCTGCCCAACGCAGATACATGCGCAAGAGCATGTCGGCCCAGTCCTGAGCTTCCGTGCCACCGGAGCCCGCCTGAATGTCCACAAAGGCATTTGCGGAATCCATTTCGCCAGAGAACATGCGCCGAAATTCCATCCGCTCGACTTCGCTCTCAAGCGCCTGTCCTTCTTTCTCGATCGCAGCGACGGTGTCAGCGTCTTCCTCCTCCGCCGCCATTTCCAGCAATTCCGCATTCTCGGCCACAGTTGTACCCAGCCGATCGAGGTTTTCTACAACGCCGGCAAGTTGCGCCTTGCGTCGGCCAAGCTCCTGAGCCCGTTCCGGCTGACTCCAGACATTGGGGTCTTCCAGTTCACGCAGAGTCTCTTCCAATTGCTCCTTTTTGCCAGCGTAGTCAAAGATACCCCCTGAGGTCATCGATCCTCGAGCGCAAATCCTTGAGCCGACTACGCAACTGACTGAGTTCCATAAATCTGGTGTCCTGATGCCCGACCAAAGCCTTGAATCTTAGCACGCCTGCGGGCCGCCCGAGGTGGCTGCCAAACGCCGGCCAGAGGGCGCCCGGAGGATGGCGACAAGGACCCCCGGCCAGATGTGCGCCAGACGCGTGTCAGACAACAGAGATCTGTTCGACCACAAGCTGCGGGCTGCGCAAACCGCGGTACTCATTGATGTCCAATCTGTATACCAGACGCACCTTGCGCGGCATCGGATCAGGGGCCCGTTCCAGCTGGTTAAAAGCCAGCGCATCGATCTCCCGCCGGCCACCCGCCAGCCGGACTTTCAGCTTGAGATGTCGGTCACGCAATATCCGTCGGTCGCGGACCTCAAACACGTTATCGAACACCGGCTCCGGGAAACCCTGTCCCCACGGACCGCCGCTCCTTAGCAACTCGGCTGTGTCGAGGTCCAGCTGGTCATCAGCGAGTTCGCCATCGCTGAGCAGCTCCCGCTCCAGGTCCTCCGGCGCCAGATGCCGCTCAGCGGCCAGCACGAACGCAGAGGAAAACGCGGCCAGCGAGGACTTCGGCAAGGACAATCCCGCCGCCATTGCGTGCCCGCCAAAACGTTCAATCAAACCCGGATTGGCACTGTCGACCTCGGCCAGCACATCGCGAATATGCAGACCCCGGATCGAGCGGGCCGAGCCCTTCAGTCTGTCTTCCTTGTCCAGCGCGAACGCAACCACAGGTCGGTGGTAACGCTCCTTGATGCGCCCCGCGACCAAGCCGACAACACCCTGATGCCAGCGTTCGTCGAACAGGCTAAACGCCACCGGCAGATCGCCATCGATGGAGATCTCGGCGACCGCTTGCAACGCCTGGTCCTGCATCTGAGCTTCGATGTCGCGCCGCTCTTCATTCAGATTGCTCAAGGTCGCCGCCAGCGCTGTCGCTTCGCGCTCTGAATCGCTGAGCAGACAACGAATCCCGATCGACATGTCATCCAGGCGTCCAGCGGCGTTCAGCCGTGGACCGGCGACGAATCCCAGATCCGACGCCACGCAGCCTGCTGGATTCCGGCCCGCGGCCTGCAGCAGCGCACGGATCCCCGGGCAACCGTTGCCACTGCGAATCCGACGCAAACCGTGTTCGACCAGAATACGGTTGTTGCGATCCAGCGTGACCACATCGGCGACTGTGCCCAGCGCAACCAGATCGAGCAGGCCTGCTGCAAGCTGTCGCGCCCGCCCCGGTTCGAGCAGACGGGATGCCAATGCTGCCATCAGATAAAACGCTACACCGACACCCGCAAGGTGTTTGCTGGCGAACGTTTCGCCGTCCAGATTGGGGTTTACGATAGCGCTGGCAGAAGGCAGGCGCGCCGGCGGCAGATGATGGTCGGTAATCAGGACATCAATGCCGGCGGCGTTCGCTGCGGCCACCCCGTCCACGCTGGATATGCCGTTATCCACGGTAATGATCAGCCCCGGACGTCTGGCCGCGGCCACTGCCACCAGCGGCGCACTGAGCCCGTATCCGAATTCGAACCGGTTCGGCACCAGGAAATCCACCTGCGCGAACCCGAGCGCGCGCAAGGCTCGTACCACCAACGCCGAACTGGTCGCACCATCCGCATCAAAATCGCCAACCACCAGGGTCGGTGTTCCGGCCGCATGATGACGCAGCAGCAATTCGACAGCCGCATCGGTGCCCGTGAGTGAACTCACTGGCAAGAGATCATTGAGTGGTAAACTGGCTTCGCAACTATCGTGAATGCCTCTGGTCGCGTAAAGCCGGGCCAGCAGCGGTGGCAAGCCTTCCAGATGCTCCGGATCGGCCGTACAGACGCGACGTCTGATGGTGGCGGCTGAGTCCCCGACGCCACTCCCCGTCGTCTCCCTGGGTGTCTTTTCCATCAGTCGGTATCCACCATCCGCAAACCACGCCGCCAGACCCTGAACAGATCCGCGCGACGCACCTCACAGCAATCGCCGTCGACGCTGGCAATACGAAGTCGCTTGATCCGGCCACGCAGCAAATCACCGGACCACGGTCCGCACCAGTCACGTTCGAGCCGTCGGCGAAACTCCGTCGCGCTGTCACCCGGTTGCGGCGACACCAGCGCGAACGGTCGCTTCTCATCGGCGGTATCGCTGGAGGTATGGCTGGAGGTATGGCTGGAGGTATGGCTGTCGCCCGACAGTGACACTGGCCGCTCGCCGGCCAGCATCATGAGCCCGGCCACGTACGCGTCGGCGTCGGCTATTTCACTTACTTGGGGAGCATGCAGCAGCGCAGGCATTTCCGGTTCAGGCTCATCCATCGCCCAGCCCCAGGGCCAGAGGCTGTTGATCAACGGCAAGCCCGCTGCCTCCCGCTGCAGGTTGATCGGGTGTTCATGCAACATCATCTGAACCTCGGTAACAAGACTGTTCAGCAGTTCGCAGCCCTTCCCGCTCGGCATGAAATCGAGTACGTGCTGACCCAACAGCGCCCAGGGCGCCCACCAGCGACCAGAAGGCGCTGCAGGAAGGGTCAGGTACCACCTCTGAGCGTCGCTCAGGTACAGACGCGCCTCACGCGCTTCCAGGCCCGCATTCAGGTACCGCACCAGGCTGTCCGCATCGGCCATCGAAAGCTTAGGCATTTGCGCGGTGCTCAGGATCAGTCGATCCGCGCTTGGACTCAGGCACACAGGGTCGGCTCGTATGACCACCTTCAGACGTTCGCCGAATCCTCCGAGAAAGCCGACCGGACCCGCTGGCCATGCAATCAATGCGTCGGCGCACCCTGTCAGCAGGAAACCGGTCACCGCCTCGCGCCCGTTCACCGGTAACGAGCGGGTCTGCCCGCGGCTGAGCAGCCGAGACATGCCCGGACCAGACGTAGTCGGGTCATTGTTTGCGCCAGCCCAGTCTCCCAGCCCGATGCCGAGATCGCCGAAATCGATCAGCAGCGTATTTGCAGGCCGAACGGAATGCGTGGATGGATTGGACATCGGGCTTGTGAGATCGCGCAAATTCGCTATGGTAGGGCAAATGCGATTCAGTCTCGACCAGGCCCCAGGGGCGCAACTTGTCAGCGCCTGGCGGCCAGGAGAAATCCGCGTTGGCGAAAATCGGTATCGGGAGAGTATTGTGCTCAGGCCCGGCGCCGATCCGCTGCCCTGGCCGGTGACAAATTCAGACACGCTGACGTTTGACTCGCTTGCCCCCGCGCTTGAATCCGGACCGGATGTCCTGCTGCTCGGGACCGGTTCTGGCCTGGTATTCCCGGATCCTGCGGTTTACGCCCGGGTCCTGGCCCAGGGCGTCGGGATGGAAGTGATGGACACAGGCGCGGCATGTCGAACGTATAACATCCTCATCGCTGAGGACCGCACTGTTGTTGCCGCGCTTATAGTGGATTAGCCGCGGCAGCCGGCCGTGTCGCCAGATCTATCGTTCGAAGCTCAATCAATCGAGGCTCAGTCAATCGAAGAGGGCATCCTCCGAAACCCCATGCCCGACCATCATCGTGCGCAACCGCGCAAGGGCGTCCATCTGAATCTGTCTGACCCGCTCGCGGGTGACGCCGATTTCTCTGCCAACCTGTTCCAGCGTGCTCTTTTCGAACCCGTGAATGCCAAAACGCCGCTCGACCACCGCACGCTGTTTCTCGCTCAGATGCTCCAGCCATGTCTCCAGAACCTCATGCATATCACGCATCTGTAGCTGATCGGCGGGATCTACATAATCTTCATCGGCAACTGCATCAAGCAGATTACGCTCGCCCTCGCCGGCCAGCGTGCCGCTGCTGGCAGCGACCCGGTCGCTCAGAGACAGGACCCGGTCAACTTCCTCTGCAGGCTTGTCCAGCAACTCGCCGATTTCATCCGGTCTCGGTTCGCGATCGAGCTCTTGCGTAAGCTGCCGTGAGGCACGCAGATAGGTATTGATTTCCTTGATCACGTGGATCGGCAAACGGATCGTTCGGGTCTGGTTCATAATCCCGCGTTCGATGGTTTGCCGGATCCACCAGGTCGCGTAGGTGGAAAACCGAAATCCGCGTTCGGGATCGAATTTCTTTACTGCGTGTATCAGACCCAGGTTGCCCTCTTCGATCAGATCGAGCAGCGGCAATCCGCGATTCATGTAGCGCCGGGAGATCTTGACCACCAGCCGGAGATTGCTCTCAATCATGCGTTTGCGTGCCGATTCATCACCACGCAGAGCACGTCGCCCGTAATAGACTTCCTCTTCTGCGCTCAACAGCGGTGAAAAACCGATCTCGCTGAGATACAGCCGGGTTGCATCAAGTTCTTCGGAACTGCGGCGGCGCCTGGGCCGCGTCGGGGTGGATCGACCGGCCGCTGGTCCGGATGTGCCAGGCGCAACATCCCCGCGATGTCCTTTCCCCGCGGTCTTTCCGGTCTCCGTATCGGATCCCGAAGTGCCCGGAGTGCTGGAGCCATCGCTGGCAGTGCGCCCACGATTCGCGACCATCTCCCCCCCTGGTACAGTTCACACGGGAACGATCTGACCCCGGCGAGTCTGCGTCTTACTTCGGCGGCAGATAACGCAATGGATCAACCGGCTTGCCCTGAAACCGGATTTCGAAATGGACGACGGGCACCTTACCGGGCCCTTCCCCCATAGACGCGATTTTCTGACCTTCTGCGACCCGATCACCCTCCTTTACGAAGAGCTCTCTGTTGTAGCCGTAGGCGCTCAGATACGCGTCGTTATGCTTGATGATAATAAGCTGCCCGTAGCCTATAAGTCCACTTCCGCTATACACAACCTGGCCCTTGGAGGCTGCCACAACCGCTTGTCCGGCGCGTCCTCCAATGTCGATCCCCTTGCCACCCAGAGCGCCTTCACCGAAACGTGAGCGCAGACGTCCGTCGGCTGGCCAAACCCAGTTTCCGGGTGCGGCCGGGGTGGCCGCCGGCGGGGTACCCTGCCGTTTGCCCGAGCGTGTCGCGGGGGTGTTTGAAGAGGTGCCTGAAACCGGCGATTTCGAGCTGGTGGAAGCCGAACGCGGCTGCCAGCCGTCAGGGGCCGTCAGCCTGATCTGCTGACCCGGGAAGATCAGATTGCCGCTACCTAACTGGTTCCAGGCGGCCAGGCTCTGCGGGTCCAGGCCATGCTGCCAGGCGATGCCGTACAGCGTGTCGCCCTGTCTGACGACATAGGAGTCCGGGTTCCAGCTGACCAGCCCGGCGCAACCGGGAAGCAGGACAGCAACAAGCGAGAGAATCTGAACCCAACGCCAATGCATCAGTGACGCAGGATGAAGTAGGCCGCTACCAGCAGAGCGACAAACAACCAGCCGAGCATCTCAACATTCTGCCGCAGCCGCAGTTCCATCGACTCACCACCCAGACGCACAAGAAATGCGACCAGGAAAAAGCGTGCGCCGCGGCCAAGTACCGAAGCCAGGACAAAGGCCGGGAAAAACATGCTCAGGGTGCCCGCCGCGATGGTAAATAACTTGTACGGAATCGGCGAAAACCCGGCTGCCAGGATGGCCCAAAAGCCCCACTCGACAAACCAGGTCTGGACCCGCAGATAGGGCTCCCAATAGCCTGCCGAGCGCATCCATGGTTCGACCAGATCCAGTGCGAAATAGCCGATCAGATAGCCTGCCGCGCCGCCGGCGACGGAGGTCAGGGTCGTCAGCAATGCGAGTTGGAACCACTGCTGTGGACGCGCCAGGGTCATCGGCGCAAGCATCACGTCCGGTGGCACTGGGAAAAATGATGACTCAGCGAAACTCAGACCACCCAGATACCACCGCGCTTTGGGGTGGGCGGCCCATGCGAGTACCTTGTCATACAGGGGTCCGAACAGCCGCATTACTGACGCCCGGTCAGGAGTGGAACAAACAGTACGTAATCAAGCACGGTCTCTTCATACTCATCCCCGCAACGCAGGATCTGTAATAGCTCCTGCCGGCCGCGCGGCCCCACCGGGATAATCATGCGACCCCCATCCGCCAGTTGCTCGAGCAGAGCTCTGGGCTTCTCCGGCGGCGCGGCTGTTACGATGATGCCGTCGTAGGGAGCATGCGACTTCCATCCCTCCCAGCCATCCCCATGACGGAACTTCACATTGTAGATATCCAGCCGGCGCAGAAGCTGTTTCGCCTTTCGCTGCAACGGGCCGATGCGCTCCACGGTGAAGACCTCGTCGACCAGTCCGGCCAGCACCGCAGTCTGATAGCCGCAGCCCGTGCCAATCTCCAGCACCCGCGAAGGCCGAGGTGGTGCCAGCAGCGCCTCGGTCATGCGCGCGACGACATAGGGCTGTGAAATCGTCTGGCCCTGTCCGATCGGCAATGCGGTGTCCTCATAAGCGCGACTGGCAAGCGCCTCATCCACAAATAGATGACGTGGCACGTCCCTGATCTGATTGAGCACGCTCTGGTCGCAGAGACCCTTGTCCTTGAGACGCTCCACCAGGCGCTCCCGGGTCCGGGCCGAGGTCATTCCGATGCCCGAGCGATCAAGTGGCGAGATCATGGGTTTGTTTCCTGCAGCCAGGATTGCAAACCGGGCAATTCAGCGTGTCGCGTTAGATCGACCTGCAGCGGAGTGATCGACACCTGACGCTGAGAGATCGCGTGAAAGTCGGTACCCGGTCCCGCGTCGGCTTCGGGTCCTGCAGCGCCTACCCAATAAATCGGTCTGCCCCGCGGATCCTTGCTCCGGATCACTGGCTCGGCGCGATGGCGATGACCGAGTCTCGTTGCCGCCCAGCCGGTCAGCTCGGATTCCGGCACGTCCGGCACGTTGAGATTGAGGATTGAGTCCTGCGGCAGTGGCCGATCAACCAGGCGGCGCACCAGTTCGAGCGTGACACGCCCAGCGGTCTCGAAATGGCCTCCACCGCGGCTTACCATGGACACGGCCAACGCCGGCAGCCCGAGAAATCGACCTTCCATTGCCGCCGCAACTGTGCCCGAATACAGCACATCGTCCCCCAGATTCGCCCCGTCATTGATGCCGGATATGACCATGTCGGGCTCGTCGTCAAGCAGGCCCGTTACCGCCAGATGGACACAATCCGTGGGCGTGCCGTTGACAAAATACACATCGTTCTCGACCCGGGTGACACGCAGCGGTGCATCCAGGGTCAATGAATTGCTGGCGCCGCTGCGATTGAGCTCCGGCGCCACCATCACCACCTCGCCCAGTTCGCGCAGATATCGTGCGAGACAGAGGATGCCCTCGGCGCGGTAGCCGTCATCGTTACTCAAAAGGATTTTCACAAGCTGGACAGGACCCGGAAAAACTGGCACTAACTATACCGCAAGGAGCGAGTTGATTATGCCCCCAGTGGATGACGAAGACAGCGATTTGTTTCGACGCTCTGTCGGTGAGGTGAAGCGACTGCGGGTGGACGCTGCCCCGCATCAGCCGCCATCGCCACCACCGGCGGCACGTTTCCGGCGCCAGGATGAGGCCGCCGTGCTGCGGGACAGCCTTGAGGGCGCGATCGATCCCGACGAACTGGAAACCGGGGATGAGCTGTCATTCCGGCGTCCGGCGCTAAGCCCGGGCGACTTCAAACGTCTTCGGCGAGGTCAATTCAGCGTTGCCAGCGAAATCGACCTGCACGGCCTCAACGCAGTCGATGCCCGCCTGGCCCTGGCCGAATTCCTGCTTGAGGCCGCCGCCCGCCATCAGCGTTGTGTGCGAGTGATCCATGGCAAGGGCTTGCGCTCAGGCCCCAATGGACCGGTGATAAAACGACGGATTGGTCGCTGGTTGCGGCAGCGCGATGAGGTGTTGGCCTATTCGTCCGCCAGAGTCACGGATGGCGGCACCGGCGCGATTTACGTGTTGCTGCGCAAGAAATCCTGATCGCTGCTCGCGTCGCTCAGGTCTGCGAACTCACTCAATACCGTCGTGGCGAACCCGCCCTTGAGCAGATCAAAGCAAACAAGCACCGCATCGCCTGTCACTTCCCATGCCAGATTCCCGACAGGCAGGCGCAGAGGTCTGCGTTCCTGATGGATACCTGCTGCTATCGCCACCGCTGCACACTCCGGGTAGCCGGACGCAACCGAGTTCTCAAGCTCAGCGACCGTTCCCCGGGTAGTCAGTTCGCCAACGCCCCACATCGGCCCGCTGGGATGGATATCATGGGCACGGATGCGCTGCTCAAGGGTCTCATCAAGCTGCGCTACCGGGAACACCGAGCGACTGCCATGCAGCGCGGCCACGTCACCTTCCAACAGACGATTCCAGCTGCCGTTCTCGACCCGCGAAGACAACACCGCATTGAAGATCTGGCTGCGCGCTGACGACAGCGCAAAACCCCGGTCGCGGCGGCCCATCCGCTGACCCGCAGCCAGTCGCCGTACCAGCTCAAGATTCCGACCGTGGCGGCCGAAACGCTGTTGCCCGAAATAGTTCGGCACGCCGTGTTCAGCGATGGCGGACAATCTCGATTCCAGCTGTGCCCGCCACTCAGCCGCCCCGGTCAGACCGCTCACAATGATCCGAAAGTGATTTCTCTGGTGGACTCCCCGGCGCAGCTTGCGCCGGTGCCTGGCGCTGCACAGCAATTCAACGCCGGCGCCACTCAGGTCCGTGTCCTCCAGTCGCTGCATGGCCTTCGCCGGGACGCTGAACCACTGCTCTGTGACCGCATGCCGGTCTTTCAGGCCCGAATATCCGATATCTCTCCCCGGCACGCTGCCTGCTATAGCCAGTTGCTCAGCCACCCACTGGGTATTGCAGCCGGTCTTGCGCACCAGGACCAGGCAGTGCTCGCCTTCGCCGTCCGGCTCAAAACCCAGCTCTTCGCGTACCTGAAAGTGGTCTGGCCGGACCCGGATCCGGCCCTTGATGCCAAGTGCCGGCCAGGCGTGGGCCACAGACACCGGACGACGGTTTTCCTGATCCATCGGTATACGTTCCGGCGACATGCGATTGATCGACTCGTCGGTTGATCCGGGCTTCATGTGCTGACCCATAACTGGCGGCGCCCTCAATGCGGCCCACAACGGGGAGATCGCTTCACCGGGCCAGCAGCAGGACGACCGCGTGGGCAGCGATCCCCTCGCCCCGCCCGATCGCGCCGAGGCCTTCGCTGGTGGTCGCCTTCAGATTTATCTGACCGACCGCGATCTGCAGGTCCGCGGCCAGATTTGCGCCCATCGCCGGCAGATGCCCTGCCAGACGCGGGCGCTCTGCGACCACCGTGAGGTCGGCATTGGCGACGCCAAACCCTGCCGATGAAACCTTGTCCATCACCGAGCGCAGCAGTTCCCGACTGTCCGCCCCACGCCAGCGCTCATCGGTGTCGGGAAAATGCTGACCAATGTCTCCCGCCGCGATCGCGCCAAGCAATGCATCACACAGGGCATGAACCACAACATCCCCGTCAGAATGCGCTCGCAGGCCGCGGTCATGGTCGACACGCACCCCGCCAAGCACAAGATGATCGCCAGGGCCAAAGGCAT
Source organism: uncultured Gammaproteobacteria bacterium (assembly GCA_963704875.1). Classification (GTDB taxonomy): domain Bacteria; phylum Pseudomonadota; class Gammaproteobacteria; order Steroidobacterales; family XN24; genus CAMYOC01. The sequence goes on along the minus strand of CAVPIA010000001.1, from coordinate 114,005 downwards.
GAACGTCAAAACCATGTCCTATACGCATTCTGCCTGCTCCCGGCTCTTCAGAATCGCCGCGGCCAGCGGCAGATCCGCAGCCCGCGTCAACTTCAGGTTGTCCGCGCGGCCTTCGATCAGTATCGGTCTGCCGCCGCGTATCTCAATCGCACTGGCTTCGTCGGTGACCGGGAGCCCGCCGGCAATCGCAGCAGTCAGTGCAGCATCCAGATCGCCCAGTCGGAACATTTGCGGCGTCAGCGCGCGCCACAGATTGTCACGACTCACGGTCTCCACAGCACGATCATCTTCGGCGCGCTTCAGGGTGTCCTCCACCGGCGCCGCCAGCAAACCGCCAGCATCGCTCATTTTTACGCCGTTGATCAGCTTTTCAAGGTCTTCCGGATGAAGACAGGGCCGTGCCGCGTCATGTACCAGGACCCAGTCCGAGGCGTCCCCGCGGGTCGAAATCAGTGCCAGCGCATTAGCCACCGATTGCGCCCTGTGCTCGCCGCCAGGCGCTTCAATCAGTCGCGGGTCCTCGGGCCGACACCGCGCCCAGTCACGGTCCTGTTTGGCCAGGGCAACCACGATGCCGCTCAGGTCCGGCCGCGAAAGAAACGGCGACAGGGACCACTCGATCACTGTCCGATCCAGCAGCGGTGCGTACTGTTTTGGCGATCCGCCACCGAATCTGCTGCCACAACCCGCCGCCGGGATAACCGCCCATAGACGGGGCATCGATCGGCTCATGGCGTTGCGGGCGCGTCTGCTCCCGGATCCTGGTCCGGTGCCGCGATCTGATAAAGCGTCTCGTCGCGCCCGATCATGCCCAGATCCGTGCGGGCGATCTCCTCGACCGCCTCAAGTCCTTCCTTGAGGTCCAAAACCTCCGCCTCCAGACGTGCATTGCGTTCTTCCAGCTGAGTATTCTCCTGCTGTTGCAGCACTGCTGCCTCGCGCAAACCCCAGACGCCGCGGTAACCGTCTTCGGACACCCAAAGACGATATTGCAGCATCAGGACCAGCATGCTCAGCACGAGGAGGATAAGGCGCATCACGCCAGCGCGATTCCCTTGGAACGACCGCTGTTCAGCGCGGGCCCCCGGCCATCAGACGTTGACCGGAAACGCATGCCGGCCAGGATAACGGGCACCATCGCCGAGCTCTTCCTCGATGCGCAGGAGCTGATTGTATTTGGCGATGCGGTCCGAGCGTGACATGGAACCGGTCTTTATCTGGGTTGCCGATGTACCCACCGCGATATCCGCGATAGTCGCGTCCTCGGTCTCGCCCGATCGATGCGAGACGACCGCGCTGTAGCCGGCATCGTGCGCCATCCGGATCGCTGCCAGCGTTTCGGTCAGCGTTCCGATCTGATTCACTTTTATCAGAATGGAATTCGCGATCCTGCGCTCTATGCCTTCGGCAAGAATCCGCGTGTTGGTGACGAACAGGTCGTCGCCAACCAGCTGGATCCGGTCCCGGAGACGCTGACTGTGCAACTGCCAGCCGTCCCAGTCACCCTCCGCCATGCCATCTTCTATAGAGATAATCGGATAGCGGCCGACCAGGTCTTCCAGATAATCGGAGAATCCGGCTGCATCAAACTGACGGCTCTCGGACGCCAGATTGTAGATCTCGTCCTGGTAGAACTCGGAACTGGCGACGTCCATACCAAGACAGATATCTTCCCCGGCCCGGTAGCCGGCCAGTTCGATCGCCTCAAGGATGACCTGCAAAGCCGCTTCATTGGACTCCAGGTTGGGCGCAAATCCGCCTTCATCACCGACTGAGGTCGCGAGACCCCGTTCGCTTAACACCTTGGCCAGGGTATGGAAGACCTCCGCACCATAACGCAGCGCCTCGGAGAAAGTGGGCGCGCCGACCGGCAGGATCATGAACTCCTGAATGTCGACCGAATTGTCCGCGTGCTCGCCACCGTTGATGATGTTCATCATCGGTACCGGCATCACGAATTCCGATTCGCCCATGCAGCGAAACAAGGAGCGCCCCGCCGACGCCGCATTCGCCTTGGCAGCGGCCAGCGACACGGCGAGGATGGCGTTGGCCCCCAGGCGACCCTTGTTCTCTGAGCCATCCAGCTGGATCATCCTTTGATCCAGCGCTGCCTGGTCGCTGACATCCATGCCGCGCAACGCGCTGGCGATCTCACCGATGACGTTGCCGACCGCCCGGCGCACACCCTTGCCGCCATAACGACCGGTATCGCCGTCGCGCAACTCCACCGCTTCGCGGCTGCCGGTGGACGCCCCCGAGGGCACCGCGGCGCGACCGAAACAACCGTCATCCAGAATGACATCCGACTCTACCGTCGGGTTGCCACGAGAATCGATCACCTCGCGGGCGCGAATCTGCGTGATCTTTGCCATGGTCAAACTCTCCTGAAAATCTCTGATCGCCAAACACCGGGGACCGTCCCCGCATTGGCGGAGTCCATCTAACTGTCGAGCAGGCTTTCCTCGAACGGTCGTTGTTTGACTGTCCTGTCCAGCGTGTACAAGGTCTCCAGCAACTGCTCCATCCGATCCAGCGGCCAGGCGTTGGGGCCATCGCTGAGCGCCTTCGCTGGATCCGGGTGCGACTCCATGAACAGGCCGGCCACGCCTGCTGCGACTGCGGCCCTGGCAAGCACCGGCACGAACTCACGCTGGCCACCTGAGGCCGTTCCCTTGCCGCCCGGAAGTTGCACCGAATGGGTGGCATCAAATACTACCGGTGCGCCGCTCTCACGCATCACAGCGAGCGAGCGCATATCGGACACCAGGTTGTTGTAGCCAAAAGTAAAACCACGCTCACAGACCATAATTGACTCATTGCCGGTCGAGCGGGCCTTTTCGACGACATTTCCCATTTCCCAGGGCGACAGGAACTGGCCTTTCTTGATGTTGACCGGGATGCCCTGGCTCGCCGCATTGACAATGAAATTGGTCTGGCGGCACAGGAACGCCGGTGTCTGCATCACATCGACCACGCTGGCCACTTCATCCAGCGGCGTGTCCTCATGCACGTCGGTCAATACCGGTAGCTTCAACTGACGCTTGACCTCGGCGAGGATCGACAGCCCCTCTTCCACACCCGGGCCACGGAAGCTGCCGATTGACGACCGGTTGGCCTTGTCAAAGGACGATTTGTAGATAAACGGAACCCCGACCCTCGCCGCAATCTCCTGCAGGCGGCCGGCAGTCTCCAACGCCATCTCCCTGCTTTCGATCACGCAAGGACCAGCGATGAGAAATATCGGTTTGTCGATACCGACTTCAAAGTCAGCGATCTTCATGCCCGTGCGGCCTCCGGCAGTGAGGCTTCACGATGCGCCCGCGCGGCGCTGATGAAGCCGGTGAAAAGTGGATGCCCGTCGCGCGGGTTGGACTTGAATTCCGGGTGGAACTGACAGGCAATGAACCACGGGTGTTCCGGCAATTCGACAACCTCAGCCAGCCCGTCTACCGACCAGCCTGAAAACACCAGACCGGCGCTCTCCAGAGCTTCCCGGTAGTTGTTGTTGAACTCATAACGGTGCCGGTGCCGCTCGATCACCTGCTCGACACCATAATCCCTGGCCGCGAGACTGCCGGGCTTGAGATTGCATTGCTGCCCGCCCAGACGCATCGTACCGCCAAGATCGGAGTCCTCGCTGCGCGCCTCGACGCTGCCGCTCTGATCCTGCCATTCGGTAATCAGCGCGATCACAGGATGCGGTGTCTCACGGTTGAATTCGGTACTGTGCGCATCGCTCAGGCCCGCTACGTCGCGAGCGAATTCGATCACCGCCACCTGCAGCCCCAGACAGATACCCAGATAGGGGATACCGCGTTCGCGGGCGAAACGCACCGCCTGCACCTTGCCCTCGATGCCACGCTCGCCGAAGCCCCCGGGCACCAGGATGGCATCCATGGCCTCCAGGCATCCGGTACCCGAGCGCTCGATCTCTTCCGAGTCGAGATGATGGATGTTGACTCCGGTTCGGGTCTGTATGCCGGCGTGCTTGAGCGCTTCGTTGAGTGATATGTAGGAATCCTTCAGATCAACATATTTGCCCACCATCGCGACATTGACCTCGGCCTCGGGATTCTGACGCACGTCGACCACATGCTCCCATTCGCCAAGATCAGCCGGCGGCACGTCCAGGCCCAGTTTTTGCACAATGATGTCGTCCAGGCCCTGCTCGTTCAGCATCATCGGGATCTTGTACAGATCGTCCACGTCAACCGCTGCAATCACGGCACGCTCCTCGACATTGGTAAACAGCGCAATCTTGCGTCGCTGTTCCTCGGGCAAGGGCCGGTCAACCCGACAGACCAGCACATCGGGCTGGATACCGATCGAGCGAAGCTCCTTGACCGAATGCTGGGTCGGCTTGGTCTTTATCTCCTGAGACGTTGCGATATAGGGCACCAGGGTCAGATGCACATAAACAACCCGCTCTCGCCCCAGGACTGTGCCCATCTGCCGGATGGCTTCCATGAACGGCAAAGACTCGATATCGCCAACCGTTCCGCCGATCTCGACCATGCATACGTCGGCATCGCCCGCCCCCTTGTGCACGCAATCTCTGATCTCGTCGGTGATATGCGGGATCACCTGGACCGTGGCACCCAGATACTCGCCACGCCGTTCCTTGCCGATGACATTGCTGTAGATACGGCCGGTGGTGAAATTGCTGTCCTGGGAGGTGCGGGTGCGCACGAAACGTTCGTAGTGGCCCAGATCAAGGTCGGTTTCTGCGCCGTCCTCGGTGACGAAAACCTCGCCATGCTGGAACGGGCTCATGGTGCCGGGATCTACGTTGATGTAGGGGTCCAGCTTGATCATGCTGACCTTGAGACCCCGAGCTTCCAGAATAGCGCCAAGGGAGGCTGCGGTGATCCCTTTACCGAGGGATGACACCACGCCGCCGGTCACGAAGACAAAACGGGTCATGATAAGGAATCCGCCTAAAGAAGGGGCGCGTGCGCGCCGTAACAAGACGGAAGGGCAAATTACCAGAACACCCGCCCTGCCACAAACCGTTCACACGCCTGGAGGCGGTAGTTCCCGGCGAATTCGCCAGCCGGCCTGGCCTGGCGCTGCCAGGGCTTTCGGGGCAAGCCAGCGATCGGCGATCGCGAGGAGTTGATTCTGCGCAAACACCAGTGGCGCCCGGTCCCGCTGCCAGGGCGCAAAACCGCACTCCTGAAACAGGCTCTTCAGCCGTCGATGGTGCTCCCCGCCCAGTGGCAATACGCGTTCGCCCTCGTGTCGGAACCGGATCTGTAGCGTGCCCTCAAGCCAGCGTTGATCAATGCCACCGCCCGCTTCGCGAAACCAGACCAGGCGCCCGAATCCCGGCCCCAGATCCTGCGGGCGCTTTGGGTCCGACCAGACCAGCGGCGCGGGTTCGCGCTCGAATTGCCGCAGCTGCGCCGCATCCAGCGCATAAATCCGTTGCCGATATTTACGCAGCGCGCCGCCCGGCCAGCGCACTTCGGGATTCGCGTCACGGCGGGCCGGGACCAGCTGTTGAATCGCGCTCTGCAAACGACGAAAACCGGGCAAAGGCATGCCCCGCTGACGCAACCAGGCTCGCAACACGTTGCGTTGTCGCGCCTCGCTGAGTTTCGCCAGCGCCACGGCATCGAGACTGTCATCCGTCGCAAGCCTGCTCAGATCGATCCCGGCCAGCTCTTCGAGCAGCATGCTGGCTTCGGCGCAGTGTGCAGCGCTGCGCCCGACACTTGCGGCTGCGGCTGGCCAGCGCTCGCGCAAACCCGGGATCACCGCGATGCGCAGATAATTGCGTCGCGGGCCTGGGTCGCGGTTGCTCGGATCCTGCTGCCAGGTCAGATCCTGCTGCCTCGCCCAGAGCTCAAGCTCGACCCGCGAAAAATTCAACAATGGGCGGATCAGCCAGCCGTCGGCAAAATCGCTGACCGCAGGCATTGCGGCAAGACCCGCCGGTCCCGAGCCCCGCAACAATTGCAGCAAGACCGTCTCCATCTGATCATCCGAGTGATGCGCGGTCGCGAGACATTCCTCCGGCTGCAAACCCTCGGCCAGCGCAGCGTAGCGGACCGCCCGGGCGGCGGCCTCGAGACTCTCCCCCCGCCGTCTGGGTACCTGCACCTGAAATTGCTTCAGTTCCAGCCGCAGCGCTGCGCATTCTCGCTCACAGGCCTGCGCCCAGCTCGCCGAATCCGGATGTAAACCGTGGTCCACATGTATCGCGCGCAGTCCTGCGATGTCGCCCTGGCGATATAAGGCAGCGAGGGCGTGGATCAAGACCATGGAATCGACGCCGCCGCTCAGGGCCACGCAAATACGGGGTTGTGGGGGGATGCCGGACAGACACCGCAGGGCCTCGCTCAGGCGCGGCAGTGAGAAACTCATGCGCAGGCTGCCCCTATTCCTCCGTGAACCGGCCGAATGACGCGATGCGCTGATAGCGCGCCGCAAGCAGGTCATCGACTGGCAGGCGGGCCAGCGTTCCCAGATGACTCACCAGAGCGTTGCGCAAGGCCTGAGCCATTGCGTCCATATCACGGTGCGCTCCGCCCAGCGGTTCGCGCAAAACTTCATCTACCAGCCCCAGACTGTGCAGACGGTCTGCCGTCACGCCCATGGCCTCGGCTGCATCTTCCGCCTTGTCAGCGCTCTTCCACAGGATCGAGGCGCACCCTTCAGGAGAGATCACCGAGTAGATACCGTATTCAAGCATCAGAATCCGGTCGCCGACACCGATCGCCAGCGCACCACCGGATCCACCCTCACCGATAACCACGCTGATTACCGGTACCGCCAGCTTCGACATCTCAAACAGATTTCGCGCTATCGCCTCGCTCTGACCGCGCTCTTCAGCCCCGACCCCCGGATAGGCTCCCGGGGTATCGATCAGGGTGATCAAGGGCATCCGGAAGCGCTCCGCCATTTTCATCAGTCGCAAGGCCTTGCGGTATCCCTCGGGTCGCGGCATACCGAAGTTGCGCCGCACTTTTTCTTTTGTGTCTCTTCCTTTCTGCTGCCCGATTACCATCACCGGGTCGCCTTCCAGACGCGCAATGCCGCCGACGATTGCCGCATCATCCGCGTAGCAACGGTCGCCGTGCAACTCTTCAAAATCAGTAAACAGGCGCTCGATGTAATCCAGCGTGTACGGTCTCGCCGGATGCCGCGCCAGCTGGGCAATCTGCCAGGCGCTCAGATTGGAAAAGATGCTCCGGGTAAGCGCATTGCTCTTGCTCTTGAGCCGATTGATTTCCTCGCTCAGATTGACGACCGAATCGTCGCCGACGTAGCGCAGTTCGTCGATTTTTGCTTCGAGCTCCGCGATCGGTTGCTCGAAATCGAGGAAATTCATATTCATCGCCTGTTCCCACCGCGCTGAATTCCACAGACCCTATGGCCCGGTACCCTAGCGAGGGTAGCATCGACTGGCAAGCACCAGGGCTCGGCCATCAGCCATCCAGCCTTCGCGCATAAATCAGGCGCACGTTTTCGCCGCCGACCAGTCTTCCGAGCTGCTGCAACAACTCACCGGTCGGTTTCACCTGCCAGTCTTCACCCAGATTCAGGCGCGCCGCTGCGCCTTCTCCCTCGTAGACGACCGCAACCGGGCATCGGCCCTGACGATAGGGCTGCAGTGCGCCACGCAATTCCTCGACAAACCTGTCGGCCGATCCGTTCAACCGCCATCTGATCATCAGGCGACTGGCACGCTGCTCACGCGCTTCATCGATATCTGTGATCCGGCGTACGTTGATGCGCCAGTCATCGAGAAAATCGTCATAACGCAAACTGCCCTCCACCACCAGGATGGCATCCGGCGCGACAATGTTGCGAAACTCCTGAAAGGTCTCATCAAACAGCGTGGCCTCGATACGGCCGCTGCGGTCATCCAGCACCAGACTGACCCGGTTACCCCGTCTGCGCATACTCACCACCAGACCGGCAACAACAACGTCCCGCCGACCGCTTCCGTACTGACGTTCACCGGGCGGCTCGGCGCCAGCCAGATCCGCAAGCCGCGCATTGGTCAACTCCGGCAGATCATCGCGGTAGGCGTCGATCGGATGTCCGGTCAGGTAAAGACCCAGCGTCTCTTTCTCCGCCGCCAGACGTTCCGAATCGCTCCAGTCTGGCAGGGTCTCCAGCGGCATCGATTCCACCTCGGCCTCGCCATTGGTCACCGGCATGCCAAACATGTCTTCCTGACCCGCTGCCTCGGCCTGGGCATGCTGATCCGCGCGCCGCATCGCCAACGGCAGCTGATGCATCAGCGTGGCCCGGTTGGCGCCGAGATTGTCCAGCGCCCCCGACCGGATCAGAGCTTCCATCACACGGCGGTTCGACTTCTGCAAATCGGCTCGCGCGCACAGATCCATCAGGTCCGTATATGGCCCGTTTTCGGCGCATTCATCGATCAGGCTTTGAACTGCCCCCTGACCAACGCCCTTGATCGCGCCCAATCCATAGCGCATCGCCATCGGGCCGGACACGCTGAATACATATTGCGAACTGTTGATGTCCGGCGGCTGGACCTCCAGGTTCATATGCGCGCACTCGTCGATCAGAGTGACAATCTTGTCCGTGTGGTCCATGTCTGCCGACAGTACCGCCGACATAAATGCAGCCGGATAGTGCGCCTTCAGCCAGGCGGTCTGATAGGACAGCATCGCATAGGCCGCGGAGTGGCTCTTATTGAAGCCATAGCCGGCGAATTTCTCCATCAGATCGAAGATATAGGTTGCGGTCCCGCTCTCGACACCACGAGAGACTGCACCATCGACGAAAATGGAGCGCTGCTTGGCCATCTCTTCAGGTTTCTTTTTGCCCATGGCACGGCGCAAAAGATCCGCTGCACCCAGGGTATAGCCGGCCAGGTCCTGCGCGATCTGCATCACCTGTTCCTGATAAAGAATGACACCGTAGGTAGGCTTGAGAATCGGCTCCAGGCTGGGGTGAAAATAATCGATCGGTTCCTGGTTGGTCCCATGTTTGCGATTGATAAAGTCATCCACCATGCCCGACTGCAATGGCCCGGGACGGAACAGGGCCACCAGCGCGACGATGTCATCAAAGCTGTCGGGTTGCAGACGCTTGATCAGGTCCTTCATGCCACGTGATTCGAGCTGGAACACGGCAGTCGTCGCGCAGGCCTTGAGCAACTCGAAGGTCTTCGGATCGTCCAGCGGGATATTGCTGATATCCAGCGGCGACTCCGCCGACTCCTTACGGATCCGGTTTACCCGCCGCACCGCCCGATCGATGATAGTCAGCGTGCGCAAGCCGAGAAAATCGAATTTGACCAGGCCAACCGCCTCAACATCATCCTTATCGAACTGGCTGACCTGACTCCCGCCCGGCTCTTCGAAATACAGCGGTGTGAAGTCGGTCAGCGGGCCCGGCGCGATCACTACGCCGCCGGCATGTTTGCCGGCATTGCGCGCCAGTCCTTCGAGCTGGCGGGCCAGATCGATCAAGGTCCGGACTTCGTCTTCTGCCTTGTACAGGCGCTTTAATTCCTCGTCCTGCTCCAGCGCCTTACCCAGGGTTATGCCGACTTCAAACGGGATCAGCTTGGCGACCTTGTCCACAAATCCGTACGGGTGGCCGAGAATCCTGCCCACGTCGCGCACCACAGCCTTCGCCGCCATCGTGCCGAAGGTGATGATCTGTGAAACGCTGTCGCGGCCATAGCGCTGGGCAACGTAGTCGATCACCCGATCGCGCCCCTCCATGCAAAAGTCGATGTCGAAATCGGGCATGGACACCCGCTCTGGATTTAGAAACCGCTCGAAGAGAAGGTCATAAGCTATTGGATCTAAATCTGTTATTCCCAAGACATAGGCCACCAGAGAGCCGGCTCCGGAGCCGCGCCCCGGACCGACCGGGATATCGTTGTCTCTGGCCCAGCGGATAAAATCGGCAACGATCAGGAAGTAACCGGGGAAGCCCATCCCGCAGATGACTTCGATCTCTCGCTGCAAACGCTGGTGGTAGATATCTTCAGCCGCCTCGCGCTCCGCCGCATCAGCGGTCTGTCCGCACAAACCGGGCAGACGATCGGCCAAAGCCTCACCGGCGCTCTGCGCCAGATAGCCGGCCGCATCCATGCCCGCCGGCACCGGGAAGTCAGGCAATACACTACCGCCCAGACTCAGCTCCAGATTACAGCGCCGCGCGATGTGCAAGGCATTGTCGATGGCTTCCGGAAGCTCCGGGAACTGCTCCGCCATTGCCTCGCCGCTCTTGAGATACTGCCGCTCCGAGTAGTTCCGGGGCCGCGCCGGGTCGTCCAGGGTAAAGCCCTGTTGTATGCAGACCCGTGCTTCATGCGCGCCAAAGTCCGTTGCGTCCAGAAAACGCACGTCATTTGTTGCCACCACCGGCACACCCGCCGCTGCCGCAAGCACTACAGCCGCCTGGTTGTATTCTGTTTCATGTTCACGACCGGTACGCTGGAGTTCCAGGTAGAAACGGTCGCCAAAGCGCTCAAGCCAAAAATCCAGACGCTCGCGGGCCTCAGGTTCGCGGCCGGCGAGCAATTCGCGACCCAGGTCGCCCTCACGGCCTCCGGACAGTGCGATCAAACCGGCACTGCGTTCCATCAGCCAGTTTCGCTGCATCACCGGCCGGCCCCGGCGGCGTGGCTCGGCATAGCTCTTGCTAACCAGCTCTGACAGATTTCGGAATCCCTGTCGGTTCTGGCACAACAACATCAGCCGCGATGGCGGAAGGCTCTCACCTTCGTCGATCAGCGCATCGACCCCGATAATCGGCTTGATCCCCGCCGCCTGAGCAGCCCGATAAAACCGCACCATCGCAAACAGATTGCCAAGATCGGTCAAGGCCACGGCCGGCATCTGTCGATCTACGGCAGCTGCGATCAGCGGCTTGATCCGTACCACACTGTCGGCCAGCGAAAATTCACTGTGCACGCTCAGATGGACAAACGGCTTGCTCAAGCGACGGCTCCGCGCAACGACTCTCGGACCGGCCTGAACGAGCGCCGGTGGCAGGCGCACGGACCCAGCTTTGCAAGCGCCGCCAGGTGGGCGGCCGTCGGATACCCCTTATGCCGATAGAAGCCATAGTCGGGATAGACGCGGTCCAGGCTGTGCATGAATTCGTCGCGCGCGACCTTGGCCAAAATAGAAGCCGCGCTGATAGCGGCCACACTGGAATCACCCCGGACGATTGCCTCGACTGTGCACGGCAGTCGCGGACAGGTCGTGCCGTCGACCTGCGCATGCTCCGGACGGGTGAACAAGCCCAGCACTGCACGGCGCATGGCCAGCATGCTCGCGCGCAGAATATTCAGTGCGTCGATCTCGGCAGCATCCGCCCACGCCACCGCCCAGGCGATTGCGTCTGATCTGATCGCTGACGCCAATTCGCTCCGGCGTCCAGCGCTTAGCTTCTTCGAATCCGCCAGTCCAGCCGGTACCGCGTCAGGATCAAGCACCACGGCTGCCGCCATCACCGGTCCGGCCAGGGGCCCACGCCCTGCCTCGTCCACCCCGGCCCAACGGGATCCGGAGAACATCGGCAGACCAGATTGTCGACCCCTAGTCATGATGCAGCCTCTTTGGTGCCTGCGCCGGCACACAGCTCGAGTATCGCACTGGCCGCGCGCTGATCCGCTCCCTGACGCAGACTCTGGCGGATACCCTCGAATGCCTCCGTCGCCAGTTGACGCCGTGGCTCGTCCTCCAGCCACGCCAATGCCGCCTTTCCCAGCGCCTCTGGCGTCACCGCGCTCTGCAGAAGCTCGGGAACCAGATCCCGACCGGCCAACAGATTCGGCAGGCAAAAACGCCCAATCCTGACCAGTCGGAAGGTCTCCAGCATCCACTGACTGATGCGTGATAGGCGGTAGGCTACTACCATCGGCCGCTTTATCAAGGCCGCTTCCAACGCAGCAGTCCCGGACGCCAGCAAGACGAGGTCCGCAGCCGCCATCACCCGCAGCGAATCGCCTTCAATCAGCGTCACCGGCGCGCCGCTGGCGCTGCCGGCCAACTGCCGCGCAAACATCTTGCCGGTGTCTGCGCTGGCGGCTGGAGTAACAAACCTGAGATCCGGCCGGCGTCGGTGCAGCCAGCCCACCGCGCCGGCGAAATCCTCGCCCAGCGCACGCAACTCGCTCTTGCGACTGCCCGGCAGCACCGCGATCAGCGGGCCGTCGGCTGCCAGACCGAGGTGCCGCCGCGATGCCGCCCGATCAGATTCCTGTGCCACAGTATCGGCCAGCGGGTGACCGACAAAGACCGCATCTACGTCAGCGTTGGCGTAGTATTCCGGCTCAAATGGCAACAGGCACAGCACCCGGTGCGCGGCCCTGGCCACTTTGTGCACCCGCCCCGGCCTCCAGGCCCAGACCGACGGGCTGACATAATGGACCGTAGTCACCCCTGCCCGTTTTAATCGACGCTCCAGACCGAGATTGAAGTCCGGCGCGTCGATGCCGACAAACACATCCGGCGGATCAGCGAGCAGGCGTTTGGCGAGCCGCCGCCGCAGACGCAGCAGGCGCGGCAGGTGAGAAAACACCTCGGTCAGCCCCATGACCGCGAGGGTGTCGCTGGAAGCCCAGACCTCACAGCCAGCGTTCACCATCTCCGGTCCGGCCACACCCTCGAATCTGGCATCCGGCTGTTGCTGTCTGATCGCATGGATCAGACCCGCACCCAGCTTGTCTCCAGATGCTTCGCCGGCCAGCAAGAATACTCTCAGGGGCATGTCGAAACTGCCACGCCCGCCTGCCGCTATCGGACGATGCTGCGCGTCGCGGTACGCAGAGAAGCGAGCAACAATTGCAACTCGGGCTTGCTGTCCGCCGCCTGTGCAATCTCGTCTGTCGCCTGCGCCAGCTTCAGACCGGAACGATACAGCGCCTTGTAGGCCCAGCGAATATTGCCAATCTGGATTGCGTCAAAACCGTGCCGGCGCAGGCCCTCCGTGTTGACGCCAAAGGGAGCCGCCGGCTGCCCGGACACCATCACATAGGCGGGCACATCACGTGTTATCCCGCTGTACATCCCGAGAAACGCGTAGGAACCGATCTGGCAAAACTGGTGCGCGCCGGCAAAGCCACCAAGGATCACGAAATCGCCGACCTTGACGTGTCCGGCCAGGGTCACATTATTGGCAAGCACATTTTCCTTGCCCAAGACGCAATCATGCGCAATATGGACATAGGCCATGATCCAGTTGTCGTCCCCTATCCGGGTCACACCCTGGTCCTGGACCGTGCCCCGGTTGATGGTACAGCCTTCGCGGATGGTGTTGCGGTCACCAATCTCAAGCGCCGTGTCCTCTCCGCCATACTTCTTGTCTTGTGGGTCATCGCCGATCGAGGCGAACTGGAAGATTCGATTATCGCGACCGATCCGGGTTCGACCCCTGATCACGACATGAGACGCGATACGTGAGCCCGCACCGATCTGCACCCCCGGGCCGATTACAGCATACGGCCCGATCTCGACATCATCATCGAGCTCGGCGCCAGCATCAACGATGGCGCTGGGGTGAATCAATCGGCGCCGCCACGCGGGGCCACCATCATCTCGCAGCCAGCCGCCACCTTCCCGTCCACTGATGCCTTGGCAGAAAACCGCCAGATGCCGCGCAGGATGCGCTCGAAGGTCACGTTTAGCACCAGTTGATCTCCCGGCAGGACTGGCCTGCGAAATCGGGCCTTGTCGATGGACACAAAATAAAACGTCATGTCCGGATCGGTCTCACCGCCCTGGGTGGCGAACGCCAGCAAGCCCGCCGCCTGGGCCAGGGCCTCGATTATCAAAACCCCTGGCATCACCGGTCGCCCCGGGAAATGCCCCTGGAAGAACGGTTCGTTCGCGGTCACATTCTTGATCGCTTCCAGCCGTTCGCCTGGTACGCATTCGGTAACCCGATCGACCAGCAGGAACGGATATCGATGGGGCAGCAATTCCATGATCCGCCCGATATCCATTGTCAGAACATCACTCATCTTTTGCTTCCCCATCGTCAAGTGTCGCGGCCCGGGCCAGCGCATTGACCTTTATTGCCAGCTTATCAAGTTGCCGGAAGCGCGCGCTGTTGCGTCGCCACTTGCGTGCCTCATCCAGCGGTAAGGCGCTCGAGTAGACGCCGGGCTTGCGCACAGAATGGCTTACCAGGGTCTGGCCGGTAATCACCGTATCGTCGCAAATCTCCAGATGTCCGGCGATCCCGACCGCGCCTCCGATCATGCACCGCTTACCAATCACCGCACTGCCGGAAATTCCTGTGCAACCCGCAATCACGGTGTGTTCGCCGATATGCACGTTGTGTCCGATCTGGATCTGATTATCCAGCTTGACCCCGTTGCCGATGACCGTATCCTCGATCGCGCCCCGGTCGATTGTGGTGTTGGCGCCGATTTCAACGTCGTCACCGATTTGCACGCTGCCCAATTGCGGCACTTTGACCCACGCCTGTCCGTCCCTGGCGAGGCCAAAGCCGTCGCCGCCGATCACTGCACCAGGGTGGATGATAGTCCTGCGTCCAATCCGTACGCCGTGACAGATAACCACCCGGGCCGTCAAGCGGCAATCCTCTCCCAGGTCCGCGTCATGCCCGACGATGGTGCCGGGGCCAACAAAACAGCGTGCGCCAATGCTTGCACCCGCCTCTACCACGGCCCCGGGCCCTACCCAGGCGTCGGCCGCCACCGATGCCGTCGGGTCTACGCTTGCCGCCGCAGAAACACCCGCAGCCGCGGCTGACTGCGGTGACAACAAGGCAGCCACCCTGGCGTAGGTCAGGTAGGGATTTTCGCTTATCAGCGCGCTGCCGCTGTGGTCCCGGGCATCATCCGGGGACAGGATGACCGCTGAGGCCCGCGTGTCCGCCACCAGGCGGCGATAGCGTGGATTTGCGAGAAACGTGATCTGGCCCGGCGTTGCCCCGCTGAGAGTACCGACGCCATCGATCACAATATCCGGATCTCCCTGCAGCGCACAGCCGAGATGGACGGCAATCTCGCCCAGGGTGCAGGTCATCGCTCTAGCCGATCAGTTGCCGCCCGCAGTGGCGTTGTTCCGGCTCTGCAGTGCGGCCAGTATCTGGTCAGTCAGATCAACGGCAGCGCTGGCATAGACCACGCCGACCGTCTCGCTAAGAACAATGTCATAGCCCTGTGAGCGGCTGACGGCCTGCACTTCCTCAATAAGCATACGCTGCAGTTTCCCCAGCTCCTCATTGCGCCGCAGGCTGAGATCCTCACCGAACTCGGTCTTGCCACGATTCAGTTCGCGCTGCAGATCGCGCGCTTCGCGCTCCAGTTGCTGACGTTCATCCTCGCTCATAAAGCCTTCGCTCTGGGTGAGTCGTTCCTCCAGACCCTTGAGCTGTTCTTCCTGGCCACGCAACTTGCGTTGCCTCGGTGCAAACTCGTCCTGCAAGGCACGCTGTGAACTCTGCGCTTGTGGTGATTCGTCAAGCAATCGACCGAAATTGACGACCCCGATTTTGACGCCCTGGGCACTGACGGTCGCTGCTCCCAACGTGAGTGTTGCCAACAGCGCGTAGGCCCAAATTCGATTTGCCTTCATTCTCAGATCTTCCTTTTTATGATTCGTATCAAAACTGGGAACCGATGGTGAACTGGAATTCTTCAACCTGATCCAAGCGCTCGTCGTTAAGAGGGATACCGTAGCTGAAACGGAATATGCCCATAGGGGACAACCACTCTGCCGACGCACCGACCGAGCGCCGCAGCTCATTCAGGTCATAGTTGAAGCTGAAGTCCTGATCAATCAGCTCCCCCTGGTCATTGATAAAGGGGAAGCGGGTATTGTCGTTGGAGAATACATTACCGATGTCGAAGAACAAACTGAATCGGGCCTTACCCGCGATCTTCTCTGGCGACGGCAGGATCAGATCCCACTGGTTTGCCATGATCAGATTCCCGCCGTACGGATTCCCGTTCGTATCATAGGGCCCCAATCGACCTTCCTGGAATCCCCTGACGGTATCCGGTCCGCCGCCAAAGAAGCGCTTGTAGGGGGGTAGCTCGGTCGTCGAACCGAAGTCTTCGCCCCAGGATATCTGCCCCGAGTTCTTCAGTGTGAACTGACCGAACAGCGGCCAGTATTTCTGCCATTCATAGCGGATCGTGTAGAACTCGACCTCTGATCCATAACCGGTCGTGGTCAGCGCCAGTTGCTGTCTGGCCCCACGATCAGCAAACAGCGAACGGTTGCGACTGTCGTAGGTCCAGCCCGCCAGCCACTCATAGGTATAAAAATCTGTCTTATCAAAGATGATCAGGCCGCCCGGTACGTCAATGATTTCCCGGGACGGATTGCCATTCTGGCTGACCCACAGACGTTGCTGCAGCGAGCTGCCGTCGCTGGTTGATAACTCGGCGCTCTGGACAGCAAGCCCGAAACGAATGCGTGAATATTCCGATACCGGATAGCCATATTCCAGCGCCGCGGTCCAGCTGGTGGTCCCGAAATCCGAGGAACCGTTGGTGAATTGGGTGACATCGCGATAGGTCAGCGAGACCGTGCGGGAGACGCCATTGGGGGTCACATAGGGATTTGTGTATAGCGTCCGGTACACGGTCGTGTAATCGCTGGTATTGATATCCGCCTCAATGCGGTTACCCGTGCCCATGAAGTTGGTGTGCACGATATTGCCGTTGAGCAGTACGCCCTGTGACCCTGAGTAGCCGATGCCGCCGCCAAATGAGCCCGGCTGGCCTTCGGTAATCTCCACATCGACGTTGACCAGATCGTCGGTACCCGGCACCGGCTGGGTGTCTACGCTGACTTCCTCGACAAACGGCAGCCGGCGCAGACGCTGCTCAGACCGCTCCACCGCCCGGTTGGACAGGAACGCGCTCTCCAGCTGACGCATTTCGCGTCGGAACACTTCGTCTTTTGTCGACCGCGAGCCGGCAAACCGGATACGGCTAACATATGCCCGCTTGCCAGGGTCTACGTAGAACGTGACCTGGACCTCGTTTGTCTCTTCGTTGATCTCCGGGATCGGCTCGACCCGGGCAAACGCGAAACCTTCCTCGCCAAGACGGTAACTGATCAGATCCGAGGTCTGAGTCAACATGCGCAGGGAGAAGGTTTGCCCCGGCTTCGCCAGAACCAGCGCTTCGAGCTGCTGCTTGGGTACGATCAGATCACCCGCGAGATCGATCCCGGAGATGACAAAGGGCTCACCCTCTTCGACGTTGATGGTGATAAAGATATCTTGTTTGTCTGGCGAAATCGTGACCTGGGTCGACGCCACTTCGAACGCCGCATAGCCGCGATCCATGTAATAGGAGCGCAATTTTTCCAGATCGCCGAGCAGACTCTCGCGGGCGTAACGATCATCCTGTCGGTAAAATGACAACCAGTTCGGCGTCTTCAACTCAAACACCTTGCGCAATTCCTCGTCGGTAAACGCCTCGTTGCCGACGACATTGATCTGCCTTATGCGGGCGCGCTTCCCCTCGTCGATGTCGATCGCGATGATGACCGTGTTATCTTCAGACTCTTCCACCTCAGCCGCCACCACCACGTTGTACTTTCCGCGGCTGTAGTACTGATCGGTCAGCAGCTGGGTGACATTCTCGAGGACCGCCTGATCGAAAGTCTTGCCAGTGGCGAGTCCGATATTGCGCAGCGACTCTTCAAGTTCCTCAGTCTCAATGTCCTTGTTGCCTTCGATCGTGAAAGACTTGATCGATGGCCTCTCCCGGACAACGACCACCAGCGTGCTTCCGTTTTGACGCAGTTCAACATCCGAAAACAATCCGGTGCCGTAGAGTCCGCGCAAGGCCTGTTCAACTCGCTGCTGATCCATGATGTCGCCTATGGCGACCGGCAGATAGTTGTACACCGTGCCCTCCGAGATCCGCTGCAGTCCTTCCACCTGCATGTCGCGCACGACAAATCCGGACTGCGCAAGCGCAAGCGTGCCGGACAACAGGCCAAGGGTCAGGGTGAGAGCAGCAAGGAGTCGGTTTATCATCGTGACGGTGTCACTTCATCCCGCCAGGCGGACGATGTCGTTGTAGAAGGCGAAACTCATCAGCATCAACAGCAACAGAATCCCGACCTGTTGTCCGATGATCTGGGTCCGCTCGGATACCGGACTTCCTTTTATCATCTCCGCGAATTGATAAACGATCTGCCCGCCATCGAGCATCGGAATCGGCAGCAGGTTAAGGATACCCAGACTGATACTGACGATGGCCAGAAAGGCGAGAAACGCGGCCAAACCGACACTCGCTGTATAGCCTGCGGTCTGCGCGATATTGATCGGCCCACTGATACTCTTTGGCGACACATCACCCGTGACCATTCGGTAGAGCATCCGGACTGTCAGCGCTGACATGTCCCAGGTCCTGTTTAAGGCCTGCGATGCCGCCGCAAACGGACCGAATTTCTGCTCGGTGATGATCTCGTCGTACAAGCCTTCCGGTACCACCACTCCGGCCCCGATCAGGCCAATATCCTCGTCAGGGCTGACACCGATGGCGAGATCGAGAGCCTGCCGGCGACCGTCTCGCTCGATCTCCAGCATCACCTGCTGATTGGGGCGCGCACGGACAAAATCGACCCAACTGGCCCAATCCTCTACCGGTTCACCATCAGCCATTACGATGCGGTCGCCAGGCTCCATTCCGGAACGCATGGCAGAGCCATCATCGCTAAGACTGCCAATCACCGGTGGCACGATTGGACGCCACGGCTGGATACCCAATTGCGGGAAGATATCCGCCGTTTCGGTCAGCTCACGCCGGTTGCC
This sequence comes from uncultured Gammaproteobacteria bacterium, assembly GCA_963704875.1. Classification (GTDB taxonomy): domain Bacteria; phylum Pseudomonadota; class Gammaproteobacteria; order Steroidobacterales; family XN24; genus CAMYOC01. The sequence continues at coordinate 95,243 of CAVPIA010000001.1, read as the reverse complement.
GATCACGGACAGCAAGACATCCCGGGTTTGGCCATCAATGCCGACAACGCGCAAGCGTGCTTCGCCGTCTCCGACCAGTCCATCGAGCAAACCGATCCGGGCATCCATCATCGTCGGGGTCTGGCGCTGATCAACAGCGACTATCCGATCGCCGGCGCGTAGTTCCGCGAACTCGGCACGCGAACCCGCCTCTATCCCGCCGATCACCGGCTGTAGCGCAGAAACGCCAGTGATAAACATCAACCAGTAAGCGAATACGGCAAAAATGAAGTTGAACAGCGGTCCGGCGACGAGAATGGCAATACGTCTGATCGGCGACTGGCGATTAAACGCCCGATGCTTCTGATCGTCCGGCACCGGGCCCTCACGCTCGTCCAGCAGCTTCACATAGCCGCCCAGCGGTACGGCCGCCACAGCATATTCAACCGGATCCCGTCCGGCTGTCCTGCTCCATATCGGCTTGCCAAAGCCTATGCAGAAACGCAAAACCCGGACGCCAAGCTTGCGCGCAACCCAGAAGTGGCCGTATTCGTGCACCGCCACCAACACACTGATGGCGACGACAAAGGCCAGGATTGAGGTAAAAATTTCGTTCATGGGTCCTTAGAGCTGGAAATTTCCGATTGTTTCCCCGGCGATGCGGCGTGCCTGCGCGTCCAGCGCCAGGATTTGCTCAAGCGTTGCCACGTCCCCCGTACCGCATTCTGCCAGAACCGCCTCGATTATCCCGCTTATGGCCGTGAAGGGCACCCGTGACCCGAGAAATGCCTCAACCGCAACCTCGTTGGCGGCATTCAGGGCTACCGGTGCCGCACCGCCACTCTTCGCCGCGGCCAGTGCGAGGCCGAGACAGGGAAACTGCTGATAGTCCGGCGCCTGGAAATCAAGCCGCGCTGTGGCCAGCAGATCCAGCGGCTCAACCCCGGAGTCCAGGCGCTCAGGCCAACCCAGAGCATGCGCGATCGGAACCCGCATGTCCGGATTGCCCAGTTGCGCGAGGGTCGACCCGTCGCAGAATTGCACCAGCGAATGGATGATGCTCTGCGGATGGATCACTACCTCGATCTGCTCCACCGATACGCCGAACAGACAACAGGCCTCAATCACTTCGAGCCCTTTGTTCATCATCGTGGCCGAGTCGACAGAGATCTTGCGTCCCATTTCCCAGTTCGGATGGGCACACGCCTGGTCGGGCGTGACCTTCTCAAGCCGACCGGGCTCGATGTTCAGAAACGGACCACCGGAAGCCGTCAACAAAATGCGGTGGACGTCCTTGATTGATTTCGCGGCATCTTCACCCAGACACTGAAACACCGCGTTGTGTTCGCTGTCTATCGGTATCAGAGTGGCGCCGTGAGCATGTACCGCGGCCATCATCAGCGAGCCCGACATGACTGCGGCCTCTTTGTTCGCCAACAGTACACGCTTGCCAGCGCGGGCCGCTGCCAGTGTCGGCAACAGTCCGGCCGCACCGACAATAGCGGCCATCACATAATCCGCATTGTCCAGCGACGCTGCTCGTTCAAGCGCCGCCACGCCGGCCTCGGCCCGCGTTTCCAGTCCGGCACTGCGTAAGCCTTGTTCCAGCGCCGGCAGATTTTCCGGGTCTGCCAATACGGCCAGATCCGGGGCAAACTCACGGCACTGTTCAAGCAGCAAATTGTGATTGGATCGCGCGGTCAGCGCCTGAACCTTGAAGCGGTCGGGATTGCGCCGTATGACATCCAGCGTGCTGAGACCGACGCTGCCGGTTGAGCCAAGAACCGAGATCCCGGTCATAGGCCACGGATCCCGCCAAACACCAGGATAAACAGCGGCAAAGCGGCAAGCAGACTATCGATTCGGTCAAGCACGCCGCCGTGGCCGGGGAAAATATTGCCGCTGTCCTTGAGTCCGGCGGCCCGCTTCAACATGCTTATGGTCAGGTCACCGAGTACCGAGAACGCTGCCACGACAACCGCCCCGGCGATGGTGAGAGCCAGTCCCGTTCCAAACCAGACCGCGCCACCCGCCGCCACTGCCGCGACCGCTAACAGACCCCCGCCAACCCCTTCCCAGGTCTTGCCAGGGCTGACCTTGACCGCCAGCTTGTGGCGGCCAAAGGCACGACCAGAGAAAAAGGCACCAACGTCAGCCGCGGCGACCAGCAAGAAAAGGAACAAGGTCCACTGCGCGCCCCACTCCTGCAGCAGGGCAAACAGGAACAGCCAGCCCAGCGGCATGACCAGCAGTCCGGACCCAAGGGAAAACAGCCGCGGCACCGGGGTCGGAAAGCGCAGCATCCAGGTCAGACCGACCAACCAGACCATCAGGTCCAGTAACAACGGCGGGGTGGGATTCCCAAACCAGAAATGCTGGAGTAACCAGCCAGTGGCGCCAGCCAGCAACACATAAGCCACACGCGTGCCGGGCTGTTTGCAGCCTCCCAGCGCAGACCATTCCCAGGCGCCGATGGTCATCAGCAGACCAAGCACCATCCCCGCGACAGGCAGTGGTGCGACGAACAGCAATAGCAGCAGCGCGATGCCGAGCACGACCGCGGTCATCAAGCGTTGTTTAATCACGATGCCGATTCCAGCGCTTGTTCCGGCGTCCGGCCAAAGCGACGCTGGCGATTGGCAAAGAAAGCCAGCGCCCGGTCAAACTCATGCTCATCAAACGCGGGCCAAAGGCAATCGGTGAAATACAACTCGGAATAAGCAAGATTCCACAGCAGAAAATTACTGATCCGCGATTCGCCGCCGGTCCGGATCAGCAGATCCGGGTCAGGCACGTCGCCCAGAGCGAGGCGCGCGGCGATGGACTCCTGGGTCACCTCGGCCGCGCGCAGTGTCCCGGACTCTACTTCCTGCGCGATCTGCTTCGCCGCTTGGGCTATATCCCAACGGCCGCCATACGACAGCGCGATAATCAGGGCAAGGCCCTGATTATTCTCGGTCCTGGCCTCGGCCCGTGACATCCGCTCGCGGACAACATCGGGTAATTGCTCGTGCTCGCCGATAAAGCGCAGTCGAACACCCTGGCTGGCCAGTTCGTCGACTTCCCGGTCCAGCGCTTCGACCATCAATTTCATCAGCATGCCGACTTCCTGCTGCGGTCGTTGCCAATTCTCGCTGCTGAAGGCGAACAGACTGAGCGCACCGATCCGCTTGCGGGCACATGCCTCGACGATACGTCTCGCAGATTTGACACCGGAGCGGTGACCCGCCTGACGCGGCATGCCCCGCGAGCGCGCCCAGCGGCCATTCCCGTCCATGATCACCGCTACGTGTGCCGGTAATCGCGTCTGGTCTGATGAGGCTGGGCTGGTCATGGCCAGGAACGGACGGTCATCAGACCTCCATCAGTTCCGTTTCCTTGGCCGCCAGGAGTTGCTCGACCTCACCGATATGCTGGTCAGTCAGGGTCTGAGCCTCATCGTGAAAGCGGTGATCCTGATCCTCGGTGATCTCTTTTTCCTTGAGCAGCTCCTTGGAGCTGTGGATCGCATCGCGGCGGATATTGCGCACGGCCACCCTGGCATTTTCGGCTTCGTGGCGGACCACGCGAACCAGATCCTTGCGTCTTTCTTCAGTCAGGGGCGGCAGCGGCACCCGGATCACCAGGCCAGAGGTCGCTGGCGTCAAACCGAGATCACTGGTCATGATCGCCTTTTCGACCTTCTGCACCATGGTCTTTTCCCACGGCGTGATGGTCAGTGTTCTGGCGTCTTCGACACCCACACTGGCCACCTGATTCAGCGGCGTATCATTGCCGTAATAGTCCACCATGACGTGATCCAGCAAGCTGGTGTGGGCTCGTCCGGTACGTAGCTTCTGCAATTCCAGCTGGAACGAAGCCACGCTCTTCTTCATCCGCTCAATGGCATCTTTTCTGATCTCGTCCAACATCCGGGCTTCTCCTGTCAATCCTGCTGCGCGGCTGCCTCATTGGTGACCATAGTGCCGATATCTTCACCGTGGAGGATACGCAGCAGATCACCCTTGTTATGCACGTTAAACACTCGCAACGGCAGATCGTTATCGCGGCACATCACAATCGCCGTCGCGTCCATCACCCCGAGCTTATCCGCAAGCACCTGATCATAGGACAGTGAAGCATAGCGTTTCGCATCGGGATGCAACATCGGGTCGGCGGTGAACACGCCGTTAACCTTGGTCGCCTTGAGCAAAAGATCGGCGCCAATCTCTATCGCTCTCAAACTGGCGGCAGTGTCGGTGGTAAAGAAGGGGTTTCCGGTCCCGGCCGCAAGCAAGACGACCCTGCTCTTCTCCAGATGGCGCATCGCGCGCCTGCGAATGTAGTCTTCACACACGTCATGGACCCGGAGCGCCGACATCACCCGGGCATGCACACCGAGTTTCTCCAGCGCATCCTGCATCGCAAGGGAATTCATTACCGTCGCCAGCATACCCATATGATCGCCGGTCACCCGGTCCATCCCGGCCTCGGCCAGCCCGGCGCCACGGAATATGTTGCCGCCGCCGATGACTACCGCCACCTGGATGCCCATTTCCCGGACATCCCGGATTTCGCTGGCAATACGGATCAGCGTCGTGGGATCGACACCGTAGTCCACCCCGCCCAGCAGCGCCTCGCCGCTGAGTTTGAGGAGGATGCGCTTGGGAATACGTGATTTCCTGTTCATGGCACCCGCTTTTCTGTCGCTCAAAAAGAACCCCGCGGCAGAGGCGGGGCTCTCAGACATAGTCTAACGCAAAACGAGGTCCGCCGAATGCTCAGGCGCCCCGCGCCTGGGCCATGACTTCCTCGACAAAATTGTCCTGTTTCTTCTCGATTCCCTCGCCCACTTCAAAGCGTGCAAAGGCGATGACCTTGGCATCGCTGTTCGCCAGCAGTTTGCCAACGCTCAGGTCAGGATCCTTGACGAAGGGCTGGCCAACCAGGGTGATTTCCGCCAGATATTTGCGCAGACGTCCCACGACCATTTTCTCGACAATGGCGTCGGGCTTGCCTTCATTGCGCGCCTGCTCGATGAGAATCTCCTTCTCCTTGCTCAGGGTCTCGGCGGGCACATCCGCCTCCGAGATACACATCGGATTGCTGGCCGCGATGTGCATCGCAACGTCGCGGGCCAGATCGTCGTCCCCGCCTTCCATCGCCACCACCACGCCAATACGCTTGCCATGCAGATAAGCGCCGACGCGCTCTGCACCGCCGATGATCTGGACCCGGCGAACGTTGATGTTCTCTCCGATCTTCGCAATCAGTGCGCGGCGGGACTCTTCGATGCTCTCGGCACCTTCGATCGGCAGGGCCAGCAGCGCCTCCCGGTCAGCGGCGTCTCCGGCCAGGGCCGCAGCGGCGACAGCATTGGCAAAGCGGATGAAATCCTCGCCTGATGAAACAAAATCGGTCTCGCTGTTTATCTCAACCAGGGCGGCGCGGCTGCCGTCATCGGCCTGACTGATTGCGACCAGACCTTCGGCAGCGATTCGGCCGGACTTCTTGTCGGCCTTCGCAAGGCCTGCCTTGCGCATGTTCTCCACGGCGACATCCAGGTCCCCATCGGCCTCAACCAGGGCCCTCTTACACTCCATCATGCCGGCGCCTGTGCGCTCACGGAGTTCCTTTACCATTGCTGCAGATATCGTCATTGCCTGTACCTCAATCATCTGGTCCCTGCGGACCGCGGAATCGCGCCGGCGGTCGACAGCAGGGAAAATCGGGAGCGGGTGCTGCCGCTGGCGCAGGCAGCACCCGTTCTGGTCCGTACTCAGGCCGCGGGTTCCGCGTCCTTGTCGTCGGCCTTGGCCGTCTTTGGTTTGGCTTTGGCTTTGGCTTTCGTCTTGGTCTTTGCCTTCGCCTTGGCTGTTGCCTTCGGTTTGGCCTCACTCTCCGCCTTCGGCTCTGCAACGGTCTCAGCCGGTGCTTCCACCGGGGCAGCCGCTTCCTTGGCTGCCGCAGGCTTGGCCTCTGAAGCCTTATCCGTGGCTTCGTCGGCTACCGGCTTGGCCGCGGCGGCTTCCGCGGCCGGCTTAGCTTCGGCAGTCTCAGCATCGGCAGTCTCTACCGCCTTGGCCTGAGCAGGTTTCGGCTTGCGTGCCGCAGTCTTCTTGCGCGTTGGGGCTTTCTTGCGTGGCGCGGCCTTCTGCTCGCGAGGTTTGCCGGATTCATCAAGTTCAACGAAATCGCTGGTACCCTGGGGTACTTCAGGCACGCTGTCCTTCCCTTCCAGCACAGCGTCAGCAATACCGGTGGTATATAACTCGATCGCGCGCATCGCATCGTCGTTGCCCGGGATGACGTAATCAACGCCGGCCGGCGAGCAATTGGTGTCCACAACTGCGATCACCGGAATCCCGAGTTTGCTGGCTTCGGCTAACGCAATCTTCTCGTGCCCCACGTCGATCAGGAACAGCGCATCAGGCAAACCGCCCATCTCCTTGATACCACCGAGGCTCCGCTCGAGCTTCTCCATCTCCCGTTGAAGCTGAAGCACTTCCTTCTTGTTCAGCGCCTCAAAGGTACCGTCCTCGGCCTGAGCTTCCAGGTCGGTCAGGCGCTTGATCGACTGTTTCACGGTCTTGTAGTTGGTCAGCATGCCGCCCAGCCAACGATAGGTTACGTGGGGCATACCGCAACGAGCTGCTTCCCGGCGCACGCAATCGCGCGCTGCCCGCTTGGTGCCGACGAACAGCACGCTGCCGCCGTCCGCAACCAGTTTGCGAACAAATCCGGCCGCCTGCTCATACAAAGGCAGGGTCCGCTCGAGGTTGATAATATGGATTTTGTTACGGGCGCCGAAGATGAAGGGTGCCATCTTCGGATTCCAGTAACGGGTCTGATGACCAAAGTGCACGCCTGCTTCCAGCATCTGGCGCATAGATACGTTTGCCATGTTGTTCTCCAGGGTTAAGCCTCCATGCACCCCATCCGGAAACCCGTTGCCTGAGTTCTTTGCGAACGCTGGCGCCGGGCACCCAACCGGGTGTGTCGATGCATGTGTGGGTTTTGATTGCGAAAAAGAAGCGAGCTTTATACCATATCGGCCTCCGCGGAACAATCTCCCCCAGACAGTAAAATCAAGGGATTGCGACGGCCTCCCGCAGGCCGGCCCGTGATCCCTGTGGCAAAACCGGAAGACTGAATGAAGGTTACGATCAAGACCGACCAAGAGCAGCAGCTGATGCGCACTGCGGGCCGCCTTGCGGCTGAGGTGCTGGATATGATCGGGGAGCATGTGCAGCCCGGGATCAGCACCGGCGAGCTGGACGCGATTTGCCACCAATACATCGTCGGAAAACTGGACGCGATACCCGCACCGCTTAACTATCGCGGTTTCCCCAAGTCAATCTGCACCTCGGTCAACCACGTTGTCTGTCATGGCATCCCGGGCGACAAGGTTCTCAAGAACGGCGATTGCCTGAATATCGACATCACGGTGATCAAGGATGGTTTCCACGGCGATACCAGCCGTATGTTTTTTGTCGGTCAGGCGTCCGTGGCCGCGAACAGGGTAAGCGAGGTATCGCATCAGGGCATGCGGCTGGGAATCGAGATGGTCCGGCCTGGCGTGCAGCTCGGTGACATCGGCGCTGCGATCCAGAAACATGTGGAAGCGCATGGTTGCTCCGTCGTCCGCGAGTACTGCGGCCATGGCATTGGACGGGAATTCCATGAGGACCCGCAGGTCTTGCATTACGGCAAGCCGGGGACCGGTCTGAGTCTGCAGCAAGGCATGACATTTACTATCGAGCCCATGGTCAACGCGGGTCGTCGCAACGTGAAATTGTTACCGGATGGCTGGACCGTAGTCACCAAGGACCACTCTCTGTCAGCGCAATGGGAGCACACCGTGCTGGTCACTGCGACTGGCCACGAAGTGCTCACCCTGGGCGCCAGCGGCGAGATCTGACCACACTGTGGAAAGTACCGCTGAACTGTTTCCCCATCTGTCAGAGCTGAGCGCCGAAGGTGTGCGCGTAGGGACCTTTCGCCAGGCTCTGAGACGCGGTGATGAGGTACTGAAGAAGCGCTTCGAGCAGGGCGAGCCGGTGGACCATCTGGTCCGCGACCGGGCGCGGCTGGTGGACAGCGTTCTGACCCAGGCCTGGCTGCGCCACGCCGGCGATCTGAGCAAAGAGCTCGCTCTGGTCGCGGTCGGTGGATACGGCCGCGGTGAGCTCCATCCCTGCTCCGACATCGACATCATGGTCCTGCTTCCGCGTCACGACGAAGCCACCTGGCAGCAACCGCTGGAGGGTTTCATTACCTTCCTCTGGGACATCGGAATGGAAGTCGGGCATAGCGTGCGCACGATTGATGACTGCGTGGCCCAGGCTCGTGCCGATATCACCGTGGCCACCACGCTGATGGAGTCACGGCTGCTGCATGGGCCCCGCGATCTTTTCGACAAGATGTGCGCGGAGGTCGGACCCGAACATATCTGGCCAACACCTGAGTTCTTCGAAGCCAAACTCAAAGAGCAGGTCGCGCGCCACCATCGTTATCACGACACCGCATACAACCTCGAACCCAACGTCAAGGGTAGCCCTGGTGGTCTGCGGGACATCCAGATGGTCGGATGGGTCGCCAAGCGGCATTTCGATGCCAGCACCTTTCATCAGCTCGCGCAGCTCGGTTTCCTGACTGACTACGAATATCGCAAGCTGCTTGCGGGGCAGTCGTTTCTCTGGCGCATCCGCTGGGCCCTGCACACGATTACCGGTCGCCGCGAAGACCGCTTGCTGTTCGATCACCAGATCACGCTGGCCAAGAGCTTCGGCTATGAGGATGCCACCTACACCCTCGCGGTTGAGCAATTCATGCAGAAGTACTACCGCACGGTCATGGAACTCAGCCGGCTCAACGAAATGCTGCTGCAGTTGTTCCAGGAAGCCATTCTGCTGGATCCTGAAGCCAGTCCTGAACCGCTCAATGCCCGTTTTCAGGTACGCAACGGCTTCCTCGAAGCCACCAGAGACGATGTGTTTCAGCAGCAACCTTCAGCATTGCTTGAGATATTCAAGGTGCTGCAGGAACATGCGCAATTGAGCGGCGTCAGCGCCGCCACCATCCGCCTGATCCGCAAGCAGCTCAACAGCATCGACGAAGAGTTCCGTCAAAACCCGCGTCATCACCGACTGTTTCTGGAAATCATGCGTGCGCCTGCAGGCGTGACCCACGAACTGCGGCGGATGAATCGCTACGGCGTGCTTGGCCGCTATATCCCTGCATTCGGCCGCATCGTCGGCCGAATGCAGTATGACCTGTTCCATACCTATACCGTGGATGCGCACACGCTGTTCGTAGTCAGCAATCTGCGCCGTTTTGCACTGCCCCGGTTCGACCACGAATTTCCAGCTTTGAGCCAGATCATGCGCGAGCTGCCCAAGCCAGAGCTGGTCTATCTGGCCGGCCTTTTCCATGACATCGCCAAGGGTCGTGGTGGCGATCATTCGGAGCTGGGCGCGGTCGATGCAGAGACGTTCTGCCTCGAACAGGGCCTGCCACGTTACGATGCACGCCTGGTGGCATGGCTGGTTTCCAATCACCTGCTGTTCTCGATCACGGCACAGAAGAAGGATATCCATGACCCTCAGGTCATCCGCGACTTCGCTGCTCGAGTCGGTGACCAGCCCCGTCTCGATTATCTCTACCTGCTGACAGTCGCCGATGTACGCGCCACCAATCCCAAGCTTTGGAATTCGTGGAAAGCTTCCCTGTTTGGCGAGTTCTATGAAGCAACTCAACGGGCGCTCAGACGTGGTCTGGAGAACCCGATCGACAAGGAGGAATTGATTGCAGAAACCCAGGCGCGCGCGTTCGAATTATTGCGCTCCTGGCGTCTGCGTAAGCGCAGAATCCGCAAGGCCTGGGAGCCGCTCACCGACGAGTACTTTCTGCGTCATACACCGATCGAAATAGCCTGGCACACTGAATTGCTGATCGCCCACAACGCTTCAGGTGGTCCGCTAATAGCGGTCAGCGAAAAAAGCGAACGCGGCGGTACTGCGGTCCTGGTATACACCGAATACGAACGCCGCACGTTTGCCCACATCACCGCAATGCTCGGTGAGCTTGGTCTGAATATCGTCGATGCACGGATCACACCGACCGCAGATGGTCACAGCCTCGACACCTACCTGGTTCTGGAGAATGACGGCACCGCCATCGATGACAGCGAACGCGCGCGGCAGATCGAACAAGCCCTGGTCAGGGCCCTGCGGCGACACGATGACAAGGCCCCGGTGGTGACCCGACAGGCACCGCGACAGGTTCGTATGTTCTCGACGCCGACGCGGATAAATTTCAGCCTTGACGCCAGCAACCGGACGGTGATGGAACTGATAGCCGGTGATCGGCCGGGGCTGCTGTCAGAGGTTGGCCGGGTGCTGCTGGAGGCGCGTGTTGGTGTGCATACGGCGCGCATCATGACGATTGGCGAACGCGCTGAGGACATTTTTTGCTGTAGCGATGCCGACGGCCAGCCGCTGACCGAGCAGCAGTGCGAATCGCTGCGCATACGCATCAACGAAAAGCTCGACAAGTCGGCCTGACGGACCGGCTGCGGAGTACACATGAACCCCCTGCTGGACAGACTCTATCCCTACCCCTTCGAGCGTCTTGCCGCGCTGATGGCCGGTACCGCTCCACCTGCGGATCTGCGGCATATCCCCTTGTCGATTGGTGAGCCAAAGCATCCCGCACCCGATTTCGTCGGCCGGGCGCTGGGCGACGCCAGCGATACTCTGGGCACTTACCCGGTGGCGCTGGGCACGGAGACGCTGCGTGTCGCTATCGCCCGCTGGCTGGAGCGTCGCTTTTGTCTCGATGGGGACTCGGTCAATGCGAACAACATGATCCTGCCGGTGAACGGTACCCGTGAGGGGCTGTTCAGCTTTGTCCAGGCGGTGGTCGACCCGTCGGCGAACAGTCTGGTGATGATGCCCAACCCGTTTTATCAGATCTACGAGGGCGCAGCGTTATTGGCCGGCGCTGAGCCACGCTATATGAATACGCTGGAAGACAACGACTTTGTCCCGGATCTCGACGCCATCAGCGCGGACGAATGGGACCGCTGCGCGATATTGTTTCTGTGCAGTCCGGGCAACCCGACCGGGGCGGTCCTCGATGAGGCGTTCATGCGTCACGCAATCGAGCTGGCCGATCGTCACGATTTCCTGATCGCCTCTGATGAATGCTACGCCGACATCTACCTGCATGATGATCACCCGCCGCCGAGCCTGCTCCAGGTCTGCCAGGAGATTGGCCGGGATGATTTCCGCCGCTGTATCGTGTTCCACAGCCTTTCCAAACGCTCCAGCGTGCCAGGTCTTCGCTCTGGATTTGTGGCGGGCGATGCCAGCGTGATGGCTGCTTTTCGACTTTATCGGACCTATCACGGTTGCGCGGTGCCGCTGATGGTACAGCGCGCCAGCGTGCCGGCCTGGGAAGACGAGGCGCATGTGCTCGCAAGCCGCCGGCTTTACCAGGAAAAATTTGATGCGGTGATGCCGATCCTCGACGGCGTACTCGATGTCTCCGCCCCGCCGGCGGCCTTCTATCTATGGGCGCCGACACCGATCGATGACGAGCGCTTCGCTCAGCAGCTATTTGCTACGCAGCATGTCACGGTGCTGCCGGGCCGCTATCTGTCGCGGCCTGCCGACGGCAGCGATCCGGGGGTCGGCCGGGTTCGAATCTCGCTCGTCGCCGGCACCGCCGAGTGCGTTGAAGCCGCCCGGCGGATCCGCGAGTTTTGCAGCACGCTCTAGCCAGCGTCACGGAGAAAGCCTGATGGAAGACGCACGTAAGGTAATCGAGCACGCTTTCGAAAACCATGCTGGATTGTCTCCGGATATGGCGGCGGATCCGCTGCGCGAGGCGATAGAACGAGTGATCACGGGGCTCGATGACGGACGTCTGCGAGTCGCTGAGCCGATTTCGGATGGCTGGCAGGTGAACGAGTGGATAAAAAAGGCGGTCCTGCTGTACTTCCGTCTGCACCCCAACCAGGTTATCGACGGTGGATTCACCCGCTTCTTTGACAAGGTCCCGCTCAAGTACCAGGACTATGATCTTGCTCGCTTCGAGCACGACGGCGCCCGCATCGTGCCACCGGCGATGGTCCGTCGCGGCGCATTTATCGCGCCCGACGCAGTGCTGATGCCCTGCTATGTGAATATCGGTGCCTGGGTAGGACCAGGCAGCATGATCGACACCTGGGCCACGGTGGGTTCTTGCGCGCAGATCGGCGCCCGGGTTCATGTTTCCGGAGGCGCGGGCATCGGCGGGGTGCTGGAACCGCTACAAGCGGCACCGACGATCATCGAAGACGACTGCTTTATCGGCGCACGTTCGGAAGTGGTCGAAGGTGTGATCGTGGAACGCGGCGCGGTGCTGTCTATGGGTGTGTTTATCGGCCAGAGCACCCGCATCTATGATCGGGCACGCGACGAAGTCAGCTATGGCCGGGTACCGGCCGGCGCCGTCGTCGTTCCCGGAAGCCTGCCCGCCGACGGAGGGCTCTACAGCCTGGCCTGCGCAGTCATCGTCAAACGGGTCGACGAAAAAACCCGGCGCAAAGTAGGTATCAATGCGCTGCTTCGCGCCGCTGCTGAATAGCCAGGAAACGGGCTGATGTTCAGGGCCCGAGTTCGCGATCCAGCTTCGAAGTCTTCACATGGCGTACATCCTTGCCCTGGACGATAAACACCACATAACGACCGATATTCTTCGCATGATCACCAATGCGCTCCAGCGCCTTGATCGCGGTGACCATTTCAGCCGCGCTTGCCATCAGTGTGGGGTCGGTGATCAACCTGCTGTGGATTTCGTCCAGCGCCTGTTCATAGGCGGCATCGATTTCGGCATCCGACTGAGCAGCCTGCACCGCCCGCTGTTCATCCGCGTCGTCAAGCGCCTCAAGCACTTCCCGTAGTATCTGCGTAGCCAGCCCCGACATCGACTTCAATCTTTCATTGAAGGCCTCATCTTGCGGGGCATTCTCAGCGGCCATCTTCCGAGCAATCTTGGCGATCTTCTTGGCCTCATCGCCACAACGCTCAACATCTGTTGCGGCCTTGTGATACGCCAGCACTACTCTCAGGTCGACACCCATCGGCGCTCGCTTTGCCAGCAACTGGAACACGGTACCTTCGATCACGGTGTCATAGCGGTTAACGTCCTGTTCCCGCTTGATCACCCGCTCCCACAAATCGGCTTTTCGTAGCACCACGGCCTGCGCCGACAATGCGACCTGGTCGATGACCAGCCCGCCCATAGCCAGCAACTCGCTGCGCAGGTGCCCGATGTCTGCGTCATAAGTGCGAACGGTATGTCCTTCGATGATATTCGTGCCTCTGTCTGTCAAAACAAGTTCCTCCCCGCCAACTGACCTATCAGGGTCAACCGAAACGACCGGTGATGTAGTCCTCGGTCAGTTTGTGGCTGGGATTGGTAAATATCGTATCAGTATCGTCAACCTCAACCAGGTAGCCCAGGTGGAAGTAGGCTGTTCTTTGCGACACCCGGGCAGCCTGCTGCATCGAATGCGTAACGATACAAATAGTATAGTTCTCGCGCAGCTCATCCATCAGGTCCTCGATCCGTGCAGTCGCGATCGGATCGAGTGCCGAGCATGGCTCATCCATCAGAATAACTTCCGGCGAGACCGCGATCGCGCGAGCAATGCACAAGCGCTGCTGCTGGCCGCCGGACAGGCCGGTGCCGGGCTGATCCATGCGATCCTTGACCTCATTCAACAGACCCGCCCGGGCCAGACTGTTGTGCACGATCTCATCGAGTTCGACCTTGTCTCTGGCGAGACCGTGGATCTTCGGTCCGTAAGCGACATTCTCGTAGATGCTCTTCGGGAACGGATTGGGTTTCTGGAACACCATGCCGACCCGTGCGCGCAACGGCACAACATCCACATCCCGGCCGTAGATGTCAGATCCATCCAGCGAGATCGTGCCGGTGACCCGGGCGATATCAATGGTGTCGTTCATCCGATTCAGACAGCGCAGGAAGGTGGATTTGCCGCAGCCGGACGGCCCGATCATGGAGATCACCTGGTTTCTTCCGATGTCCAGATTGACATCGAACACCGCCTGTTTGTCGCCGTAGAAAACACTGACGTCACGGCAAGTGAACACAGGATCTGCGTGTGAGATATCGCCGATGGTCTGTTCCGGCACTTCGCCGCTGCGTTCCTCGCTCATCGCAGACGCCGCGGACGGGCGACCGCGTTGCGGCGCCGGCGACGTCCGGCCATCCGCGTCAGGACTTGTTTTCATAACTGTAGTTTCCATATCCGCATTCTCTGCAATTTGTACCATAGCAGGCTACCAGCGCCGTTCGAAACGACGGCGCAGAAAAATCGCAACCAGATTCATCGCAATCAGGAAGGCCAGCAAGACCATGATGGCCGCAGAGGTCCGCTCCACAAATGCGCGCTCCGGGCTATCCGCCCACAGATACACCTGCACCGGCAACGCGGTGGAGGGATCAAAGAACCCCTGGGGGACATCGACAATGAACGCCACCATGCCGATCATCAGCAAGGGCGCGGTTTCTCCCAGCGCCTGGGCCATGCCGATAATCGTGCCAGTAAGCATGCCGGGCATGGCCAGCGGCACGACATGATGAAATGTGCTCTGCATGCGTGACGCGCCCATGCCAAGCGCCGCCTCACGGATCGACGGGGGTACCGATTTCAGCGCTGCCCGGCTTGAAATAATGATCGTCGGCAGCGTCATCAATGACAGCACCACGCCCCCGACAAAAGGGGCTGATCTGGGCATGCCGAAGAAATTCAGAAACACCGCCAGCCCGAGCAAACCAAATACGATGGACGGCACGGCCGCCAGGTTATTGATGTTGACTTCGATCAGGTCGGTCCAGCGATTCTTTGGCGCGAACTCCTCCAGATATACAGCAGCCGCCACCGCGATCGGAAACGACAACAACAATGTCACGATCAGCATATAGAACGAGCCCTTGGCCGCGCCGAGGATGCCGGCCAGCTCCGGATCGCGAGAGTCGCCATGGGTGAACAGCGCAGTGTTGAATACCCGCTTTAGCCGGCCTTCGCCTTCGAGTATGTCGATCCAGCGCAGTTGCAGGTCCGAAATCACGCGCTCGGACTGCAGCAGTTCGCGGTCGATCTTCCCTTTAAGCAGCATATCTACGTTAGCGCTGGCCCAGACCGAGATAGTGCGTGTTTCACCGATGATCGACGGGTCGTCCAGCACCATGCGCTGCAGCACATAGGGTGCGTCGTTGGAAATCAGAGCGCCCAGTTCCCTGCGCTCCTGACGCCCGGAAGAATCTGGCAGGATCGCCTGCAGGCCCGCGCGGATAATGGTCGAATAATTGGCCATAGCCAGCACCTCGGGGTCACGCGAGCCCTCCGGATCGATGACCTCTGGGTCCAGGAAAACATCAAAGGTCGCCCTGGTTTGCTGGAACGCGCTGTAACCATTGCCGACGATGCTGGTCAACAACATCAGCAGGAAGCTCAGGCCGAGGATGACCGAGATCAGGCCATACGCACGGAATCGACGTTCTGCACGGTAGCGCTTCCTCAGCCCCTTGTTGACCCGCTCCATCGTCGCCGCGGCCACAGCGGACTGATCCTGGCCGGATCTGGCCGGCTTGCTATCGCCGCCGTCGCCGCCCACGCCGCTAGTCATATTGCTCACGATATTTCCTCACCACGCGAAGCGCGATCACGTTCAAGGTCAGGGTCACCACGAACAGCATCAATCCCAGCGCAAAAGCAGACAATGTCTTGGCGCTGTCAAACTCCTGGTCGCCGGTCAGCAAGGTCACGATTTGCACCGTTACCGTGGTGACTGCTTCCAGCGGATTGAAGGTCAGGTTGGCCGACAGACCTGCTGCCATGACCACGATCATGGTCTCACCAATCGCGCGCGAAACCGCCAGCAAAACGCCACCGACAATGCCCGGCAGCGCGGCCGGAATAATCACGTTGCGTATGGTCTCCGAACGGGTCGCCCCGAGGCCATAGGCGCCGTCCCGCATGGCCTGAGGCACCGCATTGATCACGTCGTCGGACAATGAAGACACAAACGGGATGATCATCACCCCCATTACCAGACCCGCTGCCAGCGCGCTCTCGGATGCAACATCCAGGCCCAGAGCCGAGCCGAAGCCGCGGATCTTCGGGGCGACAACCAGCGCGGCGAAAAACCCATAGACCACAGTCGGAATGCCGGCCAGAATTTCCAGCAACGGTTTGGCCACGCTGCGCACCTTGCGGGACGCATATTCCGCGAGATAAATCGCGATCATCAATCCGACCGGGACCGCGAGCGCCATCGCCACCGTTGAAATCAACAGTGTGCCGACGAACAGCGGTACCGCACCGAACGCACCACCTGAGCCCACCTGGTCAGCCCGGATGGCCGTCTGCGGGCTCCAGTTCAGTCCGAACAGGAATTCCGTAAACGAGACCTTAGAGAAGAAGACCAGGGATTCGAACAGCACCGAAAGGACAATGCCGAGCGTGGTCAGGATCGCGATACTGGAACAGGCGATCAACGCCAGCTTGACGACCGATTCGACCTTATTCCGGGCCTTCAGCCCTGCGCTGACCAGCCACCAGCCCAGCGCCATGCCGAGAACCCCGAGGGCGATCGCGACGATGCCCCGGGCAATACTGCTGGCCCGGGTCAACTCCGAATACCGATCGGCCGCCGCCTGAACAGAATCATCGGCTGAACCGGCGACAACGTTGCCCTCGACGACGTTGCGGATTTCGTTCATCACCAGACTGAAGCGTTCTGGCGGCAGCTCACGGATTTCGCTGGGCAAACCGGAAGCCACCATCTCGGAGACTACGGTCGGCTCAAGGACTTTCCAGGTGAACAGCAGAAAAAGCGCCGGCAAGCCACACCAGATAGCGGTGTACAGACCGTAGTGGCCGGGGAGAGAGTTCAGCGCGCTGGATCCACGACCTGTCCCGGCGATTGCCACCGCCTTGCGTTTACCGGCCAGAAAAGCCAGCACGCCTAGTCCGACCAGTAACAGGAATACCGTTGACACCGGCATAGCCCTTTATCCCCTTACCCTGGCAGCGAATCTACCACGACAACAATGCCACGGAGTTCAAGCGGTTCTTGTTCGAGCAAAACGGCAGTGGGGAATTACACCCCACTGCCGCTTGCATTTCCTTTGTCCGAGCCTACTCCGCGTCGAGGCTCATCGGCGTCAGGTTTTTCGCAGCCGCCGCAAATTTCTTGCGCTCGGCCGTCGGCATCGGGATCAGGCCGCGCTCGGTCAGATATCCGTCCGGTCCCCAGGCCTTCTCGCTGGTAAATTCTGCCAGGAAACCCTCGATCCCCGGAATCACGCCAACGTGCGCCTTCTTCACGTAGAAATACAACGGACGCGACACCGGATAGCTGCCATCAGCGATGGCGTCAAAGGTCGGAGTAACACCCCCGACCGGATTGCCCTTGACCTTGTCGCGGTTCTGATCCAGGAAGCTGAAGCCGAAGATACCCAGAGCGGCGGGGTTGGCATTCAGTTTCTGCACGATCAGATTGTCATTCTCGCCGGCCTCGATATATGCGCCATCCTCACGCACGCTGTGGCAGACGGTCTTGTAGGCATTTTTGTCCTCGTCCTTGAGGGCCTTGATCCAGGGGATGCTCTTGCAACCGCCCTCCATCGCCAGTTCGGCAAATGCATCGCGAGTACCTGAAGTCGGCGGGGGGCCCAGAACCTCGATTTTGATGTCAGGCAGATCCGCGTTCACCTGTTTCCAGGTCTGGTAGGGGTTATCGACCAGAGAATCGACCCCGGTCGCGGACGCATTGGCCGGATTCGGAACCTTTTTGCCCAGCGCCAGGAAGATGTCCCGCAAGCTGAGCTGGAAGTTGGCGGCGGTCTTGTCATTGGCGATGACGATGCCGTCATAGCCGATCTTGACCTCGATCACTTCCTTGACACCGTTGCCGGCGCAGCTCTCTACTTCAGACGCCTTGATCCGGCGGGAGGAATTGGTGATGTCCGGGGTATTGACGCCGGCACCTGCGCAGAACAGCTTCAGGCCGCCGCCGGAGCCGGTAGACTCAACCTTGGGCGTGCGGTATTTGGTCCCGCGACCAAAGTTCTCCGCAACGACGGTGGCAAAGGGGTAGACCGTGGACGAACCCACGATGAAGATGTAGTCGCGAGCCGACTGGGCCCCAACGGTTCCGCTGGCAATAAGAGCGGCGGCGCCGGCTACAATCAGGGATTTTTTGATCACGTCATATCTCCGTAACATATTGAAACTACGTGGCTGGCCGAGGTCAGGCATTGACCTGCAGGCCCGGCACAGCCTTCGATAAGGGTTTTATACGCGGACTTTGTTACGAAAATGTGTCACATACAGAAGATAAATCCGGACTCGAAGCAGCCGATGGATTTGCTACTATTCACCGCATAGTGCGCTGCAGCGACCGGGGGATTGTTGTTCATGGCCATAACTATTTTTGGGATCGCATCTTGCGATAGCTGCCGGAAGGCGCGCAAGTGGCTCGATTCCGAAGGCCTGCCCTATCGATATCACGATCTGAGGCTCGACGGTGTCCCCGAACAGGCGCTGGCATCATGGGTAAAACGCGCCGGCTGGCAGGCCATGCTGAACCGCCGCAGCGCAACCTGGCGGCGCATCCCGGACGTGGATCGCGACATTCAGGACGATGCGCAGGCGGTGTCGCTGATGCTCGAATACCCAACGGTCATCAAGCGTCCGATTGTCTGTGCCGGGCGTGAACTGCTGGTGGGCTTTGACGACGAGGCGTTTCGGGGCGCATTGAAAGGCGTCCCCGGGTGAGTGTCACGCTCGAGCTGGCGAAGGACCTGATCAGGAGAGCCTCCGTCACGCCCGAGGACGGAGGCTGCCAGGCGCTGCTCGGGGAGCGTCTCGCGGCCATGGGTTTTGTCCTCGAGCCGATGCCTTTCGGCGATGTCAGCAATCTTTGGGCACGCCGCGGCGATACGAGTCCGTTGGTGTGCCTTGCCGGGCATACGGACGTCGTTCCCACCGGGCCCGAATCCGCCTGGAGTTACCCGCCGTTCTCCGCCACTGTCACCGACGGCTGGCTTTACGGGCGTGGCGCCGCAGATATGAAATCCGCGCTGGCGGCCATGGTCGTGGCCTGCGAGGAATACCTCGGTCAGCATCCGGAGCCGTCTGGCTCGCTGGCTTTCCTGATCACCAGCGACGAAGAAGGCATCGCGGTGGATGGGACGCGGGCAGTCGTCGAGCGCTTGCAGGCACGCGGCGAACAGATCGATTTCTGCCTGATCGGCGAGCCCTCCAGCCACACGACACTAGGCGATGTGGCCCGTATCGGACGTCGTGGCTCGCTTAGCGCGGAACTGACGGTGCACGGCAAACAAGGTCATGTCGCCTATGCGCAGCTGGCGCGTAACCCGCTGCACGATCTCGCGCCAGCGCTGACTGAACTGTGCGCCACGGAATGGGATCGCGGCAACGACGCCTTCCCGGCGACCACCTTTCAGGCCACAAATATCGCCGCCGGGACCGGCGTGATGAACGTGATCCCCGGGGAAGCGCGCTTGCGCTTCAATTTCCGCTATTGCACTGAACAAACCATGGCCGGAATCCAGCAGCGGGTCGAGCACATCCTCGACCGGCACGGCGTTGACTATGACATCGTGTGGCGCGACGTAGGCCGGCCGTTTCTGACGCCCGAGGGCCCGCTGACCGACGCGCTGCGGCGCTCAATCCGGGATGAGCTGGATATGGAGCCCGAAATGTCCACCGGTGGTGGAACCTCTGACGGACGCTTTATTTCGCCTACCGGGACCCAGGTGGTCGAATTTGGCCTGCTTAACGGGACCATCCATCAGATAGACGAGCGAACCCCGGTCGCGGACCTGGATCGTCTGAAGACCGTCTATCGAAGAATGCTGGAGTACTTACTTGGCGGCTGAGGGCCTGGCCGCTGAGGGCTAGCCGGCTGGAGCGGTGCGTGATTGCTCGCGCAATCGCCCGTGCAATCGCCAATTCCCGATCAGCCCGACCAGTCCGAGACTCAGCAGGCAAATCAACACCCATGCCGGCATGCTAAGACCGAGAAACCGCCACACGACCTCGGCGCACTCTCCGGATCCCTCGAAAACCATCGCCAGCGCATCACCCAGCGGGAATACCTCGAGCATATAGTCCAGGCCCGGCCCACAGGCCGGTACCTGGTCCGGCGGAAGATTCTGCAGCCAGACCTGGCGTGCTGACACGGACGCACCCAGCCCCGCTACTATCAGCATCAATATGCCGAGAATCCTCGACCCCAGCCGGGCAGGATTGAGCACTGCCGCAAGCAGAAACACCAGCCCGAGACTGATCGTAGCAACCCTCTGCAGCACGCACAGCGGACAGGGTTCCAGACCCAGTCCGTGCTGAAAAAAAAGCGCGCATCCCATCATGCCAGCGCAGGCGGCCGCCCCGGCCAGATTCAGTTGTCGACGTGTCAAGATGTTCGGATATCCCTTAAGAAAAGAACTTATACCGGCGCGCTCAGCCGTGCGGCTGGTCCTCAGACTCAAACTCTTCACCGTAATTCAGATGGCGAATGTCCTTGCCGTGAACCATATACACGACGTACTCGCAAATATTGACCGCATGGTCGCCGATCCGTTCCAGCGACCTTGCCACCCACAGCGTATCCAGCACCCGGCGGATACTACGCGGATCCTCCATCATCACGGTAATGGCCTGACGCATGATGGCCTCGTATTCTTCATCCACCTGGCGGTCTTCCTCGGCCGCGGCCATCGCTGCCTGAGGATCCAGACGCGCCAGAGAATCCAGCGAGCGATTTAGCATCGCGCGGACCATTTTCCCGAGGTGTTTGATCTCACGATACCGATTCTCCGGTCTCTCCTGGGCCGCGAGGCGAGATGCCAGAAATCCTATTTTTTCGGCCTCGTCACCGATCCGCTCCAGATCGGTGATCGATTTGATCACCGCCATCACCAGCCGAAGATCACCGGCCGCGGGCTGACGGCGCGCAATGATACGACTGCACTCTTCGTCAATGGCCACTTCCATCCGGTTGACCTTGTAGTCGTCGTACGCGACTTTCTCACCAAGTTCGCCATCACCCTTGGACAGCGCACGGATCGCCAGACCCAATTGTTCCTCTACGAGGCCGCCCATCTCCAGCAAGCTGGTCCGAACCGTCTCGAGTTCCTCGTTGAACTGCCGGGAATAATGCTGGCTCAGCTCTTCCTTACGCATATGTTCCGCCTGTTTTCCAATGGATCGTCAGTGAGGACCTGGATAGTAGATTATACCTAGGTATCCGCGGACTCTTGCCGAACAAAAAAACGGCCCCGGTCGGGTGACCGGGGCCGCATCGATCACTGAGCGGACATCAGCTGTTACTTGAAGTCCGTCGCGACACGGAAGATGACCGCCGTCGGCTTGTCATCTTCACCACCCAGCACCGGGGTGTTCTGCGCATCGATAAACACACCGTTGAGCATGAACCGCAGGTAAGGATTGACATAGTAGTTGACCGAAGCCGTGACGTTGTTTTCCTTACCGCCGTCGACGCCGCTGTCATCCAGGTCAATCGTGGAGTAACGAAGCGCCAGCTCCCAGGCATTGGTGGCCTTGGTACGGCCAAATTTGCCGCCCTTGTAGGAACGCGTGACTTCGCCGTTGAGGAACCAGCTGCCGTAGGCATACCAACCGGTGAAATCAGGATCGCTGCCGCTATCGCGGTCGACACCCTGCATCATGTACTCGCTCTGGATAGAGAACGGTCCATGCACCCAGGCGAACTCACCACCGAAAGTGGTGATGCTGTTGACGTCGGTCAGCGTCCCGGTATCCACGTACCGGGTCGAGGTCTGATGCGACTCAGGCCGGGTGCGGACACGCCACTCGTTATCACTGTTGGGCGCATCCTGGTAGTTGGCAGCGACGCCGAAGTGGAGCTGGTTATCGCCCATCTTGGGACCATAAGTCAGGCGGCCGGCAGCGCCGTAGCCTTCGTTCACGCCTTCAGAATCCGACTCTTCCTGACCGAACACCGACGCTGCATAGTGCCAGGCACCGTTATCACCCGAGAGGCCGACACCGATCCGCCGCGACAGCGAGAATGCCGTGACCGGCAGCGCGCGCTCGACAAAGGTGGTGTACTTGGAGCTGGTCAGCTCGTTGAGGCTGAACTCCTGCTTGAACTGACCGATCTTGATGCTGCCGAAATCGAAACCGTTATATTCGACATAGACGTCTTTCAGCACAGTGCCGTTGCCGGCAAAGTCGATCTGTGACTTATAGCCCCAGTTGTCCGCAATATCGCCTTCAGCGAACAGACGCGCCCGACGGAATTCTGTACCGCGACCGAGTTTGACTTCGTCATCATCGTAATAAGTGGTGTCCACCTGGATCCGGCCACCCATCGATACCGTCATCTCCGCGGTTGCCGGTGCCGATACGGCAAGTCCGAGGGCAACCGCGCCCATCACGCCGAACGCACGTTTGTGAGATTTCATCACTGGCTCCTTGTCTCAATTGAGCAAAACATACATAAAAAAAGTGTTAGCCATGGGCGCCTTGTCATGCTCCCTGATGTTCGGACACAACATGCTGTCATGGCT
Source organism: uncultured Gammaproteobacteria bacterium (assembly GCA_963704875.1). Classification (GTDB taxonomy): domain Bacteria; phylum Pseudomonadota; class Gammaproteobacteria; order Steroidobacterales; family XN24; genus CAMYOC01. The sequence continues at coordinate 72,623 of CAVPIA010000001.1, read as the reverse complement.
TTGGTCGGGCGCAGTTTAGGTCCCGAATGTTTCAGAAATATGACGTAAGAAGATCATGATCGGGCCGGATTTTATGCTTCTCGGCAAGCAGCACATTGAGCCAGATCAGTTCCTGCCGGACCTCAGGACGAGGTCGGTCCGATCAGTTTTGTTGCGGGTCCGCAACACCCCGGGGCGGGGTCAGCCTGGAGATCGGGAAGTGGCAGCAAAAACGGCTACCCTTTCCCAGTTCGCTCTCTATTTCAAGCGTGGCCTGGTGCCGTTCAAGCACATGCTTGACGATTGCCAGACCCAGACCGGTGCCGCCGGAGGCCCGGTCACGGCCCTTGTGGACCCGGTAGAAACGCTCCGTCAGCCGCGGTATCGCGTCCGCCGGGATGCCGCGGCCGGTATCCGTGACCGACAGGCGGCCGCCATCGTCGTCGACCGACCACCGGATCGCCACCTGCCCATCAACCGGCGTGTACTTGACGGCATTGGCCACCAGATTCGCGAACGCGGAATACAGTTCGTTCTCGGATCCACGCAAGCCCTGCTGGCTTTGCACATCGAGTTCGATCTTTTGCGGACGATGCTGCAGCACCAGGGTTTCCTTGCGGATAAGCGCCAGCAATCCGGCAACATCTACCGCATCATCCCCTGGCCCCTGGGCGCCGGACTCAAGCCGTGAAAGAGTCAGAAGATCGTCGATGATCGCCCGCATGCGCGCGGCCTGATGGCTCATATCGGCGACCGGCTGACGCCAGTCGGGCGGCAGGGTCTGATCCGATTCCAGACTGTCCAGATAACCGGTGATAACGGTCAGCGGTGAACGCAGCTCGTGAGATGCATTGGCGACAAAATCGCGGCGCATCTTTTCCATCCGGATGCGGTCCGTAATATCCCGGCCCAGCAAGAGCTGTTGTCCCTCGCCCCCGTAAGGGACCAGTCGCAGCAGCATCCGCGCACCGGGTCTCGACAATGAGCGGAAATGCACCGGACCCGCCTCTTCGCCCTCGCGCAAATAGCGGATGAATGCCGGCTCACGAATGAATGTATCGATACGCAGTCCACGATCGGTCTTGCGTATTCCCAGCAGATCGGTCGCGGCTCGATTGAGCCAGACGATCTCGTTGTCCCGGTTCAGGACCACACTGGCGTCCGGCAACGCGGCGCTGGATTTGCGAAACTCCTTGATGGCTCGGGTCAGACCCTTCTTGCGTTGGCGGCTGCGGCTACGCAGGCGATGCATCCCCATATAGACCAGGCCCCAGACGCCGGGCGCCGTCCTCGGCAATTTACCTTCGCGCAGGTTCAACCATCGTTCGAGCCGATAGACATTGTAGATGTGCCAGAATACGGCCAGCACCAGAACCGATACCAACCAGATCAGCGGGCCGCCGAAAACCAGCCCGGCGCCCAGCGCGAGACCTACGACGAGCAACAGCCGGCCAGCCGCGCGGATCGCCAATCTGGATTTCATCAGCCGGCCCGGGTTGAGAACCTGTAGCCGGCGCCGCGAACGGTCTGCACAAAGCGGTCGAAGCTGGCCGGTTCCAACGCTTTGCGTAAACGCCGGATGTGCACGTCCACGGTGCGCTCCTCGACGTATACGTTTCCACCCCAAACCCGATCCAGCAATTGGCCACGGCTGTAGACGCGTTCCCGATGGCCCATGAAGAACTGCAGCAGCTTGAATTCTTTCGGCCCCAGACTTAGCTCGGCGCCGTTGGCCATGACCCGATGGCTGTCCGGATCCAGTTCCAGACCATCAGCATTAAGCACCTCACCCGATCCAGTCCCCTGGGTCCGGCGCAGCACCGCCTCGATACGTGCTACCAGCTCACGGGGCGAAAAGGGCTTGGTGATGTAGTCGTCGGCGCCACCCTGCAGCCCCCGGACCTTGTCGTCCTCTTCGGAACGCGCGGTCAGCATGATGACCGGCACCTCCCGCGTGGCTTCATTCTTCTTCACCCAGCGGGTCAGTTCCAGACCGCTCATGTCCGGCAACATCCAGTCGATCAGAATCAGGTCCGGATAATTATCAACGGCTCTGGCCCGTGCCGTGGTGCAATCCGCCGCTTCGAGGATTTCGAAGCCAGCGCGCCTGAGCCCGAAAGCGATCATGTCGCGGATCGGCTTCTCGTCTTCGACGATCAATATGGACTTACCACTCATACAATATTGTATCCGTCATCCGTTTTTCATCCAGCGAGCATTTCATCACCGGTTTGTTACAGATTCTTGACAATGCCGGATCAGCTGCGCCAGGCGACTCTGTCTCTAAGATACATGGGTAGCGCCTGCTCCGCCGGGATTGATTCGCCCCGGCGATTAGCGGCGCTGGCGGTCGCGATCAGGTCGCGGGCTTCCGGCAGCAGCGCCGGGAAGACGCGATCCACGCATCCCTTTGCGGCGGCTGCAAGCTGCGGAAAGACATCCCAGCCCGTGCCAACCCCGACCCAGCCGGGCTCGCCTGGCAGCGGCAAGCTGTCGGGTTCGGCGATCAGCTCCGCGCCCTGCAATGTCGCGACACCTGCTGCATCCACGGTAAACGTGCCCCAATAACACTCGCCCATTCTTGCATCCACACAGACCGCGACCTTCTGGCAGGCGTGGTTGCGCCATGCGCCGACCGCCATACAGGCAAGGGTGGAAACCGGCACCACGAGTCTTTCCAGGCCGAAAGCCAGCCCCTGGACGACACCCGTCGCAATACGCACGCCGGTAAACGACCCCGGTCCGCGGCCGAAGGTCAGCAAATCAACATCAGCGGGCTTGAGTCCACCTTCCCGCAGGCATTCCTCCGTCATACCAAGCAAACGGCCGGCATGCACCCTGGGTTCGTCGGTGGCGCGGACGATCAGATCGCCAGATATCTCCAGCGCCACGGAGCAACGGTCGGTCGCGGTCTCAAGCGCAAGGATATTCAAGCGCAGACAACCTCATCATCGTCATCGCTATCGTTGCTGTCGCTGTCGTCACTTTGGGAAAGTTCGCTTTGGGAATGATCACTATTGGAATAGTCGGGGCCAACCGACTGACCAGACTCTTGCGCAAGGAAGATGCAGGCCGCATTGCCGTCTCTGACCACTGGCATGGGCGGCAGGCTGGCGAGGAACGAGCGGCCATAGCTGCGTCCGCTCAGACGCGGGTCGCAGATCATCACGACACCCCGGTCGTCGTAGTCCCGGATCAGACGGCCGACACCCTGCTTGAGCGCGATGACCGCCTGCGGCAACTGATAGTCCCTGAATGGCTGACCGCCGCTTCGTCGGATCGCCTCCAGCCTGGCCTTGAGCAGCGGGTCACCCGGCGCAGCGAACGGCAGACGATCGATCACCACCAGCGCCAGCGCCTCGCCGCGCACATCCACCCCCTCCCAGAAACTGCTGGTGCCGAGCAGGATCGCATTTCCCGAAGACCGGAATCGCTCCAGCAGTTTTTCACGCGGCTCCTCCCCCTGGACCAACAGCGGGAATTCAGCCAGCGAGTCGCCAGCAATGCGCAACAAGGCCGCCGCCTCACGCAGGGCACGATGGCTGGTAAACAACAGGAAGGTCCGCCCGCCGGCGGTCTCGATCAATGGCCGGGCAGCCTCGATCACCGCGCCGGTGTAGCCACGAGCAGCGGGCTCAGGCATACCGCGTGGCAGATACAGACGGGCATTGCGACGGAAGTCGAAGGGGCTGTCCAGCTTGGTCGAGGCGGCTTCGGGCAAGCCCAGACGAGCCGAGTAGTGAGAGAAGTCATTGCCCACGGCCAGCGTCGCCGAGGTAAAGATCCAGCTGCCACCCTGTTCGCGGATGCGGCGACCCAGGCCATCGGCCGCGTCCGGCGGCGTCATATGCAATACAAAACTGCGGCCAAATGACTCGAACCATCGCACCGCGTCGTCGTCTGCCGAGGTCGCGATCCGGGTCAATCCCGCAGCCGCGTTTTCAGCGCGTCGGATCACGGCGTCCATGCCAGGGCTCTGACCACCGAGCGCCTGCAATGCTTCGGCAAGCCCGCTGGCCGCCTCGGCCAGATCGTGACTATGCTCGTCGATGCCCGGCTGAGCCTCATGCCAGGCCTGGCGGCCACCGCGGCCAGACCCGGCGGCAAGCGCCATCCGCGCATCATTCAAGGCCTTGCTCAATTCACTGCTGGCAGCTTCCAGTTCGGCCAGACTGGCTCCCGCGCGCAAACCTTCCGCCACGCAGTCACGACATATGTTGTCGAGCTGGCGCGCACTGACCGAGACCCCGAAAAAGGTGACCGCGGTCTCCGGCAACTGATGCGCTTCATCAACGATAACCGCGTCGGCGCCTGGCAGCAGCTCACCGAATCCTTCCTCTCTGAGCACCATATCGGCGAGCAGCAGATGGTGGTTCACCACCACGATTTCGGCTTCCAGCGCCCTTCTCCGGGCTTCGACCAGGTGGCAACCCTGATACTCCGGACAACGACTGCCAAGGCAGTTGTCGCTGGTTGAGGTGACCTGTGACCAAACCCGCGCGTCCTCCGGTACGCCTTCGACGCCGGCAATGTCGCCATCCCCCGGCGCCAGCGCCCATTGCTTGATACGCGTGAACCAGCGCGCCTCCTCGCGGCTGGGGAAGCGCGCCTCCTCGGCCGCCAGATTGAGCCGGTGCCTGCACAGGTAGTTCCGTCTGCCCTTGAGCAGGCACACATCGGCCGGTCGTCCGATCGCCGCGGATACCACCGGCAGGTCTCGTGAGAACAACTGATCCTGCAAGCTACGCGTGCCGGTTGAGATCACCACCCGTTGGCCGGACAGCAAGGCCGGCACCAGATAGGCAAATGTCTTGCCGACACCGGTGCCTGCTTCGACCAGCAATGACTCACGATTTGCCAGGCTGTTGGACACCGCGCTCGCCATTGCCTGCTGCTCTGGCCGCCGTCGATACGCGGTCACCGCGCTGGCCAGCGGCCCGTCTGCACCGAACACGTAATCAGTGTTGTTCATGCTCGGTCCTGCATCCGACGCACAGCGGCATGTTTCCGGACAACGATTGCTTCATTTCCTTGCCACGCCGGCCTGCTGCTGCAGATCCCGCGCCTGAACACGCAATGCGGATCCCTGCGGCGCAAGACTCTCCGCCCGCCGGGCCAGTTCAATTGCCTGCTGGGTTTGTCCCTGCTGCAGACGCAGGCTTGCCAGCGCTAACCAGAGCTCCGCATCGTCAGGCGCGATCCGTACCGCTCGCTCCAGCGTCGCGGCCGCCTGATCAGGGTTGCCCGCGCGACGCGAGGCTTCGGCCTGCGACTGCAGCGCGATCGCTGCGCTGTTTCGCGGCCGGGCCACTGGCCCGGCGTCGCCTCTGGCAGGCACGGCGCCAGCAGACACATTGTCGCCACCGTTCCCCTCACCAGCTTCGTTGCCGGCTTCGTTGCGGACCTGGGAACCGGCTTGAGAGCCAGCAGAGGTCGTTGTCGCAGCGTCCCCGGCGCGCATCGTGCCGCCGGCGCTGGCACAGCCCGTCAGCAGACTCAGCGCCAATAGCAGCCCGCCCAGGGGTCGCGACCTCATTTGGTGAGTTTCTGCAGCCATTCCCCGACCCGCTCCTTCAAACTGCGGCGCTGGGGCCCGCAGTTCGGATTTACCGCCAACTGTGCGTCCTCGGGCAACGCCAGCAAGATCGCATCTTCACAGCCTTCCCGGCTCAGTTTGCCATCAGCATAATCGATCCACACTTCCGCGATACCAGGCGGCGGCAGGGGAGCAAAAGACTGGCCGGCCAGACCCGCGATCAGGTCACTCCAGATGAGCAGCGCACCTCTGGCCCCGGACAGGCCTGTTGGCGTGTTGTCATCGTTGCCCAGCCATACCACCGCCAGATTATCGCCGCTGAAGCCGGCGAACCAGCTATCGCGAAACTCGTCGGAAGTGCCGGTTTTTCCGGCAACCACCAGTCCTCCAGGTAAGCGGCCAGCAGCGCTGCGGCCACTGCCCCGTTTCATCACCTGCACCAGACCACTGTTTAACTGAAAAACGTCCTGCGCAGAGAATTGCGCGCTCAAGGAGATCGGATAACGATTCAGTGGCGCGCCCTCCGCGTCCAGCACAGCGCGCACGGCCCGCAATGGCGTGCGAAACCCGCCGCTGGCCAAGGTCGTATACATACCGGCGACCTGTATCGGTGTCATCTCGGCCGCGCCGAGCAGCAGCGACGGATACGGCGCCAGGTCGGCTTCGACGCCCAGACGATGCAGCACATCGATGACCGACGACAGTCCGGATTCCATCCCCAGTCGCACCGTCGCCATGTTCAATGACTGCGCCAGTGCTTTGACCAGGGTGACCTCGCCCTCGCCATCACCGGAAAAATTTCTCGGCCGATACAGATCCCCATTGTCCAGCGTGATCTCGATCGGCTCATCCAAGACCAGATCGGCCAGATTTCTGCCCTGCTCGATGGCGGCGAGATACACCGCCGGTTTGATCAGAGAACCCACCGGCCGCGCCGCCAGCAACGCCCGGTTGAACCCGTCAAACCCGCGCCGCCGGCCGCCGGCCACCGCCTGCAGCTCGCCGGTTTGCGGATGGCTGACGACCACGGCCCCTTCCAGACCGGCGCGGCTGTCATCCTGCTTTTCCAGCCTGGCGATGCCCTGCTCAAGACTGCTCTCGGCCTGCTCCTGTATCCGCAGATCCAGTGCGGTAAAGACCCGCAGACCGGTACCGCTGAGTTCCTCCGGCGGGTAGTCCAGCTCCAATTGCCTGCGCACTACATCCAGATAGGCGGGGTAGTAGCCCGAGCCTCCGGGTTCGGCCAGCACATCCAGCGGGCGGGTCATCGCCTGGTTCGCTTCGGCTGCGTCCACAACGTCCTGTTCGGCTATCAGACGCAGGACCAGGTCTCGCCGCTGCAGGGCACGCTGCGGATGCTTCCAGGGGTTATAAAACGTGGGGCCACGGACCACGGCGACCAGCAGCGCCTGCTCATGGAGCTTGAGCTCAGCCAGCGGCCGGCCAAAATAGAACCGGCTGGCGAGACCAAATCCATGCACCGCCCGTCGTCCGTCCTGGCCGAGATAAATCTCGTTGACGTAGGCGGTCAGAATCTCGTCTTTGTCGTAGATGCTTTCCACCCAGAGGGCCATCACGGCCTCCCGGATCTTGCGCCGGAAGCTGCGGCGATTATCCAGGAAATAGCTCTTCACCAACTGCTGGGTCAGTGTGCTACCGCCCTGTCGCACCCTGCCTGCGCGCAGATTCGCCCAGGCGGCACGTGCGATGGCCTGCGGGTCGAGACCGTGATGGCTGAAAAACTTCCGGTCCTCGACCGCTACCAGCGCGGTGCGCAGCGTATCCGGAATCGCCTCCGGCTGGATAACCAGTCGGTCCTCACCATGGAGCGGAAAAATGCTGCCGATTTCCATCGGGTCCAGGCGCATCACCGGTATCTCAACCCCGCCACCATCCCGTATCCGGTGGATCCCGCGGGCATCAAAATCGAGTTGCACTGTCCGCACCGGCTCATCGCCGTCCCAAAAACCGAAGCCTCGGGTGCGCAGGCGCAGGGTCTGCCCGGACGGCCAGTAGGCGGCACTCGCCACTTCGTCACCTCCGGCCCGTCGATAGCCCAGTTGCCGCAAACGCTCGATCAGCTGATCCCGGGATACCGGCTTCCCAGCATACAGCTCCAACGGGCTGGCATAGACCCGCGCCGGCACCGTCCACAAGCGCCCCTGAAACTCGCGATAAACGATCAGACCTTCCGCGCATACCCACAGTGCTATCGCGGCTATCAGCCACAACAGCAACATACGCAGGATCCGGTTGCGCGATTTGCGGTTGCTGGACTTGCCCGGCGACTGACGAGACGACTTGCCCGCTGGCTTGAGCCTGGCCGCAGCGGTTTTAGACCTCGCCTTGGGCTTGGACTTCGGCTTCGACTTCGACTTCGACCGGGAGCCGGATTTTGGCCTGGATTTTTTGATAGTTGCCATGGTGGGCCGTCAGATGCTGGCGGGATTGTTACAGAAGCAAACCGCCATGAGAACCGCCCCCGGGGTCTCCGGGATCCTGATCCGGTGCGGGTTCTTCTGTTACGGATTCGTCTGCGGACGGCTTCTTCGGAATCCCTTTCGCCCCGGTGGCCCCGTTTTCCTGTCGCTTCCGCCCTTCCCCATTTTCTGACTGGCGTGAGACCTTGCCCGCAGCGTGGGCCGGTGCAGACTCATCTGAGCGCGGGTGCTCCCCGATCCCGGGCGTCGCTATCGACCCGGGCGTCCCTGTCGACATGGACGGTGCCAACTGTTCATCCGCAGCGGGCGCCGTTTCCGCCAACCGCGCCCTGAACGTCACCAGACCCAGCGTGTTCGGAAACAACACTGCGTCGAAGCGCCAGCGCAAGTGACTGACCTGCGCCAGGTCCTGGTCCCGCTCCGAGTCCTTGTGAAAGCTGAGGCCTCCATCGCTGGAAAGCGCGAAAACGGCACCCGGTCCGGTGCCGCTCCTGCTCTCGTAGACAAACCCCGCAGGCAGGGGCATGACCAGTTCAAGACCCGCAACCGGTTCAGGGTGCAGACTGATGAACTTCACCGTGAAAACGAGGACTTCGGATGGCACCAGGGGATCGTTGGAGGACACCGCCATCATGCGCTGGCCCTCGACCCCCGGCTGCAGCCGGGCGCGCTCGACACTCAGGATCTCGAGGACTCCGCTTGCGGCAGCGACCCCGGGCTGCGTTGTCAGCGGATCGGCCACCCCCGCGTCGACCGGCGGGTCGGGCTGACTTCGGTCCGGCGATTCAACAGAACCCTCTGCCAGGCTGGTGGACGATGGCCCGGCACTCGTCCCGGCGGGCGGATCCAGGCGCAGAATCCCGGACGGATCGCTGGCGGCATTTTGTGCGGCAGCCTCAGGCGCCGACAACGTCAGGAGCGGCGTCACAATCAGTGCGAGGACCCATACCGGAAACGCAATCAAACGGCTCAGGGGCCGGCTCGCAAGCTGGCTGAGCACGGGCGCTGCGTCAGACGCAGGGCCGTAGATCAGAGGATCCCGGATCTCCAGCCTCGCTCTCACCTCAGGCTCGCGGGCAATCATCAGCTGGGAAACCTGTTCAGCGTGGGGCCCTGAATCGACCTATAGCCAGTGGCGTAGTTGACTTCGCGCCAGAATAGGCTATATTTGACGCAGTGCAACATGTTGCATCGCACCACAACCCAGGGGTAAGTCATGATCACCAAGATTGAAAAGCTGGCTCGCAACGTTCGCGCCGAGTACGGCACGCTCACTAATCGCGCAATCAAGCGCATCCGCAACGCGACGCTGGACACCGCCGAGATGGTTTCCAGCTCACGCACACCGGTCCGCAAGTTCACCGACGCCGGTCTGCAGATAAATCGCATTTCTCATAAGGGCCTTGAAAAGCTGGTCAAACAGCAGGCGAATTTTGTCGACAGCGCCATCGAAGGCGGTGCCCGTCGTCTGGAACTCGCCGCTCGCGCAGACAGTTTACGTGCTCTGGTCGGCGACCAGATTTCGATGCTGCCGAAGTCCCGCCATTGGGCGGTGCTGAATGCACGCAAGACCATCGAGATCGTCAAGGACGCCGGCGACGAGATCGGCGGCGTGCTGCGCGCTACCGTGGTTGTGCCGAGCAAGGCTCGCAAGACCACCAAAAAGACGGCGAAGAAGAGCACCCGCAAGGTTGCAGCCAGGACTCGTCGACCAGCCGCCAAGAAGGCGACGACGCGCAAGGCCGCTGCAAAAAAGACGACGGCCAAAAAGCGCGTCGTAAAGAAAACGGCATCGAAAAAGGCTTCGGTACGCAAGAACGCGCGTACCACCGCTCGCAAGGTCACCCGCAAGGGTAAAGCGCAGGTCAGAAAAGTCGGCGCTGCGATCGAGAAGATCGGACTTGATATCGAAAAGGCCGCTGCCTGAAAGGATCGGCAGGAACCATTGACGTTCCAGGAGGCCCTCTTTTGAGGGCCTCTTTTTTTGCCCGCAAATTGTCGGTGTGATGGTCGGTGCGATGGTTCGCACCATGGTCCGGCATACGAGCGATCTATTTGCGGACCGCCTTCTTTCGACGAGCACCCTTCCCCGCCGCCCTGCCAGAGGTCGCTTTTGCAGACGTCGCTCTTCCAGACATCGCTTTTTCAGTCATCGCCTGGCCACTCTCAAGCGCACGCCGCAGCAGACCCTGCCACTCGTCCATGGACAGCAGCCCGCTGGGGACGAAGCTGCGCAGGACCGCAACCGGGTCCAATCCGTCGGCGCCACTGTGCAATCCATTTCTGATCGCATTGAGGGCATCCTGCTGCAGATCGCTCACATCGGGCAGACCAAGAAACTCTCTCAGCTCTGTGGGCTCGACCTCGACTTCAACGCGGATCTTCATAACACGCTCCAGCAAGTTTAATGGCGGCACCCAGCGTAACCGCAAGCTCTACGATCGCGCCCACGCCGCGCCCTGACATGGGTATCCTGACCCGCAGGCGAGGCCTGCAGTTGATCAATCCTCGACGATATAACGGATAGCCTGCGCGGACGTTGGCTGGACAACCCGGCCAAGACCGATCACCCCTTCGCCGGTGAGATGCAGGCTGTCGCGGCGCACGAACAGCTCCTCCCGGTGACGGGTCACGACGAAGGTCCCATTAGTGGACTGGTCGATCAGCATGAATTTGTCGCGGTTCATTTCGATCCGGCAGTGGATGCGCGAGATCAGGTTGCCCTTGACCACCAGATCATTGTCATCCGCGCGTCCTATGGTTATGTGCTGCTGATCGACGGTAAGCAACACTTCCTGCCCCTGGTAGAGCACCCGCAAACGACCGATATTGCGCTGCTGTTCATTGGCCCAGGTAATGGTCGGCAGCATGCTGGTGACATCTTCTTTTTGCCACAGCACCTCGAACAACGCGATCTCTCCGGACTTGCCCTTGACGTGCGCCAGATCGATTTGTCTGACCGAGGCGCGCCACTCAGCTGACAACTGTTCGACCATATTTGAGGTGGTAATAATCTGCCGGGCCTTGGCCTGGCTGGTCATCCGGTTGGCGGTGTGGACTGTCGCTCCGAACACATCGCGTTCCCCGGGAAGCACCTTGCCATAATCTGCCCCGACCCTGATCGCCAGAGACACGCCTTCGCCGGCCGAGACATCGCCCTTGCCGATAGATGACTGCATTTCACGAGCGGCATTAAGCGCATCGTCTGCGGTGGGAAAAGTCGCCATCACTTCATCGCCGATTGTCTTGATGACGCTACCGTTGTTCTGGTCGGTCGCGTTTTTCATGATGTCCAGGCAACGGGCGATGGTATCGCGCGCCTTGAGATCGCCAAGAATCTCATACAACTCGGTGCTGCCGACGACATCGGCAAACAGGACAGCGACCTCTATCTCATTAGACATTTGCGCAGACTGATTTTTGACAAGAGCGCCGGGGGGATGGCGGTGACCGCAGAATAATCTCCGCGGCAGGTCGAAGCAACAACAGCGTGACCACGAGGCTCATCGCAGGGCGGCCACGTAGGCGATCCAGGCAGGGTCGTTTTCACCCTTGTCGGCGGCAGAATATTCCCCGCTGCCTTCGCCATCATCGTCCGTGCCTTCCCAGTACACCTGGGTTCGGGAGAATCCAGCCTCGTCCAGCAGGTCGATCAGTTCAGGCAGGGTCCACAAGCGCCAGTGATAGCTGAATGCGCGTTTGATCTTCGATCCATCGGGGAAGCGGAAATGTATGTAGCAGACATAATCGCCGCTGATCGGTTCATAACTTGCCTGTTCCCAGACATAGGTAAAACCGTCGTTTTTGGTCTTCTCGCGGCTTTCTTCATAGGCGCCGGCACCGCCGAACGCGTCAATAAAAAACACCCCGTCATCGGCCAGGCCGGCATGCACCGAGCGGAAGTAATCCAGCAGGACATGGCGCTGCTTGAAATACCAGTAACTGAAATTAAACGCGACCACGATATCCGCGGCATCGGTTTGCACAGTGCGCACATCCGCCTCAAGCAGCGTGACTCTGCTGCGCGCCTGCTCTGGCAAAGCCGCCAGGTGATGCGCTCGACCCCAGTCGAGCACTTCGGGATCGATATCGACCCCGACTGCGCGGTGGCGCTCGTTTACCGCGACCCAGCGACAAGCTGCGTTGGCGGTGCCACAGAAATCTTCACGCAAGCTAAGCGGCTTGCGCCCGCGTAATTCCGAGAAGGCCTGCTGCAGGAAATCGACTTCGTATTCCACGTTCTGTACGGATTCCTCGTACAGCACATGGATGTCGGCCTGCGACGCCAGGGTGGGACCCGGGTCTTTCTTCCTGCCGCTGCGCTTCTTTCCTGCCATGAAGGTCACTCGGGTCGGCGCCCGGGACCGGACGCGCCTATATTGTATAGCAAATACAGCAGCTTGGCGGCACTTCTGTCCGTCCTCTGGCCGAGCCGATAATCGCCGCATGGGTCGGCAGGATATCGACCCCTCAAGCGACTGCTCAAACGACCACAGGAAGGCTCAAAGCCGCGCGCAGGCACTCCCCTGCCCCCGACCGGCACAGTATCAAATACAAACGGCCAGGGATCGATCGGCGATCGGATACCGGTCTGTAGGCGGTCCCGCGACGGCCCGAGGTCGGCCCCCCGATCTGTTAAAGTCGTGGGCGCATTCGCAGCCAGAGGAAGAGGCGATGAAACTGTTCGACGGTACGCGAAGCGGCCGGATCCTGAACCATAAGATGTTTGTCTTCTGGCGCCGGATGTTTCCGTCCTGGACGGGGCTGCCGATCGCGCTGCTCGCGTTACCGGTGCTTGCGTTGGCGCAACTCAAGCCGGCGAGCGCGACTGAATCATTGACTGATGTCTCGCCATACGCCTATCCGGCTGCTCTGCTGGAACAGGCTGCCGAGCTGCGTGAGCGGGCAATCAATGACAGCGACCCGTTTGCGATTGTGGCCTCGCTGAGCAGCGAAATCGGGCCGCGACTGGCGGGATCAGACGGCGACCGGGCCGCGGTAGCCTGGGCACTGAACTTTCTGCAGGACCTCAAGCTGGACCGGATCGCCGCCCAGGGCGTATTGGTGCCGCGCTGGGAGCGCGGCGAGATCCGTGTCCGAATATTGTCGCCATCGACACAGAACCTGACCGCGGTAGCGCTCGGGGGCAGCGTCGGCACCGCGGAAGGCGGACTCGAAGCCCCGGTGCTGCGGGTGCCCGACCTGGATACGCTGCGTGAAATGTCGACCGACCAGGTGGCCGGACATGTCGTGTTTATTGACCAGAGCATAGAACGCAGCAAAGACGCCTCGGGATACAGTAACGCGCTGGCAAACCGCAGCGATGGCGCTTCGGTTGCTGCGAGGCTCGGCGCGGTGGGTCTGGCAATTCGCTCGCTCGGGACCGACAGCAACAGACTGCCGCACACCGGCCGGGTGGTCTATGCGGACCGCGTGGCGAGAATCCCGGCAGTCGCACTTTCTGCTCCCGATGCAGACATCCTCGCGCGGCAGTTCGATGATGACGGCGCAGTCATCCTGCAATTGATGCTCTCGTCGCGATCGCTGGGTACGGCGCGCTCGGCCAATGTCATCGGCGAGATTCGTGGTCAGACACAGCCGGATGAGATCGTGCTGCTGGGCGCCCATCTCGATGCCTGGGATCTCGGCACCGGGGCATTGGACAACGGGACCGGTGTCGCGATCGTGACCGAAACAATGCGCCTGATAGCGATGATGCCGACGCGACCGGCGCGCACGGTGCGTGTCGTGCTGTTTGCTGATGAAGAATTGAGCCTCAGCGGCGCGAAAGCCTACGCGGCGCGCAATACCGGCGCGACTGAAGTCCATGTGCTTGGGATGGAGCCCGACGGCGGCAGCGGTCGTGTCTGGCGGCTGGATGGCGTCGTTCCGCAATCTGCGGCGCCCTTGCTCTCCGGCATGGCCGGCGTTCTAAAACCTCTGGATATCCCGCTGGGCGTCATCCGCTCAAAGGGCGGCGGCGAGGATCTGGCTTTTTTGCGTCAGCGCGGGATGCCGGAGATCACCCCGCGACAGGACTACACGTACTATTTCGACTACCACCACTCGGCCAACGACACGCTGGACAAGGTTGATCCGGCGGCATTGAGACAGGTCGTTGCCGCCTATGCCGCCATCACCTGGCTCGCCGCAAACACCGAAGCCAGCTTCGGTCGGCTGCCGGTCGCCTCACCGGGCGCCCCGCCTCCCAAACCCGCGGTCAATCCGCAACCAGAGGCCCGGCAGATCGACCAGAGACTGGACCAACAGGTCGAGCAAGCTGAGCAGGCAGAACAGCTGGAACAGCAACAGGCCCAGGGAGCGCCACAGCTGATAGAACCGGAGGAAGCGCAACAGACAGAGGACCCGGTGGACCCGCCGGACGCCGCTGGTCCTGCGGACTCAGTGGATTCTGAATCCAACGGTCGGGGCACAGACTGACGCCTGTACCAGGACCAGGGGCGCGGGGCGCGGACCGCTTCACCCCGAGGCGCTCTCCACGGCCGCGTCGCGGACTGCCTCTACGCTGCTGAGCGCGGCTTCGATCACTTCGACGCCCGCACCGGGCCGCGGCGCACACTCGCTCAGCGTACGTCGCCAGACACGCGCACCAGGCTGGCCGCTGAACAGACCCAGCCCATGCCGGGTCATCGATGACAAGCGTTGTCCGAGCGCAAGCTGACGTTCGACATAGGGTATCCAGGCGCGGACTACAGCCGCCGGACTCGCGGGTGCGCTGCCGCCCAGAATCTCGCGTTCTATTCCGGCCAGAAACCAGGGATTATGGTAGGCCTCGCGTCCGATCATGACCCCGTCCACCGAATCCATGTGTTCCCTCACGCTATCAAGCGTGCGCAGCCCCCCGTTCAACACGATCGTCAGCTGCGGGAAGTCCTGCTTGATTCGGTGCACGTAGTCGTAACGCAGCGGGGGTATCTCACGATTCTGCTTCGGACTCAGGCCTGAAAGAATCGCGTTGCGCGCGTGAATCACAAACACTTCGCACCCGGCGCCGGCAACCGTGAGAATAAACTCGCGCAGGAAATCGTAGTCCTCAAGGTCATCGATGCCGATACGGCATTTCACCGTGACCGGGAGCGCCACCGCCGCTGCCATTTTCCGAACACATTCTGCAACGATATCGGGGGTCGCCATCAGACACGCGCCGAAGCGCCCGGATTGAACCCGGTCACTGGGGCAGCCGACATTGATATTGACCTCGTCATAGCCGGCCTGCTCTGCGATGCGGGCGGCCTCGGCCATCTCCGCTGAGTCGCTGCCACCCAACTGCAGCGCGAGAGGATGCTCGGCGGCATCAAACGCAAGCAAACGATCCCGGTCACCGTGGATCACGGCGGCGGCAGTCACCATCTCGGTATAGAGCAGCACACCCGGCGACACCAGACGCAACAGATAACGGCAGTGCCGGTCTGTCCAGTCCATCATCGGAGCGACGGCAGCAAGGCGCTGAGATTGACTTACCATGGATTAAGAGCAGAAAAGATAGCGGCGTGAACAGACCCCGGGCGCGCTGCGTCAATCCAGCTTGGCGGTTTCCGCCACCAGGAAATCTACTACCGCCTGCAGCGCCTCGTGTTCGCTGGCGCCGGCCGCGAGTGCTTGCTGATAGGCCGCAACCTGTCGGTGGGCGCTGGTGCCGCGGGTCAGGATATCCCGAGCCCGCTCGACTTCGGCCAGACAACCCAGCTCTATCGCGTCCTCGCGGATGATGTCGATCAGTTCGTCGATCAGCTCCGAATAGGAAACGATCTGGCCCTTGGCCAGATCGACCATGCCCTCGTCAAAGCTGTAGCGCATCGCCCGCCACCGGTTTTCCATCAGCAGCATCGGCGAATACATCCGCCAGCGGCGGTTGGCGCAGCGCAGGCGGTATAGCATGCGCATCAGGCTGACGGTCAGTGCCGCCAGGGTGACCGCATCCTCAAGCCGCGTACAGACATCGGTCACCCGCATTTCCAGTGTCGGGTAGCGATCACTGGGGCGCAGATCCCACCAGATCTTGGTGGCATCCTGGATCAGGCCCGCATTGATCATCACGCCGACATGACGGCGATACTCGGCGAAACTGACAAAGCGCTCCGGCAGACCGGTGCGCGGCAAGGCATCGAACACGGTCAGGCGGTAGGAATTCAATCCTGTGTTCTCGCCTTCCCAGAAGGGTGACGAGCAGGACAAGGCCAGCAGATGGGGCAGGAAATACGAGAACTGATTCATCAGGTCGATGCGCAGTTCATCGTCCTCTATCCCGACATGCACGTGCATGCCGCAGATCAACAATCGCCGGGCCGCCGCCTGCATCTCCGACGACAGCGAGTCATAGCGCTCCCGTTCGGTATGTTTCTGATCCAGCCAGCGGGCATAGGGATGCGTCGAGGCCGCCATCGGCGCGAGGCCATGACGGCCCGAGACCTCCACCACAGCCGATCGCAGATGAGTGAGTTCGGAGGCGACTTCCTGGATGTTAGAACACACCCGGGTACCGACCTCTATCTGTGCGCGCAGAAACTCGGGACTGACCTGGCCGTGGAGCAGATCCTGGCACTCGGTCATCAAAGACTCTGGCGGATCCGCACAGAGATCGCGAGATTCCATATCCACCAGCAGGTATTCTTCCTCCACGCCAAGCGTGAAGCTCGGTTCACGCCCGGTCATGTCTGACTCGCCAACGGCAGCACCGAGTAGAGGTTTTCGTCACTCAATATCTCCTGCAGTACGCGCCCGAGGATATTGGCCCAGCGGTCAGCGCCTTCCGGCGTGTTGATCAGATCCTGACGGATTTCGATAGACACGTGCGGCAGCCCTCCCGGCTCTGCATGATGATCGATGGTGTAGTCTGCGGGCGCCCGGCCCGAGTATGGCTCGTTGTCGCCGACGACCAGACCCGGAATCTGCCGCAGCTTGTCCATCAGCGGCACCGGAATGCGCGGATCGGTATCCCACAGCACACCAATCTGCCAGGGCCGCGACGTTCGATTGAAAATCGGCGTGAAACTATGCACCGCAATCAGCGCCGGCACGACTCCGGCGTCCAGAAACTGCTGCAGACGCGCCTTGATTCCATCGTGATAGGGATGAAAAATGTTGCGCGCACGCAATGCCTTTTGCTGCGGATCGAGGTTGTGATTACCCGGAACAAATTCGCCATCGCTGACCGCCAGAATGCAGGTCGGGTCATCGAGGTGCCGGTTGCAATCGATCACCAGACGGGAATAACTGGCCAGCAGCGCGGGCGCGTCCAGCATCTTCGACAGCCGCCGGGTGACGTCTCCGGCGCCGATGTCGCACGCGATGTGCCGGCGCAACGCAAGTTCATCCAGCCCCAGATTATCCAGCCGCGCCGGAATACGACGGCTGGCATGGTCACACACCAACAGAACCCGGGCAGATCCGTTGTCATTGATCAGATCGAAAACGTCAGGCTCATCGGGTTCGAACAGTGCATCGGCGGAAACCGAATCTGCACTTTCCGAGACCGCCTCGAAAGCGATCTTGCGGCGTATTTGTTGGGATTGTTCACCCGTTGCGATCGGCATCGGGTCAGTTTACCGCGATTCGGGGCGGCCGCAAATGCGGCAGATCAAACCAGTCTCAGGCCCGGGCTGGTGCCGGTGTCAGCCAGGCGGGAGGCGCCGCCATTGGCCAGTCTGCGGAAGTCGGCGACCGGCGCCGGCTCGGCGAAATAGTAGCCCTGGGCATACTCCACACCGATCGCTCTTAGCGTATCCAGGACCTCCTTGGATTCGACGTGTTCGGCCACTGTACGGATACCCATCGCACTGCCCACCTGGGTGATGGCTTTCACCATCGCCTGGTCGATACGGTCCGCGGTGATCTGCTTGATGAAGTGGCCATCGATCTTCAGATAGTCCACCGGCAGATTCTTCAGATAGGTAAACGAAGACAGGCCACTGCCAAAATCATCCAGCGAGAACTCACAGCCACGCCGTTTGATCTCGGACATGAAATGGGCCGCGACTGACAGATTACTGATCGCGGCCGTTTCGGTGATCTCGAAACACAGAGCCCCGGGCGCCAGTTGATGGCTTTCGAGCTCGTGCAACACAAACGCAAGGAATTTGTCGTCATTGAGTGAGGTACCGGACAGATTGATCGCCAGCGAATAGCCACCGTCGTCACCACTGCGACCGCTATCCACCAGGCCCTCGAGCGCCTGACGGATCACCCATCGATCCAGTGTTGGCATCAGGTTGTAACGCTCCGCGGCCGGGATAAACGCATCCGGCGGTACCAGTGCTCCGCCCTCGTCGCGCATCCGCAGCAACAGCTCGTAGTGTCCGCGGTGGTCGTCCACATCACCGATCGGGACAATGGGCTGGTAGTACAGCTCGAAGCGCCCGTCCTCCAGCGCCCGGGTCACGCGGGATACCCATTGCATCTCGGCGTGACGCTCGGCCGCATCGCCGTGCTGGTAAACATGCAGACGATTGCGGCCTGAGTCCTTGGCCGCATAACAGGCAACATCCGCCGCCGACAGAAGGGCCGCGACGCTGTCGCTGTCGCCGGACATGGCGACTACGCCGATACTGACTCCGATATCAAACACCGCTTCCTGCCAGAAGAAGCGATACTCGCGGATCGCCTGGCGTAGAGCGTCGCCGATTTCGACTGCCCGCTCAAGGCTGCAATCCTCCAGCAGGATGCCGAACTCATCGCCGCCGAGACGGCAAACCACATCGCTCGATCGAACCCGGCGGGTTATCAGGCTGGTGACCTGCTGCAACAGCTGGTCTCCCGCCGAATGCCCGCAGGTGTCGTTGACGATCTTGAACTGATCAAGATCCAGATAGAGGAGAACGTGAGTCAGATCGCGTTCTGCACGGACCATCTCCAACGCCCGGTCCAGCCGCACTTCGAATTCGCGCCGGTTGATCAGCCCGGTCAGAGAGTCATGGGTGGCCTGATAAGCCAGTTGATGGCGCAGCCGCCGCTCCTTACCCACATCATGGAAGACCATCACCGCACCGACCACCTCGCTGCGGTGATCCCGAATCGGTGCGGCGGAGTCCTGGATCGCGATCTGCGTGCGGTCCCGGCTAACCAGCATCGAGTGCTGACCCAGCTCAGTGACTTTGCCCTCGCGCAGCGATACGAATACCGGGTTCTCCTGTTCCTTGCCGGTGCCCTCGTGCACGATCTTGACGATCTCGGATACCGGCCGTCCGGCAGCCTGATCAGCAGACCAGCCAGTGAGATGTTCGGCCACCGGATTCATATAATCGATACAGCCGTTGGCGTCGGTACTGATCACCGCATCGGCAATGGATTTGAGCGTGACCTGGGCCCGCTCCTTCTCCTCAAACACAGCCAGTTCTGCGCGTTTGCGGTCGGTAATATCAGACAAGGTGCCTTCGTATCCGCGGATCGCACCCGCTTCGTCGCGGACCACTCTCGCGTTCTCAAGCACCACGATCTGGCTGCCGTCGGCCCGGCGCAGGCGCAGTTCCGCATTTCGCACTTCGCCTTTCTCATGCAGCATCTCCAGGATCGCAGCCTGGTCACGCTGATCGCGGTACAGATTGGTGGTCGGGCCGATGCCCTTCAATTGCTCCTCGGTTTCATATCCGAGCATCTTCACCAGCGCCGGGTTGGCCGAAATAAAGCAGCCATCGGCCGATACCTGATAGACACCGTCCAGCACATTTTCAAACAGCCCGCGGAAACGGCCCTCGCTGTCCCGGATGGCCTTTTCGGCCAGCTTCCGCTCGATCGCAATACCCGCAAGCCGGGTCATCCGGTCAAACAGCTCAAAGCTCTTGCGTACCGGGGCGCGCTTTTCGCTGTAGAACACCGCAAACACACCCAGCAGATCGCCCAGCGACGACCGGATCGGCGTCGACCAGCTGGAGCCCAGGCCCAGCGAGATCGCCAGCTCCCGGTGGGTGGCCCACAGCGGATCCGTGCCCATATCGGCTTCGATCACCGTCTCGACCAGTGTTTTTGACGGCGCCGGCGCCGCCGTTAACGCCGCCACCGGCAAACTGTCCATCGCTTCGATGAGCCGATCAGGGAGATTCGGCGCCGAGCCCACCGCAAGGTGCTTGCCATCGCCGTCCAGCAGCAAGGTGGCGCAACGCGCCTTGCCGGTTACCCGCTCCACCGTCTCGGCAATGATATCCAGTACTTCGCTTAGCGGACCGTTGGCCGCGATCCGTTCGAGGATGTCCTTCTCGCCGGATGCGAGTTGCTCTGCACGCTTGCGCTCGGTGATATCGGTAATACTTCCGCGGACCAGCCGTCGCTTGCCGCTGATGATCCGGGCCAGACGCACTTCGCAGGGAAAGACGTGCCCTCTGGTGTCCTGGTGTAGCCACTCGAATACCGGATTGAGACCGGCCAGTGCGGCTTCAATGTGCCCACGGACTGAGCCGAAAGAGGCGGTTCCATCGGCCTGGAATTCCGGACTGACATGCTGCGGGCCCCAACCGAGCAGCGTCTCCCGGTCAGCCTTGAAAATTTTGAGCACAGCGTCGTTGAAGTCCACAAAGCGCCCGCTGTCCACATCGACCACCACGATGGCCTCAGGTGCGCTGTCCACCAGGGAGCGGTAGCGGCTTTCGCTGTCGCGCAACGCAGCTTCCGCACTGACGCGTTCAGTCATATCGCGGACGCCGACGATAAAGATCCGCTCATCCTCGACCATGGCGTGGCTTACGACGATGTCGCAGGGGAACTGCTTGCCGGAGAGGTGGCGGCACTGGACCTGCAGCGTCTCGATACCGGTGCTGTCCTGCTCGCTACCGGCCGCCAGCTCCTCGAGATAGGCGCCGGGCGTACGGTCATCAGGGAACGGCAGCAACAGCGACAGGTGACTGCCCACCAGACTGCCCGGTTGATGGCCGAAAATGCGCTCGCCGGTCAGATTGATCGACAGGATTCCGCCATCCTCGTCGACGCTGAGGATGCCGTCCTTGACGTTATCGACGACCACCCTGAGACGCTGGTCGCGCAGAGTACGATCGTCGGTGCTGTATTCCTGGAGGTGCAGGCGAAGCCGCGCGATCTCCTCTTTCAGAGATCCGATTTTCTGGTCGAAGAGGCCGTATTGCCTCAAGACCATAGGCAGGAAACGCTTCAGGGTCGCCTTATAGTCCCCGGCGTCCTTTCTTGCCCGCTCTAGCTGTAGGCGCAGGAGCTTTTTCATCACGGCCCTTGTAAGCACGATTGCCACGGGGCGCTGCACCGCGGCTTTCAGAGGCCGTGACTATAGCTTTGCGCTGACCCGCCCCGGCGTGATCAGAGTCACGAATCAGACATAATCGGGAAACCGGTCAGGATCGGATCGTCGGAAAAATGACGTTCCATTTAATATTAACAATCAATAATTTGTGTTTGTTATCTAGAATTTACAGGATGTAAGTCAAGCGCTCTTTCGTGACTCACGTTTGCGCTCGTGCTCTTTCCGGAAACGCTTGCGCAGGCGGATCGCGGTCGGGGTCACCTCGACCAGTTCGTCATCCTCGATGAACTCCATCGCCTGCTCCAGCGTCATCCGCACTGGCGGCGTCAGCAGCAGATTGTCGTCCTTGCCGGAGGCGCGGACGTTGGTCAGCTGTTTCGCCTTCATCGGATTGACGATCAGGTCGTTGTCGCGCGCGTGGATACCGACGATCTGACCCTCGTAGATCGGATCTCCGGGCCCAACCATCAAACGGCCGCGCTCCTGAAGATTGAACAAGGCGTAGGCCAGCGCCTTGCCGTCACCGTTGGCCACCATCACGCCATTCGCCCGCACATGTGTTCTGGGGCGGGCCGGGCCGTAGTGATCAAACACGTGATACAGGATGCCGCTGCCGGAGGTCATCGAACGGAAAGTGGACTGGAACCCGATCAGACCGCGGCTGGGGATCAGAAAGTCCAGACGCACGCGATCCTTGCCGTCCGGACGCATGTCCTGGAGCTCCGCCCCGCGCGCCCCCAGCGCCTCCATCACGGCGCCCTGGTGAGCTATCTCAACGTCTACCACCAGTGTCTCGTAGGGCTCCTGGCGCTGACCATCGACTTCTTTGAAAATTACCCGTGGCCGGGAGACCGCCAGTTCGTAACCCTCACGGCGCATGTTCTCGATCAGCACCGCCAGATGAAGTTCGCCGCGACCGGCGACGCTGAATTTTTCCGGATCCTCGGTCGGCTCAACGCGCAGCGCCACGTTGTGAATCGCTTCGCGATCCAGACGTTCGCCGACCTGACGACTGGTGACATAGCGCCCGTCCTGGCCGGCAAATGGCGAGGTATTGGCTTCGAACGTCATCGAGATCGTCGGCATATCAACGGTCAGCGGAGGCAGCGCCTCCGGCTTGGCCGGATCACACAGGGTGTCTGAAATGGATGGCCGGGCCAGACCTGAGAAGGCGACGATGTCCCCCGCCTCGGCCTGCTCGACCTCAACCCGGTGCAGGCCCATGAAGCCCAGCACCTGCAGGACCTTCTCCTGCCGGACCTTGCCGTGGATATCCACCACCGCTACCGGCTGGTTGCGACGCAGGCGCCCACGCGCGATGCGGCCGATGCCGATCGCGCCCACATAGCTCGAATAGTCCAGCGAGCTGACCTGCAATTGCAGCGGACCGTCCGGTTCCACCTCCGGTACCGGACAGTGGTCGACGATAGTCTGGAACAGCGCTTCCATGCCGTCTTCCATCTTGTCCGCCGCAAGACCGGACTGCCCGGCCAGCGCGGAGGCATAGACGACCGGAAAATCCAGATGCTCATCGCTGGCACCGAGACTGTCCATCAGGTCGAAGGTCTGCTCCATCACCCAGTCCGGTCTGGCCTGCGGCCGGTCCATCTTGTTGATGACGAGGATGGGCTTGAGACCATGGTCAAACGCCTTACTGGTCACGAAACGGGTCTGCGGCATGGGTCCTTCGACCGCATCGACCACGACCAGCACCGCGTCGACCATCGACAGCACGCGTTCCACTTCGCCGCCGAAGTCGGCGTGGCCGGGCGTATCGACAATGTTGATCCGGTAGTCACCCCAGCGGATGGCCGTGTTCTTGGCCAGGATGGTGATGCCACGCTCCTGCTCCAGCGCATTGCTGTCCATCGCCCGCTCGGGCAATTCGGTGCGCGCCTCCAGCGTGTCGGAAGCCTGCAACAGCCTGTCGACCAGCGTCGTCTTGCCGTGGTCTACGTGGGCGATAATGGCGATATTTCTGAGCTTGTCGATCATATTGGGCATCCTGCGGCGGCGCGGCATTATACGGTCTTTGGGCTGCCCGCGTACGCAAGCCTGCCCGGACCCGGGAATCCCCCGCAAATCAACCGGGTTTTGGCTGCGACAGTCGCTCTCGAGGGCACTCGGGCACTCTAACTGGGCATTCGATCGGAACGTTGCCCTGGGCCGAACCTGGCACGGCATCCAATGGCATGACACAAGCGAATGGTCCCCCGGTCCTGCGGCTGCGCGGGCCGGACGGGCTTGACCGCCGGTTTCGGCTTCGGCTTCGGCTTCGGCTTCGATAACGGATGCCGGCCCGAATCGACTCGAACCAGATCCAATCAAATCAAACCAAATAAAACCGCGGTTTTAGTCTGAGAGCCGACTATCGGCCCGCCATCGTGAACCCCGCAACAAGCAACGGGGCGTCTCCTGGCATCAGGTCCGGCAGATTTCCGCAACACATTGCGTCCAGACCTGGACCAACACTCAGACCAGAATCCCGGCCAGATTTCGGCCCGAGACCGCGAAATCAGTCCTTGCCAGCCTCCTGCGAGGGCGTATCCCGCCGCAGGGTTTCTGTTGCCGGCATCGCGTGCAGGGGCGTTTCAGACTCAGGTGTCACAGCGGCGTCCACGGGAGCGGTGTTGCGGCCGTTACCGGCGTTTTTGCCATTTCTCGATTCCGAGCTACGGGGCTGTTCGCTGTTGCTGTCGTTGGGGTCCACAACGTCCTGGCTCGCACGCCATGGCGCCACAAAATTGCGCGCCTGACGCGCCTCGCCCTGCCTGAGCACCGCCATGACCCGCGGTGCTGATTGCAAGGGCTGTTCCAGGGTCCAGGTGACCGCACCTGCTGGACCGGCGCCAGCAGCCGGCAGCGACTGCGTGAGCGGCGCATTCGACCCATCCGTAAACAGCAGCAAATCGACGCCATCGTGGGCGGTGCCGACAATGATCTCGATTTCTACCGTGCCCTCGCGCCCGTCCTGCAACCAGACCAGGTCCACAGGGGCGGATGGCTTGCTGGTGTGCCGGTCGGCTCTTGCAGCAGACGATTTGTCACCAGCCGGCGCGCCTCCAGCCAGGGCCGGCAGGCTTGTCATCGCCATGGCCATCGCAAGCAATGTCGCAAACAACATAGTCAGGGTTTTCATCACTGCACCGTTACCGTCAGACAGGTCTTACTGTTCGGGCGACCGAAATCATTCACGCCCTCGATATTGGCGTACTCATAGACCTCGAGCACATAGGTCCCCGGGGCCAGGACCCGGGTCAGGGACTCCTGCCCTGCGGTGATGCTCTCAGACGACACCAGGAAACCCTGTTGATACAGCACCAGATCCGGGTCACTGTTGCCCGGGCCGGTGACCTGGATCGTCCGCGTGCCCGCAGTGTTCAGATTCAGCCGCAGGAAGCGCCGCGTGGACAAGCCGTTAAAGGTGCCAAACGTCGCGATACTGCAGACCACTCTGGAACCACCATTCACCGCGATGTCGGTATAGATCGGTAATACATCGACGTTGCTGGCATCGTTGGTTTCGCCGCTGCCCCAGATGTCCATGCCGACGCCAACAATGGACTGGTTCTGCAGCAATGCGTCGATATTGGCCTCGTCCGCCGGATTGTCCGCCTTTATGCTGGTGACCAGCGTATAGATCGAGGTCAACGCTGTGGTGTTCTTGTTTGCCACTGTTACGCCGTTGAAGATCGGCCCAAATCCCAGACTGACCGCATCGATGCCGTCATTGGCGTTGTCGTAGATATCATAGAGCGTGCTGTGGACCGAACTCTCGTTATACCAGCCCTTGTTGCCGACAACGTTGCTCTCCACGTCAAAGGTAAAGCTCTGCCCCTGAAGATGCGCCAAGCGAATCCTTGTAAACCGGATCACCCAGGACCATCGCCGAAAATGCATTTGACCAGCCTTCGGAATACGCCAGACGCAGATCCAGCCGCGCAGTGATTGAGTGGCTGCCGCCGATACTGTCGGTGCGACCGAGTTGGTCTTCCAGATAGTGGCCCCACTCGTGCACGATCACGTGCTGGTCATACTCGTCGGTATCTACGTCCTGTTCCGCCAGAACGTAGATCTCACCGGCCCCGATACCGTCATAGAAATATGCAGTGGTGACAATATCGCCATTGGCGGGATTGAAGTTCGAGCTGCTCCGGTTAAAGGTGCTCCAGTTGATATCAAGCGCAGGCAACTGAATCGCCGGCGACGCAGTAAGGACCAGTTGCACTGCCTGGTAGACGGAGTCCAGGATCGCGAAGGGCGCAGCCGCCCGGACACCACCATAGGTCTGCAACGAGGGATCCCAGCCGGAGCCTGCGTTCAGGTCCAGCGTGATCGGCGCCGTCTGCGTATTGAATACCGAACTGTTCAGGGTATACAGCGCATCACCACTGGTGTTGTTCAATACGCGGAAATCCCATGACGGAGCACCGTCCTGCTTCATCTGTGCTCTGACCCGAATCGTGACCAGGACGTTCTGCGGCAGGGTCAGACTGTAGTTGCCGTTGGCATCGGTAACCGCTGTCTCCAGAATCGGGCCCGCCTGCTGTATCGCTTCGACCTGTACGCCACGCGCCGGGGCCTGGACGATGCTGTTGTAGTCCAGACCGCCGCCCGGCAGATGCGGCACACGATCAAAGGTGACACGACCGCTGACGACTACATCCGTCGAGCCAACCGTAATCGTCGCCGAATCCGGCACGCTGTCAAAGCGCCCGTCGCTGACCACCAGCGTCGCCAGATAGCTGCCGTCGAGATCAGGCGTGAAGCTGGGTGATTGCGCTGCTGGATCACTCAGGGCCGCCGCACTGCCGGCCGGTGATTGCAGCGACCAGTTGTATGCCAGCGTATCCCCATCCGCATCCGAGCTGCCGCTACCATCCAGCACGACGGGCGTGCCCACGGCGCCAGCCTGGTCAGCACCCGCATCAGCGATCGGCGGCGTATTGACGTCGATCACGACGGTGTCGGTGTCTTCGTCCTTGCCGTCGCTGACGGTCAGGGTCGCGGTATAGATGCCGCCGACATCAGCGCCAAAGGTCGGCGAAACCAGTGACGGGTTGTTCAGCGCCGCGTTGCTGCCGCCTGGTGTCACCAGCGACCAGCTGTAGCTGAGCGCGTCGCCATCGGCGTCACTGCTGCCACTGCCATCCAGCGTGATCAGATCGCCGGTCAGCTGATCCTGATCGGGACCGGCATCCGCGACCGGCGGCGTGTTCGCGGTGATACTGACGCTAGCCGGTGCGCTGTTGGCTTCACCGTCGTTGACCACCAGGCTGGCCAGATAGGTGCCGGCCACGTCGGGTACAAAACTGGGCGTCACGCTCCCCGGGCTGGACAGACTTGCGCTGCTCCCGGCAGGTGTCGACAGCGACCACGCATAGCTCAGCGTATCGCCGTCGGCATCCGAACTGCCAGAGCCATCGAGGTTGACGGTCACACCTGTGGCGACTTCCGTCGCGTCGGCGGTCGCAGCCGCAACCGGCGCTGTATTCAGACTCGCCGCCGCGATAAGCACGGTGTCAGGCGCACTGCTAAAGACGCCATCGTTGACCACCAGGGTGGCCGTGTAATTACCGGGGATGTCGGCAGTAAAGCTCGGCGTCGCGGTCGTGGCGCCGCTCAGACTCGCGCTGCTGCCCGCCGGCCTGGCCAGGGTCCAGGCGAAACTCAGCCCCTGGCCTTCCGGATCGAAACTGGCGCTGCCGTCCAGATTGACCAGCTCGCCCTCGTCGACATTCTGATCCGGTCCCGCTTTTGCCACCGGCGGATCGTCGGTACTGGCCGTGATCAGCACCGAGTCGGGGGCGCTGTCGCTGTTGCCGTCGTTGACTACCAGCGTGGCCGTGTATGCGCCTTCGACGTCCGCGGTAAAGCTCGGCGTCGCCGAACCAGGACTGCTCAGCGTGGCGGCGCTGCCAGCAGGACGGGACAAGGTCCATGCGAACGTCAGCGGATCGCCTTCCGGATCGCTGCTGGCACCGCCGTTGAGCTGCACCAGACTGCCCGTATCCACACTCTGGTCCGGACCCGCCTTGGCCAGCGGGGGGGCATTTGCAAGGACGGTAAAGACCGCCGAATCGGGGCTGCTGTCAGCGGCTCCGTCATTGACTACCAGCGTCGCGATATAGGTCCCGGGCAGGTCCGCGGTGAAGCTACTGGTGACCGTGTTCGCGCTGGACAGTACCGCCGAACTGCCCGCAGGCCGGGTCAGGCTCCACGCGTATGTAAGCTGCGGGTTGGGCGCTGTATCGGGATCAAAACTACCCGCCCCACTCAACCCAACCACCGCCCCTTCGATCACCGTTGCGTCAGGGCCAGCATCCGCGACCGGGGGTGCATTGACCGCGATATCGCTCGCCGTGATGCTGGCCGTATCCGGCGCGCTGTTTTGTGTGCCATCGTTGACCGTCAGTGTGGCAACGTAGCTACCGGCCACATCTGCTACGAATGTCGGCGACTCGGCTGTCGGGTTGGACAGGGTCGCGCCGCTGCCGGCCGGACGTGTGCTCAACACCCAGGCATAGGTGATCGGGTCGCCATCAGGATCGGAACTGCCGCTGCCGTCGAGGGTCACCGTGTCACCGGTATTGACCGATTGGTTACCACCCGCATCGGCGACCGGCGGATCGCCGCTTGCGCTGATCACTACCGTGGCCGGCGCGCTGTCCTGGGTGCCGTCATTGACCACCAGCGTCGCAGTGAAATTGCCCGCGATATCGGCGGTGAAGCTCGGTGTCGCCGAACTCGCATTGGCCAGCGTCGCGCTGCTGCCAGCGGGACGCGACAGGGTCCATGCAAACGTCAGCGGTGCGTTCTCGGGATCGAAGCTGGCGCTGCCGTCCAGATTGACCAGATCACCGGTGCTCACAGACTGATCGGGCCCTGCATCCGCGGTCGGCGGGTCGTCGCTGCTGGCCGTCACGGTGAGCGTGTCAGGCGCGCTGTTGAACTCGCCATCGTTGACCACCAGCGTCACCGAGTAGCTGCCATCGACATCAGGCGTAAAGCTCGGAGTCGTGCTACTGACATCGCTGAGCACGGCACTACTGCCGGCGGGTGTAGACAGGGCCCAGGCAAAAGTCAGCGGGTCCTGCTCCGGATCGCTGCTGGCACTGCCATCGAGACTCACCAACTCGCCGGTGTTCACGCTCTGATCGCCACCTGCATTGGCGACCGGCGGATCGTTGACCTGACCTGCGACGGCATTGATCAGCACCACATCCGGCTGGCTCGGCGCCTCAGCATCATTGACCACCAACGTCGCGGCATACACGCCTTCAACATCGGCAGTAAAACCCGGCGTTTGTGAGGTCTCATCGGACAGCGCGGCCGCGCTGCCTGCAGGCCGGGACAGAGACCAAAGGTAGCTCAGCGTGTCGCCGTCCGCATCGAAACTCGCAGCGCCGGTCAGCGTGACCTGATCACCGACATCGACCGTCTGGTCGGCGCCGGCATCAGCCACCGGCGGGGTATTCGCCGCCTGCGGCATCGCATCGATCAACACCGAATCCGGGGGGCTGTTGATCTGACCATCATTGACGACCAGTGTGGCGGTGTAGGCACCGGCGACATCCGGGACAAAAATCGGCGCCACCGCATTCGGGTCGGACAAGGCCGTCGTGCTGCCGACCGGACGGGTCAGCGTCCACAGGTAGCCCAGGGCATCGCCATCGGCATCCGAACTGCCCGCTCCGCTCAACTGAACCGTATCGTTAACCGTCACTGTCTGGTTGTTGCCGGCATTCGCTACCGGCCGCGTGTTGACCACCACCAGCGTCGCGGTAATCAGCGTGACATTGGGCGCGCTGCTGAGCTGGCCGTCGTTGACAACCAGCGTCGCGGAATAGGTCCCTTCGACATCGGGGGTGAAGCCCGGGGTGGCCGAGGTCGCGCTCGACAGCACCGCAGCGCTGCCGGCGGGCACGCTCAGGGTCCAAGCATAGGTCAGCGGATCGCCATCGGGGTCGCTGCTGCCACGGCCGTCGAGCATGACTGCTGCGCCGACGGCAACGCCCTGGTCCGGACCTGCATTGGCGAGCGGTGCCCGATTGACCGCGCTCGCGGCCGTGATCCGAACCTGATCTGCGAGACTGTTGACCTGACCATCATTGACGGTCAGCGTAGCCGTGTAGACGCCGTCTACGTCGGCGCTAAACGTGGGCCGCACGACGGTCGCACTGCTCAGCGCGGCAGCACTGCCCGCTGGTCTTTGCAGCGACCAGGCATAGGAGATCGTGTCTCCATTGGCATCGCGGCTGGCGCTGCCGTCCAGCGTGACCACCGACCCGGTCTGCACGCTTTGATCGCTGCCCGCGCTGGCGACCGGCGCTGTGTTGGTGGTGCCACCACCGCCGTCACCCCCGCCACCGCCGCCGCCACAGGCGGCCAGCCCGCCCAGCATCCCGAGCAGAACGAACGAGCGGAGCGCACGGCGCGCAGCAATACCCAACAAACTATTTCCAGTCGAAATCAAGGCAGCTCTCTTTTCTTGTCGTGACCGGCGCCTGGGCGTCGGTCTGGTTGGCGGCAGGCGGCTTTTCAGAGTTGCCGCACTTAGTAATCTATTTGGCCATTCTATTCGGCACATTCTATTTGACCGGCCATTTCAGACCAGTCTTTGTCTTATGTTCAATTGACCAATTGCCCAATTTTTCTATGGTTCCGTTTTCAATCATTCGATTTTCAATCGTTCCATTTCTTAATGGCCGGTACCGCGGCCCGCTTCTCCGTATCGTGCCACTGCTGCGCTGGCAATACGCTGGCGTGGCTCGAGTCCCGGGCCCCATTTGAAGACCACGCGAGGCCCGGATGGTTGCATGCAGGCTGGGCAAATCGGAGGCCCGACCCGCAGGCGACTCACCGCGCATTTGTCAGGGCTGCAGCGGCGCCTCCTGCAGCGCCGAGGCCTGCTCGCGCAATGCCAATATGTGTTCTTCCCAAAAACGCGCCTCGCCAAACCAGGGGAACGCTCGCGGAAATGCCGGGTCTTGCCAGCGACGCGCAAGCCACGCGCTGTAGTGAATAATGCGCAAGGTACGCAGGGCTTCGATCAGCCATAGCTCCCGCGGGTCAAAATTCGAAAAGGCAGCGTAGCCTTCCAGAATCTGGCCGAGTTGTAAACGCATCTCATCAGCCTCACCCGACAACAACATCCACAGATCCTGTACCGCCGGCCCGGTCACGCAATCGTCCAGATCGACGAAATGCGGGCCGCTGTCGGTCCACAGGATATTGCCCGGATGACAATCGCCGTGGATGCGAAGCTCCCGATAAGCCCCGGCATTGTCAAAACGCGCGTAGACCGCTTCCATCAGCGAGACCGTCAGGCTGTCATAGGCCTCCTCCAGATGTGACGGCAACCAGCCCTGCTCCAGCAACCAGTCGCAGGACTCACCGCCAAGCCGGGCAGGATCGATGTCCTGCCGATGTTCGAATCCGGCACGGCTGCCGACCAGGTGGATCCGCCCAAGAAACCGGCCCACCATAATTCGGTCCTCTCGCGTGCCCAGCTCCGGCCAGCGACCGCCGCATGATGCAAACACCGCGTAGCGATAGTCGTGATGGCGTAACAGGGACTTGCCGTGGATCCTCAGGGGCGCGACCACGGGAATCTCGGCGTCGGCCAACTCCAGCGAGAACGCGTGTTCTTCAAGAATGGCCTCATCGCTCCAGCGGCCCGGCCGATAGAATTTGACCACCACCGGACGTGCGTCCTCGACGCCAACCTGATACACGCGGTTCTCATAGCTGTTGAGCGCCAGCTGGCGGCCGTCGCTGCGAAATCCAGCCGCCTCGACGGCGTCAAGAACAATTTCCGGGGACAGACCCGCATAGGGAACGCCGGCTTCCTCCGCAATGCCCTCTTCCGAGATCAGCTCTGAGTCTGGCCCTGAGCCTGACTCTGACCCCGGCTGCGACTCTGACGCTGACCCCGGATGTGGCTTTGAAATCATCCGCGCAACGTCGCACAGCGGCGTGGCGAGACATGTAGCCGCACCGCCTGCGCGGGCTGCGCGAGCTGCGCGCGGTCAGCCGCAGGCGTGGGCACAAGTCCCGCGGCAAGTCGGATCGCGTCAACACTCAGGTGTGCCGAGGGCGCCGTGGAGCTCAGGATCAATTGCATCCACCCAGGCTATTGATCCACGCGGAAACCAGGGCCACACCGCCTGCATCGACCACGCTTGATCCCAACGGCGGCATGCCGTTGATATCGCGCCGATTCATGCGCTCAACAAGCACCGACTGGCTGGCATCGCCCGCCGCGATGATGCGTCCGCCCGGAATACCGACAAAACCATTCTCCGGCGTCACATTGCAGGCATTGGTGTCGGCCAGAGCCGTATCAAAGCGCAAGTCCATCGAAGACGGCGTCGGCCCACCCGGACGATGGCATTGGCTGCAATTGGTATGCAGATATGCACGGGCCCGGTCGCCCAACGGCGCGGATCCATCCTCAGGATCAGCCATGCGGGGCAGACTCGCCGGCGGCGCCGGCAGTGGCGCGCTAAACATGCCGATATGCTCAAACGTCGCCAGCTGATTGGCGGTTCGGCCCGTGCTCGGATAGGTCAGGTCACCATTTAATTGCGCGGTTTCAGGACCGAGCGCAAACCCGGCCGCCGCAGTGTGACATTCCATGCACTGGCTCTCGCTGGGATAGATCCAGGTCTGGCCGTTGATATCCCGGAGCTTGCCACCACGCACGCGCAGTGCCTGGGTCTGCGCGTCGTTCCACTCATAGGTATACCCGGCCCAGACGCCATCCGGATGACGCATCAGCAAACGGGTCTCGATCAATTGCCCGCCGAGACGGAACTCCTTGACCGCCACGCTGCCCGGCGGGAGCGTCCAGTCACCATCCGCATTGACCGTCAGCGTGCCGGCGTCCGGTAATGCCAGCCAGCGCGCCTTCTGCGCACCATCGGACCAGAACGGCGCGTTGATATCGTACGGGACCAGACCGGAAGCCGGCTCGGTCGGGTTCGCCGGATTGACACAGCCGGTGTCCACCAGATCGTCCGGCACCGCGTCCGCGTTAGGGTTGCCGGAGGCTTCCAGACGGAGGATCTCGCCGCCGTAATGCAACACGTAGATCTCACCTGCAGCATCTTCGCCAAAGGAGGAGATATTGAAACTGGTGTCGAGCAGTTGCTCCAGCTCGTAGCCGCCTTGTCCGTTGTCACGCAGCGCCCACAGCCGCCCGGAGCCGAAATCGCCAAATACATAGCGACCGGTCAGTCCGGGGATCGCGTTGCCGCGATAGACATAACCGCCGGTAATGGAATTACCCAGGCTGTGGTCATACTCGGCGACCGGTTCCACCAAACCGCCGCCGGCGCAGTTACCGGGTTCAAAGTCATGCATGCCCTCGCGGCAATCCCAGCCATAGTTGCCGCCCAGTTCGACGACATCCACCTCCTCCCACTGGTTCTGGCCTACATCGCCTGCCCACAGCGCATCGGTGTCGCGGTCGAAACTCCAGCGCCACGGATTGCGGAAGCCCCAGGCATAGATCTCCGGGCAGTCCTGGGCGTTACCGCTCGGGCCGCAACGCGGGTTGCCAGCGAACGGATTGTTGGCCGGGATGGTGTAGCCGGGAGAGGGCCAGGCAACCCCGAGCACACCGACACGCAAGAACGAGCCGAGCAGGCGGGTCGTGTCCTGCGCGCGCTGGTTGGGATCACCACCGCTGCCGCCATCGCCCAGACCAAAATACAGATTCCGGTCCTGCCCGAACGCGATGTCGCCACCGTCGTGATTGTCGAAATCCTGATTGACCGTCAGGATCACCTGTTCGGTCACGCTGACCGGAAGACTGCTGTCATCGTCGATGACAAAGCGCGATACCCGCGACACCATCGGCCCGCCGGGATTGCCGGTGTAGGACAGATAGACCTCCTTGACGGCTGGCCAGTCCGGATGGAACGCCATACCGAGCAGGCCACCCTCGGAACTGGCATTGACCTGTGGGCTGATATCCAGCCATAGCTGGTGCGCAGCGACGTTCGCAACATTGTCAAAGACACGGATCCGCCCCGCTTTCTCGAGCACGAACCAGCGGCTGTCATCAGCCGGCGCCTGCAGCAACTTGGTCGGCGAGGACAGGCCCGGCAGATTCGGATACGGATCGCCCAGGGTCACCGAGGTATTGCCCGTCGCTCGCGGCGGCGCCAGGCACGTGGCATTCACAGGACGCGTGTCGAGCCCGAACAGAGCGGGCGGCGCGTCGTCGTCAAGAATGGTTCCGGTGGCCAGCGCATCAAGCAGGTTGGCGTTGACCGGCGCACTCAATTCCACAGTGAAACTGCGGTCGCCTTGTTCCACCGCATTGCCAAACACGGTGACCGGAATCTGGCCGCTGACTTGACCCGGGTTAAGGCTCAGTGAGCCATTCACCGACTGATAGTCCACGCCGGCTCGGGCGGTTCCATCGATGCTGCGGTAAGTCACCGTCACCGTCTGCGCACTGTCGTCAGACAAGCTCACCGTGAAACTCATCTGACTGCTGCCTGCATCGCCTTCGACGACGCTGGTGTCCGCAATTGACAATGCCGGCAGCACCGGCGGCGGTACCACGACCGGATCGGAGCCCCCGCCACCACCACAGGCGGATACAGACAGCCCTGCGAGCCCGGCCAGACACGCAGCCACAAGTCGCAGAAACCCGGACCGGTTTGCGTCCGCGAGCGTCCCTGCTGACATCTGCAGTGACGACGCATTATTGCCAGCCGATATTGCCAGCCGATATTGTCAGCGCCGATTGGGGATGCGCCGATCTGGGATGCGCGAACAGGGGTTGGCGTCATGTCGGTCATGGAATGGTTGCGCGGCCGAACCGGGCCGGCAAACGCTTTGCCGAGAGAATTCATGAGTTTACCGGGAACGATGCCAGGCCTGATGATCAAAACCGCACTCCTGCCGGCACCTGCTCCGGCGTAATGACCTGCCCCCCGACGCCACAGATGATACGAGAATTAGGCAGAACCGACTATTTTCCCGTCAGACCGTGCCGGGACTAAGCGTCAGACGGCGCCTTCCGCGGACCGGTCTGAACGCTGCACCGCCTTTTGGCCGCCTTTTGGCCGCCTTCTACCTGACTTTTGCCCCACTTTTGCCTTAGGCCCTGCCGTCGGCCTGCGGCCTTGCCGCTATCGACATCATGGGGCGTCATCAGGTGACCCCTGGCCTGACCGTCAATCTCAGAAAGGCGGGTGTCTGCGGCGACTACCGAGTGCGCCGGCGCCCCGCCTGAGACGCCTTTTGCAGCGTGACCGGAGCCGGCCCCCTGCAGAAGCACATTCAGAGTGCGCATTGAGAACTGTGTCACCGGGAGGCACTCAGGGCCTTGCTAGACTCTGGGGTTCAGATTTTGGTCCCTATACCTTCGAACTCGATACGTTTGATCTATTTTGCCAAGGAGCGCCCTCTTGTCCGAGCCAAGCAAGAAGTCCAGTAATGAGTCCGGCAGTAAATCCGATCAAAAGCCGGCCATCCTGGTCACCGGCGGCGCCGGCTACATTGGCAGCCACGTAGTACGCCAGCTCGGTGAGGCTGGCGAAAACGTTGTCACACTCGACAATCTCAGCACCGGATTCCGCGACGCCGTGCTCTATGGTGACTTCGTCGAGGGCAATGTCGGCGACAAGACGCTGGTATCAAAGCTTCTGAGCGAACGGGGCATCGACACCGTGATGCACTTCGCTGCCCACACCATCGTTCCGGAGTCGGTTGAGAATCCGCTCAAGTATTATGGCAACAACACCTGCGCGACGCGCAATCTGCTGGAGTGTTGTCGCGATGCCGGGGTGGCTCATGTCGTGTTTTCCTCTACCGCGGCAGTCTATGGTCTGCCGCCCGGTGGCGTGGCAAAGGAAGACACGCCGACCGCACCGATCAATGCCTATGGCACCTCAAAACTGATGAGCGAGTGGATGTTGCGCGACCTGGCCGCAGCGACCGCGCTGCGCTACGTCGCGCTGCGCTATTTCAATGTGGCCGGTGCTGATCCGCAGGGCCGCATCGGTCAGTCCACCGCAAAGGCGACCCTGCTGATCAAAGTCGCCTGCGAGGCCGCGACCGGGCGCCGCTCCTCGGTCACGATCTTCGGCACCGACTATGACACCAGCGACGGCACCGGTGTGCGGGACTACATTCACGTCGAGGATCTCGCCTCCGCTCACCTCAAGGCGCTGAAATATCTGCGCGCCGGCGGCGCCTCACAGGTGCTCAATTGTGGCTACGGTCATGGCTATAGCGTGCGAGAAGTGCTCGACGCCGTGGCCAGAATCAATGGCGCCCCGCTCACCGTCGAAGAGGCCGCCCGTCGAGCCGGTGATCCCCCCAGCCTTGTAGCCCATGCTCGTCAGGTCAGGGATGTCCTCGGCTGGAAACCCCGACTGGACGATCTCGACGCCATCGTTACCCATGCGCTGAACTGGGAACGCAAGCTGGCCGCCGACCGCTCCGCGTGAGTCTTTTCCCGACTCTGGAAAGCCGGATTAGCGCAAACGAGCGATTCAGCTTTGCCTTATTGGCTGCCAGGCGTACCCGGCACCAACGATGCAACTCGATGGTAACTATTAACATTAAACATATTCAATAAATTCATGATATTGAATAATTTTATGATCCATACATTCGAACTGCGGACGTGCTCATGCGCAGTCAAAGCGCAAAAAGTGTGAACCAGGTTCTTGCCATAACGCTGGCCAACGTCTAGTTTCGCAGTCGACTGAAAAAGGCAAACCCGTCGAAAGGCGGGGACGCAAAGCCACCGGTCTAAGGGCTTCCCTCCACGGAGGGGCTTAGGACAGCGGGGTTGCCGGTAGAAGATCCCTCCTCGCTTGGGGTCTGTGAGCCTTTCGCGGCTCCCCTGCAATCCCCACTGCTCAAACTCGCCCAGACCGTAACCGGTTTGCGCCATGCCTTGTTCGTCACAAGGAGGAGCGCTTGCGCGATTTGGAATCGCACTATCGCTCCGGGGGTTTGAGAGAACAGACCAGCTGAAAAAGGCAAACCCGTCGAAAGACGGAGACGCAAAGCCACCGGTCTAAGGGGTGCGATACGCACGCTAGGACAGCGGAGCCGCCACTGGGAAGGGACACGGGACTGACACGGATGCCAGACCCGGCCGCTTGCGCGAGCGGACCACGTCAGCGAGACCTAAGTTCGCTGTCGGCCCATCAGCTGGACTACCGAGTTGCCGGTAGTCCCGGGAGGGGGCATCGGCCACCGAGGTGGACCGTGAAAAAGGCCGAACGCATCCGTACTCAATGGCTCGTCAGGGCCTGCATCATCGTATTCATTTCTTTTACTGCCGCCTGCGGTGGCGGTGGGGGCGGAGGTGATAGCTCACCTTCTGTCGGAACTTCCCCTCCCCCCCAACCGGCTCCAACCCCGCCGCCATCGCAGCCGGCCCCAGTCACGTTACAGATCAGCGGCAGCGTGGGCGACGGTCCGATCACCGGCGCCACGCTTAGAGCGTTTAACCGGCTGGGAACTCAGATCGCCACCTTCGGTTCAGACGGTCAGGCCAACTACACCGGGTCGCTCAGCGAAATCGCGGCCAATTTCCCGATCCAGATTCGGAGTCAGGGCGGTACCGATACCGTGACCGGGGATACGCCGGACTTCGAATTAGTCTCCGCGATCATGTCGCCGACGAGCAGCACGACCAACAACCTCAATCCACATGGCACGATGATGGTGAAGTCAGCCAGCTATCGGAACGGCGGACTGACGCCCAACAGCCTCGCCTCGGCCCGCACCTCGGTCATGAATCATTTGAATTTCGGGCTCGAATTCTCGCTGATGCCAGACCCGATGACGGTGGCTATCTCAGATACGAATGTTGCCGCTGTAGTAAAAGCCAGCGAATCCTTTGGTGAGATGGTGCGCAGAACCCGCGATGCCCTGGTGACGACCGGCTTCCGAACCGGCGGCAACGTCATTACCGGTGACGCCGTGATGGCGGCACTTGCCGCTGACCTGACAGACGGTGTTGTCGACGGCCGCGGCGCTATTGGCGTAAACCCACAAATCGCCGCGGTCGCGAGTATGGCCACCGCCCAGGTCCTGTACGAAGCGATGCTCAATCAGCTATTCGTCGGCGGCAGCGATGCCACGTCCAGAATGGACAACGCGATCCGCCTGGTGAGACCGGGCGCGCCAGCCGACGCCACCACCGCGAACGTCGGCGTTCCCGAGCCGATGCTGATCCAGGCTGCCGTGGTGTTTGAAGCCGCGGCCACGCTGACCGGCGATGCTGAGCTGCAAGCGTTGCTCAACGACGTGCTGACCATTCCGGCTGGCACCAAACCCGCCGCAATCCGCAACATTCTTTCAGAAAGCGCCGGGGCCGCACTTGGAAACGCGATTGACCGGGCGGCCGAAGGTGTCAATGCGGACATCGACACGGTCAACAGTGTGGTCCGCACGGCAACCCCGGAACCCACACCCTTGCCTCCGCCGCCCGTCGAGCCTCCCCCGGTCGATCCGCCGCCGTAGGCCCTCCGCCGCCGCCGAGCAATGGCTCCGCGACAGTGTCCTGGGTTGCGCCGACCGAGCGTGAGGACGGCTCACCGCTGGAAAACCTGGCCGGATTCAAGATCTATTTCGGTCAGTCACAAAACCAGCTTAGCGAAGTCACGGTGCTCGACAACCCGGGTCTGGCCACCTATGTGGTCACCGGGCTCGAGGAACAAAGCACCTGGTATTTCGCGGTCTCGGCCTACGATGCCGACGGTCGGGAAAGCGCCCGGTCGGCGGTGGCCAGCAAGACGTTCCAGTAAGAACAGCAGGCAGTTCGGCAAAGGCCTCCGTGGAATCCCAATCCGCGGGGGCCTCGCTGTATAACGCCCCTCAAGAAGCCCCAACCCCGGGCTAAAAATCCCGCCCCCGGGCTACGGCCCGAGCGAAAACCGCTTCCAAACGCTCAGATTTTGCGCAAATTTTCTGTGACGAGAGTCACACTTCCAGGCTAAACCCTTGGTTTGAAAGGGCCCGGATTCGGCGGGTTGGCAAGTGGCAAAACACCGGTTAGAGTGCCGTCCGACGCTGAATGGATTATGTCCAAACCACCCATCATCTGGTAGCAGGCTGGGGCCAGCCTCCCAACATGTAGGGATTTCAAAGGGTTTTTAGATGAAGTTAATGTTTCTGCGGGCTTCGCGCCGGCCACTCTTGACCTTTGCTACCTTGACGCTGTTAGCGCTGGCGGGATGTGGCGGTGGCGGGTCAGGCAGCAATAACAGTGTCGGCTCGGTCGATCCGATCAATCCGCCACCGGTTCAGCCCCCTCCTGTCGAACCCCCTCCTCCGGTCGAGCCCCCGCCCGACCCTGTTGAGGGTACCGCGCTGTTGTCGTGGCTAGCACCGACGGAACGGGAAGACGGTACGCCATTGACCGACCTGGCCGGATTCCGCATTTTCTACGGCCAGGATCCCGAAGACCTGGACGTGGTGGTCGAACTCACCAACCCGGGCCTGAGTTCGTATCTGATCGAGTATCTGGGTCTTGGCACCTGGTATTTCACCATGACCGCGTTTGACGACGAAGGCCGTGAGAGCGCGCGGTCAGATATGGCGAGCAAGACCATCGGCTAAGCCCCAGCGTCCCTCCTGATCCAGCTGCCACGGCAGCCATAGACTTCGGCCCGCTCGACCGTCACGTCTTTCCGCTGAGCCGACGGGACGTTCTGCTTGAGTCACACTGAACGGTCGTCAGGCCAATTCGATTGAAGACGAGATACCGGGAAGACCAGGTCTGGCTGATTGTCTATCCGGAGCCATAAACGTTGAGTTGGATCGCTCGTTTACCGCCGCGCCCGAAATCCAGAGCAATCGCCACACGCCTGGAACAACGTGACGTGTTGATCCCGTCCGGAATATTGGTAGCGAATCGCTGGCAAGTCGGCGGCAAGTTGCTGGCGACCGATTCGAGAAAATCGACTCAGCGAGAGCCTTTGCGCCAGAGCACAACCTCAGCGGTCTGCAGCAGGATGAGCAGATCGAACAGCAGGCTGCGGTTCTTCAGGTAGTACAGGTCGTACTGAAGCTTTTCCAAGTGCGTCCTCATCAGAGGAGCCGTAGGGATAGCACAATTGCGCCCAGCCGGTAATCCCGGGCTTGACGCAATGACGTTCGCGATAATACGGCAGGGTCTCGGCCAGACCGTCGACGAACTCGGGACGTTCCGGGCGCGGTCCGACAAAGCTCATCTCGCCGCGCAACACATTGATCAATTGCGGCAATTCGTCGATACGATACTTGCGCAGGAACTCACCGATCCGGGTCACCCGCGGATCGTTGGTCGACGCCCAGACCGCCTCGCCATTGGCTTCCGCGTCCACCTTCATGCTGCGGAACTTGAGCAACTCGAAAGGCGCACCTTCAAGACCCACCCGGGTCTGTCGGTACAGGATCGGCCCCCTGAATCCGCTCTCCGCCCAGACCGCCAGCGCGGTCACCAACATAATCGGCCAGGTAAGCATCAGCAGCAGCGTGCTCGACACCAGATCGAATATCCGCTCGAGCGCGTTTCTGATCGGTCCGTGGCCGATGCCATCCGAAAAGATCAGCCAGGACGGGTAAAGCAAGCTTAGCTGGACTTTGCCTGATTCCCGCTCCAGGAAGGTCAACAGATCGACAATCGAAATTCCGGCCAGGCGGCATTCCAGCAAAGCCTCGACCGGGAGTCCGCGGCGACGATCGTCCGGCGCCACCACGATCTCGTCGATGTCATTTTCGCGGGCGAAGTCGAGTAGCGATCCAGGCACATCGATCAGCCGATCGACATCCACCGAGCGATTGTCGCCTTCCGACCAGACGAAGCCGACCACATCAAAGCCACGCAGGTCGGCACGAAGCCGGACGTGGGTCAGGCTGGCTGCCTTTTCGCCGGCACCGAAGGACAGGATGCGGCGCTGGAACATCACGTCGCCAAAGCTGCGCAGGAATACGAACCGGGAGATCGCCAGCCCAGCGAAGGCAATCAATCCGGAGGAAACAAACACGCCCCGACCCAGATCAAGTGGCTGAATCAGATAATAAACCAGTACCAGAGCGGGACCCGCCAGGGAAAAGGCGACAGCCAGCCGCAGGATAACGCCCGCGCCGCTCGGCTGGCTCCGGGAGCTGTAGAGCCCCAGGGCAACAATGCAGGTCAGGATCATGCCGGCGAAGACCGCGGCTTTCGGCAGGATGCTGCCTATTTCGCGCTGGATGACGGCCTCGTTCCCGTTGTACCACCACTGGGCGCCAAGGTAGACCGCGCCGATCAGTACTGCGATTTCAACCGCGGCAAGAATCAGGATCGGCAGGCGAACATAGTGACTGAACAGGCGGACCGATGCGGGCCCGCGGGCGCCACCGCGCCGCTTGCGAGAAGTCTTCCCGGAAGTACTGTTATCGGACGCTGGGCCATCGGCGACCGGGCCATCGGCCGGCAGGCCGAGCGGGGTATCCGCCGTCGTCTGTGCGGATTCTGCATTGACCGGCGTCGGAACGGATTTCAGGTGAGGGGTTTTGCCGGCAGTGGCGAGATAACCCCTGTCACGAGGCGTCTCTCCCCCATTGTTCGGAGGATAGATCTGATGGCCGCTCTTCATAAACTCGAACATTACGGACTTTGCTGTTACCGAAGTGTGACGGGGTTCACACAACTCGCCACGGGGCTGCATGCACCGTGGCCAATCGGGTAGACGCGCAAATTCGCTTCGTGCCGGTTGCGCGGGCTCCGCCCTGTCTCTTCTATCGCTCCCCCAAATATCAACTGGTTCAGGCTATTGCCACTGTTTCCAAGAATCAAATTAAAGTTTGTTAATACACCCGTCGACTTAACATAAGGCTTACAATGAGTATCTCGATTTTCAGTCATGAGTCTCGCATAAGCTGCTGTCTACCATAGTAATTTAACCTCTGCGAACACTCCTTCAACGGGCAGCCGGACTCATCCCAAAAATTTTCCCGGCCCCTTGAATCTGGGCCATTCTCCCCCACTTTTGTTGGCATCGGCCGCAGCCTGATGACCCTGAAGGACTCAAGGTATGCAATTCAAGGACTACTACCAGACCCTGGGCGTGGGTCGCGACGCCACCCAGGACCAGATCAAGCGTGCCTATCGCAAGCTGGCGCGCAAGTACCATCCTGACGTGAGCAAGGAAACCGATGCCGAAGCCCGCTTCAAGGACCTCGGCGAGGCCTATGAAGTCCTCAAGGACCCGGAAAAGCGGGCCGCTTACGATCAGTTCGGCAAGGACTGGAAGGCCGGGCAGGACTTTCGGCCGCCGCCCGACTGGGACGCCGGTTTCGAATTCTCAGGGCCGGGCGGTTCTGAGGGCATCGGCGGTTTCAGCGACTTTTTCGAGAATCTGTTCGGGGGTGCGCGCCGCGGCGGCCCTCAGGGCTTCCAACGCGGTTTCGAGCGCGGTTCTGACGGCGGTTTCGACAGCGGATTTCAGGGCGCCCGGATGCGCAGCCGAGGAGAAGACCACCACGCCAAGGTTCTGATCAGTCTTGCCGATGCGTTTGGCGGCACCACCCGGACGCTGAGCCTGCGCATGCCAAAGCAGACCCCCGAGGGACGTGTGGTCACCGAGAACCGCTCGGTGCGGGTGTCGATCCCGAAAGGCGTCAAGGCAGGTCAGCGTATCCGCCTGACGGGACAAGGGGCACCGGGCATGGGCGGAGGACCGAAAGGCGATCTGTATCTGGAAGTCGGCTTTGAGCCGCATCCCTTCTTCGTGGCTGACGGCCGCGACATCCTGCTGGAGGTCCCTGTCACGCCGTGGGAGGCCGCACTGGGGGCCACACTGCAGATTCCCACATTGGGCGGCAAGGTGGATTTCAAGATACCGCCGAATTCGCGCTCGGGAAGCAAACTCCGCCTGAAGGGGCGCGGCCTGCCCGGCTCCCCGGCCGGCGATCAGATCGTCAGCCTGCGGATCGACACGCCTGAGGCGAAGACACCGGAACAGCGTGCGCTGTACGAAAAAATGCGCGACATGCTGCCGATGAACCCGCGCGCTGCTTTAGGTATGTGATGGCGGATGTGATGGCGGATGTGATGAGGATCTGAGATGAACCCTGGCAAGCACCCTGGCGAAGACATCGTCCGCGGCGAGATTCTTGACGAGTCCATCGACTACGACATTGAAACCGTCTGCCGGATCTGTCATCTGGAGCGTGAGCTGATCATCGAGATGGTCGACCAGGGCATGGTCGATCCGCGCGGCCGCCGGGCTCAGGAATGGCGCTTTACCGGCATCGCGGTACGTCGGGCGCAAATCGCATCGCGTCTGCACCGGGAGCTTGGCGTCAACCTCGCCGGCGCCGCGCTGGCGCTGGACCTGCTGGAAGAACTGGAGTCTCTGCGTCAGACTCACAGGCTATTGCGTTGACAGGCGTCAGAGATGATGTCCGGGCAAATGCGTTCTGTGGACAGTGATACGCGCCAACAGAGCCCAGGCAAGCGGACCCCTGAAAAGCAGACCCTGAAAAGCAAGCCCGGTAAAGCAGCTTCAGACTTCGATATCCGCCCAACGCCGGGCCATCCAGAAACGACTGAATATGCCTGCCTGAAGCCCGCGATACAGACTCTGCAATACCCAGATCGCGGTCAGCCCCAGACCCAATACCGGGCCAAGCAGATAGGCCAGCGGCAAAAATACCAGCCACTGCACACCGACCGAAACCATCATCACCCGGCGCGCGTCACCGGCGCCGAGTAATGCATGCATCAGCACCATGCCGACCGCGTCCAGTGCCATAAAGCCACCCATGATCTGCCCCGGCAAGCGCGCAACCTCTATGGTCAGTGGATCGCGGATAAACACGCCGAGGATCGGATCCGGCCAGATCACCAACGGCAGGCCGAGCACGCCCATCAACACAGCGCCGACCTTGGTCACATCCCAGCCCCACTGTGCGGCGTCGTCGGGCTGATTACGTCCCAGCGCCTGCCCCACCAGCGTGGACGCGGTCAGACCCAGACCCAGACCGGGCAGCAACGCAACCAGCATCACGGTGACCAGCACGCTGGCGGCGGCCAGTTCACGGGTGCCGACCTGACCGATGATCCAGAACAGCACCACAAAGCCCGTGGAGAAAAACAACTGCTGGATACCGGTAGGAAGAGACAGCGTGAACATCTTCTTGATGTCCGCCTTGGGCGGCAAACGCTGCAGAAAACCATGCACCCGGGCATGGCGAAAACCCAGCGTCACGTAGACCGCAAGGCCCACCCCGGTGGCGATCGCAGAAGCCAGGCCCGCGCCCTCTGCGCCCAGCGCCGGCGCGCCCAGATTGCCAAAGATGAACACCCAGTTAAGGAAGATAT
This sequence comes from uncultured Gammaproteobacteria bacterium, assembly GCA_963704875.1. Classification (GTDB taxonomy): domain Bacteria; phylum Pseudomonadota; class Gammaproteobacteria; order Steroidobacterales; family XN24; genus CAMYOC01. The sequence continues at coordinate 29,109 of CAVPIA010000001.1, read as the reverse complement.
TGGCCGTATGCATCACGATCAGCGTGCCCATATACAGGCGCGAAAGATCCACCGCATTCCAGTAACCACGAAAGGCGAAGTTGCAGCCGACAATCGTGATCGCCAGCAGGCGCCAGCGCAGATACGGCACGCCCTGCTCGATCACCTCGGGGTCGCTGTTCAGGTGCGGATAGAGATCGGGGATCAGCGTATAGAGCACCAGCGTGATAATCGGCGCGCCGATCAAGACCAGAAACAGCCCCGCGTTCAGCGGTAGCGCCATCTCTTCAAAACGGCCCTGGCCCTTGCGCCGGGCCGACATCACCTGGACCCCGGTGGAGATGCCGAGGATCAGTGCCATGAACATGAAATTCGCGAAACCACCCAGCCCGACCGCAGCCAGCGCTGCATCGCCCAGCGTGCCGACCATCGCGGTATCCACCAGATTGAGGATGTTCTGCGACACCATGCCGCCGATGATCGGCAGCGCCAGCAGAAGAATGCGTCTGAGCCTGAGCCGGTCAACCATCAGGTTGGGTGTTCCTTGTAGATCTTTCATTATTGGATCGTCTTTCAATTCGGGCATGGTCGCTGCGGGTGTTATGACCCCGGTTTGCGCCGCAGGTTCGCGCAAGCATAGCTCAGCGTGGCATTCGGGTTCGCATCGGCGGCATTGTCGTTGTTGTGGCCCCTCCCTGTGACTAGTTCCTGTGACTAGTTCCTTTGGCTCGTTCCATTGGCTCTTGCCGGCGGGTCGCTCCGGCGACTCGCCCCCGGATTGTCCCGATCAGCTGGCCAGAGTTGTCCCTTATGGGCATGCCAGGGCGCGCTTCGGCCCCGCTGATCCAAATCTGATCATTCCGGATTAAATACTAAGTATCGAGATCAAATGTATTGCGAATCATTCGTATTCGCGTTAATCTGCGCTATGGAGAAAGTCGTTGGCCGCTACGGTTGGCCATCCGGCCGAAACAAAGACACGGGATCAGAGCATGTACGTTTGCCTTTGCCACGCCATCACTGAACGCGAAATCCGTGACGCCGCCGACGAAGGCCTGTCCAGCGTGCAGGAACTGGGTCATTGTCTCGGCGTCGCTACAGGCTGCGGCCAGTGCGCCTCCACGGCCGGAGAAATCCTTTCCGATCAACTCCAGGCACGTGGCACCTGTTGCCGCCAACGCGATGCCGATCCAGGCGCCGGTGCAGGCGCTCTGCTCCTCTCCCCGGCCTGACCTTCCCGGCCTGATGGCCATCGGCCAACGTCGTCCGGAAAGACCCGTCCTCACAGATTATTCTGCCGGCCAAACCGGCTCTAGCGGCTCGATTGGGCGTATCGCTTACAATCGCAGTCCAGACACCTCTTGCGCCGCGCGCCGCGGTCATCTAAAAGGTTCATGACAAAACAGGAGTCCTGCATGAAAGGCGACAAAACCATCATTGCCCATCTGAACGTTGCGTTGCGCAATGAACTGACCGCGATCAATCAGTATTTCCTTCACTCGCGGATGTTCCGTGACTGGGGCCTGAACAAGCTCGCCGAGCATGAGTACAACGAGTCCATCGATGAGATGAAGCATGCCGACCAGCTCATCGAACGCATATTGTTGCTTGAAGGGCTGCCCAATGTGCAGGATATCGGCAAGATCATGATTGGCGAAAACGTGCATGAAGCACTGGGCTGCGATCTGAAGCTGGAGCAGATCGCCATACCGGATCTGCGGGCAGGAATCGCCGATGCGGAGACCGCCAAAGATTATGTGAGCAGGGATTTGTTTGCCGCCATCCTCGCCTCCGAAGAAGAGCACGTCGACTGGCTGGAAACTCAGCTTGGCCTGATCGAGAAAACCGGTCTGCAGAACTACATCCAGGCCCAGATGTAACCAGATTTGCCAGGATGTAAAACGATCTGATTGGTCCGCTGGTCGCAAGCGAACTCATAGCAACCGCAAAGCGACCGGCAACAAACAACGCAGGAGTCTGCAGCGATGTCCGGCATTTTTATCTTCACCGCAGACACCGCGGAAGCGAGAAAGTCTCTCAGCGCCTCTATTGAGGAAAGAATCCCGCGCGATCGCGTGATCGGTAACTTCAGCGACACGACCTACGCCGAGCTGCTGCAGATTGAGAATAACACCCAGGGGTTCTACGCCTGGGGCGTGCCGCCCGGACCGATCAACATCATGAACTGGCTCTATATGAGCAACGGTGACATGGTGCTGGGCGAGGTCGATGGCGTTTACCGATACGCGGCAGAAGTCGTCGGACGGTACGAAAATCCCAAGAGCCGCCAAAGCGATATGGGGCACGGATCCGGACAGCGGCGACAGCCGCGAATACATCTTCTTTTTAACCCAGCCGGTGCAGATCAGCGTGCCTGTGGGTCAGCTCAAGGACTGGCTGTCTGACAAGCACGAGCCGTTTACCCGGGTTGACGACAAGTATCTGCAGGCGATCCGCAGCGATTTCGGTACGCTCAAACATTTCATCGCCGAGAACGTGATGCAGCGGGAGCAAAAGGGTCCGTCGCTGGATATCTCGGGAATTTTCAAAACAGTTGAAGACACCGCCACCGCGACCGGCATCTTCCAGGCGGTCAGCGTCACCGACTCACGCACGCGCCACTTTGAGGCCATCATCCGCCGCCGAGGCCATCCACGGTTCCGCCAGGCACTGATCAAGGCCTACGGTGGCAAGTGCGCGATCTCGCGCTGCGAAGCCGAGGACGTGCTCGAAGCCGCCCTGATCAGCCCGTTCCAGGGCGACAAGACCTACCACGTTTCCAACGGTCTGCTGCTGCGTTCGGATCTGCACACACTGTTTGATCTGGGGCACATCGCCATTGATTCCACGACCATGCGTTTGCTGCTGGCAAAGCCCTTGCTCAACAGCACCTACAAGGTGCTGGACGGCCGGCGACTGACCCTGCCCGAGCGACCAGAACTCGCGCCCAGCGTTGACGCGCTTGACGCGCATCGGATGACCTGGGGCTTGTAGGGTTTACACGCCGGAATCAAAAGGCCGCAGACGAGGCTCCAGACTGGCATTGCAGCCGCCCCACCATCGCGGCCTCGGGCGACATCAATAACTTGCCTCAAGGATTCAACAGTCTTACATCAGCACCTCGCAGTGATCGGCCATCTCCCAATAATCTGCGCAAGGCACATGAGTGGATAACATGCACAAGATTCCTTGCTAGACTTCGGTACATGCGGGAGTGCCTAACTCACCACGCTACCGTGGTTCAAATGAAACCAGTCCGTTGAAGTCGCTTCTTTCCCTGCTGGCGGCAATGCTCCGAAGCCTCCGGGACCTGGCACCGATCGTCGTTGTCATCGCATTCTTCGAGCTGGTGGTCTTGCAGCAACCGCTGCCAAACGTGGGCGGCCTGCTCAGCGGCCTGTTGTTCACCGTACTGGGCCTGACCTTCTTTATCTATGGCCTCGAGATGGGCCTGTTTCCCATCGGCGAATCCATGGCCTATGACTTTGCCCGCAAGGGCAACCTGGCCTGGCTGCTGGCCTTTGCCTTTGCGCTGGGCTTCGGCACGACCGTGGCCGAGCCGGCACTGATCGCGGTGACGGGTGAAGCAGCCCAGGCCGCGGCCGTGGCCGGGGTGATCGCTCCGGATGATGCGTCGATGGCCAGCTACGCCTACGGATTGCGCATGACCGTCGCCCTGTCGGTAGGCATCGCCATCATGATCGGCGTATTCCGGATTCTCAAAGGCTGGCCGATTCAATATTTCATTATCGGCGGCTACGTGCTGGTGATGCTGATGACGACCATGGCACCCGAGGAGATTATCGGCATCGCCTATGACTCCGGCGGTGTCACCACATCTACCATCACCGTGCCCCTGGTCACCGCACTGGGCGTCGGCCTCGCCTCTTCCATCCGCGGCCGCAATCCGCTGATCGACGGCTTTGGTCTGATCGCGTTTGCCTCGCTGACCCCGATGATCTTCGTCATGGCCTACGGAATCCTGATCTGATGGAACTGCTGATTCACGCAGGCAAGACTCTGCTGGGCACAGCCAGGGATGTGCTGCCGATTGCCGTGGTGATCATCGGTTTCCAGGTGCTGGTACTGCGGCGCCGGGTCAAGAACGCGGGTCGGGTGGCGCTGGGCTTTTTCTACGTCCTGATCGGTCTGTCCCTGTTTCTGCTGGGGCTGGAGGAGGCGCTGTTCCCGCTGGGCCGCCTGATGGCCGAACAACTCACCGCGCATCAATTCATCGACAACAGCTGGCCGGCGAATCTGATCCCGGGTTTCGACTGGCTCGACTATGCCTGGGTGTACGCGTTTGCCTTTGCCATCGGCTTCGCAACGACCATTGCCGAGCCCTCGCTGATCGCTGTAGCAATAAAGGCCAGCGAAGTGTCCGCCGGCGCAATTAGTGTACGTGGATTGCGCATCTCGGTGGCGCTGGGCGTGGCCATCGGGATTTCGCTGGGCTCCTACCGGATCGTCGTCGGCGACCCGATCCACTGGTACATCATCGCCGGATACGTGGTGGTGGTCATACAAACGCTGATCTCGCCGAAAATGATCATCCCGCTGGCCTACGATTCCGGCGGCGTCACCACATCCACGGTGACCGTGCCGCTGGTAGCGGCCCTGGGTTTGGGCCTGGCGGAAAGCGTGCCCGGCCGCAATCCGCTGATCGACGGCTTCGGGTCTGATCGCGTTCGCCAGCCTGTTCCCGATCATGAGCGTAATGGCCTACGCCCAACTGGCCGCATGGCGAGGCAGGTCACAGCCTACAGATACCGACTACGAGCGCCATGTCGCTCCCGATATTCCGGATTTCCCACAGGAGTAAGCACCATGCATTTCAAGCTCATCGTCGCCTTTGTGGACGACCGCAAGACCAAGGCCGTGATGGAGGCCGCCAGAGAGGCCGGCGCCACCGGCATCACGGTGATAGCCTCTGCCCGGGGTGAGGGCGTCAAACCGCAGAAGACATTTCTTGGCCTGTCGCTGGAAACCCAGCGCGACGTTCTGCTGCTGATGGTGGAAGAACACCTGAGCCGGCATATACTGGAGCGTATTGGCGAGGCCGGGGAGTTCGACAGCGAGTCCGGTCAGGGCATCGCGGTACAGATCGATATCGAGGACGCTGTCGGCGTCAGTCACCAGGTCCGGGAGCTGACCCCGGTTGTCGAGGAAGAGATATGAACGGAGAAACAATTGTCCGCGCCCAGGACGTGATGAAACCTGATTTCGTGCTGATCGACGGCATGGCCACGGTAAAGGAAGCCCTCGATGCAGTACGTGAGAAGAAGGCTCGCTGCATTGTGGTGAAGAAACGTCACGATGATGACGAGTACGGCATCCTGCTGTTCTCCGACATTGCCAAGAAGGTAATAGGAGGCCAGGCGCGCGCCGGAACGCGTGAATGTCTATGAGGTCATGTCCAAACCGGTCATCAGCATCCGACCGAACATGGATGTTCGCTATGTCGCCCGACTGTTTGAGACGTTTGGGCTGAACATGGCGCCTGTGCTGCATCGGAGCGAGGTGATGGGCGTGGTCGGATATGACGATATCGTTCTGTACCAGCCAGCGTGAGCGGCGTGCCTGCAGTAGAGTGTCTGGCTGAAGTGTCGGGCTAAGTGTCTGGCCGGAGCGTCGAATCGTGACTGTGACGTAATACACATCGCCCGAAGCCACTCTGCTGCATGATGCTAAATTGCTCGACCCTCGTCATGAGCCAGAGAGGACATTTCACAAGCGCTTGTTGCTTAGGCATCGATATTGGTCTGAACTGAATTGACAACGCACGCAAAGGACATCGCAGTTTCAGTCGCCGTCCCCCTCTACAACGAGGAGGAGAGTGCCCCGGTGCTGCATCAGCAGCTCAAAGACGTGCTGGACACGCTCAATCTGGAATATGAAATCCTGTTCGTCGACGACGGCAGCAGCGACAACACGTTTGCGGTAGCCGCTGAACTGGCGCGCCATGATCCACGCCTGCGAGTCATCAAGTTCCGGCGCAACTTCGGCCAGACCCCTGCGATGGCCGCCGGCATCGATCATGCGCGCGGACGCATCATCATCACGATGGATGGCGATCTGCAGAATGACCCGCGTGATATCCCATTGTTCATCGAACAGATCGAAGCGGGTCATGACATCGTGGTTGGCTGGCGCCACAATCGAAAAGACAAACTCATCAGCCGCAAGATCCCGTCGCGGATCGCCAACTGGCTGATCGGCAAAGTCACCGGCGTGCCGATCAAGGACAACGGCTGCTCGCTAAAAGCCTATCGCGCCTCAGTGATCAAGAACGTCAAACTCTACTCGGAGATGCACCGCTTTATCCCGGCGATGGCTAATCTGTCCGGTGCCCGCATCGCGGAAATCAAGGTCCGCCATCATGCCCGCAGGTTCGGTGAGTCAAAGTACGGGCTGTCTCGCGTCTACAAGGTGCTGATCGATCTGGCCGGGATCAAGACCATACGCGCGGCCTCGGCTGCGCCGACCCTGTGGTTTACCAAACTGGCGGCCCCGTTCCTGATGATCGGATCTGGCAACGCTTGTGACGTCCGTTCGGAGCGGCAGGCAGCACGACGGCTATTATTCGACTCGTGCTGGCGGGCACCGGCCTGTCGCTGATTGCACTGGCACTGTTTCTGGTCTTCAATGGCGCCATCGTCGAACTGATCTTCCGCACCGGCGACGTCAGCGTTCGCGATCTGGTCCGCAACACCCTGAGAAAACGATTGACGGCATCATGAAAACCGCAGCGCTGAAACCTGATCTTGCTCCAGCGCACCCTCGACCTATCGGTGATCATCCCGCTGAGTGAGCGCTGGTACGAGCTCGCCGATCCTGTATGCCGGAGTATCGCGACGCGCTCGATCAGCCTCGGACCTGGCTACGAAATGATCTACGTGCTCGACGGCCACCTTCGAGCGCACCTTCAACGAACTTTGCGAGACTCAAGGAACAAGGGGCCAGAATCCGAATTATCCAACTCGGCAAGCAATTCGGCGAAGCCGACCGCGCTTGAAGCGGGATTTGCGGAGAGCCGCGGGCGAATGGATTCTGACACTGCCGGCCTATTACCAGTTCGACAGCCGCTGACCTGCCATCGCTGTTTGAACGATTCGTGACGACTTCGACATGATCATCGGGTCGTCGGTGGCCACGCACCGATTCGCGCATCAACCGCTGGTTGTCGGCGTGTTTCCATGGCCTCGTGAACTGGATGACCAACTCGAACTTCAACGACCTCAGCAGCGGCGCGAGACTAATGCGACGAGGATGTCCTGGAGGAAATTCCGGTCTACGGCGATCAGCACCGGTTCCTGCCCGTGCTTGCCCTGCGGCGGGGCTTCCGGGTCGGTGAGGCCGACTGCGCCAGTCCTCCAAAGAGACAATTCCGACGGATGCCGGCTATCGGCGCCTATCCCCGGCGCTGCTCGATCTGCTGACCGTCTTTCTTCCTGGTCAAATTCACCAAGAAACCGCTGCGCTTCTTTGGCCTGATCGGTGCTCGGTGTTTCAGTCGATAGGCGGGCTTTGGACGCTCGGTTCTGGTCATCCAGAGACTGGCCTTCGACGACAGCGCTGGCGCAACGCCCTGCCCTGCTGCTCGCAACGCTACTGATTGTCCTGGGCGTACAGATATTCGCCCTTGGGCTGGTCGGCGAGATTATCATCTATGCGCATGCCCGGGAGATCCGCGAATATACGGTCGAGAAAATAGTTAACTAGCGGGATCGTGGGCGGCTTTCACCCGTAAAGGCGCTGCATGAAACCCAACAAAAGATTTGGGCGATTGCTCTGGAAATCCTACAGCGCATCGAATGCCATTGACGAACACTGCTCTTTCCTCTCAATGGTGCTGAGCGTATAAACTCATGTTGCCTGCTGATATTCGTTGACCCGGGCTCGGTAGGCAGTCCGCTTTACCCGTCGGAGGACCTCCGCTCTGTGTCAAATCAGCTAGACAAGAAGGTATTTATGGCATCTTTGGTGTCCGCTGTACTGGCAGCCGTATTCGCATACGGCGTTCTTGTCGGCGCCTATAGTATTTGGCCATATGATGCGCTAGTCAAGGCCAAGCGTGCAGCCATGACGTTGCTGCAAACGGGTTCGCTGGCGAACGAAAATCTGCTGGTTAAGCCAGCCCCGAACGCTAGCCGTGACAGGATGAGAATATATGACCCTGAATCATTGCAGCCCGGGTACTGATGTTTTTCTTGGATGGAATAACGATACAGAGCACTACGCGACCTGGATTTATGATTCGGAGGGAGAAAAACTCCACACCTGGCAACTGAACTACTCGTCTCTGGACCCGGATGGTCCAAGAAATGAATCTGACATGCCACATGGACTCCATCTCCTCGCTGATGGCTCCCTGATCGTCAATTTCGACTTGGGAGACGTCATGGCCCGAATCGACGCATGTGGTCAGCCAATATGGATAAAAGAGGGCATTTTTCATCACTCAATCACAGAGGACGATTCAGGGCACTTATGGACGTGGCGGGGCGAGGGAACATCCTATGGAGACTACCAGTACATAGTTGAATTTGATCCCAAGAGCGGAGAAACGATTGATGAAATCGATATGATTGAGGAGATAATAAGGCCGTTGGGCGCAAATTCCGCGACGTTCAATGTGAGACCAGACTTCCAGGCCCGCACTTTCGATCGTGATCCTCCAGAGCACGATGATATCTTTCATCCCAACGATGTAGATATTCTAGGCCGCGAAATGGAAGAGGCATTTCCTACCTTTGACGCAGGAGATCTCTTACTTAGTTTTCGCAAGCTTCACTTAGTTGCCGTAATCGATCCAGACACTAAGATTCTCAAATGGTGGAGCCAGGGGCCATGGAGATACCAGCACGATCCGGATTTCACCTCGGATGGGAAGATCTCCGTGTACAACAACAATACCCATCGATCGAGATCGGAGATACTAAAGATTGACCCACTCACCAGGGAGATCAAAAATGAACTATTGAACAGCCCATTTCACTTTTACTCGGGATGGATGGGAAAACACCAGTACCTACCGGACGGCAATTTGCTCCTTGTGTCACCAGGAGAAGGTCGGGTTCTGGTCTTGGCCAAGAGCGGCCAGAAGCTACTGGAATTCAACAATATCGCAACTGAGGCCCTCAACGGTCATGTCGAAAACGGCCTCTGGCTTCCTACCGATTATTTCGATACCTTTCCATCATGTATGCCAGCGCAATAGACGGGGCAAGCAATGAAGTATTTCATTTTTTTCCTAGTCGTTTTCCTGCTCTCTATAGACCAGGCCTTGGCTTACGTGGGCCCGGGGCTCGGACTGGGAGTCGTCGGTGCTCTAATTGGCGTCATTGTCACCGTATTTCTGGCAATATTTGGTCTGGTCTGGTACCCGATAAAGAGAATCTTCCGGAAACACAAGACACAATCCTGGTTCTACGAAAAATTTGGAGAAGAACCCGACCGAGAACGGGTCGCCGCAGAACCCGTCTCCGGAATCGGACGCGCATTCAGGACCCGCAATCTCCGACGAGGCCGTTACACAGAATCTCCCGCATCCTGATCGAAACGAACCATGATTTATGTCTTGCTCTTGCTAATTACAATTGTTTTCGTCGAGTCGTTTTTTTTGTCAAACCCGATGAAGGATGTAACAGCTCTAATCAACAATTCCAGAAGTGCTTTCGACGAAATCAGATCGACCGATCTTAGTGATGATAAAAAGGAGACGGTAATTCGCCTCGCTGTCCCTCGATGTCGCGAAAAATACTTTTGCAATCATCTATAAATTCCTTCTAGTAGCGACCGCCGTCTTCCTCGTAACATTATTGGTGGCTCCGCTTCTGTCCCTGTCGCAACAGGCAGTTATCGAGAAATCTACCTCAATCCTTTCGATAACCTTTTTGACTATTTTCGCCGTCGCCTATGCGTGGTTACGCAGTGTCATTGTCAAACGAATACAATCTCATTGATCGCCTCTTGCATTACCTCGCCTTTTGTCACCCTGCGATACAGAAGGGATTTTCGAAATCGAGAATGATCTTTTCAGCAAGGAAATTGACGCTGTCTCATCGAGCGGCCAAGTCTTCGTTGCAGGTTTGCCGAGGTCCGGCACGACACTTTTGCTTGATTTGTTATTTAACACTGGAGAATTCGCAACCTACACATACAGGTTCATGCCCTTTGTCTTGTCACCGTTGAATCTGGTCCAAGATATCCAGTCCGTTTCGTCAGCCCGCAAAAGAGACGAGTGTGCACACGCGGCGGTTACGCGCGTGTCCACGGATAGCCCTGAGGCGTTTGAGGAAGTAGTGTGGTTATCCTATCTCAGAGATCATTGTCAGTGGCCAGAATTATCTCTCAACAGTTACTTATGGCGAGCGCGTACCCCGATTCATTACTGGCATTCACAGCGCGGTCAAGAAAGTCATCTTGATGGGCCAATCAGCTGCGAACATCAGCGAGGAGACCTGCGATACCTGTCAAAGAACAATGCAAATATCTCAAGGATAGACGTATTGCTGGAATTATTTCCTACGTCCATTATCGTCGTCCCATTTCGGAACCCTTTGTCTCAAGTCGCTTCTTTAATGACTCAACATGAAAGGTTCATCAAGAAACAAGCCGACGACAAGTTTGCCGAACGATATATGAGATGGCTCGGCCATTACGAATTCGGCAGGAGTTTTAAACCCATAGACTTTAATAGCTGGTTATCCGGCCCGCGCGCCCCTAGCCAGGTTGACGGTTCGAGTTTTGGTTGAGCTATTGGTCCAATGCCTATGCTTCGGTGCTTGACGCTGATGAGCACAGCATCGATCTTGATTGACTTCGATCGCCTCCTGGCGAATGGAGTGACCGTTCTTACGGCTCTGGCCGGAGCCCTCTCCCTGCAACACCCGCACCGGTTGACAGATCAAACAAGTCGTCTGCGCACTCCCACCAGCCTGCCCGGTTCTTCAATAGATATAACTAGTAAGACGATGAGAATCGCCGAATCAGTTCACCAAAGATTGAAAACACGGTCAATATAAAAACCGAATAACTCCCACGCTGGCGAAAGGGGTCAGCACCATGACCATTGGCGGGTGACCCCCGCCGCCAATCTCCACTAAGACCTGCATTCCGTCGAGACGGCGCCGCGGTCTGTTTTTTCTGCCATCTTTTTCAATTTAGCGTTGCCCGCTAGGCTCCGCTCCTAGTGATTTTGACCTGCTCCCCTGTAGCCGGGCCAGTATGAGCTTAGTAAAGTCCGTTTTCAGAGGAGAAGACGGACATGAAGAAGCGATTCACCGAGCAACAGATTGTGGCGATATTGAAGGAAGGCGAAGCCGGGGTTGCGGTCAAAGAGATCTGCCGCAAGCACAACATCTCCGATGCCACGTTCTACACCTGGCGCAAGAAGTATCACGGGATGGAGACCGGGGATCTCCGGCGCCTGAAGCAGCTGGAAGATGAGAACCGGAAGCTGAAGCGCATGCTGGCGGACTCGATGCTGGACAACGATGCGTTGAAGGCTGCGCTGGCAAAAAAATACTGACCCCACGAGACAAGCGCCGAGCGATCGCTGTGATGCAGGATGAGACTGACCTTCCCCCCGAATCAGGACCGAGAGTTCACTAGGAAAATACAGCTTACGCCACCTTCCTCGCGAACACCGCCGGTGGCAGAATGTTGAGCGAGCTGTGGGGTCGTTCCTCGTTGTAATGCCGCCCCCATGCATCAATAACTGCACGTGTATGAGTCAGTGTTTTGAACCAGCGTTGGTTAAGACTGCCCTCCCGAAAGCGCTCGTTGAACGACTCCACAAACGCATTTTACGTCGGCTTGCCTGGCTGGATGAAGGGAAGCTTCAACGCGTTGTCCTGAGACCAGAAGAACATGGTTTTGCTGGTTAGTTCGGGGCCATTGGGGTTTCACCCCGATGCCACGGACGGTTGAGTTAAGTTCGATTCCCTCAGTTGGAGTGCTTCTATCTTTCTCCTTCGTCTCGGATTGTAGAAGCACTCGATGTAGTTAAAGAAGTCAGCTCTTGCGTGAGCATGTGTTTCTTGACGACAACGAATGACACGCTCCCGTTTCAGCATGCCGGCGCAATAATAGGCTACGGGGCTGGATCGCGCCAAACGAGTTATTTGGAAGGATGGAATCTAACTGCAAGCCAACAATCGCCCGGTAGAGTCCGCGTCGCGCTCGCCATTGGACACTTGACGCTTCACGCGCACTATCGCGCTAGCCATTCCTGTGGGCACGGCGACAGATGTCGTGCTCGCTAGAACTCAGATGAATCAACTTGCACGGCTTGCAGACGAGCCGGCCACAAAAATTAATCTCTACAGAGCGGCCTCAGCTTGGATCGCTTGCGACGATCCTCCAAATCCCAGCGTGATCACGCTGCAAAACGAGCCTTGCTTTGTCACGGTCCTTATTCTCGAAATGAACGACGACCTCTATAGAAGCCACTCCGCTGTTCTGATCTACCTCAGCTTCACCTAGGTTAACAACGGCACCGCGATAGTAGTTGCGAAGGAACTCGGAGTAAGCACTCTTGTTAGCAAACAAGGCCGCTCGAGCATTGCGATACGACCCGCCAACCAATGAAGCCATCTGATCGATGTCTCCTTCCTGAGACGCTGCGAAAAATCGCATTGTCGTTTCGCGCGGAGCCACGACATCCGCCAAGGTCGTTGACGTCACCCCAGAAAGAAGCAGGCATGCTACTAGAAAGAAAATATATCTGGCCATGATTTTTGCAGTCACTCCGTAAGACGCCGTCATTGCGTCAATACAATTTTCCACAGATCCGCCATGGACTGGTAGCCAACCCCGTTCAAGTGTTGGTCATCGCTGTACTGGTCCTGATTGTTCTCGAAGAAGTCATAAAAATTCGGTGCAGCAACCGGAAGACCATTCTCAAAGATCAATTCGTCAACAACCTGATTGTATTTTTGAATAAGTGCGTTCCGGCCACTGTACTCGCCCTTGGAAAACGGCACTTTGGCAAGATATGGCACTTTTCCGGCCTGGAAAATCCGCGTGATCATCTGCTGAAGATTGGCCTTGAATGTACCGTCATAGTTCGGACCAGACGTCTCACCAAAGCCATCCGGGATAGGAATCCCGGCATCGTTCGTCCCATATTGGATTAATATGAACTGGGACTCTGGATGGTCTGCGAGCACGGAGGTCAGCAGAGAAAGGCCGTCAACCGAGGTATTTCCCCCACCTCCTTCGTTGATCACCGTGTGCGGATAGCCGCGCTCGTTGGTCAGGTGGTTGTTCAATATCGGTTCAAACCCACCTAGGTTGTTTCGACCGTCCATGGACATGTTGTCTGACGCAATATCGTCGCCAAATCCTAGCGTTATGCTGTCTCCCATTGCGACGTAATAATCGCCGATACCGACCGGACTCGCCGTATCTTCAGCATTCGGAACCGGGTCATTCAGTTCATCGACTATCGTTGCGCGCACTTCGTATTCGGACTTGTCCAACCCTTCGAATCTTGCTTCGAAAGGAGCGGTGTCGTCATCAAATTGAGCAATTATTGGGCCATTGGTCTCGCGTATGGAGAACCGGACTCCCCAACCGGAATGCAAGTTACTATCGAGGCATGGTAGCGCGTTGACATACAAATCCGCTGAAGATTGCAAGTGCAAGTCCAGTGGTGCTGTCAACCTCACCGAAGGCGCAGCACACACGTCAACGGTTCGCGTGGCGGGGGTTGGATCGGATCTACCGGATGAATCAGTCACCGTGAGTGTGACGGTATACGTCCCGATGTTGTTGAACTGCTGCGGACCCGGATCTTCCTGCGTCGAGCCCGGTACCCCCGAGCCCGTCCCGAAGTCCCATTGATACGTCAGCGACGGATCGTTCTCCGGATCCGTCCCGGTGCCCGCAAACGTAATGCTCCCTCCGACAATGGTCGCAACATCGGCAGCAGGTGAGTCAATGATCCCGTTGGGCGCCTGATTTCCCAAAGAAAGAATTCCGAGAACGTTGAGTTCGCCGATGGTCGCCCAGGGGTCAGAGTCGTGCGCATTCAGCGAAACCAGCCGGACGTAACCACCCGGTACCGGCGCAAAGGTGATCTCCTGCTCCGACTTATTGTCAGGCAGCGTCCCCGTGACGACCGGATCACCCCAGTCAAGACCGTCCGGACTGACATAGAACTCGAACTGGTTGATCCGTCCATTGTCGGACCCATCCTGACGCGGCAACACCCGGAATCCATCGATCTCGTAGAACGCCCCCAGATTGATCTGAATTTCATGTGGATGTGCCGTGAATCCATTGAACCACTGCGTGTGCCACAACGTAGCCGGGTTACCATCAAAGGCCAAGACCGCGCCCCCGGGCGCACCGACCAGCTCTTCACTGTCTACATATAACAATCCCCAATCCCCTTGGGGAATCGCTGCCGATGCAATACCCTGCACAGTAACGAGGCGCGTCCCCGGTGTCGGATCGGACAAGCCAGACGAGTCGGTCACCGTGAAGGTGACAGTATACGTCCCGATGTTGTTGAACTGCTGCGGACCCGGATCTTCCTGCGTCGAGTTCGGCACCCCCGAGCCCGCCCCGAAATTCCATTGATAGGTCAGCGAAGGATCGTTCTCCGGGTCCGTGCCGGTCCCGGAAAATGTCACGCTTTCACCGACGCTGATAACAACGTCACCTGCCGGCGAATCAATAAAACCATTGGGCGGCGGATTGCCAGAAGACAGAGTCCCGAGAAGGTTGAATTCGCCGATGGTCGCCCAGGGATCTGAATCGTGCGCATTCAGCGAAACCAGCCGCACATAGCCACCCTGTACCGGCGCAAATGTGATTTCCTGCTCTGACGTACTGTCAGGCAACGTCCCCGTGACCACCGGATTACCCCAGTCCAGACCATCCGGACTGACATAGAACTCGAACTGGTTGATCCGTCCATTGTCGGACCCATCCTGACGCGGCAACACCCGGAAACCGTCTATCTCATAGATTGCACCAAGATCGATCTGAATCTCGTGCGGATGGGCCGGGAATCCGTTTAACCACTGCGTGTGCCACAAGGTACTCGGATCACCATCGAAGGCCAAAACCGCGTCCCCGGGCGCGCCAACCAACTCCTCACTGTCTACATACAATAAGGTCCAGCCGGCCTGCAGGATCAGCGAGGACGAATTGTCCTGAACAGAAACGAAACGCGTCGCAGGCGTTGGGTCGGGAACGCCTGACGAATCGGTCACCGTGAAGGTAATGGTGTACGTCCCGATGTTGTTGAACTGCTGCGGACCCGGATCCTCCTGCGTCGAGCCCGGTACGCCCGAGCCCGCCCCGAAATCCCATTGATAGGTCAGCGACGGATCGTTCTCCGGATCCGTCCCGGTCCCGGCAAATGTGATGCTGTCACCCACCGTGATCGAAACATTGTCCACCGGTGCATCGATAACTCCGTCCGGTGGCAAATTGCCAACAGGAATGACATCTACGGTTCGCGTCGCAGGCGTTGGGTCGGAAACGCCAGACGAGTCGGTCACCGTGAAGGTGACGGTATACGTCCCGATGTTGTTGAACTGCTGCGGACCCGGATCTTCCAGCGTCGAGCCCGGTACCCCCGAGCCCGCTCCGAAATTCCATTGATAGGTCAGCGACGGATCGTTCTCCGGATCCGTCCCGGTCCCGGCAAATGTGATGCTGTCACCCACAGTAATCGCAACATTGCCCACCGGTGCGTCGATAACTCCGTCCGGTGGCAAATTGCCAACAGGAATAACATCTACGGTTCGCGTAGCAGGCGTTGGGTCGGAAATGCCAGACGAGTCGGTCACCGTGAAGGTGACGGTATACGTCCCGATGTTGTTGAACTGCTGCGGACCCGGATCTTTCTGCGTCGAACCCGGCACCCCCGAGCCCGCCCCGAAATCCCATTGATAGGTCAGCGATGGATCGTTCTCCGGATCCGTGCCGGTGCCCGCAAACGTAATGCTCTCTCCGACAATGATCGCAACATTGTCCGCCGGTGAGTCGATTACTCCATTTGGCGGCAAATTGACAACAGGAATGACATCTACGGTTCGCGTCGCAGGCGTTGGGTCGGAAACGCCAGACGAGTCGGTCACCGTGAGTGTGACGGTATACGTCCCGATGTTGTTGAACTGCTGCGGACCCGGATCTTCCTGCGTCGAGCCCGGTACCCCCGAGCCCGTCCCGAAGTCCCATTGATACGTCAGCGACGGATCGTTCTCCGGATCCGTCCCGGTGCCCGCAAACGTAATGCTCCCTCCGACAATGATCGCAACATCGGCAGCAGGTGAGTCAATGATCCCGTTGGGCGCCTGATTTCCCAAAGAAGGAATTCCGAGAACGTTGAGTTCGCCGATGGTCGCCCAGGGGTCAGAGTCGTGCGCATTCAGCGAAACCAGCCGGACGTAACCACCCGGTACCGGCGCAAAGGTGATCTCCTGCTCCGACTCATTGTCAGGCAGCGTCCCCGTGACGACCGGATCACCCCAGTCAAGACCGTCCGGACTGACATAGAACTCGAACTGGTTGATCCGTCCATTGTCGGACCCATCCTGACGCGGCAACACCCGGAATCCATCGATCTCGTAGAACGCCCCCAGATTGATCTGAATTTCATGTGGATGTGCCGTGAATCCATTGAACCACTGCGTGTGCCACAACGTAGCCGGGTTACCATCGAAGGCCAAAACCGCGCCCCCGGGCGCTCCTATTAATTCCTCGCTGTCTACAAATTTCAGGCTCCATCCGACTTGGGGAATCTGGGCCGATGCTATACCCTGCACAGTAACGAGGCGCGTCCCCGGTGTCGGATCGGACAAGCCAAGCGAGTCAGTCACCGTGAAGGTGACAGTATACGTCCCGATGTTGTTGAACTGCTGCGGACCCGGATCTTCCTGCGTCGAGTTCGGCACCCCCGAGCCCGCCCCGAAATTCCATTGATAGGTCAGCGAAGGATCGTTCTCCGGGTCCGTGCCGGTCCCGGAAAATGTCACGCTTTCACCGACGCTGATAACAACGTCACCTGCCGGCGAATCAATGAAACCATTGGGCGGCGGATTGCCAGAAGACAGAGTCCCGAGAAGGTTGAATTCGCCGATGGTCGCCCAGGGATCTGAATCGTGCGCATTCAGCGAAACCAGCCGCACATAGCCACCCTGTACCGGCGCAAATGTGATTTCCTGCTCTGACGTACTGTCAGGCAACGTCCCCGTGACCACCGGATTACCCCAGTCCAGACCATCCGGACTGACATAGAACTCGAACTGGTTGATCCGTCCATTGTCGGACCCATCCTGACGCGGCAACACCCGGAAACCGTCGATCTCATAAATTGCACCAAGATCGATCTGAATCTCGTGCGGATGCGCCGGGAATCCGTTTAACCACTGCGTGTGCCACAAGGTACTCGGATCACCATCGAAGGCCAAAACCGCGTCCCCGGGCGCGCCAACCAACTCCTCACTGTCTACATACAATAAGATCCAGCCGCCCTGCGGGATCAACCCCTGCGCGAGTCCTTGCGTCGAAAAGAAAATACAGCAGGTAAGCAGCAGCCATCTCATCCAAATGCCCTCCCCAAGCATTCGTCGCCCCTTGCGCTCAGGGACCGGCGCCATGTAAACAAGCACTAGCGCTAATCGAATTATTTGTCTACTGAGTATAACAACGATACTGACCACGCCTTCCGGGTACTTTCACTTAAAAAGACTTCCGTTGGTGAAAACGTGAACTGGGTCACGTTTTCAATCCGAATTGGCGCGATTCGATGATCAAAATGATGGAAAACGACACCGAACGTTTAGCCAGCAACGCTGATCCAACCGAATTAAGTCAAATCGAATACATTTTCCCGTGCTACTGCGATCCGACCGGCAGAGAATTGAAAATCCATCGCCGCCGCTTGGTATCACTAGCCGATACGGCTACTATGACGGGCCTCGAAGAGATCCGAATGAACCGCATCAAATGACCTTTATCCAGAGTGGTGCTCTAGTCCGAAACGGCCGTGCGGGATGGACAAACGTCATGGACGGGGAATACAACACTCACAACCCGTTGTTGCGATCCGCGAGTCGCGTGTATCCACAAGAGATTGACATGACCAACCCGCAGGACGACGGACACCCATATGGATAGGTCACTGACGGACTTGGGTGTCTGCATGGTATCCGAGTCTTACTACCCGAACGTGGACGGCGGGGCAATTCATTCGCGGCTCATAAACGAACGGATATCTGACCTGGGCGTAAACGTGCTAGTCGTCTCCCTCCGAAACGACTCGTCATACAGACGAAGTGAAATCATCGCGGGCATTCCCGTTACTCGCGTCGGCTGGGATAGTCGCCTAGGCCGATTCTTCCGCTACCTGGCGATGTTGAATGTCTGTATTCCACTGATACGTGATCGCAATAAGTACGATGTCATAGTCGTGCCCATGCCGCGAATCCTCGCGCTTCCGGCGGTTATCGTGGCCAGACTACTTCGAAAGAAATGCGTAATAAAACCGGATACTTGCGGGGAAATGGATGGCACATATGTCTTGATGGACGTGTCATCTAGGAGCTCCATATACTGGCTCGCCCGACAGTACTTCCGCCTGCGCAACAGAATCGTCACCAAGGCCGATGCTTTCATTGCCATAAGCGAGCCGATAGTTCAGGAACTCCTGGCGATAGGCATCCCTGGCGAGCGTATCGTCAAGATCCCCAATGGCGTGGACGTTGAGCGGTTCTCGCCAGTCTCTACAGAAAAGAAGCGGCGACTGCGAGAGTCGTTCGGCCTATCCGAGACTCAAGTTGTATTCATGTTTTGTGGCAGGCTATCGAGAGAGAAAGGACTTGTTCTCCTGCTCGATGTCTGGAAAGAGCTGGCCGCTAGGTTCGAGACCGCTCACCTATTTCTGGTTGGCTCCGGTGAGGGCATGACGCTTGGCTGCGAGGGACAGCTCAGGCAGATGGTTGCGGAGTATGGCCTGGAGAATTCCGTTACTTTCACCGGCGAAGTCGATGATGTCATACCATATCTACGGTGCGCGGATATTTTCGTCATGCCGTCATGGACTGAGAGCCAGTGTCTCGCGTTGGTCGAAGCCCAGGCTTGCGGCCTACCAGCGATCGCAACTCGGGTCGGCGGATTGCCAGAAGTCGTTGAGCACGGAGTGAATGGCATCTTGGTTACTCTCAACGACGAGATGGAGATGTATGAGGCCGCAGCCGAACTTATCAAGAATGGAGACACCAGGGTTCAACTTGGCTCCATGGCTAGAACGACAGCAGTTGAGCGATTTTCGATTATGCAGGTGGCCAATCGCTATGTGTCCTCGCTTCGATCTCTCGTTTTTGAGGGACCTGATCTATAGTCAGTCAACCTCGATTCATGGCGGATCGAGTTACCGGACTACTAAAGACCAGGCCCATGACGAACCCCAGGTCCCAGTCTTGCTTCCTTATGCGCCAGGATCCTCGGTCAAGTCAGTCGCATGGCAAATTTCCCGCACAGGACCACCTCATCACTCTCCCATAAGATGATCTCGCGGCAATTGGGACAATATCGCATCGTCACATCTGCGTCCCTATTGGCGACAGAGACTATCTGCGGTTGGGTGTCGCCAGGTTTACACCATAGGTTTCGATTGATTACTCGCAGCAGATCTCGATGAGCGACGAGAAGCCGATACTCCGAAACATCGTCACCTTTGGCGTCTCGGCGTCAACTCTTGGATTCCTTTTTCTTCTGGCGGTTGTCGCCGCGCGATACCTCGGACCCGATGATTTTGGAATATTCTCATTCGCGCTGGCCTTCGTGTTCTTTTTCGACTTTCTCCTCGACCCTGGGCTTTACCACTTACTGATAAGACAGATCGCACGCGACAAACAGCAGGCTCAGCAGTACATGCTGCATGCCTTCGCCTGGAAACTAGTCATCTCGCCGGTTGTGCTATTGCTGATAGCCGTTACGATTCATTTTCTCCATGATTCTTCCCGAATACGCGATGCCGTGTATCTGATCGCCCTGGCATCCATTCTGAAATCAGCAAAGGAAGTGTATCGAAGCGGCCTGTTGGCTTACGAAAGGTTTGATCTCGAGGTGCTTAGCGCGGTGATTGAGAAAGGTGGCCTTTTCTTGATCGGAAGCACGGTAGTCATGCTCGGCCACGGCCTATACGGCCTGTGCTGGTCGTTTGTCGGCGTCCGACTTATTGACTTGTTGGTGATCAGGCACTTGACCAAGACCGCATTCCATCGCTCCCATGGCCGAATCGACATCGGATTCCTCGTCGAGATGCTGAAAGCAGGCGCTCCTATTGGGTTCTATTACGTCACTCTGAATGTGTACAACTACATAGATACTGTGATGATTTCCGTAATGCGCGGTTCATCAGAGGTCGGATTGTACAGCGCGAGCTACAAGATATATGAGGGATCGCTCTTGGTCCCTGTCGTCATCGGCACTGTGCTGCTTCCAAGACTGTCGTTGTGTCATGTGAGCGACACCACGGCATTTGCTTCGTTAGTCCGAACGGGATGGAAGTACTCTCTGATTCTTGCCTTGCTGGCGACTGCGATTGGAGTGCCTATCGCTTCCGACTTTACCTTGCTTGTATTCGGCGGAGCATATGAAGAGTCCGCGATTGCGCTCCAGATCCTCCTTTTTGGTGCAGCCTTTGCCTTCATGGTCAATCTCCTGCAGACAGTCATGATTTCCATCGACCAGCAAAGAGCTCTCTTAATCTATGCCATGTTGGGCTTGGGGCTCAATGTCCTGCTTAATATTTTTGCGATTCAAGAGTATGGTTTCGCTGGCGCCGCGACTGTCACCGTGGCGGTAGAGGCGGCAGTGTTCGGAATGCTCGCCTACCGCCTGTCAAAATTGGCCCCAGCTATCCGCGCTCTTTCACCGTTGGTCAAGACGGTTATCTGTTGGGTCATCGCGGGCATATTCAGTATTTTCTTTGTCCCCCGCGCGCCGAGTTATCTGATTGCATGCTCCTGGTCCGTCGCTTTTCTGGTCCTTCTCATGGCTTCTCGTGTCATAACCGGTCAGGAGCGAAAACTCGCCCTCAACGTTTTCCGGCGTCATTCTAGCGAGGGGAAGCGCAGTTGACGCGGAGCCACCCAATCTGGCAACGCCTTTCACGCCGCTATCGTGAGCCACAAGGCAATCTACGATGCGACCCAACAGCCATCATAAGGGGCGGCTAATTTTCGGTTGTTTTTGGTCTTACAGCTCTGCGATCAAATTGAAGTCTCTGACGACTCAAACTCTGATGCCATCGATGACGGCATTTTGGCTGGCTGCATAGCGGCCGTCGTGCCATGTCGAATTCGCACTCTGCGAAAGCTCCATACTTTTGCCCAGCAGATTCAAGATTCCTAGACAGATCAACACTTGTCTGAGGTCTGTCACTCCTGAATATCCGAACGCCACAGTCTCAACTACTCTGGCATCTTTCTCGCGACAACGAAAAAATGATCATAGATATTCTTGTGCACCTTAAACACCAGCCCCTCTCCGAACACAAGGCGCCCCAGAGCAAGCAATGTCGGACTACGCGCGAGGAGAAGCGCCGTCTGAGCAATGAAACGGTCGAGCGAGCGAGCGAGAACCCCCTCTGAAAGTCCAAAACTTGTCAGAAAACGGCCAGACGAGACCATAACGAATCCCGAGTCTCTAAGCATGGACTGCACCCGATAAACGGTCGTAACAAAGCTGTGTTGATACTCGTAAACATAAAACAGCGGCCCCAGGGTCTCGGCATTGGGTGCGATAACAATCATATGTCCGTCCGGCTTCAATACCCGATAGGCTTCGCTCATGAAGGTCATGGCCACATTGTGATTGTCGAGATGCTCCAGAACATCGAACGAGTAGACCACATCCACTTCACGGTCCGACAGAGCAATCTCTGGCAAGCCTTTCTCGACAATAGTCAGGCCCTTCGATTGGAGATCCCTTCGCAATTCATCACTCGGTTCAATGCCTACATAGTCATATCCTTGTTCGAGGACGAGCCCTGCAAACTCACCTCGCCCCGGTCCCACCTCCAAGATGACTGGAGCCTGGCTCGGAGGCGGCAGTAGTCTCTGCACGAGTCTCCTCAGCATCTTTATCTTGCGGCTGGCACCCAGAGAGGTGACTTTGCTAAAGCCGTAGCGAGCTTGGCTCGCCTTGTTTTGGTTGTCTTGTCCGTGATCGCTCACCTGGCGCTCCCCACTGCTATCTACTGACAGTTGTCCATATCTGAAGCTGCTTCGCGGGATTCCCAGCTGGCGCGCGAATGTGAAATCTAGTGACCCGACTCCACACCATGGTGATGCTCGCTAACGCCTTGAAGCTATCATCTCAGAATAAAGCCCGACCAGGGCGTTGGCACTCTGGGCCACATCCATTGACCGGGCGGACTCTCGTGCCGCTTCGGAAATCGCCAATGCCAGAGCAGTATCTTCGAACAAGCGTATGCTCGCATTAGCTATGGCGGAGGGATCCCGCGGCGGCACGAACAACAGATTCTCTAGATCTCGGCCCAGTTCCCTCATTCCGCCCACCTCGGTCACTACCATGGCATTGCCGATAGCCATGCCTTCAGCCAACGCCAGTGGAAACCCTTCCGTCAGCGATGGAATTACCTGCACATCGAAGGCTGGCATGATTCGCTCTACATCTGAGCGGAAACCAAGCCACATCACCGAATCGGACACGCCTTCGTGTTCCGCAATATCCCGCAACATCTCCCTGAGCGGTCCGTCGCCCACAATGACTAGCCGGGCCTCATCGAACCTTCTCCGAATCTCACCGAAAGCTCTGATCAGGTCTTCAGTGCCCTTCTCTTGACGAAACCGGGTCACCGCGCCAACGATCGGAACGCACCTATCGACACCGATGATCTCCCTGGCTGATTGAATATCAGACGGACTCTTCGGCAAAAAGCGCCCTAGATCGATTCCATTGCCAATCACACGGATCCGGTCGGCCGGAATGCTGCGCCCCCTGATCATGAATTCCCTGACATTACGGCTGACGGCAACGGCAGCATCGGTCATATTCCGCAGCAAGCGATCGATCACATAATGGACCGGCTTCACCTTCAGCACCGCATGCTCATGGACAACGTTTAGGATGCCGCTCCGTCTGGCTGCCACCCGGCCGAAGTGCGCCGCTCCATACCCGTGGAGGTGGATGATATCCGCGCCCAGGCCAGTAGCGAGCTCTTCGATCTGTCCGATGACCTTGATAACATGCCTCGGATTAGACGAATAGTGATCCTCGATGCCCCGGTCGCGAAGATAGGTCCCGACTTCCTGGTCCTGGGCAAGGCTCATGACGGACATCTCACAACCCAGTTTCTGCATGTGCGGGTTCCAGCCGCCAAACAGCACTGTGCAGCTGCTCGGATTGACGCCGTCCATGGATAGTTTGTCTATGACGTGCAGGACCTTCATAGGTGTTGGCCTCACCGGCCCGGGAACATCCGGGCGGGTAATTCCCTCAGTTGGATCATCTCGCGCAATACGTCGAATTTGCTCATGCGCCCACTTCCCGGCAGCCGACGCATGAAAGTCTCGTCGACGCGCGCAATTCTCGCGGTCCGGCTAGCGGGAGTGTTCTTGAAGAATCCCGGGCCATAGTCCCAGTAAGTCAATTCATACCCGGTCTCTTCGGCGCATCGCTGGGCGAATTCGGCGCCCTTGTACCATGGGAAACAGAAGTGGGTGACCTTCTTGCCTGACAAGCGACCCTCGATAGCTTCCTTTGCCGCCCGTAGCTCGTCCCGGATAGCCGCGTCCCGTTCCTCAGGCTGCTCGATTCTCGTCTGCGCCGGATTGGACCGTCGAAAGCTCTCGACAGCTCCCTTCAGACTCTGTCGCCATCCCGGTTGACTGAAGAATTTCTCACCACCCGAACGAGCCACGAGATCGACGCAGTGGTCCCGCAATCGTTGATCATCAAAATATCGTGCTTCAACCTGCATTCGCGGCGCCGACGCGTATACCGGCATGCCGAGAATCACTTCTCGACTGGTGACATCTATGCCGTCCTGCTGATAAAGCGGGAAATGAATATTGCCGAAATAGAAAGTGTCGTAGTCCGGACGCCCGAAGTCGATCACCTGATCCGACTGGATACACCAGGCTATGCCACATCGAGTGGGACTGGAAGTCGATCACGCCAGAATCGTGCATGACCCTTATTTCCGGCCAGGTCGCCAGTGGCGATCTCGCCCGACCAGATACCCATACCTCGGCGTCAGTCGCCTCGCCCTCGCCAGACATCCTCCATTGTCTTCCGAGGTAGCCGACTCGTCTTCCGGGATACAGCCGGGAACCAGGAATACGATCGCCTTGAGCCCGTACTTCTTAAGGATCGGATACGCGACCGTCCAAACCTGTTTCAGACCATCATCGAATGTGACTGCAACACTCCTAGGTCTCGGTTTTACCTGACCACTCATGACGACTGTCAGTTCCTCGCCGTCGACAGTGTGGTAACCATTGTCGGCGAGATAGGCACACTGCGTCTTCGAACCGCTCCGGAATGGGCACGTGGAATGTAATGACCGGTATATGATCGAGTTCCGCTGGCGGCCGGCGTTGGGCGACGAAATCGGGACCGAGACCCGGAACCACACATCGATCAGATGCCTCTTCTTCTGGAGCTGCCATAACAGCCTGCTCGACTGCGGGTTCATCCCTGCGCCTCACCCTGCGTCGGGCTGCCTCGTGACCCGAATCTTGCTCCCGGTCCTTCAGTCCACAACTCCAGGACGGCCAGGGACCATAACCGATGCGAATTGTTCACCCTTGACGCCATGTGGTCGTCCCACATTCTCGCCACATACTCGGGCCTCACCAGGCCACGCCTGCGCAAACGCGATTCAGAAATCAGATCACCGACGAATTCGCGGACATGTTTGTTGTCGCGGATCCAGTTCTTTAGCGGGATGCTGTGTCCCGAGTTTGTCCTTGCGATAGACGATCTCATGCGGCAGCCACGGCTCGATCGCTTTCTTCATGATGTGTTTAGAGTCGAACCAGCCACGGACTTTGTACTTCGACGGTATCCGGGCACAGAATTCGACCAGTACCGGATCGAGAAACGGGTAACGCGTCTGCAGCCCGAACGTCCGGTTCAGGTCGTTCCTGCGTAGGTAGAAATCGACCACGGTGAAATAATCCGAGTACAAAGTCTGGCCCAGCGCGATCTGGCGCGTCGGCTTCCCGGTAGGTATCGATAATGTCCGAGAACAGTGACTCCCGGTTGTCACCCCGATCATCACGTCATCGTTGAGCAGTTTCGCGAGGTCGTCCTCGAGATAATAGAGCCGCCAACGGTTGGTCCGCAGTTCCCGTGGAAGCGCAGGCTCTCGCCGAATCGCTTGAGTTTGACCGCGAGCGTCTTCTTCTTGTCGGAATCCGGAAGTTTTGACAGCACTGTGCCGATTGAACGCATGATCCCGGGCGGAATCATGTCGGTGTAGCGAGCCACCTTGTCCGCTTCGTAGATCGGATGACCGCCAAATAGCTCGTCACCACCGTCGCCGGTGAACACGCAGCGATTATCCTTACCCGCCTCCCGGCCCAGCAGTGCGGTAGCGATGTTGATGCCGACGTCGCAGAACGGCTCCTCCATCGTGTCGACCAGATCGACCATCAGATCGACATTTTCCGGCAGATACTCGAGTTCCGTATGCCGGAGCCCACGCTCTCAGCCATCATCCGCGCATAATGGGATTCATCAAATCCCTGACCACGACAGCGATAGGAGTAGGTCCGCGGCGACTCCTCGCAGTGCCGGGCGAGAACGCCAAGCACGGTACTCGAGTCCAGCCCACCGCTCACAAACACTGCGGGTGCGCTGACATCACCGGCGCGGATTGTAATTGCGGTTTCGATCTCGGCGCGCAGACGCTCGGTGATCTCCGCCTCATCCTCTTCGAATTGGGCGCCGAAATTCCGGACGCCAGTAACGGGTCAGCGTGAATCGTCCGTTTACCACCTCGGCATAGTGCGCCGGCGGAAATTTCCTTACCCCTTGCCAGAACGTCGCGCTACCGGGGTTGTAATTGAAGCAGAGAAACCTGGCGATGGCCGCATTGTCCAGTGTCGGCGCCCCTTGCGAACCGAATGCGGCAACCGCCGCGGCGCTGGTGGAGAACACGCAGCGGGTCGGGAAGGTCTCCATAGTAGAGCGGTTCGACCCCGAGGTGATCCCGCGTCACATAGAGTGATCCATCCTCCGGATCCGCAATCGGCAAAACAAAATGACCATTCAGCTGCCTGACGAAGTCGGCGCCTCTGGCCCGGTACGATCTCGACGCAGTTGATCGCCCAATCCGCCCGCGCCCAACGCCTTTCGCCGAAGATGACACCGCCGCGCCAGACTGGTCGTCGGCGCGGACTGAACCGTCGATGCTCGCGCCAGCGCGATCTGCGAAACGGGAAAGGACGTCGTCGCCGTGGGCGCCCAGTGCCGACGCGCCGTGTCGCCGAAAACTCCGCCTGATCGATCGCGAAGTCCCTGGTCTTGTTGACACCGCAACAAACATCAGGCGTCCCTCACCTGCCACGCTACGCTGACGCAACACCTTGGCCGGAATGCCACCGACGATCGCCCCTGGCGGTACGTCCTGATTCACGACGCTGCCGGCCGCTAATATCGCGTCTTACCCACCGAACGCCGTCGAGGATCTTGACGCCTGCCCCGATCCACACTCCGTCACCGATCGTATCCCCCTGGCGACGCGCTCCTGACCGATCACCGGCGTGTCATCATCGTCGAAATGATGTCCGCCCCCGACCACATAGACATAGGCCGCGACAGCACATTTGAGCCGATCGCTCACTTGCCGGATGAGAAAATCTGACAGTTGGAACCGATATTGCTGTTGTCGCCGATAGAGATATCACCGTTCTGGCAATAGATGATCGTATTGCGTCCGATAAAAACCTGGTCACCGATGTCGATGCCCTGATTTGTCGTTCCCTTCGCGTCCAGCACCACGTTGTCATCCGCCACCAGTCCCGCGCCTGTCCGGATCTTGTGCGGATGGCGCAGCACCACATTGGCGCCGAATACGCTGCCCAGTCCGCACTGCCCCAACAGAGCCGGGTAGAGCTTCGAGCGCAGCAACAGGCCGAGCGCTCCCGGGATCCAGGATGCCAGCAGCAATACCAGTTCGTACTTCACCAGGGGCCAGACACCCTGCTGGCCGATCACCAACGCTCTATATTTGGCGCTGCTCGAGAGCTCCTGTGACTTGAGCTCCTCCTGGGTGTTCGATGGTTTGCTCATTCGTTGCTACCGACCTGACCGTGAGGCCTCAATCGTTCGGGACCTTTTGGCCATCGTTCCAGGAATTCCGGGTGTGTCGGCCATGAACTCTACAATTCCCGGTCCTTTTGTTCCTCGCTCCACGGCATCATCGCTGCCATCGTGCCTGCCACCTCGCGGGCAGTACCGGCATGATCGCCGAGACCGCAACGGCGCAGCACCAGATCATCCAGATGACATGCGCCGCTGGCAAGGCCCAGGTCCACAACTTCTCGAAAATAACTCAGGATTCTCGACATCTTCGGCCGGAGGATGAACGATCCAGGGACGCGAGTGGCAATTGGCCAGTCTCGACCTGATCGGGTCGGTAGCTCGCCGATACCGCTCTCGTCCTACCGCAGGCTTTGTCGACCACGCGTCTGGCCACAGCGAGCGCGGTCGTGTATTTGATCCCCCACACAGAATACAGGCCCGCCGCTCCAGATGGTTGATGATCGACGATCACCGGCCGGGCGGTCAGTTTTATCGGCTCCGGACTCGAGATCGGCAGACGTCCACCCAAAACGCGGGAGACGTTTGCCATGCCAAGACCCAGAGACGGCACAGCTTTGGCCACCTGTTCGACAAAGCCGGCCACCAGATGCTCGGGCACTGGCGCCGATTCATCGCCGTGACGCACCGGCGCGTGGCCGGTGCCGACCAGCATTCTCCCCTGCCAGGGCATCGACGAAGAAGGTCTGCGCCCCCGCTTTCGGGCGGTCGTCACGGCACCCGCGCAATCCGTCGTGACGGGCAAATCGAATAACACGTTCCAGGCCCAGGACATGCCTGGCTCGGCGTTCATCGCATGCCCAAACTTGCGCGCAAGGCCGGGCGCCCAATGGCCCGCAGCGTTAATCACAACTGGCGCCTGGTAGCGGGCCTCTTCGCCATCCGAAGCACCCGCGCAGGTAATGCCGGTGACCTTGCCACCTTCCGTCAGCACCCCGGTCGCCTGGGTATAGTTGAGACATACGGCGCCGTGCGCCCTGCACCACTGCAACAGTTCCAGGAACAACAACTGGGGTTCAAACGCCACCGCGTCTTGCCAGCGGGCGCCTCCCTTTAGCGCCGCACGCTCAATATAGGGCAACGCCTTTTGGACTTCATCGGGTGAGAGCATTCTCTCCCGCTCCAGGTGATTGCCAGACACCAGACGACGATTGCGGTGGATCGACAGTACGTCATTGAGCGTCAGCGCTGCCCTCATCATCCAGACCGGATGAGAGCCCGTCTGGTACAGCGGCATGATGCAGGAGATCGGCCGTACCAGATGCGGAAAATGCTCGAGAAACCAGCTCCGCTCGCGCACCGACTCATAGAACCGCGGGAGATCCATCGTCTGCAGATAGCGCAATCCCCCGTGCAGTATCCGCAGCCAGCTATAGCTGGTGCCGGAACACCAGTCGCCAGCCTCCACCAGAAGCGTTTTCAAACCACGTGACGAAGACTCCAGCGCGGTCATCACCCCGTAGATACCGCCCCCGATAACGATCACGTCGAATCGGTTGTCGGCCGGCGTGGTCGCTGACTGACCGGTCACCGCTTACATCAGCCCCTGGGACCGGTAGGCCTCTGCAGTCCTGCGCAAGCCCTCTTCCAGACCCACGCTGGGCGCATAGCCCAAAAGTTTCTTTGCCTTATCGATCGAGAACGCGCGATCAAGCGCGAAAAACTCTACGCGCCGCGGGTAGAGCGGCGGTGAAACACCGAACCAGCGACACACACGATCGCAGATCACTGCGGCCCATATCACTGGCTTCAGCGGAACCGAAAGCCGACGCGTCTGACGGCCGACCGCCTAGCGATACGTCG